>NZ_BBJH01000005.1 GCF_000739775.1 Paraburkholderia heleia NBRC 101817 | reverse complement strand
CCGCCGCCGCCGCCGCCCGCCCCCGCAAGCGCCCCGCCGGCGCCGCCCCCGGCGCCCCTCGTGCAGGTGCGCACGCTCGAACGCGGCACCTTCCGCACGCTGCTCGACAGCGAAGTGCAAAAGACCGACGGCAAGGTCGTAGGCCGCGCCGTCGACATGGTCACGGGCCCTGGCGGCAAGCCCGTCGACGTCGTGGTGAATCTGCAGGGTTTCATGGGCGTTGGCGATCGCAAGGCCAACTTCCCGTGGAGCGGCGTGCGCGTGAATACCCAGCCGAAAACGCCTGCCATCACGCTCGCCCTGCCGGCGAACCAGCTGCAGGTCCCCGACCGGCCCAAGCCCGGCGCCCCGCAGCCCGGCAACCCCGAGGCGAGCGCGACGCGCCTGCCCATGCTCGACGCGGACGTGGAACGCGCCAACGGCGCCAAGGTGGGCCGCGTGGTCGACGTGCTGCTCGACGGCAGTGCCGCCCCGCAGGCCGTCGTGCTCGACGTGAGCGGCACGCTCGAGAAACGCCACACGATCGCGGCCGACTGGTCGGCGCTGCATTTCGTCACGAAGAACAATACGCTCGAGGCGCAGCTCGAAATGAGCGATCAGCAGGTGGACGCCTCACCGCCCTACGCGCCCGACCAGCCGGTGCACGCGGTGACGCCCGCCGCCCCGCCGCCGGCCGCGGCCGCCCCGGCTGCGCAAGCGGCGCCCGCTGCCTCACCCGTCGCCTCCGCGGCCAATGCCCACGGTGCCAAATGACGGACGGCACCATGCAACAACCCAATCCAGACCAGCGCAGCGTGCGCGCGCTCGACTGGCTCAACTTCTTCGTGGCGAACGTGCAGACGGGCTTCGGGCCGTTCATTGCCTCGTATCTGGCGTCGCACAAGTGGACCCAGGGCGAGATCGGCCTGGCGCTTTCGGTGGGCACGATCAGCGCGATGGTGAGCCAGGTGCCGGGCGGCGCGGCTGTGGACGCCTTGCGCAACAAGAAGGCGGCCGCCGCGTGGGCGATCATCGCGATCATCATCTCGGCCGTCCTGCTCGCCGCGAGCCCGACCGTCGTGGCGGTGATGGCCGCCGAGATCTTCCACGGCTTCGCCAGCTGCATGCTCGTGCCGGCCATGGCGGCGCTCGCGCTCGCGCTGGTGGGCCGCCAGAATCTGGGCGACCGGCTCGGCCGCAACGCGCGCTGGGCCTCGATCGGCAGCGCGGTGGCCGCCGGCCTGATGGGCTTGTGCGGCGAGTACTTCTCGCCGCGCTCAGTGTTCTGGCTGACGGCCGCGCTCGCGTTGCCCGCGCTCGTCGCGCTCGCGATGATCAAGTACGACCAGAACGCCGCTTACGCCAAACCCGCGGCCAGGCCCGGCAAGGCCGGCGCGGCAGCCGCAGGCGAACCTCGCGAAACGATCTTCGACCTGCTGCGCGACCGGCGCATGCTGACTTTCGCGGCCTGCGTGGTGCTGTTCCACCTGTCGAACGCCGCGATGCTCAACCTCGCCGCCGGCGAAGTGACGGCCGGCATGGGCGACAACGTTCAGCTCGTGATTGCGGCGTGCATTATCGTGCCTCAGGCCATCGTCGCGCTGATGTCGCCCTGGGTCGGCCGTACCGCGCAGGCATGGGGGCGCCGCCCCGTGCTGATTCTCGGCTTTTGCGCGCTGCCGCTGCGGGCGCTGCTGTTCGCCGCCGTCGGCAATCCGTACTTCCTCGTGCCGGTGCAGATGCTCGACGGTCTTTCGGCCGCTGTGTTCGGCGTGATGCTGCCGCTCATCGCCGCCGACGTGGCGGGCGGCAAAGGCCGCTACAACCTCTGTATCGGACTCTTCGGACTTTCGGCGGGGATCGGGGCGACGCTTTCGACGGCGCTTGCCGGCTTTATCGCCGATCACCTGGGCAACACGGTGAGCTTCCTCGCGCTCGCGAGCGCAGGCGCTGCCGCGGTGCTGATGGTCTGGCTGGCGATGCCCGAGACGCGCGACGCGCTCGAAGAGGAAAACGCCCGCGACGCCACCGTGTGAGGGGTACGCCGCTGGAGCGGGAGCCGGTTGCGCCGGCGCCCGCGAACGGTGGCGACTTTGTCGCCGCGAAAGAACAACGGCGCCCCTGGGGGCGCCGTTGTTCTTTTACAGCGTCATGACATGGAAACGACGAGGTATGGCCAGCCGCGTGACACGTGAGCCGCGGCGGCATACCCGCGCGGGCGGCCGGTGCGCCCGGAGGGACGCCGCTCAGGCAGCCAGCGCTTCGTCCAGACGCGCCGCGACGACAGCGTTGGGAAGGTTGTCGAGCTTGCTCGCGAGGATCATCGCGTCGGCATTGGCCGGGCGATGACGGCGATTGGGGCTCGGCCGGAACACCGCGTCGCCGCGGCGGATCTTCTCGCCGGTCAGCGCGCAAACGGCGCTGCGGCGCGCCGTGCAGACGCGCCACAACTGGTCGGAGTAGCGGCCATAGGTCGCGTCGCTCCAGCAAACGGTGATGCTGTCCGGATCATGCCGCCGGATCAAGGTGATGCCCTGCGCATCCCACGACCGGACAGTGGCACGCCGCCGGTTGGCCGCCTCCGATGCGCCGCGTGTGATGGGTACCGGTTTGCAGCTCCTGCCGCCTTCGAATTCACTGTCCAGGCTTAGCGGCTCGGAAGCCGCGGACAGAAGGTCAATGGTTTGTTGCCAAACGCTGCCGGTATCTAATTTCGTCATAATGCACCTCGTGCACGTGGAAACGATTCAAATATGCCGGTCGAATAAGCACTCTGCCACGTCCGGATTATAGCGTGTCCAACTCGCAATCCACAGGAAAAACGCAATTTTCACACGATAATGCCAAATGCAAAAAACCGGGATGGCGGAGCTTTCAGTTCCGACTGCAAGCCTCCAATGCTGGTTTCTTTACATCTGTGAACTTTTTTGCCGATTTGATGATACTTAACAATCTCACTGCGGAAAAAATAACCGGTTCGAGGCGGGATGTCACGAGTCGCGCGCCTTTTCCACATAACTGAATTGTTACAGCGCCCGCTGCGTCCCACGAGCGCATAACGCCTGGAACGCCCGTCCATGGCCGCTCTCACGGTCTTTAACGGCGCCGCGACGGTTCCACTCTTACACACGGGACGTGACCGATCAATGAAACGCAATGCACCTATTCGACAAGGGGCTTCAGACATATCACATACTAAACGTCAGTCTATTGGACAGAAAATTCTCGCATGAAGCTTGCGTCCTCTACGTACATGAAATATCGAGACATTCCACTATTCGAAAAGGAATTAATGGATTCCGGATATGGCTTTAGACACTTTGCCGCGCGTCAATGCCGACATTGCGCAACGCGCGGGAAACCAACAGCACCAAAACGGTGAACCTGCAAGCGCTGTCGTCCGCACCGAAAGTCAGCACGCTAATCCACCATTGAATCTGCGGATAAAGGCAAACGAATGAAGATATCGCGAGACGCGCGTCTTACGCGCCGCGGCCCTGATCGAGAAATGCTCCGGCGCGCGCCTTGAGCATGGCGCCGAAGTCGTCGAGCCAGCCAATGGAAAGCCGCCAGCTCTGCCAGTAGAGTTCGACGTCGAGCGTGCGGCCGGGCGTGAGCTCGACGAGTTCGCCGCGCGCGAGATGCGGTGCGATCATGCGCTCCGGACACATGCCCCAACCCAGACCATTCAGGCAGCAGCGCAGAAACCCGGCCACATGGGGAATCCAGTGCAACGGCGCGTCGATCTGCGCGCGCGTGATACGGCGAATGAAGCGCTTTTGCAGCTGATCCTTGGGATTGAATTCGATGCACGGCGCGTGGCGCAACGTCTCGCGCGTCACCCCTTGCGCGAAATGCCGCTCGAAGAACGCAGGCGAGCACACGGCGAGGTAACGCATGCGCCCGAGGCGGGTCGAGCGGCAGCCCTGCACCGGTTCGGCCTGCGTCGTGACGGCGCCCTGCACGCTGCCGTCGCGCATGCGTTGCGCGGTGTGATCCTGGTCGTCGATCACGAGGTCGAGCAGAATGCCGCGCTCGACGCAGAAGGCCGCTACGGCGTCGATGAACCAGGTGCCCACGCTGTCGTCGTTGACGGCCACGCGCAGCGTCGGCCGCGCCGCCCCCAGCGCGCTCGTGAAGGTCGGCATCGCCCCGCCCAGTTCCGCCTCGAGCAACTGCACGCGCTCCGTATGACGGCACAGCAGCGCGCCGGAAGCCGTCGCGACGCACGGCTGGCCGCGCTTCACGAGCACCGTGCCCACACGCTCCTCCAGCAGCTTCACACGCTGCGATACCGCCGAGGGCGTGACGTTGAGCGCGCCCGCGGCGCGATCGAACGAACCATGCCGCACGACGGCGGCGAGCGCATCGAGCAAGGCATAGTCGAGCATTAGCGTTCCTTAATCTAGTTAATGAAAATGAGCTTTGCTTATGCAGCTCCTGGCGGCAGACTAGCGCCATTCCCTGTCGATGTCCAATGACCGCAGGCGCCGCACCCTGCGCCGCCCGCGGCTCTTACCTTGTCCGCAACCGTCATGAACTGGCTCGCTTTCACTCACGGCGCGGCGCTCTGCGCCTCGCTCATCGTCACGATCGGCGCACAAAATGCGTTCGTGCTGCGTCAGGGAATCCTGCGCTCGCACGTCGGCAAGATCGTCCTGCTCTGCGCACTGTCCGACTTCGTGCTGATCGGCGCGGGGGTGGGCGGCTCCTCGGCGCTCGTCGAGCGCTATCCGGCCTTCGTGCACTTCGTGCTCTACGTGGGGCTCGCCTGGCTCGTATGGTTCGGCGTCGGCGCGCTGCGCCGGGCGGTGCGCCCGTCGCACGCGGTGCTTCAGAGCCATGCCCAGGCGGACGCGCCCGAGCCGCGCGCCTGGCCGATCATCCTCATGACGCTCGCGTTCACCTGGCTCAATCCGCACGTGTATCTCGACACCTTCCTGCTGATCGGCACGGCCGGCGCGAGAGAACCGCAAGGCAGCCGCCTCGCCTTCGCGATCGGCGCGATGTCCGTGAGCGCGATATGGTTCGTCGCGCTCGGCTATGGCGCACGCGCGCTCGCGCCGCTGTTCCGGCGGGCGGGCGCGTGGCGCGTGCTCGACGGCGCCATCGGCGGCATGGTGCTGTTGATCGCTTTCTCGCAATTGCGCTGAAGTCCGCGCAAGCGCCGCGCGGGTTACACACGTGCCGCGTTTGCAAGATGACCCGCTACTGCTCGGCACCCTTTGCCTTGTGCTGCTGAAGCCGGCCCTCGACGCGTTCCGGCGACATGTCGTGCGGCCCGTCGAAGAGATGCACGCGATAGCCGCGATACGCCTCGAGCGGCAGCATCGACGTCTAAACGATAGCTAACGACTCGATGGAGCGCCGCGCTCGTCGCGCGCCGCGCCGGTTCGAAGTAAGCTCTTGCAACGACTGCCTTCTCTTGTGCATCCCGGCGACCGTAAACGCATCGCGTGTGTCGCCAACAGCGACAGAACAGCGAGATGGACGATCTGATACTCGACGCCTTCGATGCGTCGCAATTCGTTCCTGGCTTCAACGCGCCGGCATTGCCCGTCGAGCGCCCCGACCGCGAGACGCTCGACGCCGCCGAGCGCAACGCGCGCCACTGGACAAGCCGCGCCACCGGTGCGCTCACGCCCGGCACCGACGTCCATCGCGACGAAATGTGCCGCATGTTCCGCGAGACCTTCAATCCCTACCGGCCCTCGGTACTCGACTGGCCGCAACTCGAACCCGCAGCGCTCGCGCGCATCACCGCCCTGCCCATCTGGGACATCGCCGTGCAGACGGAAGGCCGCGCGCGCCTGCGCATGGCCGCCTATGCCGCTTCGCTCGACGACGCCATGATGCGCGATGCGCTCGCACTCAATGCGTGGGAGGAGAACCGCCACAAGGAAGTGCTATCGCGCATGGTGGCGGCGTACGGCATCAAGCTCGCGAGCGAGCCACCCTACGTGTACCCCAAGGACACCGAATGGGCCTACCTCGTGACGGGCTACAGCGAATGCGTGGACAGCTTCTTCGCATTCGGCCTCTTCGAGCTCGCGCATCGCTCGGGCCTCTTTCCGCCCGAACTCATCGACACGTTCGAGCCCGTCATGCAGGAAGAATGCCGCCATATCCTGCTGTTCGCGAACTGGGTGGCCTGGCACCGCGCCCGGCTCAACGCGTGGCAGCGCCTGCGCTTCGAGCTGAAGGTGGCCGGCGTCTGGGCCTTTCTGGCGTGGGAACGCATTGGCCTCGCTCGTGCCATGGACGCCGAGGGCAACGAACACAGGCACGACAACAACTTCACGATGAACGGCGCGCAACAGGTGACGGACGTGGACATCAGCGTGCCGGAACTCATGCGCCTGTGTCTCGCCGAAAACGACCGGCGCTTTTCGGGCTACGACAAGCGTCTGCTGCGGCCCGAAACCATGCCGCGGCTCGTGCGCTTCGCCCTGCGATTCGTGCGCAACAAGAAGAACTGACGCTCCGCTCCCGCTTGCACACGCGCCGCTTCGTTCGAGCGCACGAGTGCGGCGCGCACCACACTCGTGCGGCGCCTCGCTTCGAAGCACCTTCAAAAGAACCATGCTTTGCGCACGCAACCAAATGCCGCGCAAAGCGAGGCGCCGCAATCGCGATTCCCCGCCCGCCACGGAGCAACCGGCTATCATGTGAATTCAAACGGTAGATGGAACGAATCAATCACATGGCTTCCCCACAGGAAAACGTCAGCATGGCGGTGTTCTGCGACTTCGAGAACGTCGCGCTCGGCGTGCGCGACGCGAAGATCGACCGCTTCGATATCCAGCCCGTGCTGGAGCGGCTCTTGCTCAAAGGCAGCATCGTCGTGAAGAAGGCCTATTGCGACTGGGAGCGCTACAAGGGCTTCAAGGCCGCGATGCACGAAGCGAGCTTCGAGCTGATCGAAATTCCCCACGTGCGCCAGTCGGGCAAGAATTCGGCCGATATCCGCCTCGTCGTGGACGCGCTCGATCTCTGCTATACGAAGTCGCACGTGGACACGTTCGTGATCGTGAGCGGCGACTCCGACTTTTCGCCGCTCGTCTCGAAGCTGCGCGAAAACGCCAAGAAGGTGATCGGCGTGGGTGTGAAGCACTCCACCTCCGACCTGCTCGTCGCCAATTGCGACGAATTCATCTTCTACGACGATCTGGTGCGCGAGCTCGTACGCGATCAGCAGGCGCACGGCAAGGGCAAGAACAAGGACGGCGGCGGCGCGAAACGCCAGGGCGGCGAGGAACGCCAGCCGAAGCAGGACGGCGACGAGCGCAAGTCGAAGGCCGTTGCCTTCGCGATCGAAACGCTCGACGCGCTCGTGCTGGAGCGTGGCGAAAGCGGCAAGATCTGGGCTTCGGTGCTCAAGAGCGCCATCAAGCGCCGCCGGCCCGACTTCAACGAAACGCGCTACGGCTTTCGGGCATTCGGCAATCTGCTCGAGGAAGCGCAGTCGCGCGGCCTGCTCGAAGTGGGCCGCGACGACAAGTCGGGTACGTGGGTGTCGCGGCTGAACCCGCCCCCGCTCGCGGCTTCCGCCGCCAGCGTGTCAGCGCCCGAGAACACGGCAGCGCGTGCCGAGGAGCCGCGCGGCAGACGCAAGAGCCGCCGCAACGGCCGTGGAGGCGGCGCGGCGGATGGACGGGAAGCCGCCGTCGAGCAGCCGGTCGAGACACAAGGCGAAATCCCGTTCGAACCGGTCGAGGCACTTGTGCACGCAGCGCATCGGCACGAGGCCGTGCCGCCCTTCTCTGCCGAGCCGTTCGACGCGAACGAGAGCGCCCACGTGCCGCAAGAGGCCTACGAGGCGCCTGCGGCGCCCGAGCCGGCTGCCGATGTCGAGCCTGCCGCGCCCGCCCCCGCGCGAGCGCGCAAAACACCGGCACGCAAGAGCCCCGCGCGCAAAAAAACATCGAAGGGAGCAGCCGAAACGCCCGCCAGCGCCGGCGAGGAACCGTCGAGCGCCGCAGCAGCGCCGGCCGGGCCCGCTGCAAAGAAAGCGCCGTCGCGTGCGCGTCGCGCGCGCAGCAAGGCCGCTGCGCAAGAAAGCTGAAATTCGGCACGCGCGCCGCTCGCATTGGGCGGCGCGCGGCGCGTCGGTCAATCGCCGAACGGATTCGCGGGGCGCTTGCCCTTCGCAGGCGGCGTTCCGTCATTCGCGGGCGGGCTATCGCCGAACGGATCCTGCCTGGCCGACGGCCCCGCCCCTCCAAACGGGTTCGCGGCCTGCGCGGGTTTCGGTCCGCCAAACGGATTCTCCGCAGTGGCGCGCGTCGCTCCTCCGAACGGATTGCGCCCGTCGGCCGCCTGGCCGGCATCGTCCTCCACGGCTTCATCCTTTGCCTGCGCGAGGTTGTACTCGGCCCGCACCTGCTCCAACACACGCGCCACGGTAGCTTCGAAGCCGGCCACGTTATGAAAGTGCGGCATCGTCCAGTTACAGCCGCTGCGGTCGGGCTCCTGTCGCTGCGGGCGCGGCACGCCGATCTTCACGCCGTCGTCGACGACCTCCTGTAGCTTGTGGATGCGCCGGTGCACTTCCTCCTGCAGCCGCGAAGCATTGAGCGTCTTGCGCAACACCATTGCGAACCTCCTTACCTGTACGCGTCACGTCGCGCGAGTCTAGCGCAATGGCGCGCTCGCGTCGCTATTCGGCCGGCGCATTCATGTGCGCCAGCGCGTCGCGCATCGCATCGCTCGACAGTACGAGTTGCCCCGTAAACGGCGTATCGAGATCGGCGATCACATAGACCGCCGACGAAATCGACACCGCCCCAAGCAGGATCAGCACGATAGCCAGCGCGTTGTGCGGCGCGACGAGGCCGAAGCTCAGGAAGATCAGGATCAGCCAGAGTGCGAGCATCGTGAAAAACGGCCGCGAAATCGTCCCGTGCGCCTCTTCGATCAGACGCCAGCGCGTATCGGTCACGCGGTCGAACATCTGCGAGAGCGGGCTGACGAGCGCCTGATGGTAAGCGTCGCGCGGCGCGAGCGTCGCGATTTCGTGCCCCACCGAGTCGAGCAGCGCGCCGAGCGGCCGGCTTTCGAGTTCGTCGTTGCCGACGCCCGGATCATGAGGATAGTAGTTGCCCGGCGGCGGCTTTTCCTGCGTCCAGGTCGAGGCGATGGCGCTTGCCGTATAGGCACGCAGCAAGGTGCGGGCCGTGGTCGCGTCGGGGCCGTAGTCGCGCAGGCGTTGATCGAGCTGGATCAGGTCGGCGGCGTAGGCGCGCATGTCGTTGGTCGCCGTATCGAAGCCCGATTTCGCGGACGCGGTGAGCAGGCTCAGCACGAGCGCCGCAAACGTCACCAGCATGCCGATCACGAGCTGCACGAGTTGCACGGTTTCATGCTTGCGATGCTCCTCGGGCAATAATGGCCGCAACAGCACGCCGAGGCCCGTGCCGCCGAGCAGCAGCGCGAACACGAGCAACGCCGACTCGAATTCGGTCATGGCGACGGCCTGCGCTCTTCTTCTTCGGCGGCGTCCATCTGCGCGGCGGGGCCGGTGTGCGCCACTACGGACGCTGTGGCCGCCGTGGGGGCTGCGGGTGCCGCGCGCTTTGCGCCGGCGTCGGCTTCGGCCCCGCCGGGACTCAATGCGTCGATGCGCGTATGAATCGCCTTCGCGTGGGTCTCGCCCGGCACGAGATCCGGATGCGCCCGCGGTACCGCGAGCTTCCACGCGGTGTCCAGCTCGCGCCGGATCGAATCGTAGATTTCCTTCGATATCGAACGGTCCTCGTACATGGCCTGCACGCGTTCGCGTCCTTCACGCAGCGCGTAGAGCAGCAGCATGCGCCGCTCGAGCACGTTCGAAGCGTGGCCGAAGCAACGGCGCACATCCGCGAGGCCATGCTCGGCTGTCGCGATGCGCGCCTTGAGTATCGTCTTGAGCAGCGCCGCGAGACGCTCGCCTAGCAGCGGCGTCAGACTACGGTCGTTGAAAACGATCAGCTGGTGCAGCACTACCCGGCGACACATCAGGAGTTCGAAGCGATCGGCGAGCGCGTCGCCGTACGGCTGCCGCACGCGCAGCCAGCGATAAAGCCATCGCGCGACGCGCATCTCGAGCGTATCCGCCAGTATTTTGGCGGCCGCGCGCTGATAACCGAGGCGCCCGCCCGCGCGCGCCTCTTCGATCATGGCGTCGGTGTTGCGCATCATGGCGTCGAGATTGCGGATCGTAATGATGCCGCTGCCATACTGAGGAATGAGGTCGCGCTCCTTCGCCGCGAGGGTGACGAGGCCGATCACGAGACGCTCGCGGTCGGAGAGCGCCGCTTCGAAATCGAATGCTGTCGCGCTGATGTCGACGCTGCGCCGGA
Source organism: Paraburkholderia heleia NBRC 101817 (assembly GCF_000739775.1). GTDB lineage: Bacteria > Pseudomonadota > Gammaproteobacteria > Burkholderiales > Burkholderiaceae > Paraburkholderia > Paraburkholderia heleia. Next base: position 106,590 of record NZ_BBJH01000005.1, on the reverse strand, counting down.
ACGTATGGCAGGCCTCGTCGGCGATCGTATCGGGAATGTGAAAGGTGCGGGCCGCCATATGCACGCGCTCGGATACACCGATCGACGAAAGCTGCACCGCCTTTTGCTGCAGCGCCTGTTCCTGGGGCGAAAGCAGATCGAGGCGCAGCCGCCGGATCAGCAGCTTGAGCGACGTGCCGTTCACGATCAGGCTCACGAGCACGAAGCCCGTCGCGAGAATCGCGACGAAGCGGCGCGTGGCATCGGGCAGCGCCGTGTCCTGCGCGAGGCCGAGCGCGAGCACGAGCGTGACCGCGCCGCGCAACCCACCCCATGCAATCACGAGCTTATAGGCCGCGCTCACGGGCTCCGTGAGCCGCAGCCGGCTCAGCAGCGGCAGCATGCCGAACACCACGACGACCCGCGCCGCGAACGCCGCCACCACCAAGACGGCGAGCGCGACGAGATCGAGCCACTGCGCGTGGCGCAATGTGGCTGGAATCTGCATGGCCGCGAGCAGAAAGATCGCCGCGCCCGCCATGGCCGCGATCTGCTCCCAGATCAGCTGCAGATGCTTCCAGTTCACAGGCGACAGGCGCGTGCTCCCCAGCCCGCTGATGACGAGCCCGGCCGCGACCACAGCCACCACGCCCGAGACGTGCAAGGTCTGGTCGGCGAGGAGATAGAGCGGATACGGCAGCGCGAAACTCAGCGAGATCTCGGCTTTGCCCTCGCCGCCCAGCGCCGGCAGGAGCCACGCGAACGCGCGCCCGGCCAGCGCCCCGACGAGCAGACCGCCGCCGAGCGCGATACCGAGCGAGCGCAGCGCAGCCGTTGCCGAGACATGGGCGGCATCGCCCGTGATCGCGGCGATCAGCACGCCGGCAATGGCGATGGCCGCCGCGTCGTTGAGCAGACTCTCGCCCTCCACCAGGCGCACGAGCCGCTCGGGCGCGCCCACTTCGCGGAACACGGCGAGCACGGCGGAAGGGTCGGTCGTCGCGATCATCGCGCCGAGCAGGAGGCCGTCGGCGAGCGGACCGAGGCCCGTGAGCCGGATCGCGCCGCCCACCACGCCGGTCGTCACGAACACGGCCACCACGGCAAGCAACAGAATGGGCGCCGCGTCCCCGAGCATTTCTCGCACGTTCACGCTGAGCGCCGCCTGGAATAACAGCGGCGGCAGGAAGATCCACAGGTAAGCCTCGGGCGGCAGCCGCGGCGCAAGCGCGGGCATCACGAAGTTCGCGGCGAGCGTGGGCCAGGCCTCGCCGCTCACGAGATAGATGCCACCCAGCGTGAAACCCCATGCGGCGAGCAAGACCGATTCGGAAATCGACCCGCGCAGGCTCACGGCCTGCACGAGCGCGATGCTCGCCAGCAGAAAGCCACTCAGCAGAAGGGCGTGGATGACCATGGCGTGCAACCGTCACGGCGCCGGCAGCCACACCACCGTCAACGACCTCACCCCCTGTGCCCCCTGGATCAGCACGCCTTCGATATCGGCCGTCGCGGACGGCCCGGTGACGAGCGCCGCGTAGCGCGCGCTGCGAAAATCGTCGCGCCGGTACGCGTCCTGCAGCCCCGCCACCAGCTGTGCGGGATCGAGGAGCACCACGAGATGCTGCACGATATAACCGAGCGCGTTCACCACGTACTCGCGCTCGCTCAGCCATAGCGATCCCGTTTCCGCCACGCCGAAGCGCGCGCGCACCACGCCCACGTCGACGTCTTCGAGCGAAGCCGGCTTCGTGGCGGCGCTGATCTCGCGCGTGCCCGGCATCTCCGGCGTGGCCGATGCGATACGCGCCTCGCTGCCAAACCGGCGCACGATCATCGCGCGCACATCGGCGGCGCTTTGCACCTGCGTCTCGCTGCCGCCCATCAGTTTGAGCGCGGCGCCAAAACGCTCGCGCAGATCGCCCGAGGGCGCTTCAAACAGCGGCACCTCGGGCAACGGTTCGTGCGCCGGTTGCGCGGCGCGCACGCGCGCGAGAAACGCCTCACGATCCGCCATCGCCGCCTCCCTTGCGGTTTTTCCGGTACCAGGCATGAAACGTGGTGTGCGGCACATGCGGTAGATCGCGCTGCTTGCCCCAGATATTGAGCGGGTTGTAGAGCATGAAGTTGGGCAAGCGCCGCAACGCGCCCTCGAGCGATTTCACCGTGCCCCGATAAAGCGTCGGACTGCCGAGCAACCGGCCCGCCATCTTCAGCACCTCCTGCTTCACGAACGGCACTTCGTGCTGTGCCGCGATGACCTGCCGCCACTGGTAGATCTGCTCGTGAATATTGATCTTCACGGGGCACACGTTCGTGCAGCTGCCGTTGAGCGTGGAAGCGAACGGCAACGCGCTGAAGCGTTTGAGGTCGAAGGTCGGATTGATGATCGCGCCGATCGGCCCCGCATAGGTGCTGCCGTACGAGAGGCCGCCGCTGCGCCGGTACACGGGACAGGTATTCATGCACGCGCCGCAGCGAATGCATTTGAGCGAGTACCAGAACTCGGGCATGGCGAGCCGCTCGGACCGGCCGTTGTCGACGAGCACGAAATGCATTTCCGCACCGGGCCGCGGCGCGCGGAAATGCGAGGTGTATTGCGTGATCGGCGAGCCAAGCGCGCTGCGCGAGAGCATGCGCACGAATACGCCGAGATCGGAAAGGCGCGGAATCAGCTTCTCGATGCCCATCGAGACGATGTGCAGGGGCGGCACGTTGGCGGACAGGTCCGCGTTGCCCTCGTTCGTGCACACGACCACCGTGCCGGTTTCGGCCACTGCGAAATTGCAGCCCGTCATGCCCGCCGTTTTCTCTCGCACGAACCACGGCCGCGTATTCATGCGCTGGCTTTCCGCGAGATAGTGAATGTCGTTGTTGTGCGGGTCCGTGCCGATGGTGCGGCCGAACACTTCGGCCACGTCGTCGCGCAGCTTGTGCACGGCGGGCACGACAATATGGCTGGGCGGCTGCTTGTCGAGCTGCTGGATGCGCTCGCCAAGATCGGTCTCCATCACCGAAATGCCGCGCGATTCGAGGTACGCACGCATCTCGCACTCGTCGGTGAGCATCGACTTGCTCTTCACGAGCGCCGTCATGCCGCGCTCGCTCAGGATGCGATAAACGATTTCGTTGTGCTCCCCGGCCGTATCCGCGAAATGGACCTGCACGCCATTGGCTTGCGCGGTGTGCGTGAACTGGTCGAGGTAATCGGCGAGATGCGAGAGCGTGTGCGCCTTGATTTGCGAAGCGAGCGTGCGCAGCATTTCCCATTCGGGAATGGCGTGCGCTTGCGCGTCGCGCTTCGAACGCAAGTCCCACAGACGCTTGTCGTGGAAGGCTACGTGCTCCGGCCGCGAGAGAAACGTGCCGGCGAGCTTCGCATGTTCGACTCGCTTCATTCGCGCGCTCCGTTGAGCACCTGGGCAATATGGATGAAGCGGATGTCCGCGCTCATGCGCTCGGCGCAGCCCTGCTGGTGCATGAGGCAGGACATGTCGGCGGACACGATGTATTGCGCGCCGGCGCTCACGTGATCGACTACCTTGTCCTGCCCCATGCGCACCGACACTGCTTCTTCGGTCACGGCGAACGTGCCGCCAAAACCGCAGCATTCGTCCGGGCGCGCCGGCTGCACGAATTCGATGCCTTTCACATGTTCGAGCAGCGCGAGTGGCTTCGAGAATGCCGGACCCGCGATTTCCGAAACCGAAGCTTGCTTCAGATGGCGTAGCGCACTGCAGCTATTGTGCAAACCCACGCGCCAGGGAAATTCGGCCCAGGGGAATTCGCGCGCGCCCAGCACGTCATGCAGGAACTCGACAAGTTCATACGTGCTCTCACGCACCTTGCGCACGGCGTCGGTCTGCTCGATCGCGGTGAAGTGGTCGCGCACGTGATTCACGCAGCTCGCCGAAGGCCCGACGATATAGTCGTAACCCGCGAAAGCGCGCGCAAACACCCGCTCTGCGCCGGCTGCCTCGGCCTGCGCGCCGCTGTTGGCCATGGGCTGGCCGCAGCAGGTTTGCTCGAGCGGATAGTCGACCTCGCAGCCGAAACGCTCCAGCAGTTCCAGTGTGGCGATTGCCACCTCGGGGTAGAACGCGTCGATGAAGCAAGGGACGAACAAGGCAACTTTCATGCGCGGGCTCACACGAAAAGCGGACCCGAACATTCTACTGCCGAACGGCGCGGGCGTCGCGCGAAGCGTGTACGCGCCGCGGGTTGCCGCGGCGCATCATGCTGCGCCGCGGCCGTTCGCCTAAAAGTTGTGGCGAATGCCCGCGATCACGGCAAGCTGCTTGTCGGTGTTCGAATTCACGAGGTTCGGAATCTGCGCCAGATTCTGCGTCGCACCGCGCGCGGCGTCGATCCCAAGACCCGCCCCCGACGACTTCTGGCCAATTGCCACCGCATAAACCGCGGTGCGCTTGGAGAGGCTGTAGACCGCGCCCAGATTGATCTGCTGAAGCCGTGTGGACGAACCGCCGTCCGGATGCGCGTTGTTGAAGATGTAGGCGAAACCGAATTGAAGCGCGGGCGAGTATTGCCACGACGTGTTCAGCTCGGCAATGTCGAACGCGATGTCCGCGCCCTGCGGCCGCGCGGCATCCGCGAAATACAGACTCTGCGAAAGAAGCGTATGCGTATAGCTGAGCGCCACGCTGACCTTGTCGAACGCGTACGAGCCACCCGCGCCGAAAATGCTCACGCGCTGTGCATTTTGCAGTTCGCAGTACGATGCACCCGGATTGCTGCAACTGAAATCGCCGATATAGCCGGTCTCGCCGCCCAGCGCCGCCTGCAGCGGATTGCGCAACTCGAGGTAGCCGGCAGAAAGCGAAATCGGCCCATTGGCGTAATTGGCCGCCACCGACCAGCCGCGGTTCTGTGAGAAGTTCCCTGCTACGCCGCCAAAACTGAACAGGCCGCCTAGCGTGAGGCCGCCGAAACTCGGGCTCACGTATTTGATCGAGTTATTGAAGTTGAACGCTTCGTTGAGGTTGTCCACGTCGCCGAAATGCGAGCCGTATAGCGTCGCCCAGTTGTTGCTCGACACATAGACGCCCAGATCGTCGGAGAACGGATCGTACTGGCGGCCCAGCGTGAGCGTGCCGTAGTGGCTGTTCGCCACGCCCACCCAGGCGTTGCGGTTGAAGAGCGTGCCGCCCTGCAGCAGCGCGCCGTTCTGCGAGAAGAAGCTGTTTTCGAGCGTGAAGTTGACGCTCGTGCCGCCGCCGATGTCCTCCCTTCCCGCGAGGCCCCAGCGCGACGGTACGAGGTTCCCGCCGCCCAGTTGCCAGTTTGCGTGACCGCTCGTGCTGCCATCCGCGTGCGTGGTCTGCTGGTTGGTCGAATAAATAAGGCCCGCGTCCACCGTGCCGTAGAGCGTGACTGAAGATTGCGCATGTGCGCTCATCGCGAGGGCGCACAAAGCCGGCGCCAGCGCGGTGCGATTGACGATCATTGCCATGTCGATGTCTTTTCGAAGAAAGGCGGCCCACTGCGCTGCATGCGCGTGCGCGGCCGGAAGCGCGGCGCCGGAGGGCGCGCCACACGAGTCAGGAACTTCGTGAATCGAGGGCTTTGCGCGAAGCGCGTCCCTCGCGTGTTGTTATTGACCGAACCGCGCGTAGATGTCCGGCCGCGAACGCTTGAGCACGAAGGCGATCACCACGCCGATCAGCGCCACGGCAAGCACGACCCACGGGAACGCACGTACGGCGGGGCTATCGGAACCGGCGAGCGCGTCGAGATTGCCGATCAGCACGACGCCGATGGAGAGCAGACCGCAGCCGCCCAGCACAGGCGCGAGGAGCGCGTGCCACAGACGCGTATCCTTCTTCGTGGCGTAGAAAAACGCCGCCACCGAAAAGCTCGTGACGGCCTGCAGCATGACGATCCCGATGGTGCCGAGCGCCGAGCCCCAGCTGAAGACGATATTGAACGGATCGCTGCCCGCGAAAACGAAAAGGCCCACCGGCACGGCAACCGAAAGCGTCTGCAGGTAGCTCGCGAGATACGGCGATCCATACTTTGGATGCAGACGATCGAGCACCGCGGGGAGGATCCCCTCACCCGAGAGCGCGTGGATGTAACGCACGATCGTGTTGTGAAACGACAGCAGACTCGCGAAGATGCTGGAAAGCAGCAGGAAGCTCATCGTCGTGGTCATGGCGCCGCCCAGGTACTTCGCCGACTGGATGAACCAGAAGTCGCCCGGCTGTTTCGTCGCGACGTCCGCGACATTGCTGATGCCGTAGGCACAAACAATGGCCCACGTGACGAACGCAAAGAACACGAGAATCAGCGTGACGGAAACATAGGTGGCGCGCGGCACCGTGACCTTCGGGTCGCGGCACTCCTTGCCATAAATCGCCGTGGCTTCGAAACCGATGAACGACGCGAGGGCGAACATCACCGCGATGCCGAGGTGGCCGCTGAATACGTGACGCGGCGAGAACGGCGCGAGCGTGAGGCCATTCGGTCCGCCATGATGAATCACGATCGCGAGGCTCAGCAGCAGCAGGATGCCGAGTTCGAGACACATGAGCACGCCGAGCAGACGGCTGTTCAGATCGATGCCGCGAATGCCGGTGAACTGCACGACGACGAGGCACACGAATGAATACGCGTACCACGGCAGCGAACCATGCATCAATGGCCCGAGCACTACCGTGCAAAAGAAACCGAACAGGCCGTACAGCGCGATCTGGATGCTCGTGTACGAGAGCAACGCGACGAGTGCGCCGGCCATGCCCACGGGGCGGCCGAAACCCGCCGTGATGTAGGCGTAGAACGCGCCGGCGCGCACGATGTGACGGCTCATCGAAGCGAAGCCCACGCTGAACACGAGCAGCACCACGCCCGCAATCACGAATGCGCCGGGAATACCCGCGCCGTTGCCAAGGCTGATGGCCGGCGGGACCGCGCCCAGCATGCCAGTAAGCGGCGCCGCTGCAGAAATGACGAGGAAGACGATCTGCCAAAGCCCGAGCAGGCTGCGCTGTGAGTCCACTGCCGCGTCGTCTCCAACGAGGTGAGCGGGAGAATACGGTTCGTTCATCGTTGCCTCTGCTGGTGTCTGTTCTGGGTTCGCCACGACACGATGAAGAACCGCGTGCCTCTGGCGCTCGGCGAATCGAATTTCCCGATTCGGATTGAGCGCATGGTAGGCAGCTAATAAATTCGCCAACTTGGCGCAACGCGCCAATTACTCGATAAAGTGCGCCAGAGCTGGAGCGGGTTTTCACTTAACCGCGCTGAAGCGGTCGTTGTTACCTTTGGCATCCTGATTAATGCGACGGACCGGGAATGCGTACTTTATTCAGTTTGCAAACTTACTGTAAGCCATCAATTTGCTTTCACGATTTGCGTGCTAGCGGGTACGTTTAGCGCCCACCCGGCCCCAGTTGCGCGTCGCACGCCATAGCACCGTAGCGTCGGCATAACCCACTGCGCGGGCCACGGCCGCATTGGTCATGCCCTCCTGCTCGCGCAACACTGCCACGCTGCGCTCGCGCTCTTCACGAATGATCTGGCGCACGGAGGTGCCGGCGTCGGCGAGATGCCGCTGCAAGGAGCGGTCCGAGAGACCGAGGTCTTTCGCGATATCGCTGACCACGAGCTTCTCGCGCGCGAGCCGGCGTGTCACGAGATCGCGCACCTGGTCCACCAGCGTATGCGGGATCGTGTCCCGCGAAATGAGGTCGGTGGCGTGGCGCTCCATCATGCGCGCCATCTGCACATCGGCGCTCTTGAGCGGCGTGTCGAGATCGCGCGGGTGCAGGACCACGCCGTTTGCCGGCTGCTGAAAGCGCACCGGCACGCGAAAGAGGCGCAAGTAAGGCTTGAGGTCCTCGGGCGCCGCGTGCTCGAAATGAATCTCGCACGGCGTCCATGCCGCGCCCCGCACCTGGCGAATCATGTGGCACATGGCGGATACGCTGTATTCGGCGTCCTGCCGGCGCGGCCAGATCTGCGTATGCGCGATGCGATAGCTCCACATCGGCCACGCATTGTCGCTCACGAGATCCATGGCCGTCGCGCTTTGCCACGAGCCGAGCGTATCGGTGAACTTACGGATTGCGGCGCCGAGCGTGGGCGACGACATGAACACGAGGCCAGCCGGCCCCAGTTCCGTAAGCTGCAATTCAGCGCCTAAACGCAGGCCGAGAAAGGGCTCGTTGAGCACCTGCGCCGCGCGTTCGAACGCGCCCACGTAACGCCCCAGCGCGACGATTTCATAGGGATTGGAAAGCTGCCTGCGACTCAGGCCGAACTCGGCCAGCAATGCATCGCAGTCCGCACCAGCGGCGTCGAGTGCACGCACGATGGGACCCATCACGGCACCGCGAATCATCGGGAAACCGCTATTGACAGGCACTCTTTTCATGTCTCGCTCCGTTGGGGCCTGTACGCGCCGATGGTCTTAACCATCGATCATCTCTGGCGCACTCTATCGCCCCTTTGGCGCGTTTTGCAAGCGCGAAAAAAATACGGCGTTTCTACGATTGACCCATCGACATCGCGTGAGACGACTGCGGATTCTGCATACCGTCCCGTGCCCTGTTGCGCCCAACGTCTTCCTTACGAAATGCTTATGAACACGAATCCGAACGCGCATCCGCTCGACCCGTTGAGCCTCGCCGAAATGCAGCTTGCCTGTGACATCGTGAAAGCCGCGGAGCAGCTCGATGAATATGGGCGCTTTCCCGTCACCGAACTGAGAGAGCCGGCCAAGGCAGAGGTGCTCGCCTACAAGCACGGCGATTACTACTCGCGCCGCGCCTTCGTCGTCGCGATCGATCGCACCCGCAGCCAGACGCTCGAATTCGTCGTAGACCTGCGCGAGAAGAAAGTGGAATCGCGCAAGGCGCTCGCCTTGCAAAGCGCGCCATATGGCCAGCCGCCCGTGATGATCGAAGACTTCATGAATGCGGAGCGCATCGTCAAGGAAGATTCGGCATGGCGCGAGGCCGTGAAAAAGCGCGGCCTCACCGAAGACGAACTCGAGCGCGTACAGGTCGATCCGTTCTCCGCTGGCGCGTTCGACCGCCCGAACGAAAACGGCCGCCGCCTCGTGCGCTGCGTGAGCTACTACCGCGAGTCCCTGACCGACAATGGCTACGCGCACCCCATCGAAGGTGTCGTCGCCGTGGTGGACCTGCTCGCGCACAAGGTGATCGAGCTGATCGACGACGGCCGCATCATCCCCATTCCGCGCGCCAAACATAACTACGACACGCCTAGCCTCGGCGAGCCGCGCGCGAGCGTCAAGCCGCTCTCCATCAGCCAACCCGAAGGCCCGAGCTTCACGATAGACGGCTGGCAGGTTAGTTGGCAGAACTGGAAATTCCGCGTGGGCTTCACGCCGCGCGAAGGGCTCGTGCTGCACCAGATCACATGGGACGACGGCAAGAACGCAGCGCGCCCTATCGTCTACCGCGCGAGCGTGACCGAGATGTGCGTGCCCTACTCGGACCCCACCACGAACCACTACTGGAAAAGCGCGTTCGATGCGGGCGAATACGGACTCGGCAAGCTCGCGAACCAGCTCGAACTGGGTTGCGATTGCCTCGGCACGATCCGCTATTTCGACATTCCGTCCGCCGACGACTTCGGCAACGGCTTCACCATGAAGAATGCTGTGTGCCTGCACGAGGAAGATTACGGCACGCTCTGGAAACACTACGAGTTCCGCACCGGCGTGTTCGAAATGCGCCGTTCGCGCCGCCTCGTGATCTCGTTCTTCGCAACCGTGGGCAATTACGACTACGGCTTTTACTGGTACTTCTATCAGGACGGCACGATCCAGCTCGAATGCAAGCTCACGGGCATCATCCAGACCTCGGCGGTGGCCGATGGCGACACGTACCCGTGGGGCGGCATGGTCACCGAGAGCCTCGGCGGCCCGACCCATCAACACTTCTTCAACGCGCGCCTGCACATGATGGTGGATGGCGAGAAGAACGCCGTCACCGAGCACGAATTCGTGCCGCGCGCGATGGGTGCGGAGAATCCGTACGGCAACGTGTTCGATACGACGAAGCGCGTGCTCAAGACCGAGCAGGAAGCGGCGCGCAACGCCAACGGCCAGACCGGGCGCTTCTGGAAAGTCGTGAATCCGAACGTGAAAAACCGCGTGGGCGCGAATCCGGGCTACAAGCTCATCATCAACGACTCGCCGCTCATGCTCGCCGATCCCAACTCGAAGGTGCGCCAGCGCGGCGGCTTTGCCACGCGCCACGTGTGGGTCACGCCGTACGACACGACGCAGCGCTACGCGAGCGGCGACTACCCGAACCAGCATGCGGGCGGCGACGGCCTGCCCCGCTATATCGAAGCGAACCGCAACGTGGAGAACGAGGACATCGTGCTGTGGCACAGCTTCGGCCACACGCACGTGTGCAAGCCCGAAGATTTCCCCGTGATGCCGGTGGAGTATGCGGGCTTCATGCTCAAGCCCAACAACTTCTTCTATGGCAATCCCGCAATGGACCTGCCAGGCGGGCGCGATCCGCACAGCGTGCAGGACGGCGCCGACGCGCCCGAAGCAAAATCGTGCTGCCACAGCAAGCCCTAAGCACACGATGATGCCGCGCGAGCGCCGCCTTACCGTGATGCACGCGGTACGACCGCTGGGTGTCTGGGCGTCGGTCACGGGCGGCGCGAGCGCACTCGCGGCAGGCGTCATGATCGCGGCAATGCACGCTGGCGCGCCGTTTGCCGCGTTCGCTGCGAGCGCGCTTGCGTTGCTTGCGATGGCGCTGATTCCCGGCACGCTGGCGCGCTGCTTCACCACGCACCCCACCATGCCGATCGCGAGCGCACTCGCACTCACGATGGCGGCGACGAGCGCCGGGGCGCGCGCCGGCGCAACGCTCGCGCAGACACCGCTCATTCTGGGCGGCGTCGCCCTGCTCGGCGCTGCGTGCGCGCACTTGTGGCGCACGCGTGATATCGCGGCTAGGTCGATGCATACGGATGCAATCGCGCCGACGTGGCGCAACGGCATGCTGCTCATCGCACCCGCGTTGCTTGCGGGCCTGTCGAGCGGCATGCTCGCGCGTTTCCAGTTTTTCGCGGTCTGCGGCGGCGCTGCACTATCCGTGACGCGGGCCGTAACGCCACTCGCCGCGGTGAGCCTCCTGGGCGGGCTGGCCGATCGCATCGAATACCGGCGCGCGCTGCTCGTGCTCTTCGTATTGCGCGGCGCGCTGCTTGCCGCCCTCACGTTCGATTGCCTCGCGCCGTGGACCGCGCTCGCTGCACCCGCATTCGCCGTGCTCGACTACCTGACGCTCCCCACGCTCATACGCGGCGGCCGGGCGTCGCGGGCCTGCGGTACGGGCTGCCCCGGCCTCGCACATCACGCGGGCATGCTGGCAGGCGCGGCACTCGCCACCACGTCATGGGGCTTCGGACAAGGTTTTGACGCGCTGTTCATCGTTGGAGGCGCGCTCAATCTTGCATGCGCATGCGCATACGCATTCGCGCCGCCGCGCCGCTTCCGGACGCACACGCCCGGCTCTGCGTCAGCTGCACTCGCTGCGGGCAGCACAATCGACTTACGCTGAAAAAATCCCCGAAAAAACGTTCGCATGACTATCGAAACAAGGAGACGGTATGGACCGCCAGGACTTCACGCACACGATCCGCACGCAGATGTTCGTCGACGGACGCTTTAGCGAAAGCGGCAACGGCCGCACGTTTGCCGTATTCAATCCGGCCACGGGCGCGGAGATCGCGCAGGTGCCCGACGCGAGCGACGCCGACATCGACGCCGCCGTCACCACCGCGCGCCGCGCATTCGAAGCCGACACGTGGCGGCGCATGCCGCCCGCCGCGCGCGAGCGCCTGCTGCTCACACTCGCCGACCTCGTCGAGCAGCACGGCGACGAACTCGCCGCGCTCGAAACGCTCAACCAGGGCAAGCTGCTCGGCTTCTCGAAGATGCTCGAAGTGGGCGGCAGCGTGCAATGGCTGCGCTATATGGCCGGCTGGGCCACCAAGATCGAGGGCAGCACCGTGGATCTCTCGCTCGCCTTTCCGCCCGGCGTGCGCTACAACGCCTCCACGCGGCGCGTGCCCGCGGGCGTGGTCGCCGCGATCGTGCCATGGAATTTCCCGCTGCTGATGGCGGTCTGGAAAATCGCGCCCGCGCTCGCCTGCGGCTGCACCGTGGTGCTCAAGCCCGCCGAGGAAACGCCGCTCACCGCCATACGCCTTGCCGAACTCGCGAGCGAAGCCGGCTTTCCGCCGGGCGTGTTCAATGTCGTCACGGGCCAGGGAGAAACGGCGGGCGCGGCGCTCGTTCGCCATGCGCAGGTGGACAAGGTCACCTTCACGGGCTCGACCGAGGTGGGCCGCATCATCGGCAGGCAATGCGCGAGCGACCTCAAGCGCGTGTCGCTGGAACTGGGCGGCAAGAGCCCCGTGATCGTGCTCGACGACTGCGATCCGCAGCGCGCGATCGAAGGCGCGGCTGGCGCGATCTTTTTCAATCACGGCCAGGTCTGTACGGCAGGCTCGCGCCTGTATCTGCCGCGCGCGCGTTTTGATGAGATCGTCGAAGGTATTGCCAACGTTGCACGCGCAACGGTGCTCGGTTCGGGTTTCGATGCGGCCACCCAGATGGGCCCGCTCGTTTCGGCACGCCATCGCGCCAAGGTCGCAGGCATGATCGCGCAGGGCCGCGCCGAAGGCGGCGAGATCGTGGCGGGCGGCGGCGACGGCAATCGCCCCGGCTTCTTCATCGAGCCCACGGTGATTGCGAACGCATCCAGCAAGCCGCTCACCGTCGTGCGCGAAGAGGTGTTCGGCCCGGTGCTCGTCGCCATGCCGTATGACGATGTCGAGGAAGCCGTCGCGGCGGCGAATGCTTCGGAGTACGGTCTGGGTGCGAGCGTCTGGACCCACCAGCTCGACCGCGCGCTGCGCCTGGTAGACAGCGTGCAGGCAGGCACGGTATGGGTGAACACGCACAACATGGTCGATCCGGCGCTGCCCTTCGGCGGCTTCAAGGCCTCAGGCATCGGCCGCGAGCATGGCCGTGCGATCGTCGACGCGTACACGGAGACGAAATCCGTCTGCATCGCCTACTGAGCGCCGCCGTGCAGCATTGTTAATCGAAATGGAATGATGAAACCCGGCGGCACGCAATGATCGCCGCAGCGGTTTCGTCCATGATCGAGCCCGCTCCCACCACTCACGAGAAGGACTCCGATCATGAACGCATCCACGAACTCGCGCGGCGTCGCCATCGTCACGGGCGCCTCGCGCGGCATCGGCTCCGCCATTGCCGAACGTCTCGCACGCGACGGTTACGCCGTCGTCGTCAACTACGCTTCGCGCAGCGCGGAAGCCGAGGCGCTCGTTGCGAAGATCGCGGCGGGCGGCGGGCGCGCCATCGCCGTGCAAGCGAACATCGCGAAGGCCGACGACGTACGCCACCTCTTCGAAACCACCGCCGCAACGCTGGGCCAGCCCACGCTGCTCGTGAACAACGCGGGCATCATGAAGACCGTCACGGTTGCCGATTCGAGCGACGCTATCTACGACGAAACCTTCGACATCAACGTGCGCGGCACGCTCAACACGCTGCGCGAAGCGGCGACGAAACTCGCGGATGGCGGGCGCGTGATTAACTTCTCGACCTCCGTACTCGCGATGAATCTGCCCGGCTACGCGCTCTATGCCGCGAGCAAGGCTGCGGTGGAGACGATCACGCGCGTGTTCGCACGCGAGCTGCGCGGACGCTCCATCTGCGTGAACGCGGTTGCGCCGGGGCCGGTGGCGACAGAGTTGTTCCTCAGCGGCAAAACCGAAGAGCAGATCCAGCATTTCGCGAACATGCCGCCGCTGCAGCGCCTCGGGCAACCCGGCGACATTGCGAATGTCGTGTCGTTCCTCGCGGGCCCGGACGGCGGTTGGGTCAACGGCCAGGTGCTGCGCGCGAACGGCGGGATCGTCTGACACGCCGCCCGGCGCGGGTTCGCAACAGGACTCAGCGCAGGACGTGGTCTGAAGGCAAGCAGCCTGGCGTGAAGCCGCCGGTCCCGGCCGGTGCTACACTCCGTGCTCGAAATCGATAGAAAGACAGAACCGGCGGCATAGCGCGCCGGTTCATATTGCGCCCTCAACCACTCCTGACCATGTATCTGTCCATCCTCGCCGTCGGCGCCGGCGGCGCGCTCGGCTCGCTGCTGCGCTGGGTCCTCGGGCTGCGCCTGAATGCCCTCTACCCTGAGTTGCCGCTCGGCACGCTTGCGTCGAACATCATCGCGGGCTACGTGATCGGCGTCGCGGTCGCCTACTTCGGGCGCATGCCCCAGCTCTCCGCCGAGTGGCGCCTTTTCGTTATTACCGGCCTCATGGGCGGCCTCTCCACGTTCTCGACCTTTTCGGCTGAAGTCGTTTCGCATCTGCAGCACGGCCGTTTCGGCTGGGCTGCGGGCGAAATCGCCATTCACGTGTGCGCCTCGGTCGTCATGACGATCCTTGGCATCGCCACGGTCTCGGCACTGATACGCTGATCTGCAACGACAACGGCCGCGTTCGCCATTCGCGAAACACGGCCGCATGGATGAAGCAACGCGCAGATCAGGCAGGACGCTGGTAACCGCCCAGCAAACCGTTCTTCGAAAACACCCACTGCCAGAGCTGGATGTCGCGCGCACGGAACGCTCCGGCGCACGAAAGCAGATAGTAACGCCACATGCGGTAGAAACGCTCGCCCATCTGCGCCTTGAAACGCGGCCACGCGGCCTCGAAATTCGCGTGCCACGCCATGAGCGTGCGGTCGTAGTCGGCGCCGAAGTTATGCAGGTCTTCGGCCACGAACAGGCCGCCCGAAGCGTCGGCGATCTGGCCGATGGTCGGCAGCTCGCCGTTCGGGAAAATGTATTTGTCGATCCACGGATCGGGCGTGGTGTCGCGGCGGTTCTTGCCAATGGTGTGCAGTACGAACAGACCGTCGTCGGCAAGACAGCGGTGCGCGACTTCCATATAGGTGCGATAGTTCTTCGGGCCCACGTGCTCGAACATGCCCACGCTCGCAATGCGGTCGAACTTCTCGTCGAGCAACCGGTAGTCCTGCAGGCGGAATTCGATGGGCAGATCCTTGCAGCGTTCGGCACCGAGCGCGGCCTGCTCCTTCGAGATCGTCACGCCCACGCACGACACGCCATAGTGTTCGGCCGCGAACTTCATGAGGCTGCCCCACCCGCACCCGATGTCGAGCAGGCGCATGCCGGGCTTCAGGCCCAGCTTGCGGCAGATGAGATCGAGCTTGGCGTCCTGCGCCTCGTCTAGCGTCTTCGCACCGCCCGACCAGTAGCCGCAGGTGTAGGCCATGTTCTTGTCGAGCATCGCCTCGTAGAACTCGTTGCCGATATCGTAGTGCTGCTGGCCCACCTTCCATGCCCGGCGCACGGTCTGGCGATTCATGAGGCGCGCCTTGAGCGCGTAGAAGACGAGACGGGAGGGATCGATCTGGTCATCCAGATGCGCGCGCAACACATGTGCGAAGAACTCGTCGAGCTGCTCGCAGTCCCACTGACCGTCCATGTAGGCTTCGCCGAGGCCCAGATTGCCTAGTGCCAGCACGCGCTCGGGCAACTGCGGATCGTGGATGCGCATGTCCCACGGCCGGGTGCCGTTGAATTTCACATCAGCGCGCGCCAATAGCTGGGCTGTAAACCGCCAGGCCCCCGAAACGGTGGCCTCACGAACGGGTTGAACTGCTTCGAGATCAGTCGTTGCCATACGTGCTCCATGCGGCTGGAGCGGGTCCTTGGTACCTTGCTCCAATGCCATTCAAGAGGTTGCTATCAAGACATTCGTCGTCGCGCGCGCTGCGAGAAACTCTATGATGCACCTACTTCAAAAAACGTGCAGGACCACGCACAGGCCATACGGGGCGGGCCATAATCGCAAACTCGACGAAACCCATCGCCCCGGCGCGAGCAAACAGCGCGCCCGAACTGGAGAGACTGACCATGGCCTACGACGACAAGAACATCTTCGCCCGCATCCTGCGCGGCGAAGCACCCTGTATCAAGGTGTACGAGGACGACATGACGCTCGCGATCATGGACGTCATGCCGCAAGCCGAAGGCCACCTGCTCGTGCTGCCGAAAGAAGGCGCCGAGTTCGTCTATGACCTTTCGCTCGAAGCGGGCGCCGCCGCCATGGCGACGGTGCAGAAGATGGCAGTCGCCATGCGCAAGGCGCTTGCGCCCGAAGGCCTGTTGATCGCGCAGTTCAACGGTGCCGCCGCCGGGCAGACCGTACCGCACGTGCACTTTCACCTGATTCCGCGTCGCGCGGGCGAAGCACTGCGCCCGCATGCGCGTGAAATGGCCGACATGGCGCAGCTCGAAGCGCTGGCCGCGCGCATTCGCGCCGCTTTGTAAGCAATATGTATTACTAACGTTGGCGATTCTTAAATTTTATATGCCATCGAATTCCACGAAGTCTTCGAGTGGGACGCGCGCGGAGCGCCACTGAATGACGGCGAGGTCTGTCGGTGCTGGCCGCATGCGGCTCGCTGGCGTCAGAACTTGTGCCGGACCCCTACCACGACGAGCGCCTGATTGTCGGCGTCCGAACTCACGCCGAAGTCGCCGATCGATGCCTGCGCAACGACACTCGAACCCTTCGCGTCGAGCGTGTGGCCGCTCGCCTTCTGGTAGCCGGCGAGCGCGTAAAGATCAGTGCGTTTGGAGAGCGAGTAGTTGCTGCCAAAGTTCAACTGATTGTAGTGCGCGGACGAGGGGCCGGTGAGCGACGTGTAGTTGTAGCCCGCGCCCGCGCGCAGCGCCGGTGTGATCTGATAGTTCAGGAACGCCGAGCCGCTGTTGAACTTCGCGGTTTGGTGGAAGGTTGAGTAGGCATCGTTTGCGTATTGCGTATTCGAGTAGGCCAGCCCGAAGCTCACTGCGCCCACCGCATAGCTGCCGCCGGCGCGCACGATCTGAATCGAGCTTGCGCTCGCGAAGCCCTGATTGATGACGGTGTTGAAGAGACTGTCCGAAGTACTCGTCCAGGTGCGCACGCCGGACGTGAGCGTGCTGCCGCCGTTGGCGAAGAAGTAGCCGGCCGCGAGCGAGAGCGGGCCGCTCGAGTAGGCGGCGCCGAAGCTGTACGTCTGGCCGCTGCCGGTAGCACCGGCTACGCCGCCGAAGCCGTACAGCGCTTCGAACTGCAGGCCTGCTATGAGCGGGCTCGCGTACTTGACGGAGTTGCTCACGCGCAGGCTGTTGTCGTAGTTGTCGAGGTCGCCGGGCGTGCCGAACACGCCGCCGAACGGACCGTCCGCGGTGAGCGGCTGCACGAGATCGACTAGTGGATCGTACTGTCGGCCGAGCGTGAGCGTGCCCCACGTCGTGCTGGCGAGACCGACGATGGCCTTGCGGCCGAATTCGCGGCGACCCTGCCCGAGCGCACCGGTGCCCACGTTGAAGCCGTTTTCGAGCTGGAAGATGGCGGCCAGACCGTTGCCGAGATCCTCGGTGCCACGCAAGCCCCAGCGGCTGCCCGAGAGATTGCCGCTGCTGAGCTTGACGAGCGTGGACTGGTTCTGTCCATTTGCACTCTGGGCGTTGTGCACGTAGGCGAGGCCGGCATCGAGGATGCCGTACAGCGTGACGCTGCTTTGCGCGTGGGCAGTTGTGGCGATCGTGGCGCCTGATGCGGCGAAGGCGAGTGCGAGTGCGGCGGCTAGCGGGCGGCGTGTGAGAGACGCGTTTTTATTCATGCGCGGCGTTCCGTTGCGTGTGGTGGTTATCGCTGTGCGGTCCTTGCGTGGCGGCGGCAAGGCCGGTGCGGCAACGTTACGGAATGCCCGCGAAGCGGGGAACGAACGATTTCTGCGCTGCTTAGGGGCTGCGAGTGACTTTGCAAAGCGCAGATCGTGCCAGGTTCTACGTGAGCGCTTTCCTCCGGCGCGCGGAGTCTGCTATAATTCGCCTCCCGCCGGAGAGATGGATGAGCGGTTTAAGTCGCACGCCTGGAAAGCGTGTATAGGTTAATAGCCTATCGGGGGTTCGAATCCCCCTCTCTCCGCCAGGAAAACCTTTTAAATCAAGCACTTAGGCTTTCACCCCTGCGATTTATTTAGCTGTTTTCGGCTATCTTCGGCTGAGAATCGCACGACAATCGCAGCATGTCTGCTGCAAACTTCTCTACTGCTTTACCTCCTGCCTCCGGGTCTGCACTCGGCATCCACCGCGCGTAAATGCGTACTGTGGTGTTTTGGTTCGAGTGTCCCATTTGCCGCGCCACCCACATAGGATGCTCGCCCGCCGATAGCATCATGGAGGCGTAGGTGTGGCGCGTCTGGTACGGTTTCCGGTAACGCACCTTGGCTAACTTGAGCGCTCGCGTCCACACAATCCGCACCGGCGATTCACCGCCCCACCGCGCCCGGTTCCGTGGGTCTTGGAATACCTCCCTTCCCGCAAGAAAGGTGTGCGCTTTCTGAGATTCGAGCGCAAGCAACGCCGGAGGCAATAGCTTGACCTCTCGGCGGCTGGATTTGGTCTTAGTGTCCTCCGCCTCCTTAGCCGTCTGAGTCAACGCCCGACGTATCACGACAACGCCCCTACGCCAGTCAACATCGGACCAATCGAGCGCTACAAGCTCCGAAGTCCGCAACCCGGCCCAAAATGCGAACTGGATCATATTAGCCGCCTGGTCAGGTAGCGCCGCTACGATTGCCCGCTGCTCCTCCACCGTGAACGGGTCTACATCGTCCTCCTCCTTCGGAGCCTCCTTCTTCCGGTAGGTCCAACCGTGTAGCGGGTTCTTTTCCATCAAAGGCGGCTCCTCCTGCACCGCATCCTCAAACGCCTTACGGGCAACGCTCTGGATATTGGCAAGCCGCTTGTTACCGCAGTCCATTTTGTCCAACCATGCCCGAAAGTCGGCCCGCGTTAGCTCCGAGAGCGTCTTTTTCCCAAATTGCGGGATAAGGTGATAGTCAACGATCTTGCGGTAACCATCTACGGTGCTGGCCTTGAGGAACTTCCCTTGCCGCTCTACCCATGCCTCAAGGTAGACCGCCACGGTTCTAACCTCTCCTTTGAACTGCGCGAACATCACAGCCTTCGACGAGTCCGGGAACGACTTGGCGTAGTTGAACGTTCCCCGCGCGATTGATAGCAGGATTTCAGACCGGATTAGCTCCGCCTGTTTGAGTCCCGCCGTTGTCGGTTTGATGCGTAGCCGCTCCCGGCAAACTACGCCCCTGTAGGTGAAACTGATTTGTATGCTGGTGTCCGAAACCTTCCTAACACCCCGCCCGTCTCTACCCATGATTCATACCCCTTTACGTCAATAAGTTGCCGGTTATCTGGTGCTTGTATCCATACCTCTCCTTCTAGCCATATGCCTCGATTGATCTTGGTTCTAATGGCGTCCTCTGTGTATCCGCTCTTTTCGGAAAATTTGCGGATAGTGAGATACCTAACGCCCAAGAGGTCCCCAACTGCGCGCGGTTGACGTTCCTGCATCCATACAATCTCCTTGTAAAATGAGCGATATTTCGCGTGCGCCCTTATTTAAGACCGCAAAGTTGGCTGCACTCCTTCATAGCTTCTGCACGCCTTGCATCTATGTAATCGGCCAAGTCCTGAATGTGGACTGACCTCGCGGTTTTTACAGAGCGCTCAGCCCTGATTACCGGGAGAGCAATCTCTCCCTTATTGATCTTCTCCAAAAGCTTCCGCTCCGCCAAATGCGGGAAGTACGCTTGTTGGACCTCGGAGAGCGGGACCGCCGCGCGTGCTCCGAATTGGGCCATTAGCAGAAACGCCGTATTCAATCTGACGCCTCCTGATCTTTGAGGCTGCAAAGTTGGTTACGCTCCTTGACGGCTATGGCTCGTTGCGTATCGATCCATTCTGCTAGGTCGTGTACATAGAAGCTCCGCGCAGTCTTGGTACTACGGTCCGCACGGACCACCGGGAGGGTTATCTCTCCTCGGTTAAGTTTGCGTGTCAGGTTGTCCGCATCCAAGTGTGGAAAGAATGCCGCGCGGACCTCCTCGAAAGGAATCAAAACACGTCCGTCAAACTGCGCCATCAATAGAAACAGCGTTTTCATTGCCTCCTCGCTTTCGTCTCAGCTATAGCCCGTGATACAGCCGCTTTAAGCTGGCGACAATTCTCCTGCTGGTACTCCTTAAGCTCTTGCGCCTCCCTTGCTGCCCTATCCTCAGGCGTTTCCGATGCCAGCGCGGCAACCTCAGGAGCGGTCAGCAATTTGTCCACGCTTTCTATAGGAATCTGACCGCACGCGTTCAATTGGATACGGTAGCGGGACAGCATGGCGGCTACGGTCCCTCGGCTACGCCCTATCATCGCGGCGGCTTGGCTAATGGTGACGTGCGGCGGCCTGGGATGGCGGCCCGCGTATATCTCGACAGCTTTAACTGCTAACTCCAGCGCCTCAGCTTGGCTGAGACCAGGCCCCTCCTTGATGATTTCGCGAACTATCTGAGGCTGGCCCTTCGATTTAGGGAAATGGTGGACGCGGACTGTTGGCATTGCGTTCTCCGTCTGGTTGTCGAGCGCCAAGTTTAGCCAACGGTTTAAAATCCGCGTAAACTTTTAATATCGAGTACACCTAATCTGTCAATAACTTTGCGAACCCATTGACACAGCTATTTCAACGCGGGGCGTAGTTCGTCCATCTACGGAGGGCGGAGACAATCTAACTCTCGAAGTCGCGCCCACACGGAATGCTCCATGCGTCAATGGTCCCGCAGCACAATACCTCTCACATCGGCCACCTTTTCAGCATCAGAACTCGCCTTCAATAGCGCAAGACGAATCTCCATCATCTTTCTCTTTATCGCCGCTAATTCATTCTCATTTTGTGAGAGCTTCTCTTTGATATCTCCACACTGCTTGAACTTGCCAGCCACTAGCCCTTGATACAGCGCCAGCACGTCCGCCTCGGAGAGGCCGATTCGTGCTACCGCTTGCCTCGAAGCTACTGGATCCTTGGTTATGTTTACCGTAACTGAGAAGTTGTCGGTCCAAGGCGCGGTGTCCTTTGAAAGGTCCTGAGCATCGACAAATTCGTGACTGTCATCCCCTAATCCCTTACTCGCGGGTCCTCGATAGACGTGCATTTTCAACCTCGCCTTAGAAAGAACGAACGAAAGCAGCCCACTACTTCCGAGTGCCGAACGCAAACAACGGTAACTCATTAATAGCTACTTCGCCTTTTGCCTTGAACACACTCTCTTTACCATCACCAATCAGGGTTAAAGGTCGCGGCGCGCCTCTCGTGAAGAATTGAAGCTTGTCCCTAGAAACAACGACGGCGTTTCCGCCCACAGCCCACACTCCTTCTAACCTAATCAACCCCGGCTCAACGACTTCCACGGAAAGTAGTGTAACGGGATTGTGGATGAATTCGCGATCCTCGGCATTGATTGCCCATATTAACCAGTCGGGGATAAACTCGGGTGAACATGGCGCGGTAAGCCGCAGCGCGCCTGGACGAGAGGCAAAGGTGACGTCCGCGTGAGCGGTGGCCTTAAAGTGTCCTGATTTGGCAATTCTTACGATTTCATCTCCACGTACCGACGAGAGCTTGAGATCAATCAGTGTGAGATCGTCATCAAGTGTGAGGTTGACGAAGCTACCTGGCGAAAGGCTAAAGGCCAGCACGCTCGAAGTAGCCGTGACGGCCAGTGAACCTAGCAACAGTTTCCGTTCTCCCCCAGGCTCAACATACACATGGCCCGTGCGGGATTGATCCTCACGCGGGACGCCTTTCCATTGATACAGTGTCTCATCCGAGATTTTCAAGCGACCGTGGTGGATAGCATCGTGACATGTTGGGCACACGGCGATCATGTCCTTCTCGTCGTGCGTCTGATAAACCGCCCACTCCTTTATATGGTGGATATGTGTTCGCGTGTTTGGGCAGCCTGGATTTGCACACTTGCCGCCTGCCTGGTTACGCAGGGTGTTCTTAATGACCGCGCCAACATTGGTCCGGTGTGTCGCCATGGCGTGCTCGCTTGAATATGAAATACGTCCCGCCGCTATGCGCTTCAACGGTGGCCAAAGCAGCGGCAGTCTCAAGTTGCGTTCAGCGAACGCCTTATACCAGTTAATGCTCTCCAGCAACTCCCACGCGATTTGACGCACAGAAGCAAATGCGACGTTGTTCTCAGCATTCGGGGGCGTCCAGCTAGCTTCCATCGTACGGTCCGGCCCTCCAAACTCGATCTGCACGCCAGGATGATCAACGTTGAGCACCTTGTAGGCCCGGTCTAACGTGGCGTCTATGCGTAAGCACTAAGCTCCATTCTTATCGATTTCGCCAGTCCGGCGAGGTCCCCATACATCGTCTTCGAGTTTATGCCCATTTTGCGAAGCGCCACAAACGATCCTTCGTATAGGTCGGGAGGGACTACCAACTTGACCATATCAACCTTCGCGTACAAATCGAGCGAAAGTATTTCCTCTATCCTTCGCTCCAAACTACCGGAAATTAGAAACGTTCCAAACTGGCGGTCTATTCTCGCGTTCGACTCAGCCGACTCCGACACCCAAGCTACATCATACGTGTATCTATCGATGACTTTTTCGAATATCTCGTCCTGCTTTTCGTTCATTGATGCACGGGTTTCCTTAAACTCCTTATCCCTAGTCCCGATGTAAGCAAGAGATTGATCCATAAGGGCCGAGTAATCCATATAGAACAATGAAAAGCCACTGCCCCCACGTGGATTGTATGCCTCAAGTGCAAAATATAGAGCAATGTATGGACTAGTTGTAAAATCTATTAATCTCGTCGGCGCGCCGTAGTGCTGCATCGCTGAGAGCCAAGAGAGCTTCGATTCCGGCGTGTGCTCCTGGCCACAGTAGATACGAAACTTCGACTTAAATGATTTAAGCGCGTGATCCTCAAAATTTCTGGCGCGTTCGACTGTCCAAGAGTTATCGAGCAGTCGCTCCAGAGATGATTGAAGCCCCCAACTAGAGTCCGCCTGACCTCGAAAGATATACCTATTTGGAAGCACATTGAGCTCGTGCGCCAGTTCTTCCATTGAGGTTACCTGTTTCTCTACAATCATTCTCTAACCTCTCGGTAAGCGTTCTTGATCGCGGTAAGCGTTGCTTCTTTGCCCGCCTCACTATCCACGACAACTTTTCTTGCGTCACCCTGGAACGATATAGCAACGAATGGCTTTCCCCGCTCCTCTTGAATCACAGCCGAAGCCGCGTTTCCAGTAGCCGCCGTCGATCTTGCAACCGCGATAACAGTTTCTTCGTCCAGCGATTTCCCCGCCACGGAAACGCTTCCCTGGTCTCCTTTCATTTCCTGGCAGTAGTACGACATTGGCCGCTGGAAAAGCTCATCAGCATCTATAGGATTAGGTCCGGTGAAATTCGCCTTGAACCGCCGTACAGCGTACGCCCCTAGAATCTTCTGGACGAACGTCTCCGGGTCACGAATCTTGTCAACGCGAACCTTAATTGAATTCTCAACTACGTCAGCCGTAGATTGCATTAGCCGCTCAATCTTGCCCGCAATCGCTTGAACATCGTTGGCAACGCGGGTCTTACGTCCAATGCCTAGAACGCCCAAGCTCGAATCAAAATAGACAAAAGTATAGGGTCCAGTGTCATCGAGCATCTCTTGAAAATCTCCGGTCTGCTCGTCGTACTTTTCCACAGTCGTCTTCGTAATTCGGCCAACCGCGAACCTACCGGCGTCAGGCGTAATATGTTCTACATTCCCGATATGCCAGACGTTGTTGTATCGCAACTCTAAAGACGGCCTTTTCCCCAATCCGCGCTCAAACAGTTCTTGCGGCGTGATACCAGGGTCAAAAAGTTGGACCTGTGCAGGCTTGATGAATTTGATTCGATAGAGGTGGTATTCGCTGGGCCGCATGTCATGCTTCTTCTATACGTTTTATCCAATATGCATAGGCTGGACGACTTATCCCCGGTCCGCCACTGCACCTTACGGACTCAACATACCACATGCAGCGGCCGCTATATCACTCACTCTCGCCTATCATGTCCTACGCCTACTTCCTTGCACTGCACCGCACTCGCTCAAATCGAGTTACGATATCAACGGCGGACCCGTGTTGGTCCATCCGCCTC
Organism: Paraburkholderia heleia NBRC 101817; assembly: GCF_000739775.1. Taxonomy (GTDB): domain Bacteria; phylum Pseudomonadota; class Gammaproteobacteria; order Burkholderiales; family Burkholderiaceae; genus Paraburkholderia; species Paraburkholderia heleia. The sequence continues at coordinate 82,468 of NZ_BBJH01000005.1, read as the reverse complement.
CGCCAGGGCGAAACGCGGGAAGGGTTGCCGTTGCAGCGTTTGCCGTTTCCCGACACAACAATACCGACCCTCCTTGCAACGACCAGACCAGCCGTATGCAACACTCCTACCAACCGTACGACGAGCTAAAGAAAGCTCGAATCGCAATCGAAGCCATGGTCGCGGCCAAGTCACTTGACGAGTTTGAGGGAAATTGGAAGGAATTCCTGGAGCATTTGGAGTGAGTCTGGAACAAGGCTTAATATCACAAGGAAAATATCAGATGCAGATTGATTGGATCTCCGCAGTCACGGGGCTTGTCGGCGCAATTATTGGCGGCCTATGCACGCTGATAGGCGTTCAAAGACAACTTCACGCAAGCACTACCGAACAGAAGCGCCGAGAAGATATTCACCGCAAGGCAATTCTTCAAGCGTTACACGACGAATTAGAAACCTTATCGGAAGTATATAAATCCTCCGCCGGTGGACAGATAGCCGTTCATCAAGCGGGGGCGCCCCTTCTGCTCTATTGGCCGGTTTCCTTCGATTACTTTTCTGTCTATCACGGGAACGCCGCGCTTATTGGCCACCTGAAAGATAACGATCTGAGAAAATCGATTATCCAGACCTACACTTATGCCAAAGCCACGGTGGATTCCTTTAAGCTGAATAATATTTTCGTAGAAAAATACCAGCAATCAGTGTTTATTACGTCCCAAGCTCCTACAGATGCTAACAAACAGGTCATGCAGGCTAACCATCACCAACTCGTCCAGTACGCGATAGTTTTGCACGAAAGCCATAAGCGCCTAGAACGCAGCCTTGAAGACACGCTACGCCGCCTCCGCAAGGCCGGGGTACTTAGCGAGCAAAATTGAAGCACAAGAGAATATTTCCGTTACCTCTCCTACTACGCACGCGTTATGCACACAGAGCCACCGACATCGTCGCTGGCCGCTTACATTCCGCGGGCTAATCAAGCCAGCCAAGGTCACGCATCGCCGAATCAATCACGGCCGCATACTGCGGCGGGCACGGCTTTACCCTTGGCCCTATGCGGCGCGAATTGACCCGCAGGCCATTCGCTTCTTTCCTGTCTGCGATCCAGCAAGTTTGAACTACGCGCCTGATCTTTGCCTGCACATGGTCTTGGAGGTCTTTGTAGCGTTTCTTTCTGCTGCCTTGGTTGGCGCTGCGTTGCATGGCATGTCTCCGGATGGTGATGAGACAAGCCTACCCGGTCTAACGACGGACACTCAAGCGGAAAGTTGTTCATGTATTTTTGTACAGTGTCGAATTCAACACGCCGCGACCCGGCTTAGCCCTAGGCTTAAGCACAATAGCCGCCTTGCTTGCATCGCCCAAGTTCTCCCTACGCGAGGATTGCGCCAGGACCTGATACGGCTTGGTTAGCGTTTGCTCATCGTGTAGGACGCCAAGCTTGCACAGCATGCTCTTAAGCTGCTCTCGTTTCCTGGCCCTGTTGCCCGTTCGCATATCGGGATGCGCGTAAGCAATCCATCTATCGAGGATAGCGTTAAGCGGTTGGAGGAACCCGCCTCTACCGCTTCTGGACCGGAGGATGAAACGTATAAACGCCCTATCATGCTTACCCTTGTCCGCATCCGGGTCACCGCAGCTAGCTAGCAGCGTTAAAATCTTGAGCAGCCTATCGCTATTGCTAACCGGCGTTGGCGCGTAGGTTTTAGCTGCTCTCAGGTCCGACCGAATAACGATCTCTCCGGTTTGAACATCAATCCATTGGTCCGGTTTGACCACGGTTACAGATCGTGAATTATTGCTCAGCGGCCAACCGGTTACGGTTATCTCATGGCGGGGCTTAACAGTAAGCTCTCCACCGACCGGAGAGTAACGATTAATGGTACGACTTACATCGTTGTCCTCAACATATGCAGGACCACGGCTACCATAATCATAGACCGGTTTCGGTCGATAGGTACGCCAATGCTCCGCAAGCTCAGCATCTGTAAATTTCCTCTTGATGAACAGATGCGGCCACATCGTGTAGTCGGGGTCTGATACAACCATGCTCGGCAGATTGGCTTCCTTTATGAACTCTATAACGTCAAACTTCAACGCACCTCCTATGGTCGAAAAGTGAGGTTAAACATCAAAACTGACACCCTGAAATCCTTATCTGGCGGGGATTTCAGAGATTTTGCTATATTGATAGATACCATTCGTCGGAGACGGTATCTCATTTCCAGCAGAGCGATACTTAACTAGCCGATATGGTCTATCGTGGACCTTGGTAAATGGTCTGACTTCATAGAACCAATCAGCAGTGGCTCTAGCCTCTCTACGACTATTGAATACCTGTGAGCTAAGCATAGGGCTATCGCAACGAATCTTCCATTTGGTTGAATTCATACTGGCTAACTTGGCTACTACCAACTACCGTCTATCGGCATACCGTCAGGACCGAATGCACGCTTAACCTTGAAGCCTCTGTCTCTGTTGGTCTTATCGACATGGCACGGCTCACATAGATACTGTAGGTTGGTATCATCGTTCGTACCGCCTTGCTCCAATGGTTTGATGTGGTCTACTACTCCACGTAGATCAGCCCGCTTGCACGCTCGACATGTGTATTGATCTCGTTGCTTGATTCGGTTCCGTATCTTTCCCCAAGCGTGGCCGCTGAGGTCATCGATACGCGGTGCGCTAGTTGCCCCTAAGCGCTGCTTCTGCTTGGTCGTTAGCCGCTTGCCGTTGCGCTTGATTACGTTAGCAACAGCGCAGCTAGGACAGCGCCACTCGATACCGGCATGCCCCGGCTCAGGCCACTTATGCTTAAGACATTCGTACTTGTGTTCCATAGATTAGTTGTCCTGATTTCATAGCGTGTGGATTCATAGGATTGACAGGCGGACCACATAGGGATATGGGGGGGTGCGCGAAACTGCAAAGGTCAAAGCACGCAGCGCCGACAGGTTCATCGTGTTTTATTGCTAAGTCCAAAAATTTAGCTGGAAACGCGCCTTAGCTCTTTATTCCGGCCAGTTACGGCTAGTCCTTAGGAATTCGTAGGTTTAACGCTAATTCGGTCCATTGCAGAGATGCGAGCGACTAAGCCAGATATCAGGCCGGATTAGCTCTTGTTTACTAAGGCTAACCCGTGCGGGTGCTTGGGTGGTATCCCGGCCCGTTTCTCTATTGCCCTAACTGCCGTAGCACGTTCTCAGACCGGACCAGCTATGAGGCTCACTATGAGCGCGATACGTGTGTCAGCCAGTTAAATACCTCGCAAGTATGTCCCCATAAGCCAGAATCAGAGTCCCGTACAGACCCGCAACAAAAGCTGTCCATTCTAGGGACTTATATTCGTGGCTGATATTCTGAATGTGATCTCCCTCTTGCGCCCGCTGTGCGTTCATGACGTGCTTAGTTTGTAGAAGCCCAAGTTGCTTGAATTGAGCAACGGCGGCCAAGAATGCGGTTAGCGCGCCGGAACGCATAAACCACTCCGCGTGACCTCGACAAACGTCAAATAGGAGAAAGAACACGGGGACTAGAAACGAGGCCCAAACGAGGCCCCAACTAGCGCGGTATAGCTCGGGATCGGCCTTTGTCGACACAATACTCATGACAGCCCTCCGTTGAAGCGCGGCCTAATGATCATACTCCCGTCGTTGTGGGCGCGCGCGTGAGACAGAGAGCCTCTACGAGGGCGCGAAGCTACCTACCCATTGCCTCAGGTACGCCGTCGGCTCCTTGGTACAAACCGAGAGGCAAATTGAACGCTTTGGTAACCCATAGGCCCCGCCCGTTCCGCACCATACCGGCCCGCGCCATCTCCTCAGGGGTCTTGCACCGCCTGTTAGCTGGCTCATACGTCCCGTCCGCCCTACGCTCCCCAAAGCTTCCCGTGCGGTGTGCATCGAAGCCCCGCGAGGAGCGGAATCGCTCCCCACAGGAAGGACACATGTTGTTATCGTTGGACTGGCGCACTAGCAAAGCCCTCTACACGCTTAAGCAACCCCGCGATAGCCTCTTGCTCAATCTGGCCGGCCTCCTCAGGGTTATCCTTAGCGAGCTTTTGGATGGACCGGTTAATGTCGTACGCGGCCATGCTGGCCTTACGCATAGCCTCGCCCAACTCGAACAGCTTACTTGGCCTTCTTTTCATTCGTTATCCTAAATTAAATTGCGCCGTATTTGATCTGATAGGCGTAACCACCCTGCCCCCGCATACGTTGGGCCAAGCGCTTATCAATGGCCGCTTGGAACACAGGCATTAGCGCCTTAGCGTCCTCCGCCGTCAATCCTCCGCGTCCGCTACCGTCAAGGTGGAAATGCAAGTCACCGCCTGAGCCGCTACTAACACTGCTGGCCGGGGCTACATTGCCAACCGCTCCGCCTGTAGCGAAGTGCGCCATGTGGCCGTTATTGATAGACTCCAAGAGACCGCGATACTTACCCGGCTAGCTCCTTCTTACCCTTGGCAACGTCCGCACGCTGGTTAGCGTTAGCAATCTCCTGGTCCAGCGCGTTAGGCGAGGTTCGTGACAGGCCGCGCCTTTCTGACATTTTTCTCATCTTCGCGTCACGGCTGCGCATCGCGTGTTGCGCATACTGGCTCCATGACACAACAGAAGCCCACCATCGCGTCGACTAAAGCGCGGTGCCGCAGTCATAGAAATTACCAGCTGGCGCGGCGAGCACCGCCGTGCGGTCGGCGAGGATCGGGCATGGCGAAGGCTGCTCTAGCCAGCACCAGGGTCATCGCCACACACGGCCTGCCCACTTGATTCGCCATGATTTCCATCAACCATCGTTAATTGTGGACGCAACAAAATTGTGGCCCAGAGGTACTGTCCGGAGAATGATCGATTCACTGGCCTAACCCGGACTGAGCCACCGATGACTACACCCGCGCCGACTCATTCACCGAATCCCACCCAACCTGCTCAGGCGAAGCTGAAACTGCTGCCGTTCGCCTTTCCGTTTCTTCGCAAAGGCCACGGGCAATCCGCAACTTCTGCGCAGTTTGTTGACGAGCACGATGTTCACCGGTTGCTAGCTGGTAGCGAGCCGTCCGGCTCATATCTCGTCAGCCGCAAGGGCATGTGGCACGGCGGCATTCACATCACGGAGGCCGGCGCGGGGCAAGCGTTGGACCTTGACGCCGGATTGCGCTGCATTGCGGACGGCGTGCTGGTCGCCTGGCGTGCGAACCGGGACTACCCGATCAGTGAACTGGCAGTGGATGGCGGTAACACGCCGTTTCAGGCTCCCTACAGTACGGGCTTCGCCCTGGTGCGCCACGAGATGGAGTTTCCGCGCGGGACGAAGCTGACCTTCTACAGCCTGTACATGCACCTGATGTCCAACGCAGATTACGACAGTAATTTCCCGAAGCGGCAGAAACCGGCGTACTGGTCGCGGCAGTGGACGATCACGAACTACGCGCGGGACAAACCCACTTTCGTGGCTGGTCAGGTTGCCGATGGACAGGTCGGCCTGCACGTGCGCAAGACGCCAAACAGTTCCGTCCTTGGCATCCTGCCGCAAGGTGCGAGCGTCAGCATTGGGAAGACGGAAACGGTGCATGGCGCGACGTGGGGGCAACTCACAGACCTGAATGGAGCAACACTGTACGCACCTGTCGCGGGCGGCTATGTTGCGCCTTCTGCGGCCATTACCGGCTGGATTTTCCTGGGCGCGCGGAATGGTGGACCGGTCGCGAAAGAAACCATTCCGGATTCAATCTTCGACCGGGTCGTCGTCACAATGAACCAGACGTGCAGTCCGGGTGATCCGCAGGGCACAGGCGGCGGCATTCCCGTCAAGGCGGGCGACCTGATGGGTCACCCTGGGCGCTATGACTCGCTGGACCGGTGCACGGCGGGAACGCGCATGGCGCATATCGAGGTGTTCTGCGACGGGAGCATCAAACCGTTCATCAAGGCCGGGCGCGACTGGGTTGGCGCCAACTGCGCGAATGCGACCCAATGGAGTCAGCTTGGTCTGTCCGCAGACCCGACGATTCTCCGTATCGGCCGTGGGACCACGCTTTATCACGATCATGGCCGGCAGGGGCAGGACGCGAAGCAGACCGATGTCATCCAGACCTATCAGTTCGCCGCCCTGTCGCAAGACGCGGCGCACCTGTTCACGGAGACAACGCCTGGCAGTGACGGCGCGAAGCGTCGCTGGTGGAAGGTGGACAGCGCGGACAGGCAACGCAATGCCATCACTGGATGGGTGCGTGAGCAGAGCTTTGCGGGTGGCCGTGTGACCCGCGAGTTCTCGCAAGACTGGATCGATTTCGAATGCCACGACGAAGACCACGATCCGGCGCACACCATTTTCGCGACGGCGGCTGACTATGTGGACTATGCGCTCGGCAGCGATATTCCCGGCGCGGGTTCACCTGGCAAGCTGAGTCCACTCATGGCTGCCATCTACCGCGTCCTCTATCTGGGTGGTGACGGCGCTCACGCGGCGGACGAACTCTGCGGTTTGGGGCAGCCCCCCGAGGGCGCGGGATTTCCGTGGGCCGCATTCCGGGCGTCGCGCCTCATTGCCAAGCACGAAAGCGAATGGGCGAACCCCGCGAAGTGGCAGGAACTGGTCGGTGCAATCGAGCGGCGCACCGGGCCGAAGCCCGAACATGAGGAAGAGAAGAAACGCATCGCGAAGCTCGCATGGTGGGACGAGGTACGAGCCCGGGTGGCGGGCTTTCCTGGGCCTAATGTCTACCACATCAATCCGGTTGGATTAGTGGGGAATTTCAATGCAAGCGGCTCGCTGAAATGTGTTAATTGTGGCGTCGATTTATCAATAACACCAATTCTCCTTAAAGAGATTTTTCCGAATGTCAGCGACAGAAATGCAGATTATTTCTCCGAAGCGCTCACCGCCTCTTTTAAAAAAAAATAAAATTAATTCGTGCAATCGTGCGGCGCACTTTTTCGGTCAATGCGAGGTCGAATGCGCAGGGCTTACAGCTTTTCGTGAGAATTTAAATTATAGTGATGGCGACCATCTCTGGGCAACTTATCGCACAGCTTTGACGAACGGATTGCATAGAATGCATCCGACTTGGACTATTGCTCAAATAGAAAATTATGCGAAAACTCATTTAACACATAACGATAGTGAGCTCGGAGAGATATTGTTTGGAGATGACAATTATCCCGGGAGAGATTATCGAGGACGGGGACTTTTGCATATCACATGGCTCGCAACATACCGGGAATACAATCGGGCAAGTGGCAATGATGTGATTGGTGATCCGAATATGATCCAGAATGACCCTGCCGTCGCAAGCGACTCGTCCGCATGGTTCTGGAGTTCGCGTTCGATTAATACTCAGGCTGACGCCAACGATGTTCGCGGCGTGACGCACATGATAAACCCAGCGCTCAAGGACTTTGCTCGACGGAAAGCTGCTGCCAAAAGGGCATTCGCTGTCTTAAATAAAGGCAGTCAGCCCTGCAAGCAAGATTGGGATTCAACTCTTACAACGGGGAACGGATGGTGATCAAAACGACCAGAATGTTTACACTGCTATTGAGCTTGGCATGGGCAGCGGTCCCGTGCTACTCGATGGAAAAATCGCCGGCCAGTCTGCCTGCTGACGCAATTCGAGGTGGATGCTCGATATCTTTTTCCAAGAAATTTCACCCCGTTCAAGGTGATTTTTTGAGTACCCCACCATTCTCTATTTTGAGCTCATGGAAATGTCGCGATGGCGAAGAATTGTCAATTGATAAATATGAAATAAACGGATCAAGCCCTGATCTGATAACTGTTTTCTATTGGGAGCGACGCAACATTGTAACACTTGTGAAGTGGCGAGTAAATTCCGAGATATCCGATTATTCAGGTGATTATTATAGAGTATTTGCCTACATATATTCGACAAAATTTGGATCGCCAAAGTTCATCAGGGACGATGATTTAATGAAGCATTTTCCGGCCGGCTTCGATGGCTTCACAAAAGATGGAGAACCAGTTATTTATCCATTCAAAGATGCCGCCTCCATACGAAAAAAACTTCGATCCATTAATTTTAATTAAAATTTCGAACGTTCCCCTCACAATAGAGTCATCTCCCTTGGCTCGGAGGTACGAGCCTCGCGCGTATGCGCAGATCTATTGAATATAGGTAATCCCTACGGCGATCCCAAATGCTGCGAATGCGCATTTCGTTAGTTTAAGCGCATCAGAGCGCACCCACTCGAAATGCAATACTTGTTGTACACGAATCCTTTTCCATCCATGCCCCGAGATCGCTCGCGTGCCATTGCCGTAGTTCGTGATCGCCTCGATCCAAGTCACCCCATCGTCGGCGTGTCCCGTGATGAACGTAGTGTTATTAACGAGAAAAGACGGTTGCCAGTTATTTTAATATGAGCATAATCTGAATTTGCAAGATGTTCGGCATAATTTTATTGATAATCCATATTTTCCACTCGCAATTATAAAATATTCCTTCAAATCAGTCGCTGCTTTTTGGCACGCACCAGTCCGAGCGCCGTCGCAAATACTGAACTGTCAAATATGTAAATCTGGTTGTGAATGGCGCGCAAACAGGATGCATGAATCATTTATAACGCCTCAACATGGTCTCCCCTATCTTAGGCCTAACGAAGAAGTAATTTATGAGAAAATTTAAATTCATTGCCGCATTGATTGTTAATTTTACTACAGCAATAGTGGCTCATGCAGAGGGGATGTGTAAACCCGGAGAATTGATAGTTTTCAATTGCAAACTATCCAGATCAATTTCATCGCTATGTCAATCCCCGAATACAGATAAACTGATTTATCGAAATGGAGTTAGCGGGAAAGCTAATTTCGAGATTTCGAATAGTGCCAACAAAAACGCGCCGATTTTCTATTTTCCGAATACTCCGTATGCAGGAGGCGGAGAGACTCATATTAGATTTTCAAGCCAGGAGTACCTCTATTACCTATACGACCGAACAATCAAATCGGACAAGGAGTCTAATTTTTTTGCCGGCATCGTCATATACAAAAAACAAAACAAGATTTCAAATATTATTTGCAGCAACGATGTCTCCATCCACAAGAGTGCTTATCAATCCATTACCAAGGAAGCCTATCGTCCCATTGGCGCAAGGTAACCGCTACAAAAAACTCCCCAAGAGGTCTGCTCATTTAGCGCGAATGGAGTCAGCTTGGCTTGTCCGCAGTCCCGACGATTCTCCGCATTGACCGCGGGGACCACGCTTTGTCACGATCATGAGCAGCAGGGGCAGGAGGCGAAGCAAACCGAAGTGGTCCAGACTTATGGATTCACCATTCTGCCGCAAGGCTCGGCGCACCTGTCACGGAGACATCGCCAGGCAATGACGTGATGAAACTGCGCTGATGGAAAGTTGAAACGTGAGCAGAATTTTGCGTGGGCCGCATGACCTGTGAGTTCTCGCAAGACTGGATCAATTTCGAGTGTCACGACGAAGACAACGATCGTGTGCCTTTAGCTCGCGCCGCCGCGCGATCGCGAACGCGACGAATGCGCACCTACTCAGCCCAAGCGCGTCAGGACACCCTCAATTACACCCGCTCGCGGTGCAATACTTGTTGTACACAAGCCCCTTCCCGTCCATCCCCGAGATCGTTCGCGTGCCATTGCCGTAGTTCGTGATCGTCTCGGTCCACGTCGACCCGTCGGCAGCCTGCCCCGTGATGAACGTCGTGTCGCCAATGGATGCGCCGGTTTGCTCCCAGGCCTCGCCCGGCAGCTTCTGCTGATACCCATTGACCGTAGACGTGTTGCCGAAGCGCTGCACCGTGTACGAATTGCCCGATTCGTCGACGCAGTTCTGGAAGGCATCGTTGCCCCAGCATTTGGCAAACGCTGCAGGCGCCGCAAAGGCGCCGAAAATGATCAGGCTGAGTGCAATGCGCTTCAATGACTTCCCCGAGAAAACGCCCTGTTTCTGGCTCGATTCGCCGCGAGTCCCAAGCCGGCGGCGCGCGAAATTGTACCGTAGCTGCAAAGGCGATCTATCGGATGCGCCGGACACGCTGCATAGCACGCTCGCGCTAGTTATCGGTCAAAAAAGCGGATGACTTGATCGGCAGAAAAGGACGTCGGGCCGCAGCCCGACGCCGAATTCCCGCGTACTGCTTCGAGGACCGGCGCGGGAACGAGAGGACTTCAGTATCGCCTCGCCCGCCCGTTTTTTAAGTGCTCGACCGCACGCCGGCAACCAGGTCGCGACCCTCACGGGTGGCGGATATAGTCCACCAGCGCGACGGTATACGCGTCTGGCTTGCGATCGAGCAGACTCACGCCAATCGCCACGAGAAAGCCTGCGGGCACACCGAACACGCCCGAGCTGATGGGCTCGATGCCGAACCATCGCGGGCCCGCAAAGCCCGTGAGCTGCGTAAAGAACGGGTACGTCGAGACAATGTAATAGACGCACACAGTCAGCCCCGCAATCATGCCGGCCACGGCGCCCAGGCGCGTCGTGCGCTTCCAGAACACACCGAGCACGAGCACGGGAAAGAGACTCGACGCCGCAAGCGAAAACGCCGCGCCCACCAGAAAGAGGATGTTGCCCGCGTTCAGCGACGCCACGTACGAGGCGAACAACGCCACGCCGAGCAGCAGGATCTTCGACATCGTCACGCGCCGCTGGCTCGACGCGCCCGGATCGACCATGTGGTAATACACGTCGTGCGAGAGCACGTTGGAGATGGTGAGCAGCAAGCCGTCCGCGGTCGACAGTGCGGCCGCGAGCGCGCCCGAAGCGACCAGCCCCGACATCACATACGGCAACCCCGCGATTTCCGGCGCGGCGAGCACGACCATGTCGGGCTGCATCTGGATGTCGCTCCAGCGCACCACGCCGTCGTTGTTCATATCCGCAATGCTGATGAGGTAGGGCTCGACGCGCCGCCACTGCATGACCCAATGCGGCAGGTCGTCGAAGCGCTGCCCCACCAGATGCATGAGGATCTCGTACTTGATCAGCACCGCGAGCACCGGCACGGTCAGATAAAAGAGCGCCACGAAAAAGAGCGTCCAGCCCACCGAGCGCCGCGCCGAGGCCACCGAGGTCGTCGTGTTGTAGCGCGTGAGGATGTGCGGCAGGCTCGCCGTGCCAAGCGAAAGGCACAGGAGCAGCGAAAGGAAGTTGCGTTGATGAATGCGCCGCTCGGCGGCGTCGGCGGCGGGAAACGGTTCGTTCATCGGCACGGGCGGCGCGGCGCGCTCGAGCAGGTCGTCGCGCTGGCGCGTCCACACCATGCGCGCGGCGTCCACGTCGCGCGGGAAGGCGTTCAATTCACGCTCGAGTGAATCGATATCGCGCAGCGGGCCATTGTGGCGGCGCAGGTCCGCGAGCGATTCGACGAGGTGCGTTTTCTCCGCGACGTACGACTGCGGCAGCGTGTCGAGGCGCGTCTGCCATTGTGCGGCGCGCTTGCGGTATGCGTCGCGCACGGTGGCTTCGGCACTCGCGCCGCGCACGTCGTGCTCGAGCGCTTCCACGCGCTGCATCACGTTGCCGTAATCGACTTGCGGCAGCCAGCCGAGGCCGTCGCGGTTCGCGATCAGCGAGACCGGAATCAGGATGGCCGCGATGAGAATGATGTATTGCGCGACCTGCGTCCACGTGACGGCGCGCATGCCGCCAAGAAACGAACACACGAGGATGCCCGCCAGCCCGCAAAAGATGCCGATGGCGAAATCCACGCCGATGAAACGCGTGGCGATCAGCCCCACGCCCTGGATCTGCGCGACGAGATAAACGAACGAGCAGAGGATGGTCGCGAGCACGGCGAGTGCGCGCACGAGGTTGCTCGAGAAGCGCGTGCCGAGGAAGTCGGGAATCGTGTAGCGCGCGAGCTTGCGCACATACGGCGCGAGCAGGAAGGCGACGAGGCAATAACCGCCCGTCCAGCCCATGAGGTAAGCGAGGCCGTCGTAGCCGCTCGCGTAGAGCGAGCCCGCGAGGCCGATGAACGACGCGGCGGAAAGCCAGTCGGCGGCCGTCGCCATGCCGTTGAAGAACGAGGGCACGCGCCGGCCCGCCACATAGTATTCGACGAGGTCCGAGGTGCGCGAAAGCAGCCCGATCACCGCGTACACCGCGATCGGCACGAACAGGAACACATAGCCGATCCACATGCCGGGGCCGGTGGAAAGCTCGATGCGCCACATCACGTAGACGAAGGCGAGAAAACCGAGCGTGTACAACGCGTAGGAGCGAATGAGCCGGTGCGCAAGCCTCATCGTTGCTGCGCCTTGCTGGCTTCGCGAATGGCGACATCGGCTTCGCGCGCGGCTTGCAGCACGCGGTCGGCGCGCTGCATCAGCACGATATAGATCGCGACGAGCAGCACGTAGAGCAGGATCGCGCCCTGCGCGCCGAGGTAGAACGGCAGGCTGAAGCCCGCGAAACGCAGGTCGGCGAGCTGCCGCGCAAAAAGCGGCGCGACGAACGAGACGAGGAAGCCAATTGTCATGAGCACGGCGATCAGCGCGAGATTGAAGCGCCAGTAGCGCCGATGCGCGCGCGCCATCGCCTCGCTCACCGGAGGTGGCTCAGGCAATGGATTGAGATTGCTCTGCGGAGTCGTGTGTGGCGCGGCCATGCGCCTGTGTAGCAAAAACGCGTATGACCGGCAATCCGGGGCAATGCGGGGATCGATGCCATGCGCGGCGCCAGGCAAGGCGCCGCGCGACCCCCGGCGTTTAGAGCGATTCGCCGAGCTGATCCAGAATCGCCGGGTTTTCCAGCGTGGAAACGTCCTGCGTGATCGCCTCGCCCTTGGCGAGCGAGCGCAGCAGACGGCGCATGATCTTGCCCGAGCGCGTCTTCGGCAGGTTCTCGCCGAAGCGGATGTCCTTGGGCTTGGCGATCGGCCCGATCTCCTTGCCCACCCAGGCGCGCAGATCGTTGGCGAGCTTCACCGCCTCGTCGCCCTGCGGACGCGTGGCCTTGAGCACCACGAAAGCCACCACGGCTTCGCCGGTGGTGTCGTCGGGGCGGCCCACCACGGCGGCTTCGGCCACGAGCGGGTTCGCCACCAGCGCCGACTCGATCTCCATCGTGCCGAGGCGGTGGCCCGAGACGTTCAGCACGTCATCGATACGGCCCATGATCGTGAAGTAGCCCGTGTCCTTGTCGCGCACGCTGCCATCGCCGGCCAGATACAGCTTGCCGCCCAGTTCCTCGGGGAAGTAGCCCGCCTTGTAGCGCTCCGGGTTGCCCCACACGTTGCGGATCATCGCCGGCCACGGACGCTTCACGACGAGAATGCCCCCCTGCCCGTTCGGCACGTCCTGGCCCGTTTCGTCGACGATCGCGGCCATGATGCCCGGCAGCGGCAGCGTGCACGAGCCCGGCACCAGGGGCGTCGCGCCCGGCAGCGGCGTGATCATGTGGCCGCCCGTTTCGGTCTGCCACCACGTGTCGACGATCGGGCAGCGCTTGCCGCCCACGTTTTCGTAGTACCACATCCATGCTTCGGGATTGATCGGCTCGCCGACGGTGCCGAGAATGCGCAGCGAAGAAAGGTCATAGCTCTTTGGGTGCACCTTCGCGTCGGCGTCGGATGCCTTGATGAGCGAGCGGATCGCCGTGGGCGCGGTGTAGAACACCGTAACCTTGTGTTTGGCGATCATGTCCCAGAAGCGGCCGGCATTCGGGTACGTGGGCACGCCTTCGAACACGACCTGGGTCGCGCCGATCGTGAGGGGGCCATAGGCGATATAGCTGTGACCCGTGATCCAGCCAATGTCGGCCGTGCACCAGAACACGTCCGAGGGCTTGTGATCGAAGGTCCACTTCATGGTTTGCGCGGCCCACAGCAGGTAGCCGCCCGTGCTGTGCTGCACGCCCTTCGGTTTGCCCGTCGAGCCCGACGTGTAGAGGATGAAGAGCGGGTGTTCCGCGCCCACGGGCACCGGCGCGCACGTGTCGCTCTCGGCCGCCGAGAGTTCGTGCATCCACTGGTCGCGGCCTTCGTGCCATGCGACCTTGCCGCCCGTGCGCTGGTAGACGATCACGCTGTGCACCGCTTCGCAGCCGCCCATGGCGAGCGCTTCGTCGGCGATGTTCTTCAGCGGCAGCGCCTTGCCGCCGCGCATCTGTTCGTCGGCGGTGATGAGCGCGACCGCGCCCACGTCGACCATGCGTTCGTTGAGCGACTTCGACGAGAAGCCGCCGAACACGACCGAATGCGTCGCGCCGATACGCGCGCAAGCCTGCATGGCGACCACGCCTTCAACCGACATCGGCATGTAGATGACCACGCGGTCGCCCTTCTTCACGCCGCGTTTCTTCAGCGCGTTGGCGAAGCGCGAAACGCGCGCGAGCAGGTCCTTGTAGGTGACGTTCGTGACGGTGCCGTCGTCGGCTTCGAAGACAATTGCGACGCGCTCGCCATTGCCCGCTTCGACGTGGCGGTCGAGGCTGTTGTACGACGCGTTGAGTTCGCCATCCTCGAACCACGTGTAGAACGGCGCCTTCGATTCGTCGAGCACCTTCGTGAAAGGCTTTTGCCAGCTCAGGGTTTCGCGCGCGAGGCGCGCCCAGAAGCCTTCGTAATCGCGTTCGGCTTCGGCGCACAGCGCCTTGTATGCGTCCATGCCGGACACCGTGGCGCCAGCCACCGTTTGCCCGGAAGGTGCAAAGACGCGGCGTTCCTGAAGAACCGATTCAATCGCAGACATCGACAACCCCTTGGTGAAGATGAAACGTCAAATACGTGGACACGCATGAGCATCTTCAATGCCCGTGCGCGCCGTCTCCGTGCGCCGCCGCCCGCTTGCGGGCGCAGCGCTATTGGCTTGCGCCGGGAGCCGCCATTGTGGCATCCCGGCATGCATGGGCACGCGAAACAGGCACGATCGTGCGCGATCTTCGCAAACTGCCCATGCCAGCAAGATTAAGCGTAGCAACTTACCGGCCACTTACGCGCGCATGTGCAGACCATGCAAGCGGCGCGCCATGGCACGCAAGTAAGCAGACATTTAGAATGCTAACTGAACTGCGCACCCGGATTCCAGCTTGAATCGCTATTCCCTGTTCCTCATTGCCTCGATGCTGCTCGTGGGCAGCAACGTCGGCATCGGCAAGTCGATCGTCGCCTTCATTCCCGTTCCGCTCTTCGCACTGTTGCGCTTCGTGATCGCCCTCGCCGTGCTCGGGCCGCTCCTGCGCCGCTCCAGAATGCAACAGGTCAAGCGCGGCCAATGGATCAATCTGTTCCTCCAGGCGCTGTTTGGGACATTCGGGTTTACGCTGCTGATGCTCGGCGGCGTGCATCGCACGAGCGCGGTCGCGGCCGGCGTCATCACGAGCACGATTCCCGCCGTAGTCGCCCTCTTCTCATGGATCTTCCTGCGCGAGCGCCCCGACGCGCGCACGCTCGCTTGCATCGCGCTCGCCATTGCGGGCATCGCCGTCATTAATCTCGGCCACGTGGGCGGCAATAGCGAGACCGGCGCAGGCTCGTTGGCCGGCAACCTGATGGTGCTCGGCGCGGTGTGCTGCGAAGCGCTCTATGTGATCCTTTCGCGCCGTCTCACGCAAACGCTCGCGCCGCTCGATATCTGCGCATACACACACCTGTTCGGCCTGCTGCTGATGCTGCCCGTGGGGCTGTCCGGCGCACTGTCGTTCGATTTCGCGAGCGTGCCCGCAGGCATCTGGGGGCTCGCGCTCTGGTACGGGCTTTCGGCGAGCGTGTTCTCGTTCTGTCTCTGGATGATGGGCATTCGCCACGTGCCGGGCAGCATCGCCGGCGTGTTTACGGCCGTGTTGCCGGTGGCGGCCGCCGTGTACGGCATTGCGTTTCTCGGCGAGCGCCCCACGCCCGCGCACGGCATTGCGCTCGCCTGCGTGGTGGCCGGCATCGGGCTCGCGAGCCTCAAGATCAAGCGCGTGCCGCCGCTGGCCTCGTGAGCATCCTGTAAACAGACTGAAAACATCGGGGCGCGGCAGCGCTGCCGGAATCACGGCGAGCCCTTCCTGCGACGCTGTACAATAGCGCGCGCCCGGCCCCTCGCGCGCGCCTTCTGGCCCTAACCAGACGGCGCCGTCCTGGCCGCTCCGCCTGGGCAGCCCTGGTTAGGCAGCCCCGCCCGAATTCGCTACCGTGATTGCCCATGTCCGCCGCACGCCCCCAGCCGCCTTCCTCCGCCGCACCGGGTAAAGCCCGTCGCCGCATGCGTCCGCTGCCCAGCATCATCTTCATGAGCCGCTGGCTGCAGGTGCCGCTCTATCTGGGCCTGATCGTCGCGCAAGCCGTGTACTGCGTGCTGTTCCTCAAGGAAGTCTGGCACCTCGTGAGCCACGCCACCACGCTCGACGAAACCAGCATCATGCTGGCCGTGCTCGGCCTGATCGACGTGGTGATGATCTCGAACCTGCTCATCATGGTGATCGTGGGCGGCTACGAGACCTTCGTCTCGCGCCTGAATCTCGAAGGCCATCCCGACGAGCCCGAATGGCTCGACCACGTGAACGCCGGCGTGCTCAAGGTGAAGCTCGCCATGGCGCTGATCAGCATTTCGTCGATCCACCTGCTCAAGACCTTCATCAATCCCGATGCCGCTTCGGCGCATACGGTGATGTGGCAGGTGATCATCCACGTGGCGTTCCTCGTCTCCGCGCTCGTGATGGCGTGGATCGACCGCATCACCACGCATACGCACCCCGAACACTATCAGGAACTCGCCGCCCGCCATCCGTCGCCGGGCGGGCACGCCGCTGCGCGTCACGCGGTTCCCGAGCACGCCGGGTCCGACTGAACCGCGCACACGGCACACATTCTTCAAAACACCCGTCCCCACAGAAGCTAGCCATGACCGTCATCAAACAGGAAGACCTCATCCAGAGCATTGCGGATTCGCTGCAATACATCAGCTACTACCATCCGCAGGACTACATCGAGGCGCTCGGCCGCGCCTACGAACTCGAAGAAAGCCCGGCCGCGAAAGACGCGATCGCGCAGATCCTCACGAACAGCCGCATGTGCGCCGACGGCAAGCGCCCGATCTGCCAGGACACCGGCATCGTCACGATCTTCGTGAAGGTCGGCATGGACGTGCGTTGGGACGGCGCCACGATGGGCGTGACCGACATGATCAACGAAGGCGTGCGCCGCGGTTACCTGAACCCGGACAACGTGCTGCGCGCGTCGATCGTGAGCCCGCCCGAAGGCGGCCGCAAGAACACGAAGGACAACACGCCGGCCGTGATCCACTACGAGATCGTGCCGGGCGACAAGGTCGACGTGCAGGTTGCGGCCAAGGGCGGCGGCTCGGAAAACAAGTCGAAGTTCGTGATGCTCAACCCGTCCGACTCGATCGTCGACTGGGTGCTCAAGACCGTGCCGACGATGGGCGCGGGCTGGTGCCCGCCGGGCATGCTCGGCATCGGCATCGGCGGCACCGCGGAAAAGGCGATGCTGATGGCGAAGGAATCGCTCATGGAGTCGATCGACATCCAGGAGATCATCAAGCGCGGTCCGAAGGACTGGGTCGAAGAACTGCGTGTGGAACTGCACGAGAAGGTCAACGCGCTCGGCATCGGCGCACAGGGTCTGGGCGGTCTCGCCACCGTGCTCGACGTGAAGATCATGGCAGCGCCCACGCATGCGGCTTCGAAGCCCGTCGCGATGATCCCGAACTGCGCCGCCACGCGCCACGCCCACTTCGTGCTCGACGGCTCGGGCCCGGCAAGGCTCGAAGCGCCCTCGCTCGACGCATGGCCGAAGGTCAACTGGGAACCGAACACCGAAACGAGCAAGCGCGTCGATCTGAACACGCTCACGCCGGAAGAAGTCGCTTCGTGGAAGCCGGGCCAGACGCTCCTGCTCTCGGGCAAGATGCTCACGGGCCGCGACGCCGCGCACAAGCGCATCGCCGACATGCTCGCCCGCGGCGAGAAACTGCCGGTGGACTTCAAGAACCGCGTGATCTACTACGTCGGCCCGGTCGATCCGGTGCGCGACGAAGTGGTCGGCCCGGCAGGTCCCACCACGGCCACGCGCATGGACAAGTTCACGGAGCTGATGCTCTCGCAAACGGGCCTCATCTCGATGGTCGGCAAGGCCGAGCGCGGCCCGGTCGCCATCGAGGCGATCAAGAAGCACAAGGCGGCTTACCTGATGGCGGTGGGCGGCGCGGCCTACCTCGTGTCGAAAGCGATCCGCGGCTCGAAGGTCCTCGCGTTCGAAGACCTCGGCATGGAAGCCATCTACGAGTTCGACGTGCAGGACATGCCGGTGACGGTTGCCGTCGATTCGTCGGGCACCTCGGTCCACAAGACCGGCCCCGCCGAATGGCAGGCGAAGATCGGCAAGATTCCGGTCGCCACGGTTTGATGCCGGCCTGTGCCTGTTTAAAAGCCGGGGCCGCGCGCCCCGGCTTTTTTTTGCATCGCGCGACACGGACTGAGATGACTTCCCGGCACGGAGTCAATCGCCGGTATTTACGGCAATTCAACGTGGATTCGGCCTTGGCTTTTGTGTATCGAGCGTTTATTGTTGGAAACCAGTCACGGCCCCACAAAGAAAGGAAAGACTATGCAAGGCGACAAGAAGGTCATCGAATATCTGAACGCGCAGCTCAAGAACGAGCTCACGGCCATCAATCAGTATTTCCTGCATGCCCGCATGTACAAGCACTGGGGTCTCGAGAAACTGGGCAAGCACGAATATGACGAATCGATCGGCGAAATGAAGCATGCCGACATGCTCATCGAGCGTATTTTCATGCTCGACGGTCTGCCGAACCTCCAGGACCTGCATAAGCTGCTGATCGGCGAGGAAACCAGCGAAATTCTCGAGTGCGATTTGAAGCTCGAACAGATTTCCCAGTCCACCTGCAAGGAAGCCATTGTTTATTGCGAATCGGTACGCGACTTCGTTTCGCGAGAGATTTTCGTGACGATTCTCGAAGACACCGAAGAGCACATCGACTGGCTCGAAACGCAGATCGACCTCATCGGCAAGGTCGGTATCCAGAATTACCAGCAGTCGGCCATGGGTTCGGTAGAATCCTGATCGCGCGCATCCGTCCGCCTTGCGGTTGCGCCCCAACCCTTTTGCGCCCATCCCCGTGAATCTTCCGGCCTCTTCCAGCGCTGCGCCCATCGGCATCTTCGACTCCGGCCTCGGCGGCCTTTCGGTGCTGCGCGCCGTGCGCGCGCTGCTGCCCGCCGAGCGGCTCGTGTATGCCGCCGACTCGCGCTATGCCCCCTACGGCCAGCGCGACGACGACTTCATCGCCGACCGCACGCTTGCGATCTGCGAATGGCTCGTGGCGCAGGGCGCGAAGGCGCTGGTAGTGGCCTGCAACACGGCCACGGCGCAGTCGATCGCGCTCGTGCGCGAGCGGCTCGCCATCCCGCTCGTCGGGGTCGAGCCGGGGATCAAACCGGCGGCGCTGGTTTCGAAATCGCGCGTGGCGGGTGTCCTCGCCACCCAGGTCACGCTGCGCAGCGCGCGCTTTCAGGCGCTCGTGGATCGCCACGCCGCCGACCTGCGCGTGCTGTGCCAGCCGGGCCATGGCCTCGTGGAGGCCGTGGAGCGCTGCGACATCGGCTCGGCCGAATTGCTGGCGCTGCTGCGCGCGTACGTGGAGCCCATGCTCGACGCGGGCGCGGACACGCTCGTGCTCGGCTGCACGCACTACCCGTTTCTCGATGCGGCGATCCGCTCGATCGTCGGCGAACGCATGACGCTCGTCGACACGAGCGTCGCCATCGCACGGCAGCTCGAACGCGTGCTCGAGCAGCACGGCCTGCGCGCGGGCGGCGAGCCTGCCGGCGCGGGCGGCGACGACATTCGCTTCTGCTCGACGAGCGACGGCGCGCACTTGCGCGAACTGGCGGGCGCGCTGCTCGGGCTCGACGCTCGTGTCGAGCGCGTGGTCATCCCCTCGCGCCGCACGCGGGAACGGGAAGCGAACGCCGCCTGACGTGCCGGCGCCACGCCGGGGGTGATTGCCGGTTTGCGATTACGCCCTTCGCCGGGCATTCGCGTTTCAACCCCGTTTCAGCAAAGCGGGCTCACTTCCCTCACCCTTGTTACAAAAAATCCGCCTACGCGCTTGCCAAACCAGGCAAACATAATGATAATAATTCGCATTAACTCTCTCTATTGCGGTCCACCATGATTGTCTGCGTTTGCAAATCCGTCTCCGACCGGACGATCCGCGCCTCCATCGAGGAAGGCATGGATTCTTTCGACGAACTGCAGTTCGAACTCGGCGTCGCGACCTGCTGCGGCAAGTGCGAAGCATCGGTTCGTGACGTGATGTTGCAAAGCGGCGTCTGCGCGAGCCGCTGCGGGGTGACGCAACCGGCGCTCCCCGCCGCGGCTCCCCATGCGGTTGCGCTCACGTTTTACGAGCGCAAGGCCGCCTGAAGCCATGGCGCGCAGCGGGCCACCGATGCGCGCCTGCCCCGTCCGCCCGTTTAGCCAAGGGCGCCTCGCGCGCCACGCGCCGCAGACAACCAATCGCCGCCGACAGCGAGCCCGTCTCCCGACCAGCCAGCTACCGTTCGTGACCCTCAAAGGAGGTCGTGATGGAATTGCTGCTCGGATTCGTAACGACGTTGTGCATCTCGCTGTTGATCTTTCGCCAATAAAGCTGCCCGACACGACGCGCCGGTTCGCCTGCACGCCGCCGTCCGCATGGCAGCCACGCTAAAACATGCAGGCATTCCAAACCACCGCTGGCACGCGGCCGTCTTCCTCCATTCGCGTCAATCGACGTGTCGTCACCGCGGGCGCGATCGTGGTCGCGCTGCATGCCGCGCTCGTCGCCGTCGTGCTGATGAAGCGCGAACCCGTGACGCCCGTCGCGCTCCAGTCGCAGACGATGATGGCCGAACTGCTCAAGCCCGAGCCGGCCGCGGCCCCTGCGGCGATCCAGTCCACCCCCACGCCGCCGCAGCCGTTGCCGGTCCCGCACGTGACGCGCGAGAAGCCGAAAGTTCAGCCCAAGTCCAGGCCGGCGCCGCTGCCCGTGGCCGAAGCGCCCTCGCAGCGAGCGATCGAGTCAGCCGCACCCAGCGCACCCGCCGCCCCCACATCGCCGGCCCCCACATCGCCCGCGCCCGCACCGCAAGCCGCGGCGGCCACCGACGCCAAGCCGGCCATGGCGCTCTCGGCGCCGAAAAACGTATCGCACCTCGACTGCCGCATCGTACAGCCCGACTACCCGACGCTTTCGCGCCGGCGCGGCGAAACCGGCACGGCATTCGTGCATTTCGTCGTGGGCCTCACGGGCAAGATCGAAAACATCGAGCTGAAGAAGTCGAGCGGCTCCACGCGCCTCGACGATGCCGCGCTCGACGCGATGCGCCAGAGCTCGTGCAAGCCGTACCTGGAAAACGGCGAGGCCGTCCGCGCGGCCTATACGCAACCATTCGAATTCAGCCTGAACGATTGACCGGCTGAAGCCACACGCTTTCATGAATTGAATAAAGAGGATCAGGAATGCAGAACTACGGTATCGCCCACGTCTGGGCGCAAGGGGATCTCGTGACACGCGGCATCGCGCTCGCGTTGTTGATCATGTCGGTGCTGTCGTGGTGCGTGATCGTCGTGAAGGGCTGGAATGTCGCGCGCCTCAAACGCCTCACGAAGAACGCCGAGCAGCAGTTCTGGCACTCGGACGACCTCGCCGACGGCGTGAAGAAGCTCGGCAGCGGCTCGCGCGAAGACAACCCGTTCCTCGCGCTCGCGCTTTCGGGCCAGGAAGCGGCCGATCACCATCACCAGACGCAGCCGCATCTGCACGACCGCATGGACGTGTCGGACTGGGTCACGCGCTGCCTGAAGGACACGATGGACGAATCCGTCGCGAAGATGCAAAGCGGCCTCGCCATTCTCGCCTCGATCGGCAGCACGGCGCCGTTCGTCGGCCTGTTCGGCACGGTGTGGGGCATCTATCACGCACTGCTGACGATTGGTGCGACGGGTCAAACCTCGATCGACGCCGTGGCCGGTCCCGTTGGCGAAGCGCTCATCATGACTGCATTCGGCCTCTTCGTTGCGATTCCCGCCGTGCTCGGCTACAACGCGCTCACCCGCGCCAACAAGGCGATCGTCACGAAGCTCAACCGCTTCGCGCACGGCCTGCATGCCTTCTTCGTGACGGGCGCGCGCCTCACCTCGACCACGCGCGGCGGCGCGAAGGAAGGCAATACGAGCAACCTGCGTGTCGCTGCGCGCAGCCACTAAAGAGCGGAGGCAAGCATCATGGCGATGAGCCCCTTTGCCGGCGACGACGACGATGGCCTGATGAACGAAATCAACATGACGCCGCTCGTCGACGTCATGTTGGTTCTCCTGATCGTTTTCATGGTGACGATTCCCGTCATCCGTCACGCCGTGAAGATCGACCTGCCGCATGCGAGCAGCCAGAAGGAAGACACGAAGCCCGCGCAGATCAACATCTCGATCGAAGCGGACGGCACCGTGCTGTGGGATGGCACGAAGGTCGACGACGCGGCGCTGAACCAGAAGATCGCAGCAGCAGCGCAAACTACGCCGCAACCGGAACTGCATCTGAACGCGGACCGCAAGGTGCAGTACGAACGCGTTGCCCAGGTGATGTCCGCCGCGCAGAGCGGCGGCCTTACGAAGCTCGGCTTCGTCACCGACCCCGCGCGTCACTGATCGCGTCACTGCGCGCAGTACGCTTGATTCGGCGGCGCAAAGTAAAAGGCCTTCATCGTCAGATGAAGGCCTTTTTTCGTGCGCACGCGGCGCATTCGGGCGGTGGCGGCGACTCCCCGACAATCGATCGGTTCACGCCGGCACATGCGACTGCCGTGGGCAACACGGACTGCGCTTTCGGCCCTGAAGGCCCACTATGATAGCGGCCATCCATTCCCGCTCAAGACCGGTGCTTGGCGAGAAGGACTCCAATATATTCCTCTCGCTTCGCGCCTTCAAGAGTTGGGCCATTGAAAGTAGCGATGGCCGTTCACGCTTGAATGCCTAAAAACAAATGGCGCTGGACGTTGCGCATAAATGCACTGTGTGCGCCCAGGCTTCATGCAAGCGCACGCGCGTGCACGTTCGCAAAGCTTCACGCAGTTTCGATCTTGCTCGCGCGCTTTGTGCGCGACAGCCCAACCTGACTGCCTGGTGCGCTCTGCGCTTCTGCACGCGCTGCAAGTGCCGCGATGTCGCTTCTCAGCGGACATTCCTGCTGCAAGCTCTTGTCGGCATCGAGCACTTCGACGAGGTAATCGACGAAGGCGCGCACGGCCGGAACCATGCCCTGGCGCGAGAGAAACACCGCGTAAAGCTGCGGCACCGGCAGCGTCCAGCCCGGCATCACCGGTGAAAGCTTGCCCGAGCGCAGCGCGGCGCCATACATCATTTCCGGCAATGCCGCGATGCCGAGGCCTTGCAGCGCCGCTTCACGGATCGTCGTAAGGTCCGCGGTGATGAGGCGCGGCTCGTGTTCGTGCGAGTGGCGCGTGCCATCGGGGGCGATGAGCTGGAACACGTGGCGGCCGTCGCCCGTGGGCGTATCGAGCGTTTCGAAGCGCGCGAGGTCTTCGGGCGTGAGCGGCGGCGCGTTCTGCGCGAGCAGGCTCGGCGCGCCCACCAGCATCTGCTCGGTGCGCCACAGCGGACGCACCACGATATTGGCGTTCTGCGGCGGCTCCGAGCGCACACGCAGCGCGATATCCACGGAATCTTCGAACAGGTCGATCACGCGGTTCGTCACGCGCATGACCACCCGCACCTCGGGATAGCGGTGCATGAATTCCGGAATGATCTGCGAAAAGATGGTCTGCGAGAGCGTGACCGGCACGCTCACGCGCACCGTGCCGCGCGGCGACGAGCGCAGCGACTGAACGACGTTCACCGCGGCCTGCGCCTCGGCGAGCATCGAGCGGCAATGCTGGTAGAAGAGTTCGCCCGCTTCGGTGAGCGCGAGCTTGCGCGTGGAACGCTGCAACAGGCGCACACCGAGCGAGGCCTCGAGTTCGCTCACCCGCCGCGACAGACGCGACTTCGAGATGCCGAGCACGCGTTCGGCAGCGGAAAAGCCGCCATGCTCGATCACCTGCGAAAAGTACATCAGGTCGTTGAGGTTATGCGAATCGATTTTCATGTCGTCGTTCCAGCGATGGGACAATCCATTGCGAAGCGGCCATAAAACAGGCCAAATTGGCTCCCTATAATAGCGGTTTGTTTCGCATATAACGTAATTCCCACAATTCGAGGTGATATCCATGACCACGACCCGTACGATCGAACGCGTGTATCCCGCGATTCGCACCACCGAGGGTGGCGGATTCATCGTCCATCGGCCGTTCCCGACCCGCCAGCTGATGGACTTCGATCCGTTCCTGCTGCTCGACGAAATGGGTCCCGTCGATTACGCGCCCGGCGAGGCCAAGGGCGCGCCCGACCATCCGCACCGCGGCTTCGAAACCGTCACCTATATGGTCGAAGGCCGCTTCGGCCACAAGGACTCGGCGGGCCATTCGGGCACGCTGCGCCCCGGCGACGTGCAATGGATGACCGCCGGCGCGGGCGTGATCCACAGCGAAATGCCCGACCCCGAATTCACGCGCACGGGCGGCCGCATGCATGGCCTGCAGTTGTGGGTGAATCTGCCCGCGCGCGACAAGATGATGGCGCCCCGCTACCAGGAACTGCCCACGGAGCAGATTCCGGTAGGCCGCTCGAAGGACGGCAAGGTCTCGGTGAAGGTGATCGCCGGCGAAGCGCTGGGCGCGAAGGCCGCGATCGAAACGCGTACGCCCATCCTCTATCAGCACTTCACGCTTGCGCCCGGCGCGCGCGTGGAGCAACCGGTGCCGGGCGACTATCGCGTGTTTGCGTACGGTCTCTCGGGCACGGGTCTGTACGGGCCCGACGCGCAGGCGATCGATGCGCAGCACATGGTGACCTTCGCGAGCGACGGCGACACCGTCGCGCTCGCCGCCCCGGCCGACGCGAGCGCGACGCTCGATGTCCTGCTGATCGGCGGCGTGCCGCTGAACGAGCCGGTCGTGCGCTACGGCCCGTTCGTGATGAACACGGAGCAGGAGATCCGCCAGGCCGTGCTCGACTATCAGGCCGGGCGCATGGGGCGCATCGCGCACTGAAACCGGGTTGCGCGCCGACACGAGTTTTCGAAGCGTCGCTACGGGCCCGCCCGCTTTCCGTCACAATAAGGGTTTCCGGGGCGCGCACCACGGGTTGCGCGCCCGTCCCTCTTTAACCGTCCCGCCCGCGAGGAGCGCATGACCGAACCGGCAGTCACCGCACACATTGGCTCGACGAACTACCAGGTCCAGTTCGACGACGGCACCCATACCTGGATCGCCGACGAACCCGCTTCGCTCGGCGGCGGCGACCGCGGACCGTCGCCTTTCTCGCTCCTGCTTTCCAGCCTTGGCGCCTGCACCTCCATCACGCTGAAGATGTACGCGCAACGCAAGGAGTGGCCGCTCGAAGGCGTACGCGTGAAGCTCGCGATGGAAACCGGCAGCGAAGGCACCAGGATCGACCGCCAGATCGTGCTCGAAGGCGCGCTCACCGAAGAGCAGCGCGAGCGCTTGCTGCAGATCGCCAACGCGTGCCCGGTCCACAAGGTTCTCACGAACACGATCACGATCCGCACGGGTCTCGTCGTCGCGTAAGCGCCGGCGCGCGGACACAGACACAGGAAGGCGCCGCCTTGAATTTCGAACACCTCATCCAGATCAACGATCCGCTGAACCCGCTCGTCGAGGCCATGACGCGCGAGCAGCTCTGGGAAGGGCTCGTGCTGCGCGCCGAGCAGCCGCAGCTCTTCGTGATCGGGCTCGACAGCTGCACGATCCTCTCGCGCACCGAGAGCACGATGGAGCGCGAGCTGCATTATGGCCACGCCACGGTGCGCGATCGGGTCACGCTCACGCCCAACGACAGCGTGCGCTACGACATCATGGCGACCGCAGAGTACGTGGGCGGCTCGCTCACGATGACGATCGAGCAGCCCGATCCGCTGCAGCTCTTTTTGCGCTTCGAGTACCGCACGACGCTGCCGACGGCCGACACCGAGGACGATAGGCAGACTTCCGAGATCGTGAAGTCGGCCTATCGCGAGTCGGACATCGACACCGTGCGTCTCATCCGCCAGTTCGTGCAGGGCGACGGCAGCGCGCCAAACGCGCTGCACTGACCTCCCGGCGCTTGCCCCGCCCTGCGCGGGACGGCAAGCGCCGATTCACGCTGCAGCCGCTTCGATTCAGGCTATCGGCATTCGATTTTGATGAATATCTCGTAGTTGAAAATAGTAACGATTATCATTTAGAATTCATCCATCGAATCGAGACAACGACGCTACGTTCATGACTGAACTGAACCGCACCTCCACGCTGAGCTTGCACCGAAACGGCAGCGCGGCACTGACCGGCGCGCGGCCGAAGCCTGCCGCCGCTGTTGCATCGCCCAAGCCGCGCAAGAGCGCCGAGCCGGCACCCGCCACGGCAAGCGACGAGAGGAAACTGGACAGCGCGGCGCTCCTGCGAGGCCGCAGCCACGTGAGCATCATCCACAACGGCGAAACATATCAGTTGCGGGCCACCCGGCTCGGCAAGCTGATCCTGACAAAATAGGTTTCAACCGTTTTCAACCGGGTATTGTGGGGACCGCCTCCACCGGGAGGCGTTGGGGCATTAGCCAGCAACGACGGCTTGCACGCGAGATCTAGACCCCTTCGTGCAGACATCCTTCAAGCTTCAAGCCAGCCGTCGCAGCAAGCCAGGCCACTTTTTTGTTCTCATACCTCATCGGGGCGGCGCGCGAAGCGTGAGCCGCCTTAAGACAAGCGCCGCGGCATCCGTCCGCGGCTTTTGTTTTTTCTGGCGTCGCGAGGCGCGACGATGGATGGGCTTACTCCACCCCGAGCGCCGCTATGCCCGCGCGCGCGACGGCGGCATCCTGGTCGGATTTCACGCCCGAGACCCCTACCGCGCCAATCACATCGCCGTTCACGCTCACGGGTACGCCGCCTTCCAGCATGCCGGTGAGCGGCGCACTCAGGAACGCCGTGCGGCCCTGCTTGATCACTTCCTCGTACACCTTGCTCTCCCGGCGGCCCAGCGACGCGGTGCGGGCCTTGGCCACGGCAATCTCCGCGCTGACGGGCGCGGCGCCGTCGAGGCGACGCAAATACAGCAGATGGCCGCCATCGTCGACGATGGCGATCGTCACGTGCCATTCATTCGAGCGGGCGTGCGCGACGGCTGCGTCGGCTACCCGGATCACGTCTTCATCGGTCAGTACTGCTCGCGTTCGCATACCTCTCTCCGAAAAGTCAAAAACCGGGTATGGCGAAATAGCCAACCCGGTTTTGAGAGTAACACCCAGACTCGTGCCGCGACGCGCTGATCCCGCGTATGTCGCGTATATCAGCGGCAGATGAAGAAACGTCGAAGCATGCTCAGCGCACCCAGCCCCAGAACATCAGCCACCACGCGCTGTCCACCACGGCGAGCGCGAGCGCGAAGCCCGCGAGCGCAAGCGCGCGCTGCCAGAACCGCGAGCTGTAGCGCCCCGTCACGCGCCACGCGAGCCAGGCGCTCCAGACGTTCGTGACGACGAGAATCGCAATGCGCACTTCGGCGGCCCAGTCGAGCGGCACGTGCTCCGCGCGCAGCAGCGAGAGCGTCGTGGCCGAAAGGCCGAGGAACACGCCCGCCCCCGCCAGCGGGATCAGCGACTGCGCGAAGTGATGCAGGCGCCGCATTTCGAAGCGCCCGAGCACGGCGGTCGAGCCCGCGAGGATGGCGAGCAGCGCCGTGCCGTAGACGAGCGCCGTCGCGACGATATAGCCCACGATCATCGCGCCGTCGAGCCACGAGAACACGTCGTTCTGCGCCGGGTAATGCGTGAGCAGGAACCACGGCGCGTTGGTGTCGAGCGGCCAGGTGATGTCGCGGTCGATGAGCCAGCCCGCGAGCCACTGCTTGATGCCGATGAACCACGGCGAGCCCGTCCAGTGGAACGCACCGATCGCCACGCCGAGCAGGCCGTAGAGAATCAGCGCGGTGTCCCACGGGTTGGCCTGGCTGTCGCCGAGTTCGACCACTTCTTCCGCCGGCGAGCGCCACGAGAGCGCGATGGCGTCGCGGTGGCCGCTGCAGCGGCCGCACATGTGGCACTGCGCCGCACCCTTCATGTTGCGCAGCGGCACGAGCGGCGCGCAGTTCACGGGAATCACGCGATGCCCGCCGTGCTCGCCGTGTGTATAGGAGTTGCGCCAGGCGTCTTCGTCGACCTTGTAGCGAAACGGCGCGAGACGCGCCAAAAGTGCGAAAACGCCGTTCACGGGGCAGAGATATTTGCACCAGACGCGCTTTTCGCGCCCGTACAGAAAGCCGATCACCATCGCGCCGAGCGTCGATCCGCCCAGCACCAGCAGCACCGCCTTGGGATACTGGTAGACGCTCACCATCTGTCCGTAGATCGTGGTGAGGCCGAAAGCCACGAAAGGCCAGCCGCCCCAGCGCATCCAGTGCGGGATGGCACGGCCGCGGCCGAACTTGCTGGCGAACTCGGTGAGCGCGCCTTCGGGGCACAGCACGCCGCACCACACGCGGCCGAGCATCACCATCGAGAGCAGCACGAACGGCCACCAGATGCCCCAGAACACGAACTGCGCCGCGAGCGTGAGGTTGTTCCACAGGTGTGCCGTGTCGCCGGGCAGCGGCATCGCCGCCGGCACGAGAATCAGGAACGCGTAGACAGCGACCACGACCCACTGCACGGCGCGGATCGCCGCGCCGTGACGTTGCATCCACTGGCCCGCCTGGGCGAGCTTGCCAGGGCGCCCGTTTGCCTGCGTCGGGCGAGCGGACGTACAACTCATGCTGCCTTCCTCTTCGCAACCGCGCCCGCGCGGCCGGTGGCGCGCCGCACGAGGAACCACACCACGAGCCAGTACACGGCGTAGGCGATCAGGTTCATGAGCGCCGGATGCGCGCGGTAGCCCGTGAGCGTGGCGACGAGCGAGCCGAAGGTGCTCGAGTCGTCGAGGATCGCCGAGGAGTTCCACACCTGGTCGACGAGGGTCGGCAGGATTTCCTTGTCGATCAGCTTGTCCACGCCGGTCTGGAACAGGCCCGCGCCGAGGAACAGCAGCATGATCTCGGTGATGCGGAAGAAGTGCCGCCACGAGAAGATCTTGCCGCCCAGCTGCAGGAGATAGAACGTGAGAAACGCAAGCGCGAGGCCGATCAGCACCGCGAAGTACTGGCTCGCGTCCACATGGCCCGACTGGCCGAAGCCGAGCCCGTAGAGAAAGATCACCGTCTCGCTGCCCTCGCGCGCAATGGCAAGCGCGACGAGAATCGTCACGCCCCACCAGTTTGCATCGCGCGTGCTCTTTTCCAGCGACGCTTCCATCTCGCGCTTGAGCGTGCGGCCATGCTGCTTCATCCACAGCACCATCTGCACGATCAGCACGCACGCCACCAGCACCATGCCGGTCTGGAAGTAGTCCTGCGCATCGCCCGACAGCACTTCCGTAAAGCCGACCAGCGCCGCGCCGAGGCCGATGGCGGCAAGAATGCCGAGCGCCACGCCGCCCCACAGGTACGGCACGCCGCGCCGCGCATCCGCGTCGCCGTTTTTCAGCCACGCATAAAGAATCCCGACGACGAGCAGCGCCTCGACGCTCTCCCGCCATACGATGAACATCACCTGACCCATTCAACACCTCCTGCTGCCGGCACGCCAGCGGCCTGACTTCGCAACGCTCATTTGGCGACGCTCATTTGGCGACGATCACGCCCTGCGCCTGCTGATGGAAATCGTCGAAAAACTTGTACTCGCCCGGATCGAGCGGCGCGATCACGACGAACGAGTCCGCGCCCGGCGCCAGCACCTTCTCCTTGCGCAGCTGAACGCTCTCGAACTCCGCCGCGCCCTTACCCGTATTGCGCACCTCGATCTTGATGCGCTTGCCCGCCGGCACTTCGATACGCGCGGGGTTGAGCTTGCCGTCGGTCATTTCGAGCTTGAACGTGGGCAAATCTTCGGCGTGTGCCGTCGTGGCCACGCCCGCCAGCGACACCGCAAAAGACGCGCTGAGCGCGAGCGCCGCAAACTTCCGCATTCCAGTCATGGGTTTTACCTGCTCCTTGCTGCCATTCATGCGGCGGCGCTGCACGAGATGCGCGCCGCCGCCCGAGCTGCCGGGTGACGACCTGGCGACGGCTTAGTAGCCGCCCTTCTTGCCGATGCCCGCGAACGGAAAATCGTATTCCAGCGTGATCGGCTTGAACCACGGACCCACGCCCGTTTCCTTGTCGACGTGACGGCCGAACGCCATGTGGCCCGTCTGCATCGGCGCTTCCACGATCAGCTTGAGGTGATACTTGCCGGGACCGGCCAGCTTGACGTTGTCGCCGTAGTGCGGGCCGTCGTTCGCGACCATCGGCATCAGGTCGCCCTTTTGTACATAGCTCGAACCCGGCTTCGTGAGTTCGTAGTGAACCTGCAGATACGGCATCCAGTCGCCTTCGGCGAAGCCCGTCGGGTTGTTCTTGACCGCGTGGATATCCGATTCGAGGTGAATGTCGGAATCCGATGCCTTGCGCATCATGCCTTCGGGCTCCATCGTGATCGGCTGCAGATAGACCGCGCCGATTTCCATGCCGCCCTGGATGACCTGCTTGCCAATCGGGTATTCGGCTGCATTGGCGGCAAAGGCCGCCGTGGCGGCCGCGATGACAGCCGCGCCGCGCAAGAGAGTGTGAATCCGCATCGAAACTCCTGGTTTTTTTATGAGGGTGACTTCCCACTGAGCCTGCCGCATGCACATAAGAAAGTTAATGCGAACAATTCTCAATAATTGCGAAGTTTAACACCGATGCAGACGAGGGACAATTTCGGCACCATGAAAAGCCTCAGCGGAACAGGGTTTTAGCAGCGCCTGGTTAACACGGGCTTAGGGTTGCTTACGGCACGGTTTCGGAGGCGACCAGGACCGGAAAGGCAATCGAAGGAATGCTGGAGTCAGAGCAGGCGCAGAGCGGCGGCCACGCCGCCCTGGCCGCGCGAACGGACAGCCTGCTCGAAGCGTGTCAGATCGGATGGTCGCCCACGTTCGCCCCGAACACGCGCTGGCGCAGCACGGCGAGCTGGTCGCGCGCCTGCGCGGCCTTCTCGAATTCGAGGTTTTTCGCGTAGTCCATCATCTGCTTTTCGAGCTTCTTGATTTCCTTCGCGATCTGCTTCTCGGACATGTCCTCGAACTTCGCGCGCTCCTGCTCCTCGCGCAGCTCGGCGCGGGCTTCATCGACGTTGTAGACGCCGTCGATGATGTCCTTGATGCGCTTCACGACGCCGCGCGGCACAATGCCATGCTCCTCGTTGAAGTGCATCTGCTTGGCGCGGCGGCGCTCGGTTTCGTCGATGGCACGGCGCATCGAGTCGGTGATGCGGTCGCCGTAGAGGATCGCCTTGCCGTTCACATTGCGCGCGGCGCGGCCGATCGTCTGGATGAGCGAGCGCTCGGCACGCAGGAAGCCTTCCTTGTCGGCGTCGAGAATCGCCACGAGCGAGACCTCGGGAATGTCGAGGCCCTCGCGCAGCAGATTGATGCCCACGAGCACGTCGAACGTGCCCAGACGCAGGTCGCGGATGATCTCCACGCGCTCGACCGTGTCGATGTCGCTGTGCAGATAGCGCACCTTCACGCCGTGGTCGGCGAGAAACTCGGTGAGCTGCTCGGCCATGCGCTTGGTCAGCGTGGTCACCAGCACGCGCTCGCCCGCGGCGACGCGCTCATTGATCTCGCCGAGCACGTCATCGACCTGCGTCGATGCGGGCCGCACTTCGATCACCGGGTCGACGAGACCCGTGGGCCGCACGACCTGCTCGGCGATCTGGCCCGTCACCTTCTTTTCGTAATCGGCCGGTGTGGCCGAGACGAACACGACCTGGCGCATCTTGCGCTCGAACTCGTTGAACTTGAGCGGCCGGTTGTCGAGCGCCGAAGGCAGCCGGAAGCCGTAATCGACGAGATTTTCCTTGCGCGCGCGGTCGCCGTTGTACATGCCGTTGAACTGGCCGATCAGCACGTGCGACTCGTCGAGAAACATCATGGCGTCGGTCGGCAGGTAATCCACGAGGGTGGGCGGCGGCTCGCCGGGCAGCGCGCCCGAAAAATGCCGCGAGTAGTTCTCGATGCCCTTGCAGAAACCCAGCTCCTGAAGCATTTCCAGATCGAAGCGCGTGCGCTGCTCGAGGCGCTGCGCCTCCACGAGCTTGCCTTGCGCGTGGAAGAACTCGAGGCGCTCGCGCAGTTCCGACTTGATGGTTTCGACGGCCCGCAGCACGGTCTCGCGCGGCGTGACGTAGTGCGACGACGGATAGACCGTGAAGCGCGGAATCTTCTGGCGCACGCGGCCCGTGAGCGGATCGAAGAGCTGCAGCGTTTCCACCTCGTCGTCGAACAGTTCCACGCGCACGGCCATTTCGGCGTGCTCGGCCGGGAAGATGTCGATGGTGTCGCCGCGCACGCGGAAGGTGCCGCGCTGGAAGTCCTGCTCGTTGCGCGTGTATTGCATGGCGATCAGACGCGCGATGACGTCGCGCTGGCCGAGGCGGTCGCCGTGGCGCAGCGTGAGAATCATCTGATGGTACTCGGACGGATTGCCGATACCGTAGATCGCCGAAACCGTCGCGACGATCACCACGTCGCGCCGCTCCATCAGGCTCTTGGTGGCCGAAAGCCGCATCTGCTCGATGTGCTCGTTGATCGACGAATCCTTCTCGATGAAGAGATCGCGCTGCGGCACATAGGCTTCCGGCTGGTAGTAGTCGTAGTACGAGACGAAGTACTCGACGGCATTGCGCGGAAAGAACTCGCGGAATTCGGCATAAAGCTGCGCGGCGAGCGTCTTGTTCGGCGCGAACACGATGGCCGGGCGGCCCAGGCGCGCGATGGTGTTCGCCATCGTGTAGGTCTTGCCCGAGCCCGTCACGCCGAGCAGCGTCTGGAACGAGAGTCCGTCCTCCACGCCTTCCACGAGCGTTTCGATAGCCGTAGGCTGGTCGCCGGCAGGCGGGTACGGCTGGTAGAGCTGGAACGGCGAGCCTTCGTACTGGATGAATTTCGACTCGTCGAGCGCGCTCGCGTCGGCGACGGTGTGGTCGGACATGGGGGGCATCCTGTGCGCGGAGCAAACAACTATTCTAGCGTCTCGCCGCATCTTGCCGAGGGGCGAGCCTGGGTGGGTCTGGATGAACCTGAGGGTCTGGATGACAGATGGGGTGCGGTGGCCGGCGCTGCAAGGGCTGCGCGCCCAGGCGACGGCCGGCTGCCGGTGAACGCTGCGCAACGACGCGCCAGAAATCAGCCAATCGTGCCGGAAATCGCCATGAAAACAGCGCGCAGAATGGCAAATCCGCGGAAATCCCGCTTGAGGATTCGTTACAATAGCGAGTTCCGTGGCCGGTGCAGCATGTGGCCCAACCGATCTTCCTTCACTTTTGCCGAACGATCATGTCCCTCTTTTCCGCTGTCGAACTCGCCCCCCGCGACCCGATCCTGGGTCTGAACGAAGCCTATAACGCCGATGCGCGCGCGACCAAGGTGAATCTCGGCGTGGGCGTGTACACGAACGAAGAAGGCAAGATTCCGCTGCTGCGCGCCGTGCGCGAGGCAGAAAAGGCCCGCGTGGAAGCCGGTCTGCCGCGCGGCTACCTGCCGATCGAAGGTCTTGCCGCCTATGACGCCGCGGTGCAAAAGCTGCTGCTCGGCAACGACTCGCCGCTGATCGCCGCAGGCCGCGTCGTCACGGCGCAGGCGCTGGGCGGCACGGGCGCGCTCAAGATCGGCGCCGACTTCCTCAAGCGCGTGAACCCGAACGCCAAGGTCGCGATCAGCGACCCGAGCTGGGAAAACCATCGCGCCCTGTTCGAAAGCGCGGGCTTTGAAGTCGTCGCGTATCCGTACTACGACGCGCAGACCAACGGCGTGAACTTCGAAGGCATGCTCTCCGCACTGAACGGCTACGCCGCCGGCACCATCGTCGTGCTGCATGCGTGCTGCCACAACCCGACCGGCGTGGACCTCACGATCGACCAGTGGAAGCAGGTCATCGAAGTCGTGAAGGCGCGCAGCCTCGTGCCGTTCCTGGACATCGCCTATCAAGGCTTCGGCGACGGCATCGCGGAAGACGGCGAAGTCGTGCGCCTCTTTGCCGCTTCGGAACTCAACGTGTTCGTTTCGTCGTCGTTCTCGAAGTCGTTCTCGCTGTACGGCGAGCGCGTGGGCGCGCTGTCGATCCTCACCGCCAGCAAGGAAGAGTCGGCGCGCGTGCTCTCGCAGCTCAAGCGCGTGATCCGCACGAACTACTCGAATCCGCCGACGCACGGCGGCTCGGTGGTTGCAGCCGTGCTCGGCTCGGCCGATCTGCGCGCCATGTGGGAAGCGGAACTCGGCGAAATGCGCAACCGCATCCGCGCGATGCGCACGGGCCTCGTCGAGCGCCTCACGGCCGCGGGCGTGGACCGCGACTTCAACTTCATCAACGTGCAGCGAGGGATGTTCTCGTACTCGGGCCTGACGGCTGCACAAGTCGACCGTCTGCGCGAAGAGTTCGGCATCTATGCCGTCAGCACGGGCCGCATCTGCGTGGCCGCGCTGAACACGCGCAACCTCGACGTCGTGGCGAGCGCGATCGCCCAGGTGCTCAAGTAAGGTCGTTCGCCAGCAAGACAGGCCGCTGCGAAGCGGCTTGCCGGCGCAACAAGCAAGGCGCCCGTTCGAAAGAACGGACGCCTTTTTCTTTGCTTTGGCGAACGCAGCGGAAAACTCGCCGCAAAGCGTCAGCCGCCGTGGCCTCGCGAATCACGATGAATATCGTGCGTGACGAAGCCCGAGTCGTTCTCCGGCTTGTCGAGCCAGCCCGGCTGTGCGAGCGAGGCGCGGATGTCCTGCAAGCCGCTGGCCCAATGCTCGTGCATGGTCGAAAGGCCGAACTGGTAGTCCTTGAAGTGCCCCTCGTATTCCTTCTGCCGGTAGATGAGGTGGATCACGTTGTACTTCCTGGAGCACGAAAGCTCGTCCGCCAGCGCGACCCACGGGTCATTGCGATGCTCGGGCGCAACGCGATCGAGCACCTCGCGCAGCACATGCCGGTAACGCTGCGAGCGCTGCAGGATATCGGTCACGAGGCGCGTGCGGCTCGAATACTGGATGTCCTTCACGCGCCCCTGCACGTCGATGAGGTTGTCGGGCACCGGCCCGCGCGCGCTCCAGAGATCGACCTGGAACGTGAGCGTGTCGCGCCGCGGCGTGGTCTGGATCACCTCATAGAGCGGCGTGTTCGACATCAGGCCGCCGTCCCAGTAGTACTCGCCGTCGATCTCCACCGCAGCGAAGCCCGGCGGCAGCGCGCCCGAGGCGATGAAATGCTCGGGACGCAAGGTCGTGGTCTTGTTGTCGAAGTAGACGAAGTTGCCGCTGCCCACATTGACCGCGCCCACCGACACGCGCGTTTCACCCGAGTTGATGCGCTCGAAGTCGCACAAGCGTTCCAGCGTGGCCTTGAGCGGCTTCGTGTCGTAGTAGCTGGCCGTTTCGGGTGAACCCGATCCGTTGGGCAGCGGCGGCGGAAAACGCGGCACGAAAAAGCCCTTCTGCCCTTCCACGATCGCACCTGCCGCCTGCATCGCCGTGAAGGTCTTGCGCACGGCGGCGTTCGCGTTGAAAAGCGCATGCTCGACGAAGGGCGGCAACGGAAAGCTGAAGGCCGGCTGGCAGATCGTCTCCCAGAACTCGCGCAGCCGCGCCACGCGATGTTCGGGCGCATTGCCCGCGATGATGGCGGTATTGAGCGCGCCGATCGAGATACCCGCGATCCAGTTGGGCGCGATGCCGGCCTCGACGAGACCTTCGTACACGCCCGCCTGATACGCGCCGAGCGCACCGCCCCCCTGCAGCGTGAGCGCGATGGTTTCCCACTCTTTGGCCTGCGCGCCGCACTGCGAAACACGCGGCTGCGATGCGTGACCGATATGCGCGCCAACCTCGTCGTCGACCACGCTCGACTGGACTTGCCCCTTCTTGCGTTGCGCCATTGCTGCGCCTCCTCCGCCCGATGCCCGCGTTATTGCATGAACCAGCCGTGGCTCACCACGAAGGACTGGCCCGTGAATGCAGCGCTCGGGAATGCCGAGAGGAACAGCACGGTTTGCGCGACGTCCTCGACGGTCGTGAAAATGCCGTCCACTGTGCCGCCCAGCATCACGCGCTTGACCACTTCTTCCTCGGAGATACCGAGTTCCTTTGCCTGCTCGGGAATCTGCTTTTCCACGAGCGGCGTGCGCACGAAGCCCGGACACACCACATGCGAGCGCACGTTATGCTTGCCGCCTTCCTTGGCGAGCACGCGCGCGAGGCCGAGCAGCGCGTGCTTGGCCGCGACATAGGCCGACTTCAGCGGCGACGCCTCGTGCGAGTGCACCGAACCCATGTAGATCACGACGCCGCCGCGGTCGTCCTTGTACATGTGCTTGAGCACCGCCTTGGTGGTGAGGAACGCGCCGTCCACGTGGATGGCCTGCATCTTCTTCCAGTCGGAGAACGCGTAGTTCTCGATCGGGTTCACGATCTGGATGCCGGCGTTCGAGATGAGGATGTCGACCGGGCCGAGCTCGGCCGCGACGCGGTCGATGCCCCGATTCACGGCCTCTTCGCTGGTGACGTCCATGGCGACGCCGATGGCCTTGCCGCCTGCGCCCTTGATCTCTTCGGCCACGGCGTCCGCGCCGCTCTGGTTCAGGTCGGCGATGGCGACCGCGGCGCCCGCTTGCGCGAGCGTGAGGGCGATCTGCTTGCCAATGCCGCTGGCCGCGCCGGTGACGACTGCGACCTTGCCATCGAGCTTCGTGTTCAGGGAGAGAGACGACATCGGGCACCTCCAGGTGAGTGAACGGGACAGGATGAAACCTCGGAGCGCGCGCCGTCAAACCTGACGAATGGCTTATGCCATCCGGCCGGATGTTGCGTCGCGGCCAACCAGGCTATTGTGCATGAAGGCGCCGCGTCGAAGCATCGAGCACGACAGGCAAACGAAATTTTCGCCGCACTGCAAGGCGCGACGCGTGAAGCCGGCCACCGCAAGCCCGTTCAGCAGCAATGGCCAAGTCGTGCTAGCTTTAGCGGCTCACAAGGAGGCGTTCATGAACTATCGGCGACTGGGCCGCTCAGGCCTGCAGGTAAGCGAACTGTCCATCGGCTCGTGGGTTACCTACGGCAACCAGGTCGACGCCAGGCTCGCGCGCGAATCGCTCGCAGCGGCGCGCGACGCGGGCATCAACTTCTTCGACAACGCCGAGGCCTACGCCGGCGGCAAGTCGGAAGCGCTCATGGGCCAGGCGCTCAAGGAACTCGCGTGGCCCCGCGTGAGCTATGTGGTCTCGACCAAGTTCTACTGGGGCTTGAACGAAGCGCCCAATCAGTACCACACGCTCAACCGCAAGTACCTCATGAACGCCA
Source organism: Paraburkholderia heleia NBRC 101817 (assembly GCF_000739775.1). Taxonomy (GTDB): domain Bacteria; phylum Pseudomonadota; class Gammaproteobacteria; order Burkholderiales; family Burkholderiaceae; genus Paraburkholderia; species Paraburkholderia heleia. Next base: position 44,974 of record NZ_BBJH01000005.1, on the reverse strand, counting down.
TCGACGGCTCGCTCGAGCGGCTGCAGCTCGATTACGTCGATCTCGTGTTCTGCCATCGCCCCGACCCGAACACGCCGGTCGAGGAAACCGTCTGGGCGATGAGCGACATGATCACGCGCGGCAAGGCGCTCTACTGGGGCACCTCGGAGTGGAGCGCCGACGAAATCCGCGCGGCGTGGGAAATCGCGGAGCGCCATCACCTGCACAAGCCGGTCATGGAGCAGCCGCAGTACAACCTGTTCCACCGCACGCGAGTGGAAGACGAATACCGTCGGCTCTATGAGGACATCGGCCTCGGCCTCACCACCTGGAGCCCGCTCGCCTCGGGCCTGCTCACCGGCAAATACCGCGGCGGCGTGCCGTCGGGCAGCCGCGCGGAACTGCAGGGCTACGACTGGCTGCGCAAGAACGTCACCGACCCCGACAAGAACGCGATTGTCGGCAAGCTCGCCGAGTTCGCGAAACAACTCGACTGTTCGGTGGGGCAACTGGCGCTCGCGTGGATCCTGAAGAATCCGCGCGTAAGCACGGTCATCACCGGCGCCTCGCGCATCGAGCAGATCGGCGAAAACATGAAGGCGCGCGACGTGGCGGAAAAGATCACGCCGGACATCAAGGCGCAGATCGAGGCGATCGTCGGCGACGCTTACGACTGACGTAGAGCGCATGCCCGGAAGGCGCGGCGCGCCCGAAACCGCGGAGCGGGCTCACGCGCGCGGGCGTAACCGGCCGGGCGGCTCACTGCGGCGGCTCACTGCGGCGGCGTACTGCGGATCACGTATTGCGGTGGCGTACAATACGCGGCCTCGCGGGCGGCGCCGTCATCGTGCCGCCGCTGCCGTCTTTCCCGTTTTCACCGGACCTCGTGTCCCGTCCATCATGCTGAGCTACCGTCACGCCTTCCACGCCGGCAATCATGCCGATGTCCTGAAACACGCCGTCGTCGTGCAACTGCTGCATTACCTCGGCAAGAAGGACAAGGCGTACTGGTACATCGACACCCACGCGGGCGCCGGCGCCTATGCATTGCGCGAAGGCTACGCGACGAAGAACGCCGAGTTCGACACGGGCATCGGCAAGCTGTGGGGCCGCAATGACTTGCCCGCGGTGCTGGCGGACTACGTCGATGAAGTGGCGGCGCTGAACCCCGACGGCGAACTGCGTTTCTACCCCGGCTCCCCCTATCTCGCGTGGCGCCTCATGCGCGAACAGGACCGCATGCGGCTCTTCGAATTGCACAGCACCGAAATCGACGTGCTGCGCCACCGCTTCCACGACGCAGGCCGCCGCGTGATGATCTACGCAGGCGACGGCTTCGACGGCATCAAGGCGCTCCTGCCCCCGCCACCGCGCCGGGCGCTCGTGCTGATCGACCCGTCTTTCGAGGACAAGCGCGACTACGCGCGCACGATTGCGTGCGTCGAGGAGAGTCTCAAGCGGTTCGCGAACGGCACCTATGCGGTCTGGTATCCGCAGGTCACGCGGCCCGAATCGCAGCGCTTTCCGGAACAACTCAAGCGCCTGCAGAACAAGAACTGGCTGCACCTCTCGCTTTCGGTGAGCAACCCGCCCGAAGACGGCTTCGGCCTCTACGGCAGCGGCATGTTCATCCTGAACCCGCCCTACACGCTCGAAGCGGCGATGAAAGAGGCGCTGCCGTGGCTCGTGAAAACGCTCGGTCAGGACGCCGGCGCGCAATTCAGGATCGAGTCGCGCGGCGACTGAGCCGCGCACTCAACTTCGCAAGAGCGGCGTCACTGCCCGGACGGCAGCGGCTGGGGAAGCGGCGGCGTCGGGCGATGGGGGGGGCGCGGCGGCGGTGTCGGCCGCCCACCGCCCGGCCGTACTTCCACGTAGGGTGCGACGACGTAAGGCTGCGACGAATCCGGCGCGAGACCCGCCGGTTGCGCCGCCTGAACCATGGGTTCGTGCGAGAGCGGCGCGTTTTGCAGCACCATCCCCGATTGGCCGTCGCTGATCCCTCTTTGCGTATCCAGAATGAGCGGCTGCCCGGCATGCACGCCGGCGCTGGCGCAGGCCATGACGACGACGATCAGGCCCGCACGCGCAAGAGAAGAGCGACGCAACGCGCGGCGAGGCAACACGGACGTGCGGTGGGAAATGCGGTCTTGCACCATGAACGGCCCCCGGAGAGAAAACGACACCATTGCTATGACGGCTTGTCGCAAAAAAGACTTTACCTTACCCCGGTGGGAAGGCTCAGACTCGGTTCCATCGGCGGTGCAGAAATGACAAAGCCCCGCCAATGCGGGGCTTGAGTCGTGCTGCTCCAACCGGACTGAACCCGGCTGAAACTGGCTTAGAGCGAGTTGTAGCCGTTCGTTTCGATCGAACGAAGGCGCTGCTCGAGTTGCACGATATCGGCCGACGATGCGAGATACGCTTCGCGGCGGCGACGTTCAGCAGTTTCAAACCAGTTGCTCAGCTTTTCAAGAAGGAATGCAAACATGATGGTGTGCTCCAAGGATTCGGTTCGGCGATCCCCGGTGGATTCGCATCAGGGATAACCCTCATCAGGGATAACCCGTATTGTAGCGATTGCACCGAACTTTGCTAGTGAATTGCCCGAATACTGTGCATTCCATTCTGGAATGATCTCGGAACACGAATCGGCAACATCATGTTTTATCGACACATTTTCCAGCGACTTGGCAGGCACTCGGCGACGAGCATGCCAATTTGCACCGATATGATGCAGATACCCAATGCGGTTGCGTCAATTTGCCCGCCGCGGTTGCACCTGCGTTCAGTGCGCGTGACCGGGTTCGTGGCAGTCTGCCGTGGCGGCCTCGGCAAGCCGCTCGATGATCGGGCAGTCGGGCCGGTCGTTGCCCTGGCAGTGCGAGGCCAGGTGGGCGAGCGTGTCGCGCATCCGGGACAGTTCGGCGATGCGCTGGTCGAGTTCGGCGACATGCTCGAGCGCGATCGACTTGACCTCGGCGCTCGCGCGGGAGCGGTCGTGCCAGAGCGCCAGCAGGCGCCGGATGTCGTCCACCAGAAAGCCAAGCCGGCGCGCCTGACGGATGAAGCGCAGCGAATGCACCTCCTGGGCGCCATAAACACGGTAGCCGGACTCCGTGCGCCCTTTGGGCGCCAGCAGCCCGACGCTTTCGTAGTACCGAATCATTTTTGCCGTCACGCCCGATTCACGTGCCGCTTCACCAATGTTCACGCCGTTCTCCCGCTGTCTGGTCGATCGTTTGATCAGTCGTTCGATGGTACACCTTCCCATTATGGGAAGGTCCAGCGCGACAACGAGTCCCCGCTGGCATAATCCGCCGGCGGCCTCATATCGAGTAGTCACAAGCCTCAATCTCTGAAAAAAGGAACACACGATGATTCAGTTCAACGTCGAAGGCATGAGCTGCCAGCACTGCGTAGGCGCCGTCACGCGCGCGATCCACGAACACGACGCGCAGGCCCAGGTCGAGATCGATCTGGCCGCCGGCCGCGTGAAGGTCGAATCGAGCCAGAGCGCCGAAGTCCTGAAGTCGGCGATCGACGAAGCCGGCTACACCGTGGTCGGCACGGCCAGCGTCTGACAGGCCGCGCCATGTTCAAGGTTGCCGTAATCGGCGCGTCGGGCCTGCTCGGGCGCGCCGTGGTGCGTGAACTCGCAGCAGAAACCCCATGGCAGGTCGTGCCGACCGCGTTCCGCCACGGCAGCCCGCAGCAGGCCGTGCTCGATGTGCGCGACACGCAAGCCGTGAACGCCTTCGTCGAGCGCGAGGCGCCCGACGCGATCGTGCTGGCCGCCGCCGAGCGCCGCCCCGACGTGTGCGAACACGACCCGGCGGCGGCGCGCGCACTCAACGTCGATGCGGTGCGCCGCGTCGCCGCGGCGGCGCGGCAGCGCGGCGCATGGGTGCTCTCGATTTCCACCGATTACGTCTTCGACGGCACGCAGCCGCCCTACCGCATCGGCGACACGCCGAATCCGCTCAACGCTTACGGCCACAGCAAGCTCGAAGGCGAGCGGGCGCTGCTCGAAACCAGCGACAACGCCCTCGTGCTGCGCCTGCCCTTGCTGTATGGGCCGATCGTCGGCTGGCACGAATCCGCGGTGACGAGCCTCGTGCCAGCGATCATCGCTTCGGGAGAGCCCGGGGCGCAGGCCGCGCCGATGGACGCGTGGGCCACGCGCTACCCTACTTTCACGCTCGACGTGGCATTCGTGATCCGCGAACTGTTGCTGCGCTGCGCAGACGGCGAGCCCGTTTGCGGGGTCGCGCAGTGGTCAGGCGACGAGCCGATGACGAAGTACGACATCGCCCAGCGGATCGCACAGGCACTGGGCGTAGAGGCGCATCTGCTCGCACAGCCGACGCCGACCGACGCCACGCCGCGCCCGCGCGACTGTCATCTCGATTCGAGCCGCCTCGAAACGCTGAGGATGGGCCGCCGCACGCCGTTCGACGTGGCGATTCGCGCCGTGCTCGACGCTTTCATGCGAGACGGCGCGCAGCGCAGCGCATAGCGGCGAGCCGGCCGCTCTCCGGCGAACATTCAGTGAAAATTGCGGCTCTCTGTCGCGAGCCGCCCGAGCAGCCGGCTGTGGTCCTCCAGCCGGTGCGCCACGAGGTGCACGACCTCGCCCTCGCGCTGCACCACGCCCGCCACCGCCAGCAGCGAAGACCCTAGCAGCTCCTTGCGCTGCGATTCGACGAGCGACGCGTGCACGATCACGTTGACGCTGCCGGTCTCGTCCTCGAGCGAGACGAAGATCGTGCCGTTCGCCGTACCGGGCCGCTGCCGCACCGTCACGATCCCGCACACGCGCGCGAGCATGCCGTGCCGGCAATGCGCCAGTTGCTCCGCCGTGCGAAAGCGCTGCTTCGCGAGGCCGTGGCGCAGCAGTTCGAGCGGATGGCGATTGAGCGTGAGCCGCAGGCTCGCGTAATCGGCGACGATTTCCGCGCCTTCGGAAGCGCGCGGCAACGCAAGCGGCGCCTCGGCAACGGGCGCATCACGCAAAAGCGCAGGCACCGCGTGCTGCGCGGTCACGGCCCACCACGCCTCGCGCCGGTGGCCCGCGAGGCTCGCGAGCGCGTTCGACGCCGCCAGCGCCTCCAGTTCGCGCCGCGTGAGCGCCGCGCGGCGCGCGAGATCGTCGACGTCGGTGAACGGCGCGCGCTCGCGCGCCTCGATCACACGCCGCGCGGCGTCTTCGGAAAATCCCTTGATGAGACTGAAGCCGAGACGCACAGCCGGCCCGCCGCGTCCATAGCGCTGCGGCGCAAGCGCAATGCGCGAGCGCACGACGCGCTTCGTGCCGTCCATGAACCTGTGCCGCCGGCCGCAGCGCTTGAGCGTGCCCCTGCGCGTCAACGCGGCCGCGCGCAGCAGCGCGCGATAACGCAGCCCCTCGGCGTTGCGCGCGCGAACCGCCTCGTCATCGAGCCGCTCGCCGGGTGCGCCGCGCCGCTCCAGCACCGACGCCCAGTCGCTCAACGCGATATCGGGCGCGCGCACCTGCACGCCGTGACGCTTCGCGTCCTGCACGAGCTGGGAAGGCGAATAGAAACCGAGCGGCTGACTATTCAGCAGTCCTGCGAGAAATGCGGCAGGCTCGTAACGCTTGAGCCACGAACTCGTGTAGACGAGCAGCGCGAAACTCGCCGCATGGCTTTCCGGAAAGCCGTAGTCGCCGAAACCCTCGATCTGCTTGCAGATGCGCTCGGCGAATTCCAGCGAGTAGTCCTTCTTGAGCATGCGCTTCGTGAGATCGGCCTGATACGGCCGCAGATCTCCATCGCGCCGCCATGCGGCCATCGCGCGGCGCAGCTTGTCGGCTTCCTCGCCGGTGTAGTCCGCGGCGACCATCGCGAGATGCATCACCTGCTCCTGAAAGATCGGCACGCCGAGTGTGCGTTCGAGCACTGGGCGCAATTCTTCCTTCGCATACTCCACCGCCTCGTCGCCGTGCCGGCGCTTGAGGTACGGATGCACCATGTCGCCCTGGATCGGCCCCGGCCGCACGATCGCCACCTGGATCACGAGATCGTAGTACGTGCGCGGCCGCAAACGCGGCAACATGCTCTGCTGCGCGCGCGACTCGATCTGGAACACGCCGACCGTATCGGCTCTCGCGCACATGCGATACACCGCCGGGTCCTCGAGCGGAATGTCCTGCACGCGCATCTCGGGCAGCCCGCGCCTTTGCGCGACGAATTCGAGCGAGCGGCGGATCGCCGAGAGCATGCCGAGCGCGAGCACGTCCACTTTCAACAGCCGCAGCGCGTCGATATCGTCCTTGTCCCACTCGATCACGTAGCGGTCCTGCATCGCTGCGTTTTCGATCGGCACGAGCCGCGAGAGCTTGTCGCGCGCGATCACGAAACCGCCCACGTGCTGCGAGAGATGACGCGGAAAACCGCGCAGCTCGCGCGTGAGACGGATGAGCTGCTGCGTAACGTGCGAGTCGGGCGAAAAGCCCGCCTCCTCCAGATGGCGCGCGATCGAATCGGGACCGTCCCACCACTGATGCGCGCCCGAGAGCTTTTCGACGAGCGCACTGTCGAGGCCGAGCGCCTTGCCGACATCGCGCAACGCGCTGCGCGAGCGATAGGTGATGAGCGTCGCGGCCAGCGCGGCGCGGCGCGTGCCGTACTTGCGGTAGATGTACTGAATGACTTCTTCGCGACGCTGATGCTCGAAGTCGACGTCGATGTCGGGCGGCTCGTTGCGCGCGCGGGAGAGAAAACGCGCCACGAGCATGTTCATGCGCACGGGATCGATCTCCGTGATCTTCAGGCAATAGCAGACCACCGAGTTCGCCGCCGAGCCGCGCCCCTGGCACAGGATCTTGCGCTCGCGCGCGAAGCGGACGATGTCGTGCACCGTGAGGAAGTACTTCTCGTATTTCAGCTCGTCGATGAGTTTGAGTTCCTGTTCGATCTGCTCGCGGCGCTTGTCGTTCAGGCCGTCGGGCCAGCGCTCCAGCACGCCCTTCATCACGAGCTTGCGCAGCCACGACTGGGGCGTCTCGCCGGGCGGCACCAGTTCCTCGGGATATTCGTAGGCCAGCTCGCCGAGCGAAAACGTGCAGCGGCGCGCGACGTCGAGCGTCGCGTCGAGCGCCTCGCGCGGATAAATCGCGCCGAGCCGCACACGCGAGCGCAGATGCCGCTCCGCATTCGCCTCCAGCGCGCGCCCGCACGACGCGAGCGGCTTGCCGATGCGAATCGCGCTCAACGTGTCCTGCAACGGCTTGCGCGAACGCGCGTGCATCAGCACGCCGCCCGCCGCGACGAGCGGCAGGCCGCTCTCCTGCGAGACGTGGCGTAGCGCTTCGATCTGCGTGTCGTCGCCGCCGGTTTGCCAGAGTTCGAGCGCGAGCCAGGCGCGCTCGGCCGCGAAGCCCGCGAGCCAGTGCGCGGCGCGCAGCGTTTGCGCGAGCGTGGCCGTGCGCTGAGGCACGAGCAGCAGCACGCACTCGCGCAAGTGCTTCAGATGTTCGAAATCCGTCTCGGGTTCGGTGAAATCGGCGGGATGCACGCGATAGCTGCCCTTTGCCGCCCGCGAGCGCGCCAGCGTGATCAGCTCGCAAAGATTGCCGTAGCCTTCGCGGGTCATTGCGAGCGCAACGATCGTGCAGAACGGTGCGCCATGTTCGTCGACGAGATTCAGCTCGCTGCCGATCAGCAGATGCAGCGACGGCTCGAACGGGCCCAAAGCCGCGGCGCCGGCAGGGGCGCCGCGTTCGCGGGCCGCGCGCACGGCTTCGTCATACGCTTTTTTGCGCGCCTCGTCGTATTCGTTGAGCGCGCTCCAGGCGCGTACGACGCCCGCGAACGAGCATTCGTCGGTGATCGCAAGCGCACGGTAGCCGTGGCCGATCGCCTGCTCGACCATCTCGCCCGGGCGCGACGCGCCGCGCAGGAAGGTGAAATTGGTCAGGCAGTGCAGTTCGGCGTAGTCAGGCAGCTGTGCGGCCAACTGCGCCGGCAACTGTGGGGGCGACGATGCGCCGGTCCCGCTGATCGACATGATTCCTGAAATCCGAAAGAACGACGAATAAGCGCTAGCCGAAAAGCCCTTGCAGATACCACTGCCCGCCAATGCGCTCGCGATACAGCCAGAACATGCGGCCCTGATCGTCGGCGGCGACGTAGTAGTCGCGCCCGACGCCCTCGCCGTCCCACCAGCCGGACTCGATGCGCTCGGTGCGCGTGAGCGTCTTCAGCGGCCGTCGATAAACGGGCCGATCGCCGCGCGTCGCGAGCTTGAGCGGCTTTTCGAGCAGCCACGCCGGACGCGGCTGGGTTGGCAGCGGCACCTCGGGCAGGTCGAAGGCGCTTTGCACGGGCGCGCTCGCGCCGGCTTCCTGCTGCGGCTTGCCGGCCTTGCGCGGCTTGCGCGCACGCTTTGCGCCGCTCTCGCGGTAAGGCCGCGCCGACATCGCCAGTTCGGGCCGGTGATCGTCCTCGACGAAAAGCTGCAGCACGTTCTGCTCGCCAAGCCGCGCGCCGATGCGTTCGAAGAGCTGCCCGAGCGAGGCCTCGGCGGCCTCGGCCATCGGAAAGAGCGTGTCGCTGGGCGCCGCGTATTCGCTCACCTGCGAGGCGACGAGCGCAAGGCCGATCACGGGCGCGGCGAGTTCGGTCTGATTCAGGCGCTCGCGCAGCAGCCACAGCAGATGCTCGGCGTCACGCGAAGGCGACGCCCAGGCGATCGCCAGACTAGACGTGCGTGGCGCGTGACGCGAAGCCAGCTCGTGCTCCAGACGCAGCTCGAAGCCGCTCAACGCCGCATGCTGCGCAGCCAGCCAGCCGGCCAGCTGCATCACGAGCCGGCGCGCGGCAAAGAGCAGCGCCTCGGCGCTCTCCACGCGCGCCTGCAATTCGAGCGACGCGTGAAACGACGGCGGCGCGGCAAACCAGACGCGCGGATCGGGCGCTTCGCCGCGCGCCTGCGCGAGCCAGCCGAGCACGCCGTCGCCGAAGCGCCGCACGATGCCGTCGCGCGGCAGCCGCCGCAGATCGCCGAGCGTCGCGCAGCCGATCTGCGTGAGCGCGTGGTCGTGCTGCGCGGCGAACGGCGCGAGCGTGACCGGCAGTGAATCAAGCATGCGCGCGAGCGTCGTTTCCTTGAGCACGCGCCAGCGGCGCGACGAACGCGTGACGCGCGCCTGCGCGAGCGTCCACGCGCCCCACGCCGTGGGCGCGCACGCGATGCGCGCGAGGTGCCCGCAGCCGGCCACCGTCGCCGCCACCTTTGCGAGCAGCGCACGCACGCCGCCGAAAAGACGCAAGCCCGAGCCGACTTCGAGCAACAGCGTATGCGACTGCGCGAACGACACCTTGGGCGTATAGGCGAGCAACGCGAGAGCAAGCGCCTCGAACGCGCGGGTCTCGCGCGCCGGATCGGCTTCGAGCAGCACGAGCCCCGGCGCGAGCGCCAGCGCATGCGAGCGCGTGTTGCCGGGCTCGACGCCCAGGCGCAGCGCGTCGAGATCGGCGATCAGGATGCGCGTGTGGTCGGCGAGCGCGTAGCAGCGCGGCGCGCTGGCGGCATCGGTATCGGTATCGGCGCTTTCAGGCAGGCGCGGCGTTGACGGCGCCGGCAGCATCAGAGGTCTGACGGCCTCCAGCGGCAACAACGGCAAGGTGACGGCGATCCACAGCATGATTGACCCCGGGCCACGGCATGACGACGGAGGCTGCGTCCGGCTGGGGCAGCACCGCGTCCTGCAGCGGCAATGTAATGACGAGTGGCTGGGCGGGCGGCGGCCCGCGGCGCTTGAAGATATCGACGCAGAGCGCGGCGAGCTGCATCCATTGCCGGCGGTTCAGGTTCGCGTCGTCGGGCGGCGGCACCGGCGAGCAGGTCATGCGCAGCGGCGCCGGCGACGACTGGTTGCGCGCGGCGAGCGGCCGCACGAGAAACGCGAGCGCCTGCGAATCCTGCGCGGCGACCTGCAGACGGCGCACGGCGTCGGCGCGCGCCTTCGTCTGCCAGAGCAGCACGGCGCCCATGCCTTCCTGCTTGAGCGCCTGCTCGGCCACCCAGGCGGCTTCGTCTTCGGCCGCGCGCACCCAGATCACACGCTCGAGCGCGACCCCCCATGCCTTGAGCGCGCAGGCGTACGGGCGCCACGGCGGCGCGACGAGCAGCACGTGCCGGCCCGCCTGCGCGGTGAGCGCGCGCAGGGCTGGCGCGACGAGCCGCATCTCGCCCACGCCGCCCCGCTCGACGAGCAGTTCGGTCAGGCTGCCGGAGGGCCAGCCGGCGCCGGGGAGCTGGGCGTCGAGCGTAGCGTGGCCGCTCGGCACCGTGCGCTCGCTGGCGCGCGCGAGCTGATCGCCTTGCCACACACGGCTTTGCAGCCGGGGGGGCAAATGCGCGGCAAGTTGCGCGGTGGTCTGCGCAGTGATCTGGGCTGCTGCTGCCATGGTTCGTGGCCTGGTTGATGGGAACGCTTCACCCTGCCCGGCAAGAAATGGGGCATCGGCAGGAAGGAGGCGGCGCGCCTCCACCTGTATATTTATACAGTATTTTGAGAGATTGGAGGAGGCGGAAATTGGGGAAGGGCACTTTGCGATCCACTGCAAAATGCGGATCCATGCTCTTGCGCAATGGATCGGCCGCCAGACGTCATGCTGACGTCCGGGGCAAACGCCGCTTGAAGCTCACCGCCGGCCTGCTGCGGGTGTCATGCGATAAAAACGGCGCGCAGCGGGCTACTATCGGGATGCACGCGAGGATGCACGCGAGGACACATGCGCCGACGTCAGACTGAGCGCCACGGCTTGCGCCACTTCGATGCCGTCGATGGCCGCCGAATAGATGCCGCCGGCATACCCGGCGCCTTCGCCGGCGGGATACAGACCTTCGACGTTCACGCTCTGGTAATCGTCCTTGCGACGAATCCGCAGCGGTGACGACGTACGCGTCTCCACGCCAGTGAGCACGGCATCGTGCATCGCGAAGCCTGCGATCTTCCTGTCGATCTGGGGAAGGGCTTCACGGATCGCTTCGATCACGTAGTCGGGCAGCGCGGTGCCGAGATCGGTCGGGTGCACACCCGGCTTGTAAGACGGCACCACGGAGCCGAGCGACGTCGACGGTCGGCCGGCGATAAAGTCGCCGACCAGTTGACCGGGCGCCTGATAATTGCCGCCGCCGAGTTCGAACGCCCGCTCTTCCCACTTGCGCTGGAACGCGATGCCCGCGAGCGGTCCGCCCGGATAGTCCTCCGGCGTGATGCCGACGACGATGCCCGCATTCGCGTTGCGCTCGGCCCGCGAATACTGGCTCATCCCGTTGGTGACCACGCGGCCGGGCTCGGAGGTCGCCGCGACCACCGTACCGCCCGGGCACATGCAGAAGCTATAGACCGCGCGTCCATTGCTGGCATGATGCACCACCTTGTAGTCGGCCGCGCCGAGTTGCTTGTGGCCCGCAAACTTGCCGAAGCGGCTGCGATCGATCACTCCCTGCGGATGCTCGATGCGAAAACCCAGCGAAAACGGCTTGGCTTCCATGAACACGCCGCGGTCGTGCAGCATCTGGAACGTGTCGCGGGCGCTATGGCCGACAGCCAGCACGACGTGGTCGCACGGCAGCGTCTCGCCGTTCGAAAGCTTGAGCGCGCGCACCTTGCCCTGTTCGATTTCAATGTCTTCGACACGGGTTTCGAAGCGCACTTCACCGCCCAGCTCGTGGATGGTGGCGCGCATCTTTTCCACCATGCTGACGAGCCGGAACGTGCCGATGTGCGGGCGGCTCAGATACAGGATGTCTTCCGGCGCGCCTGCCTTGACGAACTCCTCGAGCACCTTGCGGCCGTAGTGGTGCGGATCCTTGATCTGGCTGTATAGCTTGCCGTCGGAAAACGTCCCAGCCCCGCCTTCGCCGAACTGCACGTTGGATTCGGGGTTGAGCACGGACTTGCGCCACAGCCCGAAGGTGTCCTTGGTGCGCTCGCGCACGGCCTTGCCGCGTTCGAGGATGATCGGACGAAAACCCATCTGCGCGAGAATCAGTCCCGCGAACAGGCCGCACGGCCCCATGCCGATCACCACCGGACGCAGACGCGTCGAGTGCTCGGGCGCCTTCGCGACAAAGCGGTAGGTCATGTCCGGCGTCACCCCGCAATGCGGCTTGCCGGCGATCCGCTTGAGCGCGGCCGCTTCGTCCTTGACCTCGACGTCGACGATATAGGTCAGCTTGATATCCGAGCGCTTGCGTGCGTCGTGCGCACGGCGGAATACGGTGTAACGCACAAGCGCGTGCGCCCCTACGCCGAGATCCGCGAGGCGTCCCCGAATCGCGTCTTCGAGATCGCTTTCGGCGTGGTCGAGGGGGAGTTTGACTTCGGATAAACGTAACATGGCTGCCAGGGTGCGATCGCCACGGGAATGGTGGCCGATCCGTATTTTATAAGCTCGGCGGCTTTTCAAATGGAACGCAAGCCGTACGATGAAACGCAAGCGATGCGGAAGAAAAAGAAAAGGGGCTACAGGCCAATGGCGTGTAACCCCTCGGTATGGCTGGTCGGAGCGATAGGATTCGAACCTACGACCCTCTGATCCCAAATCAGATGCGCTACCAGGCTGCGCTACGCTCCGACGAATCCGAGATTGTATCGGCACTGATGCTGCGCCGTCAAATCGGAGCGGACCCGAGCGACGAATAGAGATCCGCATCACGTGCTTGCCGCACACCAGCCAGGCGTGCACCATGGCAGGACACGCCGCCCGCGCACCCGATACCGCCAAAAAAGGAGACGCCATGCACCTCATCCTCTGGCGCCACGCCGAAGCCGAAGACATTGCCGCCACCGACCTCGCCCGCCCGCTCACCACGCGCGGGCGCAAGCAGGCGCAGAACGTCGCGCGGTGGCTGCGCGCGCGCCTGCCCGACGACGCCATGATCCTCGCCAGCCCCGCCGCACGCACCATCCAGACCGCCGAGGCGCTTACCGATCAATATCGCGTCGTCCGGGAACTCGCGCCCGCTGCGAGCGTCGAGCAGGTGCTCACTGCCGTAGGCTGGCCCGAGGGCCTCGCGTCCACGGTCGTCGTGGTCGGCCATCAGCCCACGCTCGGCGAAGTCGCGGCGCGGCTGCTCTCGGGCGACGCCGATTCGCGTAGCTGGGCCGTGAAGAAGGCCGGCGTGCTCTGGCTCGCGAGCCGCGAGCGCAACGGCAGCGACCAGGCCGTTTTGCACGCGGCCATCACGCCCGATCTCGTCTGATCTCGTCTGATCTCGTAGTCGTCCAGACCGCCTGAGCCTGCCTCACCGGGCCGCCTGTACGCGGCCCCCTGCAACAACGGTTCAAACGCGGTTCAAGCGCGCTTCAAACGCGCCCGCCGCCCCGGCTCTTTCGGCCATCTCGTCCGTCTGCCTTACACCACGTCATCGAATCGTCATCGCGTTTTCATGGAAACGTAACCGCGTATTACTACATTGCCGGAAAAGTTCTCTTACTTCCGACCAGGACGCCCCATGCGAGATCTGCCGACGCCCACCCTGCCGTTCGCCTCGACGTTGTTCGAGTCGAACCGACGCTTGCCGCGTGCCGAAGAAACGGTCACCGCGCAGCATCGCCTGCAGGTGGCCTGGGCTCGCACCGAGGAGGAACTGCGCGAGGCCCAGCGCCTGCGCTACCGCGTTTTCGCCGAAGAGATGGGCGCACGCCTGAGCGGCCCCGCCGGCCTCGACGTCGACGCCTTCGACGCCTACTGCGACCACCTGCTCGTGCGCGACCTCGACACGCTCAAGGTCGTCGGTACCTACCGCGTGCTGCCGCCGCACCAGGCGGCACGCATCGGGCGCCTCTATGCCGAAAGCGAATTCGATGTCTCGCGTCTCGCGCATCTGCGTCCGAAAATGGTCGAGGTGGGCCGCTCGTGCGTGCATCCCGACTACCGCAGCGGCTCCGTCATCATGTCGCTGTGGGGCGGTCTGGGCGGTTACATGCAGCACAACGGCTACGAGACGATGCTCGGCTGCGCGAGCGTCGCCATGGCTGACGGCGGCCACTACGCGGCGAACCTGTACTGCGCGCTCGACGCGAACGCGCTGACCGCGCCCGAATACCGCGCGTTCCCGCACACGCCGCTGCCCGTCGAGGAACTGCGCACCGGCACGCCCGCCGTGCCGCCGCCGCTCGTCAAGGGCTACCTGCGCCTTGGCGCGAAGATCTGCGGCGCGCCCGCTTGGGACCCGGACTTCAACACTGCCGACTTCCTCACCCTCTTCCGCCTCTCGGAAATCAACGAACGTTACGCACGCCACTTCCTCGGCGAAGCCATCGCGCGTTAAGGTCTCATCCCCCTTCGGTGGGCACATTCCGCGGGCGAGGTCAGCAGACCCCAAAAAGCCCGGCTCAACGAGCCGGGCTTTTTCATTGGCAAGACGCGCCGCGCTCACTCGTCCGTATAAACCACGCGATAGGGAATGCCGATCTTGCCCCATTCCGCCGCTTCCTGAACGAGGTTGTAATCGGTGAGCGGATTGTTCTGGACCCAGGCATTGGGCAGCAGCACTTCGTAGCCGTTGCCCTCTTCCTCGACCCTGATGTGCGGCAGGCCGACATCGGCGCGGCGGCGCGTCAGCAGCGCGGCAAGGCGCAGACAGAACAGCAGCGGCCATTCCACATCGCGCGTTTGCGAGAGCTTGCCGAGCTTGCCCACGTGGCCGAGCACGAGCGCGGCGAGGCGCGCCTGGTCCGTGCGCGAGAAGCCGGGCATGTCCGCGTTGCTGGCGATGTAGGCCGAATGCTTGTGGTACGCGCTGTGCGAGATGGAAAGCCCGATTTCGTGCAGCGACGCCGCCCACGTGAGAAACATGCGGTTCTCGTCGCGGCGCTCCTCGTCGGGCTCCTCGAACTGATCGTAGAACTTCACGGCCAGCTCGCCAATGCGTCCCGCCTGTGCGCGATCCACGCCGTAGCGGCGCATGAAGCCCTCCACGGTGACCGTGCGCATGTCCTCGTGCTGCGAACGGCCCAGCAAGTCGTAGAGGACGCCCAGACGCAGCGCGCCGTCCGTGGTATCGACATAGTCGATGCCGAGTTCATCGAACACCGCGATCATGATCGAGAGACCGCCCGCCAGCACCGGGATGCGGTCGGGCTTGAGCGCGACGAGCTTGAGCCGGTTGACGTTCTCGGCCTTGATGAGCGCACGCTTCAGGCGCTCGAGGCCACCGCGCGAAATGCCGTGCGTGATGCCTGGATCGTTGAAGCCGTTCGCCTCGACGAGTTCCGCGAGCGCGCGCGCCGTGCCCGACGAGCCGATCGCCTGGTCCCAGCCGGTCTCGCGATAGTCGGCGGAAATGATCTGGATTTCGCGCGTGGCCGCCAGTTCGGCCTGGCGCATGGTGTACTCGTCGACATTGCCCGAGGGGAAGAACTGGCGGCTATGGCTCACGCAGCCAATATAGAGGCTTTCCATGCGGATCGGCGTATAGTGCGCGCCGATGATGAACTCGGTCGAGCCGCCGCCGATGTCCACCACGAAGCGCTTGCCCGCGCTCGCCGGCACCGAGTGTGCGGCGCCCGCATAGATGAGGCGCGCTTCTTCGCGCCCTGCAATCACTTCGATCGGGAAGCCGAGCGCAGCTTCCGCTTCGGTGAGGAACTCTCGTGCGTTCTTGGCGACCCGCAGCGTATTGGTCGCCACCGCACGCACCTGGTCGGGATGGAAGTCGCGCAGCCGTTCGCCGAAGCGCCTGAGCGCGTCCCACCCACGCACCTGCGAGGCGCGGTCGAGCAGTTTGTCCTTCGAGAGGCCGGCCGCGAGGCGTACCGGTTCGCGCAGCGCGTCGACCGGGTAGATCTGGCTGCCGGCACCGGTTTCCTCGACACGGCCTACAATCAGACGAAAGCTGTTCGAACCGAGATCGACGGAAGCAAGCAGTTGGGGGTTGGTGACCATCGAGGGGGCAGGCTCCATGCGTGCATACAGAGACGAACGCGCGGCCATGCGGGCTTGTTGCGCCGCCGCCGCGCTGTCCAAATGCGTCATTTTAAGCGTAGCCGACTTCACCATGTCGCTCCTCGCATTGGTCATGACTATGGGTACTTCTACCCAGCATGCATGGTGGCAATGCGACTTGTCGATTTCGTGAAAATGCGGCGTAAAATTTATGACACTTCGAATGTCACAATAAAGTCATATTACTGTGAGAATTTCCGAGCGTCCGTTCGAATCCATTCCCGACATTCCGTTTTCATTGCCGATGTCCATCCGCTATCCCCTACTTAATCGCGAACTGGGCATTCTGGGATTCAATGAGCGCGTGCTCGCACAGGCGTCCGATCCCGTTGTTCCCTTGCTGGAGCGCCTGCGCTTCATCTGCATCACCAGCAGCAACCTCGACGAATTCTTCGAAGTGCGCATGGCCGGGCTTCAGGAGCAGATGCGCGACAACCCGGGCGCGCTCTCGCCCGACGGCATGTCGCTGCAGCACGTGTACGACCTCGTGGTCGAGCGCGCGCAGCGTCTCGTGCATCGCCAGTACCGCATGCTGCACGACACCGTGCTGCCCGCGCTCGAACAGGAAGGCATCTATTTCCACGGCACCGACGCCTGGAACGAAGCGCAAACCGCATGGGCGCGCAAATACTTCTTCGACGAACTCCTGCCCGTTCTCACGCCCATCGGGCTCGATCCCGCGCACCCGTTCCCGCGCGTGCTCAACAAGAGCCTGAACTTCGTGGTCGAACTCGAAGGCAAGGACGCCTTCGGACGCCAGGCCGTCATGGGGATCGTGCAGGCGCCGCGCGCGCTGCCGCGCCTCGTGCGCATGCCGCAGGAGCTTTCCGGCTTCCAGCACGGCTTAGTGCTGCTCGGCTCGCTGCTGCAGCGTTTCGTGGGCGAGCTGTTCCCGAGCCTCGTCGTGCGCAGCTGCAACCAGTTCCGTATTACGCGCAACAGTGAACTCTTCGTCGACGAAGACGAAATCACCAACCTGCGCGTCGCGCTGCAGGGCGAACTGCCCGCGCGGCACCTGGGCAATGCGGTGCGGCTCGAAGTGTCGGCGGAAACGCCCCCGCATCTCGTGAGGCGCCTGCTCGACGAAAGCGGCCTCAACGAAAAGGACTGCTATTTCGTCGACGGCCCCGTGAATCTCGTGCGGCTCATGCAGCTGCCCGAGATGGTCGATCGCCCCGACCTCAAGTTCGTGCCGCACGTGCCCGCCATTCCGCGGCGCATCGCCGCGAACAGCAACATGTTCGACGTGATCGATCAGGGCGACGTGCTCCTGCATCATCCGTACGAGAGCTTCCAGCCCGTGCTCGAACTGCTGTTGCAGGCCGCGAACGATCCGAACGTGGTCGCGATCAAGCAGACGATCTACCGCACCGGCACCGACTCGCCGCTCATGGACGCGCTCATGCAGGCCGCGCGCAACGGTAAGGAAGTGACGGTGGTGGTGGAGCTGCTCGCGCGCTTCGACGAAGAGACCAACATCAACTGGGCCGCGCAGCTCGAAGCCGTGGGCGCCCACGTGGTGTACGGCGTGGTGGGCCACAAGTGCCACGCCAAGATGATGCTGATCGTGCGCCGCGTGCCCGTGAACGGGCGCATGGTGCTGCGCCGCTACGTGCACCTGGGCACGGGCAACTACCATCCGCGCACCGCGCGCCTCTATACCGACTTCGGCCTCATGACCTCGGAGCCGAAGATGTGCGAGGACGTGCACCACGTCTTCCAGCAGCTCACGGGCATCGGCGGCGAGCTGCAGCTGCACGACCTGTGGCAGTCGCCGTTCACGCTGCATCCGAAGATGATCGAGGCGATCCGCAACGAAGCCGACGCCGCGCGCGCGGGCAAGAAGGCGCGCATCGTTGCGAAGATGAACGCGCTGCTCGAGCCGACTGTGATCGACGAGTTGTACGAAGCATCGCAGGCCGGCGTGAAGATCGATCTGATCATCCGCGGCGTGTGCTCGTTGCAGCCGGGCGTGCCCGGGCTGTCCGAGAACATCACGGTGCGCTCGATCGTCGGGCGCTTCCTCGAGCACCACCGCATCTATTACTTCTACGCGGGCGGCAAGGAAGACGTCTACCTGTCGAGCGCGGACTGGATGGATCGCAACCTGTTCCGCCGCGTCGAAGTGGCGTTCCCGATTCACGACCGCAGGCTCAAACGCCGCGTGATCGCCGAAGGGCTTTCCGCCTTCCTCGGCGACAATCAATCGGCGTGGCTCATGCAAAGCGACGGCCACTATCGCCGCCGCCGCGCGGGCAAGGCCATGCGTAATGCGCAGTTGAGCTTGCTGGCGAAGTTCTGTCCGTAACGCCTTGACGCAGCGGTCACGCTGGGCGCAAAAAAGCCGCTTCGACGAAGCGGCTTTTCTTTTTCGATTGCGGCGGGCGGCGCCTCGTTACACCGGCGCCGGCTGCCGTCTCGTCGTGCGCGCGGCCGGAAAGCGCACCGTGAACGTGCTGCCCCGCCCTTCCTCGCTCTTCACTTCGAGCGCCGCGTCGTGACGCTGCAGCACGTGCTTGACGATCGCGAGACCCAGTCCCGTGCCGCCCGTGTCGCGCGAGCGGCTGCGATCCACGCGATAGAAGCGCTCAGTCAGGCGCGGAATATCGGCGGCAGGAATGCCAAGGCCGCTGTCGGTAACGGAAAACACCGCGCTGCCCTGTTCCGCGCGCCAGGACAGATGCACGGTGCCGCCGTCCGGCGTGTAACGCACGGCGTTGGTCGCGAGATTGCCGAGCGCGCTCATGATCTCGGTTTCGGAACCGGTGACGCTCAGTCCATCGTCGAAATCGGCCGTGATGCGGTGATGCCCGCCCGAGAGGCTCTCGGCGTCCTCGCGCACGTGCCCGAGCACGGCGCGCATATCGACCATATGGTCGCCGGGCTGGCGCCCCTCGCCTTCGAGCTTGGCGAGCACGAGCAGGTCGGTGACGATGTGGCGCATGCGCGAGGCCTGTTGCTCCATGAGCTCGAGGTAGCGGTTGCGCTCGGCCTCGCCAAGCGGCAGTTCGCGCATCGTCTCGAGGAAACCCGAGAGCACCGTGATCGGCGTTTTCAGCTCGTGCGAGACGTTGGCCACGAAATCGCGCCGCATGGCGTCGGTGCGCTCGAGTTCCGTGATGTCCTGCGAAAGGATGAGCTTGCGATTCTCGCCGTACGGAAACACCTGCACCGAGATCACGTTCTGACGCTTCGCGCCCATGCCGCGCATGATCAGCATGTCCTTGTAATCGTGCGAATTGAGGTAGCGCACGAAGTCGGGCTGACGCACGAGATGCGTGATGTGCTGGCGCAGGTCGCGCCTGGCGTCGAGGCCGAAATGCACTTCCGAAATCGCGTTGCACCACTCGATCTGGTCGTGGTCGTCGAGCATGGCGACGCCGTTGGGCGAGGCCTGGATCGCCTGGATGAAGCGCGAGTGCTGCTGCTCCACCTGGCGCACCTGAGCATGCCAGCGCTTCGCGAGCTTGTGCAGACGGTAGTAGATTTCGCCCCAGATGCCGGGAGCGCTCGGCACTTCGCCGTAGACCGGCGCGTCGAGCAGGCGCCACAGACGCTGCTTGTGAAACGTGCTAAAGAGCATTTGCGCGAGCAGCGCCAGCACGGCGACGCCCAGCGCGACCTTGACGCCGAAAATCGCGCCAACGCCCGCGCAAATGAGCGCGAGCAACACGATCGATACGAGGGAGCGCGCCCAGATGATGTTCATGTTCCTGCGATCGAAGATAAATACGGTCGGATGCGGGCACGCGACATCTGGTTGAATACCGGGCGGCGGCAAAGCAGTCGCGCCGCCCGGTGACTCACCCTGCGGCGCGGCCATGGTTCCAGCTCAGGCGCTCTTGGCGAGACGGTAGCCGCTGCCGCGCACCGTTTCGATCATAGCATCGCACCCTGCCGGCTTGAGCGCGGCGCGCAGACGCTTGATATGCACGTCCACCGTGCGCTCTTCCACGAACACGTGATCGCCCCACACCTGGTCGAGCAGTTGCGTGCGGCTGTGCACGCGCTCCGGATGCGTCATGAAGAAGTGCAGCAGGCGGAACTCGGTCGGGCCGAGGTCGAGCTTGATTTCCGAACCTTCGGCGGCGGCCGCCACGCGGTGCGTGGCGGGATCGAGCTTCAGGCCGTTGATCGCCACCACGTCTTCCGTGAGCTGCGGCGCGCGGCGGCGCAGCACCGCCTTGATGCGCGCCATCAGCTCCTTGGGCGAAAACGGCTTCGTCACATAGTCGTCAGCGCCGATTTCGAGGCCGAGCACCTTGTCCTGCTCGTCGCCGCGCGCGGTCAGCATGATGATCGGAATGTGCTTCGTGCGTTCGTTGTTGCGCAGATCGCGCGCGAAGTTCACACCCGACTTGCCCGGCAACATCCAGTCGAGCAGGATGAGATCGGGCAGCACGTCGCTGATCAGGTTCTGCGCCTGTTCCGCGTTGTAGGCGCGGATCGGGCAGTGGCCTGCGTGTTGCAGGTTCACCGAAATCAGCTCGGAAATGGCGGGCTCATCTTCGATGACGAGAATGCTGCTAGGCATCGGCACCTCTTGACCTTGTTACCTGTTGAATTAGCTGAGTGCTTCGCGTTCGAGGGCGTCGCGCGACTTGTGGCGCACGTCGGTGCCCTTCACGATGTAGATGATGAATTCCGCGATGTTCTTCGCGTGGTCGCCGATCCGCTCGATCGCCTTGGCGATGAACAGATAGTCGAGGCCCACGGAGATCGTGCGCGGATCTTCCATCATGTAGGTCACGAGCTTGCGCACGAACGCGCGGAATTCCTCGTCGATCGCCTTGTCGTCGCGCACGATTTGCGCGGCGGCCACGGTGTCGAGGCGCGCAAACGCGTCGAGCGCGCGGCGCAGGATCGACACGGCCATTTCGCCCGAGACCTTGATCTCGGCGATGTTGACCGCGCGCGAAGCGCCGTCTTCCATCAGGCGCTTGGTGCGCTTGGCGATCTTCTCGGCTTCGTCGCCGGCGCGCTCGAGGTTCGTGATGGTCTTCGAAATGGCGAGCACGAGGCGCAGGTCGCGCGCGGCCGGCTGGCGGCGCGCGATGATGTTGCTGCACTCCTCGTCGATCTCGACTTCCATCGTGTTGAGGCGGTCTTCGGCGACGATCACGCGCTCGGCGGCTTCGCCGTCGAAGTCGTTGAGCGCCTGCATTGCCGTGATGATCTGCGATTCGACGAGGCCGCCCATTTCGAGCACCTTCGACGAAATGAGGTTCAAATCGGCGTCGAACTGGCTGGACAAGTGTTTGTCGGACATGATTTGCTCCCTGCTCCGATTAGCCGAAGCGGCCGGTGATGTAGTCTTCCGTTTCCTTGCGGACCGGCTTGATGAAGATCTTTTCGGTATCGCCGAATTCGATCAGCTCACCAAGGTACATATACGCAGTGTAGTCCGAGCAACGCGCGGCCTGCTGCATGTTATGGGTGACGATCACCACCGTGTAGTCGCTCTTGAGTTCCGCGATCAGCTCTTCGATGCGGCCCGTCGAAATCGGGTCGAGCGCCGAGCACGGCTCGTCGAGCAGCAGCACTTCGGGGCGGATCGCAATGCCGCGCGCGATGCACAGGCGCTGCTGCTGGCCGCCCGAGAGGCCGTAGCCGCTCTGGCCGAGCTTGTCCTTCACTTCGTTCCAGAGCGCGGCCTTGGTGAGCGCCCATTCCACGCGGTCATCCATTTCCGGGCGCGAGAGCTTCTCGAACATCTTCACGCCGAACGCGATGTTGTCGTAAATCGACATCGGGAACGGGGTCGGCTTCTGGAACACCATGCCGATGCGCGCGCGCAGGAGCGAGATGTCACGCTTGGTCGTGAGCAGGTTCTCGCCGTCCATCACGATCTCGCCTTCGGCGCGCTGCTCCGGATAGAGCGCGAACATCTTGTTGAAGGTGCGCAGGAGCGTGGACTTGCCGCAGCCCGACGGGCCGATGAACGCCGTCACCTTGCCTTCGGGAATCTGCAGGTTGATGTTCTTCAGCGCGTGATACTTGCCGTAGAAGAAGTTCAGGTCCTTCACGTCGATCTTCGGTTTGCCCAGCGCCGGCAGGCGCGCATTCTGGGCGGGTTCCGCAGGTTCAAACCCAGCGGAGGGCGCATTGCCGTGCGCAGCGGTGTTGAGGTGACTCTCAGCCATGTTCATCGGGAACTCCGCCCTTATTTCTTCGAAAAGACCGTGCGCGCGAGGATATTCAGACCCAGCACGCCCAGCGTGATCAGGAAAACGCCCGCCCACGCAAGCGACTGCCACTGCGCAAACGGGCTCATCGCAAACTTGAAGATCGTGACCGGCAGGTTCGCGATCGGTTGATTCATGTCGGCGCTGAAGAACTGGTTCGACAGCGCGGTGAACAGCAGCGGCGCGGTTTCACCGGCAATACGGGCGATGGCGAGCAGCACGCCCGTCACGATGCCCGCGATCGACGCCTTGAGCGTGATGGAGAGCACCATCTTCCACTTCGGCGTGCCGAGTGCGAAAGCCGCTTCGCGCAGCGCGTTCGGCACGAGCTTGAGCATGTTCTCGGTCGTGCGGATCACGATCGGGATCTGCAGCAAGGCGAGCGCAATCGCGCCGGCCCAGCCGCTGAAGTGCCCCATCTTCGCGACCACGAGCGCGTAGACGAACAGACCCACGACGATCGAAGGCGCCGACAGCAGAATGTCGTTGATGAAGCGCGTGACGCCCGCGAGCCACCCCTTCTGGCCGTATTCCGCGAGGTAGATGCCCGCGAGGATGCCGATCGGCGTGCCGACGAACGTTGCGATCGCCACGAGCAGCAAGCTGCCGACGATGGCGTTCGCAAGACCGCCGCCATCGGTGTTCGGCGGCGGCGTGGATTGCGTGAACAGATCCACCGAAAGACCGCCGATGCCGAGCGAAATCGTCGTGTAGAGAATCCACACGAGCCACAGAATGCCGAACGCCATGGCGGCGAGCGAGAGCGTGAGCGCGATCGCGTTGGTCACGCGGCGGCGGCGCTGCAGCTTGTCGCGCATGCGATCCAGTTCGGGGCCGTAAATCGCACCCGGAATTTTCATCATCGGTTCGCTCATCGCGCACCCTCCGATTTTTCAAGGCGCAGCAGCATGAGCTTCGAGATCGAAAGCACGATGAACGTAATCACGAAGAGGATCAGGCCGAGTTCCATCAGCGCGGCCGTGTGCAGGCCCGGGCCCGCTTCCGCAAACTCGTTGGCGAGCGCCGAGGTGATGCTGTTGCCCGGCGAAAAGAGCGACACGTTGTCGAGCAGATTCGTATTGCCGATCACGAACGTGACGGCCATCGTCTCGCCGAGCGCGCGGCCGAGACCCAGCATGACGCCGCCGATCACGCCGGTCTTGGTGAACGGCAGCACGATCTTCCACATCACTTCCCAGGTCGTGCAGCCGATGCCGTAGGCCGACTCCTTGAGCAGCACGGGCGTGACTTCGAACACGTCGCGCATGACCGAGGCGATATACGGAATGATCATGATCGCGAGAATCACCCCGGCGCACAAAATGCCGATGCCGATAGGCGCGCCCTGGAACAGCGCGCCGACGATCGGCATGCCCCCCAGGAGCGAGCCGAGCGGTTTTTCGAACCACTGTGCGAAGATCGGCGCGAACACGAGCAGCCCCCACATGCCGTAGACGATCGACGGGATCGCGGCGAGCAGTTCGATGGCGATGCCGAGCGGCCGGCGCAGCCACGCGGGCGAAAGCTCGGTGAGGAAGAGCGCGATGCCGAAGCTCACGGGCACGGCAATGACGAGCGCGATGATCGAGGTGGCGATCGTGCCGTAGATGGGCACGAGCGCGCCGAACTGTTCGCTGGGAGGATCCCACTCGGCAGTCCAGAGGAATGCGAGACCGAATTTCTGGATCGTCGGCAGCGAGGCGATGATCAGCGACACGATGATGCCGCCGAGCAGCAATAGCGTGACGATGGCGGCGAGGCGCGCGAGGCCGCCGAAAATGATGTCCCCTGCCGGGCTGGGCGCTTTTTGCTGCACGGCGTTGCCGGGCGGGTTCGACACGAGCGGGACGTCGGACATGGTGACCTGGGTTCCAGTTGCCGCGAGCACGGGGCTCACGACGTTGATGCAGCCGCGGGGCTGCAGATCGCCCGACTTCCGGCCGTTAATACTGACGGCTGAGCCGGAGGGCGGGCGGCACATCATGGGCAGCGCGAACTCAGGCAAGCCACAAGCGAACAGGCCGCGCGCGTCACGCGGCGGCCTTTTTTACGCTTGCCGGGCTTTCCTGGCGTGCGTTGCTTACTCGGCGATCGGCTTGCCGCTCGCGTCCTTGACCTTCTCCTTCCACTGCGACTTGATTTCGCTCACGACCGATTGCGGCAGCGAGATGTAATCGAGGCTGTCAGCAGCCGGCGTACCGTTCTTGAAGGCCCAGTCGAAGAACTTGAGCGTTTCCTTGCCCTGGTCCGGCTTGTCCTGTGCCGTGTGCAGCAGCACGAAGGTCGCGCCGACGACCGGCCATGCGTCCTTGCCCGGCTCGTTCGTGAGGATCTGGTAGAACGACTTCTTCCAGTCCGCGCCGGCGGCGGCGGCCTTGAACGTTTCGGTGTCCGGCTGAACCACCGCGCCCGACTCGTTCTTCATGGCAGTGTAGACCATGTGATTTTGCTTGGCGTACGCCCACTCGACGTAGCCGATCGCGCCCGGCAGACGCTGCACGAAGGCGGCGACGCCGTCGTTGCCCTTGCCGCCCGTACCCGTCGGCCAGTTCACGGTCGTGCCTTCGCCGACCTTGCTCTTCCACTCGGGGCTGACCTTCGAGAGGTAGTTCGTCCAGATGAAGCTGGTGCCCGAACCGTCGGCGCGGCGGACCACGGCGATGTCGAGGTCAGGCAGCTTGACCTTCGGGTTCAGCGCGGCGATGGCCGGATCGTTCCACTTCTTGATCTTGCCCAGGTAGATGTCGCCGAGCACCGGGCCCGACAGCGTGATTTCGCCGGCCTTGATACCCGGCACGTTGATCGCCGGCACGACGCCGCCGACCACCGTCGGGAACTGGAACAGGCCGTCCTTGGCCAGCTCTTCGTCCTTCAGCGGAGCGTCGGAGCCCGCGAAGTCGACAGTCTTGGCCTGGATCTGCTTGATGCCGCCCGACGAGCCGATGCCCTGGTAGTTGACCTTGCCGCCGCCCGACTTCTGGTAGGCGTCCGCCCATTTCGTATAGATCGGTGCTGCGAAGGTGCTGCCCGCGCCGGTGATGTCAGCAGCCTGCGCTGCGATCGCGAAGAGCGCGCCAGCAACGCCAGCGAGCGCGGTTTGCATCAATTTCATGAGACCTCCAGTGTGTGAGCGGATGAACGACACCGCGAAGCTTAGGGGGTCTCTGTGACAGTACCGTGACGATTCATGAAGCGAACGTGACAGTTCGATTACTGGCTGAAAGGCGCGTGGCTATGCGTTTTGGGCGATCTGCGAGGCAAGGCTGCGGCATGGCCTGCACGCGTTGTGGCGGCTGAAAAGCCGGCACGGCGGGCGTTTGGAGGCCACAGGGGGTCCGATGAAAAAATTCGAGGTATCCCTCAAAAATGGTTTGCAAACCGCTATGCAATTGTTTTAAACGTTTGCCTGCTTCCGTCGTGACGCCGAAAAGATCGCAAAAAAAGATGGGCACGGCGGCAGGTTGCGAGTCGTGCTCATCGGTTCGGCGCCGGCGTCACTCGGTCGCGCAACTCAATAGCCGGCGATCACGCGATCGAACGCTTGACCACGCTGGCGATCGCCTCGGCGTAGTGCATCGTGTCGCGCTCCTCGCGGGCCTCGACCATCACGCGCAGCACCGGCTCCGTACCCGAAGCGCGGATCAGCACGCGGCCCTTGCCCTTCAATTCCGCTTCGGCGGCAGCGATCGACTGCTGGATCCCGGCGTCGCCCTTCCAGTCGGCGCCCTGCGCGATGCGCACGTTGATGAGCTTCTGCGGAAACAGTTTCACGCCGTCGAGCAGCTGCGCGATCGTCTTGCCGCTGCGCTTCATCGCGGCGAGCACGAGGAGCGCCGAGACGATGCCGTCGCCGGTTGTGTGACGGTCGAGCGACAGAATGTGGCCCGAGCCTTCCGCGCCGAGCTGCCAGCCGCGCTCGCGCAGTTGCTCCAGTACGTAGCGGTCGCCCACGTTCGCGCGCACCAGTTGCACGCCGAGGCCTTCGAGCGCCTGCTCCACCGCGAGATTGGTCATGAGCGTGCCCACCGCGCCTTCCACTTTGCCGTCGGTCGCGATGCGGTCCTTCACGAGTACGTAGAGCAGTTCGTCGCCGTTGTAGAGGCGGCCCTGCGCATCGACGATCTGGAGACGGTCGGCGTCGCCGTCGAGCGCGATGCCAAGGTCCGCGTGATTCGCGCGCACGGCGCGCACGAGCGCGTCGGGCGCGGTCGCGCCGACGCCGTCGTTGATATTGAAGCCGTTCGGCGACACCCCGATCGGAATCACGTCCGCGCCCAGTTCGTGGAACACGTGCGGCGCGATGTCATAAGCCGCACCGTTGGCGCAATCGATCACGAGCTTCAGGCCGCGCAGGTTGAACGCCTGCGGGAACGTGCTCTTGCAGAACTCGATGTAGCGCCCACCCGCGTCGTGCAGGCGGCGGGCACGGCCAAGCTGCTCGGAGGGCGCGCAGGCGAGCGGCTGCTCGAGCTGCTCCTCGATCTGCGTCTCCACCTCGTCGGGGAGCTTGTTACCGTCGGCGGAGAAGAACTTGATGCCGTTGTCGTAGTAGGGATTGTGCGACGCGCTGATCACGACGCCCGCGGCAAGCCGCAGCGCGCGTGTGAGATAGGCGATGCCAGGCGTCGTCATCGGACCCGCCAGCATCACGTCGATGCCCGCAGCGGACAGCCCCGCTTCCAGCGAAGCTTCAAGCATATAGCCCGAAATACGCGTGTCCTTGCCGATCAGCACGGACGGGCGCGGCCCGGATGCCGCCGCCGAGCCCGCGAGCACCTTGCCCGCGGCGTAGCCTAGCCGAAGCACGAAATCGGGCGTGATCGGCGCCTCGCCGACCTTGCCACGCACCCCATCAGTTCCGAAATAACGACGTCCCATCTTCCTACCCCTCGGTTTGGTGCTGCTTTGTCCTGTATTGTGGCCACCCGCATCCGCTGCGGCGCAACTTCGCGCCCGTGCGCGGCCTGCCGGGCAATCGCTCAGCCTTGTGTATCCGACGTCCCGGCGGACATCGCGTCGCGCATCGCCGCCCAGATCCTGAGCGCGTCCACGGTGGGCGCAACATCGTGCACGCGAATGATCGCCGCGCCGCGCTCCGCCGCGCACACGGCCGCCGCCACGCTCGCCGCCACGCGCTCGGGCGCGGGCCGGTTCACGATCGCGCCGAGCATCGACTTGCGCGACATGCCGGCCAGGATCGGATACGGCGCGACACCTGCGGCAACCTTAGGCGCCGTCTCGCGCAGGTGCGCGAGCAGCGCGTAATTGTGCTCGACCATCGACTTGCCGAAGCCGAAGCCCGGATCCACACTGATGCGCGCCTTCGCCACGCTCGCCGCTTCGAGTTCGGCGCAACGCCGGGCGAGAAACTCCCGCACTTCGCGCACGACGTCCACGTAGTCCGGCTCGCCCACTTGCATCGTCTGCGGCTCGCCGAGCATGTGCATCACGCACAGCCCGCAGTCGCTCTCGCGCACGGCCTCGATCGCGCCGGGCATGCGCAAACCCCAGATGTCGTTGATCATATCGGCGCCTGCTGCAAGCGCCGCGCGCATGACTTCGGGCTTGTACGTGTCGATCGACAGCGGCACGTTCGCGCCCTTGAGCTTTTCCACGAGCGGAATCACGCGTTCGAGTTCCTCGTCGAGCGGCACGGGCGGCGCGCCCGGGCGCGTCGATTCACCGCCAATGTCGATGATATCGGCGCCGTCGAGCATCATCTGCTCGGCGCGGCGCAAAGCGTCGCCGAAAGCGAGATAGCGGCCGCCGTCGGAAAACGAGTCGGGCGTGGCGTTGAGGATTCCCATGACGAGCGGACGCTCGAACGTCAGCGTGAAACGGCCGCACGCGAGCGGCTCAGGTGGGAGACTACCTTGCGAAGAGATGTTGGGCACGTCAGAAAACGTCAGATGTGTAACGAGATGCGGCGGCACAGCGGCACGCGAGAAATGCAAAACGGGCCGATGTGAACATCACACCGGCCCGCAACTTTACTCGATAAGGATCACGCCGGTGCGGTGGCGCTACCGGGCTTGACCTCCGTGCCCGTGCTGCCGCCCGACGACGCGTCGCCCGGCGACGGCGTGCTCTTCGGCGAGCGCGGCGGACGGCCGGCCATGATGTCGTTGATCTGGTCGGCGTCGATCGTTTCCCACTCCATGAGTGCCGCGGTCATGGCTTCGACCTTGTCGCGGTTCTCGTCGAGCAGGCGCTTGGCGAGGTTGTACTGCTCGTCGAGCACGTGGCGGATTTCCGCGTCGACCTTCTGCTGCGTCGCTTCCGAGATCGCGCGGGTGAAGCCCTTGCCGAACGGGCCGCCGTCGCTGTCGTCGTCGGCGTAGACCATCGGTCCGAGCGCGTCCGTCATGCCAAAGCGCGTCACCATGGCGCGGGCCGTTTGTGTGGCCTTGTTGAAGTCGTCCGAGGCGCCGGTGCTGATCAGGTTCATGAACAGTTCTTCCGCCACACGGCCGCCGAACAGGATGGCCAGACGATCCAGCAGATAGTCCTTCGAGTACGTTTCGTTGTCGTGCTCGGGCAGCTGCCACGTGACGCCCAGCGCGCGACCGCGCGGAATGATCGTGACCTTGTGCACCGGGTCCGCCTTCGGCAGCAGCTTCGCGATCACCGCGTGACCCGACTCGTGGTACGCCGTGGCGCGCTTCGCTTCTTCGCGGATCACCGCCGACTTGCGCTCCGGACCCATGAAGATCTTGTCCTTCGCGTCTTCGAAGTCCTGCATCTCGACAATGCGCTTGCCGCGGCGCGCCGCGAAGAGCGCGGCCTCGTTCACGAGATTCGCGAGGTCGGCGCCCGAGAAGCCCGGCGTGCCGCGTGCGATCACCGCTGCATCCACGTCGTTCGCGATCGGCACCTTGCGCAGGTGCACCTTCATGATCTGTTCGCGGCCGCGGATGTCCGGCAGGCCCACGTAGACCTGGCGGTCGAAACGGCCCGGACGCAGCAGCGCCTTGTCGAGCACGTCCGAACGGTTGGTTGCCGCGATCACGATGACGCCCGAGTTCGCCTCGAAGCCGTCCATCTCGACCAGCATCTGGTTCAGCGTCTGCTCGCGCTCGTCGTTGCCACCGCCCATGCCGGCGCCACGATGGCGGCCGACCGCGTCGATTTCGTCGATGAACACGATACACGGCGCATGCTTCTTGGCCTGCTCGAACATGTCGCGCACACGGGCCGCGCCCACGCCGACGAACATTTCGACGAAATCCGAACCCGAGATGCTGAAGAACGGCACCTTCGCTTCTCCGGCGATGGCGCGCGCAAGCAGCGTCTTACCCGTACCCGGAGGGCCGACGAGCAGCACGCCGCGCGGAATGCGTCCACCCAGCTTCTGGAATTTTTGCGGATCGCGCAGGAAGTCGACGAGTTCGGACACTTCTTCCTTCGCTTCGTCGCAGCCGGCGACGTCGGAGAAGTTGACCGCGTTGTTGTTCTCGTCGATCAGGCGGGCGCGCGATTTACCGAAGGAGAACGCCCCGCCTTTGCCGCCCCCCTGCATCTGTCTCATCATGTAGAACCAGAACACGATGATCAGTATCGTCGGCCCAAGGTAATACAACGCCGAAACGAGCGCATTTGGTTCTTCATCGGCCTTGCCGCTCACCTGCACGCCGTATTTCATCAGGTCGCCAACCATCCAGATGTCGCCTGGAGAGACGATCTGGTATTTCTGGCCGTCAGCCGGAGTGACCGTGAGATTCCGCCCCTGCACCACGACACTCTTGACCTTGCCGGCCTTCGCGTCGTCCATGAACTGCGAGTACGAAACGCCTTCCTGGACACGGGGCTTGTCGAACTGCTTGAACACCGTAAACAGCACCAGTGCGATTACCAGCCACACCGCTGCCTTCGAAAACATGTTGTTGTTCAAAGCACCACTCCTTCACTCATAGATGGGCGCCTACATTTGCCTTGCGACACCACCAAAGCATTCTAATCCAGTACACGGACCCCTGCCATAACGTTTCGCTACCGCAGGAATAGCCCGAGCGCCTTGTCCTGACCGCCTCTCGGGGTCATTTTGCGACCAGATTGCGCCTTTTGCACGGCAATCATGCCCCGTTTAACGGGGACGCTTCAGATGTCTACCCAAAATAAACGTTTCGGACGATTTATCGCGCGAAGCCTTCGGTTTGCGCGCCGCCACGACCTTGAACTGCTGCTTGAACTTCTCGACGATCTGACTGTAGCCGCTGCCGTGGAAGCATTTAACTAAAAGGGCCCCATCGGGTTTCAGGTGATTCTGCGAAAACTCGAGCGCGAGGTCGCACACGTGCTCGATGCGCGCCGCGTCGGCCGACGCGACCCCCGAGAGATTGGGTGCCATGTCCGAAATTACAAGGTCGACCGGGCGGCCGCCCACACATTCTTCCAGTTGCGCGAGCACGTCGTCCTCGCGGAAGTCGCCCTGCAGGAACTGCACGTCGGAGATGGGTTCCATCGGCAGGATGTCGAGCGCGATGATCGTGCCGTCGATACCGCCAGGCCGCTGGTCGTCGCGCTTCGTGCCCTGCGCGAGCTTGTTGCGGGCGTACTGGCTCCAGCTGCCGGGCGCGGCGCCCAGGTCCACGATCACCATGCCGGGACGGATCAGCTTGTCCTGCTCGTCGATTTCCT
Source organism: Paraburkholderia heleia NBRC 101817 (assembly GCF_000739775.1). Taxonomy (GTDB): domain Bacteria; phylum Pseudomonadota; class Gammaproteobacteria; order Burkholderiales; family Burkholderiaceae; genus Paraburkholderia; species Paraburkholderia heleia. Next base: position 14,184 of record NZ_BBJH01000005.1, on the reverse strand, counting down.
TGAGCTTGTAGGCAGCGCGGGCACGATAGCCCTCCCGCTGCGCCATTTTCACGTACGGATCGTTGATATGGTCGTGCAGCCACGACTGGTTGAAGCGATTTTTTGCCATTAAAGATGAACTCTTGCTGCGTGATTCCGCGCTTTTAGCGGATAATACGCGTTTTATTCGTGCGGCCGTCGCGGCCCGCCTGGCCGGATGTTCGTTGCTCCGCCGGCGTTTTTTGCCCGCGCCCTGCCGTTCCCCACGGTTTTCCGTTGTTCCGACGCGCTTTGCCCGCTGGCGCTCCGCTCTTCGCGGAGCGCATTTACGTCTGCCCAGGTTGTCAATGCATGCCTGCCGACCCGCGCGGCGCCGTCATTTTAGTCGAGTCTGCCACATCCCATGCCCGCCCTCACTCTTTCCGCCGAACAGCGCTCCGAGCTGCGCTCCCAGGCTCACGCGCTCAAACCGGTCGTGCTCATCGGCGCCGAGGGACTGACCGACGCCGTCCTCAAGGAAATCAAGGTTCACCTTGCCGCGCACCAGCTCATCAAGGTGCGCGTGTTCGGCGACGAGCGCGAGGAGCGCCTCGCGATCTACGAAGATATCTGCGATCGCCTCGGCGCCGCCCCGATCCAGCATATCGGCAAGCTGCTCGTCATCTACAAGCCCGAGGAAGCCCGCGCGAAGGCCACGACCGCGCGCGCCGGCGCCCGCGGCACCGTGTCGCGCCCGGCCGCCGACGTACCGAGCGCGCGTGAGGCGGGCAAGCGTGGCGCGGCGCCGCGCATCGTCAAGGTCGTCAAGGCCAGCGACAACCCCATGCGCAAGCCGAAGGCGCAAAAGGTGACGGTCAAGGGCAACGAGCGCGTCACGCAAGGCGGCAACATCAAGCGCGCCAAGAAGCGCCAGACCAGTTCCAAGCGGGCCCACCAGGGTTCGAAGTGAAAAAGCGCGGCCTTCGAGCCGCGCTTTTTTTCGCCTGAACCGGCTTCAGGCCATGTTCAGCGCGCAGCGGTTTCCACGCGCTGCGCCAGCGTGCCGCGTGCCGAAGGCAACAGCCAGACGAGCCACGCGCCCAGCAGGCTCTGCACGAGATAGAACAGGCTCGACACGCCGTGCAGCAAGCCGAAGCGGCTCGCATACGGCGAACTGGCCACATCCATGCCCGCGCTCATCGCTTGAACGCGCAACGCATTCATGAACGGCTGCAGCGCGAAATAGCCGATCAGCACGCACAGCAGCATGGCGGCCAGAATCCAGCGCAGCCGGCGATAGCCGAGCGCGCCGCGGCGCGCGAGCACGCTCGAGAGCCCGAGCAGCAGCACGCCGCACACCACGCCGATCAGGCCTTCGAGGCGAAAGAGCTGCGCGGCGAGCTCGCCGGCCACCACCCTTTCGAGCGACGAGAACAGCATGGGCGCGACCGCATAGCCGATGGTCAGCTGGCTGCCGACCCACAGCATGGCCAGCAGCCCGAAGAGCCGGTGCGGAACGAGTGAAACGGGCGTGGCGGAACCCACGTGGCTTGCGGTACTCACGTCGATGCGCCCTCAGACGTAGCGAACCTCGATGACCTCGTACTCGCGCACGCCGCCGGGGGCCTGCACTTCGGCGACATCGCCTTCGGACTTGCCGATCAGTGCGCGCGCGATGGGCGAACTGACCGAGATCAGGCCGTGCTCGAGGTCGGCCTCGTCGTCGCCGACGATCTGGTAGGTCACGGTCTTGCCCGAATCGAGGTCTTCGAGATCCACGGTCGAGCCGAACACCACGCGGCCGTCCGCTTCGAGCGTGGCCGGGTCGATGATCTGCGCGGCCGCCAGCTTCGACTCGATCTCGGCGATGCGGCCTTCGATGAAGCCCTGCTTTTCCTTGGCGGCGTCGTATTCCGCGTTTTCCGACAGATCGCCCTGCGCACGCGCTTCCGCGATCGAATTGATGACCGCCGGGCGCTCGACGGATTTCAGGCGCTGCAACTCGCCGCGGAGTTGGTCTGCACCGCGCTTGGTCAAGGGAATCGTGCTCATAAACAACTCGTACGGCCCACGAGGGCCTAAAGAAAACCGCGCCACGCACGCTCGTCGCGCACGTTGCGGCCATAAAAAAATTCCGCGGTTAAGTGCATCCCGCGAGGGCGGCCGCGCGGTCTGGCGCAGCCTGAAAACCCTGTTGGGACGCCGCTTAACCGCGGCACATTCAGCTTTTTTAGCCTGCCTCGTCGAACGTTGGACAGACAATCGAAGCCTTAGTTTAGGCGAGCATGGAGGCCTTGTAAATCATAGACTTCCAGGTTCTTCAGGTAGCGCAGCCCCTCGACGGCCGCGCGGGCTCCCGACATCGTCGTGTAGTACGTGACCTTGTTGGCCTGCGCGCTCATGCGGATCGAACGCGAATCGGCGATCGCCGAGCGGGTTTCGTCGACAGTCGTGAAGACGAGCGAAATCTCGCCATTCTTGATCATGTCGACGATGTGCGGACGACCATCCTTCACCTTGTTCACGACCTTCACCGGCACGCCGGCCGCCTCGATCGCGGCAGCCGTGCCGCGCGTGGCGACGAGTCCGTAGCCGAGTTCGTGCAGCATGCGCGCGACTTCCACGGCCTTGGGCTTGTCGGCGTCCATCACCGTGATGAAGACGGTGCCCGACTCCGGCAGGCGCGAACCCGCTGCGAGCTGCGACTTGAAGAGCGCTTCGCCGAAGGTCTTGCCCACGCCCATCACTTCGCCGGTGGAGCGCATCTCGGGCCCGAGCACCGGGTCGACGGTCGGGAACTTGATGAACGGGAACACCGCTTCCTTCACGCTGAAGTAAGGCGGCACGACTTCCTTCGTCACGCCCTGCTGCGCCAGCTTCTGGCCGACCATCGCGCGCGCCGCGATCTTCGCGAGCGGCAGGCTGGTCGCCTTCGAGACATACGGCACGGTACGCGAAGCGCGCGGGTTCACTTCCAGCACGTAGATGATGTCCTTCTTCGAGCCATCGTCCTGCGGCACCTGCTGGATCGCGAACTGCACGTTCATCAGGCCGACCACGTTCAGCGCCTTGGCCATCGCGGCCGTTTGACGCTTGAGTTCGGCGACCGTTTCCTGCGACAGCGAGTACGGCGGCAGCGAGCAGGCGGAGTCGCCCGAGTGCACGCCCGCTTGCTCGATGTGTTCCATCACGCCGCCGATGAACACTTCCGTGCCGTCGGAGATGCAGTCCACGTCGCACTCGATCGCGTCGTTCAGGAAGCGGTCGAGCAGTACCGGCGAGTCGTTCGAGACCTTCACGGCCTCGCGCATGTAGCGCTCGAGGTCGCGCGGCTCGTGGACGATTTCCATGGCGCGGCCGCCCAGCACGTACGACGGACGCACGACGAGCGGATAGCCGATTTCGTCGGCGAGCTTGAGCGCTTCGTCTTCGGCGCGCGCCGTGCGGTTCGGCGGCTGGCGCAGGTTCAGGTCCTGCAGCAGCTTCTGGAAGCGCTCGCGGTCTTCGGCGGCGTCGATCATGTCCGGCGACGTGCCGACGATGGGCACGCCGTTCGCCTCGAGGTCGAGCGCGAGCTTCAGCGGCGTCTGGCCGCCGTACTGCACGATCACGCCGACCGGCTTTTCCAGATCCACGACTTCGAGCACGTCTTCGAGCGTGAGCGGCTCGAAGTACAGGCGGTCGGACGTGTCGTAGTCGGTCGAAACGGTCTCGGGGTTGCAGTTGACCATGATCGTTTCGTAGCCGTCCTCGCGCATGGCGAGCGCGGCATGCACGCAGCAGTAGTCGAACTCGATGCCCTGGCCGATCCGGTTCGGGCCGCCGCCCAGCACCATGATCTTCTTGTTGGTCGTCGGGTTGGCCTCGCACTCTTCCTCATAGGTCGAGTACATGTAGGCGGTTTTCGTGGCGAATTCGGCCGCGCAGGTGTCCACGCGCTTGTAGACCGGGCGCACGTTCAGCTCGATACGGCGCTTGCGCACGTCGGTCGCGTTGCTGCCGAGCAGCTTCGCGAGACGGCGATCCGAGAAACCGCTCTGCTTGAGGTAGCGCAGCTCGTCCTTCGAGAGGCTTGCGAGCGTGCGGCCCCTGACGGCAGCTTCCTTCGCGATGATCTCTTCGATCTGCGCGAGGAACCACGGGTCGATGGCGGTTTCTTCGAAGATCTCTTCGCGCGTCATGCCCACGCGGAACGCGTCGCCCACGTACCAGATGCGGTCCGGACCGGCTTCGCCGATCTCGCGGATGACCTCGTCGCGGCTCGTGGTCTTTTCGTCCAGACCGTCCACGCCGACTTCGAGGCCGCGCAGCGCCTTCTGGAACGACTCCTGGAACGTGCGGCCGATCGCCATGACTTCGCCCACCGACTTCATCTGCGTGGTGAGGCGCGGGTCGGCTTCGCGGAACTTCTCGAACGCAAAACGCGGAATCTTCGTGACGACGTAGTCGATGGTCGGCTCGAACGAAGCCGGCGTCTGGCCGCCGGTGATTTCGTTCCTGAGTTCGTCGAGCGTGTAGCCCACGGCCAGCTTCGCGGCGACCTTGGCGATCGGGAAGCCCGTGGCCTTCGAGGCCAGCGCCGACGAACGCGACACGCGCGGGTTCATTTCGATCACGATCATGCGGCCCGTGCGCGGGTCGATCGAGAACTGGACGTTCGAGCCGCCCGTATCCACGCCGATCTCGCGCAGCACCGCGAGCGATGCGTCGCGCAGGATCTGGTATTCCTTGTCGGTGAGCGTTTGCGCCGGCGCGACCGTGATCGAGTCGCCGGTGTGAATGCCCATCGGGTCGAGGTTTTCGATCGAGCAAACGATGATGCAGTTGTCCGCCTTGTCGCGGACCACTTCCATCTCGTATTCCTTCCAGCCGAGCAGCGATTCTTCGATCAGCAGCTCGCGCGTGGGCGAGAGGTCGAGGCCGCGCTTGCAGATCTCTTCGAACTCTTCGCGGTTATAGGCGATGCCGCCGCCCGAGCCGCCCAGCGTGAACGACGGACGGATCACGACCGGGTAGCCGCCGGTGCCGGTGGCTTCGGCGATCTCGCCTTGCACCTTGAGCGCCTCTTCCATCGAGTGCGCGACGCCGGACTTCGCCGAACCGAGTCCGATCCTCGTCATCGCGTCCTTGAACTTCTGGCGGTCTTCGGCCTTGTCGATGGCTTCCGGCGAAGCGCCGATCAGTTCGACGTTGTACTTCTTCAGCACGCCGTGATGGTGCAGGTCGAGCGCGCAGTTCAGCGCGGTCTGGCCGCCCATCGTCGGCAGGATCGCGTCGGGGCGCTCCTTCTCGATGATGCGCTCCACCACTTCCCACGTGATCGGCTCGATGTAGGTGACGTCGGCCGTGTTCGGGTCGGTCATGATCGTCGCCGGATTGCTGTTGACGAGGATGACCTTGTAGCCTTCTTCACGCAGCGCCTTGCATGCCTGCGCGCCCGAATAGTCGAACTCGCAGGCCTGGCCGATGATGATCGGACCGGCGCCGATAATGAGAATGCTCTTGATGTCTGTCCGCTTGGGCATAACGCTCTCGCTAAATATTCCTGTGTCTTTTACGTCTGGCGGCTGACTGCCTGCCGCCCGGGTGCGCGCGTGGGCCGTGCTTCAATCCGGCTCGCTGCGCACCCTGCTCTGCTCTTGCGCGCGTCGCGGCGCTTACGCCGCCTTCGTCTTGTCCATCAGCGCCGTGAAGCGGTCGAACAGATAGCCGATGTCGTGCGGACCCGGCGACGCTTCCGGGTGCCCCTGAAAGCAGAACGCGGGCTTGTCGGTCAACTCGAAGCCTTGTAGCGTGCCGTCGAAGAGCGAAACGTGCGTGACGCGCGCGTTCGCGGGCAGCGTGGCGGCGTCCACCGCGAAGCCGTGGTTCTGCGACGTGATGACGACGCGGCCGTCGGCCAGATCCTTGACCGGATGGTTCGCGCCGTGGTGGCCCGTCTTCATCTTCAGCGTCTTCGCGCCCACGGCGAGGCCCATGATCTGGTGACCGAGGCAGATGCCGAACGTCGGAATGCCGCGCTCGATGAAAGTTTGCGTCGCCTTGATCGCGTAATCGCAGGGCTCCGGATCGCCGGGGCCGTTCGAGAGGAACACGCCGTCGGGGTTCAGCGCGAGCGCGTCTTCAGCCGTCGACTGCGCGGGCAGGACCGTGACGTCGCAGCCGCGCTCGGCCAGCATGCGCAGGATGTTCTGCTTCACGCCGTAGTCGAACGCCACGACCTTGTACTTCGGCGCCGACTGCGTGCGGTAGCCTTCGCCCAGACGCCATTCCGTGGTGTTCCACGTGTACGGCTTGCCGGTCGAGACGACCTTGGCGAGGTCCATGCCCGCGAGGCCCGGGAACGAGCGCGCGAGTTCGACGGCCGACGCTGCGTCGTCGGAGCCTGCGAGGATCGCGCCGTTCTGCGCGCCCTTGTCGCGCAGGATACGCGTGAGCTTGCGCGTGTCGATGCCGGCGATGGCGACCACGCCCTCGTCCTTCAGATACTGGCCGAGCGTGCGCTCCATGCGGAAGTTCGAGGCGAGCACGGGCAGGTCGCGGATGATCAGACCGGCGGCATGGACTTTCGTGGCTTCGACGTCTTCGGCGTTGACGCCGACGTTGCCGATATGCGGATACGTGAGGGTGACGATCTGGCGAGCGTAGCTCGGGTCGGTCAGGATTTCCTGATAACCGGTGATGGCCGTGTTGAACACGACTTCACCGATCGTATGACCCGGCGCGCCGATCGAGTAACCACGAAAGACCGTGCCGTCGGCGAGCGCGAGCAGAGCGGGAGAGAATGACGGCAACACGGGAGACTCCTTGGGGGAGCACCCTGTGCCGACCTGTTATCCGACGTTGCGATCTTGCGACCTGGGAGCGGCTGCGGCGTCGGCAGCCTTTTCCGTGAGGATCAGGATGCGCGCGCGGCTCGCTCGCTAAGCAACCTCATCAGCGGTCAACCGTTGGGGCGCCGGGCCACGAGCGCGCGTTGGTGACGCAGGATCGGGCGGCAGCCGGCCAGTTGACGATGAAGCGCGGGCGGCGGATGAACGGATGGGAGGAGGTAGGCGCTAGGGTGCGGGTTGATAAGCTCAAACCTTGAAATTATAGCGCGAAAGTCACCTTTCCTTCAAATTTCAGGAGGACGCTGGCCACGGAGCGCGTGCTCGCAGCCCGGTGCGCGGCCCTTTCCACTATAGCGGGCGAGGGCCCGGCGGCAAGCGCCGCCCACAATCATGCCCTTTATTTTTTTGGCTCCGCCAATGAAAACGCCGCCACCTGGCCGGGTGACGGCGTCAAACACAACAAAAACGGAAAAGTGATCGGAGCGAAATACCATGCGCTGCCCCCGCAACGCATGTTTGAGCACCCTTCGCCAGCCGCTATTTTGTATGGTGCTTCTGCGTGTGGGTTTCGGCCTTCGGGCGGCTCGCCGCACCCTTCGACGCCTTGCTGGGCGCAGCGCTGACCGTCCTGGCCTTGACAGGCTCGGAAACCTTGACAACCTCGGTGCGCGCGCGACCGTGCTTCTTATCGTATCGCGACTTCGCCCCGGTGTCTGCAACGCGGGTGCCGATTCGCTGCACGCCACCGCCAGAAACGTTCGTTGCCAGACGCTCCGGTCCCGGCTCGCTCGGCATCGCCTTGTTGACCGGCACGTGCAACACCAGCACCTGGCCCGGCGCAACGTAATCGCGACGGGTCTTGTTCCATCCCTTCAGCTGGCCGAGCGACACGCCATAGCGGCTCGCCACCGCTTCCATCGACTGCTTGCGGCGGATGCGGATCAGCATCTTGCGCGTGTCGGGCACGTCCGGTTCCATGGCCAGCACCGCGCTTTCCGCCACGTCGGCACTGATGTCCTCGTCGTCGCCGTCGTCGGTGCGCGGCACCACGAGCGTCGAGCCCGCCTTCAGGCGCATGCCCGCCGGAATCTTGTTCACCGACATCAGCGTGTCGGCGTCCACGCCGATCTTCTGCGCGATCGCCGCCGGCGTGGCGCGCGAGTCGGTCGTGTAGACGGTCCAGGACGAAAGCTGGCCGGAATAGGCCTTCAGGTTGCGCTCGAACGCGCTCGCGTTGTCGAACGGCAGCAGGATTTGCGGGTCGGTCGCGCCGAGAATCACGGGCTTCTTGAACGACGGGTTGAGCGAGCGGAACTCGTCGGTCGTCATGTTCGCAAGCTTGGCGGCGACGTCCACGTCGATGTCGTGCGAGGTCGTCACCGTCACGAAATACGGGTGGTTCGGAATGGACGGCAGCGTGAGCCCGTACTGCTGCGGGTTCATCACGATATTCTTGACTGCCTGCAGCTTCGGCACGTAATTACGTGTTTCGCTGGGCATGCGCAGGCTCTGGTAGTCGGTCGGCAGTCCCGCCGCCTCGTTGCGCGCGATCGCGCGCTGCACGTTGCCCTCGCCCCAGTTGTAAGCGGCCAGCGCGAGATACCAGTCGCCGAACATGTCGTGCAGACGCGAGAGATAGTCGAGCGCGGCGCTCGTCGAGGCCAGCACGTCGCGGCGCTCGTCCTGCCACATGTTCTGCTTGAGGTTGTAAGTGCGGCCCGTGCCCGGCACGAACTGCCACATGCCGGCGGCCTTCGCGACCGACAGCGCCTGCGGGTTATAGGCGGACTCGATGAACGGCAGCAGCGCGAGTTCGGTAGGCATGTGACGCGCCTCGAGCTCTTCGACGATGTGATAGAGATACTTCTGCGAACGCTCGGTCATGCGCGCGACGTAGTCCGGCCGCTGCGCGTACCAGTTGGCGTTCATGTCGACGAGGTCGCTCTGCAGGTCGGGCATCTGGAAGCCGCGGCGAATGCGCGCCCAGAGGTCGGCGTCGGGGCTCGTGAGCTGATCGACCGAGCCTTGATCGACGTTAATGGTTTCCTTTGCTGCGGAGGTCTTACGAATGAGGTCGGCGTTGGCCTGGGCGTTGGTTGTTGCCTGAGAAGTCGCAGACGGCCCCCCGCTCGCACAGGCGGCGAGCATGAGGACCAGCAGCGCACTGATTATGAATCGCATGAAAATCTACATCCGCATGGCTGGAATTTGCAGCCGATAGTACGGAACGTGGCGGTTTCCGTCAATCGGAATTAATGGAAAAAAAGCCATGAAATCCGCAGCTTGGGCGTGATTCCATACGATTGGGTTGAGCATGCCCCCTGACTTTGCTGGGTCAGCGGAACCGATTCTTCCATTCACGCATCATTGCGAAAGCCGCCAGCCGGTCCGGCACCGGTTCGTGCAGCGCCTCGGTGAGCGCGGCCTGCACCGCCGCATCGCCCGCGCGCAGGAAAGGATTGACGGCGCGCTCGTGCGCGATCGTCGTGGGCAGCGTCGGCACGCCGCGCTCGCGCAGCGCCGCCGCTGCCCGGCTCCAGTCGCGCAGATCGGCGTTCGCGGGATCGCAGGCGAGCGCGAAGCGAATGTTCGACAGCGTGTATTCGTGTGCGCAGTGCACATGGGTATTGCCGGGCAGCGCCGCGAGCGCGTCAAGCGAATCGAGCATCTGTGCGGGCGTGCCCTCGAAGAGGCGTCCGCAGCCGCAGGCGAACAGCGTGTCGCCGCAGAACACGTGCGGCGTGCCGGCTGCGTCCGCTGCCTGGAAATAGGCAATGTGGCCACGCGTGTGGCCCGGCACGTCGATCACCGTCAAGTCGAGCGCCGGCGCATCCAGATGGACGGCATCGCCGCCCTTCACGCGCGTGACGAACGCATCGAGCGGGCCGAGCGCCTCGCCGGCCGGGCCGTAGACAGGCACGCGAGCGTCGGCGAGCAGGTCCGCCACGCCGCCGACGTGGTCGTTGTGGTGATGGGTGAGTAAAATAGCGACGAGCCGCCAGCCGCGCTTCGCGAGGTACGCGCGAACCGGAGCGGCGTCGCCCGGATCGACGGCAACGGCATTCTGGCCGTCCGAAACGACCCAGATGTAATTGTCTTCAAAAGCCGGAACCGGTACGTACTCGTAGGCGCACGCATCGTTCGAACGCGCGTACTCAAGCGGACTCTTCATGGGGCGACGTATTCTTCGACATGTCTGACCGATTGATTATAGACTGGCCCGCCTGGACCGCCTCGCCCGCTGGCAGGTATGTGCTCGGCTGGGAGCAGGAGCAGCTCGACCGCGTGGTATCGAACATATTCGGCTACCATGCGCTGCAGCTCGGCCTGCCTCAGCTCGACGCCCTGCGCGAGAACCGCATGTCGTGCCGCGGGCTCGTGCTCGACGCCGCCAGTGCGGCAAGCGCCCCCTACTCCGTACCCGGTGCGTCGGCCCATGCGCAGCCGAACGGCGGGCAAGCATCGCCCGGCACGGGCGGCGCAACACCAGGCCGCCCCCCGGCAGAGGGCGGCAGTTCGTTGCTTCACGCGCCCGCGGGCCGCAGCACCGTCTGGTGCGACTATCTCGATCTGCCGTTCGAGGCGCAGAGCGTCGACCTCATCGTGATGCCGCACACGCTCGAATTCACGAGCGATCCGCACCGTCTGCTGCGCGAAGCCGAACGCGTGCTGATGCCCGAAGGACAACTGCTGATCGTCGGGTTCAACTCGCTTTCGCTGTGGGGCGCGCGCCAGTCGGTCGGCAAGCTGACCGGCCATCCGTTCCTGCCCGCGCGCCAGGACCTGATCGCCTTCACGCGTCTGAAAGACTGGATCAAGCTGCTTGGCTTCGAGCTTGAACGCGGGCGCTTCGGCTGTTATCGTCCGCCGCTCGCGACGGACCAGTGGCTCGGCCGCTACGGCTTCATGGAAGCCGCCGGCGACCGCTGGTGGCCGATTTTCGGCGCTATCTATATGGTGACGGCGATCAAGCGCGTGCGCGGCATGCGCCTCGTCGGCCCACTGAAGGTCAAGAAGCCGGTGCTGGCCGCAAGCCTGAAGCCCGCGGCTACCACCCCTTCCCCAACACGCAACAAGGACTCATGAGCACACCCGATTTCGTCGAAATCTTCACGGACGGCGCCTGCAAGGGCAACCCGGGCCCCGGCGGCTGGGGCGCGCTGCTGCGCTTTGGCGCGCAGGAAAAGGAACTGTTCGGCGGCGAGGCCGGCACGACCAACAACCGCATGGAACTGATGGCGGTGATCGCCGCACTCGACGCGCTCAAGCGCCCGTGCAAGGTGATCGTGCACACCGACTCGCAATACGTGCAAAAAGGCATCAGCGAGTGGATTCACGGCTGGAAGAAGAAGAACTGGATGACGGCCGCCAAAACACCGGTCAAGAACGACGACCTCTGGAAGCGACTGGACGCGCTCGTCGCCCAGCACGAGATCGAGTGGCGCTGGGTGAAGGGTCACGCCGGCCATCCGGAGAACGAGCGCGCCGACGCGCTCGCGAACCGCGGCGTCGCCACGCTCGCCGAACTCTGAGACCCGCGTTCTGAGACCGCCGCGCGCGGCCGCCTCACGCTTTCACGCTTTACAAGACATGCGCCAGATCATTCTCGATACCGAAACCACCGGCCTGAACGCCCGCACGGGCGACCGCATCATCGAAATCGGCTGCGTCGAGCTGGTGAACCGCCGGCTCACGGGCAACAACCTGCACTTCTACGTGAATCCGGAGCGTGACAGCGACCCGGGCGCACTCGCCGTGCACGGCCTCACGACCGAGTTCCTCTCCGACAAGCCGAAGTTCGCCGAAGTCGCCGACGAGATCCTCGACTTCATTCGGGACGCGGACATCATCATCCACAACGCGCCGTTCGACATCGGCTTTCTCGACGCCGAACTCGCGCTGCTCGGCAAGCCGGCGTTCAAGGAGCACTGCGGCGAGGTGATCGACACGCTCGTGCAGGCCAAGCAGATCTTCCCAGGCAAGCGCAACTCGCTCGACGCCCTGTGCGATCGTTTCGGCATCAGCAACGCGCACCGTACGCTGCACGGCGCGCTGCTCGACTCGGAACTGCTCGCGGAGGTCTACCTGGCGATGACGCGCGGCCAGGAAAGCCTCGTCATCGACATGCTGGGCGAGCACGCCGCGCCCGGCGCGGCCGCCGCACCGCGCATCCAGCTCGAGTCGATCGATCTCCCGGTGATCATGGCGAACGAGGAAGAAATAGCGGAACACAACGCGGTGCTCGACGGTCTCGACAAGGCGATCAAAGGGACGTCTGTTTGGCGCACCGAGCCAGCTCCCGTGGAAACCCGTTCGGCCGATGCGCAAAATGCTTAAAAAGGACTTTACAGGATCGGAAACACCCTGCATAATCTCAATCTCTTCGGGTGGTTAGCTCAGCGGTAGAGCACTGCCTTCACACGGCAGGGGTCACTGGTTCGATCCCAGTACTACCCACCAGAATTCCTGGTGTTGGTAACGACAAACACCGAAGAATAAAAGGCCTCGTTGCGAAAGCAACGAGGCCTTTTGCTTTGGGCTTCGCCTTTGCGCTAAATACCCGGTCGCGTCCTGCGTTGCGCTCAAAACGCATGCGCGGCACAAACGGAGAATCTTCAGTAAAGCGAATCAATGCGTTGGCCATACCGGAAAAACTCGCTGTTGCGCGGGCCTCCTGTCTTACGACCTGACTCGCCCCCCGCACGCCCTACTCGCCGGCATCAAGGCCGATGCCACGCGCCATGCCCGTGGCCGCGAACACCATCACGACGAGCAAGAGCGTCTGCCATCTGCCGATGCGTGCGTATTTCGGCGCACCGGTGAGATCCGGCACGTCGCCGCGCCGCACGGCGAGGCGCCAGCGCAGCAGCGCCATCATGGGTGCGATTTCGAGCAGAAGGATCAGCACGAGCGCGCCCATCTTCACGAGAAAGAGCGGTTCATGGAGGTAATACTGAGCGCCCTTCTCGAAGCCGCCGAATGCACGCATTGCACCCGTGACGATCAGGACGACCGCGGAGCCGCCCCAGCCGTTGTCGGCGCTAAAGATCATCGGCAGGTCTTCGGTGGACGTGCAGCGGCGCAGGCCGCGCGTGCGCCGCAGGATAGAAGCGAGCGCGAAGCCGAAGGCGAGCAGATGAACGGCGGCGAGCAACCAGCGTATCAGCATTGCGACTCCTTCCAGTGGACGACAGGAACGGCAAGCAATGGTAAAGCGGCTCGAGCGCGGACGTGGCGCAATGCGGCCAGACCGCAGGTCGTCAGACCTGCTTGAGCGCGGCGTCGAGAGCGCGTGCAGCCGTGCGGTCGCCTTCGGAAGCGAGACCCACGCGAAACACAGCTTGACGGTTGTGGCCCGCCGCAGCCGGCGAATCCCACAGCAATTCGATCTTGGCGCGGCGCGCGGGTTTGCCCGCAGGCGCCGCGGTAAAGGGCGCAGATGCCGGCCGCTGCGTGGCGGGCGCGTCCGGCTCGGGCGTGGCCGCAGACTGCTCTGCCCCCGACGCTGCACTGGAATCCGCAGAACGCTCGCAATCCATAGCGGCTACCGGTTCGGCAACGCCAGCCGCCGGCGCAGGGTGGCCGGGCTGCGCCGGCGCGGGCAAGAGCGCGGGTCCGGAGGCGACGGCCTCGCCCTGCAGCGCACCGGTGAGCCAGCGCACTGACAACTCGCGGGCATCGTACTGGCCGACCTTGCGGCTTTCCTGCCAGACGACCGTTGTGCGCGTCGTGGCATCGATCGAAACGGCGAAGCGCCCGATCGCGAAGCGCCGCGCCGCGAAGTTGCTGCGCCAGAGCGCGCGTGGCCGGCAAATCCAGACCACGGCCGCATAGAGCGCGGGCGCGGCGACGAGCCAACCGTTGGTGTCGGCCACGGCGTGGAAGGTGCGCCGCCAGCCGGCGGTCCACACGAACACGCCGATCGAGCCGATCGCGAACAAGAAACCGAGCACGCCGAAAAAGCGCAGTGCCTGGCGCAGCCACTGCGGCAGCGGGTGAAACGGCCGCTCGACGCGGGCCCTTGCGCCGGGCAGCACGATCAGCAGAAACAGGAAGACGAGATTCAGGCTCGCCGCCGGCGACGACGCCATGCCTTCGAGCGCGGCGACGAAGTTCATTTGCGCCATCGAGTGCAGCCAGCGCGCGAGGATCACGAGCCCGATCGCGCGCAGCGCGAAAAGCGTCCCGGCACCGGGTACGGTGGCCGTGGGCGTCGGTCGGGTTCTGGCCAAGGCTATTCTCCTCTGTCGACCAGAGTTGACGCTTTAGCGTCTTACTCGGGTCCCATGCAAAGCTGTCGACCAGAGTTGACGCTTTAGCGTCTTACTCGGGTCCCATGCAAAGCTGTCGACCAGAGTTGACGCTTTAGCGTCTTACTCGGGTCCCATGCAAA
>NZ_BBJH01000006.1 GCF_000739775.1 Paraburkholderia heleia NBRC 101817 | reverse complement strand
GACATCAATGGCACAAATACGTCGGTGTCCGGTAACAACGTCTCGAATAGCGGCAACATCAGCAGCTCGGACAACACTACGGTGTCTGGTGGCAACGTGACGAATACCGGCAATGTCACGGGTGGTAACACGACCGTGTCTGGAGACAACGTCACGAACAGCGGCAACATCAGCGGCTCGGACAACACCACCGTGAACGCCACGAACAACGTGACGAACGCGGGCAACGTCACGGGCGGCAATACGACCGTGTCGGGCGATAACGTCACGAATAGCGGCAACATCAGTGGTTCGGACAACACTACGGTGTCTGGTGGCAACGTGACGAATACCGGCAATGTCACGGGTGGTAACACGACCGTATCGGGTGATAACGTCACGAACAGTGGCGACATCAACGGCACAAATACGTCGGTGTCCGGTAACAACGTCTCGAACAGCGGCAACATCAGCGGCACGGACAACACCACGGTGTCTGGCGGCAACGTGACTAATTCCGGCAACGTCACGGGTGGTAACACGACCGTGTCGGGTGACAACGTCACGAACAGCGGCAACATCAGTGGTTCGGACAACACTACGGTGTCTGGCGGCAATGTGACGAACAGCGGTAACGTCACGGGTGGTAACACGACCGTGTCGGGTGACAACGTCACGAACAGCGGCAACATCAGTGGTTCGGACAACACTACGGTGTCTGGCGGCAACGTGACGAACAGCGGTAACGTCACGGGCGGCAACACGACGGTGTCGGGTGATAACGTCACGAACAGCGGCAACATCAGCAGCTCGGACAACACCACGGTGTCTGGCGGCAACGTGACGAATACCGGCAATGTCACGGGTGGTAACACGACCGTATCGGGCGATAACGTCACGAACAGTGGCAACATCAGCAGCTCGGACAACACCACGGTGTCTGGTGGCAACGTGACGAACAGCGGCAACGTCACGGGTGGCAACACGACGGTGTCGGGCGACAACGTCACGAACAGTGGCAACATCAGCGGCACGGACAACACCACGGTGTCTGGTGGCAACGTGACGAACAGCGGCAACGTACGGGTGGTAACACGACCGTGTCGGGCGATAACGTCACGAATAGCGGCAACATCACCAGCTCGGACAACACCACGGTGTCTGGCGGCAACGTGACTAATTCCGGCAACGTCACGGGTGGTAACACGACCGTATCGGGTGATAACGTCACCAACAGTGGAAATATCACTGGCTCGGATAACACCACGGTGTCTGGTGGCAACGTGACGAACAGCGGCAACGTCACGGGTGGTAACACGACCGTCTCGGGTGATAACGTCACGAACAGCGGCAACATCAGCGGCACGGACAACACCACAGTGTCTGGCGGCAACGTGACGAACAGCGGCAACGTGACGGGTGGCAACACGACGGTGTCTGGCGACAACGTCACGAACAGCGGCAACATCAGCGGCTCGGACAACACCACGGTGAACGCCACGAACAATGTGACGAACAGCGGCAACGTCACGGGCGGCAATACGACCGTGTCGGGCGATAACGTCACGAACAGTGGCAACATCAGCGGCACGGACAACACCACGGTGAACGCCACGAACAACGTGACAAACACCGGAAATATCACGGGTGGCAACACGACGGTGTCGGGCAACGACGTCACGAACAGCGGCAACATCAGCGGTTCGGACAACACCACCGTGAGTGCCACGAACAACGTGACGAACACCGGAAATATCACGGGTAACAACACGACCGTCTCTGGCAGCAACGTGACGGACAATGGGTATATAAACGGCACCAATAACACGACGATCAACAGCACGTATCACAATCCGACCGACGATTCGACGGTATCAAACCAGGGAAATGACAGCGGCAGTGTCATCGCGGGATTCAAGTCCGGTATTGGCGATGTGGCAGGTGCGGTCGAGAACATGATGAGTAGTAACTCGACCAATGCAGTGATCGGTTCCGGTGATGGCTCGAATCTCGCGCAACCGGTGGATAAATCCGTGGAGGCAACGCTCTATCAGCAGCTGCACATGGAGAATCCTGGCGAAGTCAAGCCGTTGTTCAATTGCACGGATTCGGGCGTGATGAATTTGCCCGCAGGTGAGAAACAACTGAATGGAGAATGCGAGAACGTAGACAAGAAATAATGCGTGTGCGGCCGGTCTCTTCAAGCATCAACGAAGAGTCCGGCCTGTCGAGCCATCGTGGTGCTCAAACATCTCATACACCTTGAAAAAAGGAAGCTCGGCTGGATTGCTCATCTGGGACCTTCGAGAAAGAATCAATGGGCAAACGATGGAAGCAGGCAAACGATGCACCAAGCTGACGCGATTGCTAACAAGACGAGCCGATAGTGCATTTCGTTCGTACAGGTAACCTCCAGCCGCCGGCCCGCGCACGCACTGTCTGTATCGTTGCAGTGCTAGCCTTTTCGTCCGGGTGTTCGGAAGACGATATTCCGACCGGTGGGGTGGTCGAGGTCCACGATTACCTGCCTGGTTACCCGCGCGCAGCGTCGTCGGGCATTCCGGGCGGATGCTTATTAACGAAGATCGCGCAGTTACGTTTGTCGGGTGATCTGACGAGGACAACCGCAAGGTTCGTCGGCGTCGACAATCGGATGCTCGAGGCCGATCCGGTCAGCTATTTCGACGTAGCAAGCGGCAAACGCGTGGCGACGCACCGTCATCGTTTCGCGACGATGGCGGTGGGCGGGGCCATCTTTTGCAGCTCAAACGGGCACCAGACCTGACAATTGAAGATCTCGAGACCTCGACGCGTCAATCGATTTGACCATTTTTCGAGGTTATTCGATTGTCGAAATAGAGGCGAAAGCTATCCTATAGCCGTAGCAGGTTCTCCCATGCTACGGCTGTATCCATGAGTATTCAGCGCGCCAGTTTCTGGCGCGCTTTTTTTTGCCTGGCCGACATCGCTCGTTCAATCCGATCGTTCGGAACGTAAAAAAAACCGTGGGATGTTTCCATCCACACGGCTTTGAGTTGATGCCGAACGCGTCGGTCGAGTACTTCCTCGATACTTGGAGCTTGTGACGCAAGCCCACCGTGACGGCGGTTTGGTAACGCGCCGCCGCCGCTGCGCTGTCGTCGCTGCTGGTCAGCGTGGTGTCGCCGTTATAGATCGCCGCGTTCATGCCGCTTGCGAACTGATAAACCACCTGAGCGTAGATATCGGTGCGCCTGGAGAGCGAGTAGTCCGTGTGCAAACCCAACTGGTTCACGTGCGCGATGCCGGTGTTGCCTGCGCCGTCGCTCGGAAGCGCTGTGCGCTGGGACTGGCCAGGCGAGTGCATCTTGATGCCCGGTGCGTTTGTTCCGTACGCCGTTCGGGAACGATCGTCGCGGTGCGATCACACATGATCGTCAGGCACCCAAAATCGCTGCACTGCGCGCCGTCAGTTCGGGGTTCTGGCGAGATCAAAAAGTTATAAATATCTATAAATTTGACAAATGGCCGGTCGAGCTTTTCGAAATTATTCGATGCAAAGTCATTTTTACCCTGGATAAAATTGAGATATCGAGGATTTAATTGTTTCGTTGAATGCTCAATTGACAGGCTTCGGGTCGGGCAGGGCAATGCGTGTTTTTAGCGAAATGCCGGTGGTTCAATCATGAACAGGGATAAGGCATAGCAGTAGTCGAAAGGGGGGAAGCATGACATTTCGTGCGAGACAATATGCCCGTGGCGGCCGTATGGCGCAAATCTGCGATTGGCTGGCGAGCTTTGCGCTTCTCCTCCTGCCGGTATTTTTTACGCTATTCTGCTGCGTGCTGTTTTGCGTATGGTACTTCAGTGTGACCAGCGCTTGGCTGGTGGTCGTCACGGCCTTGCTGATCCTGTGCATGGGTTTAACCGCGGGCATATTCGGAGTCGCATCGGCCGCTTTGCCGGTCGATATGGAAGTCATCGCCGTGCGCGAAATTCCGATATTCGGCATTCCGCTGACGCCGAGGTCAGTCGGAAAAGAGGCCACGGCCGCGTCGCAGGACGATCCGCGTTGTGACAGGACATGTCAGCAAACATCCCTGCGTGTAAGCCCATCCTGCGTGCATTGCCATTGCCGCGAGGAATGTCCCGTCTGGAAACCGCTGAAGCTCGACGGCGAGTAAACATCGCTTGATCAGCAAGGCGGCACGCCGCCGGACGCGCCGCGCGCAGTCAGGAATCTGAAAGTCTGCGCGGCCGCTCTCTCCATGACTTGCGGCGCCCGGTCGCCTGCCGGTGTGTCTCGCGAACGATCGGCCGCCCCAGTAGACTGATGGCAGCAGATGCTGGAGAATCAATCACGAAGTGATATGTCCCCAGGAGGGTGGAATGCCACCGGAACGAGCGCCGATCGCTAATTACCGGGCGCGCCGCGCGGGTGCGTGAAAGTGGTGCAATAAAAGTGACGATTAAACGTCTGAGCGGTACGTAAAGCGGAGAGTTTACATGAATGCATTGCAGGATACGCGAGTCGTTGTTGCCGACGACCATCCAATTATCCTCCTCGCCATTACCGACACGTTGCAGGCGCTTCCAGGTTTCAAGGTCATCGCCACCGTGGGTTCTGGTCAGGAACTGCTCGAAGTGCTCACGCAACAAGAGTGCGATCTGGTCGTCACGGATTTAACGATGCAGCAAACGCAACCGGACGAAGATGGTCTGCGTTTGATTGCTCGCTTGCGCCGCCTGTATGCCGATTTGCCGATCGTCGTATTCACCATGCTGACAAACACCGGAATCTTGCATCAGCTCGTTCAACTTGGGGTGACGGGGTTGGTTGGCAAGGATGAAAACCTCTCCGTTCTGGAGCGTATTTGCATTCGATCGCTGGCCGGCAAGCCGCCGTGCCTATCGCCCGGCGTGCAGGCGCGCCTGGCGAGCGTTGGCAATGCGCCGTCGAGCATGCGTAGCGCGTCGTTGCTCACGCCGAAGGAATTAGAGGTGATTCGTCTGTTCTCGCGCGGTGTGTCGCTCACGGAGATCGCGCGTCAGCTCAGCCGTTCCATTACGACCGTAGCCACGCAAAAGCGCTCGGCTATGCGCAAGCTGAACGTGACGACCAATGCCGATCTCGTGACCTACGCACATGAGCAAGGGCTCGTGTAATGCAGCGCTTTTCAAAGAATTTCGAGGAATCGCCCTTACGTTCCTTTTATTCGCTCGAAGCCAATCTTAAGCGCGAGCGACGCGTTTTTACCATCGTCATCTTTCTTCTCGCGTGCGCCGCCATCGCGGCTTCGGCGATCGCGATTGCCGCGCGCATGTCGGAGACCCTGCGTGCGCAGGAACAAATCGCCGAGGCGTCGGAGCAGGATGTCGTCGACGCGGTACTGCAACATCGCAGCGCATTGCTCACCGCGAACATGGTGCTCGACCTGCGGGTCAACGGTGTTTCCACCGAGAAACGATCCCATATTCAGGGACGATGTGTTGCCAGCTTGCCGGGAGCGGTTCCGGTTCCGCTGCTGCGTGAGAGTTGCGACGAGGCCGCGCAACTGCTGTCCACCTCCGGGCGTCCGCCTGGCGTGGCAATGATGCTCCTCGACGGCAGCGCGGCCTATGGCTATGAATTCTCGTCGAGGCTTCCGCCGATTCATCCGGCGCAACCGGGTGCGTCGACCTCCTCGCTGGTGCAGACGGTGCTCAATCGATATGGCGCGCACGGACTCGACCCGCTGACTGCCGCGCGCCAGAAACGTGTCGTCTGGCTTGCGACGCCCGGATCGGCGGACGGAACACCGCCGCAGATGATCGGGGCATCGCTCGTTCCGCGCGGAGACGAAGTCTACGCTGTCGTATTAACGAGCATGGATCTCGCCGACGTACTGAAGTCGTCGAGCGGAGAATTGCCTGAGCCGATCGCCATCGACGACGGCGGCAATCCGCTGGTCGCACCATCGCTGGCTGCGGAAGCACGATTGATCGACTCGCGTCTTGCGCATCTTCAGGACGGCCGCTTTCATTGGGTCCAGGGTTATGGCTGGGCACTGCGTCGTCCGCCGCTGATTCCGGGGTTCGGACATCTGATTCATGTCCTGCCCGTGCAGCAGCAGATGTATGCGATGCGGTACGACCTGTTGTTGATCGTATCGGTGACCGCCGCGCTGATCGTGTTGTTGCTCGCGATGTACCGCTACTGGAATTTCAGATTCCTGACGCGAACCTATTCCGAGGCTTCACGCGCGCTTGAAAGCGAGATGCTCAATTATCTTCTCGTTCACGCGACGCCCATTGGGCTATGCATCGTGCGAAAGGAAAACCTCGAAATTCTCGTGGCCAATCAGATCGCGCGCAATGTATTGGGCCTGCAACAGACGGACAGATCGCTGCCGGGCTCATTGCATCGGGAATTCGATATGCACCATAAAGACGTGTCCGGCAACAAGGGAACGCAGATATTCCAGTTTCCATTTTCACTGACCCGTCATGGAGAGGGCGGCGTTCATCTGGAGTTCACCTACGCGCCGGTTACGCTGAATAAGGAAGAGGTGTTCTTTTGCGCGATTACCGATATGACGGAGCATCATCGCGCTGAACAACTGCTGCTCGAAGCCAAACGCACCGCGGAGGCCACGGCCAAGGCCAAGGTCAACTTCTTCGCATCGATGAGCCACGAGATCCGCACGCCGTTGTCGTCGCTCGTCGGCAATATCGAACTCGTGACGCGCGGAAAACTCGAACCGGAGCAGCGCGCGCGCGTTCGGGCCATGCAGGTGTCCGCCGAGGGCTTGCTGCAGGTCGTCAACGATGTACTGGACTTCTCGAAGATCGACATCGGCGAATTGAGTCTGCATGAAGAAGACGCGTCGCTCATCGATCTGCTGAGCCGGATCGCGACTTCCTATGCACCGCTCGCGACGGAGCAGGGGCTGAAATTCTTTATCGTGGTCGATCGGGCGATTCCCGCCGTGCTGCGGTTCGATCCCATTCGTATTTCGCAGATCGTCAATAATCTGCTCAGTAACGCATTCAAGTTCACGCAGTCCGGCAAGATTGTCTTGCGCGCGAATTGGGTCGATTCGGAAGTCGTGCTGGCGATTATCGATTCGGGAATCGGCATACCCGACGAACTCAAGGCGCGGCTGTTCCAACCGTTCATTCAGGGCGACAGCAACCGGCTAATGCAGGCGCGTGGCACCGGTCTGGGTCTCTCGATTTGTGCGCGGTTGTGCGAATTGATGGGCGGACACATTTCGCTCGACAGCGCAGTAGGTGTCGGCACGCGAATTTCCGTGGCGCTTCCGCTGCAAGACGTGAGCCATCCTGGACGCCGGGCGAGTTGGACCTTGCCGACGAAGCATCCCGTGATCGTCTGCCGCTCGGCCGAATACGGCGAATGGCTGCTCAATCTGATCGATCCCGACGTCGCCGCGCCGGTCGTCGTCAACGACATTCAGCAGCCACTCGAACAGGTTCAGTTCGACGTCGTCATTGCAACGGACGAATTCGATCTTGCGAGTATCGCGAACTGGTGCCGCAAGCCCTGTGCCGTCGTCTGGGCCACGCAGATCGGGCCGCTCGTTCCCACGGTCAATCGCGACGGCAGCGTGGAGGTCAGCATCTATAGCGCCGCCGGAATGAAGGCCGCCGTGCGGATCTGCACGGCGGCCAGCCGCGGCGCGGTGCGCGATCATGTTTTTTCCGAATCGGATGTTGCCGGTCCCTCGGGAAGTTTCGAAAACCTGAATGTGTTGATCGCGGAAGACAACGTGCTGAATCGCGACTTGCTGCGCGATCAATTGACGACACTCGGCGCGCGAGTGGTGGAAGCGACCAACGGTGAGGAGGCGCTGAGCCGTCTCGACCAGGCGGATATCGATCTCGTACTGACCGACATCGATATGCCGATATTGAATGGTTTTGAGTTTCTCGACGAAATCAGACGGCGCGGCATCGACCTTCCTGTGTACGCGATTAGCGCGAGTGCCCGTCCTGAGGATATTGCCGAAGGGCGCGCGCGCGGGTTTACCGATTATCTGACCAAGCCCGTGCCGATGTCGGCCTTGACGGCGGTTCTCGAGCGCGGCCGGAGCGTGGCCGTCGAGACCGCCGAGCCGGTCGAGACTTTGGCCAGCGAGGATCTCGACGAAAGTTTGCCGGCTTATCCGCACGTACCGCCGAACTACGCCGCGTCCTTTGTCGAGCAGGTTGGCGTAGATCTCGAGCGCTTCGAACTGGCCGTGACCGAGCGCGACACCACATTGCTGCGCCGATACCTGCATGGCGTGGCAGGCGGGCTCTCCGTGCTCGGGCCGTCGCAATTGCTCGAACACTGCTGCGATCTGCGTTTATTCGTCGCCGAAACGGGACGCTGGACCGAGGACATCGAGGAGCAGTGTCTGGCGATCGCGGACGAACTGCGCAAGATGCGCGCAATGCTGGAGGCGAAGTCGCCATGACGCGACGCCGGGCCGTCCCCGTTGCGTCGAATTATCACGTTTGCCACTTTGCATTTCTCACGCACAGGATAGGCATTCTCTAACTCGGAACGATTCTGGGCAGTTTCGTTGGCGGCTGGCTGTCGCGCTCGGCGCCATCGTCGAAGCCCACGAAGCTCAGGATAGCGGCTGGGTGGCAGTCGTTAAGCCGCGAGCCTGATTGCCGCCCAGCATTCGCGTATTCGTGTATTAGCTCCAGATCTCTCCATCAATTCGAATATCTTCGATTGGCTCCTCGCGGTGGCCGGTGCACCATGAAGGCAAGGCGTATCTGGTTGCCGCCTGGCGAGCCCCGGGGCTTCGGCGCCTGGTTTAGCGAGGGTGTCTCTGGAGGCGCTGAGTCCGCGAAGATCGATACAAACGCCTTCTGAGAGAACCTGCATGAGAATCGCTGTTCTGGGCGCCGACATGGCTGAGGCCAATCAGCTCTGCAAACTACTGTCGGCTGTAGGCTACACGAGCGTGGCCATTTCACAAAGTGGCGAATTTCTCAGGCGCCTCGCAAAAGAAACCTTCGATCTGGTCCTGGTCGCCTGGAAACTGCCCGATATTTCCGCCATCGATCTCTTGAGCCGCATCCGGCAGGGGCCGCTATCGGCGGTTCCGGTCATGGTCATGAGCAGCAACGAAGAGGCGACACAGGTGGCCGCGATGTTGGGTGCAGGCGCCGACGATTACGT
This sequence comes from Paraburkholderia heleia NBRC 101817, assembly GCF_000739775.1. Taxonomy (GTDB): domain Bacteria; phylum Pseudomonadota; class Gammaproteobacteria; order Burkholderiales; family Burkholderiaceae; genus Paraburkholderia; species Paraburkholderia heleia. Next base: position 377,586 of record NZ_BBJH01000006.1, on the reverse strand, counting down.
CGTGCGCCCGGTTTCTCTCGTCGTGCTGCTGGCGCGTGTCGATGCACTGCTGCGACGTGCGTATCGCGTCAATTCGCTGGCGGAAGGAACGCGCGCGCCATCGACCACGTTTGAAGAGCTCGAATTTGAATTCGACATCGATGCCCGCAAGGTTGTGCGCGAGGGCGAGGCCATTGCCCTGACGCAGAAGGAGTTCTATCTGGCCTTACTGCTATTCCGGCACCTCAATCGCCCGGTTTCCCGCGCGCATATCCTGGAGGTGGTCTGGCATGTGACCGGCGACGGCATGGCCATGCGCACTGCCGATACGCATGTCTCCGCGCTCCGGTCCAAGCTGGGTTTGCGTCCCGAGCGCGGCTATCGTCTGGTGCCGCTCTATGGCTACGGTTACATGCTGGAACGGCTGCCCTTGCCGAAGGACTTGCGCGCCGATGCACGTGCGGAAGACACGCCCGCGGAGCTGCCGGTTTCGGTCGACAAACCGGATTGAAATCGACACGATGCAGGCCGCTCGATGTTCAGGCATCTTTGACAATTAAATAGAACATTTACTATTTAAAGTGTTCTGCGAGGCCAGTATATTCATCAATGTCAGCAGTGATGCAGCGTTGAACACGTCGAATTTCCTGAACTTTCGTCGCATGTCCTCGGCGCGAAAGATCTCTCGTTCAAGGCCGGTAACGCCGCTATCGACGATAGGGCGGCTAAACAGCGTCGCTTCTCCGTGTGGCCGGTCGCGGGGCGCCACAACGTGGCTTCGAGCTCTCGGCGGCTGGCAGCGGAACTGAAACGATCAGTGATCACATTGCGCCGCACCGGCGCGGATGAGGCCTTGGCGCGCAGCGGCGTGCCGCTTTGTCGCGCCGGTACGTCTGGATAAAACGCATCAACCGCATTTACGTTATAGGAAGCGGAAATGGAATTCAATCTGGAGCGATTCGAATACTTGGCCTATTCACGTCAGGTCGAGTTGGCGGCGCGCGAACTTTTCGCGCTCCTTCACGACCTCGATGCGAATTACGGCGTCTTGCACAATTTCAAGGCGAGTTCGCTCCGCGCAATGCAGATCGATCCGGACACCGTCGATCTTCACGTCTTGACGCGATTATCAGGCGCGATTTCGGCATTGATCTCCGATCCGAATTTCAGCTTCTCCGATAGCGGTTTCAAGCAGGTCATGCAATGGCATCGCTGGCTTTCGACGGTCTTCGCCGTCAGCCCGTTCGCCAATGCCGATCACGTGCTCCGGTCGTTCAATCAGGACGGTTACGAACTGAACTCGCTGCAGTTGTCCGGAAAGAACTTCCACAAATTCTGCTCGCTGTATTTTCCGGAATCGGAAGTCAATGTCAGTTTCGAACGGCTCTGGGATTCGAACAAGGTGCTGGCGGCGAATCTCTTCGTGGCACTGATGTCGCCGCGTTTCGCGGCGAGCCCGGCTGCCTATGCCAAGCGCGAAGCGCTGCTTCAATGGCTTCCCGGCAAGCTGGAGGAGATCGACAGCGTCGACGAACTACCCGCCGGCATCCTGCACGACGTCTACATGCATTGCAGCTATTCGAGTTACAAGGGCAAGCACAACATCAAACGCTCGGTCAACACGCTGCTGCGTCGCAAGATCCAGCATCAATGGCATATCGACGACCGCATGGTGCCGGCGCGCCTGCCGAAGTCGGGCAAACCGGTCATGCTCGTGGTGGTGGAATGGTTCAGTGCCGGTCACTCGGTTTATCGGGTGCTGTCGAACGCGATTCGCAAGATGCGCGATCAATTTCATCTGATCGGCCTCGGTCCCATGAATACGACCGACGAAGTGGGGCGAGCGGTATTCGACGAATTCATCGAACCGGACGTGAGCCAGGGCATCGAAAGCTTCCTGCGCCAGGTGCGAAAGCTGGCTGACGAGCGCGATGTGCAGGTGCTGTATATGCCGAGCGTCGGCATGTTCCAGACCACGATGTACCTCGCGAACCTGCGCGTGGCGCCCATGCAGATTACGACGCTCGGGCACTCGGCCAGTACGTTCGCCTCGCAGATGGACTACTTCCTGATAGACGAGGATTTTGTTGGCGACGAAGCTTGTTTTACCGAACAGGTCGTCAAGATGCCCGTCGATGCGTTTCCGTTCGTGCCGTCGATTGCCACGCCGGAGAACGTCGCCCAGGCGCCGATGCGCAAGCCGAAGGTCGTTCAGATCGCCATGGCCGCGACCATCATGAAGCTGAATCCGGAGTTGCTGGAGACCTGCCGCGCGATTGCCGACCGGTCGGAGACGCCGGTTCACTTTCAGTTCTTCATTGGTCAGGCGCAGGGACTCATGTGGCCGCAGGTGACGCGCGTGGTCAAGCGGTATCTCGGCGACTATGCGACTGTCAACAATCACAAGGGCTACGGCGAATATCTCAAGAGCCTCTCCCAGTGCGACATGTATATCAACCCGTTCCCATTCGGAAACATGAACGGCATCGTGGATATGACGACGGTCGGGCTCGTGGGTGTCTGCAAATCGGGCCGCGAACCGCACGAGCATATCGATGAAGGCCTCTTCAAGCGCATGAACATGCCGCATTGGCTCGTGACGCGCAGCAACGAAGAATACATCGACGCGACGCTGCGCCTCGCGAACGGGCACGACGAACGTCTCGCATTGCGCCGCAAGGTGGCGGGCGCGACAGCGACGCACCGGCTTTTTGAAGGACGCGCGGAACTGTTCGGTCAGACGGTTCAAAAACTGCATCAGGAAAAGGTCGACGAAGCGCAATAAGGTCGGCGAAGGCGTATCGAGCAGGAGGTGGGGAATATGCGTAGCTGTTTGATTGGTGGTGCGGGTTTTATCGGCGCTTATCTCAGCGATGCGCTGGCCGCGTCCGGCAGGGACGTGATTTCCGTCGGCCGGCGCGCACCCGCGCTCGCAGGCGCCCATCCGCGCGTGCAGTATGTTGCGGTGAATACGGACGATCGCGACGCGCTCAGAAACGTGCTATGCGAATGTGACGAGGTGATCGACCTGGCTTACGCGACTGTCCCCAAAACCAGCTTTAGCGATCCCATCTTCGACCTTCAGGCAAATTTGCCGAGGACGGTCGCGCTGATGGACGACCTTGCCCAGATGCCGCGTCTGAAGCGACTGCTGGTGGTGTCGTCTGGCGGTACGGTCTACGGCCACGCCGACCGGTTGCCGATTTCGGAATACGCGCCAACCGAGCCGATTTCGCCGTATGGCATCACCAAACTGACCATCGAGCGCTACGCGCTGATGTACCACCGCCTGCACGGACTGCCGGTCGTGGTGGTGCGTCCGGGCAATCCATACGGACCGGGCCAGCGGCCGTTTCGCGGGCAGGGATTCATCGCGACGGCTATGGGCAATGTGATCAAGGGTAGCGAAGTGGTCGTCTTCGGCGAGCGCGGCACGGTTCGGGACTATATCCACGTGCGCGATGTGGCGGCGGGCATGAGAGCGGCGCTGGAATGCGGCGCCGTTGGCGAGGTCTACAACATCGGCAGCGGAATCGGCCGCAGCAATATGGACATCCTTGGCCTGATTCGTCCTCTGGCGGAGGCGAACGGCTTGTCCGTCGAGGTCCGTCATGAACCGGAGCGTTCATTCGATGTGGCGGCGAATGTTCTCAACTTCGGCAGTCTGCTGAGTTGTTCAGGCTGGTCGCCACAAGTGTCCATTGCGGGCGGCATGAAAGAGATGTGGGAGGCGTTGGTGAATCATGTCTGATTTTTCCCGAATCACCGTAGTCAGCGTGACGGGACTGCAAGCCGTGGCGTCGGGCGCGCTTTCCGCAATCGAACTGAGCATGCGGCAATTGTCGGGCAGCCGCGGCTTGCTCCTTAGCCCGGCGCAGCCGGAGGGCATGATGAAGAACGTCAGACACGTTGCCATCAAGCCTTTCGGCTATATGGAGTACTCGCTTTTCGTGCTCTACTCGCTCGGGCAATTCATTGACACCGAGTTCGCGCTGATCGTCCAGAACGACGGCTGGGCGATGGATGTGAGCAACTGGCGGCCGGAGTTTTTCGATTACGACTATCTCGGCGCTCCCGTGCATCTCGCGCGCGTGCATCGGCATGACGGCGCGGTATACCGGGGCGGATTTTCCTGGGTCGAGGATTTTGTGAAAGGCGTGCCGGTTGAAAATATCTTCAACGGCGGTTTTAGTTTGCGCAGCAAGAAGTTATTGAATGCGCCGCGAGCGTTGGGCATTCCATTCCAGATTCCGGTGCCTTCCGTTAGCGCAACTGCGCCCCACGCAATGCAGTGGGACGGCGAAGCAGTGCTGGAGGACGTGTGGCTCTGTATCTCCGCACGGCAGCAACTCGAGCGCGCAGGAATGAAATTCCCTTCGCTGGATATCGCGCGGCAGTTTTCGATCGAGCATGCCGCGCCGGTGTTGCATGGCGAGGATTCGGTCCGGCATATTTTTGGCCACCATAGCAAGCTGCGCAAGATCGTCGATGAAAACCGCAGGATCATCCGTTACGACATTCCCCAACCGATCGCGGAATCGATCTATGGGGAAAAATGGATCATGGACTGGTTTCGGGACGTCGGCTACAGCATTCATTGGCCGATGCAGGGTTGAGATGGGTTGAACGCGGAAGCGTCGTTGAGGTACGTATGGCGGATTATTTGATCGAAGTTGTGAGCGCGACGAGGCGGTCCAGAGACGACTTCTGGACGCACGCCGCGCTGGGGTGCTCACTGAAGCGGTTCTCGCAGGATCCGCGCATCACCTGCCACATCGAATACGAAAATCGGTGTGGACTTCCCGAGATCTACAACCGCGCAATCCATTCAGACACACCGGCGGATATGTTGGTGTTTATTCACGACGATGTCTGGCTGGAAGACCTGTTCTGGATCGAGCGCGTCGCCGAGGCGTGCCATCGCTATGACGTGGTAGGACTCGCTGGCAATACTTCGCGCGGCCCCATGCAGCCCGCGTGGTGCTTCGTATGGGGCGCGCACGAAGGCGTATTCCAGCTCGACGACCCCCACCATCTTTCCGGTTCGATTGCGCACGGCAAGGAGCGCGGCGGCAGCATTACAAAACTTGGCGCGGCCGGTGTCGCCTGCGAATTGATCGACGGCGTTTTTATCGCCGCGCGCAAGGCTGCATTGCTGAACCGGAACGTGGCATTCGACCCGCGATTCAAGTTTCATTTCTATGACCTCGATTTCTGCCGCGAAGTGCGCTTGAAGGGCATGACGATCGGCACTTGGCCGATATCGGTGACGCACCAGAGCGAAGGCGCGTTTGGGTCCGCTGTCTGGTGGCAAGGATACCGCGACTACATCGGCAAATGGGGTAGTTAATCTGACTCGTTGATTGACATGTTCAGCAAATTGATTGTGACGTCGCCGAATGGCGGCGCAACCGTGGCGCTTCGCGACGGCAACAAGAACGTCGTTTGCATCGATTCGTTCAATGCCACCGGCTTGAGCTTTCGCGATGACCTGCTCGTGCGTGCGCTTCAGCCGCGTTACGTGGTGATCTGTCACCTCGGCACAGGCGAGCATACGTTCATCAGCGGCGGTGGAGAAAGCGGCGCGCGGTTTGGCGACGTGCATGACGTGTTGATCGAATCGAAGGGGATTCTGCTCGTTTCCACCGAGACGAATGCGATCGACTGCTTCAGATTCGACGGTGCGCCGACGTGGACGATGTCGTACCCCGGCGAACACGACTCGCACCACTTCAACAGCCTCGTGCGGATGAACGGGAAACTGCTCGTCAGCCGCTTCGGCAATTTCACGCAGAGTGGCGCGTACCGGGGCAATACGCGGAACGCAGGCTATGTGGAGATCGTCGGGGAGAATGCGGTGGCGGTCAGCGAGCTATCGCAGCCGCACAGCCTCGTTGTAGATGAAGATCGCCTCCTGTTGGCGAATTCCGAACAATTCGAGGTCAGGGAATATAGCGGCCAGTTCGAGCTGATCCGGAAGAAGAACCTGGGCGGTTACACGCGTGGCATCTTCGTCCGCAACGACATCGTCTATGTAGGGATCAGCGGTAACCGGAAAGATCTGCAAGCGCCGAAAAAGGCATCTATCGTCGCGCTCGACCGCACATCGTGGGAGGAAGTCGGTCGATACGAGCTGTACGGCGTGAGCGAAATCTATTCGATCCTCGGGTTTGAAGAGAGCCGGCCATTCGAAGCGGCGGTTTCCTGTATGAAAAGTGCTTCGGAGAGGCTGATGCATTCGGGCGAGGTGATCTGGAATAGCGACCGTGCATGAATATGAGTGAATCATCGAGTCCGAAGCGCACCGTGTTGAAGATTTACTTCGACCGGCAGGGCCACGCCGAACGCGTCGTGGTTCTGCTGAGCAGCGGCAACAAGGAAAGAGATAATGCGTGCGTGAATCACTGCATGAAAATGGCGATCTCCATGCCGCGCATCCGCACGCGCGTCTCCGGCGAGATCTGGCGAAAACTGACGATCCCGCCCGATGCGGTTCTAACGGAAAACTAGTCGTATCGTGATCGCAGGCCGACGGAGTTCAGCGGTCGATTGGTACGCCATGTCGATAATCGAATTTGTTTGATGTAACGGTGCCGCGCTTGCCGGTAGATTTATCAATTATTCGAACTCGTGCGTGTGAAGACTGTCGTTGGCCGTGGCGTTTCGCCTGCTCGCCGACAGTCTGGTGATATGAGAATTGCCGTGGTAGAAAGCGATCCGGTGCGGTCGATGGCGGTTTGCCGGACCATTGACGCCGGAGGCCATATCTGTTGCGCGTTTCGTCTGGGCCGGGATCTCATGAGGGCGTTGCGCCGGGAAACCTTCGATCTGCTCGTGGTGAGCGATAGCGTGACGGACATGTCCAGCGTGAGTCTGCTCGAGAGCGTGCGAACGCGTTTCCAGAACGACGTCCCCGTGTTGTTCATGGCCCGCGCCAGCAACGAAGACGCGATCGTTTCGATGCTCGATCGCGGCGCGGACGACGTCATCGCGGTACCGTATTCCTCGGACGTTCTGCTGGCGCGCGTGCGGTCGTTGTTGCGGCGGACTTACTCGTTGGTGGCGGATGCGACGATACATGTGATCGGCGGCATGGAATTCCAGGCCACCGATCGCCGCGTGACGTACTCCGGGCGCTCGATCACGCTAACCAAAAAACAGTTTTCGCTGGCCTTGCTGCTGTTTCAGCATTTGAACCGGCCGCTTTCGCGCGCGCATATTCTCGACGTGATCTGGAGCCGCGGCAACGATGTTTCCGGACGAAGCATCGACACTTATGTTTCGATACTCAGAAGCAAGTTAAATCTGCGGCCTGAATTTGGCTTCAGGCTTTCGCCGATTTATGGCTACGGCTACCGCCTGCAGCATTACAAGGCCGCTGCCCGTTGAGCAAACCCGTGCTATGCGTGCGCGCCGCCCGCAGAATTCGCGTTCGCATTCTGCTCGTTGCGGCGGCGTATCCAGTCGAGGAATTCATTCGACGCCAGCGGTTCGCAGAAGAACCAGCCCTGCCCGTACTGCACACGCTGTTCCCGCAAATAGTCGAACTGGTTTTGATTCTCAATGCCGTCAGCGATGATCTTGAGTCCGAGTTCGTGCGCCATGGCGATGGTGTGCGTCACGACCACGCTGGGCGTCGCTTCATTGCCGATTGCAGCGACGAATGACCTGTCGAGTTTCAGCGCGTCGACGGTGAAGCTCTGAAGATAGGCCAGACCTGCGTAAGTCGTACCGAAATTGTCGATATAAACCGGATATCCGGCCTCCCGTAGCGCGTTGATCGCATTGCGGACGTCGGGCGCGTTGGAGAGGTGGTGTTCGTCGATCTCGATGCAGATTTGCCCGGGCTTGACGCCCGTGCCGGCCAGGCGTTTGGCGATCGCTTGTGGCAAGCGTCCATCCTGCAAGTCGCTCGCACTGACGTTGACGCTGAGGTAAAACGAAGGATCGGCGCTCAGCTCCCGCAGTGCGCCTTCGATGGCCTTGTCGAGAACGAGATCGGTCAGGCCTTGAATCAGCTGATTTTGTTCCGCAACGGCAATAAAGACTTCCGGCGCGACGGCGCGCCCGCGCAGTTGCCAGCGAGCGACGGCTTCGACGCCCGCACAGCGCCCATCCCCCAGGCCGATCACGGGCTGATAGTGCACTTCAATACCGCGATGCGATATTGCCCACTGTAGCGTCGCAGGAAACGAGAGTTGACGCGAGACGCGCCGGTAACCCAGATATCCGACCAGGCACGCAATCGCCAGCCCGCCGCCAACCCAGGTGATCAGCGAAGTAATCGCACTCGACGAAGGCAAATCGCGCAGCGTCTTCACGACGACAGCAAGCGCGGGCCGTTTGGCGGAGCGCGCGACCGCGTAGCGCCAGCGCGAGCCTTCGATATGGCCGCCCGTTTTCCACGCCTTGATCATTTCCGCTCCGCTCGTTCCCGGCGAGACCGCGAGCACCACGTTCTGGTCGGCGTCGATGACCGCGATCGGCCGCTGAGCCGGATCGATGAGGTCGACATACGATTGCGGGTCGATGGAGACGTATCGGCCGTTGCGACCGATCTGGATATCGCTGCGCAAATCGCTGAGCGGATTCATCTGGCTGAACCAGATCGAATAGCCATCGCGGGTCAAACGCCCTGGAGCCGGCATCGTCAGATTCTGGTCTTGTACGTCGCCCATCAGCGCCGAGCAGAGATATTGCTTGCCGCTATAGAACCCGGCGTCGCGAATAAAGTAATAGTTGAATACGCGGCGACGTAGCTGTTCGATGTTTTCGGGCGAGCAGGGCGTGTGCTCGTCAGGCAAGACCTGGGCGAGCCCCGAAATGGCCTCGTTGGTGATCGACTCCGTATGCGCCATCACGCGATTGGCGAACGCCTGGAGCCGTGCCTGCTCGTTGCGTGCATCGTCGATGTTGGCAATTCGTATGCTGATGATCACCGGCGCCAATGTTGCCGCGCACGTCAGGAGGATCGAGCCGAACAGAATGAGTAGGCGTGGTGGCATGTCGGGGCTGCGTCTGTAGCGATGCTTGGATTGCCGTCATAAAAATTATGGCATGTAACTCGCAAGCAGCGCCGTTGCGCGGCAGCGCGGCGGGCGGTGGGGCGTCGCGCCTGCCGAAGTAACGCGAAGACATTCCTCCCAGCCCTTGCGAAGTCTTTCGAAGTTTTTCGATCGTAAGGAGCATACGTTCCGTCTATTCTGACGATAGTTTGAGAGTCAATAGCCAAGGAGAAGCGAAATGAGTCCCTATTCGCTCGTTGATGTTTCATCTCTTCACGACGGATCGTATGCACACACGCATGCTCGACGAAACGATGAAAGACAAGCTACGCGTATCGAGCGTCATGCCGGCATGTTGTTGCTGATTGGCACGACGTTCGGGTTCGCGCTATTCGCGATCGTGATGATTAGCGCGCTGCGCATGCTGTTCGATTGACCCACAACGTGTATTGAGCATGGGTGAGCTGGCCGGACGCCTTGAACACATGATGAGAAATGAAGCCCCAATCGCCATCACGCGTCTTGAAGGCTGCGATGTCCGTTTGCCCGTCAAACTGGCGCATCGCGCCCGGCCGGCGAGCTGTCCGCTGGAGAGCGTTCCGATCGTGCGCGGCTGGTGTCTGCAACGGCAGTGCGGTGAATGCCCCGCCAAGCCCTCGGCAGTAGTTGCGGACTGATTTTTTCCGAATGAGCATTACACGATGCAGCTTGAGCTGGCCGTTGCTCATGGCTTCGCGGATCTGCTCGCCGCTGACCCAGGCGCCGGCGCGCGGGGGCGGGTACTTCGGATCGTTGGCGAATTCGAGCTGTTCCCCTTAAAATTGCATGGTACCTGCTGTACCGGAGCACTACCATGGAACGCAAGAAAGCTGAACACATCCTGCTCGAAGCCGACGAAATCGCCGGCCTGGTTCTCAACGGCTTCGAGATGACGATGGAAACCGTTGCCGGGCGCGCGCTCTACGAGCGTACGTTTAATGCCTATATCCACAACGAAATCGGCGACGTGCCCGTTTGGGAGCTGTACGACGCCTTGAACGGCTCGCCCGAAGCCTTTACCGTTACCTCGCCGCAGTAAGCCGGCGCCCCGCCGGAGAGTCACGAACGGGCCACACTGCGATCCCTCAGGAAGTCGCAGCATGGCCTCATCTCATCGTTACACGTTCACTTCACGTTGAACGAGTAATGTCCGGTCGTGCGATGCCCGTCGGCGGCAACCGCGACCCACGCCACCGAATACTTTCCGGGCGCCAGCGGATTCAGCGCAACCGACATGCGCTTGTTGTTGCCCGCATCGACTCTGGCCTTCTCGCGAATGACGGATTTGCCCTGCGCGTCGGTCACGTCGATGGAACTGAAGGCAGGCTCGAGCCCGTCGTCGAAGTCGATCACGACCGCGCTGAGCGTGGCCGGCGCGGTCGAGCCAGCGGGCGGTTCCTGATGCTTCGGATAAGCGTGCGCCCACGCGAGGTGGGCGGCGAGCAGCGCGATTGAGGCGACGGCCGTGCGCAATGTAGCGAGTTTCATGTCGATATTCCTGTGTGAATGTGCGGGCTTACTGGAAAAGCGGCTTGCCGAGCGTGCGCGGCGCGATATCGTCGAAGAAGATGTGCACCTGCGCGAGGATGCCGACGTGAGAGCCGCTTGCCCGGTTGATCGGGATCTGCGCTTCGATGCCGAGCTGGCCGTAACGGTTCATCCAGATGAAGCCGGGGTTGACCGTCCCGGTCGTTTGTCCCTGGCTGCGCGAGAGGGGCACTTCGACGAGCGGGATGAGGCTGGAAAACGGCTGCGGCAAGCCGAGGTCGTGTACGTGCTGCTGCAGGTAGGGCAGGCTGTACTGGAACGTGAAGCCGTAGTCGAACGCGTTCGGCTGGCCGCCGCCGGTCGTGAACGACGGCCCCGCTTCGCCCGTGATGGCGATGGGCCGCAGCCAGGCGAGCGAGTCGGGCAGATCGCCCATGCCCTTGCCGGCGAAGACCGTGGGCGAGATCGTCGAGAAGTTGTCGGCGATCGCGCGGCTGCCCGTGCCGCCGAGTTCGGCGTCCACGCCCACCGAGGTCATGAATTCATGCGCGTCGTTCACGTAGAGCAGGTACTTGAGCCCCACGCCGAAATTGTCGAAGCCGCGCGCGCCCGGATTGTTCTGCATGACGTAGCCGCCGTCCACCGAGAACGCGAGCCGTGGCGTGATGAGCTTGTCGTACTCGAAGCTGAAGGTGTTGACGCTTTGGTCGCCTGCGTCGCCCGGCACGCGCTGGTGCCCGAATTCGAGGTTGGCTTCGTCGCCTACGCCGGGGTCGTCGACGGAGAGCGTGGAGGGGAAAACGCGGTCGCCTGCGATGGCGTGAGCATGGGCCGCACATGGTCCGAGCAGCAGCGCGCAGCCGAAGAGCCGCGTCAACGCGCGAACGGGTGCAAGCACGTCCGTAGCCATGCGGCCGGACGGCGATTGGTCAGACATGAGTTGTCCTGTCGAGAAACGAGGCACGCGCGCGAGCCTCGGCGGCGCGCGTGCAGGCCCGGCGACACGCTGGGCGCATCGTCCGGGATTGGCGTGGTCGATCCGGTCAGGACAGGGGCGGGGCGCGTGCGTGGATGTGGGCCGCGGGCGCGACGAGGTGAACGCTCTCGAATCGCGCCGCGATGCGCGCCTGCACAAGCGCGCCGACGACAAACAGCGGCACGGGCACGCCGGACACGACGGGCAGGTGCGCGAAGAAGCTGCAATAGCCGCAGTCCTGCATGTCGCCGGACGTTGTGTTCGCTGCATGCGCGCCCGCTGTGCCGTGCGTGCCGCGAACGTGGTGCTCCATCGAAGGCATGCCGCAGGGCGCGCGTTCCACCGTGCCGGGCGCCATCTGCATGGCCTTGGCGGCTAGCAGGTGCGAAACCACGGGCGCGAGCGTCGCCATGAGGAGCGCAAGCATCCCCAGTAGACTGCCCAGCCTGAGTTGGAATTGGCGCACGGCGTGAAGCGGTGGAAATATTGCGGCGATTATGCCATGCGAGCCGCAACCCCCACCGCGCCGCTTACAGCAGCGCCGCCCGTCAAAGCGTCGCGGCCGCTTCAAGCCGGCATGAAGCCGGCATGAAGCGATCAGCCACGCAGGCCGACCGTGTGGCGCAATTCCTGGTAGCTGCGTAGGCCCGCGACGCCCAGTTCGCGGCCAATGCCGCTCAGGCCGAAGCCGCCCCAGCACACTTGCGGAAAGATCAGTTGCGGGGTGTTGACCCAGACGAGCCCGGCGCGCAACTGTGCCTTGTAGCGTCGCGCGGCTTTTTCGTCGCCGGTCACGACTGTGGCGACTAGTCCGTAACGCGTATCGTTGGCGATGGCGATTGCTTCGTCATCCGAACGGAAGGATTTCACGCACGCGACCGGTCCGAAGATTTCGTCGGTCCACAGCACGTTGTCCGCCGCGGGTTCCGCAATGACGACTGGCGCCATGAAGAAGCCTTCGGCGCATGCGGGATCGAGCTGGCCCGCGAACGCGATCTGTGCGCCCGCTTCGACGCCTTGCGCCACGAGCGCCGCCACGCGTGCGTGTTGCGCGGCGCTGATGAGCGGTCCCATCGCGGCGTCCGCACCCTGGGGCGGCGCGACCACGACGGCTCGCACGGCTGTCTCGAATGCGGCCATGAACTTGCGATACACGTTGTCGTGCACGAGGATGCGCGCGGTGGCCGAGCACATCTGCCCGGCGTTGGTGAACGCGCCGCCCACCGCGAGCGAGACGGCCTGTGCCACGTCGGCGTCTTCGCGTACGATCAGTGCGGACTTGCCGCCCAGTTCGAGCGTGAGGCGCTTCATGTCCTGCGCGGCGGCCTGCATGACCTTGCGGCCCGACGCCGTACTGCCGGTGAACGAAATCTTGTCGACTAGCGGATGCGTCGTCAGCCGGGCGCCGACGTCGCCGCCGCCGTTGACCACGTTCACGACGCCATCGGGCACGCCCGCTTCGCTCACGATTGCGGCGAGCATGTGCTCGGTGGGCGAGGTGAGTTCCGAAGGCTTGATGACGACCGTGCAGCCCGCGGCCAGTGCGGGTGCGAGTTTCCAGGCCGTCGTGACCATCGGGAAATTCCACGGCACGATCAGCGCCGCGACGCCAACCGGTTCATGCACGCGCTCGGCCAGCAGCGCCTCGTCCGGCACCGCGACCGCTTCGGCGGCGAACGCCGAGGCGTCTTCGCACAGGCTGGCATAGTAGTTGAACGTCGCGATGGTGTCGCTCACGTCGAGGTCCGCTTCGAACGGCGGCTTGCCGCTCACCTGCATCTGCATGGCAGCGAGGCGTGCGCGGTCGGCTGCCACCAGTTCGGCGATCTTGCGCAGCAGCTTGCCGCGCGCGGCGGGCGTCGTGTGCCGCCACGCGATGAGCGCATCGTGCGCGGCATGCACGGCGCGATCGACCATCGCGGGCGTGGCGTGCTCCTGCCAGCCGATCGTTTCGCCCGTGGCCGCATTGCAGATGGGCGAGCACACTTCGCTGTCCTCGGCGCACAAGCTTTCACCCGCAATCGTTGCGGCGGGCAGCACAAAAGCCTCGCCGTCGATCCGACGTTCGGTATTCGTAGTCATGACGTGTCTCCTCGCGCCCTAGCGGTAAGCCACGCCGGGCATGATGCAAAGCATTTCGAAGGCGAGATTCGCGCCCACGAGCGCGGTCGTGCCGGCCTGGTCGTACGGCGGCGAGACTTCGACGAGATCGGCGCCCACCACGTTGAGCCCCTTCATGCCGCGCACGATCTCGAGGCCCTGGTGCACGGTCAGCCCGCCCACCTCGGGCGTGCCGGTGCCGGGCGCGAAGGCGGGGTCGAGCCCGTCGATGTCGAAGCTCAGGTACACGGGCGTGTCGCCCACGCGTGCACGCACTTCTTCCATCAGCGGCGCGAGCGAGCGGTTCCAGCAGGACTCGGCTTGCACGACGGTGAAGCCCTGTTTGCGGCACCAGTCGAAATCTTCCGCGTGATAGCCGGTGCCGCGCAGGCCGATTTGCGTGACCTTGTCGCATTGCAGGAGACCATCTTCGACGGCGCGGCGAAATGGCGTGCCGTGCGCGATCTTTTCGCCGAACATGGTGTCGTTCACGTCGGCGTGGGCGTCGATGTGGACGACGGCGAGCTTGCCGTATTTCTTGTGCAGCGCGCGCAGGATCGGCCATGCGATCGTGTGGTCGCCGCCGAGCGTGATGGGGCGGCAGCCCGTCTCGACGATGCGGTCGTAGGCCGCTTCGATCAAACGAATCGAATCCTTCAAATCATAGGGGTTTGTTGCGACGTCACCGATATCGGCCACCTGCAGCGAATCGAACGGCGCCGCGCGCGTGGCCATGTTGTACGGTCGCAGCAGCACCGATTCAGAGCGGATCTGGCGCGGCCCGAAACGCGTGCCGGAGCGGTTCGAGGTGCCGATATCGAGTGGCACGCCCACGAAGCAGACGTCGAGGCCCTCCGTGGTCTCGGCCTGCGGCAGGCGCATCATCGTGGCGATGCCGCCGAACCGCGGCATCTCGTTGCCGCCCTGCGGCTGGTTGAACTGGCGCTCCATCTGGTGTGTCTCCGAACGTTAGAGGCAAATCGATCGGACGATGGTAGGGGAGATCCCGCGCGGCCAAATAGTGAAGTTGAGATGTTTACATCGATGGAATTCGATGTATGCAAGTCTTTAATCGGTTAAACGCCGTGATCAAGCGGCCTGCTTAAACCGCGGCGTGGCCCCAGGCGATCAGTTCGCGCTTGGTGCGCACGCCCAGCTTCGCGAAGGCGCGCTTCACGTACGACTCGGCGGTGGCCACCTGCACGCCCAGGATCTGCGCGGCTTCGGGCACGGTCTTTCCGGTGATGAGGTGCGCGCAGGTTTCGTATTCGCGTTTGGACAGGCGCACATTGTCTGACGCAATGCGCGCGTCGAACTGCGCGAGCGGATGCATGAACGGAGCCGCGTGGGCGATGCGCCGGGCCGCGCTCGTGGAGGCATGCAGTTCGAGCAGCGGAAACAAAAACTCGCTCACGCTGCGAAAACGGTTCATTTCCATGAGCGTAAACGGCGGTTCGCGCAATCCGCGTTCGAGCGCGATGGAGTCCTGCGCGTGGCGCGTGCCGCGTGCGAGCACGCATTCGTGGGCGATGCGCGCCTCGTCGAAGAGCCGCTGGCGGAATTCGCCCGGCGGTATTGCGCCGATGTCGCGCACCACCAGCATTGTGCCGAGCTTGCCGCGAATGCCCGCGAACAGCGGATCGCTTTCGTAGAAGCGGTCGTAATAGAGGGTCATCACGTCCGAGATCGCGCCCGAATCCATTCCGACCCCGCCACTGCCGATCCATTCGCAACGAAAGCCCGTGGGCATCGTGCTGTCCGTGCGCGAACGCTCGATATGCACGACATTGACGGGCACGACCTCGTTCACCAGCAGCGTGAGGCGCGGCACGAAATCGGGCGTGCCGACGGCCTCGATCACATTGCCGAGGGTCTTGAACGAGAGCGGAAAGTTCGGTTGATCGCGGTTGAGCGGGGGGACGTTGAGCAGCATGGCACGCCCATTCGTGATGGCCGGTTCATTATAGCCGAAGGCTATTGCCGCCAAAAAAGCCCAAAACCGGGCAGCAAAACACCGCTTGTCCCCCCTGAGGGGGGGCATACTGCGGCCGCGCCAGTCGGTAACTTTGGCGTTACTCAATCAACTGGAAGCGACGCAAATGAGCAAACTGATTCAGGACATCGTGCCGCTGGGCGCCGGCATCGGCGAATTCACCAGGCTGGAGTACGGTATGGACGAAAGTGACTGGCGTGCCACGTCCGGCAAGAACAATCACTACGTGATCGGCTGGTGGGAAGGCAAGGTCGGCGCGGTGGATTTCCCGGCCACGACCGCCGACGAAGCGGTATGGCTCGTGCAGGGCAAGATCGCCCTGACCGACGCGAACGGTGCCCGCAAGGAATTCACGGCGGGCCAGGGCTACCTCCTGCCCGCCGGATTTGCAGGCCGCTGGGAAACCCTCGAAGACGCGAAGAAGTTCTACGTCGTGCTCGAACAGGCCTAAGGACCATGGCGAGCTGCCTCCCGTGGGAGGCGGCTTTTGTTTCTCCCGTTCTGTGCAGTGAAGTCCATGATGAGTATCTCTGCAGAAGTTGAAGTCGAATCGCGCCCGGGCGTCGCGCTCAGCGTGCAAGAGGCGCTTTCGCGCACGCGGTTCTTTCCGTACTGGCTCGACAACCCCGCCGAGCCGCCGACCGAACCCAGGCTCACTGCCGACGTGGAGGCCGACCTGCTGATCGTCGGCGGCGGCTTCACGGGGCTTTGGGCCGCCGTGCAGGCCAGGGAGCAGATGCCGCATCTGAACGTCGTGCTGATCGAGGCGGGCAAGGTCGCGCACGGCGCGTCGGGCCGCGCGGGCGGCATCATCTCGACTTCGGTGATGCATGGATTGCCCAATGCCGTGCGGGTATTCCCTAACGATATTGCGCAGCTCGAAGCGTTCGGCCATCACAACCTCGACGGCTTCGAGGAAACGCTCAAGCGTTACAACATCGACGCCGATATCGAATGGAACGGCGAAATGACCGTGGCGGTCGATCCCGGGCATATCGAGTCTTTGCGCGGCGACTATGAACTGCACCAGCGCTATGGGCACGACGTTGTCCTGCTCGATGGCGAGGCGACGCGCGAGCAACTCGATTCGCCCTTGTTCGCCGGCGCGCTGTGGTCGCGCAATCGCAGCGGCATCGTGCATCCGGCCAAGCTTGCATGGGGTCTCAAGCGCGCGGCGCTTTCGCTTGGCGTGAAGCTCTACGAGCACACGCCGCTCATCGACGTCGTCGACGAAGGCCGGACTGTGTACGTGAAGACGCCCGAAGGCAGCGTGCGCGCCCCGCGCGTGGTGTTCGGCAGCGGTACGGCAAAGGTCGGCATTCCGGATATCAACCGGCGCGTGCTGCAGGTGCGCGACCACGTGCTCGCCACCGAACCGCTCACCGAAGAACAGCTCGCGCGTATTGGCTGGAAAAATCGCCAGGGCATTTACGACACGCGCACGCAGCTCAATTACTTCCGCCTCACGAAGAACAACAACATCATCTTCGGCGGACTCGTGAGCTATCACTTCGACGGCGATCCGAATCCCCCGCAGGACCAGAAGGCCGAGACCTACTATCGGCTCGCGCAGGCGTTTTACCGCACCTTTCCGCAGCTTGCCGATGTGCGCTTCTCGCATGCGTGGGGCGGGCCGATAGACTACTGCTCGCGCGGCTCCGTGTTCGCGAAGCGCTATCTGAACGGCAAGGCCGTTTTCGTGGCGGGTTACACGGGTTTTGGCGTGGCGGCGAGCCGCTTCGGCGCGTTCATGGGCCTGAATATCCTGTTCGACCGTGCGAGCCCCGAGCGCGCGCTCGATATTGCCAACCAGAGTCCGACTTATATTCCGCCGGAGCCGGTGCGCTGGCTGGCCGCCAAGGTCACGTTCCATGCGTTCGACGGCGCCGACGCCGAAGGCGGCTGGAAGCGCGCGTGGATCAAGGGTATCAAGGCGATGGGCTTTCCAATGTGAGGGATGAGCGGCATGTTCTCCAATACGTCCGATCTCGACCTGCGGCTCATCCGCGTGTTTCTCGCCGTGGTGGACGCGCGCGGCATCACCGCGGCCGAAGCGACGCTAGGCGTGCGGCAGTCCACCATCAGCACGCAACTCTCGGCGCTCGAGGCGCGCGTGGGCTTCAAGCTCTGCGAGCGCGGGCGCGGTGGCTTTCGTCTCACGTCGAAGGGCGAGCGTTTCGTGCCTTCTGCGCGCGCGCTCGTTGCAGCCACCACCGAGTTCGTCGCGCGCGTGCGCGATATCGACCGCAAACTCGTCGGCACGCTCGGCATCGGCCTGATCGGCCAGGCTTCGCACGTCGAGAACGCGCGGCTCGCGGAGGCGATAGGCGCATTCCGCAAACGCGACCAGGCTGTGCGTTTCACGATGAAGGTCGCGGCGCCTCGGGAACTCGAGGAAAGCCTCGTCAACAACCACCTCGACATTGCGATCGGCTACTTCTGGCATCGCGTGGCGGGCCTCGACTATACCGAGCTGTTCAGCGAGCGACAGGTGCTGTGCTGCGGACGCGGGCATGCGCTTTTCCATGGTGCGCCGAACGTCAACGTGGACGACCTGCGCGAGCACGACTGGGTCTGGCGCAGCTATCCGATACCTGAGGAGCTTGCCGGTATCGGCGATCGGCAGGTGACGGCGATTGCCGACAGCATCGACGCCGCCACGGTCCTGATCCTCTCGGGCAGCCATATCGGCTATCTGCCCGCGCATCACGCCGAGCCGTTCGAGCAGCGGGGCCTCATCCGGGCGCTCGGACGCACCACCTTCGGCTTCGACGTGCCGATGCATCTGGCCGTCAAGCGCAGCGCCGCGGAAAAGCCCATCGTGCGCGCGTTTTGCGACGATCTGCTTAACGTGTATGGGCAGCATGCCGCCGTGCCCGACTCGCTGGCCGAATGAAAGAAGCGGTGTGGGTCATACATAGGCTGCGCATGATGTGAACGTATGGAATGCAGAATAAATAGCCCGCTGTGATCGATTAAAGTGGGCGCGAGACATGGATAGTGCGTTGACGGGTTGTTTGCATGAGCAACCCGATCAGCGCTGCAAGGAGTGAGACAATGAGCGACAACAGCATTACCCAGATCGAAACATTCGGTTTCGAACGCATTCCCGATGCGTCGCGCTACGCGCGGCCCATCGATCTGTTCCGGCTGCTGTTCGGCGGCTGCAATACCTTCTCCACCTCGGTGCTGGGCAGCTTTCCGGTGCTGGTCGGCCTCTCGTTCAAGGCCGGCGTGTGGTCCGTCGTGCTCGGCGTGCTCGCCGGCACCTGCATTCTCGCGCCCATGAGCCTGTTCGGTCCGCGCAACGGCACGAGCGATCCGGTTTCGTCGGGTGCGCACTTCGGCATCCACGGGCGGATCGTGGGCTCGTTTCTTGCGCTGCTCACGTCGATCGCGTTCTTTGCACTCGCCGTCTGGAGTTCGGGCGATGCGCTCGTGGGCGGCGCGCACGACATGGTCGGCGTGCCGGTCAACACGTGGACGCTGGGCTCGGCCTATATGGTGTTCGCCTTGCTCGTGGTGGTGGTGTGCATCTACGGCTTTCGCTTCATGCTGTGGGTGAACAGGATCGCCGTGTGGGCAGCGAGCCTCATGTTCGTGGTGGGCGCCTTTGCGTTCGCGGGCACGTTCGATCCCGGCTACGCCGGCACGCTGCATGAGGGTGGCGCGGGATTCTGGGTGGCCTTCGTGAGCGCCGTGCTCGTCGCGTTGAGCAACCCGGTGTCGTTCGCCTCCACGCTCGGCGACTGGGCGCGCTACATTCCGCAGCACACGCCGCGCCACCGCGTGATGGGCGCTGTGTTCGCCGCGCAGATCGCCACCTTCGTGCCATTCTTCTTCGGCCTCGTCACGGCCACGCTCATCGCAACGAAGGCGCCGGGCTACATTGCCTCGAACGATTATGTGGGCGGACTGCTGGCCGTATCGCCGCGCTGGTTCCTGCTGCCTACCTGCCTCATTGCGATCATCGGCGGCATGTCCACAGGCACGACCGCGCTCTACGGCACCGGCCTCGACATGTCGAGCATGTTCCCGAAGCTCCTGAACCGCGTGCGCGCGACCATGCTGATCGGCACGCTGGCCATCGGCTTCATCTTCGTCGGCCGCTTCGCGTTCAATCTCGTGGAAAGCGTCTCGACGTTCTCCACGCTGATCTGCACGTTCAGCTGCCCGTGGATGGCGATCATGGTGATCGGCTTCATGACGCGCCGCGGCCACTATCTCGCCGACGACCTCCAGGTCTTCAATCGCGGCGGCCGTGGCGGGCACTACTGGTTCACGCACGGCTGGAATCTGCGCGCGATGGGCGCGTGGCTGCCGGCGGCGTTGCTCGGTCTTTCGTTCGTGAACCTGCCGGGGCAGTTCGTCGGTCCGCTTGGGTCGCTGGCGGGTGGCCTCGATCTGAGCGTACCGGTCTCGCTGGCGGTGGGCGGCATGATCTACGTCGTACTGCTGACGATCTTCCCCGAGCCGGATGCCGTGTATGGCCGGGAAGGGCGCCGCTTCGTGCGCGGCGGTGCGCGCGGGCAAGCCGCGACGCCCGTTTATGCGCCGCGCATGCGCGAAGGGTACGCTGCCGGCAGCGTGAATGAGCTTCAGCGCAGCCCGGAGTACGCCGAGTAAGGGGGAGCGCGGGTCGTCTCGCTGGAGGCCATCGCGCGGAATCAGCAGGCTCTCGCTGGACGCGCCGGTGAGCCGCTACCTGCCCGAGACTGCGCCTTGAGCCGAATCGCTCGTTGCCCGCGCGGGTCGGGCGGCGGACGCATTCGTGTTGGCCGCCGGGCTGTCGTGCGCCGGCAGCCCGCTTACCGCAGCCGTGAGCCCGCGTCCGCCCGGGTTGTTGCGCAGCGTGAACGTCAGGCCATGACGCTGCGCGATGCGCGCCACGATCGAAAGACCGAGCCCGCTGCCCGTGCCCTGGGCATGATCGCCGCGAAAGAAGCGGTCGAGCACGCGCTCGAGATCGCCTTCGGGAATCCCGGGCCCGTTATCGATGACTTCGAAGCCGAGCGTGTTCTGCGAACGGGTGAGCACGAGATCGATCTTGCCGCCTGTCGGCGTGTAGCGAATCGCGTTGTCCAGCAGGTTGTTCAGCATCGTGTTCAGGCCGTGTGCATCGGCGTTCACGTTGCAGATGCACTCAGGCGTCACGGGCGGCCGCGACTCCAGGCCGAGGTCGATGCCTTTTTCCTCCGCGAGCAGCGAGAAGTCGCCGATGGCCTGCTCACCCAGCCGCCGCAGGCTCACGACCGTGGCGGGTGTGCTCGCCTGCGCGTCTTCGCGCGCGAGCGTGAGCAATTGCTGTACGAGGCGGATCGTGCGGTTCAGCCGCGTTTGCATGCGCTCGAGCGTGCGCGGCTCGCCGCTGAGCGTGCCGTCGTGCAGCGCCGCCTGCCATTGCAGCTTGAGCGCGGCGAGCGGCGAGCGCAGCTCGTGCGCCGCGTCGGCGATGAAGGTGCGCTGCGCCTGCGAAGCCGCGTTCAGGCGGTCCAGCAGATCGTTTAGCGCGACGACTAGCGGGCGCAGTTCGACCGGCACCGAGCCATCGAGGCGCAACGGTTCCAGCTCGTGCGCCGAGCGCGAGGCGAGCAGCGCCGACAGGGCGCCCACGGGCGCGAGCCCGCGCGTCACCGCGAACAGCAGGAGCACGATGGCCACCGGCACGAGCAGTGCGAGCGGCCACAGGGTATGCAGCGCGAGGTGCAGCGCCAGCCCGTCGCGCACGGAAATGGGCTGGGCGACCTGAACGAAGCGCTCCGGTTGCGCGATACCGTACACGCGCCAATGCACCTCGTCGTGCTCGATCGTGCGAAAGCCCGTGGCCTGGCGCGGCAGCACCGGCGTTTCCTGCGAGCGATAAACCAGCTTGCCGTCGCGGTCCCAGATCTGGATGAGAATGCGGTCGTCGGCGATCTCGTCGAAGCCGGGGCCGGACTGCTTGACCTCGCTCGCCATCGTGGCGTTCGTGGGCATGGAAAGCGCTACGGCATGCAGCTCGTAATCGAACAGCTCGCCCGCTTCCTCGCGCGCGCTGTGAAAAATTCCGAAGCCGGCCACGACGGAAGCCGCCGCGAAACCGCAGATGAGCCAGCCCAGCAGACGGCGGCGGATGGAATTCATTCCGCTCTCTTGAGCCGGTAACCCACGCCGCGCACGGTCACGATCTGGTCGGTGCCGATCTTGCGGCGCAAGCTGTGCACATGCACCTCGATCGCGTTGCTGCCGACTTCCTCGCCCCAGCCGTACATGCGCTCTTCGAGTTCGGCCTTCGTGAACACGCGGGCGGGCTGCTCGATGAGCACGCGCAGCAGCGCGAATTCGCGCGGCACGAGCGCGATGCTTTCGCCGTCCTTCGTTACTTCGTGCGCGGCGGGGTCGAGTGCGAGGCAGCCATGCGTGTAGACGGGCTGTTTCTGGCCCGTGCGGCGGCGGAGCATGGCGCGCGTACGGGCGGCCAGTTCGTCGAGATCGAAGGGCTTGATCAGGTAGTCGTCGGCGCCGGCGTCGAGCCCGGCGATGCGGTCCGTCACCGAGTCGCGCGCGGTCAGGATCAGCACGGCTGCCTCGCCGCCCTTGCGGCGGTAGCCGTTCAGCACCTCGATCCCATCCTTTTTCGGCAGCCCGAGATCGAGCAGCACGAGATCGTATACGTCGTTGCCGAGCGAAAGCTCCGCTTCCCGCCCGTCGCGCGCCCAGTCGACGGCATGACCCTCGCGGCGCATCGAGTCGAGCACCGTTTCGGCAATCATTTCGTCGTCTTCCACCAGCAACAGGCGCATCGTTCGCTCCCCCAATTTCTATCGTTACATTGTCGCTCATCCCGGCTTAACCGGTGCTTAAGCGGCACGACGAGAGGGAGCAGGGCAGTCAGTCGCGCAGGATTCGAACGAAGATTGCGAGAGGCGCGCTGGGTTCGTAACCCTTACAGACCGACGTCCGGCAGGGCGGGGCGTGTGGCGAGCGCCTTCTCGACCACCGCCTTCACATGCGCGAGCGCTTCGCCTTCGAGCGCCAGGCGCGGCGGGCGCGTGATCGCGCTGCCGCGGCCCACCAGCTCCTCGCACAGCTTGATGCACTGCACGAGGTCGGGGCGCGCGTCGAGATGCAGCAGCGGCATGAACCAGCGGTAGAGCGCGAGCGCTTCATCAAAGCGCTTTTGTTTCGCGAGACGAAAGAGCGTTTCGCCTTCCTTCGGGAAGACGTTCGACATGCCCGACACCCAGCCTTGCGCGCCCACGGCCACGCTTTCGACCAATACGTCGTCGAGGCCCGCGAACAGCACGAAGCGGTCGCCCACGGCGTTGCGCAGATCGATGAAGCGGCGCGTATCGCCCGACGAATCCTTGAAGCAGACGATATTTTCGCAATCCTGAAGAGCGATCAGGATGTCGGGCGTGACGTCGTTCTTGTAGATCGGCGGATTGTTGTAGACCATCACCGGCACGTCGGTGCTGGAAGCCACGGCGCGGAAATGCGCCGCCGTTTCGTGCGGCTTCGAGGAATACACGAGCGCCGGCATGACCATCACGCCGTCCACGCCCACGCGCGCCGCTTCCTTCACGGTTTGGCGCGCGAACTCGGTGGTGAATTCGGCGACGCCCGCGATCACCGGCACCTTGCCGCCTGCCGCGTCGCGCGCGGCCTCGATCACCGCGAGTTTTTCATGCGTGGCGAGCGAGGTGTTTTCGCCGACGGTGCCGCACACCACGAGGCCCGACACGCCGTCCTTGACGAGATGGCTCACCACCCGGTGCGTGGCGTCGATGTCGACTGAGAAGTCCGCCTTGAACTGCGTGCTGACGGCGGGAAACACCCCGCTCCACTGGATAGCGCTCACTGTGACTCACTCCTTGAATGCGTAGCGGCTCGCGCCGGTACCTGTTGAATATGAGTGGAGTATCGCTGTCCAATTCGTTTGACGCTTGGGGCCTTTCGCGCTTCAGAAAGACGAAATCTGCATAGTCCGCCACTTCGTTCAGCGGCCCGGGGACAACCCTTGGCACGCTGTCACGAGGCTCACGTGCCCGGCCTTTGCGCGCTTTCCGGCGTTTGCAGCAACGCGCGATACTGGCTTGGCGTGACGCCCACCGTGGCCTTGAATTGCCGCGTGAACGCGCTGTGATCGTTATAGCCGCACTGCGCGGCGATGTCGGTGATGCTCAGGTCGCTCGCGAGCAGCACCGAGGCGGCGTCCAGACGCGTTTTCAGCAGCATCTGGCGCGGCGTGAGGTGAAAGATCTTGTGGAAATACCGCTCGATCTGCGCCACCGACATGTTGATGAGCTTCGCCAGATGCGCGAGCTTGAGCGGCTGCGCATAGTTGTCCTGGATGTACTTCGCGGCGACCGCGAGCCGCTGGTAAGCGGGGTGCGTACCTTCGGCGGCCTGCAGGTCGCGCGAAATGCCCGCCACGCCCAGCACGCGGCCATGCGCGTCGTGCAGCGGGACTTTCGAGGTAAGACACCAGCCCGGCTGCCGGCCCGGGTACAGATGCAGTTCGAGCTGGTCGATGAGACTGCTGTCGAGCCGCACCACGGCCTGGTCCTGCGCGGTATAGCTGTGGCCGAAGCGCGAGGGAAAGACCTGCTCGGCCGTCCTGCCGAGCAGCGCGCTTTTTTTCTTGAAGCCGCAGCGCGCGGCGAGCGTGGTGTTCGCGATCACGTAGCGCGCCTCGTGATCCTTCACGAAGAACACCACGTCGGGCATGGCGTCGAACAGCGGTTCGAGCATGGTGAAATGCGCGACCATCTGTGCAAACGTGGCGTTTTCGAGGGCGGCGGGCAGGACCAGTTCGGGCATCGCGAGGCGCCTGGGGCGGGATCGGCGGAAATCACCATTGTGCCGATTTGCGCACGCCCGCGCATCTGTAACAAAAAAATGCGTATAGCGCTATTCCGTCGTTTGTGCGTGCAGCAAGGTGTCGATGCGCGCGGGCGAGAACGGCGGGCGCTGGCCGTTTTGCGGCCAGCCGAAGCAGAACGCCGCTGCGTCGCCGCAAATCCTGCCCTGGCAGGGACCCATGCCGCAGCGTGTTTGCAGCTTGGCGTCGCGCCACGACGTGTGCCGTGCAACGTCGCGAAAGGCGACGTCCTCGCAACGGCAAAACACGGTGTCGGGCTGCGGGAGCGCCCGCAACGCGGGTGAGAGTTCGAACGCCGCATGCAGGCGCATGGCGAAACGGCGGTAACGCTCGCGCCCGGCGAACAGGTGCCGGGCGTTCGTGTCGTCCCCGAGCGCGGCATGTGCCGCGATGCGTCCTTCCACCGCCGCGAGTTCCATGCCGCCCACGCCCGTGCATTCGCCCGCCGCATAAATGGCTTCGGCGGAGGTCTGCTGCCATTCGTTCACGGCGATGGCGGGAGAACCCGCATGAGTTTCGAGGCGGCAACCCAGCGCCGCGCCAAGGTTTGCATTCGGCACGAGGCCATAGGCGCACGCGATCCGGTCGCAATCGACCAGCACTTCGTCGTTGCCGCGCCGCACGCGCGCCTGCGTCACGCGCGTCGTGCCGATCGCGTCGGCAATATACGCATCGCACCAGTAAGGCGTGGCGCGCAGATCGAAGCGCATGCGCAACGCCTGTGCGAGTTTCGCGGGCGTATGGACGAGACCTGCCGCGAAGCGGCGCACCGCCTGGGGCGACGCCTGCTCGACGATAGCGGCGATCGTAGCGCCATGCTGGCGCGCGGTGACGGCGGCGGCCCACAGCAACGGCCCGCTGCCCGCGATGACGATGCGTTCGCCGCGCACGGGCATCCCGCCTTTGATGAGCGCCTGCAAGCCTCCCGCGCCCGTGATGCCCGGCAAGGTCCAGCCAGGATAGGGCAGGAAGCGCTCGCGCGCACCCGCGGCGACGATGAGCTTGCCATAAGCGAGGGTGAGCGCACGGTCGGGGCTCTGGGCAAGCAGTTGCCGCCCGGGAAGCGCCTGCACGATGCGGGTTGCGCTGAGCAGCGTGATGTTGCTGCGCGCCGCGAGGGCGTCGAGCATGGCGCGCGCGGGGCCAGTTGCGCGACGACCGGGGCCCTGACGCCAGATCTGGCCGCCAGGCAGCGCATTGTCATCGACGATGCCGACGCTTGCGCCCGCCTGTGCGGCGGTGTGCGCGGCGTTCAATCCGGCGGGTCCGGCGCCGATGATCAGGATATCGAATTTCACGGCGCTGCATTCCCGGTGACGACCTTCATGCCCGCGACGCAGACCGTCTGGCATGCAAGTCGATGCGGCACGCCGTCGATGGTGACGCGGCATTCCTGGCAGATGCCCATGCCGCACAACGGCCCGCGCAGCGCGCCGTTCACCGAACGCCGCGTGACGGGCGCGGCGCGCTCTGCCTGTGCGGCGATGGCGACAGCTGCAGCAACCGAGCTGCCCGGCGCGACGCCCACCTTGCGCCCATCGATCGTCACCGTCGTATTGGATTCAGGCATGCAAGGTCCCCTCGGCAGCGAAGCGGGCAGGGAGATACGGCGTCGCGTCGATATCGGCGTCGCGTCCGAGCATCTGCGCGGCAATCAGCTTCGCGGTGCCGAGTGCCGTGGTCACGCCGAGGCCCTCGTGTCCGGTGGCGAGCCATGTGGACCGATGGCTGCCTTCATCGGCAAACGAGGCCGCCGGACCGATCAGCGGCATGCCGTCGCTCGACGCGGGGCGAAATCCCGTCCATGCGCGAATTGCATTGAGCGCGGGCAGTTGCGGCAGATATTCGGCGGCGCGGCGCAGCATGCGCGCGAGAATTGCCGGTTCGACGGCGGGGTCCGTGCTGTCGAACTGGCGCGACGAGCCGATCAGCATTTGCCCGGTCGGCCGCGGCTGCACGTTGAACGCCACCGAGGTGCCGCTCGCGTTGTGTGCGCTCTTGATGTAGCCGAGTTCGAGGATCTGATGGCGAATCGTGCCGGGATAGCGGTCGGTAATGAGCAGGTGTCCTTTTTTCGCCTGGAGCGGCAGGCGCGGCAGCAAGCCGAGCGCCTGCAGGCCGTTCGCGATCAGGACCGCGTCTGTGCCGACGACTTCGCCATCGGCAAGATGCACGCCCGTGCGATCGATGCGCGCGACCTGCGTTTGCGTGCGGCAGGTCAAGCGGCCGCTAACGGGCTGCTCGAGCAGCCATGCTGCTACGGCAGGCGCGTAAACCACCGCGTCGTTCTCGACGATCATGCCGCCTGCGAGGCCTTTGCGCAGACCCGGTTCCGCTTCGCGAAGCTGGCGCGCGTCGAGCATCGAGCACGCCACGCGCTGGCGTTGCAGCGCCTGCTGACGCGTTTGCGCTAGCGTCAGTTCTTCTTCGTCGGCGGCGACCCAGAGCGTGCCGCAGCGCAGGAACGCATGGCGCTCGTCGAGACGCGGCGCAAGCGCGTGCCACAGCCCCAGCGACCACGCACTCAGCGCGAATTCGGCGGGCGTGTCGTCCATCACGACGAGGTGACCCATGCCGGCAGCCGTCACGCCGCCGCCCGCACCGGCGCGCTCGATGACGAGGACGTCCAGGCCCTGCGCCGCGAGTTCGTGCGCGCATGCGGCGCCCACGATGCCCGCGCCGATCACGACGACATCGTGTTGACGGCTCGAACCCTGCGTCACGCGGGAATGCCCCACGCGAACGGATCGTCGTCGGCGAAAATCAGTTTGGACTCCGCGCTAATGTGCGCGCTGCCGCGTATGCTCGGGCGCACATGGCCGGCGGGGAGTTCGGGCGTGATTGCATAGCATGCTTCGAACACGCTGCCGATGATGCTTTCCTGGCGCCACCGCACGCCGGGCGCGAGCGTGCCGTCCGCGGCGAGGCACGCGACCTTGGCGCTTGTGCCGGTGCCGCACGGCGAGCGGTCGTAGGCCTTGCCGGGACACAGCACGAAATTGCGGCTGTCGATGCCCGCGACGTCCGAGTGCGCGAACAGTTCGATATGGTCGATCAGCGCGCCGTCCGCGCCGGTAATGCCATTCGCCTCGAGCGCCTGGCGCATGGCCCACGTGGCTTCGGTGAGCGCTTCGACGTTGCGCGCTTCGAGCGTCAGGTTGTGATCGGCGACGAGGAAGAACCAGTTGCCGCCCCAGGCGATGTCGCCGTGCACGCGGCCATAGCCGGGCACGTCGAGCGGCACGGCCTGGCGGTAGCGATACGCGGGCACGTTGCGCACGGTGACGCTGCCGTCGGCGTGCAGTTCGGCTTCGACGTTGCCCACCGGCGTTTCGATGCGATGCACGCCGGGCGCGATGCGCCCGAGATGCGCGAGCGACGCGATCAGGCCGATGGTGCCGTGCCCGCACATGCCGAGAAAGCCGACGTTGTTGAAGAAGATCACGCCGGCGGAACAGGACGGATCATGCGGCTCGCACAGCAGCGCGCCGACCAGCACGTCCGAGCCGCGCGGCTCGTTGACGACGCCCGCGCGCACGCGGTCGAAGTCGCGACGGAAAACGGCGAGGCGTTCGGCGAGCGGGCCGCGGCCCAGCTCGGGGCCGCCGGCGATCACGAGGCGCGTAGGCTCGCCGCCCGTGTGGGAGTCGATAACGGTCAGGGTTTTCATGCAGACAATCGTAGGCCGCCCCATTTTGGCCGTCTTGCTCGAACGGCCCATGCGCGGTGACGATTTCGGCATAGTGCGCCGGGCGTCAAGGCACGACGCTCCGGGGGAACGCTGGCGCGCGCTTTAGTCTTTCCCGAGCGCCAGTTGCTCCAGCTGGCGCACCACTTCGGCGCGCAGGCGCGTCGGCATGTTCTGGTAGCCCAGCAGGTCGGAGATCCACAGGCCGTCCGCCGCGAGCCGGCAGATCATGAGCCGGGCGGCGGCTTCGGGCGGCAGCGGGTCGGGGCGCGTCCACTTTCGCATGGGCGCGGCGTAGCGCTCGCGAATCGCGGGGTCGGTCATCATCGCGGCCACCAGCACGCGCAGGACATTGGTGCTGGCGGCGGGGCTCGTTTCGTCGATCGTGGTGCGCAGGTAGGCGCGCGCGGCGGCGCCATGTTTCGGCGCGCCTTGCGCCACGCCTTCGTCGATACGCGTGTGCATCTGCTGCTCGAAGCGCATGAGCGTCTGCTCGAAGAGCGCATCGAGCAAGCCCTGCTTGTTGGCGAAGTGATACTGCAGCGCGCCCTTGGTCACGCCCGCGCGTTCGGCCACGGCGTCGAGCGTCACGGCGGGCACGCCTTGATCGGTGGCGATATCGGAAGCCGCTTGCAGCAACTGCGCGCGCACCTGGGCCGGGGCTTTCTTGCGGCGCGTGCCGGCGGCAGGCGCCGCGTCCTTGCGCGCAGAACGGGGCTTCGGGGCCGAAGAGGCCGGCGGTGCCGCTGCGTCAGCCGCCTTCGCGCTGCGCCTTGTCGCGCGCGCGGGCGCCTTGACGGAGGAGTCTTTCATGGCGGCGATCATACCATTGCCGACGTCGCTGCTAAACATTCCGTACGGATGGTATGATCCGCCGATGAAAAATTCCAACCCGCCTTTTACCGCCTCCACAGCCGCCATGGCGGCGCTCGATGCCTCGATCATTCGCGGCCGCGAGGCGCTCGTGCGGCAGCAGGACGCCGATGGAAGCTGGTGCTTCGAACTCGAATCGGATGCCACGATCACCGCGGAATACATCCTCATGATGCATTTCATGGGCAAGATCGACGTGGTGCGCCAGGAGAAGATGGCGCGCTATCTGCGCGCCATTCAGCGTTTGCAAACGCACGGCGCATGGGATCTCTACATGGATGGCGCGCCCGATGTCTCGTGCAGCGTGAAGGCGTACTTCGCGCTGAAGGCGGCGGGCGACTCCGAAAAGGCGCCGCACATGGTGCGTGCCCGGGAGCGCATTCTGAAGCTCGGCGGCGCGGCGAAATCCAATGTGTTCACGCGCATTCTGCTCGCCACCTTCGGAC
Organism: Paraburkholderia heleia NBRC 101817; assembly: GCF_000739775.1. Classification (GTDB taxonomy): domain Bacteria; phylum Pseudomonadota; class Gammaproteobacteria; order Burkholderiales; family Burkholderiaceae; genus Paraburkholderia; species Paraburkholderia heleia. Next base: position 348,136 of record NZ_BBJH01000006.1, on the reverse strand, counting down.
AGGTACCGTGGCGCGCCACGCCGTTCATGCCGGTGGAGTTCGTGCTGTTCCCGAAGTGGGTGCCCATTTCGATGTACAAGGTCGCCTACTGGGCGCGCACGACCATGGTGCCGCTGCTCGCGCTCTGCTCGCTGAAGGCGCGCGCGGCCAATCCGCATGACGTATCGATTGCCGAACTGTTCGTTACGCCCCCCGACGAGGAGCGCGAATATTTTGCGCGCGGCAAGGGTATCCGCCGGTTCTTTCTCGCGGCTGACCGTGCGCTGCGCCATATCGAGCCGCTGCTGCCGCGCGCGCTGCGCCAGCGCGCCATGAAGTACGCCGAGGCCTGGTGCGCCGAGCGCATGAACGGCGAGGACGGCATGGGCGGTATTTTTCCGCCTATTGTCTACAGCTACCAGATGATGCAGGTGCTTGGGTATCCTGAGGATCATCCGTTGCGCCGCGATTGCGAGAGTGCGCTGGAAAAGCTGCTCGTCGAGCGCCCGGACGGCAGCGTGTATTGCCAGCCCTGTCTCTCGCCGGTGTGGGATACGGCGTGGAGCACGATGGCGCTCGAGCAGGCGCGCGCGGCCGTGCACGCCGATCCGGCGTCGGCCGCTATCGGCGACGAGGCACTGCAGCAGCGTATTGCGTGCGCGTACGACTGGCTCGCCGGGCGTCAAGTGGAAGACGTGCGCGGCGACTGGATCGAGAACGCGCAGCCCGATACGCCGCCCGGCGGCTGGGCCTTTCAGTATGAGAACCCGTACTATCCCGACATCGACGATACGGCCGTGGTTGCCGCCATGCTCCATCGGCGCGGCCGCGGGCAGGCGCGCAAGACAGGCGTGGACCCGTATGCGGCGCGTGTCGCGCGCTCGCTCGACTGGATGCGCGGCCTGCAATCGCGCAACGGCGGCTTCGGCGCCTTCGACGCCGATTGCGACCGCCTCTATCTGAACGCGATTCCCTTCGCGGATCATGGCGCCTTGCTCGACCCGCCAACCGAAGACGTATCGGGCCGCGTGCTCCTGTGCTTCGGCGTGACGGGCCGCGCCGAAGACAAGGCAGCGCTCGCGCGCGCCATCGAGTACGTGAAGGCCGCCCAGCAAGCCGACGGCAGCTGGTGGGGCCGCTGGGGTACCAACTACATCTACGGCACGTGGAGCGTGCTGGCGGGCCTCGCGCTCGCAGGCGAGGACCCGGGGCAGCCGTACATCGCACGCGCGCTCGCGTGGCTGCGCACACGCCAGCATGCCGATGGCGGCTGGGGCGAGACCAACGACAGCTATCTCGACCCGCGCCTTGCCGGCACCAACGGCGGCGAAAGCGCATCGAACTTCACCGCGTGGGCGCTGCTCGCGCAAATGGCGTTCGGCGACTGGGAGTCCGAGTCGGTTCGGCGCGGCGTGGCGTATCTGCTATCCGTGCAGCAGGAAGACGGGTTCTGGTGGCATCGCTCGCACAATGCGCCCGGGTTCCCGCGTATCTATTACCTCAAGTATCACGGGTACACGGCGTATTTCCCGCTGTGGGCGCTGTCGCGCTACCGGCGGCTGGCTGGCGATGCGGTCGTGGCGCGGGAAGTGGAAGAAGCCGCGCTGGCAGATTGATCTGGACGCGGGGCGCGAGCGCCCCGCGCGGTCCGCTTACCGTGACTTCTCCAGCGTAATCGTTTCGAACAACTCATAATTGCCGGTCGGCGTTTGATCGGCGCCGGGCGCGTGATAGTAGTTCATCGTGATCGTCGTCTTGCCGCCGTGCGTGCCGGGATCGACGTCGAACACCGCAATGCCATAGCCCGTGCCCGTATCGCGCTGCGCCGACCAGATCGCGTCTTCGAGCGCGTCCGCCGTGGGGCGCGCGAAGGTGCCCGCGGTCGCGCCCGGCACCGGATGGTTGGGCTTCGTGAACACCTGGGCCTGCGGATTGCCGTTGCCGGCGTCCACGCCATACACGTCGAGCGGCGCGCTCGTACCGCCGCCGCCCAGGATCAGGTGGATCGTGCCGTGGCTCGTGTCGTAGGTGTTGCCCATGCCCTGGGCATGCGTGACGGGGCGCGGCTGAAGCGTGTCGACGCTCGCGCCGGTTTTCGCATCGACGCCCGCATGATGATTGCAGCCGCGCACCGGGTAGCTGCGCTCGTAGTCGTGGTCGTGGCCGCATACCACGAGGTCCACGCCATAGCGGTCGAACAGCGGCAGCCACGCCTCGCGAATGCCCTTGTCCGAGCCGTTGCCCGTTTTCGACGAACTGAGCGCGTCCTGGTGCATCTGCACCACGATCCAGTCGATGTCGTCGTCGTCCTTTGCCTGCTTCAGCGTTTGCTCGAGCCAGCGCGTCTGCACGCCTTTGCTGTAGCCGCGCACGTAGAACGAGGTGCCCGGTTGAACCGGCGCGTTGCCCGTGCTCGCGGCAGGCACGAGCGGCGAGGGACCGGCCACGAACGCGGCGGCATCCTGGTAGACCACGTCATCGGCGTCAAGCGAGACGAACAGCACGTTGCTCACGCGGAAGCGGTACCAGCGGCCCGAAAACTGCGTGCCGTTATGGGGCAGCGTATAGCGCGTGAGATACGAATTCAGGCCCTGCGGGCCGTTGTAGAACTCGATCTCGTGATTGCCGGGGCACGGCATCCACGGACGATTCGCCGACGAAGTCTGGTTGTTGTTGCCGAAGTCGCGCCACACATCGGTCTGGTGCGCGGGATTCAGGTTCGCGTAGCATAGGTCGCCATTGAGCAGATGAAAGAGCGGCTGGAAGCGCTCCACGGCCTCGACGGCAAAGCGGCTTTGCGCAGACGACAGCACCCAGCCCGTGTTCGGCGTGGCGAGGTCGCCGTAGCTCGTGAAGCGGAACTTGGCGCGCCCGCGCGGGGCCGTGGTGAAGCTCGACGAAAACGGGCTGCTGGCATGGCTGTCGTTATCGGCGGTGACTTCGTAGCGGTAGGTCGTCGCCGGGTCCAGAGCGTGCAGCCGGGCGTGATACGTGAAGACGACGCCGCCGGTCAGCCCGTCGGTATAGGTGCGTTGCACGGCGTGCACCGTCTCGCGTTTGCCGCGATCGGCGCTGTAGATCACGCGCGGATTCGTGGACGAGGCGAGCGATGCCCACGAGACGACGACTTCGCGTGTCGGGTCTTCGCCCCAGGTGAGGTGGATCTGCTCGGGTGTGCCGTCGGGGGTGGCGGCGTCGGCTTTCGCGCTGCCCGCGAAAGCGCTGGCCGCGCTCGCGAAGCCGGACGCGCCGGCAAGCTTGAGGAAGCCGCGGCGCGAGACACTGGCGCCGCTTTCGGTGGATGCATTCTCGGGGATGTCTTTATTCGTCATGTCGTCTCGCCTGGGGAGCAGAAGGCGAAGCCTGCGCTGGCGGACTTGCATGACTGACGCGCGCGGGCGCAAGCATCGCAGGGGGAGTGTCTGCGCAACGATGGCTTGCTTGCATGACCTGGCGATGACACCGCCCTTGTTTTACGCAGCATGGCGGGCCGCGTTTCTATCGCGCGGCCCGCCGTTACGCCGCTGTTACCGCGCTTACCCTTACCCGTTAAGCATGGGCTTAGAACTTCAGGCGCATGCCTGCCGCGACGACCGCTTGCGTATTGCTGGACGAAGCCGCGAGGTTGTAGATCGACGCATTGCCGAGCACCGGAATGCCCTGGGCGCCCGAAACGCGCTGGTAGACGCCTTCGAGATAGACGTCGGTGCGTCGGCTCAGCGCATAGTCGGCCTGCAGCATGAACTGGTTCCAGTGCGGCGACGCGTTGCCTTGCGCGCGGCTCACCGAGCCGTCCGTATACGTATAGGCGCCGCCCAGGCTCAGTTGCGGCGTGAGCGCGTAACGGCCGTTCACTTCGAAGTTATTGAACGTCAGGTAGTCGGCATCGAATGCATTGAGCGAACCGCCCTGGGCGATCTGCGTGGGCTCGGCGACCATCGTGCGCGTGAACACGAGGCCCACCTTCGCCGGCCCGATCGTATAGCTGCCGCCCGCGCCGAGCGTGCGCGTGCGTGCCGCGACGAACATCGGATCGTTGTCGGTACCGCTGCCGGCGCTCAATGCGCCGTTCGTGGTCGAGCCGGGCTCGTTGCCCTGGAAGTACGCCACGGCCAGGTTGATCGGGCCGCCGGTCCACGAAGCGCCCATCGTGTAGGCGTTATTGTTCGAGAAGCCGCCGCCCTGGTTGCTGAACGCGTAGGCGCCTTCCACCTGGAAGCCCGCGTAGGTCGCGCTGCGGAACTTGACGGCGTTGTTCATGCGCACGTCGTTGTTGAGGTTGTCGTTGTCGAACGGGTGCATCGCGATGTTGCCGCCGAAGCCGGAGCCCGTAGCCGACATGGGCGCGATCATGTCCACGAGCGCGTCGTACTGGCGCCCGAGCGTGAGCGCGCCGTACTGGTCGCTGGAGAGGCCTACCCACGCTTGCCGGCCGAACAGATAACCGCCGTTGGAGCCCTTGCCGCTGACGACCGAGAAGCCGTTCTCGAGGTCGAAGATCGCCTTGAGCCCGCCGCCCAGGTCTTCCGTGCCACGCAGGCCCCAGCGGCTCGTGCTCACGTTGCCGGACTGCATGCCCCACGTCGTGCCATGACCCGTGGACGACTTCTGATTGCTGACGTAGTCGAGGCCCGCATCGACCGTGCCGTAGAGCGTAACGCTGCTTTGTGCGTGAGCGCTCGTGCAGGCGGCGGCTGCCGCGAGCGCGAGGAGGTTCAACAACGCTTTTTTCATTTCGGTTCCGTAGAGAAGGAGAATTCTTCGTGTGTGGCGGAACCGGAAATTTAGGCGAGGGCGATTACGCAAACGTGTCGAAAATGGCCCGAAAAATGAAACTTCCTTTAGGTATTTGATACGTTCAGTTCATGGGAAAGGCCGGTCGCGGCAGGGGGTGTCCGGCGCCACTGCAGGCGCATCGCGCCTACAGGTAGGAGGTTCCGTCGATGTAGGCCTTGCGCCAGCGAATGATCTTCACGCTCTCGAACAGCCCGGCATGCGTGAACGGATCCTGCGCGATGAAGCGCTCGGCTTCCTCGCGCGTTTCGAGGTCGACGATATAGATGCCGCCGCCCGCGCTGCTGCCGTCGTCGTTGAGTTTCGCGCCGCAGGCCAGCAATAGCGCCTTGTTGCGCGCGAGAAATTCCAGATGCGCATCGCGCTCGCGTGCGCGCACCTCGGCATGACCGGGCTTGTCGAACGTTTCGATGAGAAAAGGCATGGCGCGTGCCTCTCAGTTGGGCGCGATGGCCGACGGATGCTGGGCGAGCGGCGTCACGCCGATCTTCAGGAACGGGAAAAGCGGCAGCGCGGCAAGCAGCGTATGGAGTTCGTCGTTCGATTCGACATCGAACACGCTGTAATTCGCGTATTCGCCGGCCACGCGCCACAGGTGGCGCCACTTGCCTTCGCGTTGCAGCTTCTGCGAAAACGCCTTTTCTTCGGCCTTCAGGGCGTCGGCGTAGGCGGCGTCGGTGCCGTGCGGAATCTGCACCTGCATGTGCACGAGAAACAGCATCAATCGTCTCCGGTGAGGTTGGGGTTCAGAAAGAGGGCGTAAAAGCGCCAATCAGCCCCAGGCGAGAATCGCAATCGAATAAACGATGCCGATCCAGAACATCATGATGACCGTGTAGCCCATGATGTCCTTGAGCTTGAGCTTCGAAAGCGCGAGCGCGGGCAAAATCCAGAACGGCTGCACGAGGTCGTTCCATGCGTTGCCGAGCATCACGGCCGTGGAAGTATGGCCCACGGAGGCGCCGATGGTCTTCGCCGCTTCGATCATGAACGGTCCCTGAATGACCCAGTGGCCGCCGCCCGAAGGCGCGAAGAAGTTGATGACGAACGAACTGATCAAGCCCCAGAACGGCAGCGTGCCCGGCGTCGCGACCTTCACGAATGCTTCGGAAAACGTATTGACGAGACCCGAAGACGCCATGATCGCCATGATGCCCGCGTAGAACGGGTACTGCAGAATGATGCCGCTGATCGTGCGAATGCCTTCGTTGAGTTTCTCCACATAGCGGATCGGCGTGCCGAGCAGCAGGATGCCGAGGAACAGAATGAAGAAGTTGATGAGGTTCAGGTCGATCGAGCCGCCCTGCACGAAGTGCAGCGCGACATAGCCCATGCCGATCAGGCCGATCGCGTAGCTCAGAAGACGGCTGTTGTTCAGGCGGTTGGCGAGCGTGTTGCCTTCGTCGAGATCCACGCCGAGCGCGGCGGCTTTCTGCAGTTTGTCTTCCTGGACGCGGTCGATTTCCTTGATCGGCTGACCGGGCTTGGGGTGCAGCCATGCGTTCAGGAGCGGCAGCGTGATGATGGTCACGAGGCTCGTGATGAGCATGGTGGGCGAGAAAATCGTTTCGGAGAGCGGAATGACGCCCATCTGCGCTTCGAGCGGATGCCCCTTCGTGGAGATCAGCACGGGAATGCTGGCCGAAAGCCCGAGGCCGTAGAGCGTAAAACCGCTATACGCCGAAGCGATGATGAGCGGGTAGTGTACGCCTTTCACACGCAGCGCGAGCTTGCGCGCGACGATGCCGCCCACCACGAGGCCGAAGCCCCAGTTCAGATAGCTGCCGATGCCGCCCACCAGTGTCGCGACGACGATCGCCATGCGCGGATCGCTCACGCGCGCCACCACGCGGTTCAGAAGGCGGTCGGTGAGCGGGGCGGTCGCGAGCACGTAGCCCATCGCGAGAATCACCGCCATTTGCGTGGTGAACGCGAGCAGCGCCCAGAAGCCCTTGCCCCAGCTCGTGGTGAGGGCCGTGACGGCTTGCCCTTGCACGATCACGGCGAGGGCCATCGTCAGCAAGGTGAGGCCGATCGCGAACACGAACGGATCGGGCAAATACCGGCGCATCAGCTCGGTAAAGAAAGCGGTGACTTTGTGCATGGAAGTGTCTCTGATCGAATCGTAATAGTTGTAGGGTCTCTTCGGCTCTCGGCGCGCGCGTTCGACGCGCCTATGAGTCGTCGGGGCTATCGTGGCTGTCGTGGCTTGAGGTCTTGCGATGGCGGGCGAGATGCATGAGCTGACGGTCGCGCCAGCCAACACGCTCGTCCCATTGATCGAGCGGCAGCGCCGCGCGTCGTGCCGCCTCGACCTGGGCGACGAGTTCAGGCGTCCACGGGTCGTGCTGGCCGCGTTCGGCGCCCATGCGTGCATACGCAGGGCCCATCTTCTGCGCATGCGAGGCGATGCCGCCGCGCGTATTCAGATCGACGGTCTCGAACGGGCCGATCACCGACCAGCGCGGGCCGAGGCCTTCGCGCATCACGGTGTCGATGTCTTCCACCGACGCCACGCCGTCGCGCACGAGGCAATACGCTTCGCGCAGCACGGCGCCTTGCAGGCGGTTGAAGATGAAGCCTTCCACTTCACGCTTCACGCGCACGGGCTTCATGCCTGCTTCGGTGTAGAGCGCGATCGCGCGCGCGGCTGCCGCTTCGGACGTGAACGGTGCGGGCACGACCTCGATCACGGGCACGAGGTAGGGCGGGTTGCCGGGATGAGCGACGAGGCAGCGCGCGCGACCGGCAAGCGTATCGTCGACGAATTTCGAAGCCGCGAGAAACGACGAAGCGCTCGCGAGTATCGCTTCGGGCGGCGCGACGCGGTCGAGTTGCGCGAAGATCTCGCGCTTGAGTTCGGCGCGTTCGGGTGCGCATTCCTGCACGAGATCGGCTCGCGCCGCAGCGGCTTCGAGCGTATCGACGATCGCGACGCGCGCGGCGATTGCCTGCGCGCTTTCGTCGAGCAGGGCGTATTGCGTGAGGTCGCCGAGGCGCTGCGCAAGCTCTTCAGGCACGGCGGTGCGGCGTGCGGCGTCGGGATCGTAGAGGCGCACGCGCCAGCCGGCCCGCGCAAAGCAGATCGCGAACGCCACGCCGATGCTGCCCGCGCCGACGATGCCGGCGCGTCGCGCTTCGCATGCTTGCGCGGGCGTTTCGAGGGCCGCCATCGTCATACCCCCGCGACGCCGACGGTCATGCCGCCGCACACGTAGAGCACCTGGCCGGTCACGAAGCCGCTGCGCGCGTCGAGCAGATACGAGGCCGCGTGCGCAACATCGTCGGGCGTGCCTACGCGTTTCACGGGCACGGCGTTGATGATGGCCTCGGTGCGCGGCGCGCCGGGCGGATTGGCGCGGTCGAACAGTTCGGTGCGGATCGGACCCGGGCCAATGGCGTTCGCGGTCACGCCGAATGCGCCGAGTTCGAGCGCCCACACGCGCGTCATGCCGATCAACGCGGCCTTGGTCGCCGAATAGGCCGTGCGCAGCTCTTTACCAAGCGCGGCGCGCGACGACATGTTGACGATGCGCCCGAAGCCCGCGGCCTTCATGCCGGGCAACAGCGCCTGCATGCACTGCTGCGCGCAGCGAACGTTGAGGGCCCATGCGCGTTCGAGTTCTTCGAGCGACTGGTGCTCGGCGTCGTTGGGCACGACCACGCCGACGTTGTTGACGAGGCGCGTGATCGGGCCGCCTTCGAGCGCGCGGGCGAGCGCGGCTGCCGTCGCCTCGGTGTCGGAGAGATCGGCGATGATGCCGCTGCCCACGCGGTCGATCACGACGGCCTCGTAGCCGTCGGCCTCGCAGCGCGCGGCGCACGCGGCGCCGATGCCGGCGGCGCCGCCGGTGATCAGGACTCGTTCTTTAGCCATGTTTTTCGGGAATGCGAATGAAAAAGGACAGCGAATCGGTTCGTCAAACCGTGGCGACGGGCGTGACGGGCGAACCCATGGCGCCCGGCAGCCGCAGCGGCGGTGCGGTGAGCATGAAGCGCGAGCGCTGGTGCTCGCGCAGCCACAGCGCGAGGTCCCGCAAATACCAAAGCTCGCCCAGCGGCAGGCCGAGCTTGAAGAGGCAGTGGTGATGCAGCGGCATGAGCGGGTGGTCGCCGGGCGTCGCGGGCGGGCGGGCGGGATAACGTTCGACGGCGTAGTTGTCGGCGGCGAGCGCCGCGATGCCCGAGTCGGTTATCCATTGCAGCAGGCGCTCGTCGCGGCCGTCGAGTGCGCTGCAGTGGCTCGACAACACGGCTTCGTCGGGCTGGCGGTTCATGTCGAGCACCATCTCCGCAAAGCCGGTGCGCAGCACGAGCATGTCGCCGCGCTCGACTTCCACGCCGTCGGACTCGATCACGCGCATCAGGTCGTCGTAGCCCACCGTGCGAAACTCGCGGCCAAAATGCGCGGCGAAATCGATCAGCACGCCGCGGCCTTGCATGCCCTTGACGGCAAGGTGCTCGATGCCGAGCACCTCGGCATGGCTATGCTCGCCGCCGCACGCGTGAGGCGCGAAGTTGTCTTCCGCCCGATATTCCATCGGGCCGACCACGTCCACGTTCGCGCGATAGCCGTTGTAGTAGACGCTCTCGGCCACGCCGTCGCCGTTGGCGTCGAAGCGCGCGCCCACGTGCGCGAGCGAATCCCACTGCGTGGAGTATTGAAGCGAGAGCAGCACCTGATCGTCGCTCACCACGTCGGTTGCGCCCGCAACGTTGCGCGCGAACGGGAAGTTCACATAGGGCAGGCCGTCGCGGAAGGTGGGGCGCAGCACCGGCGGGTGGCGGCGCACGTTGAGCTTGCTGTCGCCGGGAAAGTCGAGCGGCAGCGAAAGGGTGAACGTGAGGCCCGCGCGAATTTCCTGCGCGCCTTTGCGTACCTGCTCCGCGCCGATGAGATTGGGGCGGCCCAATTGATCGTCGGGACCGAAGTCGCCCCAGTTCGAGCCTTCCGGCCGGTTCTTCCAACGCATGCTTGACCCTCCGCTTCAGGAATTCCGCGCCTCACGCACCGCTACCTCGAGCGCCCAAGGCGCTTGACGTGCCTCACGCGGCGAGCAGCGCTGGCGGGATTTGCGCGTACACCTCGAGCAGTGCCTTCACGGCGTTCTGCTCGTTCTTGAGAAGACGCGCCTTGGGCGCGCCGATGACGAGCGCAAACGCCTCGCCATGAATCAGGAAACCGCGCGCGAGGCCGGCTACGTCCTCCACGCTCTCGCCCGTCGAGCGATGCCAGCCGTGGGTCACGCCCTGCTCGATGTCGCGCTCGAACGCGCCGCGCTCGATCACCGCGCCATTGGCCGAGAGCAACTGCGGCTTGCAACTGTCGAGCAGTTTGCGTCGCGCGGCCGGGGCGAGCGCGCCGAGCAGCGCCTTGCCCGCGGCGCTCGCAATGGTCATGAAGCCGCCCGGCTCGTCGCTGTAGCGGATCTTCTGGCGCGATTCCATCACGTCGAGATAGACCACGCGGTTGCCCGCAAGCGTGGCGAGCGCGGCGGTTTCGCCGGTCGCGTCGCGCAACGCGGAAAGCAGCGGCTGGAACATCAGCGTGAGCGGGTCCTCGCTGCAGATGTCGCGCGCCACGTGCAACAGACGCTGCGTGGGGTAGTAGCCCGCTTTCACGCCCGGCGCATACAGATAGCCTTTTGCCACCATCGTCTGCAACAACGCGTGGCAGCTCGACAGCGGAATCTCGGTTCGACGCGCAATCTCGCTGTAGATCATCGGCTGCCGGACTTCGGCAAAGAGGTTGATCACGTCGAAGACGCGCACTGCAGTTTTCACATCCATGAGAGTATTATCGGCATACCGATAGTCAGCTGACAATAAGGTTACGGGTAAACACCTAACGACTCGTTGCTCGAACACGCAGCGGAAAACGGCACCGTGCTGGCGCAGGAATGCGAATATCGGCGGCGGGATCTCGCCGCCGCAACGGGGAAGTTCAGTGATGGAAGCGCTCGAAAGCGGGCGGCAGGAAGCGGCTTAACCCCGCGCTTTCTCGGCCTCTTGATACAGCTCGCGCAGCGACTGCCCGAAGGTGGCGTCGACATCGCGCAGCACGCCGGCGCGCGTGAACATCGCAACCGGCGGCAGTGTCCAGTCGAGCGTATATGGCACGATCGCCACGCCCGCGAAATGCACGAGTTCCTCGGCAATATCGGCGGGCACGATCGACACGGCCTTCTCGTTCGTGCTGATCATCTCGCCGATGAGCCGCGACGTGTAGCTCTCCACGATAGGCACGGGCGGCGCCACGCCCGCGTGCAGGAAGAGGTCGGAAATCTGCTCGCGGATGGGCGTGTGCGGCGCACCGAGGATCCAGTCCAGTTCGACCAGTTTTTCCCAGTCGAGCTTGCCGCGCGCGAGGCGCGCCGCCAGGCGCCGGCTGGCGATGAGCCGCGGCTTTTGCTGATGCAGCACCTCGAAGCGCAACTGCGAGACGTCGACGGCCGAAGACGCGCGCCCGATCACGATATCGAGCGTGTGGTCGCGAAGCTGCGGCAGGAGCGCGTCACTCGTGCCTTCGTGAATCGTCATGGTGACGCGTTGCGGCAGCCGCGACTGCGTGAGGCGAATGGCGGCGGCGAGCGTGCGCCCCGAGATGAACGGAATCACGCCTACGTGCACCCGCGTGGCGTGGCCGGCCACCACGGCTTCGATGTCGCGCGCGAGGTGGTCGAGGTCGTGCAGCATGGCCTGGGCGCGCGCGAGCACCACGTTGCCGAGCGCCGTGGGCGTCATGCCGCGCGGCGTACGGTCGAACAGCGGCGCGCCGAACATGCTCTCCATTTCAGCCAGCGCGTTGGTGACGGCGGGCTGGCTCGTCGCCATGTGTTCCGCCACGCGCGTGAGCGAGCCGTGCTGGCGGATCTGCAGGAGCAGCACCAGATGGCGCATTTTCAGGCGCGTATTCAACCGCCTCGTCACGTCGTCAATGCTGAAAGACACGATTCCCCAAGGTATTACCAAAAAATGATGGCCCCATACTAAATCAAAATGAGCAGGTTATGAGGGCTCTCTAGAATCGCCTCATTCGAACCCGACCGCCGCGCCTTCCGTGCGTGCGGCACACTATCAGAGTGAGGAACATGAACAAGACCGATCGTCAGGCCGCCCTCGAATATCACGAATTCCCCACTCCGGGCAAGATTTCGGTGACGGCCAGCAAGCCGCTCGTCACCCAGCGCGACCTCGCGCTCGCCTATACGCCGGGCGTGGCCGTGGCCTGCGAGGAGATCGTCGACAATCCGCAGAACTCGTTTCGCTACACGGCGCGCGGCAACCTGGTGGGCGTGATCACGAACGGTTCGGCCGTGCTGGGTCTCGGCAACATCGGCGCGCTGGCCTCCAAGCCGGTCATGGAAGGCAAGGCGGTGCTCTTCAAGAAGTTCGCCGGCATCGACGTGTTCGACATCGAAATCACCGAAAGCGACCCGGACAAGCTCGTGGACATCATCGCGAGCCTCGAAGCCACGTTCGGCGGCATCAATCTGGAAGACATCAAGGCCCCCGACTGCTTCACGGTCGAACGCAAGCTGCGCGAGCGCATGAAGATTCCGGTCTTCCACGACGATCAGCACGGCACCGCCATCACCGTTTCGGCCGCGTTCATGAACGGCCTGAAAGTGATCGGCAAGGACATCACGAAGGTCAAGGTCGTGACCTCGGGCGCGGGCGCGGCGGCGCTGGCCTGTCTGGATCTCATGGTGGATCTGGGCCTGCCGCTGAAGAACATCTGGGTGACCGACATCGACGGCGTGGTCTACCAGGGCCGCACGACGCTCATGGACCCGGACAAGGAACGCTTCGCGCAGGACACCTCGGCCCGCTCGCTTTCCGAGGTGATCGAAGGCGCGGACGTGTTTCTGGGCCTTTCGGCGGGCGGCGTGCTCAAGCCCGAGATGGTCAGGAAGATGGCGGACAAGCCGCTGATTCTCGCGCTCGCCAACCCCACGCCGGAAATCTTCCCCGAGGTCGCGCTCGAGGCGCGCCCGGACGCGGTGATCGCCACGGGCCGTTCGGACTTCCCGAACCAGGTCAACAACGTGCTGTGCTTCCCGTACATCTTCCGCGGCGCACTCGATGTGGGCGCAACGACCATCACCCGCAACATGGAAATCGCGGCCGTGCACGCGATCGCCAGGCTCGCGGAAGAAGAACTGAACGATTCGGTGGCGGCCGCATACGGCGCCTATGATCTGCGCTTTGGCCCGAAGTACCTGATTCCGAAACCGTTCGACTCGCGGCTGATCGTGCGTATCGCGCCGGCCGTTGCGAAGGCGGCGATGGAAGACGGCGTGGCCACGCGCCCCATCGACGACTTTGGCGCCTACACGAACGAGCTTCAGCAGTTCGTGTATCACTCGGGCGCGTTCATGAAGCCGATTTTCTCGGCCGCGAAGCAGTTCGTGCGTGACGGCGGCAAGTCGCGCATCGTGTTCGCCGAAGGCGAGGAAGAGCGCGTGCTGCGTGCGGTGCAGGTGATCGTCGACGAGAAGCTCGCACGTCCGATCCTGATCGGCCGTCCGGAAGTGCTGCTCGCCCGTATCGAGAAGTTCGGTCTGCGCCTGAAGCTCGGCGAAGACGTGGAAGTCACGAACCCCGAATACGACGAGCGCTTCCACCAGTACTGGACGACTTACTGGGAACTGCGTTGCCGCGACGGCATTTCGAAGGAAATGGCGCGCGTGGAAATGCGCCGCCGCCTCACGCTGATCGGCGCGATGATGGTGCGCGTGGGCGACGCGGACGGCATGGTGTGCGGCACCGTGGGCGCGTATCACGACCACCTGCGCTTCGTCGACGAGGTGATCGGCAAGCAGCGCAACGCGAATACGTATGCGGCGATGAACATCCTGCTGCTCGACAAGCGCACGGTCGCGATCGTCGACACGCACGTGAACGACAACCCGGACGCCGGGCAGATCGCCGAATTCACGCTGGCCGCGGCACGTCAGATGGAATGGCTGAATCTGCAGCCGAAGGTCGCGCTGCTCTCGCGTTCGAACTTCGGCTCGGGCAGCTCGGCTTCGGGCACGAAGATGCGTGAAGTGCTCAAGCTCGTGACGGAAAAGCATCCCGATCTGGAAATCGATGGGGAAATGCACGGCGACTGCGCGCTGGACGAAGCCCTGCGCCTGCGTATCCTGCCGCATTCGAAGCTCAAGGGCGCGGCGAACCTGCTCGTGTGCCCGAACGTGGACTCGGGCAACATCGCCTACAACCTGCTCAAGACGGGTGCGGGCAGCAACGTGGCGGTCGGCCCGTTCCTGCTGGGCGTGAATGCGCCGGTGAACGTGCTGACCTCGAGCTCGACGGTGCGACGCATCATCAACATGGCCGCGCTGACCGTGTTGCAGGCGAACCGCGACTGAGTGCAGGGACAGGACGCACGCTGTGCGTCCCGATGAGAAACGCGCGACGGCTTCTGGCTGTCGCGCGTTTTTTTGCGTTGACGGGTCAGGGCGCCGCTGCGGCGAGCTGTGCGTCGATCAGGCGGCGGGCCTCGCTGTAGCCGCCCATCAAGGCGTCGATATCGGAGTTGAAGGGCAGCCCGGCGGCGCTGTCGATTTTCCGGGGCGAGGGCGAGGCGGGCTCGTCGATCGCCGTGATGCTCACCACCGCTGTGTAGCGAGGCCGTCCGGTTTCCAGGCGCTCGAGCGGGACCGTGCCATTTGTTTCGACGCCCACGCGGATTGTGTAGCCGCGGTATTCATAAGTGCGATTCATGACTGCATTGCCGTACGGATTACTGCGTGCAAGGGTACGGCGGCGAGCTTAAGCCAACCTTACGTAAGCACTGAACGAACCGGAAGAGACCTTCTCACGCCGTGCATGAATCGAGGCAGGACGAAAGGTGATGAAAGGCGCTGGCAAGGCTCGTGCATACAGAATTGTCGTCCGACGCTAAAAGCGTGATTGCAGACGCCTTTCCTTAAGGTTCTCTTCAGCCTGGAACAGGCACGATCTCATCACCCTGTCCAGCGTCGCGCGGTGCCCTGCGCCTGACATTCGCCTGACATTCGCCTGAAACCCCCGTGGCGTAGAGCGGAATCCGTCATACCGGATATCGTTGTCCGCGCAACTTTCTGGAGTGCAGCCCCATGAAGCCGCCGACCGATCGCCTGCACGCCTACCTCTTCGCTGCCTCGCTTTCGGCGATCCTCATTCAGGCCGCCGTGTTCATTTCCATTCTTCTGCTGCACGTGCCGGAACGCGCCTTCGAGTCGCCGCCGTTTCGCGTGGCCGTGGTCGCGGCAATCGTCTGCGTGCTCCTCGTCGTGCGCAGGCAGGCGCGGCGCGCCACGCGCGAGGCCGAGTCCCGCAGCCGCAGTCAGGCGAAGCTGCGTGCCACGCGCGCGGCGTGTGCCTCGAAGCGCGCGGCCCGCGCGCCGCTGCGGGCGCGCCATATCCGCAACGCCATGACGGCGGCTGCCGCCCGTTCGAGCACGCGTTGAGGCGCCGGGCGCGCGAGCGTCAGCCGTCCACGGGCGGGGCGGGCATCTCCAGATTGAGCTGGTAAAACGCGGCGTCGAGCCAGCGTCCGAACTTGAATCCCACTTCCTTGATCGTTCCCGAGTGCGTGAAGCCCAGCTTGGCGTGCAGCGCGATGCTGCCGGCATTGGTCGCGTCGATGCAGCCCACGAGCACGTGAATCTGTTGCTCACGGGCGCGGCGGATCAACTCCAGCAGCAGGCGTTCGCCGAGGCCGCGGCCGCGCTGGTCGCGGTGCACGTAGACGCTGTGCTCGACCGTGTACTTGTTGGCGGGAAACGCGCGAAACGTGCCCCAGCTCGCGAAGCCGAGTAGCGTGCCGGCTTCGTCCACGGCGCCCACGACCGGAAAACGGTTCGCGCGCTTGGTGCCGAACCACGTTGCCATTGCCTCGGGCGGACGAGGCTTGTAGTCGTAGAGCGCGGTTGAATTGACGATTGCGTCGTTGAGGATCGCGAGAATCGCCGGCGCGTGGTCCGTTTCGTTGCAATCGATGAAGCGCACGCCATCGCTCTCTGAGTTCGAATTCATGTGGAATCCTCTTTAAATGAAAAGGGTGGCAGATCGAGCCGGATGACGCGGGTTCAGATACCGCTTGCGTCGCAAATGGCGACGACGTAGCGCGCGGCCTGCGAGCCTGGATTGCTGAAGATCAGCGGCTGATCGAGCCGCATGGCGAGGCAGTCGCCTGCATGAAGCGCATGCCGTTCGTTGCCCAGCTCCACGTCGATCCGTCCATCCATGACCCAGACCTGCTGGTGAATCACATTCTCGCGGCTGCCCGTTTCGTAGGCGACGCGCGCGCCAGCGGGGAAATCCACTTCGACCAGCTGGATCGGCGAAGGCCAATTGGGCGGCGAGACGCTCCTGCGCGTATAGCCCGACTGCGGGTCGCGCCACTGGGCCTGCTGCGCGCGGCGCACCAGCGGCATAGCGGGCGCGCTTTTGCTGCTTGCGCCGAAAAGGCTCGCCATCGAGACCGACAGCCCAGCCGCAAGCTTTTCGAGCACCACGGCCGTGGGGCTGGCGGCGCCGCGCTCGATCATCGAGATCATCGAACGGCTCACGCCGCTGCGCGCGGCCAGCGCGTCGAGCGTCAGACCGCGCGTGGCGCGCAGGTCGCGCACGCAGCGGGCAATGCGCTCGTTGATGCCGGCGTCGGTCGGGTTGTCCATTGGATTTTATTCCGGGATAATGGAGTCATTATCCAGTAAAATGGAAATTCTGGTCAATAAAAAAGCGTGCGGCGCCTGCTATCCATTTGCATACGGCATGCATCGGCTTTCTCCTGATTCGGCTGGGCAAGCCCTTACAATAGGCCGGTCCTCACTTGCATGCCAAACGAGCCAATGACACGAGATCCTCGCCTCACCCTGAACGCGCGCCAGCAGGCAATGCTCGAATGGGTGCAACGCGACGGCTTCGTCACGGTCGACGATCTCGCCTCGCATTTCGACGTTACGCCGCAAACCATCCGCCGCGACGTGAACTGGCTCGCCGACATGAATCTGCTGCGCCGCTATCATGGCGGCGCGAGCCTGCCGACGAGTGCGGAGAACGTCTCGTACAGTGCGCGGCAGCACATGTTCCATGAGGAGAAGCGCCGCATCGCGGCCCTTGCGGCCCAGCATATTCCCGATCAGGCCTCGCTCTTCATCAACCTCGGCACCACGACCGAGGAAGTCGCGCGCGCGCTCAATCATCATCAGGGCCTGCGCGTCGTCACGAACAATCTCAACGTGGCGAGCGTGATGAGCGGCTACGCCGACTGTGAAGTGATGATCACGGGCGGCGTCGTGCGGCCCTGGGACAAGGGGATCGTCGGCGAGCACACCATCGACTTCATCCGCCAGTTCAAGGTGGATTACGCGATCATCGGCACCTCGGCTATCGAGACCGACGGCACGCTGCGCGACTTCGACACGCGCGAAGTCCGCGTGGCGCAGGCCATTATCGAGCATGCGCGCACGGTCTATCTCGTGGCCGACCATTCGAAGGTCGGCCGCCCGGCGCTCGTGCGCCAGGGGCATCTGAGCCAGATTCACGCGCTCTTCACCGACGAGCCGCTGCCTGAGGAAATGAACGAGGCGGTGCTCGCGGCGGGCACGCAGGTCCACGTCGCCGCGTAAGCCGCGGGCTTTTCGTACGCGCTTGTTCCGGACCCGTTGGTCGCGCGTTTTTCCCTTTCCGGCCTGAATTCCAGCGCGTTTCGCGTGTGGGCGGGGTGTCGCCCACCGGAAACACGCGGCGACCCCCGCTCACGCCCCTGTTTTCGTTCGCGCCTGACGAACGTTCGGCCTTGTTCGATACGTGTTCGTTTGCGCACCGATTTCGGTAAATCGCCTGAAATTCGAACCTTTACTTTTTCGTTAATGTTCGATAAATTTCGAATTCGAACATTTCGAGGTTCGTTTTTCTTTTAGGGATACAGCAGGGTGACTCAACAGAACCGGTACGATCTGCTCGTCGTGGGCGGCGGGATCAACGGCGCGGGCATCGCGCGCGACGCGGCCGGCCGCGGGTTGTCGGTGCTGCTTTGCGAGCAGGACGATCTCGCCTCGCATACCTCGTCGTCCAGCACCAAGCTGATTCACGGCGGCCTGCGCTATCTCGAGTACAAGGAATTCGGGCTCGTGCGCAAGGCGCTGCAGGAGCGCGAAACGCTGCTGCGCGCCGCGCCCCACATCATGTGGCCGCTGCGTTTCGTCATGCCGCACATGCCGAATCTGCGCCCCGCGTGGCTCATTCGCATGGGCCTGTTTCTCTACGACCATCTCGCGAAGCGCGAATTGCTGCCGGGCTCGCGCGGCATCGACATGCGCCGCCACGCGGCGGGCGAGCCGCTCATCGACTCGATCCAGCGCGGCTTCGTGTATTCGGACGGCTGGGTCGACGACGCGCGCCTCGTCGTGCTCAACGCGCTCGACGCGCAGGAGCGCGGCGCGCAAATCCTCACGCGCACGAAGCTCGTTTCCGCCGTGCGCACGAACGCGGCGACCGGCGCGGACAGCGCGCGCAGCACGGACAGCGAATGGCAGGCGCTTCTGCGCCGCCCGGACGGCAGCACCTTCGACGTGCGCGCCCGCGCCATCGCCAACGCGGCCGGCCCGTGGGTGGGCGAGGTGCTGCACGGTGCGCTCGGGCGCGGCGCGCAGCACAGCGTGCGGCTCGTGAAAGGCAGCCATATCGTCACGAAGCGCCTGTTCGGGCACGACCACGCGTACATCTTCCAGAACCCGGACAAGCGCATCATCTTCGCGATTCCGTACGAGCACGACTTCACGCTCATTGGCACGACCGACGTGGAGTATCACAACGACCCCGCGAAGGTCGCGATCGACGGCGACGAAACGCGCTATCTGTGCGAGTCGATCAACCGTTATTTCAAACGCAAGATTTCGCCGGCCGACGTGCAATGGACCTACTCGGGCGTGCGTCCGCTGCTCGAGGAAGAGGGCGCGGAGAACGCGTCCGCCGTCACGCGCGACTACAAGCTCGAACTCGACGAAACCGCTGGCGCGCCGCTGCTTTCGGTGTTCGGCGGCAAGATCACGACTTTCCGCAAGCTCGCGGAAGAGGCTTCGGACATGCTGTGCCGCGTGCTTGGCCACGCCGCGCCTGCGTGGACGGCGGGCGTGCCGCTGCCTGGCGGCGATATCGCGAACGCGCGTTTCGAGCCTTTTGCACAGGACTTCGCCAGACGCCACGCGTGGCTGCCAGCAGCGCTTGCGCGCCGCTACGCACGCGCGTACGGTACGCGCGCCGGGCATCTCGTGGGCAACGCGCAGTCGCTCGCGGACCTCGGCGCCGAAGTTGTGCCGGGCATATACGAAGCCGAGTTGCGCTACCTGCGCAACGCCGAATGGGCCACGCGCGCCGAAGACGTGTTGTGGCGCCGCTCGAAGCTGGGCCTGCATGTGGCGCCGGGCACGCTCAATGGCGTGGCCGCCGCAATCGATCACTGGTTTGCCGCAGCAAGCGCGACAGCGACCGCGCAGCACTGAAGCTCGCCGGCATCACGCAAGGTAAGTCACGCACCCCCCAACGCGCCGTTCCCGCGGCGCGTCATCACAACTAGTACAGACGGAGATGAGAGACATGCAGGAACAGTACATTCTTGCGCTCGACCAGGGCACCACGAGTTCGCGCGCCATGCTTTTCGACCGCCAGGGCAACATCGTTTCGATCGCCCAGAAGGAGTTCGAACAGATTTATCCGCAGCCGGGCTGGGTCGAGCACGATCCGCAGGAAATCTGGTCGACGCAGGCGGGCGTCGCCGCCGAGGCCGTGACGCGTGCCGGCATGAACGGCACCAATATCGCCGCGATCGGCATTACGAACCAGCGCGAGACGACGATCGTCTGGGACCGCGAGACGGGCCATCCCGTCTATAACGCCATCGTGTGGCAGGACCGCCGCACGGCCGACTTCTGCGACTCGCTCAAGGCACGCGGCCTCGAAGAGACAGTGCGCGCGAAGACGGGTCTGCCGATCGATTCGTACTTCTCGGCAACCAAGATTCGCTGGATTCTCGACAACGTGCCCGGCGCACGCGAAAAAGCGCGGCGAGGCAAGCTCGCGTTCGGCACCGTGGACAGCTGGCTCGTGTGGAACTTCACGAAGCACGAACTGCACGTGACCGACGTGACGAACGCGTCGCGTACCATGCTCTTCAATATTCACACGCGTCAATGGGACGACGAACTGCTCGACGCGCTCGAAATTCCGCGCAGCATGCTGCCGGAAGTCCGTTCGTCATCCGAAGTTTATGGTCCGACGAAGACCACGGTGTTCGCCTCGAAGATTCCGCTTGCCGGCATCGCGGGCGACCAGCAGGCCGCGATGTTCGGCCAGATGTGCACGAGCACGGGCATGGTGAAGAACACCTACGGCACGGGCTGCTTCCTGATGATGAACACGGGCACGAAGCCCATCGAGTCGAAGAACAACCTCGTCACGACGATTGCCTGGCAGATCGGCGACGAGGTCAACTACGCGCTCGAAGGCAGTATCTTCATTGCGGGCGCGGTGGTGCAGTGGCTGCGCGACGGCATGGGCATCATCAAGAGCGCGCCGGAAATCGAAGCGCTCGCCGCGAGCGTGCCGCATACGGACGGCGTGTATCTCGTGCCGGCCTTCGCGGGCCTCGGCGCGCCGCACTGGAACGCGCACGCACGCGGCACGCTGTTCGGGGTGACGCGCGGCACGACCGCGGCGCACCTCGCGCGCGCGGCGCTCGATTCGATCGCGTACCAGTCGCTCGATGTGCTGGCCGCAATGGAAGCGGATTCGGGCATCAGCGTGGGCGAGCTGCGGGTGGACGGCGGCGCGAGCGCGAACAATCTGCTCATGCAGTTCCAGGCAGACCTGCTCGGCGTGGACGCGGTGCGCCCGAAGATCACCGAAACCACGGCGCTCGGCGCGGCCTACCTCGCCGGCCTCGCAACCGGCTACTGGCAGAACGTGGGCGAACTGCAGAGCCAGTGGAAGCTCGACCGCCGTTTCGCGCCGTCCATGCCGGCCGCGCAGGTCGACGCCTGCCGCGCGGGCTGGCAGCGCGCGGTGCGTGCGGCCAAGGCCTGGGCGGACGACTCGCACTGAGCCGCGCAACACGCTTTTCCGCCAAACAAGCATAACTAATTAACATAACCCGCAGCGGGATGGCATGCGCTTCGTGCGCATGCACCGCGCGGGCAGAGAGAGACTACGAAAATCATGTCACCCTATCTTGCGGAGTTCATCGGCACGGCCATTCTCGTGCTGCTAGGCAACGGCGCCGTTGCAAACGTGCTGCTGGCGAAAACGAAGGGCAAGGGCGCCGACCTCATCGTCATCGTGATGGGCTGGGCCATGGCCGTGTTCGTGGCGGTCTACGTGACCGCTTCGTTCAGCGGCGCGCACCTCAACCCGATCGTCACAATCAGCCTCGCGCTCGCGGGCAAGTTCGCGTGGTCGAAGGTCGGCGGTTATATCGCGGCGCAGATGCTCGGCGGCATGGCGGGCGCACTGCTAGTGTGGCTTGCCTATCGACAGCATTTTGCGAACGAAGCCGACCCGGATATCAAGCTCGCAGTGTTCTGCACGGCGCCCGCCATTCGCAGCAAGCGGCACAACGTGTTGACGGAAGCGATCTGCACCTTCGTGCTGATCCTCGGCGTGCTCTACCTGGCCTCGCCGCAGGTGGGACTCGGCGCGCTCGATGCGCTGCCCGTCGGCCTGCTCGTGCTCGGCATCGGCATTTCGCTCGGCGGCCCGACCGGCTATGCGATGAGCCCGGCGCGCGATCTCTCGCCGCGCATCATGCACGCACTGCTGCCGATTCCGGGCAAGCGCGACAGCGACTGGCGCTATGCGTGGATTCCGGTATTCGGACCGCTTGCCGGCGGCGCGGCTGCAGCCGGTCTCTATCATTACCTGCACGCGATGCACTAACCGCGCTCACCCTGTCGCGCCTGCAAAACAGGCGCGTTGCAGTGCACAAAGCCCGCGTACGCCACCACGGCGTTCGCGGGCTTTGGTTCGTCTGCTTACCAACCATGGCGCATCAACCGTACAAAGCCAAAAGCGCGATCCGGTTTCGCTATCGCCTCATGCGGCTTTCGGATTGTTCGGCTATCGCGGCGCACCTATATTGGCTGTCAACGATCGATTCCCATGCTGGGCGCGAGCGGCCTCGGCGACCAACAGCAACGCCTCGTGGCGCAACAAGGAGGGCAGGCGCAATGAATCAACTGGATCTGGGCAACCGCGTGATGGTCGTGACGGGCGGCGCGCGCGGTCTGGGCTATGCCGTGGCGCAACGGGCACTGCGTTCGGGCGCGGCCGTCTCGCTCTGGGACATCGACGCCGAGCGGCTCGAACGCGCACGCGCCGGGTTGTCGGATCTGGGCAGCGTCTCGGTGGTGACGGTCGAATTGACCGACGAAGCCTCGGTCGAGGCAGCCGCCCAGCAAACCGTGAAAGCACACGGCGCGATTCATGCGCTCGTGAACAGCGCGGGAATCACGGGCGGCAATGGCCTCACGTGGGAACTGCCCGTGGACGTGTGGCGCCGCGTGATCGAAGTAAACCTGATCGGCAGCTACCTGACCTGCCGCGCCGTGGTGCCGCGCATGATCGAGCAGGGCTACGGGCGCATCGTCAATATCGCCTCGGTGGCCGGCAAGGAAGGCAATCCGAATGCTTCGCACTACAGTGCATCGAAGGCCGGGCTCATCGGGCTGACCAAGTCGCTCGGCAAGGAGCTTGCCACGAAGGGCGTGCTCGTCAATGCCGTGACGCCGGCGGCGGCCAGGACCGAGATTTTCGATTCGATGTCGCAGCAGCATATCGACTACATGCTCGCGAAGATCCCGATGAACCGCTTCCTCATGCCGGACGAGGCGGCTTCGATGATCGTATGGCTCACGACGGAAGACTGCGCGTTCAGCACCGGTTCGGTGTTCGACCTTTCGGGCGGGCGGGCGACTTACTGAGGCGGGAAGCACGACCCGCGCGCATGAATCCCTTACCCAGGAGCTACGTAACATGGCCATGCCAACCATCAAACACGTGCGCGCCTTCACCGTGCGCGGCGGCGGCGCCGATTATCACGATCAGCCCGACGGCCACTGGATCGACGACCATATTTCCACGCCCATGGCGCGCTATCCCGAGTATCGTCAGAGCCGCCGTTCGTTCGGCATCGACGTGCTCGGCACGCTCGTCGTGGAAGTGGAGGCGAGCGACGGCACCGTGGGCTTTGCCGTGACCACGGGCGGCGAGATCGGTGCATTCATCGTCGAGAAGCATCTCGCGCGCTTTCTCGAAGGGCAGCGCGTGACCGACATCGAGAAGATGTGGGATCAGATGTACTTCGCCACGCTCTACTACGGCCGCAAGGGTGTCGTGCTCAACACCATATCGGGCGTCGATCTCGCGCTGTGGGACCTGCTCGGGCAGATTCGCAAGGAACCCGTGTATCAGCTGCTCGGCGGCCCGGTGCGCGACGAGCTGATGTTCTACGCGACCGGCGCGCGCCCCGATCTCGCGAAGGAAATGGGTTTCATCGGCGGCAAGCTGCCGCTGCTGCATGGTCCGGCCGAAGGCGAGGAGGGCCTCAGAAAGAACATCGAATGGCTCGCCACGATGCGCGAACGCGTAGGCGACGACTTCTGGCTCATGTACGACTGCTGGATGAGCCTCGACGTGCGCTATGCCACGCGCCTCGCCCTGGCCGCGAAAGCGTACGACCTCAAGTGGATCGAGGAATGCCTGCCGCCCGACGACTACTGGGGCTATGCCGAACTGCGCCGCAATGTGCCGCGCGGCATGATGGTGTCCACCGGCGAACACGAGGCGACGCGCTGGGGCTTTCGGATGCTGCTGGAAATGGGCTGCTGCGACCTGATCCAGCCCGACGTGAACTGGTGCGGCGGCATGACCGAACTCATCAAGATC
The DNA here is from genome assembly GCF_000739775.1 of Paraburkholderia heleia NBRC 101817. Classification (GTDB taxonomy): domain Bacteria; phylum Pseudomonadota; class Gammaproteobacteria; order Burkholderiales; family Burkholderiaceae; genus Paraburkholderia; species Paraburkholderia heleia. The sequence continues at coordinate 324,427 of NZ_BBJH01000006.1, read as the reverse complement.
TCGGCGCTCGCCGACGCGCACAACGTGCTGGTCGTGCCGCACGGCTCCTCGGTGTACAGCTACCACTTCGTCGTGACGCGCCATAACTCGCCGTTCGCGGAGTTCCTCATGATGGCGCCGAAGGCCGACAAGGTGGTGCCGATGTTCACCCCGCTGCTGCTCGACGAACCGGTGCCGGTGAAAGGCCGGCTCAAGGTGCCGGACGCGCCGGGCTTCGGCGTGCGGCTCAATCCGGACTGCAAACTTTCGCGGCCTTATACGCACTGAGCGCACCGAATGTGCGCCGAGCGAGGCTCATCACAAGCTGCGAGGAGAAACACGTGCTGCTCAAGGACAAGGTGGTGATCGTCACCGGTGGTTCGCGCGGCATTGGCCGTGCCATTGCGATTGCGAGCGCCCGCGAGGGCGCCGATGTCGCGATCAACTACTGGGGCGACAACGACGCCTCGTACGGCCGCCGCTCGGCGATCGACGAGGTGCTGGGCGAGATCGGGCGGCTGGGGCGCCGCGCGATCGCGCTGGAAGGCAACGTGGCCGCGCCGCAAACGGGCGTGGATCTCGTGCGCCAGACCGTGGAGCGCTTCGGCAAGGTCGATGTGCTCGCAAGCAATGCGGGTATCTGCCCGTTCCATTCGTTTCTCGACATGCCGCCCGCCGTGCTCGAACGCACGATAGGCGTGAACCTGAACGGTGCGTTCTACGTGACCCAGGCTGTCGCGCGGCAAATGAAAGAACAGGGCACGGGCGGCGCGATCGTGGCGACGAGTTCGATCAGCGCGCTGGTGGGCGGCGGCATGCAGACCCACTACACGCCCACCAAGGCCGGCGTGCATTCGCTCATGCAGTCGTGCGCGATCGCGCTTGGGCCCTATGGCATACGCTGCAATTCGGTGATGCCGGGCACTATCGCCACCGACCTGAACGCCGAAGACCTGAGCGACGAGGAGAAGCGCGCCTGCTTCGAAAAGCGCATTCCGCTCGGGCGGCTGGGCGCGCCGGAGGACGTGGCCGAATGCGTGGTGTTTCTCGCCTCGGACCGCGCGCGCTATGTAACGGGTGCCGCGCTGCTCGTGGATGGCGGGCTGTTCGTGAATCTGCAGTGAGCCCTGGGCAAGCGTTTCAATGAGGAGCGAGCACGGCCGCGTGCGCACCATCGTGAGCGATATCGTCCCTCCTGAAGGGCTGCGAAAAGCGCCGCAGCAAGCCGACGAAATGCTCGGCGGGCTCGGCAAGCGGCTCGTTCTTGCGCGTGAGCACGCCGTAGCCCGGCAGGCTCTTGCCGATTTCGAGCGGCAGCACGACGAGCAGCTTGCCGCGCACATGGTCGCGCACGACCGGCTCGGGCAGCATGGCCACGGCGTCGAAGCTTTCGAGCAGTTGCAGCGTGGCGAAGATCGAGGCCGACTCGGTGAGATTGGCGGGCGTGCCGAGACCGGCGCGCGCGAGCTCTCCTTCAAACAACTCGCGCGCGGGGCTCGTAATGGGTTGCGCCACCCACGGCCAGTCCATCAGTTCCGCGAGCGTGACCTGTTCGCGCCGCGCAAGCGGATGGCGCGCGCGCACCACGAGCACGAGCGTTTCCCGCGCGATCGGCTCGAAGCTGAAATCATTGTGCTGCAGCGGCGTGGTGAGGCGCCCGAGCGCGAGATCGACTTCGCGGCGATGCAACAGCTGCACGACCTGGTCGCTTGTTTCGCCGAGGATGCGCACGTGCAGCAGCGGGCGTTCGGTCTTGAGCGTGGCGACGGCTTGCGCGAGCAGGTCGGGCGCGGCGCCCATGATCGCGCCCACGGTGAGCTGGCCGTGACCGCCGCGGCGCTTCACGTCGAGGTCTTCGGCAAAGCGCGTGAGCTCGGCGAGCGCGCGGCGTGCGTAGGCGAGCGTGACGACGCCGAGCGCGGTGGGCTGCATGCCGCGCGCGTTGCGCTCGAAAAGCCGGAAGCCGAACGCTTCCTCGATGTCGCTCAGCATGCGGCTCGCGCTGGGCTGGGCCACATTGATGGTGTCGGCGGCCTGGTGGACGTTGCGGGCGTCGTCGAGTGCGACGAGCAGGGCAAGGTGTTTGAATCTGAGCCGGTTGACGAGTGCGACGACGGAAGTTTGATGGTTCATGGAGCGATCCGGTTTGTGCATCGCCCGATCCCAACATCGGATTGGTTGGCTATCGATGCGGGAATTATAGTCGGATCACAGCGCAGCTAACCCCGTAAAAACGCGCGCAACCGCGTGCCGCGAAGCCAGGGCAAACACCGAGTCGACGCGTGCGCCAGGGGCAGACAGGCGGCATACGCGCTCGACGTAACGAGGCTGGACGGAGACACATCATGGAGACAATCGCGTTTCGCATGCAGCTCGATCCCGGTAAACGGGACGAATACGAGCGGCGTCACCGCGAAATCTGGCCCGAGCTCGCGGGCGCGCTGCGCGATGCGGGCGTGGAGCATTACCGCATCTTTCTCGACGAAGCGACGCACCATCTCTTTGCCGTGCTCGAACGCCGCGACGACCACAGCATGGACGCGCTGCCCGAACTGCCCGTCATGCGCAAATGGTGGGATTACATGGCCGACATCATGCAGACGGATGCACACAACGTGCCGCTGCAACAGCCGCTCGTGCAGGTCTTTCAGCTGTCTTGAGCACACGCGAGGAACATGCCATGCAGGTCGTCGATCCGCACGTCCACTTCTGGAACCTCGATACGCATCATTACCCGTGGCTCGCGAATCCGGGCACGTCCTTCGTGGGCGATGCGCGCGAACTCAGGCACAACTATCTGCCTGCCGACTTGCTGCGCGAGGCCGGCGACGTCGACGTGCTCAAGGTCGTGCACGTCGAGGCGAATCACGATCCGGACGATCCCGTGGAGGAAACGCGCTGGCTGGAAGGGCTCGCAGACATTGCCGTGAACGAGGGGGCGGCGCATGCATGGCCCGACGCGATCGTCGCGGCCTGCGATCTCAGCGCGCCCAATGCACCCGCCGTGCTCGAGGCGCATGCGGCGTTCGCGCGTACGCGCGGCATTCGCCAGATTCTCAACGTTCACGAAAACAAGCTCTACGACTACGTGGGCCGGCATTACATGCACGAGGCGACGTGGCGCGAGAACTTCGCGCTGCTGGAGACGTACGGTCTTTCGTTCGACCTGCAGCTTTACCCGTCGCAGATGGAAGAGGCGGCCGCACTCGCTCGTGCGCATCCCGGCATTCAGTTCGTGATCAATCACGCGGGCATGTTCGTCGACCGCAACAGCGTCGCGGGCTACCGCGCGTGGCGCGACGGCCTGCGCCTGCTTGCGGCATGCCCGAATGTGGCCGTGAAAATCAGCGGACTGGCGATGTTCGATCATGCGTGGAGCGTCGAGAGCCTGCGCCCTTATGTGCTGGAAACGATCGACGCATTCGGCGCGGATCGCGCGATGTTCGCCTCGAACTTTCCGGTGGACCGTCTGTTCAGCGCCTATCCGAAGCTTTGGCATGCGTATGCGTCGATCGTGAGCGGCGCGAGCGAGGGCGAAAACGCGGCGCTATTTCGCGGCAACGCCGAACGTATTTACCGCATTTGAGCGCGTGCGCAACCACAGGAGACCGGCGTGGAAGCAGAAGCAAAAATCAGGGCCGACGACACTGCACGGCTCGAACTGCGTAACGCGAGCAAGTCGTTCGGACGCGTGCGGGCGCTCATCGACGGCAGCTTGAGGCTCATGCCCGGCGAGGTGCACGCGCTGCTCGGCGAAAACGGCGCGGGCAAGTCGACGCTCGTGAAGATCCTTGCAGGCGTGTATCAGCCCGACGGCGGCGAAATGCGCATCGACGGCGTGGCGCGTGCGTTCGCAACGCCCAGCGAGGCGCGCGACGCCGGTATCGCGGTGATTTATCAGGAGCCCACACTGTTCTTCGATCTTTCGATTGCGGAGAACATCTACATGGGGCGTCAGCCCGTGGACCGCGTGGGCCGCATCGACTACGACACGATGCATCGCGAGGTCGCGGCACTGCTCCAGTCGCTCGGCGTCGAACTGAAGCCCGAACGGCTCGTGCGCGGACTTTCGATTGCGGACCAGCAGGTGATCGAAATTGCGAAGGCGCTTTCGCTCAACGCGAACGTGCTCGTCATGGACGAGCCCACGGCCGCACTATCGCTGCCCGAGGTCGAGCGGCTTTTTACGATCGCGCGCACGCTGCGCGAGCGCGGCGTGGCGATTCTCTTCATCACGCACCGGCTCGAAGAAGTCTTCGCACTCACACAGCACGTGACGATCATGCGCGACGGCGCCAAGGTGTTCAACGCGCCTACCGCAACGCTCAAGACCCAGGACATCGTCGCGAAGATGGTGGGACGCGACCTCGCCACGTTCTACCCGAAGGCCGACGTGCAACCGGGCGAAGTGATGCTGCGCGTGCGCGGCCTCACGCGCCGCGGCGTGTTCAAGGACATTTCGTTCGACGTGCGCGCGGGCGAGATCGTCGCGCTCGCGGGTCTCGTGGGCGCGGGACGCAGCGAAGTGGCACGCGCGATATTCGGCATCGATCCGTGCGACGCCGGGCAGGTTCAGATAGCGGGCAAGCCGCTGGCCTCCGGCATGCCCGCCGCCGCCGTGAAGGCAGGGCTCGCGCTCGTGCCCGAGGACCGGCGTCAGCAAGGTCTCGCGCTCGAACTGAGCATTGCGCGCAACGCGTCGCTCACGGTGCTCGGGCGGCTCGTGCGCTTCGGCCTCATTTCCACGGGGCGCGAAGTGGAGCTTGCCGGGCAGTGGGGCAAGCGCCTGCGCCTGAAGGCGAGCGATCTGAACGCACCCGTGGGTACGCTCTCGGGCGGCAACCAGCAAAAGGTGGTGCTCGGCAAGTGGCTCGCCACCGGGCCGAAGGTGCTCATCATCGACGAACCGACGCGCGGCATCGACGTGGGCGCGAAGGCCGAGGTCTACGGCGCGCTCGCGGAACTCGTGAAAGAGGGCATGGCCGTGCTGATGATTTCGAGCGAACTGCCCGAAGTGCTCGGCATGGCCGACCGCGTGCTCGTCATGCACGAAGGCCGCATCACCGCCGACATCGCCCGTGCCGACGCCAGCGAAGCGCGCATCATGAGCGCCGCGCTCGGCGAATCCAGCATTCATCTGGGGCACGCCGCATGATGCGCCATTCCACTTCTCCTCATCCCCTGCACGGCGGCGAACCGCGCCCGCTGAGGCGCAACGCGGGTGCGTTGGCCGAAGCGCTGGCGCGCAGCCGCGAGACCACGCTTTTCGTGGTCCTGCTGCTGATCGTGGGCGGCACGGCGCTCGCGCGGCCGCAATTCCTCAACCTGCAGAATCTGCGCGACGTGCTGCTCAACGTCTCCATCGTGAGCTTGCTCACGGCGGGCATGACGATCGTGATCCTGATGCGCCATATCGATCTCTCGATCGGTTCGACGGTCGGCATCAGCGCTTATGGCGTGGGTAGTCTCTACGTGGCGTTCCCGCATATGCCCGTGCTCGCGGCGTTGATCGCCGGGCTCGCCATCGGACTCGTTGCGGGTGCAATCAATGCGTTGCTCGTGGCCGTGGGGCGCGTGCCGTCGCTCGTCGCGACGCTTTCCACGCTCTACATCTTTCGCGGCGCCGATTACGCGTGGGTGCACGGCGGGCAGATCAACGCCACGAGCCTGCCCGACGCGTTTTCGCGGCTCGCCACAGGCTCGGTGCTCGGCATTCCGGTGCTGGCGCTCATCGCGATCGTGCTGCTGGCGGCGCTCTCCGTCTATCTCAAGCAGTTCCGGCCGGGCCGCGAGTACTACGCGATCGGCTCGAACCCCGAGGCGGCGCGCCTTGCCGGCATCAACGTGGAGCGCCGCGTCGCGACGGGCTTTTTGATCAGCGGCGCAATTGCGGGCCTGGCTGGCGCGCTGTGGCTCGCGCGCTTCGGCACCGTGGAGGCGAGCACCGCGAAGGGGATCGAGCTGCAGGTGGTCGCGGCCGCCGTGGTCGGCAGTGTGGCGATCACGGGCGGCGTGGGCACGATACTCGGCGCGACGCTCGGCGCGCTCGTGCTCGGCGTGATCAGCATCGCGCTCGTGGTGCTGCACGTCTCGCCGTTCTGGGAGCAGGCGATTCAGGGCGCGCTGATCGTGGCCGCCATTGCCGCCGATACGCTGCTCGCCCGCTCAGTGGCAAAACGCATGATGAGGAAACGCGACCATGGCTAGGAACGCCCCGAAACCCGACGCCGCGCTGCTCACGCGCAAGCCCGGCTTGCCGCTTGACTGGGAAGCGCTGCTCGTCGTCATTCTCATGGCATCGCTGGTGGTGGGGCGCGTGCTCTCGCCTGTGTTCCTCACGGGCGCGAACATCAGCAACGTGCTGGCGGACCTCACCGAAGTCGCACTCATGGCGTTGCCGATGACGCTCATCATCGTTGCCGCCGAAATCGATCTTTCGGTGGCCTCGGTGCTCGGCGCATCGAGCGCCTTGCTGGGCGTCCTGTGGCACATGGGCTTGCCGATGCCGGTCGCCATGGCGCTCGTGCTCGTGGCGGGCGGCCTCGCAGGTCTTTTCAACGGTCTCGTGATCGTGAAGCTCAATCTGCCTTCGCTCGCGGTGACGATCGGCACGCTCGCGCTGTTTCGCGGGCTGGCTTACGTGTTGCTCGGCGACCAGGCGATTGCCGACTTTCCGCCGGGTTATACGCTCTTCGGCATGAGCAACCTGGGCAGCACGTTCATCCCGTTGCCGTTCCTGATCGTCGCGGCGTGCGCCATCGTGTTCACGATATGGCTGCAGGCCACAGCGTTCGGCCGCAGCCTCTTCGCGATCGGTGCGAACAGTACGGCCGCGTCGTTCTCGGGCATCGACGTGCCGAAGATCAAGCTGCGCCTGTTCATGCTCTCGGGCGTGATGAGCGCGCTCGCGGGCATGGTCTATACGCTGCGCTTCACGAGCGCGCGGGGCGACAACGGCGAGGGCTTCGAGCTTTCGGTGATCGCGGCGGTGCTGTTTGGCGGCGTAAGCATTTTTGGCGGGCGCGGGTCGATGTATGGCGTACTGCTCTCGCTGCTGATCGTCGGTGTGCTGAAGAACGCGCTCACGCTCGTCGATGTGTCGAGCGAAACGCTCACGATCGTGACCGGGGCGCTGCTGCTGGCTTCGGTGCTGATCCCGAATCTCGCCGCCCGCTGGCGCACGATGCGCGACCGCCGCGCGCTGGCGCGGGCGGCTTGAGCGTGGCGTGAAAACAGGCAGGGAAGTCAAGAGGCAGTCAATCAGCCGGACGCGTCCGGTACCCATCGAGGAGACGAGTCATGAGAAAGCCAGTACGTCACGTGTGTACGGCCTTGCTGTGCGCGATGCTAATGGGAGGCAGCGTCGCGGCGCACGCGGCCGGCATCAAGGAGGGGTTGAAGATCGCGTTCGTGCCCAAGCAGATCAACAACCCCTACGAGGTGATCGCCGATAACGGCGGCATGGACGCAATCAAGGCGTTCAAGGGCGACGGCAAGGTGGTCGGACCTTCGGACGCGGGCGCGTCCTCGCAGGTCTCGTACATCAATACGCTCACCACGCAGCACCAGGACGCGATCGTCATTGCGGCCAACGATGCGAATGCGCTCGTGCCGTATTTGAAGCGCGCAATGGATCAAGGCATCAAGGTCGTCACGTTCGACTCGGACACGGCGCCCGAAGGGCGGCAGATCTTCGTGAACCAGGCGAACGCGGAAAGCATCGGCCGCGGCCAGATCCAGCTCGTTTCGAAGCTGATGGGCGGCGAGGGCGAGTTCGCGATTCTTTCGGCCACGCCCAACGCGACGAACCAGAATACCTGGATCAAGTGGATGCAGGAAGAACTGAAGAAGCCCGAGTATTCGAAGATGAAGCTCGTGAAAATCGCCTACGGCAACGACGACGACCAGAAGTCCTTTGTCGAGACGCAGGGCTTGCTGCAGGCGTATCCGAACCTGAAGGCAATCGTTGCGCCCACATCGGTCGGCATCGCAGCAGCGGCGCGTTATATCTCTTCGTCGCCGAGCAAAGGCAAGGTGGCGGTGACGGGTCTCGGCACGCCTAACCAGATGCGCGCGTTCGTGAAGAACGGCACCGTGAAGGCGTTCCAGCTTTGGGATCCGGGTGCACTCGGCTATCTCGCCGCGTATGCGGCGGCCAATCTGGCTTCAGGCACGATCACGGGCAAGGAAGGCGAGTCGTTTGACGCGGGCAAGCTCGGCAAACGCACGATCGGCAAGGGCGGTGAGGTGATTCTCGGGCCGCCCACGACGTTCGATGCTTCGAATATCGATAACTTCAACTTCTGATTCACGTTGCGGGTTTGAGGGGCAGGGGCTGAGGCTCGGCCGCCATCCCCTTTCACTGGATACAGTATTCGGGAAAAAAATGGGATAGGATCATTGTCGCCCATTCGTATGGCACGCTGAAATTTGGTTGTAAGTGGCCCTTGTTAGAGTCGACGAAAGCAGTGGTCTTTCGTGGCAGTCAACACAAGAGCGACTTCTCATGGCTATAGTCCGCGCATGCTGGTTCGTTCTGGCGCTGCTTCTCAGTGCACCCGTCTGGGCCTACCAGACGCGTGTCGTTTCGATTCCCAGCGCGGCGATGCAGCGCTCGTTCGACGCGACCGTCGTTTTGCCCGACGACTACGCGCGCGGCAACCACGCCGCGCGCTTTCCGGTCATCTACGTGCTGCACGGCTCGGGCGGCAGCTATGCCGACTGGACCTCGAACACCCGCATCGGCAAGCTCGCCGACCGTTATCACGTGGTGCTCGTGATGCCGGACGGCGGTCACGAGAGCTGGTACATCGACAGCCCGTTCGACCGGAGCAGTCGTTATGAAACGTATGTGGGCAGCGAGGTCGTGTCGTATATCGACACGCATTTCCGCACGATCGCCACGCGCGAGGCGCGCGCGATCACGGGTTTGAGCATGGGCGGATTCGGTGCGCTGCGCATCGCGCTGGACCGGCAGGAGACGTTCGGCGCGGCCGGCAGCATTAGCGGCGCCGTCGATCCGCGCAACTGCGAGGACGAACCCGGCATCGATCACGTATTCGGCGATCCCGCGCGGCACGCGTCGTTCTGGAACAGCAATGCGATCGTGGATAGCGCTCAGGACTTCGAACACGCCCATATCGCGCTCACCATCGACTGCGGCGTGAGCGACTTCTTCGTGCAATCGAATCGGATGCTGCACGAAAAGCTCGTCGAACTCAGCGTGCCTCACGATTACGCGGAACGTCCAGGCGGCCATACGTGGTCCTATTGGTCGAACTCGATCCGCTACCAGGTGCTTTTCTTCGCTACGGCGTTCCAGCGCGCCGGCTGGCATCCGCAAGTGGCGTAACGCGTCACGAAGCGCGCGCTTTTGCGGCGCGCGCGTGTTTGCCAACATCCTGCCAATATCATTGCGTCACGCCATTTCCCGCGAGTGCCTGCCCGGTCTCGGGCACCGCGCTTGCTGTCATGATCCTGCAGGGGCGGGCGCGTTGATCCGTCCTGCTCAACCAGATGCCGGGCATCGGGCGACCGCACGCGGCGCCGGGGCGCGGCGACCACCCTTGAGCCGGCTCGCGCCGGATGCAGGAGGACGTCATGCTTCAATACGCTGTCATTTTCTTTATCATCGCGATCATTGCCGCCGTGTTCGGTTTCGGCGGCATCGCGGCGGGTGCGGCATCGATCGCCAAGATCCTGTTCTTCATCTTCCTCGTGATCTTCCTCGTCACGTTGTTGCTTGGCGTCATGAGAAGGGGCTAGTCAGCGAGCGACGCTGGTTGCGGCCGAAGCGCAGCCCGCCCGCGCGGGCTGCATTGTTGCATTCGACGGCTGCGTCTCGATGATTCGTATGACGAATTAAATCATTTCGCTCAGAGCCGGAGACGTCACGCGATGGTATCCACCACGCCGCCGTCCACGCGCAGGGCCGCGCCCGTGGTTGCGGAAGCCTCTTTCGAACACGCATAGACGATCATGTTCGCCACTTCCTCCACGCTCGCCGCGCGCCGGATGATGGAAGAGGCACGATGCGTCTGCACGAACTGCGCGGCGACCTCCTCGACAGTTTTGCCCGAAGCGGCCACTTCGTCCTTCAGCATGTGCGTCACGCCATCCGAGAGTGTCGGGCCCGGCAGCACCGAATTGACCGTGACGCCCGTGCCCGCAAGGCGCTTGGCGAGGCCGCGCGCGAGTGCGAGTTGCGCGGTCTTCGTCATGCCGTAGTGGATCATGTCGGCGGGAATGTTCAATCCCGATTCCGACGAGATGAACACGATGCGCCCCCAGCCGCGCTTGACCATTGAATTCGCATAGGCGCGCGAGAGACGCACGCCCGACATTACGTTGGTTTCGAAGAAGCGCAGCCACTCGTCATCGGGAATCTCGAAAAATTCCTGCAACTGAAACACGCCGAGATTGTTCACGAGAATGTCCACCTGCGGATGCGCCTTCACGAGCGCGTCGCATCCTTGAGCGGTGGAAAGATCGCCGACGAAGCCCTGCACCCGCGCGCCGGGCGCAGCGGCGCGCAGCGCAGCCTCGGCTTCGCGCACGTTTCCGGTGTGACGGCTGCTGACGATCACGTCGGCGCCCGCGAGCGCGAGGCCCCTGGCCGCGGCAAGACCGATGCCCGCCGCCGAGCCGGTGACGAGCGCGAGTTTTCCAGTCAGATCGATTTTCATGCGGGCTCCTTGAGGGGGGCTGACCACGCCTGCGAACGCGTGTCGAACGCGCATTGAACGCGTATCGAACGTTCCGGACGCAACGTCGCGCGCGGCCATCGTGAAGGGAACGGGCAGTGTACCGTGCAGGCGCTCCGGATGCTGACTCAGGCGTCTCACGCACCCATCGCCGGATCGCTCACGCTGTCCCTGCCGGTTTCCACCCGGCCCGCGAAGCGCCTTAGCACGCCGTTCTCGGCGCTCAGCGTGAAGTCGTACCAGCCGCCCGAATCCGCGAGCGCCCAGGTCGAGTGCACCTGTTCGCCGGGGCGCAACGCATGAGTCCAGGGGCCGTCCGTGCGGTAGGCATTGGCCGCCAGGCGCAGGTTCGAAGCCTCGCTCGCGCGATTCGCGATGTTCAGTTCGAGTGCATCGCTCGCGGGGTCGTACCGCACGCGCACTTCAGGATTGGGCCCATGCGCCGCCGCGCGCACGTTGCCCTCGAAGTGGCGATGAAAACCGTTCGGGCCAAGCACCCACAGGCGGTATGCGCCGTCGTCGGCGGCGGTGGGCGTCCACGTGTCGCGCAGCGTCTTGCCTGCTTCGACGGTGTAGCGGCGCGGCGACCTGTCGAGGTGAAGCGTGTCGTACACGTGAAAAACGGCGCCAGCTTTCCCTTCGTTGCCGAACTCCAGTTGAACCTTGTGATGACGCCCGTCGACGCTCGCATCCACGTTGAGGCGGTACGGCAGCGCGCGCGAGGGCCGCGTCTTGCGTGCCTGTTGCGGCATGGTCTGCGTGTCGGGCTGTGGCGCCGGCACGGGCTGGAGCGCGTTCTGCTGCTTGTTCAGCGCATCGGCCTGCGCTTTCGTCGGCGCGGAAAACGCCGGCACGGGCGTTTCATTCGGTGTGCTGAAGTTGAATGCCGAGGTGAGGTCGCCGAATACCGCACGCCGCCACGGGCTGATATTCGGTTCGCGCACGCCGAAGCGCGTTTCGACAAAGCGCAGCACCGACGTGTGATCGAACACTTCGGAGTTCACATAGCCGCCCGTGCTCCACGGCGAGACGACGATCATCGGCACGCGCGGCCCGGGTCCGAACGGCAAGCCGTCTGGCGCGACCGGCTTGCCGTCGCCTGGCGGGTTCGGCATGGTGAAGTATTCGTGGCGGGTGCTGGCCGTGGATTTTCCTGCGTATCCACCGCCCTTGATGGGCGAGGGCGGACAAGGCGGCGGCATGTGATCGAAGAAGCAATCGTTCTCGTCGAAGTTCACGAAGAGCACGGTCTTGCTCCAGATTTCCGGGTTGCGCGTCAACGCTTCGAGCAGCTTCTGCAGATAGTACGCACCCTGGCCTGGCGTCGAAACGGCGGGGTGTTCGGAGTAGGCCGGCGGCGCGATGATCCAGCTCACCTGAGGCAACTGGTTCGCCGCAATGTCGTCATTGAGCGCCTGCAGGAAGCCGCCGTCTGGCATCGTATTGCCGACGCCTTTATAGAGCGGCTCGCGTGCGTCGAGCACCGGGTTCCACGGCACGTTGGGCGAGCCTTCGATGGCCTCGAGCACCTTGCGATAGCTCGCGAACCCGACGAGCGGATTGTCGGTGTAGTTATCGGGCTGGTTTTCGTACACCTTCCACGTCACGCCTGCGGCCTGCAAGCGCTCCGGATACGTCGTCCATTTCAGGCCCGTGGACGGCGCGCCAATGTTGTCCCAACCATTGTTGTCGACCACGGCATAAGACGAAGCCGTGGGGCCGTTCGTGCCGGTGAACAGAAAGAGCCGGTTCGCATTGGTGCCGCCGTGCAGCGAGCAATAGTAGGCATCGCAGACCGTGAAGGCGTTGACGAGCGCGAAATGAAACGGCAGGTCCCAGGCCTGAAAATAGCCCATCGAGGCTTCGCCCTTGAACTTTGGCCAATGCGTCATGCGGCCATGGTCCCAGGCCTCGTGGGCGTCGGCCCAGTTGTGCGCGCCGCCCGCGAGCAACGCGTTGCCCATGCGGCTGTCCAGGTAGAACGGCAGCAGCGTGCGTGTGCCGTCGCTTTGCTGCCACACGTTGGCACCGTCGGGTAACGGGATCGTGATGCGGTCCGAGAAGCCGCGCACCCCGGGCAGCGTGCCGAAGTAGTGATCGAACGCGCGGTTTTCCTGCATGAAGATGACGATATGCTGCACGTCTTCAATGGTTCCGGTTGTGTTGTCTGCGGGAATGGCCAGCGCCCGCTGGATGGCGGGTGAAGTCATGCTGAGCGCCGCACCCGCGGCGGCGGCGCGAAGGAAATCACGGCGGTCCATCGAAGTCATGGTGGGTTCGCGTTATTGTCGTTGTGTCAGGGCCTGCTATTAGCGTGAACAGGCCCCGGCGACCATTAGCATGACACGTTGGCGCCGCGGCGGGCGCTTGATGAAGGGTTGTCGGTGCGCGTGCAGGCGCGTCAGAGCTTCACGCCTCCGGCCTCCGGCGGCTCCCGACCCGGCGGCTCGTCCAGCGGCAGGCTCGCGGCGTCGTTGCTCCAGTACGGCTCCCGGCCATAGTACTGGTGCACGGAACTGGCCCAGGTGCGGTCCGCCATCGAGGGCCATTCGCCCTTGTCGAAGCCCGGCGCGTTCTTCACGCGCTCGGAGTTGAGCGCGATGACGAAGCACTTGCGCGCCGCGTCGAGCGTGAGGGCATTCCACGGCACCGCCAGCAGCTTGTCGCCAATGCCGAGAAAGCCGCCGCTCGACATCACCAGGTAGGCAATGCAGCCGCTTTCCACGTCGAGCATGATCTCCTTGACCTTGCCGACTTCGTCGCCGTCCGAACTCAGCACGCGGTCGCCGACCAGCGTACTGGCCGCCATCACTTCCGGGCCGGGGCCCGGCGTTGCCGGGCGGTTGCGGCCGACGATGCGTGCGCCGTCGCCGCCGGGCGACACAGAGCTCTTGCCGCCGCCGTCGAGGCCCGCGCCTTTGCGCCACACTTCCTTGCCTTGCTCAGAGAGCTCGCCGCTGCTGTGGGTGGCGTCGGGCTCGGTGCCGTGCACGGCCATATCGCCGCCCGGCGGCTCCGTGGCGCCCTTCTTCTCGCGCTTGCGTTGCGCCACGCGCTCGTCGTGCGACCGGCCTGCGTATTCGCTCATTTCGACCTCCTTCGGATATGCGCATCGCATCACGACGCGGTGCGCCCAGGGTTCGATCCCATGCCAGCCCCAAATGGACCGGCCTCGCCGACTCTCCAGCATCGGTCATGCCGTGGCGTGCCAGGCGAGGCATTCGATCAGGGACCAGTCAGGATGCCGAATCAGGTCAACACCTACGAACCGGCGCGTCAGTCGCTACAACGATGATGTAAATCGTTCATGCGATGAACGAGGCTCAAGCTTGTCAGGGTGTGGCGACCCGGTGGAGGATGTCGAGCAGTTGCGAAACCGCGAAGGGCTTGCGCAGGAAGCCCACGACGTCGGCGTCGGCGGGCGGGGTGACGAGCGCGGAGACGAGCACGAGCGGCACGCCCGCGAGCTTGCTGCTGCGCCTCATTTCGCGCATGAGGGAGAGACCGTCCATGCCCGGCATCATGCAGTCGGAGATCACGACATCGGGAGGGTCGTCGAGCGCGCTTTGCAGGGCATCCGAACCGTCTGCGGCGGTCCTGACCCGATAACCCTCCTGCCCGACCAGTTCCTTGAGCGCGTCGAGCGCGTTCGTGTCGTCGTCGACTAGTAATACGGTTGCCATACGTTTCGTGCGTGAGCGGCCCGGCCAATCATGGCGGCTGTGCCTTTGTTCTTCGCGATTGCGTCGCGGCGGACCGGCGGTCTCCGGCGGCCGTTCACAGCACGCAATTCCTGTTCCCGCGGCACGCAATCGAGGTCAGCCGCCGGCATCGTTTCCGTTTCGTTCGTCATCCTTGCTTCGCCGCGCCCCGTTGGGCGATCGTGCCGCGCGCGCCCAGTTGCGCCGCGACGATGAGCGCCGAGACTTCGGGAAAGCTGCCGAACGCCTCGTCGGGCAGGCGGCGCAAGGCGTCGATCACGTCGCGCGGCGCGCCGCTGCGCTCGGCGCATTCGATCAGCGTGGCGGGGTGGGCGGGCCACGTGACACGTTCGAGGGCGTGCAGCACGCGCCCGCTCAGCGCCTCTGCGTTCGAACGCGCCGCGTCCGGGGTATCAGCCCGGGTTGCCTCGCAAGCGGAACCAGGCTTCATCGGCTTCTCCTTCGAAAATCGCGACGCCTCCCGCAGGCGCCATTCCTGGCGCCTTTTCCCTGTGCGCGCAGGCGCGCACGTCTTCTCGGGCAATCTGGCGGCAGTTCAGCCGGGAAGCTTGTCGGCGAGCACGTCTGCGCGGCGGATCTGTGGCGGCGCAGCCAGCAGCTCACCTGCGCGCGCCATCAATGCCGCGGCCACCTGGCCGTTCAGATGCGCGTTGCGGCCGGCTTCGTCGTCGAATGCGTCGAAGATCGCAAACGTGGCAGCGTCGAAGCGCACGCCGAACCAGGCCAGCGTGGCGGGTTCGGCATCGACCAACGGCTTCGCGCTCGCGAGAAATGCCGCCAGTTCCTCTTCCTTGCCGGGCTGCGCGTGCAGCTCGACGTATAACGCATGGTGGGTCATGACATGGCTCCTGTCAGGTCGTGGCGTCTCAGGCATGGTCGCGGTCCTTTGGGGCGTTCGTCAAGCGTTGGTAGGGCGCGGCGGATTTTTCCCGCCTGCCGCCGGCCGGAGCGAATGTTTTTCAAAATGATGCCGTAAACTCGGACATATCTTCAGACCACGCCGTACATGCTAGATCCGGTCAATATTCTTCTTGTCACGGTGCTTTCGAGCATCATGAGCCTCGCCATTCTCGGCTCGTTGCGGCCTGCGGGTATTCCCGGTGTCGGGCGCTGGATCGGCGCCTACCTGATGGCAAGCGTCGCGATCCTGCTCGCCGGCATGCAACGGCTCGGCGTGCCGATCCTCACCGTCTTCGTTTCGAATACGCTGCTGGCGCTAGCCGTGGTGCACATACTCGAGGGTTGCCGCGAGTTCTTCGGGCTCAAGCCGCGTGTGCCGCTCGCCTACGCGGGAACCGTTGCGCTCGCAACGGGTATTGTGTGGTGGTACTGGGTCACGCCCAGCCTCGGCGCACGCGTGGCCGTCGTCTCTGCGTTCCATGCGGCCATTTACGCGTCGATCGGCTGGCTCGCATGGCGTTGCCGGCCGCCCGCGCGCCCCGTCTACAGCTACCGGTTCGTGACGCTGGCGGCCTGGCTGGGCGCATTCGCGCACGCGCTGCGCGGGGTGATGTACGGCGGCGGCTTCGTGAAGCAGTACGGGCTGCTCGACTCCACGCCGCTCAACGTCGCGTGGCTTGCACTCGGCATTCTCGTGCTGCCCGCGATTTCGATCGGCATGGTTCTGCTCGCGCACGATCGTATGGCCGAACGGCTCGAACGCCTCGCGAACCAGGACGAACTGACCGGCGCGCTTACGCGCCGCGCCTTTCTCGCCCAGGCGAGCGCGTCGCTCGAAGGCGCGCGCGAGAAGGGCCAGCGGGTCGCGTTCGCGATCGTCGATATCGATCACTTCAAGTCGATCAACGACCGCTACGGACACGCCGCAGGCGACCGCGTGCTCGCGCAGTTCTGCCGCGTCGTGAAGGGCGGCGTGCGCGCGGAAGACGTATTCGGCCGCCTCGGCGGGGAGGAATTCGCGTTGCTCTTCGTGGGCACGACCCGCGACGATGTCGTGACGCGGCTCGATGAATTGCGCGTGCTGACACTCTCCGTGCGCCGCAGCGCCGACACTCTCGCGGCCGAGTCCGGCCAGGAGGCCCATGACGGCCTGACGTTCAGCGCAGGCGTGGACGAACTCCAGGCGCAAGACTCGCTCGCCACATTGATGGCGCGCGCCGACGCCGCGCTGTACGTCGCCAAGTCACGCGGACGCGACCGCGTCGTGGCCATCTGACGATTCCGCCAGTCTCCTTCGCGCAATTCATGCGCGATGAATCAATGCTCGCGCCCTTTCGCGGCGCGACGGGCAATCCTTGTCGAAACTCCATGCGCTACGCATAGTTGCGCACTGCGAAGGACTTAACAGCGCTGTTTTTAAACGATAATTATCAATGGCGCGACTGACGTTGCGTGCAGCGTGAAGGCGCTTTCGCTGCATGACGTGCATGGTCCAGGTGGCCTCCCGTGGCGCGCCTCAAATATTTTCGGGCGGGCGTTTCTTCCCTTGTACCCAGTGGCGATCACGCGAAGCGGGATTCGTGCGGATATGAGGGCGCCTGCTCCCGGCGCCCCGCGCCCGCATTGGTTTTCTCTCAAGCGCGCTCTGGCGCCGCCGGCCGTGACCGCTCCCCGCCGCGCGCCGCGACTCACGCGCTTGCCAGTCATTGCATCACCCACATTCGAAAGTCCGCTGCCGGAATGCGCACGTGAGGCCTCATCGCGCGTGCCGTTTCGCTGCGGGCACATTACGGGCCTGCCTTTCGGAATCCACCCTGACCAGACAAGTCGCCTCCGGGGCCGGCCTTTAACCACAAGGAGCCTGAGATGAAAGTTGGCAGCAACTGGCGTAACGCACATAACAACGACGCGGCATTGCCCGCATTCCTCGCAGCACGTGTCGATCGGTACTACACCGAGCGCGTGCAGGAAAGCTGGGCCGGGGGCCACATTATGAAGGGCCGTGTTGCCGATGCCGATGCCTTGCACCTTTCGAGTAACGACTACCTTTCGATTGCGCGCCACCCCGAGATTCTCGATGCAATGTGCATGAGTATCCGCTCGGAAGGTAACGGCCTGTTGATGTCGGGCGTGTTCCTGCACGGCGACGATTGCCCGCAGCTCGCGCTCGAAGACCGCTTCGCGTCCTACATGGGGGCCGAAGCGAGCGTGCTGTGCCAGTCGGGTTTTGCCGCGAATACGGGGCTGATCCAGTCGATCGCCAATGCGCAGACGCCGGTATACGTCGACATGATGGCGCACATGTCGCTTTGGGAAGGCATACGCAGCGCCGGTGCGCGCGCGATCAGTTTCTTCCACAACGACGTCGATCATCTCGAGCAGCGCATCCAGCGTTACGGGGCCGGGATCGTGATCGTCGATTCGGTGTACAGCACGAACGGCAGCGTGGCGCCGCTCACGGCGATTGCCGAGGTGTGCGCCGAGCACGACTGCGTGCTGGTCGTGGACGAATCGCATTCGCTCGGCACGCACGGGCCGCACGGTGCGGGCATGGTGGCCGAACTCGGACTCATCGACCGCGTGCATTTCCGCACCGCGAGTCTTGCGAAGGCGTTTGCCGGGCGCGCGGGCATCATCAGCTGTTCGCGCCGGTTTCAGGAGTATTTCAAGTGCGAGGCGCTGCCCGCCATTTTCAGTTCGACGCTGCTGCCGCACGAAACCGCAGGTCTCGCGGCGACGCTTGGCGTGATCGAGCGCGAAGACTGGCGGCGCGCGCGCGTCGCGGCCAACGCGCGTTACGTGCGCTCACGGCTGGCCGAGCTTGGCTACAACCTGAACGGCAGCGAAACGCAGATCATTGCGCTCGAAGCCGGGCCGGAACCGCAGACGATCGTGTTGCGCGACGCGCTCGAGGCGCGCGGCATTTTCGGTTCGGTGTTCTGTGCGCCCGCCACGGCGCAGAACCGCTCGCTTGTGCGGCTCTCGCTCAATGCGGCGCTGTGCGAGGAGGAACTGGAACGGCTCGTGGACGTGTGCGCGGAGATTCGCGACGAGGTGCAGATGTGGAACTGGCCGTCCACGCGCCGCAACGAACGCAACGCGGGCCGTGCGCGCGTGCGTATGCCGCAGCCTGTGGTGAGCATGCCGATGGTGGCCGTGGCGGCCTGAGCCGCGCGCGGTCGAGGCGGGATGGAGCGAGACAGCGACAAGCGTGGGGGGCGCCCGATTGACGGCCTGCGAAAAACGCGGCGTCAATCAGCGCCATAAATCAGGGCGAGTCCCACGCTGCCTGGATCTCCCGGTCCAGCTGATCGAGATGCCGGTCGTAGGGCAGCACGTTGTCGAGCGCGAGCCCCGCCGGCTTCTTCACCACGGCGTAGAGATAGCGGCGGTCGCCGTGAAACTCCGATGCGGGGTGCATATACGGCTGCCATTCCACGCACTGTGACGGGTAATAGCCTTCCGTGCGCCAGAAGTAGGGCAGGCTGCGACGGCTGTCGAGTTCCGCGAGAAAGCTTGTGGGCGCACCCTGTTCGACGGCGATTTCGCGCACGCCGCGCAGCGATTCGTCGGTGTGAATGACGAGCAGGTACGCGGTGCCGACACCGTCGAACATCAGGAGTCCGTGCGGCTGGTACGAGAGATAGTGCTCGACGATACCCAGGGAATCGGCAATGCCCTTCACGTGCGCGGCGAGGGCATGATCCTTGAGGAAGGCATATTCGGAAACGGCGAGCGCGTCGAGCACCGTGCTGCAGCAGCGGTCGAAATACGCGCGCTGCATATCGTCGATCGCCTGATTCAGCGTTTCCACCGCATCGACTTCATGCTTGCGGATGAAGCGGTCGATCAACCCTTCGTTGAAGCTCTTCACGGCCACGTGCTCGTCGGCTTTGCCGGTCAGCACGATTTTCCTGATCGACGGGTCGGTGATGCGGCGGCAAAACTCCATGCCGTTGAGTTCGGGCATGTCGTAATCGACCACCACGACCGAAACCGACTCGAAGCGCGAGGCGTTATGTACGAGGCTACGTATCGCATCGACGCGCATGGCGATGACCTGGTGCGCGTCGTTTTCTTCGGTGCGGTCCAGATAGGGGCTGAAGATAGGCTCTGCCGCGCGGTCGTGCGGCGCACGGCCATTGAGGAACTTCAGCGCCTCGGAGGGCGAGCTGAACAGGCGGAAGGCCAGGTCGGGGTCGAGTTGCAGGCTCAGGTTCGAAAGGAACGCGGCGCTGTCGTCGACGAATGCGACGGTGGTCGGATAGGAGAACGGCTGAATGGCTTTCGTCATGGCGCAGGGAATGTCAAAACGAACTCGGTATATTCGCCTTTTACGGAAGAGCAGGTAATTGCTCCACCCATCGCTTGCATGACATCGCGGCAGAATGCCAGCCCGATTCCTGCTCCGAGCGTCACGTCATCGGTGGCGGTTGTCGAAGTATAAAAGCGCGTGAAGATGTGCGGCAATACCTCAGGGGAAATACCTGTGCCCGTGTCGCTGAAAATCAAACGATTGGCCCTTTGCCCTGATTCAAGACGGATCGAAATCTGCGCGCCCTCGATGCTGCCCATATGCCGGAAGGCATTTTTGAGCAGATTGAAGAGCACGTGAACGGTAAGCATTTCAGATCCGTGGAATTCGAAATCGGGGCGCAGGTTGCAGATTACCCGACGCCGGTCGCCTTCGCGAAACGGAAAACGCGCGAGCGCGGTTTCCACACAGTGTGCGATGGAACACGTCGTTGCGTTTTGCATGTTGCCGCCCGTGAAACGCGCCGTGGCGAGCAGCATGTCGATGATGGCGTTCGAATGCAGTGCTTCTTGTTCAATGCGGCCGACCACACCTTGCAGGGAATGCAGATGCGCCACGCGTATTTTGGGCACGGGCAAGCGGCTGCGCTGGGCGAGTTGATAGGTATCGAGCAGCGCGGGCAAATAGCGCATGAGGCCCGCGGCGCCCACGCGTATCGCCACGAGCGGCGTGCGCAGTTCGTGCGCCACGCTGCCGGCCGTGGCCAGCATGGCGCGCTCCTGTTCGATCTGAATGCGGTCCTGATCGTAATTGGCCACCGCGCCGATCGCCACGGCGAACGAAAAGATCGCCAGATGCGTGAGGTAGTTCGGCCCGAGCACGACGGGGTAGGTGGTGAGGCAGTACGCGATCACCGCGAGGCTGATGCCCGCGAGAAACTGCAGGACGAGCATGAGCCAGTCGAGCAGCAGCACCATCACGAACGCCGCGATCAGCGCGCTTTCCACCCACACTTCGTTGCCGTTGTTCTTGAGCAGCATGAACGTGAAAAAGAACGGCAGTGCGTAGAGCGTGCAGAAGTACCAGTACCACGGCAGCAGCTTTTTCAGTGCGGCGGGCCAGCGCTCGAACGCGAGTATCGGCACGAACAGCAATGAGCCGATCAGGCGCAGCGTGAGATTTTCATACGGCTGAGGAAAGAGGTCTTTCCAGACGTAGTAGTAAAGCGGGAAGCCCACGCTCGCCACCACGGCGAGCGGGCGCATGCGGCGCTTCACGTATTGCAGGTTGCGCAGCGCGGGCGCGAAGGCGCGCACGAAGCGCGGACGCATCGACGCCCAGGCTCGCCTCAGTCGCACCGAGGTTCTTGAAACGTTCATCAGGATGGAATCGCTCATCGTTCTGGCCGGCGCGCGTGACCCGGCCGGTCTTCTTGCGTCTCGCTTTTTTGGTGCCCCGTTTTACCGTTGGGGTCGCGTGATCGGACCCCGTCTCCGCTGCGCAAAGAAAGACAATATCACCAAAGGATTGCAGCGATGGGGCGGGTTTGGCCCTGGATGGGCTTCAGTGCTGCGTTGGCGGGGGAGTGTTATGCGAAGTGCATCGATTCGCCCCTGTCTGGAGGCATTCGATGGACGTTGGAGGGGGCTTGCGGGGCGCTGGGGTTGGCCTGTGCGGCCTTCAGTTTGCGGGCTTGCGCTGCGCGCGAACGAATGGCTCGATGACGTCGTTCAGCGGCTGCGGCGCGTCGCGATGCGGGGAATGGCCGCCGTGCGCGAGCGCGTGGACGCACGCATGCGGCACGGCCGCGCCAATCGCCTCGACTTGCGCCATGGTGCCGTAGTGGTCATCGCGCGCCTGCACCGCGAGCAACGGCGCGCGAATCGACGCCAGTTCGCCGACGATGTTCCAGGACCGGAACGCGGGATCGAGCCAGATATCGTTCCAGCCGTAGAACGCGGAATCGACATCGTCGTGATAGCGCGCGAGCTTTTCGCGCAGGCGGGTCGTTTCGTACGCAACCTTCGTCTCGCGGATGCTTTCGACCGAAATGTCTTCGACGAACACGTGCGGCGCGATCGCCACCGCGCCCGCGAGTGCTTCGGGGAAAGCGGCGGCGTAGAGCAGGGCGATGGATGCGCCGTCGCTATGACCGATCAGCCACATGCGCGCGCGTTCGGTCGCACTCACCCCTAGCGCGTCGAGCAGCGCAGGCAAGACAGTGCGCGCCTGCGCCGACATGAAATCGACCGGCCATTTCACGCCTTGCGCGCGCGGTGTGGAACGCCCGTAACCCGGGCGCGAATAAACGAGCCCGCGCATGCCGAGGCGTTCGCAAAGCGCGGCGGGCCAGTCTTTCCACATCGCGATCGAGCCGAGGCCTTCGTGCAGGAACACGGCGAGCGGCGCTTCGCTCGCGGCCGCGGCGATCCAGCGATATTCGATGCGCAACGCATCGTGTACAGGCGTGGCGGGCAGATCGGCGAATTCGCTTTCGTTCATGGTGCTTGTCATTGTCAGGACGGAAACTGCTGACGCAGCCGGAAACGCTGAATCTTACCCGTCGCCGTTTTCGGCAGATCGTCGACGAACAGGATATCGCGCGGATACTTGTGCGGCGCGAGCCGCGTCTTGACGAACGCTTTCAACTGCCCGGCCAGTGCGTCGTGCGAAGTTTCCATTGCCGCTTGCTTGAGGACGACGAACGCGCAGGTCTTCACGAGCCCGCCCTGATCGACGCCGATCACGGCTGCTTCGAGCACGGCTTCGTGTTGCATGAGCACCATTTCCACTTCGATGGGCGAGACATACTGGCCGCTCACCTTGAGCATGTCGTCGCTGCGGCCCGCATAGACATAGGCGCCGCCCGGCAGGCGCCGGTACTTGTCGCCGCTCCTCACCCACTCGCCGAGGAAGGTCGCGCGCGACTTCTCGCGATTGCACCAGTACATTACGGCGGCGCTCGGTCCGCGGATGAAGAGGTCGCCGATCTCGCCGTCCGGCACGAGCGCGCCGGTCTCGTCGCGCAGTTCGATCTCGTAGCCGGGCACGGGGCGGCCCGTAGTGCCGTATTCGACCACGCCTGGGCGGTTCGAGAGGAAGATGTGCAGCATTTCCGTGGAGCCGAGGCCGTCGAGAATGTCGCTGCCGAAGTGCTCCCTGAAGCGCTCGCCCAGTTCACGCGGCAGCGCTTCGCCCGCGGAGGTGCACACGCGCAGCGCGACGTCGGCGCGTGCGGGCAGGGCCGGCGAAGCCATCATGCTCGCGTAAAGCGTGGGCACGCCGTAGAACACCGTGGGCCGATGCTGGACGAGGCGTGCGAATACGGCGCTGGCGGTGGGGCGTTCGGCCATCAGGATCGTGGTCGCGCCTACCGAGAGCGGAAACGAAAGGCCGTTGCCGAGGCCATAGGCGAAGAACAGTTTGGCCGCCGAAAACACGATGTCGTTTTCGCGTATGCCGAGAATGGGTTTCGCGTAAGTCTCGACGGTCCAGTAGAGATTGGCGTGCGTATGCACCGTGCCTTTGGGTTTGCCCGTCGATCCCGACGAGTAGAGCCAGAATGCGATGTCGTCACAGCCCGTTTGCGCGGCGCGCGGGGCGGGCTCGGCGCGCGCGATCAGATCGGCGAGGACGAGTGGTGATTCATGCGAGGCTGGCTGAGACGCAGGCTGAGAAACGATTAACTGGCAGTCCTCACATTGTGCTTCGGCGAGCGCCGCGCCCACGGCGGGCAGCACCGCGCCCGACGCGATGACCACGCGCGCGCGGCTGTGCGTGAGCATGTACACATAGTCGGCCGGCGTGAGCAGCGTATTGACGACCACCGGCACGATACCGGCATAGAGCGCGCCGAGAAACGCAATCGGCAGCTCGACGGTGTCGAGCATCACGAGCAGAACGCGCTCTTCCGCGTGGACGCCCAGCGCGCGCATGGCGGCCGCGAAGCGGCGGGCCCGCGTTTCGAGTTCGCCGTAGTTCAGCGTGAGCGTGTCGTCGATATAAGCAGTCTTCGCGGCGCGTGCGGCGTTGAGCGAGAACAGGTGCGCGGCGAAGTTGAATTGCGCGGGCGGCGGCACGGCCGCGGCGTGTTCCGGCGACGCTGCTGGGATTGGCACGGTGTTGTCTCCGCTCAGTCTGATTCGATCGGATTTGTCGTCGATCAACCTTTTCGCGGAAAATTAGCGGTTCGTAAAATGCATGTCAAGCACTATAGTACATAAACCCGGGTTCAGGGATTCCCTAAGATGAAGCAAACTTACATTGCCGAGCGGCCAGCGGAAGCCGCCGACGACGCCTCGCGCGGGGAGCGCACCGAACGCGATCCGTTCCTGACCGCCATGGGCGAGCGCGTACGCATGCTGCGCGCGCGGCGCGGCATGACGCGCAAGACGCTGGCGGCGGAAACCGGGCTCTCGGAGCGGCATCTGGCCAATCTGGAGTCCGGGGTGGGCAATGCCTCCGTGCTGGTGTTGCGGCAAATCGCGAACACGCTGAGCTGCCCGCTTGCCGAGGTGATCGGCGACGTCACGACCTCGTCGGCGGAATGGCTCCTGATCCGCGAGTTGCTGCAGGGGCGCGATCCGGCTGCCTTGCAGCGCGCGCGCGTGGCGCTCGCCGAGATGTTCTCGAACACGAGCGCCGACCCGCACCGCAGCGACCGCATCGCGCTCATCGGCCTGCGCGGCGCGGGCAAGTCCACGCTCGGGCGCATGCTCGCGCAGGAGCTGAAGGTGCCGTTCGTCGAGCTGACGCGGGTGATCGAACAGCTGGCGGGCTGTCCGCCTTCGGAAATCCATTCGCTGTATGGCGCGAGCGCTTATCGCCGCTACGAGCGCCGGGCGCTGGACGCGGTGATCGCGGAGCACCCGCGCGCCGTGATCGCCTCGCCGGGCGGCCTCGTTTCCGAGCCCGCCACGTTCAATGTGCTGCTCGCGCATTGCTTCACCGTCTGGCTGCAGGCCGCACCCGAAGAGCACATGCGCCGCGTCGTGGCACAGGGCGATCTGCGGCCCATGGCGGGCAACTCGGGCAACAGCGAGGCGATGGACGACCTCAAGCGCATCCTGGCGGGCCGCAGCGAACTGTATGGCCGCGCCGACATGACCTTCGATACCAGCGAAAGGACGCTCGCCGACGCCTACCTGCAGCTGCGCGACCGGCTGGCCGCCCGCCTGGCCGCGCAGGCGCCCCGCATCGAATGAGCGGCGGACGCGGACTGCGGTCTCACGGGTTTACCCCAGGGTTACCTCTTCCATGCATTAAAATGCATTAATGTGCTTTACATGAGCAATTAATTGCACTATCGTTCATGCAAACGACGTGTAGACAGGAGACGCTCATGGCCGCAGTGGAAACCGCCGTCGCCCCGCAGCAGGTGGACTACCGCACCGACCCCTCGCAGTACCGGCACTGGAAGCTTTCGTTCGACGGTGCCGTGGCGACGCTCGGCATCGACGTTGCCGAGGACGGCGGCATTCGCGACGGCTACAAGCTGAAGCTGAATTCGTACGACCTCGGCGTCGATATCGAACTGCACGATGCACTCCAGCGCATCCGCTTCGAGCATCCGGAAGTGCGCACCGTCGTGCTGACCAGCCTGAAGGACCGTGTGTTCTGCTCGGGCGCCAACATTTTCATGCTCGGCCTCTCCAGCCACGCCTGGAAGGTCAACTTCTGCAAGTTCACCAACGAAACGCGCAACGGCATGGAAGATGCGTCGCGCCATTCGGGCCTGAAGTTCATTGCGGCCGTGAACGGCGCGTGTGCCGGCGGCGGCTACGAACTCGCGCTCGCCTGCGACGAGATCATGCTCGTGGACGACCGGTCGTCATCGGTCGCTCTGCCGGAAGTGCCGCTGCTCGGCGTGCTGCCGGGCACGGGCGGCCTCACGCGCCTCACCGACAAGCGCAAGGTGCGCCACGATCGCGCCGATATCTTCTGCACGGTGGTGGAGGGCATTCGCGGCGAGCGCGCCAAGGCCTGGCGTCTCGTGGACGAAGTCGTGAAGCCGAATCAGTTCGGCCAGGCCGTGCAGGCGCGCGCGCTCGAGCTGGCCGCCGCAAGCGATCGTCCCGCCGACGCGAAGGGCATTGCGCTTGCGCGCATCGAACGTCTGGAGCACGACGGCGGCCTGAGCTATGCGACGGTCGAGGTGGCGATCGACCGCGCGAAGCGCACCGCGACCTTCACGGCGAAAGCGCCCGCCGCGGCGCCTGCTTCGGATATCGAATCAATCGTCGCCGCCGGCGCATCGTGGTGGCCGCTGCAGTTCGCGCGCGAGCTGGACGACGCCATACTCTCCATGCGCACCAACGAGCTCGACATCGGCACGTGGATTCTCAAGACTTCAGGCGACACCCGCACCGTGCTCGCCGCCGACGCTGCGCTGCTCGCGCACCGCGACCACTGGTTCGTGCGCGAGACGATCGGCATGCTGCGCCGCACGCTCGCGCGCATCGATGTCTCTTCGCGTTCGCTGTTCGCGCTGATCGAGCCGGGCTCGTGCTTTGCCGGCACCTTCGCCGAACTCGCGTTCGCCGCGGACCGCACCTACATGGCCGCGCTGCCCGCGAACGAAGACGAAGAGCCGGCCATCACGCTCTCGGAAGCGAATTTCGGTCTCTACCCGATGGTCACGCATCAATCGCGTCTCGCGCGGCGCTTCTATGAGGAAACCGAACCGCTCGACGCCGTGCGCGCGAAGACCGGCGAAGCGGTCAAGCCGGTCGAGGCCGAGCGCCTGGGCCTCGTGACGGCCTCGCCGGACGACATCGACTGGGCCGACGAAATCCGCCTCGCGCTGGAAGAGCGCGCGGTCATGTCGCCCGACGCGCTCACGGGCCTCGAAGCGAATCTGCGCTTCAACGGCCCCGAGACCATGGAAACGCGCATCTTCGGGCGGCTTTCCGCGTGGCAGAACTGGATCTTCAACCGGCCCAACGCCGTGGGCGAGAAAGGCGCGCTCAAGGTGTACGGCAAGGGCAGCAAGGCGCAGTTCGACGTCGACCGCGTTTGATCTCCGTATCCGCCGCCGCATTTGCCGCGTCTGTCGAATTTGCCGCAAGGAACCGCAATGTCCACGATCAATTACAGCGAAAAGATCCCGAACAACGTCAACCTCGCCGACGACCGCGCGCTGCAGCGCGCGCTCGAACAGTGGCAGCCGAACTTCCTCTCGTGGTGGGGCGACATGGGCCCCGACGGCTCGCACGGCTACGACGTCTATCTGCGCACGGCGGTGAGCGTCGACGCGGGCGGCTGGGCGCACTTCGACCACGTGAAGATGCCTGACTATCGCTGGGGCATCTTCCTCACGCCGGGCGAAGCGGACCGCAAGATCCATTTCGGCGCGCACAAGGGCGAGGCGGCGTGGCAGGACGTGCCGGGCGAGCACCGCGCGAACCTGCGCCGCATCATCGTCACCCAGGGCGACACGGAGCCCGCCTCGGTCGAGCAGCAGCGCCATCTCGGCCTCACCGCGCCCTCCATGTACGACCTGCGCAACCTGTTCCAGGTGAATGTGGAAGAAGGCCGGCACCTCTGGGCGATGGTGTATCTGCTGCATCGCTACTTCGGTCGCGACGGTCGTGAGGAAGCCGAAGCATTGCTGGAGCGCCGCTCGGGCGACGACGACAACCCGCGCATTCTCGGCGCGTTCAACGAGCAAACGCCCGACTGGCTGGCGTTCTTCATGTTCACGTACTTCACCGACCGCGACGGCAAGTTCCAGCTTTCGGCGCTGTCCGAATCCGGCTTCGACCCGCTTGCGCGCACGACGAAATTCATGCTGACCGAAGAAGCGCATCACATGTTCGTCGGCGAGTCGGGCATCTCGCGCGTCGTGCAACGCACCGCGCAGGTCATGAACGAGCTGAAGACCGACGACGTGAACCGCTTGCGCGGGGCGGGCGTGATCGACCTCGAAACGATCCAGCGCTACCTGAATTTCCACTACTCCGTGACGATCGACCTGTTCGGCGCCGACCACTCGTCGAATGCCGCGACCTTCTACAGCTCGGGCCTGAAGGGCCGCTACGAAGAGACCAAACGCGACGACGACCACCAGCTCGAAGGCCGGCAATACCACCTGCTCGACGTGCAGGACGGCAAGCTCGTGGAACGCGACGTGCCGATGCTCAACGCCATGAACGAAGTGCTGCGCGACGACTACATCAAGGACTCGATTGCGGGCGTGAACCGCTGGAACAAGGTGCTGGAGAAGACGGGCATCGACGTTCGCCTCACTGTGCCGCACAAGGCGTTCAACCGCCAGATCGGCACGTTCGCGGGCGTGCGCGTGTCGCCGGACGGGCGTGTGATCGGCGAGCCCGAATGGGCCGCGAACGAAGCGAAATGGCTGCCCACCGCGGCGGACCGCGCCCACGTGACCTCGCTCATGGGCCGCGTGATCGAGCCGGGCAAGTTTGCCAACTGGATCGCGCCGCCGGCCATGGGCATCAACCGGCAGCCCGTCGATTTCGAATACGTGCGCTTTAACTGAGGGGGGCCGGCGGCGCGCAGCCAGCGTTGGCGCGTCGCGGTGGGAGACAATCATGAACGGTCCGCTACCCGTGGAAATGCTCAGGCAACACCTGATCGATCCTGAAATCTGCATACGCTGCAATACGTGTGAGGAAACGTGTCCCATCGACGCGATCACGCACGACGGCACCAACTACGTGGTGAAAGCCGACGTCTGCAACGCCTGCATGGCCTGCGTGCCGCCGTGCCCGACCGGCGCGATCGACAACTGGCGCAACGTGCGCAAGGCCGAGACGTACACCATTGATGAACAGTACGCGTGGGACGAATTGCCCGCGCAGAATCCATCGGTGGAAGCGCCGGTCGTTGCACCGGAAGCGGGCGATGGTGCGAGCGTTGCGCAAGCGCTGCCAAATGGCGCCGCTGCGCCCGTGGGCGGCTCCGACATGGTGCGTGGCTCGACCGTGCCGCCGTGGTCGGCCGCGCGCCCCTATGTCCAGCTCTACACGCACAAGGCGCCCGCCACGGCGACGGTGGTCGGCAACTATCGCCTCACCGGGGACGCCACCGAAAGCGACATCCATCACATCGTGCTCGACTTCGGCGCCATGTCGTTCCCGGTGCTGGAAGGCCAGTCCATCGGCATCCTGCCGCCGGGCGCGACCCCGGAAGGCCGGGCCCATCACGCGCGCCAGTATTCGATTGCGAGCCCGCGCGACGGCGAGCGTCCCGGCTACAACAACGTTTCGCTCACGGTGAAGCGCGTGACGCGCGATCACAGCGGCAATGCAACCGCGGGCGTGTGCTCGAACTATCTCTGCGATCTGAAGAAGGGTGAAGTGGTGACCGTGATCGGGCCGTTCGGCAATACCTTCCTCATGCCGAATCATCCGAACTCGCATCTGCTGATGATCTGCACGGGCACCGGTTCGGCGCCCATGCGCGCGATGACTGAATATCGCCGCCGCCGCAGGCTAAAGGGCGCGACCGGCAAGCTCATGCTCTTTTTCGGCGCGCGCACGCAGCAGGAATTGCCTTACTTCGGACCTCTGATGAATCTGCCGAAGGATTTCATCGACACGAACCTTGCCTTCTCGCGCACGCCGGGCCAGCCCCGGCACTATGTGCAGGACGCCGTGCGCGAGCGCGCCGTGGACGTCGCCCAACTGCTCAAGGACGGCAACACGCATGTCTACGTCTGCGGGTTGAAGGGCATGGAAGACGGCGTGCTGCAGGCGTTGCAGGAGATTGCCGAAAGGCACGGCATGCGCTGGGAGGCGTTGTGGGAGCGTCTCAAGCGGGAAGGGCGCCTGCATCTCGAGACGTATTGAAACGTCCGGTGCAATGAATCGAGGCCTGAATCGAAACAGCGGCGAGGCTCGCGATAATTTAAGCACGATCGTTCGAAAGACGTTACGATGGCGAATCGCACAGGCGTGCCCAGTCGCGAACCGACGCACGCCGCAGACGGAGACTGCCTCGATGAACCTCGTTGCTGAAATGCCTGCCGGCCTGACCGGCATCGAACAGTTGCAGCACCTGCTGCATGGAAGCCGTGGCCCGGCCATTGGCGAAACGCTCGGCTTCAGGCTGGTCGAAGTCGAGGAGGGCCGCGTCGTGTTCGAGGGCACGCCCGGTCTGCACGTATACAACCCCATCGGCACGGTGCACGGCGGTTATGCGGCCACGCTGCTCGATTCCGCGTGCGGGTGCGCCGCGCACTCGCGCCTGAGCGCAAATCAGGGCTACACCACGCTGGAGTTGAAGGTCGCGTACCATCGGCCCATGACGGCCGACACCGGCACCGTGCGCGCAGAAGGGCGCGTGCTCAGCATCGGCCGCCGCGCGGCCTTCACGGAGGCCAGCATCACGGATGCGCAGGGCAAGCTCTACGCGTCCGCCACTTCCACCTTGCTCGTGTTCGACCGCTGACGCAGCACGAGCGGCGCGCGCTAGATCGCGCCGCGCGCCTTGTCCTCGATGAGCCGCACGAGCGTCTGCAGCATGCGGTTCGCAGGCGTGGGGACGCCAAGCGCCGCGCCGCGTTGCACGACATAGCCGTTGAGGTGATCGATCTCGCTGAGCTTGCCGCGCGCGAGATCCTGCGCCGTCGACGAGTATTGGCCCGGCATGGTCTGCGCGATACGCGTCACCGCGCTGTCCATGTCCGGCGGCAGCGTCACGCCGTCGGCCTGCGCGACGGCCATGCATTCGCCCACGATGTCGCGCATCGTGTCGCTTACGCCCGCACCCTTCACGAGACGCCCATAGGGCAGTTGCGCGATCGCCGAGAGCGCGTTGTACGCGCAGTTTACGATCAGCTTCGCCCAGAGCGCGCCGCGCACATTGGGCGAGATTTCCGTGGGCACGCCCGCGTCGATGAGCGTGCGCGCAACGGCGTCGCTCGCGCGCGAAGGCTCGATCACCAGTTCGCCGCGGCCGTGATGGCGTACGTGGCCGGGCCCCGCCATTTCCGTGGCGACATAGACGACGGCGGCCGCCACGTCCTGCGGGATCACGGTGCGCAGACGCTCTGCGTTGTCCGCGCCGTTCTGCAGCGTGAGCACGAGCGTGTCGGCGCCCAGATGCGGTTTGATCGCGGCGCCCGCGTTTTCGGTATCGGTCGACTTCACGCAGAACAGCACGAGGTCCGCGCCCGCCACGGCGGCGGCTTCGGTGCTGGCCGCGAGGTGCGGCGCGCCGATGCGCTCGTCGAACTGCTGCGCTTCGAGGCGCAGCCCCTCGCGCGTAATGGCCTCGACATGCTGGGGCCGGCCGATCAGGACCACATCGTGTCCCGCGCGCGCGAGCATGCCGCCGTAAAAGCAGCCTACTGCGCCCGCGCCCATGACGGCGACTTTCATTTGCGTTTCTCCTGGGTGGCGTACGTACTTCGTTCCCCGAAATGTTCCGCGGCGTGCCGGTGCGTTCAGCGCAGCTCGAAGCCGAGCGCGCCCAGCGCGTCGCGCAGGCGGTCGCGGCCGTGCAGCGACTCGCGGCTGCGCCAGCGCGCGAGCGAACGCACGGTCCAGCCCGCCGCGCTCAACCCCTGGGCGGTCTGAAAGCCGCCCATGATTTCGTCGTACCGGGCAATGGCGGCCGCCTGCGAAGGCGCATCGTATTGCTCGCGATGGAGCACGGCTTCCTGCGGCAAGCGCGGCTTCACGTCGGCGGGGCGTGTTTCGTCGGGATAGCCCACGCACAGACCGAACACGGGGAGCACGCGCGGCGGCAGACCCAGTTCCGCGGCCACCTGCTCAGGCTGATTGCGGATGCCGCCGATATACACGGCGCTCATGCCGAGCGATTCGAGCGCGACGACGGCGTTTTGCGCGGCGAGCGCCGCGTCGATCATGCCGACGACCAGTGTCTCCATGTAATGCAGACCTTCGACGCTCGCCCCGCTGCGGGCGCCGGCCGCTTCGAGGCGCGAGAGGTCTGCGAGCCATACGAGAAAGAGCGGCGCGGCGCGAACGTGCGACTGGCCGCCCGCAAGTTCGGCGAGGCGCGCCTTGCGTGCGGGGTTTTCGATGGCAACCACGCTCCACGTTTGCAGGTTCGACGAGGTCGAGGCCGACTGCGCCGCGGCGATCAACGTTTCGAGCGTGCCGTCGGGCAGCGGACGGTCCGCGTAGTTGCGCACCGAGCGGTGCGCGAGCAGCGTGTCGAGCGTATCGTTCCAGGCCGGCAGCGGCGCGGACCACGGCGTACCGTAGCGCGCCTCGAGGGCGCGCACGGCATCGGCGTGATCGGCAGCGGGTCGTGCGGGCGTGGTGACGTTGGACATCGGGTTTCTTCTCCGTGACAGGTGACAGTTGATTCATGGCGCGCCGCAATCGATCGCCGCGCCAGACGCCGTATGGTACATGGCTCGGGCGATTGGCACAGGCGTTCAACGGGGCAGGCAAGGGGCACAGGCTCAGGGGCGCGCCAGCAGAGTTTGCGCGTGACCGGTATCATCGGAGGCTGCGCACGCGTTCGAACGGGCTCAGCCACCTCACAACGACCCGCTTCGTGCGGCGGCGCCATCTTCCGCTTTCCCCTGTCTTCGGCAGCCTTGTCTGCCGCTTCTTCCCGGAGGCCGTCCCATGTCCGTTGATTCCCCGAATGCGTCGCCGGTCTGGTTCGTGACCGGCTGTTCGACCGGCTTTGGCCGCGAGCTTGCCCGTGCGGTGCTCGCGCGCGGCTGGCGCTGTGTCGCGACCGCGCGCAACAAGGCGTCGCTCGACGATCTCGCCCCCGAGGCCGGCGATCGCCTGCTGCCCGTCTCGCTCGACGTGACCGACGCGGCGCAGATCGACGCCGCCGTCGCGGCCGCGCAAAAGCAGTTCGGCGCGATCGACGTGCTCGTCAACAATGCGGGTTATGGCTATCAGAGTTCGATCGAGGAGGGCGACGAACGCGAGATCCGCGCGCAGTTCGATGCCAACGCGTTCGGCCTGTTCGCGCTCACGCGCGCGGTGCTGCCGGGCATGCGTGCACGCCGCAAGGGCCACGTCATCAACATTACGTCGGTGGCGGGGCTCGCGGGCTTTCCGGGTTCCGGCTACTATGCGGCCTCGAAACACGCCGTGGAGGGATTCTCCGATTCGCTGCTGACGGAAGTCGGCCCGCTAGGCATCAAGGTGACCTGCGTGGAGCCGGGGCCGTTTCGCACGGACTGGGCAGGCCGCTCGCTCGTGCAGACGCCGAGCCGTATCGACGATTACGCCGAAACGGCGGGCGCGCGTATGCAGCGCACGGCGCAAGGCAGCGGCCATCAGCCGGGCGACCCGGTGCGCGCGGCGCAGGCGATGATCCGCATCACGGAAACGGAAAAGCCGCCGCGGCATCTCGTGCTGGGCGCGTTCGGCGTGGAGGCGGTGGCGAACCGCCTGCGCGCGGCGCTTGCCGATATCGAGGCGTGGCGCGAGTTGAGCCTCGGCACCGATTATCCGGCGGGGAGTTGAGCTGGCGGCTCACGCCGTTGCGATCATCAATGTCCCGGTCGCCACGAGCGCCCCGCGCCAGAGCCAGTCGAAGTTGATCCAGCCTCGCCGCAGCACGCCAAGACCGAGATATTCGTAGGCGAGCAGCGCGATGATGGCCGTGGTGGCGAGCATGGTGACGGTATGCAGTGCGGTGAACGCAAACGAAAGCGCGAGCGGGTTCGCAAGGCCCGCTGCGCCGCCTGCTCCACCGCACAGCGGCAGCATGGCGGGCATCAGCATGAGTCCCGCGCCGTGCAAGGTGGCCATCAAGGCAGACCACGCCGCGAGCCCGGCAAAGCCCACGGTCATCCCCACGCGCACGCGGTGCCGGTGGCCATACGCGTACTGCCACGCGGCCCACGCGATCAGGAGCGCGCCCAGGCTAGCGTGCAGCGCAGCGCCCGGCAGATGCGTGCCCAGCGCCGCGGTGGAACTCGTGAACAGCAGAATGGAGGCGGCGTGACCGAGCGCGATGGGCGGCAAGGCGAGCAGCAGCGCCGTGCGGCTCCCGCGCTGCAAGCCGAGCGCGGTCGCGAAGAGCCAGCCCATCGCCGGATTCACGCCGTGAAAGACGCCGCTGCCCACCACGGCTGCCCAGGCACCCCAGTGTGCGGCGAAGACTTCCTCCATGTCATGCTCCGCGCTTATGGGTAGCAGTACGAATCGGACGAGCCATCGCCGCCTTCGAGCCGGATCTGGTGCGGCCGGTGCGACTTCGGCCATTCGACGAAGAAGCGCTCGTCGAATGCGAGGCCACCTTCGGGCGCGGCGTCGAGTTTCACCATCCAGCCGTCGATGCCTTCGGGGTAGAACTGCGCGTCGATTGCACCATAAAGCGAGTTGCTGAAATAAACACGCCGGCCGTCGCGGCTCACTTCCACCATTTGCGGGCCGCCGTTGAGCGCGCGCTCAGGCGCGAAGGGATGCGCGGCGCGCGCAGCGATACCGCCGATGCGCACGCAACCCGTCAGGCGCGCATGTTCGGGGTCCGACACATCGTACTGGCGCAAATCGCCCGTTCCCCAGCACGCCGCGTAGAGATAGCGGTCGTCGAGCGAGAGCGCGATATCGGTGACGAGCGGCGGCACGGCCGCGAATCCCTTGAGCACGGGCGGCAGATGCTCGGGATCGGCCGGCTCGGCCGGAATTTCGATGATCTTGCGTGCGGCCCACTGGCCGCCGTCGAGATACCACTGCCAGATCGAGGCCGAGAGGTCCTTCAGGCTGATCACGGAGTTCACGAAACCGTAGGGGCGCGTGGGGTTGTGCGCGGGGCGCAGTTCGAACACGAGCTGGTTTTCCGCGCCGAAGTCGAGCACCTGCTTGTGCCGGCGCGTGTGCAGATCCCAGAAGTGCAGGCGATGGCCATACTGGCCGCCGAGCAGGACCTCGGGCACGAGGCCGTTCTCGAAGGTCGCGGGCAGCCCCCACTCGCTCGTCACGAACGTGTCGTAGCCGAGGTGCCACCAGCCGTCGTAGGCGAGTTGTTGCGGGCCACGGTCGATTTCCCACTGGCCGAGAATATCGAAACTCTCGTGGTCCATCAGGAAGACGCCGCCGGGCGCCTCGCCCTGTGCGTTCGCAAGCGACGTCACATAAATGCCATCCGGCCCGCAATGCACGGTGTGCGGGCGCGTATAGCCCGCGCGCCGCGCGACGCTCTCGGGCTCGTGCACGCGCGCGATATGCGGGCGGCGCGCGTCTGGTTTTGTGTCGACAATATGAATGCGTGAGGAGCGCAGTCCGGGAACGATGAGATAGCGTCGCTCGGTATGCGCATGCGGGGCGTTGGGACACAGGCACGAACTGCAGGCATTCCAGCCGAAATGGTGGAGCTCGTCGCCGACGTTGGGCATGGCCAGCCGGTGCACGATGCGCCCGAATTCCGGCGAGCGGGGGTCCAGATCGACCACGTCGAGCGAATCGGGCACGCTGCGCGTGGGGTCGAAGCTGGCCACGTAGGCCAGTGTCTCCGGCGGGGCTTCGCCTGCCATGCGTGCAGACGGGTAGAAGGTCGGGTCCGGTTGCCACGTCGCCATTGCTGCCCCCTTATCGAAAACCCGGAAGATTCGGAAGAGCCCCTATCATGCATCAGAGTGGCACAATGCGTTGCCCATCTGTTCCATATTCCATCCGCATAGAAGCTTATGCATTGAAGCAATGAAAGCCGATTAGCTGCGTTGCGGGAATAGTCAATTCGCTTTTGCAGCATTTATTCGCAAGGCCAACGTTCCTAGACTTCTACTCAACGGATGCAGACAAGCCGCTGCGCCGATTCGATCAAGTTACTGGAGGTTAGTCATGAGAACGCTCATCAAGGCCGTTGCGATCGCTGCCGTGCTTGCAGCGCCGGCCATTTCGTTTGCACAGTCGCAAGGCAGCAATGGTCCTGTAACGCATGCCCAGGTGCGCAGCGAGCTGGTGCAGCTCGAAGCCGCGGGTTATCGTCCTTCGGCGAACGACCTTTATTATCCCGCCGATCTGCAGCAAGCCCAGGCCCGCGTGAATGCGCAAGGCGGTGCGCCCGTTGCGCAGGCAACCGGTTATGGCCCGGCCACGAGCGGCTCGTCGCAAAGCGGTTGGCGTACCGATGGCGCGGTAAGCAGCTATTCGCCGCCGATCTATAACGCACATTGAGGTTTACGGCGGCACGAAGCCGATTCATGCCGCATGATGAATATCGGCCCGCGACTGCGCGAAGGCGCATCGCGGGCTGATTCATTTGCCGTCTGCGTAGATAGCACCCAAAACGCCCACGTTCAGTTTCAGTCCCGCGGCGCGGCACGCTCGCCAATCCACCTGCGCGTGGACTCGAGGATCTCGTCCGATAGCGCGGGGTCGTCGCACAGCCGCGCAAGCACGACCGCACCCACCATCGCGGCCCAGCTGCCAATCGCCGCCTGGCGCGCCGCTGCGGCGCCGACGCCGTTCATGCCCCCGCTCAGGCGCTCGATCTGACGCGCCAGACCGGCTGCCATGACGGCGCGGGCTTCGGGCGTTTGCCGCGCGGTTTCGGCGGCGAGCGCCGCCGTTGGACACCCGTCCGCCACATTGTTGCGATGCGCGGCGCTGAGGTAGCGCGAGGCATAGCGCGCCAGATCGGAATCGCCGCCTTCGCCCTGTGCAACGACGTGGGCGAGCGTTTGCGCAATCAACTCGTCCTTCGACTTGAAATAGCCGTAGAAGCCGCCGTGCGTCAGACCAGCAGCGCTCATCACGTCCGCGACGGTCACCGCATCGTAGCCGTGCTCGCGAAACAGCCGGCCGGCGGCTTGCAGGATCCGCTGACGATTCACTTCCACCTGTTCGCGACTGACCCTCATTGTCCTCTCCGCTTTCCATCGTTCGATGCTTGACATTATACATGATGATCATCATGATTCAGTTTACATGACGATTATCATGTAAACGGAATTCCAAGGAGAAGTTTCGATGTCTGATAAATCTGTTGTCCTGATCACCGGCGCGTCCACGGGCATCGGCGCCGTCTACGCCGACCGTTTCGCCAGGCGAGGCCATGACCTCGTGCTGGTGGCGCGCGATCGCGCCCGCATGGAAGCGCTCGCTGCGCGCCTGCGCGAGCGCGACGGCGTGAACGTGGAAGTCGTTCGAGCCGATCTGGCTTCGCACGCCGACCTTGCGCCTCTGGAGGCGAGACTCGCCGACGACACACGCATCGGTGTGCTCATCAATAACGCGGGTGCGAGCCTGCCGGGCACGTTCGTCGAGCAGGGCCCGGACGCCGTCGCCGGCCTCATCGGTCTGAACGTCACGGCGCTCGCGCGCCTCGCCGCCGCGGTCGCGCCGCGGTTTGCGCGCGAAGGCAAGGGGGCGATCGTCAATATCGGTTCCGTCATCGGCCTCGCACCCGAGTTTCGTTCGAGCGTGTACGGCGCGACGAAGGCGTTCGTGCTGTATTTCTCGCAGTCGCTGAATCTGGAACTCGGCGGCAAGGGCGTGTACGTGCAGGCCGTCGTGCCCGGCGCCACGCGCACCGAAATCTGGGCGCGCTCGGGCAAGGACGTGAATGCATTGCCGGCCGTGATGGAAGTGGACGATCTCGTCGATGCGGCGCTCGTGGGCTTCGACCGGCGCGAGACGGTGACGATCCCGCCGCTGCCCGACGCACAGCAGTGGGACGATTACGAAGCCGCACGCGCCGCCATGTTCGCGAACTTCGGACAGTCCCAGCCCGCGGCGCGGTATCGCGAAGCCATGTAGTCCGATGGACTGGGAGCGGCTGGCCAGTGGCCGCTTGCGGCCCATGGCCAGCCGCGAGGCGCGGCAGTCGTTCGGCGCACCTTCACTACGCCTTTCCGTTGTCTCTCATCGGCTCGCGCCCGCGAGTCCGGCTAGCATCTTCTGCGCGGTTCCCTCCTCGTATCACGCCTCGTCCCAGCCCGTTCGCAAATTCAGCGATTTCCGATATCGCGCGTTCCCGATTCGCGTCATGCTGCGCGCGGGCGTTCGCACTCGGCGCGAGCCGCACGCGTGAGCGCGTGGCCGGCCATTCCTGGCGCGCGAGCGCGCGGCGCCCTGTACCATTCACCGCACGCCGCCCGGTAATGGCCACGCGGCGCGCGCAAACGAGGACCGGTCGATGCAACGAATAACACGAAAAGCTGGCGGGTGGTGGACGTTGGCGCTTGCCCTGGTGCTGGGCTTATGCATGGCGTGGGCGTGGCGCGCCTATGCCGCGCGCGCGGTGAGCGTGTCGCCGCAGGGGACCGTGGCGCAGGTGCGCCAGGTGGTGGTGAAGTTCGACGAGGCCATGGTGGCGTTCGGCGCGCCCGACGCGAAGGACCCCGCGCGCCTGCAATGCAGCAACGCGGCTGCCGGCGCGGGTCAGGGCCGGTGGATCGACGGCAAAACGTGGGCGTATGATTTCGCCGCCGATCTGCCGCCCGACGTGCAATGCAGCGTCACGCTTGTCGACGGGCTCAAATCGCAGGCGGGCAGCGCAGTGACGGGCCCGCGCCGCTTCGCGTTCTCCACGGGCGGCCCGTTCCCGCTGAGCGTGCACCCTTATGGCGGCGAAATTGAGGAAAACCAGGCATTCGTGCTGAAGCTCAATGGTCCCGCCACGCCGGCTTCCGTGCGCGAGCACGTGTGGTGCGAGTCTGGCGGACTCGGCAACCGCATTCCGGTGCAGCCTGTCGATGCGTCCGTGCGCGCGGCGCTGCTCAGGCATTTCCGGCTCGAAAAGGACAGCGCGAGCGTGCTCACGCTCACCTGCCAGCAAACGCTGCCCTCCAGCGCGAAGATGCAGCTCGTGTACGGACGGGGCGTGCTCGGGCCGAACGGCACGCCCAACGATGTGGAGCGACGCTTCGATTTCACGGTGCGCGAGCCGTTCACCGCGAGCATGAGTTGCGAGCGCGAGAATGCGAAGGCGCCATGCACGCCGCTGCGGCCAGTGTGCATTGATCTGAGCGCGCCGATTGCGCGGGCCGACGCGCAGAAGTTCCGTCTGCAAGGGCCCAAGGGGGAAGTCGCGCCGACTTTCCGCCCAGATGACAAGAACGACGAGGTCAGCTCGATCTCGTTCTCCGCGCCCTTGCCCGAGCGCGCGACGCTCACGATCACCGCACCCGCCGGCCTCAAGGACGTAAGCGGGCGAGCGCTCGCGAACGCCGATCTGTTCCCGCTGCATACGGCGACCGCGCCGATGCCGCCGCTCGCGAAATTCCCGTCCTCGACCTTCGGCATCATCGAACGCTATGCGGAGCCGGGTACGCCGCCGCTCGTGCCGGTCACGCTGCGCAACGTCGAAGCCGACCTGCACGTGCAGGGGCTCAATGCGGGCGAGGCGAAGTTCGCGAAGCTCGCGGTGCAGTCCGATACCGACATGCGCCGCTGGATGCGCCTCGTCGAGCAGTTCGACACGTTCGGCATGAGCGAAACGTCGATCGACAAGCTGATGCCGGGGCTGCTCGCGCGCGCGAAGCCGCCCGTGGTGATTCCGCGCACGACGGGGGAGGGGGATGAGGCCGCGAAGGAACGCGTCATCGACGTGCGCTCGCTCTCGCTGCTCGGCGGCCAGCCCGGCGTGCAAACGCTCACGCTGCCCAAAGCCGATCCAAAGGCGCTGCGGCCGTTCGAAGTAGTGGGCATTCCCGTGCCGAAGCCGGGTTTCTACGTGATCGAACTCGCCTCGCCAACACTTGGCGCCTCGCTGCTCGGCAAGCCGGCGCCCATGTACGTGCGCACGACCGTGCTCGTCACCAATCTGGGCGTGCACTTCAAGCAGGGCCGCGAGAACAGCGTGGTGTGGGTCACCTCGCTCGACAAGGGCGAGCCTGTAGCGGGCGCCGACGTGCACGTATCGGACTGCAATGGCGAGACGCTCGCCACGGGGAAGACGGATTCCCATGGACTCCTGACGATAGACGGGCCGCTTGCGAATCGTCGAGACTGCGGCGAAAACAGCTTCAACGGGCTGTTCGTCTCGGCGCGCATCGACGACCCGAAAGCAGGTCCCGACATGGCCTTCGTGCAATCGGACTGGAATCGCGGTATCGAGTCGTGGCGCTTCAACGTGCCGACCGACACGAGCCTGCAGCCCACGGTGCGCGCACATACCGTGTTCGACCGCACGCTGCTGCGCGCGGGCGAGACGGTGTCGATGAAACACTTCATCCGCGCCCAGACGATGCATGGTTTCGCGCTCGTGCAGCAGTACCCCACGCGCGTGACGATACGCCATGCCGGCAGCGGCCAGACCTGGCATCTGCCGCTCAAGTGGGCCGCAGACCATACGGCGGACTCGACCTTCGTGCTGCCGCCCGAAGCGAAGCTCGGCGAATACGACGTCTCGCTCGACGACGGCGACGCGAACGCGAGCACGGCGAGCGACGGCAATGACGAAGCGGACGACAGCGCAGATGTGGTTCACATGAGCTACGACAGCGGCAGCTTCCGCGTGGAAGCATTCCGCTTGCCGGTGCTCAAGGGCACGATCGCCGTGCAGAACGAGAAAACGTCGCCGCTCGTCGCCGCCACGCAGGCGAGCGTGGCGGTGCAGATCGATTATGTGTCGGGCGGCGCGGCTTCGAATCTGCCCGTGCAGGTATCGGCGCTCGTGAAGGAAACGACGCCGTCGTTCGCCAGCACGTACAGCGATTTCAGTTTCGCGCCGTATGTGAGCGCGAGCGAGGCCGACAACACGTCCGGGGACGAGGACAGCGGCCCACGGGAGGACAACGAGGTCGCGAAGCTCGTGGCCGACAAGGCGCCGCTCACGCTCGACCGCAACGGTGCGGGCACGCTCGTGCTGAAGAACCTGCCGGCCGTGGATGCGCCGAAGCGCCTCGCGCTCGAAGCGACCTTCGCGGACCCGAACGGCGAAGTGCAGACCATCAGCGGCGCGGCCACGCTCTGGCCTGCTGCCGTGGTGGCGGGCATCAAGTCGGGCCATTGGGTCTCCGTGGGCAGGACGGTACCGGTCAGCGCGCTCGCGCTCGACCTGCAGGGCAAGCCGCACGCGGGCGTGAAGCTCGAAGTGCGCGGCGTGGCGAAGATCACGACGACTTCGCGCAAGCGCATGGTGGGCGGCTTCTATGCCTACGACAACCACACGCAAACGCGCGATCTCGGCACGCTGTGCAGCGGCACGAGCGACGACCACGGCCTGCTCACGTGCGACGCGAAGCTCAAGGAGGCGGGCAACATACAGCTCGTGGCTATGGCGCGCGACGGCGACGGCCATACTTCCACGGCAACGACCTCGGTATGGGTCACGCGCGAGGACGAACTCTGGTTCGGCAGCGAGAACACCGACCGCATCGACGTGTTGCCCGAGAAGACGAGCTACGAACCCGGCGAGACCGCGCGCTTCCAGGTGCGTATGCCGTTTCGCTTTGCGACGGCGCTCGTGGCCGTGGAGCGCGAGGGCATCATCGAAACGCACGTGGTGCAACTCGACGGGCGCGATCCAACCGTCGAGTTGAAGGTGAACGAGACCTGGGGCCCCAACGTCTACGTTTCGGTGCTCGCGCTGCGTGGACGCATTCACGAAGTGCCGTGGTATTCGTTCTTCACGTGGGGGTGGAAAGCGCCGCTCGAATGGGCGCGTGCGTTCTGGTACGAGGGGCGCCAGTACGAGGCGCCCACGCCGCTCGTCGATCTTTCGAAGCCGGCGTTCCGTTACGGGCTCGCGCAAATCCGCGTGGGCGACGCGGCGCACCGCCTCGCGGTGAGCGTGACGCCGGACGCGAAACGCTACGCGGTACGCGCCACGTCGCACGTCCAGTTGCGCGTGCAGCTTCCGGGCGGGCAGCCGGTACCGGCGGGTACGCAGATCGCCGTGGCGGCCGTGGATGAAGCGCTGCTCGAACTCATGCCCAACCGCAGCTGGGATCTGCTCGACGCCATGCTGCAGCAACGCGCGTACGGCGTGGAAACGGCCACTGCGCAAATGGAGATCGTCGGGCGTCGCCACTTCGGGCGCAAGGCCGTCCCGGCAGGCGGTGGCGGCGGCCGTGGCGCGACGCGGGAGCTCTTCGACACGCTGCTCTACTGGAACCCGCGCGTCACACTCGATGCGAAGGGCGAGGCGCAAGTGAGCGTGCCGCTGAACGACTCGATCACGCGTTTTCGCATTGTCGCGATTGCGGCGAGCGGGATGGCGCGCTTCGGCACGGGCAGCGCGACCATCGAGAGCACGCAGGACCTCCAGCTGATCCCGGGCCTGCCGCCGCAGGTACGCGAGGGCGACACCTTCCGCGCGCAGTTCACGCTGCGCAATACGACCGCGCGCGCGATGAAAGTGCGGGTCACGCCGAACGTGCCGCCGCTCGCGCTTGCCGCGCAGACCGTGGACCTCGCGCCCAATTCGTCGCGTGAGATTACGTGGACAGTCGCGGTTCCCGACGATCTCGCCGAAGCGGAGCGCCCCGCGCTCGCGTGGAACGTGAGCGCGGCGGAGCAGGGCGGCGCGCATGCGGCGGACGCGGTGAAGCTCGCGCAGCAGGTGCGCGCGGCAATCCCCGTGACGGTGCAGCAGGCCACGCTCGCGCAGGTGGACGGCACACTTTCCATTCCCGTCGCGCCGCCGGCCAGCGCGAGCGTGACGCGTGCGGGCACGGTGCGCGGCGGCATTGCGGTGTCGCTGCAGCCGAAGCTCGCGGACGGCCTGCCCGGCGTGCGCCGCTGGTTCACGCGCTATCCGTATTCCTGCCTCGAGCAGCAGACGTCGATCGCGATCGGCCTGCGGGACCCCGCGCGCTGGCAGGCGGAACTCGCGCGCCTGCCGGTGTATCTGGACCGCGACGGCCTCGCGAACTACTTCCCGCCCGCAGACGACAGTGCGAGCCGTGGCAGCACCGCGCTCACCGCGTACCTGCTCACGGTGAGCGACGAAGCGTCGAAGCTCGACCCGCGCTTCGCGCTTCCCGACGCCTTGCGCAGCAAGATGGTGGAAGGCCTCACGGGTTTCGTGGAAGGCCGCATCGAGCGCCATTCGTGGGCGCCGCGCCGCGATCTCGATCTGCGCAAGCTCGCCGCCATCGACGCGCTGTCGCGCTACGGCGCGGCGAACGCACGCCAGTTCGGCTCGATCGAGATCGCGCCGAATCAGTGGCCCACCTCGGCCGTGATCGACTATGCGGAAAGTCTCGCGCGCATGCGCGATGTGCCGGATCGCGCGGATAAATTGGCGCAGCTCGAACAGATCCTGCGCGCGCGTCTTGCGTGGCAGGGCACGCAGCTGACGTTCTCGACAGCCGCCGAAGACGATTTGTGGTGGCTCATGACGGGCACGGAGGTCAACGCCGCGCGCCTCGCGCTGGCCTTTGTCGACAACCCCGCGTGGAAGGAGGAAATGCCGCGGCTCGTGGCGGGCCTGCTCGCACTGCAACGCAACGGCGCGTGGAGCACGACGACGGCGAACGCGTATGGCTCGCTTGCGGTCGAGCGCTTTTCGCGCATGTTCGAGCACGAGCCGGTGACGGGCGCGACGAGAATCCGGCTTGGCGATATGTCTCGCATCGTCGACTGGAACGCTGCGGCACCATCGGCGTCGCAAGCGGCGTCGCAGTCGGCAGCGCAAGCGGCGGGGCAAGCGCTATCGAGTGCCAGTGCCGCCACGGCGGCGACACGCAACGCGCCCGCGCGCAGCATGCTGCTCGCATGGCCCAAGCAGGGCACGGCCGCGCCGCTCACGTTGACGCAGGAGGGAACCGGCAAGCCGTGGGCCACGGTGGAAAGCCTCGCTGCGGTCGCGTTGCGCGCGCCGTTCGCGGCGGGCTATCGCATCACGAAGACGATCACGCCGGTGGATGCCGCGGTAAAGGGCGTGTACACGCGCGGCGATGTCGTACGCATACGCCTCGACATCGACGCACAGACCGACATGACCTGGGTCGCCGTGAACGACCCGATTCCTGCGGGCGCGACGATCCTCGGCTCCGGGCTCGGGCGCGATTCGGCCGTGGCCACACAGGGCGAGAAGCAGGACGAGAACGGTCCCTGGCCCGCATTCATCGAGCGTGGCTTCGACGGATACCGTGCCTACTATGAGTTTCTGCCGAAGGGCAAGGTCTCGGTGGAATACACGGTGCGTCTCAACAACGTCGGCACGTTCGGGTTGCCGCCCACGCGCGTGGAGGCGCTCTACGCGCCGGCCACGTTCGGCGTCGCGCCGAATGCGCCGATGGTCGTGCAGGCGGCGCCATGAGCGGCCCATACGCGCTACGGCATCGCGCAGCGGCGGCACTCGGCGTTGCCGCGCTGTGCTTCGTGCTGCTGCCGCGGCCCGCGTTCGCGCTGCCGGCCTTCGATGACGTGCGCGGCCAGTGGCAAAGCTCCGACTGGGTGCTGCTCGCGCGCGACGGCACGCCGCTGCAGCGCACGCGCGTGGAGCGTACCGCGAGACGCGGCGACTGGGTCGCGCTCGCCGACGTGTCACCGGCGCTGCGCGAGGCGAT
This sequence comes from Paraburkholderia heleia NBRC 101817, assembly GCF_000739775.1. Lineage (GTDB taxonomy): Bacteria > Pseudomonadota > Gammaproteobacteria > Burkholderiales > Burkholderiaceae > Paraburkholderia > Paraburkholderia heleia. The sequence continues at coordinate 280,489 of NZ_BBJH01000006.1, read as the reverse complement.
CGTCGTTTCGGAGGACAAACGATTCTACGAGCACAGCGGCGTGGATTGGCGCGGCGCCACGGCCGCCGCCTGGGCGAACCTGTGGAGTACTCGCACGCGCGGGGCATCCACGGTCACGATGCAGCTCACGGGTCTGCTCGACGACGACACGAAGCACTCGGGCCAGCGCTCGCTCGCGCAAAAAGCCGTGCAAGCCGTGGATGCGCTGCGGCTCGAACGCACCTGGCGCAAGGATCAGATTCTCGAGGCGTATTTGAACCTGGTGCCGTTCCGCGGCGAGACCGTGGGTCTTGCCGCGCTTTCGCAGATGCTGTTCGGCAAGATGCCATCGGGGCTCGACGAACGCGAATCGGCCGTCGCCGCCGCGCTGATCCGTGCGCCCAATGCGCCTTACATGAAGGTCGCCGCGCGAGCGTGCCGCATCTTGCGCGACATGCGCGCAGCGAACGTCGATGGCGGCTGCCCGAATCTCGATGCCTTCGTGCAGATGGCCTTCGCGCGCCCGGCCATCGCCGCCGCCGATCTCTCGTTCGACGGGCGCAGCGAAGACTCGCCGCAGCTTGCGCCGCACTTCGCGCGCCAGATCGCGAACGCCGTGCACCCCGCGCCCGGCATGCGCGTGCGCTCGACGCTCGACGCCAACCTGCAACGCTACGCGCGCGACACGCTCACGCGCACGCTCATCGAACTCAATGCGCGCGCGCATCCGCGCAACGTGCAGGACGGCGCGGCCGTCGTGCTCGATAACGCAACGGGCGAAGTGCTCGCGTGGGTCGGATCGTCAGGAGGCCTGTCGAAGGCACGCGAGGTCGACGCGGCGCTCGCGCTGCGCCAGGCGGGCTCGACGCTCAAGCCTTTTCTCTACGCCGAGGCCATCGACGAGCGCCGCGTGACGACCGCTTCGCTGCTCGACGACGCCCCGCTCGATCTCGCGGCGGGCGGCGGCCTCTACATGCCGCAGAACTACGACAAGGGCTTCAAGGGCTGGGTGAGCGTGCGCACCGCGCTCGGCTCGTCGCTGAACGTACCGGCCGTGCGCACGCTCGTGATGGTGACGCCGCATCGATTCGCGAAGACGCTCACGGCACTCGGCCTGCCGCTCACGCAGGCGGGCGATTACTACGGCTTCAGTCTCGCGCTGGGCAGCGCGGACGTGAGCCTCGTCACGCTCACGAACGCGTATCGGGCGCTCGCCAACGGCGGCGTCGTGAGCCCGATCGCCGAATTGCCTGCGCCGGCGCAGCCCGCACAAAAGGTCGCGTTGAAGCGCGTATTCAGCCGCGCGTCCGCGTTCATCGTCACCGACGTCCTCGCCGACAACAATGCGCGCACGCGTACCTTCGATTTCGACAGTCCGCTGGATACACGCATGTTTTCCGCGGTCAAGACGGGCACGAGCAAGGACATGCGCGACAACTGGACCGTGGGCTTCACGTCGCGCTATACGGTGGGCGTGTGGGTCGGCAACGCGGACGGCTCGCCCATGTGGGACGTGTCGGGCGTGACCGGGGCGGCGCCGGTGTGGGCCGCCATCGTCGGCTATCTGCATCGGCGCGTGCCGAGCGTCGCGCCTGCCGCGCCACCTGGCGTCGAGCACGTGCGCGTGCAGTTCGCCGATGCCGTGGAGCCTTCCCGCAACGAGTGGTTCATCGCGGGCACGTCCACGCCGCTAGTGGGCCTGGCGTCGAACGCCGCCGACCTCGCGCGTGGACCCGCGCAGATTGGCAGCCCCGTCGACGGCACCATTTTCGCGCTCGATCCCGACATTCCCGCGCCGCGCCAGCGCGTGTGGTTCGAACGTGCGACGGGCTCGAATGCGCGCGTGAACTGGCGCCTGGACGGCAAGGCGTTGGGCGGCGCCGCGCGCGTCGCGTGGCTGCCCTGGCCCGGCAAGCACACGCTCGAACTCGTCGATGCGCGAGGGCAGGTGACCGATACCGTGCGCTTCGAGGTACGCGGCGCGGTTGCGAAGCCGCAGAAGTCGATGCGCGCCGACGCCGCGCAAGGCGGCGCGGCGCGCTGAAGCAGGGGCGAGCTCAATGCGCCGGCGCAGTCGCTGCGGCTGCCGCCGGTGCCGGCTGGCCTCCCTGCGCCCCCTGTTGCTGCAGCGTTTGCCGATTGCCTTCCCAGCCGCCGCCGAGCGCGAGGAACAACCGTACCTGGTCGAGCGCGACCTGGCCTTCGGCCGCGGCGACCTGGGCGTGCACGCTGGTCAGCGTGCGAGTGGCGTCGAGGTCGGAGAGGAACGCTTCGCGGCCCGCAGCGTAGAGACGATGCGTTTCGTCCGCGGACTGCTGCGCGGACGTGTAGGCCGTGCGCAGCGCATCGGCGCGCTGGTCGTCGGCGGCATAGGTCGCGAGGCTCGACTGCGTTTCGCGCAGTGCGTTGAGCACCACGCCGTCGAAATGCGCGAGCGCGCCGCCCGTCGCGGCCTCTGCGGCGCGCACGCGGTCGCGCTGGCCGTTGACCGGGAAGGTCCAGCTGATCAGGGGTCCGAACGACCAGGCATTGGTCGCGGGGGTGAACAGATCGCTGGTCAGACCGATCGTGCCCACGCCCGCGCCGAACGTGACGTCGGGGTACATCTCGGCGATCGCCACACCAATGCGCGCCGTCGATGCCGCGAGCTGGCGTTCGGCCTCGCGCACGTCGGGGCGGCGCTTGAGGAGCGCGGCGCCGTCGCCGACGGGAATCGGCTGCCTGAGCCGGGGCAGGCGGTTGCACGCGAGCGCGGCGGGCGGCAGGTCCCTGGGCGCGCGTGCGAGCAGCATCGCGAGCTGATACTGGGCCACGCGGCGGCGTCCCTCGAAGCGCGGGATGTCGGCGGCGATCGTGTTGGCCTGGGTCTGCCCGCGCGTCACGTCGGGCTGGTTGCCGCGCCCCGCGTCGCGCAGGCGTTTCGTGAGCGCCACGCGCTCTTTCTGCAGCTTGAGCGATTCCTGCGCGATCTCCAGTTCCTCGGCGGCCGAGCACGATTCGACATAAGCCTGCGCCACGTTGGCGACCACGGTGATGCGCGCGAGATCGGCCGCGGCTTCCACGGCCGCGTCGTCGGCGCGCGCGGCTTCCACGCCGCGCCGCAGCTTGCCGAACAGGTCGAATTCATACGAGATGTTGACGCCGATGTCTCCCAGTGTCGCGACAGGCACCTTTTCGAACAGGAGGTACTGCTCGCCCGACACCTGCGCGCGCTCGGCGCCCGCATGCGCGTTGCCCGAGAAGCCGCCCTGCGCGTTGGCCACGTCGACCGCCGCCCGCGAGCGCGCAAGGTTTGCAGCCGCCACCCGCAGGTCCGTGTTCGACTTCAGCGCTTCCTGCACCAGTTCGTTGAGCGTGGGGTCGTCGTAAAGCTGCCACCAGTTGGCGGGCACGCCCAGTTGCGAGACGGGCGCATGGTCCGCGCCTTCGATCGGGCCTTGCGCGAGCGGGGCATTGACCACGGCTTCCTGCGGCACGTGGTAGTTGGGGCCGAGCGTGATGCACGCGCCCAGCGCGAGCGCGAGCGGCGCGAGCGCGAGGTTGGGCCAGGCGTTGGAGCAAAAGCGGCGGCGCCGGAGACTGCGGCGTGTCATTGCGAAGCTCCGGCAGCCTGCGACGCGGCAGGGGCGCTCGCACCCGTTGCGGGCTGCGAGGCGACGGCGCCGCTGGCATGGTTCGCGTGCGAGGCCTGGCGGTCGTTGTTCGCTTCGGTGCGCACGGCCACGGTGGCCGTGCGGCCCGCGATCATGCGGAAATCGGCGGGCACTTCGTCGAGCGCCACGCGCACCGGAATGCGCTGCGCGAGGCGCACCCAGCTGAACGCCGGATTCACGTTGGGCAGCAGGTTCGGCGCCGCCTGGCGGTCGCGGTCCTCGATCGCTGCGACGATGCTTTGCACATGGCCGCGCAGCGCTCGCGTCTCGCCCATCACCGTGATCTCCACGGGTTGGCCGATTTGAATGCCGTGCAGGCGCGTTTCCTCGAAGTAGCCATCCACGCGGAACGAATGCATGTCCACGACGGCGACCACGGCGCGGCCTGCCGTGACGTACTCGCCAACACGCGGCGCGCGGTCGTTCAAATAGCCGTCCACGGGGCTCACGATCGTGGTGCGCTGAAGGTTGAGCCTGGCGGTGTCGACCTGGACCTGGGCGTCGGCGGCCGCGGCTTCGCCCTGATCGACGCGCGTGCGGCTTTCCTCCAGCGTTTCCGCCGCCACGAGATTGCCGAGCGCGAGATTGCGCGCGTACTCGCGCTTCGCCTGGGCGAGCGTGGCCTTGCGCTGCTCGAGCGTGGCCTCGGCGAGGCGCAGCGCGAGCGCGTAGCGCGCCTGGTCGATCACGAACAGCACCTGGCCCTGCTTGACCTGCTGGTTGTCGGCGACGTCGACGCGGGTGATGAGGCCGCCTACGTCGGGCGCGACCTGGATCACGTCGGCGCGCACGCGGCCGTCGCGCGTCCACGGCGAGAACATGTAGTAGTTGACGATGCGCCACAGCACGAGGGCGGCGACCACGACGACGATGAGCGTCAGCAGGATCTGTCCTGCGGAGAACCAGGTTTTTTTCACGTTCACGTTAATTCACGAAGCGATGCGACACGATGATGACGGCAGCCAGCACGAAGACATAGATGCCGAGATCGAAAATGGAACGATGCCATACGAGCCGGTAAAAGCCGACGCGCGTGAGCACCTTGCCGATCACGACATTGATGAGGTACGCGATCAGCATCAGCACGAGCACGGCGGGCACGAACACGCCAAAGATATCGATTTCGCCGATCATGATGCGGGTTTCGAAAAAAGATAAGAGGAATGCGCGCTCATGCCGTGGCCTCCGGGTTGGATGGCGATTGCGCCGCGAGCGCCGGATAGAGCGCGATGCGCAGGCCCACCAGTGCGTGCAGCGTGTCGCGCAGCCAGCGCTGCGAGACGAGCGCGCGCGGTGCGGGCTGGGCATCGGCGTCGGCAAGGGTGGCGGGCGGCAGCTGCGCGCGCGCGCGGGCCGCGACGCGGCGCATGGCGTCGTCGATGCTGGAGAGCAGCGCGGACGGGGCGTCCTGGCGCTCGCTCGCACGCGCGCAGCGCGCATAGTGATCGCTTACGCCCGCGAGCACGCGGTCGATCGCATCGGGCACGTCGCCGTCGAGCTTGCGGCGCGAGCGCCGCAAATCGAGCGAATTGAGCGCGATACGCAAATCGCGAAAGCTCTCGATCGACGGATGGCGGTGCTCGTCGGAGGCCGCGAGACGCGGAATGAGTTGCATGAGACGATCGACCATGCGCGAGGTGAGATTGCGCTGGTCCGCGATAGGCGCGGGCGATGCCGAGAGCGCGACGTCGCTCCAGCTCGAGCGCAACAGGCGCCGCGCCGCGAGTTCGGCGCCGAACGGACGCGTGACGCGCGTCCACAAATAGGCGAACAGGAGGCCCGCCACGCCGGCGATATTGCTGTTCAGGAAAACAAAGAAGTCCGACTCGTAAGCACTCTGCACGCTGATGAAGGTGGCCGTGTTCACGGCCACGAGCATCGTCACCATGTTGAAGGCCGGGCGCGGAATGAGCGTGCCGATCAGGATGAACGGGCCTGCGAACAGCAGCACGAGCATCGCGAAATCGTGCACCTTGGGCAGCGCGACGAACAGATAGAGGCCGGCGAATACCACGCTCGCCGCGGTGGCGAGAAAAAAGCGGAACACCAGCGGCGCGGGCTCGTCGGATGCCGCGAAAAAGCAGCAGGCCACGGCCGCGAGCGTCACCGCGCCCGCGCCGTCGTGCCAGCCCGAGCTGACCCAAAGCCAGCAGGCCACGAGAATCGCGCTCATCGGCACGAGGCACGAGAACAACATGAGGCCGCGATCGTAGAAGCGTTCCGTGCCGCCAAGGCGCCAGTGCCGATAGCGCGGCCGCCACGTGCCGATTTTCGCTTCGTGGGCGATGAGCGCGCGCAGCGCGCGGCAGTCCTGCCACACGTCGACCACCTGGCCGAGGCGCCAGAGCGCGTTGGAGAGCAGCGCGCCTTCCCAGCTCGAGAGCGCGTCGCGCGCGGGCTGCAGCGTCGCGATGCGCTGGCGCAGATTCTCCGCGCCCGGGTCGCCCGCGTCGTCGTGCATTTCTGCGGCGCGCGTGGGCAGGGGTTCGCCGAACCAGCGCGCGGCGTCGGCGAGCAGGCTGTCGAGGCCCTCCGGCCACACGTGCAGATCGCGCCGCAGCGCGACGAGCGGGTCGGCGAGCGCGGAGATCATCGGGAGGAAGAGCTGCATGCGCCCGCGCAGCGACTCGGCGCGCTCGAGGATTTCGGGGTGCGTGTGATCGTAGCTCAACTGGCTCAGCAGGAATTCGAGCTGGTTGACCGTGGCGGCGAGACGTTGACGGCAGGCCGAAAGCGCCTTGCCCGCAATATGGCCCGAGAGCGTTTCGCTGCCGTACCAGGCGGCATCGCGGAACCAGGCGTCGGCGCGCTCGATGAGCGTGGGCGCGAGGCGGCTAGGCAGGATGGTGCTGCCCACCACGCTCGCGCAAATGATGCCGACCGTGATTTCCTGCGTGCGCGCGATCGCCACGTCGAACACGGTCGTGGGATCGGTCACGGTGGGCAGCGCGATGAGCGGCATCGTATAGCCCGCGAGCATGAACACGTAACTGCGCGCGGTGCGGTCGGAGATCGCCAGATAGAGCAGCGTGCCCGTCCAGGTCGCGACGATCGCGCTGAAGAGCAGCGGCGTTTCGACGAAGGGCGGCACGAGCGCGATGGCGGCGGCCGCGCCGAGCGCGGTGCCGAGCGCGCGGTAAAGCGCCTTCGAGCGCGTGGCGCCCACGAACGGGTTCGAGACGATGTACACGCTGGCCATCGCCCAGTAGGGGCGCGGAAGCTGAAATTTGAGCGCGATATAGAGCGCCAGCATCGACGCGGCGAAGGTCTTGACCGAAAAGAGCCAGTCGCGGATGGAGGGATAGGTCATGAGTCGGCTGTCTACTTTCAGTCGTGTAAGGGCCGGTCAGCCTGGTCTGCAGGGGAAGGTGCATTGAACGCGTTGAGCACGCGCAGCGTCGCTTCGAGGTCGGCGCGGCTCACGCCCTTGAGCACGCGGGCGCGCAGCGAGCGCAGTTCGTCCTCCATGCGCTCGGTCACGGCGCGGCCTTCGCTCGTGAGCGAGATGGTTTTTGCGCGGCGGTCGTCGGGGTCTTCGTCGCGGCGCACGAGGCCCGCGGCGCAGAGCTGGTCGAGCAGGCGCACGAGCGACGGGCCTTCTATGCCAACGTGCTCCGCGAGCGTGACCTGGCGCACGGCTTCGCCGAGGCGCCCGGCGGTGAGAAGCGGCGCGGCGCAGGCTTCGGAGACGTTGTATGCGGTGAGGGCGCCGTGCGTCGTGCGCCGCCATTTGCGTGCCGCCACGACGAGCGTGCTGCTGACCGCAAGGCGTAAAGTATGAAGATTCGACATCGGCGGATGATAGCCCAAAGCGATTCGATAGCAAACTATCATTTTCTTTCGCAGCGCCACGAACCGGATGGTATGCGACTCGTCGGCGGCCTGCTTTCTATCTGCTGCGCGGTGATGCGTATGGCCAACAGTGCACGCGGCGCAGGGCTTTTTGGCGTTGTTTTATACGCGCTTAACTATTTGGCCAGCGGGAAAGCAGGACGGGAAGCTGCCGCATGTCGGTGAATACGTGCGCAACGCCGGCCGCGAGCAGCGCCTGCGCGCTGCCGTGGCCGGGCTCGGGCGGGCTGTAGCCGAACACGGTGGCGCCCGCGGCGAGGCCTGCGCGGGCGCCCGTGACCGTGTCCTCGATCACGGCGCAGCGGACGGGCTCCACGCCGAGACCGGCCGCCGCCGCGAGATAGACATCGGGATGCGGCTTGCTGCGCGGCGTTTCGTGGCCGCTGTAGATGTGGCTTGCGAAGCAGTCGAGCAGGTTCACCTTGCGCAGCTGCAACTCGACCTTGCGCCGGTCCGCACCCGAAGCGACGGCGATGCGCCCGTTCATGGCCGTATGCACCGCGCGCACGGCCGCGGGCGCGCCCGGAATCTCGACGAGATCGCGCTCCAGCGCTGCATTGCGGCGCGCGCGAAAGCCTTCGAGCCAGGCATCGGTAATCGCGAAGCCCGTATGCGCCTCGATGCGCGCGGCTTCGTCTTTCACCGCCTTGCCGACGAAGATGCGCATGGCTTCGTCCACCTCGAGCGTCCAGCCGAGTTCGCCCAGCATCTGCGCGAGCACCACGTGCGTAATGCGTTCTGAGTCGACGAGCACGCCGTCGCAGTCGAAGAGGATGGCGTCGAAAGGGATGGGGGACATCTTCGTTTGGGTTTGCCTGCGGTTGCTTTCAGTTGCCTGCGGTTGCGTCATGCGGCGCGCATCGGGATCGCGCACGCAAGAGCGCGATGATAACCGGGGTCGCGTTTGCGTGGGCGGTTCGCGGGCAAGTCGTAGAGGCGGCCCGGGGCGGCCCGTCGTGCAGGGCGCGGCGTTGGCCGTCCCGTGCGAAACGATGGACAATAGCGTACCCACTCGTCACCCCACCGCTCTCATGTCCATCGACGACAAGAACCCTGCTGCGACGTCCAGCGACCTCCCCGGCCGCGCCAGCTACACGCAATTCGCCGAACGCTACGCCGAGCACGCCCCCGTCAAACCGCACAACGCGCTCTACGAGCGGCCCGCCACGCGCTCGCTGCTAGGCCCGGTGGCGGGGCTCGACGTGCTCGACGCGGGCTGCGGGCCCGGCATCGTGAGCGCGGCGCTGGCGGGCGAGGGCGCGCGCGTGCAGGCCTTCGACGTCACGCCCGCGATGGTCGAGCTGGCGAAGGCGCGTTGCGCAGGCCTCGCCGTCGACATCGCACAGGGCGACCTCGCGCGGCCGCTCGAATGGCTCGCGAGCGCCTCGGTCGACCGCATCGTGTGCTCGCTCGCCCTCGATTACGTCGAGTACCTCGCGCCGACGTTTCGCGAGTTTCACCGCGTGGCGCGCCCGGGCGCGCTGCTGGTGTTTTCGATGGCCCATCCCATGCGCGACTGGATCGACACGCGCACGCGCGGCTCGCGCACCTACTTCGAGACGACGCGATTCGGCCTGCATTGGGGCGGCTTCGGCGAGCCCAGGCCGTGGGTGGAAGCGTTCAGGCGCCCGCTTGCCGACATCTTCAACGCGCTCATGGATGCGGGCTGGGTCATCGACCGCGTGCTCGAGCCCGTGCCGCAACCGGAAATGAAGGCGGTGTCGCCGGCGCTGCACGCAGAACTGGCGCAGGCGCCCGCGTTCATCTGCGTGCGCGCACGGCGCGTTTGAGGGGGTGGGCGGCCGCGCGGCGCCGAAAGCGCTTAACGCCGCGCTTCGCGCGAGCCGGCCGAAAGCGACTCTTCGAGCGCGGCAACCCCGGCGGGCAGATCGACCTTCACGCCGAGGTCGCTCATTGTGCGGCCAAGCGCGTGCACGGTGCGAAAGAGGTTGTGCTCGCGGCACTGCTCGCCCATCTGCCCGATGCGAACGATCGGGAGACCGAACGATCCGGCGATCTCCACCTGGTATTGCTGCGAGATGTGATTGCACACCTCGCGCGCAGTCACGCCTTCGGGCAGCCCGATGCCGACCACGGAATTCAGGCGGCACGATTGCGGCGTATAAAGCGCGAGGCCCAGCGCGCTCACGCCGCTTTGCAGCGCGAGCGAGCAGCGCAGGTGGCGCGCGAAGCGCTTTTCGAGCGTTTCCCTGCACACGAGTCGCAGCGCTTCGTGCAGCGCCAGCACGCCCGAGACGGGCGCGGTGTAGTGGTAGCCGGCGTTGTGCCAGAAGTTTTCGGCGAGCATGGCGTCGAGGCACCAGTGCGTGTTCGGCGTGGTGCGCGTGCGCACGCGCTCCCAGGCGGCGTCCGAAAAGGCAATCAGCGAAACGCCAGGGATCGACGAGAGGCCCTTTTGGCCGCCCGTGATGACGACGTCGATGCCCCAGGCGTCCATTTCCAGCGGCATGGTGCTCAGCGTGCAGACGGCGTCCACCACCACGAGTGCCCCGGCGGCCTTGGCGAGCTTCACAATTTCCTTGAGTTCGCGGTTCCACACCGTATTGGAGGTTTCGCCGTGCACGATCGTGACGACAGCGGGGCGCGTGCGCTCGATGGCCTGCTCCACGGCTGCTAGCGAGGCGATCTCGCGGTCGGCCACGTCGAGCGTGGTGACTTGGGCGCCCACGCGGCCCGCCATCTCGGCCATGCGCTGGCTGAAGAAGCCGTTGACGATGGAGAGCACGCGGGTGCCTGGCCACGCGAGGTTCGAGATCGCCATTTCCATGGCCGCCGAGCCCGGACCGGCCACGCCTAGCACCCAGTTCGAATGCGTCTGGAACACGTAGCGCGCCATCGTCTTCACCTGCTGAATGACGCGCGCCATGGTGTCGCCGAGGTGATTGATGACGACGGTATTGGCCTTGGCCACGGCGTCGGGAATCGGCACGGGGCCGGCACCCATCATGAGGAGCGGTTCCTCGGGCAGGATGCGGTCGAGCGTTTCGACGGCGGGGCAAGGCACGGGCGCGGCCTCGGCCGCTGCCCCCGCTGTGCGCGAAGTGGCCAGCGGGTCGGGGTGGAGCGCGTTGTCGTTCATCTCGAGTACCTGGTTTTACCTTGGAAGGGTTTGCGGGGGGGACGCGCGCCTCGCGCGCCTTCAGGTAGTGTTGTGCGGCGCGGCGGCGCTGGCCATGTACAGTTGCGCGGATTTACGCTGAACAATTGCACGGCCGGACTGCGGCCCGCTGCGGCATTGCGACAGCCCTCCTATAATCAGTCGCATCGTCCGATAATGCAAGGAAGACAGCGTATGCCGCAATTCGCCGTGGACAACCCGTTTCTCGAAACGCTCGGCGTGAGCGTCGCGCAGTGGCACGAGGGCTACGCGGAGCTTGTCATGCCCATCGACGCTTCGAAGCTCAATCGCCAGGGCGTGTTGCAAGGCGGCGCGATCGCCACGCTGCTCGACGCCGCCGCCGGTTACGCGGGACTCTTCGCGCCGGTCGGCGACCCGCCGCGTCATGGCTTCACGCTCTCGCTCACGACCCACTACCTCGACAAAGGGCTTGGCCAGTTCGTGCGGGCGAAGGGGTTTCTGGAGCGCGGCGGCCGCTCGATCTTCTTTGCGCGCGCCGAGGCCTGGGTGGACGACAGCCTGCTGATCGCGAGCGCGCAGGGGACGTTCAAGTATTCGTATCCGAAGAAGGCATGATCGCGGCGTCTTCCGGTTTAATAGGTATCCGAAGTAATTTCGCTGACAGAACGGGTCCGCCACTTCGACTGAAGGGCGGGTTTTTTGACGCTACGCGCGGACACTTGCCGCAGCAGCAGCGCGTCGTCGTCATCGAGTCTCGTGACGGGCGGCACGGGCGCGGTGAGCATGAGCTGGCGCGCGCGGCAGGATGCTCTCGCCGATGATCACGGCGGCAAGCCCGATCACGATGGTGGTGCCGATGCCTATCGAAATGTCCGAGCCGCCCCGGGTTTGCGCGGCGGGTTCGCGCGGATTAATTCGAATGTGCACAATCCGATTAAGAAAGAAAACCGCGCTTTGGCGAAGGCTTTCCCGTTTTCGGATCGGATGGCAGAAAACGGGTTGATGCAGGATTTATGTTGTCAGTCCATCGAGTGTAAAATTTCGATTTTAATATTTTTGTAATATTTTTTCTTTCAAATCAATGATTTGGCGCATTTTGCATTTAGGGTATTCCCGATTGTCCAGTAATGAAGCCGGCGATTTCATCGCGGCAGTGAGTTAATCTTTGATTATTTAACTGGATGCGATTCGTCGATCGGATTTCGCTGAAATTGAAATGACGATCGAGAATGCGTAAAAATCAAAAAAGCGAGCCATGCCTTGCCGCCGCACCAGCCGGCCATCTCGGCCGGGAAGACGGTCCGCCACCCGCCTGAAAAGCGATTTTCATGAGCATTTTCAATGCGTCTTTCAGCATTCCCCTCTATTGACCGATGTCAAAACTCAACTCGAAATCCGAAAAAACCCCTGGTTGCGATGAAGCGGGATTATTGATAGCATCCGCGGGTCGCTGATTCAGACCGGTCCACCTTTCCGGTATGAATTGCAGCGAACGGGGCAGGCGGATCGCTTGCGCAACAGAGTCTGTAACTCAGCAGTCTCTCCGAACTCAGCCGCCTACCAGGGCGCTGATACATGCCGGGCCCCGTCACGTCTTTTTCTCTGGTGCTCGTCGTGGTTGTTCCCCATTGAAGATCATTGGGGCGCTGTTCGTTTGCGCAGGTCATTCCGTCTGACCGGTTGACCCGAAAACAATCGAGGAGCTCCTGATGATGCCGCTGTTGTCCCTTAACCGCCTTACCTCCGTTTCCGTGGCCGCCGCGCTGCTCGCATTGAGTGCAAGCGCGAACGCCGACACCGTGAAGATCGCCATTGCCGGCCCGTTCAGCGGCCCGGTCGCCCAGTACGGCGACATGGTCAAGGCGGGCGCGCTGACGGCGATCGAGCAGATCAACGCTGCCGGCGGTGTGAACGGCAACAAGCTCGAAGCCGTCCTGATGGATGACTCGTGCGAGCCGAAGCAGGCTGTCGCCGTCGCCAACAAGATCGTTTCGCAGCACATCCAGTACGTCGTCGGCCACGTCTGCTCGGGCTCGACGATTCCCGCTTCGGACATCTACGAGAACGAAGGCGTCGTGATGGTCACGCCGTCGGCCACCGCGCCGCAGCTGACCGAAGGCAAGAAGCGCCAGTTCATTTTCCGCACCATCGGCCGCGACGACCAGCAAGGTCCGGCAGCCGCCGCCTACATCATCAACAAGGTCAAGCCGAAGAAGGTCGCGATCCTGCACGACAAGCAGTCGTACGGCCAGGGCATCGCCACGTCGGTCAAGGCCGCGCTCGACAAGGCGCACATTCCCGTCGTCGTGTTCGAAGGCATCAATGCCGGCGATTCGGACTACTCGGCAGTCGTCACGAAGCTCAAGTCGCAAGGCGTGGACTTCGTCTACTTCGGCGGCTATCACCCGGAAATGGGCCTGCTCATGCGCCAGTCGCGTGAACAGGGCGTGAAGGCCACGTTCATGGGTCCGGAAGGCGTGGGCAACAAGGACGTGACGGCCATCGCCGGCCCGGCTTCGGAAGGCATGCTCGTCACGCTGCCGGCCGACTTCGCCTCGGACCCCGCCAACGCGAAGCTCGTGAAGGCCTTCGCCGACGCCAAACGCGATGCGAACGGCCCGTTCCAGATGCCGTCGTACGCGGCAGTCGAAGTGATCGCCGACGGCATTGCCGGCGCGAAGAGCACCGACCCGACCAAGGTTGCGGCCTACCTGCACAAGAATGCGTTCAACACGCCGATCGGCAAGGTCGAATACGACACCCAGGGCGACCTGAAGTCGTTCCGCTTCGTCGTCTACACGTGGCACAAGGACGCCACCAAGACCGCCGCGAACTGATCCCGGCGCTGCACGCTGCAAATGCCCCGCCTTCCTGCGGCGGGGCGTTTTCATGGCGGTTGTGCGCGCAACTAAAAAAGGGTTGGTTCGGTTCCAAAGGTCTCTCATCGGCTTGACGGCCGCGGGGCTTACGCATGAATGATTTTCTTCCCCAGTTCACCCAGCAGCTCGTCAACGGGCTCACGCTGGGTGCGATCTATGCCCTGATCGCCATCGGCTACACGATGGTCTACGGCATCATCGGCATGATCAACTTCGCTCACGGCGAGATCTACATGATCGGCGCCTATGTGGGCCTCGTCACGCTCACGGCCATCGGCACCTCGGCGGGTTATCCGCTGCCGCTCGTGCTGGGCGCGGCGCTCATCGTCTCGGTGGCGGTCACCGGGCTCTACGGTTTCGCGGTCGAGCGCGTGGCGTACCGGCCGCTGCGCGGCGGGCCGCGCCTCGTGCCGCTCATCTCCGCCATCGGCATGTCCATCTTTCTGCAGAACTACGTGCAGATCGGGCAGGGCGCGCGCGACGTGTCCGTGCCGATGCTCATTTCCGGGGCGCTCGACTTCAACATGGGCGGCAACTTCGAAGTGACGATTCCGTACTCCCGCATGCTGATCGTCGGCGTGACGCTCGTGCTGATGATCGCGCTCACGCTCTTCATCTCGCGCTCGCGCATTGGCCGCGCGTGCCGCGCCTGCGCCGAAGACATGAAGATGGCGAACCTGCTCGGCATCGACACGAACCGCGTGATCTCGTTCACCTTCGTGCTCGGCGCAATGCTCGCGGCGGTGGGCGGCGTGCTGATCGGCCTCACGATCGGCAAGCTCAACCCGTATATCGGCTTCATTGCGGGCATCAAGGCGTTCACGGCCGCGGTGCTGGGCGGCATCGGCAGCATTCCGGGCGCGATGCTCGGCGGCGTGCTGCTCGGTCTCGCCGAGACCTTCGCTTCGGGCTACATGCCCGCGGAGTACAAGGACGTCGTGGCCTTCGGCCTGCTCGTGCTCGTGCTGCTATTCCGTCCCACCGGCCTGCTCGGCAAGCCGGACATCGAAAAGGTGTGAGGTCGAAATGAGTCAGACTGTTTCGGTACGGGTGCCCGCGCAGGGCGCCTCTTCGTCGCAAACCGTGAAGGGGGCGCTGGCCGCCGCCGTCGCGACCGTCATTCTCACGACGCCCATTCTCGGCCTGCAGCTCACGCTGGACGGCTATCAGGTCGTGCTGCAGCAGCACTGGCGTCCGGTGTGGATCGCTGCCGCCGTGGTGTTCGTGTTCCAGCTCGTCAAGCCGATATTTGTGCGCGCAACGAGTGGCGTGCGCCTGCCCAAGGCCCCCGCACTCGGCGCGCGTCAGCAGCGCGCGGCGATCTGGGTGTTGCTCGCGTTCGGCGCGGTGTTTCCGTTCATGGGTTCGCGCGGCGCGATCGACGTGGCGACGCTCGCGCTCATCTACGTGATCCTCGGCCTCGGGCTCAATATCGTGGTGGGCTTCGCGGGTCTGCTCGACCTCGGCTACGTGGGCTTTTACGCCGTGGGCGGCTATACGTATGCGCTGCTCAACCAGTACTTCGGCTTCACGTTCTGGGAATGCCTGCCGCTCGCGGCGCTCGCCGCGGCCGCCTTCGGTTTCGTGCTCGGCTTCCCGGTGCTGCGCCTGCGCGGCGACTATCTCGCCATCGTCACGCTCGGCTTCGGCGAGATCATCCGCTTGCTGCTCAACAACCTCACGAGCATCACGGGCGGCCCGGATGGCATCTCCAGCATTCCCAAGCCCACCGTGTTCGGCTTCGAAATGGCCCGCCGCGCGAGCGTGGAAGGTGCGAAGACGTTCAACGAGCTGATCGGCGTCGCGTACAGCGGCGAGCACATGGTGATCTTCCTGTACCTGCTCGCGCTCGTGCTGGTGGCGTTCACGCTGTTCGTCACGAGCCGCCTGCTGCGCATGCCGATGGGCCGCGCCTGGGAAGCGCTGCGCGAAGACGAGATCGCCTGCCGCTCGCTGGGCCTGAACCCCACGCGCATCAAGCTTTCGGCATTCACCCTCGGCGCGTCGTTCGCGGGTCTCGCCGGTGCGTTCTTCGCGGCGCGCCAGGGGCTCGTCACGCCCGAGTCGTTCACCTTCATCGAATCGGCGCTCATTCTCGCCGTGGTGGTGCTGGGCGGCATGGGCTCGCAGCTGGGCGTGGTGCTCGCCGCGATCCTGCTCACGGTGCTGCCCGAAGTGGCGCGCGGCTTTGCCGAGTACCGCATGCTGATCTTCGGTCTGGTGATGGTGCTGATGATGATGTGGCGTCCGCAGGGTCTGTTGCCCGCGAGCCGTCCGCACGTGGAGTGGCCGCAATGAGCGCACAAGCGTTGTTGAAAGTAGCAGGCCTGCAGATGCGCTTCGGCGGTCTGCTGGCTGTGGACGGCATCGCCTTCGACGTGCGTCCGGATGAAGTCTTCGCGATCATCGGGCCGAACGGCGCGGGCAAGACCACGGTGTTCAACTGCGTGGGCGGCTTCTACAAGCCCACCGCGGGCGACATCGTGCTCGAAGGCCGCGCCATCACCGGCCAGCCGAGCCACCAGGTCGCGCGCCGCGGCCTCGTGCGCACGTTCCAGAACATCCGCCTCTTCAAGCAGTTGACGGTGCTGGAAAACCTCATGGTCGCGCAGCACCTGAAGGTGAACCGCAACATGCTGAGCGGCCTGTTCGCGACGCCCGCATATCGCCGGGCCGAGCGCGCCGCGCTCGAGCGCGCCGCGTACTGGCTCGAGCGCGTGGGCCTGAAGCCGGTCGCGAACCGCGAGGCGGGCACGCTTTCGTACGGCCATCAGCGCCGGCTCGAAATCGCACGCTGCATGATCACCGATCCGCGTCTTCTCATGCTCGACGAACCCGCGGCAGGCTTGAACCCGCAGGAAAAGGTCGAGCTGCAGCAGATGGTCGACAGCCTGCGCCACGAGTTCGGAATCTCCGTACTCCTGATCGAACACGACATGAGCCTCGTGATGGGCGTGTCGGACCGCATCCTGGTGATGGAGCACGGCAAGCCGATCATGATCGGCAAACCCGACGAAGTGCGCAACGACCCGCGCGTGATCAAGGCCTATCTCGGAGAGGACTGATGCTGAAGCTGGAAAAGGTCCATACCCACTACGGCGCAGTTCAGGCGCTGGCGGGCGTGTCGATCGAAGTGAACAAGGGCGAGATCGTCACGCTGATCGGCAGCAACGGCGCCGGCAAGACCACGCTCATGATGACCGTGTGCGGCACGCCGCGCGCTTCTGCGGGGAAAGTGACGTTCGAAGGCGAGGACATCACGCGCATGCCCACGCATGAAATCATGCGCAAGGGTATGGCGATTTCGCCGGAAGGCCGCCGCGTGTTCCCGAGCCTCACAGTGCTCGAAAATCTGCAGATGGGCGGCTTCTTTGCCTCGCAGCACGAGATCGATGCGGGCATCGAGCACGTGTTCAAGCTGTTCCCGCGCCTGAACCAGCGTGCGAAGCAGCGCGCCGGCACGATGTCGGGCGGCGAGCAGCAGATGCTCGCCATCGGCCGTGCGCTAATGAGCAAGCCGCGTTTGCTGCTGCTCGACGAGCCCACGCTCGGCCTCGCACCGCTCGTGATCGCGCAGATCTTCGACATCATCCGCACGATTCGCGAGGAGGGCGTGACGGTGTTCCTCGTCGAGCAGAACGCGAACAAGGCGCTGCACGTGGCCGATCGCGGCTATGTGCTGGAAACCGGACGCGTGGTGCTCGCCGACAGCGCCGGCAACCTGCTCGCCAACGACAACATCAAGCGCGCCTATCTGGGCGGTTGATCGACGCGGACACGACCGCGCTGCGGCCCGCGCCATCTGCGTTCATCGAACGTGGGTTGCGCGGGCCGTTTTCTGTTGCGTCGGCGAATCCTGGATCAATCGCCGCGTGCAATCGCGAGCTGCGCGATCAGACGCATCAGCTCGGCCTGGCGGCGCGTGGCGGTTTTCGCGAACACGTGATGCAGATGCGTGCGCACGGTCGAGGGCAGCACCTGCAGCGCTTCGGCCACGTCTTTCGGGTTGAGGCCCTTGCCGACCTCGCAGGCCACGCGCGCTTCCGCGGGCGTGAGGCCGAACAGCGCGATGAGACGCGTTTCCACGCCGCGCCGCGACGATTGCGGATCGATCACGATGAGCATGGCCTTGCCGGCGCGTGCGCCGTGGGCGAAGTCGTCGGCGCGACAGTGCTCGCCTAGCGGCGAAACGAGCACCTGGAGCGGCTCGTCGGGCGGCTGGCGGGCGATCCGCATCGCGCCGCCGCTGCGCCCGCGCCCGTCGCGCCCGGCCGCACGCGCGATCAGCGCGCGCAACTGCTGGGTGGCGTAAGCCGTGGTGGCGCCGAGCGCGGCGTGTTCGGTGCGCAGCCCGTTTGCGCGGGCGAGCTGCGCTGCGGCGGCGCGATTCGCGAACACGATGTGCGCGTCGGCGTCGACGATCAGCACGCCATGCGCGAGCGCGTCGAGTGCGTCGGCGGGAGCATGGGCGTTATCGTCGCGCGAGGCGAGCGTGCGGGCCGTGTGCCGCTGCACGCGCAAGGCATTGCGCAGATGCGGCAGCAGCGAGCGCAGCGCATCGAGTTCGTCTTCGCTATAGAAGCGCGTTTCATGGCGCAGCGCGCCGAGCACGGCGGCCATATCGCCTTCGCGCAGCACGTTCGCGAAGGCCACCGTGTAGAAGCGCTGCGGGCGCACCCACTCCTGCACGAAGGCGCTGCGTTCCGGACTCCCCTGCGGGCGGATCATCGTGTCGGTGACGAGCGTGCCGGCGGCCCAGCAGCGCGCCTGCGGCACGAGCGGATCGAGGCCGCCGTAGTGCTGCGCGTACGATTGGGCAAACGAAGCGTCGATGCCGTCCCACTCGGCGAGCGAGAACGTGCTTTCGGGAGGCAGCATGGTGAGATTGACGTGTTGCGCGCCGATGCGTCGCGCAATGCGCGCGCACACAGCTGGCCAGCGCTGCGCGTCGAAGCCGGCATCGTAGATCGCGTCGATCAGGCTGCAGGTTTCATCCGGCTTGCCATACCGCTCGCGCGCGCTGTGTGCAACCGTGTCGATAGCCGCGGCGTGCACGGCCGTTGTGGGTCCCATGATGGTCTCCTGGCTGAATTTATTAACGGCAGAAGGCCTCAGGGCATGTCGCGCGAGGTTGCATATAGGGCCATGTGGCACTGCAACGATGCGGGAAGGCGCTCAGGGCGAAAATCCACGTTTGCAAACGGCCGGCGGGAGGGGATGCACTGCAACATCCCGGGTACCTGATCTGAATGAATAGACGATCAAGCCTACGATTCGCTTTCGTCAGGAGAGATTTCGGGTTTCGTTACATCCGATGCACTCCGGGTACTGGACAAGCGCGCCGCGCTCACGATAATTGAGCGTCCCCACAGGCGCGCCGCACGGGGGAAATGCGGTTCGCGCAGTGAAAGTCAGAGAAAGCGGAGAGTCCCTGGATGTCTGAAGAGTACGAAGTGCATGGGCCGCACGACCACGCGGTCGAACACGCCGCGGCGGGCCATGGCGGGCACGGCGGGGGCGACCCGTTCCCGGGCCGCATGGCGGTGATGACGGCCATCCTCGCTTCGATTGGAGCGATCTTTGCCTACCAGAGCGGCAACAGCGAGAACCAGGCGCTCTATTACAAGAACGAAGCGGCGATCCGCAAGACAGAAGCCGCGAATCAATGGGCTTACTATCAGGCGAAGGGCGAGAAGCAGAATCTCGCGGAGCTGGGCGCGCAACTCTCCGCGCTCGCGCCGAATTCGGACGCCGCCCAGAAGCGCTTTGCCGCCGACGCCGACCGCTATCGCCAGCAGAAAGAGCCGATCCGCGCCAAGGCGGAGGCGCTCGAAAAAATCGTCGAGCAGGACGATGCGCTGAGCGAGCGCGTGCTGCACGGCCATCATCGCTGGGCCCAGGCCACCACGCTCATCCAGATCTCGATCGCGCTCACGGCGATTACGCTGCTCACGCGGCGGCGCTGGCTGCTCAATACGTCGGTGGGCGTCGCCATCGCCGGCGTGGGGCTGGGCGCGTTGGCGTTCTTCGGCGGTTGAGCGTTCACCCGCCGCACACGATCGCCGTGAGCAGCAGCGGCACGACCGATTGCACGGTGGCGTCGCTGTTGGCTTCACGCACGCGCGAGCGCACCTTCTCCGCGGGCGCGGACACGACCACGCCGTAAAGCGGCGAGGTGATCTCCTTGCCGGCGCCGCGCCTGAAGAGCGTGTCGTCGCGGTCGTAGCCGAGCACTACGTAAATCGGGAAGCCGAACGCGCTCAGGCGGGTGCCGCGCGCGGGCCTGAACGCGTTGACCGAATTCGCTTCGACGCGGCTCGGCTCGGGCTCGATGGATTTTTCCTCGATGAGCGACGAGATGAACGTATGGGGATCGGACTTGCAGTCGAACTGCTGGTCGTGCGAGGCGGTTTGCATGGACTGCGCATGCGCCACCGGAACCAGCAGGGCGGCAAAAGCGGCGAGGCCGCTCAGCGCGCTCCGCAGCGTGGTGGCCGGGAACGCGAATATTACGGGAGTGTGGCGCTTGGTCATGGGCTACGGGTGGCAATGCCGGGTGAAGACCGGTTGATTCCATTCGACAGCCGGACTTCGTTCGTGTTCACAGCTTACGGCACATAAATTGCGCGGGCCGTACGCCCGCGCACATCCGCATGCCGGCTCGGGGCGGCTACAGCATCGACTTCGCCTGGCTCAGGATCTTGTCGCAGACCTGCCTCGTGGCCTCCTCCTTGAGGCCGCCGCCCGTGAGGTCGAGCTTCTGGCCGTTGCCGGCCGTGAGGATGCCGCTCGTGCCCTGCGTATAGCCGCTGTCGGTCGTGTTCGCGCCGCCGGGCAGCTTGCTGAGCAGTGAGTCTTTCACATTGCTCGCGGCGTCGGCGTTCAGGTAATTGTTCTTGATGCAGTACTGCAGCACGCCGGTGACATTGCCGAGACCGTTCGACGTGAGCGAGGGCGCCGAAAGCGAATTGCCGAGGCCGCCCAGATTGCCGAGCGCACTTTGTGCCGAACCGCCGCTGTTGGCGCCACCGCTGCCGCCCTGGTTGAGCAGGTTGCCGAGCTGCGCCTGTGCGGCACCCCAGGGGGCGAGCAGCGCCAGGGTCAGCGTGGCCATCAACGCCGTGGCGACGCGCGGAACAGAGGTTTGCATACACGAATCTCCGTGGTAGTTCAGTGCGCCCTTACTATAGACGGATTCGTTTTCGCGGCCTCGCTACGTGACGCCGCACGAGCGTTCGGTTAGCGATGGTGCAACCGGTGCGAAGCGCGCAACGGTTTCGTTGTGACCGTTACGTGTTGCATCGGAGGATTTCATCGGCATGTCATTTGTTGCGGGCACAACAATGACGGCGCAGGCGCGAACCGGGGTGGCTGCGGAGGGAGATGTGTCTCAAGTGGTATGCATGCATCCGGAATCGTGCAGGGCGCGGACCACGCGCCAGCGACGCAACGAATGAACCTGTTACAACTGTATTGACGCTGTAAAACACTACGTTTACAGGCCTTTTCCGGCAATATTCCCGGCGATTCAAGGTGGAGATTGTTTCTAACCGTAACACTTATTACGGCCCTCCTCATCGGCTGGTTTCAGGTGGTATGCTTCCTGCACAAATTCTCCCTTGCACGAGTGAGACCACGTTTATTGCGTCAATACAGTGAATGAACGCACTGCCAGAGTGCGCCCCGCGACGCAAATGAACACGTCATATAAGCATATGGTGCAACCGAGCTAGCCAACGCGGGCAACAAGATCCGCGAGCCAGTGCTCCGTCAATGCAGCCCCGGTCCGGCTGCGTGGAGAACAGCATGAATTTCGAAGAACTGAGCGACGACGAGTGGATGCAGGTGTCTTCGCTCGTGTCAGATGAACCTCCAATCAGGCTTAACCGGCGCGGCCGCCCTCGCGCCGAGCCGCGCGTCGTGGCCAATGCCGTCCTCTGGATTCTCACCACCGGTGAGTCGTGGTCGCGCCTGCCCGCGCGTTATCCGTCCGGGCCCACCTGCCGCCGCCGTTTCGAGGAGTGGCACGGCAGCGGCACGTTGATCGAGCTGGTCGAGCTGCTTTCGCAGCGCGGCCGCAAGTTCGTTTATGTGCCCCAGCCCGCGCAGGCCGATGCCCAACCCGTTGCAGTCGCAGTCGAGGAAGTCGCCGAGGACGACGGCCAGCCGGCCGTGTTCTGGAAGAGTCCCGAGGCCTGGCAGGCGCCCGCCGCGCTCGCCGACGCGCCACTTGCCGATCCCATGGAAAGCATGATGCGTCAGCTCGCTGGCGGCGAACCGGCATTGCCCGTTTCGCTCGGCGCGCCTGTCGTGTCTAACGCCACGACGGCAGCGAGCGCATCGACCGTTGCGAGTGCGACGCGTTCGCAAAACGATGCGCCGTTTGCACCGTTCTCGCCTGCTCGCGTGAGCAAGCCTGTTGCGACTCGCGCGATGCCGCGCGACGCGTCGCATCGCAGCGTGTACCCTGCGGGCAGCGTGGTGCAGGTCGCGGAATGGCGCGGCTATACGATGAGCCTCACCGTTCAGCCCGTGCGCAACCGCATGTTCCGCGGCGCCGTGGAAATTCTCAAGGACGGCAAGCGCATCGAGCGCTCGGGCCTGATCGGTCCGCCGTTCCAGGATCGCGAATCCGCGCGGAATTTCGCCTTCGACTGGGCGCGTGAATGGCTCGATCGCGAAGACATGGCCGAGTCCGCGCCCGGCGCTTCGTGGCCCGGTTCGCATCCCGCGAGGCATGCCGCGTCGAAGGGCGCGGCACAGAGCGCGTCGCAAACGGCGTTGCCCGGCGCCGCACCGCACGCGCCCATCCAAAGCCCAGGCGTCACGCGCGGCGATCCGTCCGATGCTGCCGCCGCGCGCGCGTTGCCTGCGGGCGCGCCGGGCAGCGTGCGGCTTGCGCCGCTGCAAGCGCCGGTCCAGCGTTACACCGCCACCGGCGCACTGCTCACGGGCAGCAGCGAAGCTCGCGAAGCCAATACGGCGTCGTCCGGCACCGCCGAACGACGCACGGCCGACGTCGCCGGAATGCGCTACCGCACACTCTCGCGCTGATCACGCAAGGCCGCGCGCGGTGCGCGCAGCCTTCCTGGATTGCCACGACGGCTTGCTTCACTGCCTGCCGTACTGATCGTCGAGACGCACGATATCGTCTTCGCCGAGATACGAGCCCGACTGCACCTCGATGATCTCGAGCGGCATCTTGCCGGGATTTTCCAGTCGATGCGACACGCCAAGCGGGATGTACGCTGACTCGTTTTCCGAAACGATGAAGCGTTCTTCCCCACGCGTGACGAGCGCGGTGCCGCGTACGACGACCCAGTGCTCGGCGCGATGGTGATGCATCTGCAGCGACAGGCGTGCGCCCGGCTCGACCACGATCCGCTTGACCTGGAAGCGCTCGCCGCTGTCCACGCTGTCGTAATGACCCCACGGGCGATGCACGAGGCGGTGCGCCACGGCTTCGGTGCGGCGTTCCTGCTTCAGGCGTTGCACGATCTTCTTGACGTCCTGGGCGCGCGAGCGGTCGGCGACGAGCAGGGCGTCCGGGGTCTCCACGACCACGAGGTTCCGGGTGCCGAGGCAGGCCACGAGCCGGCCGTCCGAATGCGCGAAGGTGTCGCTGGCGCCTTCGAACATCACGCGGCCGTGCGCGACGTTGCCTTCGTCGTCCTTGGGCGAAACCTGCCAGACGGTGTCCCATGAACCGAGGTCGGTCCAGCCGGCCGTGAGCGGCACGACCACGCCACTCGCGACCGTCGGGTCGCCGGCGAGCGGTTCCATCACGGCGTAGTCGATGGAGTTCGAAGGCGAACGTGCGAACGCTTCGCTATCCACGCGGAAGAAGTCGCCGTCTGCCTTGCCGTGCTCGATCGATTCCGCGCATGCGGCGTAGATGGCCGGATGAAAATGGCGAATCGCCTTGAGCCAGGTCGAGGCGCGCACGATGAAGATGCCGCTGTTCCACCAGTAGCGCTGCGAAGCGATATATTGCTGCGCCAGCTCGAAATAGGGCTTTTCGACAAAACCGTTCAGACGCCGCGCACCGTTGGGTTCGGCGTTCGCGAGCGGCTCGCCCACATGAATGTAGCCATAGCCCACCTCGGGATGCGTGGGCACGATGCCCATCGTCACGATCTGGCCGTTCGCGGCATGACGCACGCCTTCGGCCACGGCGTTCTGGAACGCTTCGAGGTCCGCGAGCGCATGGTCGGCGGGCATGACCACGAGAATGCCGTCTTCCTGCGAGGCGGCCACCGACATCGCGGCGATCGTGAGCGCGGGCGCCGTATCGCGGCCCACGGGCTCGAGAATCAGACGTGCGTGCTTGCCCGCTGCGCGAACCTGGTCGGCGGTGGTGAACCGATGTTCTTCATTGCAGACGATCAGCAGCTCCTCCGCGAGCGTCACGCGCTCGGCGAGCGCATCGAGGCGGCCCGCAGTGCTGGCCAGCAGCGACTGCTCGCCAACGAGGTTGATCATCTGCTTCGGATATTGCTCGCGCGACAGTGGCCACAACCGCGAGCCCGCGCCGCCCGCAAGCACGACAGGGCACACCTGCAATGCACTGCGCGTTTCGGCACGCGTCTGGGACGCTTTTGCCGATGCCGTAGCGGAACCCGTATCCGTCATCTCGCTCTCCTGTAAAAGGTATCGGTGATGCGATTTGTAGCATGCTTAAAATCGTCATAAATAGTGTCGTAAAGAAGAAAACGGAAAATATTCGAATTAAATTTAAATCACGCTCCCGTCACATCGAAACTCTGATAAAAAATTCAATAAAAATTCTGCCGCCGGTCGCCGCAATTTCTTGCTGAAACCCGTAATCCGGCCTCTTTTCCGGAAAAATCTGCCGGAACGATCGGGATCAAGAGCCAATGCAGGAGGGAAACCCGGCAATCTTTTCCGAAAATATTCGCAAAAAAATAACCCGGAAAGGGCGAAACAATTGGAGATACTTTTGAGGCTTGCAGCCTGAATTTTTATCGCGCCTTATTAGGGTTTATTCGGATCAGAATTAGCGAAGCCAGACGCTTTTTTGCGGCGACGCAGTCCCAGAAACTTTTGCAGCGACCGGCCATGATTTGCAGTGCGTGGCCGCGATTCATTTTTTAAACCCGAGGTGCCGGACATGCTCAGCGTTCTAGCCAGAATTTTCGACGTTGCCGCCATTGCCGCTGGAGCGCTGCTCGCGGCCGCCTTGCACCGTGGCCAGTTCGTGCCGCTCACCGACGCGGAGAGCGTGGCGCTCGCATTCAACTGCGTGCTCGCGATCTGGATGTTCCCGGCGTTCGGGATCTACAAGTCGTGGCGCGGCAAGTCGCTGTACGTCCTCTTTGCCCGCGTGTGCGCGGCCTGGCTCGCCGTGGAGGGCACGGGCATCCTGCTGAGCTTCAGCCTGCACCGCGCCGATTCGCTTTCGCGCCTCTGGCTCGCGTACTGGGTCGTCGCCTCGGTGGCGCTCCTGATCGTCTCGAAGGCGCTCGTGCACATGGTGCTGCGCGGCATTCGCCGCGAGGGCTACAACCAGAAGGCTGTGGCGGTGGTGGGCGGCCCGCGCTATGGGCGCTTCCTGATCGAGCACATGCGCTTTCACCCGGAAGCGGGTTTTCACCCGGCGCTCGTGTTCGACGAGGACAGCGACGCGGATGGCGCCGCCGCAATCGACGGCGTGCCGGTGGAGCGCAACCTCCAGGCCATGCTCGAGTTCGTGCGCAAGAACGAGGTGCGCGAATTGTGGCTCGCCTTGCCGATCACCAAGGAGCGCACGATCCATCGCATCGTCACGGCCTTGCGCAACGACTTCGTGAACATCCGTTTCATTCCGGACGTGCGCAGCCTGTCCTTCTTCAGCCAGCCCGTGGTCGATCTGCTCGGTGTGCCGGCCATCAATCTCGCGGCCTCGCCGGTCACGGATCTGCGCGTGCTGCCCAAGCGCGTGTTCGACATCGCGTTCGCGGGTGGCGTGCTGGTCGCGCTGGCGCCGCTGCTCGCCGCGATCGCGCTTGCCGTGAAGCTCACGTCGAAGGGCCCGGTGTTCTTCAGGCAGCGCCGCAAGGGGCTGGATGGCAACGAGTTCGAAATCTACAAGTTCCGCTCGATGAAGGTCCATGCGGAAGTCGCGGGGCAGGTCACGCAGGCGCGCCGCAACGATCCGCGCGTGACGCGCGTGGGCGCGTTCCTGCGCCGCACGAGCCTCGACGAGCTGCCGCAGTTCATCAACGTGCTCAAGGGCGAGATGTCGGTGGTGGGTCCGCGCCCGCACGCGCTTGCGCACGACGACATCTACAAGGACCTCGTGCGCGGCTACATGGCGCGCTATCGCATCAAGCCGGGCATTACGGGCTGGGCGCAGGTCAACGGCTTTCGCGGCGAAACCGATCGCGTGGAAAAGATGCGCGACCGCGTGCGCTTCGATCTGCACTACATGCAGCATTGGAGCTTCGCGCTCGACCTGCGCATCGTGGCGATGACCATGTGGAAGGGTTTCGCCGGCCAGAACGCATATTGAGGCGAAGCGAGCGCGCGCGATGCCGGTGTGCGCAACGTTTCGCGTGACATGAAGAACCAATCACTTTTGAGGTGGGCATGAATCTGACGATCATTGGCAGCGGTTATGTGGGTCTCGTGACGGGCGCCTGTCTTGCCGATATTGGCAACGACGTGTTTTGCCTCGACGTCGACGAACGCAAGATCGACCTGCTCAATCAGGGCATCGTGCCGATTCACGAGCCGGGCCTGAAGGAAATTATCGAGCGCAACGTGCGCGCGCGCCGGCTGAAGTTCTCGACCGACGTGGAAGCGGCGGTCGCGCACGGCGACGTGCAGTTCATCGCCGTGGGCACGCCGCCCGACGAAGACGGTTCCGCCGACCTGCAATACGTGCTGGCGGCCGCGCGCAACATCGGCCGCCACATGACCGGTTTCAAGGTGGTGGTGGACAAGTCCACAGTGCCGGTCGGCACGGCCGCGCTCGTGCACGACGCGATCGCCTCCGAATGCGCAAAGCGCGGCGAGAGCCACATGTACTCGGTGGTCTCGAATCCCGAGTTCCTCAAGGAAGGCGCGGCAGTCGAGGACTTCGCGCGGCCCGACCGTATTGTGCTCGGCTGCAACGACGACGTGCCCGGCGAGCGCGCGAAAGAGGTCATGAAGCGGCTCTATGCGCCGTTCAACCGCAATCACGAGCGCACGCTCTACATGGACGTGCACTCGGCCGAATTCACCAAGTACGCGGCCAACGCCATGCTCGCCACGCGCATTTCGTTCATGAACGAACTCGCGAATCTCGCCGACCGCGTGGGCGCCGATATCGAGGCCGTGCGCCGCGGCGTGGGCTCGGACCCGCGCATCGGCTATGACTTTCTCTATGCGGGCTGCGGCTACGGCGGCTCGTGCTTCCCGAAAGATGTGAAGGCGCTGATGCGCACTGCCGAGGACTTCGGCGAGCCGCTGCAGATCCTGCGCGCCGTGGAGTCCGTCAATGAAGCGCAGAAGCAGGTGCTGGCACAGAAGATCGTTACGCGCTTCGGCTCCGACCTCACGGGCCGCGCGTTCGGCGTCTGGGGTCTCGCGTTCAAGCCGAACACCGACGACATGCGCGAGGCGCCGAGCCGCACGCTCATCGCCGAGCTGCTCGCGCGCGGCGCCAAGGTCAAGGCATACGACCCGGTCGCGACCGCCGAGGCGAAGCGCGTACTCGCGCTCGATCTCGCGCACGCGCCGGAACATCAGGCGCGGCTGTCGTTCGTGAGCGACGCGATGGAAGCCGCAAGCGATGCGGATGCCGTCGTGGTGGCCACCGAATGGAAGGTTTTCAAGGCGCCCGATTTCGAAACGCTCAAGCAGCAACTGAAGATGCCGATCGTGTTCGACGGCCGCAATCTCTACGAGCCGTCCGCGCTGCGGGAACTCGGCATCGAGTACCACGCCGTGGGCCGCGCGAGCGCGACGCAGGCAAGCCGCGCGCGCGCCGAAGCCGCCGCGACGCAGGCGCTGGCCTGAGCGTTGCCGGGCTACGCATCGCGCATGTCTGGGAAGGGAGTCACGCGACCATGATCAAGAACGTGCTCATCGTTTGCCACGCCAACGTCTGCCGCTCGCCGGCGGCGGAGCAGCTCTTTCGCGAGCGTCTGCGCGAGCAGAAGGGCTCGCGGGCGGAGTCGTTTCAATCGGCGGGCCTGCGCGCGCGCGACGGCGACGACATGGACCCCGTGATGCAGTGGCTGCTTGCCGAGCGCGGCATGAAGGTGGGCGAGCATCAGTCGCGCCGCCTGACCAGCCGCCTCGTGCGCTCGGCAGACCTCGTGCTCGTGACCGAGCGCCGCCAGGTCGCCGCTGTCGAGCGCATTGAACCCACCGCGCGCGGCAAGGTGTACGCGCTCGGTAACTGGGAAAACTCTGATGTCAGCGATCCGCATGGGCTTCACGAGTCCGCGTATCGCCAGAGTCTTGAATTGATGGATCGCATGGTAAAGGGATGGTTGAGCCGAATATGCCAATGACAAAACTGAAACTGACGGCGGTGGTCGCGTTGAGCGTCTTCGTTTCCGCGTGCGCAACGGCACCGGGC
Organism: Paraburkholderia heleia NBRC 101817; assembly: GCF_000739775.1. Taxonomy (GTDB): domain Bacteria; phylum Pseudomonadota; class Gammaproteobacteria; order Burkholderiales; family Burkholderiaceae; genus Paraburkholderia; species Paraburkholderia heleia. The sequence goes on along the minus strand of NZ_BBJH01000006.1, from coordinate 252,454 downwards.
AATTATCTCGACACGTCGAGCCTGAAGGAACAGCCGAACAACCAGCCGCAGCAGCAATTCAACGTGCAGCTCATCACGCAGCAAGTCGTGCTGCAGCAGGCACAGGCGGCCGCTGCGCAGCCGAAGGCGCCCCTGCCGCCTTCGAAGTTCGCGAGCGCTGCCGACTACGTCTATCACATCGCGCCGCAGGACATTCTCGGCGTGACCGTGTTCGACCACCCGGAACTCTCGACGCCGCAGGGCTCGACGTTCTCCACGGGCGGCAACACCACGCAGACGGTGGGTCAGGCGCTCACGCAGCCCTACACCAACGCGTTGCCCGGCCAGGCCGACCCGTACGGGCAGACCGTCGCCAGGGACGGCACAATCTTCTTCCCGTTCGTGGGCCGCATCATGGCCGCGGGCAAGACGCCCGGCCAGATCCGCGACCAGCTCGCGGCCGGCCTCGGCCCCTATGTGAAGAACCCGCAGGTGGACGTGCGCGTGCTCGCGTACCGCAGCCAGAAGGTGCAGATCACGGGTGACGTGAAGACGCCGGGACCGCTCTCGATGAGCGACGTGCCGCTCACGCTGGTGGACGCCATCACACGTTCGGGCGGCACGACCGACAACGCCGACATCAACCGCGTGCGTCTCACGCGCAACGGCAAGCTGTACATCCTCGATGCGAACCGCATGCTCGACGGCGGCGATTCGACCCAGAACGTGCTGCTGCAGAACGGCGACGTCATCAATATTCCGGATCGTTCGGATAGCAGAGTATTCGTGATGGGTGAAGTGAAGACGCCCCTGCAGACGAACCTCATTCGCGGCAACCTCACGATCGCCGACGCGCTCACCCAGGCGGGCGGCATTCTCGATACCGACGCGAACCCACGCCAGATTTTCGTGATGCGCGGCATGAAGGACAACCCGACGCAGCCCGAGATCTACCGTCTCGACATGACCAAGCCCGACGCGATCATGCTTTCGTCGCAGTTCCAGCTCAAGCCGCTGGATGTGGTGTACGTGGGCACAGCCGCTTCGGCGACCTTCAACCGTGTGTTGCAGCAGGTGCTGCCGACCATCCAGACCGTCTTCTACCTGAAGCAGATCGCGAAGTAAGCGCGCGAGTCGCAGCGCTTGCGCAGAAGACGCAGGAGCAACACCTAAACAACGGGATTGAATCGTGACCATACAAGCCAATAGCCAGGCCGCCCCGGCGGTCCGCACCGAGGAAGAGGACGTCGTTCTCGGCCAGTTGCTGCGCGTCATCATCGACGACATCGGCTGGCTCATCGCGATCGCGGCGGCGGTGATCGCCATGGCCGTGTTTTACTGCTTTATCGCCAAGCCGGTCTATACCGCCGATACCCAGGTTCGCGTGGAGCCGTCCGACTACACGTCGCAGGCCCTCACGCAAACGCAGACGGGCGCGAACATCAGCTCGGGATCGTCGGCGGGCAGCCTGCCCACCGACGCCGAGATCCAGATGATCAAGAGCCGCAGCGTGGTCGAGCCGGTGGTCAAGCAGTTCAAGCTGAACACGACCGTCACGCCGGTCATGCTGCCCCTGATCGGCAGCCTTTCCGCACGCCTTGCGACGCCGGGCACGCCCGCGCGTCCGTGGTTCGGGCTCAGCAACTGGCTCGGCAGCTATGCGTGGGGCGGCGAGGTCATCAACGTCGACTCCGTCGAGGTCACGCCCGAGCTCGAAGGCAAGAAGCTCACGCTCACCGCGCTCGACCACGACCGCTATGTGATCTCGACGCCGGATGGCGCGCGCCTGCTCGAAGGCACGGTGGGCCAGGTCGAACAGGGCGGCGGCGTGAAGCTGCTCGTGAGCAAGCTCGTGGCGCGTCCGGGCACGCGCTTCAAGGTCGTGCGCCTGAACGATCTCGATGCGATCAGCGGCTTCCAGAACGCGATCCAGGTACAGGAGCAGGGCAAGCAGACGGGCGTGATCGACATCTCGCTCGAAGACAACGACCCCGGGCACGCGGCGGCAATCGCCAATGCGGTGGCGCAGTCGTACCTGCGCGAGCACGTGGCGACGAAGCAAGCCGACGCGAGCAAGATGCTCGACTTCCTGCGCAGCGAACAGCCGCGCCTGAAGGCGGACCTGGAGAACGCCGAAGCAGCGCTCACGGCTTACCAGAGCAAGTCGGGTTCGATCAATGCGAGCGACGAAGCGAAGATCTATCTCGACGGCAGCGTGCAGTACGAGCAGCAGATTTCGGCGCTGCAACTGCAGATCGCCTCGCTGCAACAGCGGTTTGGCGACCAGCATCCGGTGCTGATCGCGGCGCGCCAGCAGCTCGCGCAACTGCAGGCCGAGCGCGCGAAGTACGACACGAAGTTCCGCGACCTGCCGGCGACGGAAGTGAAGGCCGTGCAACTGCAGCGCGACGCGAAGGTGGCTGAGGACATCTACGTGCTGCTGCTCAACCGCATTCAGGAGCTTTCGGTGCAGCGCGTGGGCACGGGCGGCAACGTGCATATCATCGATCCGGCCCTGCGCCCCGGCAACCCCTCGAAGCCCAAGAAGCTGCTGATCGTCTCGGCGGCATCGCTGCTCGGCGTCATTCTCGGCACGGGCTTCGTGCTTATGCGCCGCAACATGTTCAAGGGCATTGTCGATCCGGACCAGATCGAACGCTCGTTCCAGCTGCCCGTGTACGGTCTCGTGCCGCTTTCGCCGGAGCAGATCGCGCTCGAAAAGCGCGGCCCGGTGCCTGGCGGCACGCGCCTGCGCGACGTGCTCGCCAACGCGCGCCCCAAGGACCTCACGGTCGAAAGTCTGCGCAGCCTGCGCACTTCGCTGCAGTTCAGCGTAATGGATGCGCGCAATCGCGTAGTCATGCTGACGGGTTCGGTGCCGGGCGTCGGCAAGAGCTTCTTGACCGCGAACCTCGCCGTGCTGCTTGCCCACTCGGGCAAGCGCGTGCTGATGATCGACGGCGACATGCGCCGCGGCGCGCTCGAACGTCATCTGGGCGGGCCGCAGGAGAACGGCTTCTCCGAGCTGCTCTCGGGGCAGATTGCGCTGGACGAGGCGATTCGCGCGACTGAGGTAGACAACCTGCACTTCATCTCGTGCGGCCGTCGTCCGCCCAACCCTTCCGAGCTGTTGATGTCGCCGCGTCTTGGCCAGTACCTCGAAGGTCTGTCGAACCGCTACGACGTGCTGCTCATCGATTCGCCGCCGGTGCTCGCCGTGACCGACGCCGCCATCATCGGCGGCCATGCGGGCTCGACGTTCCTCGTGCTGCGTTCGGGCATGCACACCGAAGGCGAAATCGCCGAGACGCTCAAGCGCTTGCGCAACGCCGGCGTGCGTGTGCAGGGCGGCGTGTTCAACGGCGTGCCGGCGCGCACGCGCGGCAATTACGGCTACGGCTACGCGAACGTGCGCGAGTATCTGAGCGCATGACGACTACGTCCTCATCCAGCACAGCAAAGGAGAACACGCGATGAAACTGACCGTGCTCGTGCCGACCTATCGGCGTCCTGATGATCTGTCGCGCTGTCTTTCGGCGCTGCTGCGCCAGCAGCGCACGCCCGACGAGATCGTGGTGGTGGCGCGCGCCGACGACGAGGCGACGCATGCGTGCCTCGCCGAGCACGTCACCCCCCGCGTGCTCAACGTGGAAGTCGCCATCGTCGAGGAGCCGGGGCAGGTGGCGGCGCTCAATCGCGGCATCGAGGCCGCGACGGGCGATGTGATCGCCATGACCGACGACGACGCCGCGCCGCGCGCCGATTGGGTCGCGCGTATTGCGGCGGCGTTCGAGTCCGACCCGAAGCTCGGTGCGCTGGGCGGGCGCGACTGGGTGCACGAAGGCGGCCGCATGATCGAAGGCGAGCGCACGCTGGTGGGCAAGCTGCAGCGCTCGGGCCGCATCATCGGCAACCATCATCTGGGCGCGGGCGGCGCGCGCGAAGTCGATCTGCTGAAAGGCGCGAACATGAGCTACCGGCGCGCGGCGATCGGCGACCTGCGCTTCGACCGGCGCCTGCGCGGCACCGGCGCGCAAACGCATAACGACATGGCGTTCAGCATGAGCGTGAAGCGCTCGGGCTGGAAGCTCGTGTACGACCCGCTCGTGGCGGTGGATCACTACCCGGCGCCGCGCCCGGGCGAAGACCCGCGCAATGCGCAGACGCTCGCCTCGATCCGCAATGCCGCCTATAACCTGCACTTGATCCTGCTCGGCCATCTCACGCCGCTGCGCCGCGAGACCGCGTGGTGGTGGTACGCGCTCGTCGGCACGCGCGTGTATCCGGGCCTCGTGCATACGGGCCTGAGCGCCGTGCGCGGCGGTTCAGCGGCCGCGGCATTTGCCCGCTGGCGCGCGGTGCGCGGCGGCGCACGAGAGGCGCGCCGCGCGCTCGTTTGAGCGGCGCGGCCAACCACTACACGGAGGACCCCGAATGAGCGGTACGCAAGTCCACGTCCACCTTTTCTATGGCGCCGATCCGCGCCGCTATCGCAAAGGCGAGAACATCGGCAGCCTGTATGGCTACCATCACGCGGAATCTGCGGAATTCGCCCTCAATTACGCGCAGGACGCGAGCGAGAGCACGCCCATGCGCTTCATGCGGCGCGCGCTGAAGGCCGCGTGCGGCTTCGACTTCATTCATGCCTGGCGCAACCGCCGCGCCATTTTGCAGTCCGACGTCATCTGGACGCACACCGAGCAGGAGCATCTGGCCGTGGCGCTGGTGCTGCTGATGAACGCGAAGAAGGGCGGTGCGCGCCCGCTGCTGCTCGCGCAAAGCGTGTGGCTGCTCGACCGCTGGCCGGGCTATGGCGCGCTGCGCCGCGCGCTCTACAAGCGGCTTCTCGCGCGTGCCGACCTGCTCACCACGCTCGCGAGCGAAAACGCCGCGCTGTGCGGCGAGTACTTTGGGCGCGAGGCGCGCCACGTGCTCTATGGGCTCAATACCGGCGATTTTCCGCTGCGTCCGCCCGCGGAATGGACGCCGCACACGCCGGTACGCGTGGCCGCGATCGGCAACGACCGCGACCGCGACTGGACCACGCTCGTCAGCGCGCTCGGCAACGATTCGCGCTACCAGGTGCGCATCGCCACACGCCGGCGCATGCCGGCATCGGCTCGCGCGGACAACGTCGACATCGTGCGCGTTTCCGGCATCAAGCAACAGCACGCGCTGTATGACTGGGCGGACCTTGTCGTCGTGCCGCTGCGGCCCAACACGCACGCTTCGGGCATCACGGTGATGCTGGAAGCCGCGGCGCTCGGCAAGCCGATGATCGCGACGAAAGTCGGCGCGCTCGAAGACTACTTCGACGACAAGGCCGCCTCGTATGTCGAGCCGTTCAACGCCGAACAGCTGCGCGACGCCGCGCATGCGCTCGTGGCCGACCCGGCGCGCGCGCTCGCTCAGGCGCGCGAAGCCTGCGAGCAGTTGCGCACGCGCGATCTCACGACGCAGCACTTCGCCCGGCAGCACGCCCAGCTCACGCGCGAGATGCTGCACGAGCGCGACGCGCGCAACGGCGAGTCGATCGCGAGCGAACCCCAGGGCCGGGGCGTTGCCGCGCGCGGGATGTGAGCATGGATGTCACGACCGCTATCCCCGCACCCGCACCCGCGCCGGCAAGCCCGCAAGGCAGCCGCCGCCGCGGCCTGCGTAGCCTGTTCGGCCGCGATACGCTGCCGCCGCTCGCCTTGTGGGTATTCACGGCGCTCTTGATCGGTGCGCACCAGGGCACGGTGCTCACGCTCGCGTTCCCCGTATTTTCGATCGCGGTGGGCTTTTGGCTCTACTTCGTGAACCCGGTGCGCTATATCGGCTTCATGTGGTGGCTGTGGTTTCTGAGCCCCGAAGTGCGGCGCCTCGCCGACTACGGCAAGGGCGGCTTCACGCCCACCAGCCTCATTCAGGTCGCGCCGCTCGCCGTCACGATGATCAGCGGCATTTCGCTGCTGCGCTACTACCCGATCCTCGGGCAGCGGCGCGGGCTGCCGCTCCTGCTCGCGCTGCTCGGCATCGGTTATGCGTTCGTGGTGGGCGTGGTGGGAAGCGGCCCGGCCGCGGCGGTCTATGACCTTGCCAACTGGATTTATCCGTTCCTGATCGGTTTTCACATCATGGTGCTCACGCGCCAGTATCCCGAGTGCAGCAAGACCATCATCAACACCTTTATCTACGGCATGCTCGTGATGGGCGCGTACGGTCTCGTGCAGTTCTTCATCATGCCGCCGTGGGATGCGATGTGGATGATCGGCTCGGACATGAACTCGCAGGGCGACCCCGTGCCGCTCGGCGTGCGTGTGTTCAGCACGATGAACTCGTCGGGCCCGTTCGCGTTCGCGATGATGGGCGCGATGGTGTTCGTGATGGCCGCCAAACATCGTGTGCGCTGGATCGCGGCGGCGTTCGGGTTCTTCTCGTTCGCGCTCTCGCTCGTGCGCTCCACCTGGGGCGGCTGGGCGATCGCCATGGTGATCCAGTTGATGAAGTCGAGCAACAAGGTGCGCATTCGCATCATCATCAGCGCGGTCGTGCTGGCGGGCGTGTGCGTGCCGCTGCTCACCTTCGGTCCTGTGGCGGACCGTATGCAGCAGCGCCTGAATACGCTCGTGAACCTGAAGGACGACCAAAGCTACGAGGCGCGTAACCAGTTCTATGCCGACTTCGCGAAAAAGGCCTTCACGGACGTGACGGGCGAGGGACTCGGCGCCACCGGCGCATCGACCAAGCTCTCCAGCAGTAACGGCCAGCTCGGCCAGTACGGCAGCTTCGACAGCGGCGTGATGAACATCCCGTTCGTGCTGGGCTGGCCCGGCACGCTGCTCTACATGTCGGGCGTGCTGTGGCTGCTCGTGCGGGCAGTGCGCGTGTCGTTTCGTCTGTCCGACGACCGCTACGTTTGCGCCTGCCTGAGCCTCGCGGTCTCGATCTTCGCCATGCTCGTGTTCACCAACTCGCTCGTGGGCACCGGCGGCCTGCTGCTCTTTTCGAGCGTGTTTTCCATTCTCAGCGCGGGACATTGGACGAAGCTCCAACGCCAGGCCAATGTCCGTACCACGGAGGTCTTCGATTGAGAGTCGCAATCGTCACGCATGTCGTGCGTCACAACGACGGCCAGGGCCGCGTCAATCATGAAATCGCGCGCGCAGCGCTCGACGAGGGGCTCGAGGTGACGCTGGTCGCCTCGCATGTCGCGCCCGAATTGCTCGCCCATCCCAAGGTGAAATGGGTGCGCGTGCAGCCCTCGCGCGCATGGCCCACCAACCTGCTGCGCCAGCAGGTGTTCGCGCTGAAGAGCGCGTTATGGCTGCGCCGCCACCGGCGCGAGTACGATGTGCTCCATGTGAACGGCTTCATCACCTGGGCGCACGCCGACGTCAACACCGCGCACTTCGTGCACGGCGGCTGGGCGCGTAGCCAGTATTACCCGTTCGGTCTCACGCGCGGCGTATGGTCCGCATACCAGTTCGTCTACACGCGCGTCAATGCGGTGCTGGAGCGCTGGGCATACCGGCGCTCGCGCGTGATCGCCGCAGTCTCCCGGAAGGTCGCGGACGAAATCCGCGCGTCGGGCGGCAACCCCGTGGAGCGTCTCGACGTGATCTACAACGGCGTGGACACGCGCGGCTTCTCGGGCGCGAGCGCCGACCGCGAGAAGTTTTCGCTGCCCGCCGAGGCGTTCCTGCTGCTCTTCGTGGGTGACCTGCGTACGCCGCGCAAGAACCTTGGCACGGTGCTGCATGCGCTCAAGCAGATGCCCGGCAACGTGCATCTGGCTGTGGCCGGCTACCTGCCGGGCAGCCCGTATCCCGATCTCGCACGCGAACTGGGCATCGAGTCTCGCGTGCATTTCCTTGGCCTCGTGCGCGAGATGCCGACGCTCATGCGCTCCGTCGATACCTATGTATTTCCTTCGCGCTACGAAGCAATGAGCCTTTCGCTGCTCGAAGCGATGGCGGCCGGCCTGCCCGTCGTGACGGCGCGCACCGCGGGCGGTGCGGAAATCATCACGCCCGAGTGCGGCATCGTGCTCGAAGACCCCGACGACGTGCCCGCGCTCGCCAATGCCGTGAAAACGCTCGCTGCCGACACGCCGCGCCGCCTCGCGATGGGCGAGGCCGCGGCGGAGCTTGCCACGCAGTTTGGCTGGGCGCGCATGGCCGCTCAGTACATCGCGCTTTACCGCCAACTGGCCGGCGACGCGAGCGAGGCCGTGCGCCGCGAAGAATCCGCGTTCGCTGCCGCGACGCTGCCGGGCGGTCAACCGCTCCCGCGCGCAGAAACCCCCTGATAACCGCTTACGTGCAGAATAAGGACACGCGATGACCACACACTCCATTCAGTCTCTGCAGATCGGCATGCACTGGTTTCCCGAGCGCGCAGGCGGTCTCGACCGCATGTATTACTCGCTCGTCGGCGCGCTGCCCGGCGCGGGCGTGCGCGTGCGCGGCGTCGTGGCCGGCTCGCCCAGGGTGGCCCAGGACAGCGGCGGCGCGATCCACGGCTTCGGCTCCGCTTCGCGCTCGCTGCCGTTTCGCCTCATGGATGCGCGCCGCGCGCTGCGCAGCGAGATCCGCCGCCACCGTCCCGACGTGATCTCCTCGCACTTCGCGCTATACACGTTCCCCGGCCTCGACGTTACGCGCGGTATTCCGCAGGTCTCGCACTTTCAGGGGCCGTGGGCCGACGAAAGCTTGGTGGAAGGCGCGGCGACGCTGAGCCAGCGTATCAAGCACTCGCTGGAGCAGTCGGTGTATGAGCGCTCTTCGCGGCTCATCGTGCTGTCGAAGGCGTTTGGCGATATCCTCACGCGCCGCTACGGCATTTCGCCCGAGCGCGTGCGCATCGTGCCGGGCTGCGTGGATACGGCGCATTTCGACCCGGCCTGCACGACGGCGGAAGCGCGCCTGAAGCTCCAGTTGCCGCAAGGCCGCCCGATCATCCTGGCCGTGCGCCGCCTCGTGCGCCGCATGGGCCTCGAAGATCTGATCGATGCGATCAAGGTGGTCAAGCAGCGCCACCCGGACGTGCTCCTGCTGATCGCGGGGCGAGGCCGTCTGGAATCCGAACTTCAGCAGCGCATCGACGAAGGAGGGCTGGCCGACAACGTGAAGCTGCTCGGTTTCGTGCCCGACGCGCATCTGCCCTCGCTCTATCGCGCGGCCACGCTGAGCGTGGTGCCGACGGTTGCGCTGGAGGGCTTCGGCCTGATTACAGTGGAATCGCTTTCCGCCGGCACGCCGGTTCTGGTGACGCCGGTGGGCGGTCTGCCGGAGGCGGTGGCGGGTCTGTCGCAAGATCTCGTGCTGCCGAGCACGGGTGCGGACGCAATCGCCGATGGCATTGACGGCGCGCTCTCGGGCCGCATCAAGCTGCCGGATGAGGAGGCGTGCAAGGCGTATGCGCGCGAGCACTTCGATAACGCCGTGATCGCAAGGCGCGTGGCCGCGGTTTACGCGCAAGCCATCGCCGCTCACTGACGCGGGTCGTCAAACCAAAAGAAGGCCGCCGCTCGGGAGAGCGGCGGTTGTTCGATAGAAGAGAACGGCGGCAAGCGGCCCGCTATTGCGTTTCAAGCACGCGTTCGCGGGCTTCTTCATACATCCAGCGCAACGTTTCTTCGAGGTGCTTGCGCGAGCTGTCGCCGACGATGGAGCGCAGCTTCGCGTTCGATCCGATCAGCTGACGCACTTCATTGGCGCGCACGAAGCGCGGATCGACGTGCACCTCGATCTCGTAGCCGGCAATGCGCGCAAGCATGCCGAGCAGCGCGCCAAGCGTCTGGCCGCTGCCCGAGCAGACGTTGACGGTCGTGCCGCGCGGCGCGACTTCAATCAGCCGCGCATAGGCGTTCACCACGTCGCGCACATCGGAGAAGTCGCGGGCCACGTGGAGGTTGCCGAGCGAAATCTGCTTTTCGCCGCGTGCGTAGTGCTCGACGATCTTCGGGATCAGGAAGTCCGGCGCCTGGCCCACGCCCGTGTAGTTGAACGGACGCGCGATGATGATCGGCAATTGCGCCTGGAAGCGCTTCGCGACGTATTCCATCGCGAGCTTGCTGACCGCGTAGTCGTTGGCGGGTTGGGGCTCGACGTGCTCGTCGATCACGCCGTTCGTGGCATTGCCATAGACATTCGCGCTGCTCGCCAGCAGCACCGCGCGCGGCACATGCTTCTGGCGCGCGAGTGCTTCGAGCAGATTGCGCGTGCCGACCACGTTCACGACGTAGGTGCGCGCGACGTCGCTGTCGGCCACGTGGGCGACCGCGGCGAGATGCACGACCACGTCGGGCTGCACGGATTCGAGCGCGTGGGTGATGGCTGCGCGGTCGAGCAAGTCGGCTTCGATCGCCGTGGCGCCGAACGGGAAGGCTTCCGCGTTCAGCGATTCGCCGGCCCGCACGGTGCCCCACACACGGTAGCCGTCCGCCGCGAGGCGGGCGGCCATATAGCGGCCCGTAAAGCCGCCGATGCCCGTGACGAGCGCGCGCGCACGGCTAGCGGGATCAGAATGTGTCATGGCGTTCGTTGCGCGCAAGGTCCGCCGCGACCATCATCTGGCAGAGCTGCTCGAGCGACGTCTGCGGCTTCCAGCCGAGTTTTTCCTGCGCTTTGGCCGGGTCGCCGATGAGCAGATCGACTTCGGCGGGGCGGTAGTAGCGCGGGCTCACACGCACGAGCGTGCGGCCCGTGGCGACGCAAATACCGGTTTCGCGCTCGCCCGTGCCGGACCATTCGAGCTGGATGCCTGCCGCCGTGAAGGCCATTTTCACGAAGTCGCGCACGGTTTCGGTGCGGCCCGTGGCGAGCACGTAAGTGTCGGGCTCGTCGGCCTGCAGCATGCGCCACATGCCTTCGACATATTCGGAGGCGTAGCCCCAGTCGCGCTTGGCGTCGAGATTGCCGAGTTCGAGCAGGTTGAGCTTGCCGAGCTTGATCTTGGCGACGCTGTCGGTGATCTTGCGCGTGACGAACTCGCGTCCGCGCAGCGGCGACTCGTGATTGAAGAGAATGCCGCTCGTCGCGAAGATGTCGTAGGACTCGCGGTAGTTGACGGTGGACCAGTGTGCGAACAGCTTGGCCACGCCATAGGGGCTGCGCGGATAGAACGGCGTGTCCTCGCATTGCGGAATCGCCTGAACCTTGCCGAACATTTCGGAGGTCGAAGCCTGATAGAAGCGCGCTTGCGGATTCACCACGCGAATCGCTTCGAGCATGTTCAGCACGCCGATGCCGGTGACTTCGGCGGTCGTGGCGGGCTGGTCGAACGACACGCCCACGAAGCTCTGGGCCGCGAGGTTGTAGACCTCCTGCGCTTGCGCACGTTCGACGAGACGCAGGGTCGAGCCCGCGTCCGTGAGATCGTGTTCGACGAGTTCGAGCGACGGATGGTCGAGGATCCCCAGCTCGTTCATGCGCCAGAAGTTGACGGAGCTGGTGCGGCGATACGTGCCGGTGACGTTGTAGCCCTTGTCGAGCAGCAAGCGCGTGAGGTAGGCGCCGTCCTGGCCGGAAACACCGGTGATGATCGCTTTGCGACGTTCGTTCATGTGATGTGCCTTTGAAGTATCGAACGGGATTCGGGAATTACGATTGCGGGCTCGACTGGCTCACGCGCGCGGTGAGGTCGACCGGCTCGACTGTGGAGCGGCGGCGCGGACCGCGCGTGAGGCGGCGCTCGAAGAGGAACCAGCTCGCGCTTGCATAAGCGAGCGTGAGAACGAGCGCAATGGCGGCGCTCTCGATGCGGCCGTAGTGGAGCGGCCACACGGCATAGAGAATCGTGAGGTGAATGAGATAGATCGTGTAGCTGATCGTGCCGATATACACGAGCACCGGGTTGGACAGCAGGCGCCGCACGATGCCTTTCGACTGCAGCGCGAACACGACGATGGACGTGCAGAGCACGAGTGAAACGCTGTAGAGCATCGCGTTCGAAAGCGGCGTGTTCATGCCGCGAAAGCGCGGGTAGTGCAGGTGCAGCCAGGCCAGCACGCCGAGCGCCGCGAAAAAAAGCACGGCGGCGGGCCACTTGAAGGGCTCGAGCGCATTGCGGTCGCGGCGCACGAGCACGGCGAGCAGCGCGCCGGCGGCCAGCAGGTCCATGCGGAACGGCGTGAGGTAGTAGATCGGCCAGTACGAGTCGAACCACGGCGTCGCGACGGCGCGCAGCACCGGCACGAGCAGGATGAGCGCGGCGGCCACCACGGCCATGAGCCGCTGCGGCAGGAGCAGCACGACGAAGGGCCAGACGATGTAGAACTGCTCTTCTACGGCGAGCGACCAGAGGATGTTGAGGCTGTCGTGCCCGCTCTGGCCGAGTGCGTCGCCGATATTGGTGGCGAAGAACGCGTACCACGGCCAGTAGTGCGCCCAGCCGAAGCCGAACAGCAGCGACGAAACGATGAGCAGCAGCACGTAAGGCGGCAGGATACGGCGCACCCGGCGCGCATAGAAGTAGCTGAAATACGATTGCCCGCGCGCCTTGCGCTCGAGCAGGATGCCGGTGATGAGAAAGCCGCTCAGCACGAAGAACAGGTCGACGCCCATCCACAGCGGCGCGCGCAACGCATGCTGCGCGAACACGGCGAGCACGGCGAAAGCACGCAGACCGTCCAGCTGGACGATGCGGTGGGAATGGTCGGCGGGGCCTTGTTGACTGACTGGGCGGCTAACGGTCATCGGTTCTCCGGTGGATTCATGCATGCGCAATGACTTCGCGGTTCATTCTAGAAAGAATTAAATGTTCAAAAATCCGAAATATATCGATTATGAATTTTTGAATTTACATGCCGGAATTTGCGCGATATGAAATCCGCATGATAATCCGGGAATCAGGTTTCTTCCGCTGCACAAGGCCAGCAGGCTTCGCATCCGGGTTCTGGAATATATTTCCGTTTCACCTGGAAAAGGGTCATAAATACTGAATTTTTTTGAATTATTTTCCCTTTTTTGGGGGCGATTTTTCACACGGTTTGTACGGCATGATCCTGGCAGATTGCCGTCACCAGACCGGAGGAATTGCCTTGCCGTTATCGAATCCCGATCGCCGCTTGCGCAGGACATTGGCACTGGCCGCGATGTGCACGTTTATCTGCACGTCGTCGGTTCAGACCATCGCCGCGCCGCAACTCAATGTGACGACCTCGTGGATCGGCAATAGCTTTGGCAACGGCCAGGGTACGTGGATGCAGATCAATGTCACGGCCATCGCCGTCACGCCCGAAGGCAAGGTGTTCACCAACGCGCCGTGGGACGAGAGCGGTGCCGAGATCAGCGCATACCAGGATGGCAAGCCGCTTGGCTTCGCCGGCGGCACGCATGGCTGGGGGGGGGCCGGCGGCAACGCCGTGGCCGTGAATCATCGCTATCTGTATGCGGCGGTCGGCGTGGGCAACGAGAAGGGGCATCTCGTCGGCAGCGGCATCTGGCCTGCGAAGGGCAGTCAGTGGTACGGCATCACGCGCCGGCCGCTCGACGAGCCCAAACGCGCCGCCGCGTTTCAGGCTTCGCCCGAGCCGCTCAATCCGCATGCGCAGCTTTCCGCGTCGTTCCTGAAGATCAACGAAGTGCCCGCCGGTACGCATGCCGACATTGGCGGGCTCGCAGCGACGGACTCGACGCTCTATGTGAGCAACACGCCGATGAACCGCATCGAGGTGTACGACGCGAACTCGATGCAGCGCAAGACGCAATGGGATGTGCAGGCGCCGGGCCGTATCGCGCTCGCAGCCGACGGGTCGGTGTGGGTGCTGACGGGCGCCGAAGCGGGCAAGGGCGGCGCGCACGCGCACGTCGAGCACTACTCGGCAGACGGCAGGCGCCTCGACGATACGCTCGCGCTGCCCGACGATTCGGTGCCGGTGGATCTCGCGTTCGATCCGCAGCAACGCCTGCTGATCGCCGACAACGGACCGCGCCAGCAGATCCTCATTTTCACGCGCAACGGCAAGACTTGGACACGGAGCGCCACGCTCGGCGAGCGCGGCGGCATTTTCTCGGGCGTCGCGGGGCGGCCGGGTCCGGGCCGCTTCAACGGCCTCACGGGCGTTGGCACCGATGCGCGCGGGAACATCTACGTTTCGACCAATGGTGTCGGGCCGCAGCGCGAGGACAGCATCGGCGCGGGTCTTGGCGCGACACTGGAAGCCTATACGCCCGAGGGCAAGCGCCTGTGGAACCTGGAAGGCCTGCTGTTCGTGGATGGCGCGTGGATGGACCCGCAGCGCCCCAATAGCGTCTATACAGGCAACAAGCGCTTCGAACTCGACTTGTCGAAGCCGCCGGGGCAGGACTGGAAATATGTCGGATTCCTGTCCAATCGTTTCCGCTATCCCGACGATCCGGTCTTTCACACCGACCAGTGGCCGGGCCTGCCTACCGCGCGCGCGCTGAACGGGCACACGTTCCTGTTCCTCACCGACATGTACGCGGACCACCTGAAAATCTACCGCTTCGACGCGCAGCGCGACGGCGAGACCGCGATTCCGTCGGGCTTCATCGCGGGCCGTGGCCGCGGGGTGCAGAACGTGCCGAACGCGCCTGAGGTACCGGCGGCCGGCGACTGGATCTGGCGCGATGCAAACGGCAACGGCGCCTTCGACGCCGACGAATTCACGCGCAATCCGGGCCGCGACCATCTGGCCGGCGGCTGGGGGTGGTGGATCGACACGCGCGGCGACATCTGGCGCGCGCGCGACGACAAGGGCATCTGGCGCTTCCGCTTTGGCGGGCTCGACGCGAAGGGCAACCCGATCTACTCGTACGACAAGCTCGACAAGTACGCGATTCCCGCGCCGTTCACCGAGGTGCATCGCGCGATCTACGAGCCGCAAACCGACACGCTCTACGTAACGGGCTATACGGCCGATGCGCCGCACGAACCCGGCTTCTGGAAGGAAGCGGGGCGCGTGCTGGTGCGCTACGACAAGTGGTCGAGCGGCCACCCCGCGCAGCACTACATGCTGCGCCTGCCGTGGGACCCGAAAGCCAGGCCGCCTGTCACGCCCGCGGGGCTCACGGTGGAAGGCCAGTACGTGTTCGTGGTCGAGCCCGCGGGCAACGTCCACGTGTACGACAAGGACAGCGCGAAGGAGATCGGCACCTTCGGCCCGGGTGCGGAGGTGGGCAACACCTCGGGCTGGGTCGACGTGCCGTTCGGGATCACCGCGCATCGCGAAGCGAACGGCGAATACCTCGTGTTCGTCGAGGAAGACGCGCGCGGCAAGGTGCTCATGTACCGCTGGAAACCGGCCTGACCCGCTACGGGCCACGCAACTGGATACCCAATGGATAAAGGAATACTGCGCAACGTCGCCATCAATCTGTTCGGTCTCGTGCTGCCGACCTTCGTGTCGCTCGTCACGGTGCCTTCGTATATCCGCCTGCTCGGCGTGGAGCGCTACGGCGTGATCGCGCTCGTCTGGACCCTGATCGGCTACTTCAGCGTGCTCGATCTAGGCATGAGCATGGCCGCGCAGAACCAGATCTCGAAGGCATATGCGTCGAAAGACGCCGACGCCTGCGAGCGCGTGTTCTGGAGCGCGTTCTGGCTGAACTTCACGACCGGCGCGATTGGCGGCCTGCTGATCTATTCGGGCGGCGCGCTCTATACCGCGTACTTCACGCACGTCACGCCCGAATTGCGGCGCGAAGTCTATCTCGCGCTGCCGTGGCTTGCCGTGGCGATTCCGGTGGCGAACGTCTCGTGGGTGTTCGCGGGTGCGATCAACGGCGCGGAGCGCTTCGGCATCTACAACACGAATCAGACGCTCGGCACGTTCCTGTTCCAGCTGCTGCCGCTCGCCGCCGCCTGGGCGTACAAGCCGGATCTGCAGACCGTGCTGGCCGCCGCCGTGTTCGCGCGTCTCGCGGCCGGCATCCTGCTCGGCCGCTCGGCGCTGCGCGTGCTCGGTATTCGCAAGGTGCGCGGACCGCGCCTCGATACCTCGAAGGCGCTCTTCAATTTCGGCGGCTGGATGCTGGTCGCAAGCATCACGACGATGGTCGCGGATTC
The DNA here is from genome assembly GCF_000739775.1 of Paraburkholderia heleia NBRC 101817. GTDB lineage: Bacteria > Pseudomonadota > Gammaproteobacteria > Burkholderiales > Burkholderiaceae > Paraburkholderia > Paraburkholderia heleia. The sequence continues at coordinate 236,458 of NZ_BBJH01000006.1, read as the reverse complement.
GCTCGACCGCATGATGCTGGGCGCGGGCCTCGGTGCGCGCTTCGTCACGTACTACACCGTGCCGCAGAACCTCGTCACACGCCTGAACATGGTGCCCAACGCGCTCGTGCGCACGCTGTTTCCGCGCCTCTCGGCGCTCGGTCGCGAGCACGCCGATGAAATCGCCGCGCAGTCGCTGCAGTTTCTCAATGCCGTGTTCACGCCCATTGCCATCGGCGCGATCGTGGTGCTGCAGCCCTTCCTGCATGCGTGGGTCGGGCCCGTGATCGCCGGACATGGCGCGCCGGTCGGGCGCGTGCTGATCGTCGCCGTGTGGCTCGTGGGGCAGGCGGGCGTCACGCGCATTCTCATCCAGTCGCAGAACAATCCTGCCGCCGCCGCGCGCGTCGGGCTCGTGGAGCTGCCGCTCTTTGCCGGTCTGCTGTGGCTCGGCATTTCGCGCTTCGGCTTGCCGGGCGCGGCCGCCGCCGTGCTGTTTCGCTCCCTGTTCGACTACGTCGTGCTGCTGTGGCTTTCGCGCATTCATAGCCGCACGATCATCGTCGATATGTCTGCACACCTGAGCTTTCTCGCCGCTGCGCTCGCTCTTGCGTGGTGGCTGCCGGACGCGCTGTACGCAATCGGCGCCGGTGTCGTGCTCGCGCTCGCCAACGTGGTGTGGTCCGTTACGACCACGCCGATGCTGCGCGGCTACGCCCGTTCCCTTCTCTTTCGACTGAATTCACGGAAAAGCGCATGAGTCACGAACTGATCGACGAAGCGGCGCCGTCCGAAAGCGCCGCCGTGCCCATTCAACGGCGCGACGCCATCAAACCGGGACGCCCCGAAACGGGCGCCGTGATGCCGCTGCGGCCATCGCGGCCGGCCCATGGCGCAGGCCGTGCGCCGCGCGTGGCCGTCGTGCACGACTGGCTCGTGACCTATGCGGGCGCGGAGCGCGTGCTCGAGCAGATCCTTGCCTGCTTTCCGGATGCGGACCTGTTCTCGGTCGTCGACTTCGTCGATGCGAAGGACCGCACGTTCCTGCGCGGCAAGCGCGCCACGACCTCGTTCATCCAGAAGCTGCCGGGCGCGCGCAAGCGTTATCGCGCGTACCTGCCGTTCATGCCGCTCGCCATCGAGCAGCTCGACGTGTCGGGCTACGACGTGGTGATTTCGAGCAGCCACGCGGTGGCCAAGGGCGTGCTCACGGGACCGGACCAGTTCCATATCAGCTACGTGCATTCGCCGATCCGCTATGCGTGGGACCTCCAGCACCAGTACCTGCAGGAGTCGAGCCTCACGCGCGGGCCGAAGTCGATGCTCGCGCGCCTGATCCTGCACTACATCCGCAACTGGGACGTGCGCACGGCGAATTCGGTGGACCAGTTCGTCGCCAACTCGGCGTTCATCGCCCGACGCATTCAGAAGGTATATCAGCGCCAGGCGGAGGTGGTCTATCCGCCCGTGGATGTCGATGCGTTCGAGCTGGAAACCACGAAAGAAGACTTCTATTTGACCGCCTCGCGGCTCGTGCCGTACAAGAAGATCGACTTGATCGTCGAGGCGTTCGCACGCATGCCCGAGCGGCGCCTCGTGGTGATCGGCGACGGCCCAGACATGAACAAGGTACGCGCGAAGGCGACGCCCAACGTGGAAGTGCTGGGCTATCAGCCGTTCGCGGTACTGCACGACCGCATGAGGCGCGCCAAGGCGTTCGTGTTCGCTGCGGAAGAAGACTTCGGCATTTCGGTGGTCGAGGCGCAGGCTTGCGGCACACCGGTGATTGCCTTTGGCAAGGGCGGCGCACTCGAAACGGTGCGTGACACCGGTTCGCGCCCGACGGGCCTGTTCTTCGACGAGCAAACCGCGGACGCGATCATCGAGGCCGTCGAATCGTTCGAAGGCGATCCTGGCCGATTCCGCGCTGAGGATTGCCGCGCGAACGCCGAGCGCTTTTCTTCGCGGCATTTCCGCGAGCAATTTTTCGCGCGTGTGGCGACGGCGGTGCCGGCGATTGCGCAGGCGGGCTCGGCACACGGCGCGGCGCCGTTCGAGATCGAAGCCGACGCAACGCAAGCGCCGCGCGTGCTCGCCATCGACCAGAGCGGCGTGCTGGGCGGCGCCGAGCTGTCGCTGCTGGAAGTGGTGAAGGGATTGCGCTCGCGTATCGATGTGCTGCTTTTCAACGACGGCCCTTTCAGGGAGGCGCTCGACCAAGCCGGCGCGCGCGTGGAGGTACTCGATTCGGGCGCTTTGAGCAACGTGCGCCGCGATGGCGGCACGGCACCGCGACTGGGCGTGCTAGCGGGCATTGCCGCGCTCGTGCGCGAGACGCGCCGCCGCGCGCGCGAGGCCGACGTGCTTTACGCCAACACGCAGCGTGCGATGGTGATCGGCGTACTGGCGGGCAAGCTCGCGCGCAAGCCGGTGGTCTGGCATTTGCGCGACATCGTGAGCGACGCGCATTTCGGCCGTGTGCAGCGCGCCGTGATCAAGGGTTGCGCGAAGCTGGGACTCGCGCATGTGATCGCCAATTCGCATGCATCGGCGAAGGTGTTCGCGCAGCTCACTCATTTCGACACGAAGCGCATCGACGTGGTGCACAACGGCGTGGATGAAGCGCCGTTCCGCGCGCTTGCGCGTGTGCCGCAGGCGCAATTGCGCGCGCAGATCGGGTTGCCCGGGGACGCATTCCTCGTGGGTGCGTTTAGCCGGCTCGCGCGCTGGAAAGGCCAGCATGTGCTGCTTGAAGCGTTGCTCGACGAGCCGCGGGCGCATGCGGTGTTTGTGGGGGCGCCGCTGTTTGGCGAAGATGCCTATGCTGCTGAGTTGCGTGCGTTTGTCGAAGCGAACGGGTTGCGGGAGCGGGTGCATTTTCTGGGCTTCCGGCATGACATTGCGGCTTGCATGCGTGCTGTCGACGTGATCGCGCATACGTCGATTACGCCTGAGCCGTTTGGGCGTGTGGTCGTTGAGGGGATGCTGGCGCAGCGGCCCGTGGTTGCCTCGCGCGATGGCGGTGTGACGGAGATCGTCGAGCACGGCAACAGCGGGCTGCTCTGCACGCCGGGTGATGCGAAGGAGCTGGCGGCTACGATCGCCAGGTTGCACGATGATGCGGCTCTGCGCGAGGGGCTTGCTGTGCAAGGGCTTGCTACTGCACGGGAGCGGTTTGGGAAGCAGCAGTATGTCGAGGCGGTCGAGCGTGTGCTCGATGGTGTCGTTGCACGTGGAAAGTAAGCCGGTTTTTGTTTGTCGTGGTTTCTTGGCGCTTTGGCCTTTTCTTGTTTTCGCGTCCCGACGCGAAAACAAGGAAAGGCCAAAACAGCAAGGAGTGGCGATCAACCGATCAAGCCCTGACACCCCGCTTCCTGAGCCGGGCAGCGGCGTCAAGAGCAGGCTTCTCGAAGAGCCGATAGAACACCCATGCAACAGGAATCACGCCGAGCGTAAACCCAAACGAAGGCCAGATCGAAGTCTGCAGCTCGGAGCGAAACAACAGCGACCCGAGCAGCACAAAGAGCGGCAAGTGAATGAGATAGAGCGAATAGCTGAAGTCACCGATTTTGGAAAACAGCGACTGCAGCACGCCGGAAGCAGCAGCAGCGGGCCGCGCAAGCGCCTTGACGAGATAGCAGGCAAACGCACAGGCCCAGAGCTGAAACGCCCCGAACTGCCCGAAGTGAAACGCCACACAACCGCCCACGGCGAACAGCGCCGCAGCAGGATAGGCAAACCGGAACCCGGAGGAACCACGCAAACGCACTTCGGCGATCCACGCGCCGAGCATCCACGAGAACCAGTACGACGTGAAGACGACGATGTCGTGCCGCTCCAGCGTCAGCGCGGATACGACATTAATGAGGGCCACGGCGGCGAGCACGACATTCAGTCCGAAACGGCGCCGCGCAGCGAAAAGCAACGGGTACAGCAGGTAAAACTGCACTTCGAGCGAAAGGGTCCAGAGCGCGCCGTTCGAACCATACGTCTTACCGGCCACGCCCTGCAGCGAAAACAGGTTCACGAAGAAGTCGCGCACCCCAATCTCGTTGATCTTGTGACTCACGGGAAACAGCGAGAGGCTGACCGAATCCACAGCCAGCGTGAGCAGCAACGCGGCGAGCAGTACCGGATAGATGCGCACGAAGCGGCGAAGCCAGAACTGCCGCGCGTCGAGCCGGAAATCGGGGTTCGAAAAAAGCCGCGCCGCACCGCTGCGATGAATGCAATAGCCGCTGATGACGAAAAAAATCGGCACGCCCGCCGATCCCCAGGCAATAGGAAACGTCAGCCACGCCGCAAGGGTACCGGGGCTCGCGAGGCTGGCGTGCAACTGGTGGAACGCGCCCATGCCGATCCACGTGACCTGGCGGCAATGGAAATACGCCACCAGCAGGGCCGCAAAGCCGCGCAGGGCTTCGATCAGATGCTCGCCGGCAAGCTCGCGGGCCCCGGCCGCAGGCCGCGCCCCCGTGGCAGTCGCGGCGGCGGGCAGGGCCGATGCAGGCGGCATGGCGGTTTGGAGTACGGGATCGCTCATCGGTATCGGCCGGTCCTTGGGGAGAGTATCCGGCGATCTTAAGGGCGCGCGCGCGAGGGAAATAAGCAAAATATTTTCGAAATGTATTCATGCGAACATGGGAAATGGAGAAATAAATGAATGGAAAAACAAAGCGGTTTATTTATCGGATTCGAAATGCTAGTTTGAGTGTGATCGACTATGGTCGCTGGAGAATCCGATGAACCTGCACTTGCTGGCCGGCGTGGCCGTGCTGTTGATACTCGTGGCGGTGTCCGCGTATCGCGAGGCGTTGCGCAATGAGCCCATCCGGCGCGCACGCACGCGCTCCGGCGCCTTGCCGCCCGTCGACGAAGCGGAGTAGACTGCACGCGAACCAGCCGCGTCATTGACACAAGGCGGAGCAGGAAATTCGTGCCGATCTGACTGGGATTATTCGATATGAATGGCAATAATTTCCGCTGTTATGCTGGATGCGCGTAATCCGAATTTATTGGCCTTTTTTTATTCATTAAAAGGCGCTAGACAATCTCATTCAACACAAGACTCTGCCACGGCAGAACCTCGGGGAAGTCGGCTTGCCTCGCTGCGAGACCGAGACTCAAACGAACGATCTGGGAATGGACATCATGCTGAAAGTAACCAAAGCGGTATTTCCTGTTGCAGGCCTTGGGACGCGCTTCTTGCCCGCCACCAAGGCGAGCCCGAAGGAAATGCTGCCGATCGTCGACAAGCCGCTCATTCAGTACGCGGTGGAAGAGGCGATCGCCGCGGGGATTACCGAAATGATCTTCGTGACCGGCCGCAGCAAGCGCGCGATCGAAGACCATTTCGACAAGTCGTACGAGATCGAGTGCGAACTCGAAGCCCGCAACAAGCAAAAGCTGCTCGACGTCGTTCGCAGCATCAAGCCAGCCAACGTGGATTGCTTCTACGTGCGCCAGGCCGAAGCGCTCGGTCTGGGCCACGCCGTGCTGTGCGCGGAAAAGCTCGTGGGCGGTTCGCCGTTCGCCGTGATTCTCGCGGACGACCTGCTCTACAGCCCCACGCCCGTCATGAAGCAGCTCGTGAACACGTTCAATCACTATCACAGCTCGGTAGTGGGCGTCGAATCGATCGCGCGCGAAAACAGCGCGTCGTACGGCATTGTCGATGGCCGCGAGTGGGAAGAGGATGTGTTCAAGCTGTCGGGCATCGTCGAAAAGCCGGCGCCGGAAGTCGCGCCGTCGAACCTCGGCGTGGTGGGCCGCTATGTGCTGATGCCCACGATCTTCGAACATCTGCGCGCGCTGAAGCCGGGCGCAGGCGGCGAGCTTCAGCTCACCGATGCCTTGCAGTCGCTGCTCACCGACGAACAGGTGCTTGCGTACCGCTATATGGGCACGCGCTTCGACTGCGGCAGCAAGCTCGGCTACCTCAAGGCGACGGTGGAGTTCGCGCTGCGCCATCCGGAGGTCAAGGACGAGTTCGAAGCGTATCTGCAAACGCATCTGCCGGCGGCGCTGCCCGCTGCGGCATAAAACTCCATAGCGGCACAACCACGCTACGGGGTGCTTCAAGCGCGCGGGCCCGGTGCCCGCGCGCTTTTCGCCCATCTCGCATCGCCTCCCCAACCCTCCGCGCGATCTGGCCTTCCCGTGTCCCCGGCACGCCTTTGCAATCGTCACCGGTGTATAACGGTTCTGGCGGGCATGCCGAATGCGCACAACGCGTCGTTTGCGCTCGCACTGCGTGGCGGGCCGCTCGTGCGGCGGCCATGCCGCGTGAATATTCCAACGATTCCATACGGCATTCCGGGCCGGTTTGGCGCGCGGAACTCCCGTCATTCAAAGCGTGTCCGAAGGCCAGAATCCGGACACGCGCTTCATGGAGGAGCAACCGGCCATGACGAGGCACCTTCCCTTGGCAGGCAGTGAACATCCCGCGCCCGCTGGCGCGCAGTGCGTCGGCGCTTGCGATCCGGCGGAGCGCTTCACGATCGTGCTGATCCTGCGGCGTCAGGCGTCGGCCGAGTTCCACGAACTGGTGGACCGGCTCACCGCTAACGATCCCGCCGCGCAGCCGGTTTCCCGCGAGGACTACGAGCAGCGCTTTGGCGCCAGCGCCGCCGATATCGAGCGTGTCAGGCAGTTCGCGAGCGTGCATGGGCTCACCGTGGATCAGACCGATGCCTCGGCGCGCCGCGTCGTGCTCTCGGGCACCGTGCAGCAGTACAACGCCGCCTTCGGCATCGACCTGCAGCGATTCGAGCATCAGGTCGGCAAAACCACGCATCACTTTCGTCAGCCGAGCGGCCCGGTGCATTTGCCGGAGGACATGCTCGAGGTCATCACTGCCGTGGTGGGGCTCGACAGTCGCGCGAAGGCCCAGCCGCACTTTCGCATTGTGCCGACGAGTCTGGCCAATGCGCCGGCAGACGCGCCCGGCGCACCTGGTGCGTCCATTCGCCCGCCAATCCGCGCCGCGCGCGCGGTGACCCGATCGTTCACGCCTTTGCAGCTCGCGGAGCTTTACAACTTTCCCGCGGGCGACGGCAGCGGCCAATGCATTGCGCTCATCGAAATGGGCGGCGGATACGACGCGGCGGATCTCAGCGCGTATTTCAAGGAGTTGGGCGTGAGCGCGCCGCGCGTGGAGGACATCTCCGTCGATCAGGCGACGAACGCGCCGACGGGCGACCCCAACGGCCCCGACGCCGAAGTCACGCTCGACGTGGAGATCGCCGGTGCGCTGGCGCCGCGCGCGCTCATCGCCGTGTACTTCGCGCCGAACAGCGAGGCGGGTTTCGTGGATGCCGTGAGCGCCGCGCTGCACGACAGCCAGCGTAAGCCTTCAGTCATCTCGATCAGCTGGGGCGCGCCGGAGTCGGCGTGGTCGCAGCAGACGCTCGGTGCGCTGAACGACGCGCTGCAAACGGCTGTCGCACTCGGCGTGACCGTGTGCGCGGCTTCGGGCGACAGCGGCTCGTCGGACGGCGCGAGCGATGGCGCCGATCATGTCGACTTTCCCGCGTCGAGCCCTTATGCGCTCGGCTGCGGCGGCACGCACATCGCGGCGTCGAACGGACGCATCTCGCAGGAAACCGTGTGGAGCGAGGGCGAAAACGGCGCGACCGGCGGCGGCGTCAGCGCGACGTTCGCGCTGCCGGACTGGCAAAAGGGCCTGCGCGTCGTGCGAGGCAGCGGCGGGGCCGGTGCGCTGGTGCGGCGCGGCGTGCCCGACGTTGCCGCCGACGCCGATCCCGCCACGGGCTACGAGGTGCGCGTGGCCGGTGCGGATACGGTGGTGGGCGGCACGAGTGCCGTTGCGCCGCTGTGGGCGGCGCTGATCGCGCGCATCAACGCGGCGCGCGGCACGCCCGTGGGCTTCGCGAACGCGAAGCTCTATGCACAGCCGGGCGCCTTTAACGACGTGACAAGCGGCAGCAATGGCGACTTCTCGGCGGCGCCGGGCTGGGACGCCTGCACGGGCCTCGGCACGCCGGTGGGCAGCAAGGTGGCAACCGCGCTCGGCTCGGCGTAGGATGAGCGCGGCGCGCCGCCGCGACGCGAAGTGGGCACGAAAGGCAAGCGGCGGGCGCGATGCGGGTTGCATGAGAGGTTGCATTCGAAGTTGCATTCACTGTCTCAAACGCGAACACACAGAAAGTGGAGACGACATGAACGACGAAGCGCAGTCCACCAGGGGCAACGGCGGCACTCAAGGGGCCAGTCCCGCGGGCGGCAACGGCAAGCATCGCTCGCAGGCCGACCAGCCGTGCTTCGATCCCACCGCTTACGGCAACGGGCCCGACGACTTCGTCACCGACGTGACGGAGAACGCCGCGATCACGCATCACGCCATCCAGATCGGCAAGGAGGTCATTGCTTATACGGCGACGGCGGGTCACCTCGTGACCGTCGATTCGAGCAGCTCGCAGCCCAACGCGAGGATCTTCTACGTGGCGTTCACGAAGGACGGCGCGCAGGCGCAGGACCGTCCCGTCACGTTCTTCTACAACGGCGGCCCGGGCTCTTCTTCGGTGTTCGTGCTGCTCGGCTCGTTCGCGCCAAAGCGCATCAAGACCTCGATGCCGGGCTTCACGCCGCCCGCGCCCTATACGCTCGAAGACAATCCGGACAGCCTGCTCGACAAGAGCGACCTCATCTTCATCAATCCGGTGGGCACCGGCTATTCGGCCGCGATTGCGCCGCATCACAATCGCGATTTCTGGGGCGTGGACCAGGACGCCGATTCGCTCAAGCAATTCATCAAGCGCTACCTCACGGCGAACGATCGCTGGAATTCGCCCAAGTTTCTCTATGGCGAATCGTATGGCACGGCACGTAGCTGCGTGCTGGCCTACCGGCTGCACGAGGATGGTGTGGATCTGAACGGCATCACGCTGCAGTCGTCGATTCTCGATTACACGCAAAGCGGCAATCCGGTGGGCGCGCTGCCCACGGCGGCAGCCGATGCGTGGTACCACAAGCGTCTTGGCGTGACGCCCGCGCCGACCGACTTGCAGGCGTTCGCCGCGCAGGTCGCGCAATTCGCGCGCACCGATTATCTGCAGGCGCTCTCGAAGTTTCCCGATCCGAGCGACAAGAGCATTCCGGCGACGCTCAAGACCTTGTCGCAATACACGGGCATCGACACGCAAACGCTGGAGTCGTGGAATCTCGACATCGCCTCGTACGACAGCCGCGGCAATTCGCTTTTTCTGACGACGCTCCTGAAGGACAAGGGCGTGGCGCTCGGTTCGTACGACGGCCGCGTGACCGCCATCGACACGGGCATTGCCGGCAACATCGACCCCAACTCGGGCGGCAACGATCCCACCATGACGGCAGTGAGCGGCGTCTATACGGCGATGTGGAACAGCTACCTGAACGAGCAGCTCAAGTTCCGCACGAACTCGTCGTTCACGGACCTGAACGACCAGGCGTTCAAGAACTGGAACTTCGGCCACATCGATCCGACGGGGGCGCAAAAGGGCGTGGACGCGCAGGGCAATATCGTGCTTTACACGGCCGGCGATCTCGCGGCGGTGATGGCGCTGAATCCGGATTTGCGCGTGCTTTCGGCGAACGGCTACTACGACTTCGTCACGCCGTTCTACCAGACCGTCATCGACCTGCAGAAGATGCCGCTTCTCGACCAGAAGGTGCGCGACAACCTGAGCGCGCGCTTCTATCCCTCGGGGCACATGGTGTATCTCGACGCCGGCTCACGCACGGCGCTCAAGGCCGACCTCGCGAAACTCTATCAGGTCGCCGTGACGGACCGCCCCGCAGTGGCGCGCATTCGCGCGCTCCAGCGCATGAGCACGATGAGCGCCATGCATCATTGAAATGATTGCTGGCGCCGGCGCACGCGTTTGCACGCGGTCATGGCGTGCGTCCTTGCGCCATGGCTTCGAGGCACGCGCGCGCGTCGCCCTGCACGAGACGCGCCGCGCACGCGATCATCAGGTTCCTGGCCAGGCCGAAATCTTCCACCAGATAGCCGCGTTCGCACACGCGCCCCTGCGCGTCGGGCACGGAAGGCACGCGTTCGATGAGCGTGCCTTCGTCGGATGAATAGGCCCAGATTTCCTTGCCTAGCGCGGCCGCGTAGCCGATCTCGAAGGCGGTGCCGGAGTCGGGCTCGCCGGGGCCGCGAAAGTCGTTCACATTCGCCATCACGATATCGGCGGCGCGGATCGATTCGACGTTCGCGCGATAGATCCACGCAGCCTTGCGCGGGCCGTCGAGGTCCGCGGGCGCCTGCGCGTCGAGTGGATAAACGCCCTCGAAGCCGAATTCCGCACACGCGGCGACGAGGCGTGCGCCGTGCTCGAGCGCGTCGCGGCGGAAGACGTCGAAGCCGGCGAGATACACGCGCGGGCGGCGGGGCGCTGGGGTCGAATTCATGGCGTGCGGTTCTCCAATGCAGGGGGGCGTCGGGAGTGAGTTCGATGATTCTAGCGCCAGGCCTGCTCAACGAGGTTTGGTGCTCCTTCGAAGTCCAGAGCGATATCCTCATGCCTGCGCCGGACGATCGATCGCGTCTTCGACCAGGCGCGGCGTGCACCTGCAAACCATGAGATGATCTCGATCCTGGCACGGCGGACGGCGCGGGCAAGCTCATTGGCGCGACGGTTCAGGCGCGCGTATGAGTCGTGGCCGCCGATGCGCGCCATGCATCCATTAACGTTGCAGCAAGCGGGAAAATGCGGGGGGCGGACATGCAGGAAAACGGCGGCACGGTGGTGATCGTTGGGGCAGGGCATGCAGGCGGCAACGCCGCGGCGCTGCTGCGGCAATATGGGTTCGGCGGCCGCGTCGTGCTGGTCGGCGAAGAACCGGTGCCGCCTTATCACCGGCCGCCGCTCAGCAAGGCCTACTTGAAGGGCGAGGCCGACGTCGAGCGGCTGTGGCTCAAACCGCGCGCGTTCTACGACGAGCAGCGCATCGAGCTTGCGCTCGGCGCGAGCGCGCAGTCGCTCGACCGCGCGAGCCGCACGCTCACGCTCGCCGACGGCAGCCAGCTTCAGTACGACAAGCTGATTCTCGCCACCGGCTCGACGCCGCGCGCGTTGACGGTGCCGGGCCACGATCTCGCCGGCGTGGTCGCGCTGCGCTCGCTCGCCGACGCGGATATGTTGCGCGAGCGCGTGAAGCCGGGCGAGAAGCTCGTGGTGATCGGCGCCGGCTATATCGGCCTCGAAGCGGCAGCGGCGGCGCGCCAGCTCGGCCACGAGGTCGCCGTACTCGAAGCCGCGCCGCGGGTGCTGGGCCGCGTGACGGGCGAGACCGTTTCCACCTTCTATGCGAACGAACATCGCGCCCAGGGCGTGGACCTGCGCCTGAACGCGAAGATCGAGGCGCTCGTGGGCGAGGGCGGCAAACTGGCCGGCGTGGAGCTGGCGGACGGCGCGATCGTACCCGCCACGCTCGCACTGGTCGGCATCGGCATCCTGCCGAACGAGGCGCTCGCGAAAGCGGCGGGCATTACGTGCGCCAACGGCATCCAGGTGGACGACGACGCGCGCACGAACGACCCGGACGTCTTCGCGATCGGCGATTGCGCGTACCGGCCGCTTGCGCACTATGGCCGCGCGGCTCGCCTGGAGAGCGTGCACAATGCGGTGGAGCAGGCGAAGCTCGCGGCCGCCGCGATCGTCGGCAAGCCGCGTCCCGCGTGCGACGCGCCGTGGTTCTGGTCCGATCAGTACGACCTCAAGCTGCAGACGGTGGGCCTGCTCGAAGGCTATGACGAGGCCATCGTGCGCGGCGACCCCGGCGCGCGGCGCTTCGCGGTGTACTACCTGAAGGAGCGCGCGCTGCTCGCGGTCGACGCCGTCAATTCGATGCCCGATTTCCTGTGCGGCAAGAAGCTCGTGGGCAAGGGCGTGAAGCTCGATCTCGATGCGCTGCGCGATCCGGCCACGGACATGGGCAAATTTGCCGCGGCGGCGCTCGCCTGAGCGGCAGTCGAACGATGAAGTCAGGGGGCGGTGACGTCCCCGCTCTTTTCGCGGTCGGGATACGCCGCGCGCCGGATCGTCACTCCCCGCAGCCCGATCGCCCGGTGTCTGCCTGTGCCGATCCCGCTCCCGGCGCCGCAGCGCGGCCGCCAGTCCCGCGCTTTGACCCGCGCTTTGGCCCGCGCTTTGGCCCGCATTGTCACGAGTCTCGGCTAGAATGCGAACGCGGCGCCGCCCACGGGGTGGCCAAATCAGCGATTCAATTCGATCAACACGCCGCGTGAGCTGGTGTTCGCGCCTGTCCGAACGCCGCCACTCGAGGAGAGTGACGCAATGGAACAACGCTCCCGTTTTGGGGCGAGCCTGCTGCCGTACCTGCTCGTCGGCCCGCAGCTTGCGGTGACCGTGATCTTTTTTCTATGGCCGGCCGGCGTGGCGCTCCTGCAGTCCACCCAGGCCCAGGACGCCTTCGGCACGTCGTCCGTCTTCGTCGGCTTCGCCAACTTCACACGGCTCCTGCACGATCCGCTGTATCTGGCCTCGGTCCAGACGACGCTCGTGTTCACGGCGCTCGTCACGTTCGGCGGCCTCGCCATTTCGCTGCTGCTGGCCGCCATGGCGCACCATGTGACGCGCGGCAAGCGCTTTTATCAAACGTTGCTCATCTGGCCGTATGCGGTTGCGCCCGTCATTGCCGCCGTGTTGTGGGGCTTTCTGTTCAACCCGAGCATTGGCCTCGTGACCTTTGCGCTCGCACGCCTGGGCGTGACATGGAATCACGCGCTCAATCCCGGCCAGGCCATGACGCTCGTTGTGATCGCATCGGTCTGGCAGCAGATCAGCTACAACTTCCTGTTCTTCTACGCGGGCCTGCAATCGATTCCGCAATCGCTTTTCGAGGCGGCCGCCATCGACGGCGCGGGCCCCGTGCGGCGCTTCTTCGGCATCGCGTTCCCGCTGCTTTCGCCCACGAGCTTCTTTCTGCTCGTGGTGAACGTGGTCTACGCGCTCTTCGACACCTTCCCCGTGATCGACGCCGCAACGGGCGGCGGGCCTGGCCAGGCCACGCGCACGCTCGTCTACAAGATTTTCGACGAGGGCTTTCGGGGGCTCGACATCGGCAGCTCGGGCGCGCAGTCGGTCGTGCTGATGCTGATCGTCACCGCACTCACGATCTTCCAGTTCCGCTTCATCGAACGCCGGGTGCAGTACTAGGGGCTGCTTACCTATGGTAGAGAACCGCAAATACTTCAACCTGTTCTGCCACGTCATGCTGCTGCTCGGGGTGGCGGTGGTGGCTTTCCCCGTCTACGTGGCGTTCTGCGCCGCCACGATGAACGAGAAAGAAGTCTTCTCGGTGCCGCTCTCGCTCGTGCCGGGCACCCATCTGTTCGCGAACATGGCGACCGTGTGGAACGTGGGCACGGGCAGCGCGGCGAGCCCGTTCGGCGCGATGCTCATGAACAGCGTCATCACGGCGCTCGCGATTTCGGTCGGCAAGATCGCCATTTCGATCATCTCGGCCTATGCGATCGTGTTTTTCCGCTTTCCGTTCCGGCGCCTCGCCTTCTGGCTCATCTTCGTGACGCTCATGCTGCCCGTGGAAGTGCGCATTTTCCCGACGGTGCAAGTCGCGGCCACGCTGCATCTCACGAACACTTACGCGGGCCTCACGCTGCCGCTCATCGCCTCGGCCACGGCCACGTTTCTGTTCCGCCAGTTCTTCCTCACGCTGCCCAACGAGTTGATCGAGGCCGCGCGCATCGACGGCGCGGGGCCGCTGCGTTTCTTCTGGGACGTGGTGCTGCCGTTATCGAAAACGAACATCGCGTCGCTGTTCGTCATCACCTTCATTTACGGCTGGAACCAGTATCTGTGGCCGATTCTCATGTCGAGCACGGCTTCGATGACGACCGCCGTGGTGGGTATCAAGAGCATGATTTCGAGCGGCGACGCGGCCACGCAATGGCATCTCGTGATGTGCGCGACGATGATCGCCATGCTGCCGCCGCTCGTGGTGGTGCTGGCCATGCAGCGCTGGTTCGTGCGCGGCCTCGTGGACGTGGAGAAATAAGCATGGATGCAATTCGGGGGAAGGCATGGCGGCATTGAGCATACGGGGCGTCACGAAGTCGTACGACGGGGCGCAACAGGTGTTGCACGGCATCGACGTGCAGGTGGCGGACGGCGAATTCCTGGTGCTCGTCGGCCCGTCGGGCTGCGGGAAGTCCACGCTGCTGCGCATGGTCGCGGGGCTGGAGACCATCACGGCGGGCGAGATCGCCATCGGCGGGAAAGTGGTCAATCGCGTGGAGCCCAAGGATCGCGACATCGCCATGGTGTTCCAGAACTACGCGCTTTATCCGCACATGACGGTCGCGCGCAACATGGGCTACAGCCTCAAGCTGCAGGGCCTCGACCGCACGACGATCGAGGCGCGCGTCGCGGCGGCCGCCGAAATCCTGGAACTGGGCAAGCTGCTGGAGCGCAAGCCGCGCGAGCTTTCGGGCGGCCAGCGTCAGCGCGTGGCGATGGGCCGCGCGATCGTGCGCGAGCCTTCGGTGTTCCTGTTCGACGAACCGCTCTCGAATCTCGACGCGAAGCTGCGCGTGCAGATGCGCCTTGAAATCCAGCGTCTGCATGCGCGTCTGCGTACGACGAGCCTGTACGTCACGCACGACCAGATCGAGGCGATGACGCTCGCGCAGCGCGTGATGGTGCTCAATGGCGGACGTACGGAGCAGATCGGCACGCCTGGCGAGGTGTACGACCGGCCCGCTTCGATGTTCGTGGCGAGCTTCATTGGCTCGCCGGCCATGAACCTGCTGCGCGGGCGCGTGAGCGACGACGGCGTGCGCTTCGAAATCGCGGACAACGGGCCGCATCTGCCCCTTGGCGATGCGCCGGCCTGGTTGCCGAAGGGCGCCGAGTGCGTGCTGGGCGTGCGGCCCGAGCATATGCACGCGCGCGGCGCCAACGAGCCGGTGACGCTCGAAGTCGAGACGTGCGAGCTGCTCGGCGCGGACAACCTCGCGCACGGCCGCTGGGGCAGCGCGGATGTGGTGGTGCGCCTGCCGCACGAAACGCGGCCCACGCCCGGCGAGCGGCTGGCGGTGCACTTGCCGCCGGCGCGCCTGCATTTCTTCGATCCGGCTACGGGCAAGCGTTTGGGCTAGGGCCTGCCGGTGCCAACACGGCGGCCTGCGCGCGAAAGCGGTGCTCACCGCGGTCCCGATTGTCGTAAACTGTCGCATCGCGTGGGCGCACTGCCGCCTGCGCCATTCGTATCGGCAAGTATCGGCAAGTACCGGCACCAAACACGAACAGGCGACATGGCCGCAATTCCTTTTCTCCGCTTCCTCGCCCCATCTGCCCAACCCGCGCGTAACGTCTGTCAGGCGCGCCGGAGCCTCGTTTGAGCGCGCGCGACCTGCCCACCGGGCTGATGCTCGTTCACGGCAATCAGCCCGAGCGCATGCGCGACCTGATCGTGAGCTGGATCCGCCAGAACCCGATCGCGCCGCTCGAAAAGGAAATGTTCCTCGTGCAGAGCAACGGTATCGCGCAGTGGCTCAAGCTCGCGTTTGCCGCCGATCCCGAGGAGGGCGGCTGCGGGATCGCGGCGGCGTTCGAAATGTCGCTGCCGTCGCGTTTCCTGTGGCAGGTGTATCGCGCCGTGCTCGGCAACGAAGCGGTGCCCGCGGTCTCGCCGTTCGACAAGTCGCGCCTCGTCTGGCGTCTCATGCGCATGCTGCCGGCGCTGCTCGACGAGCCGGGCTATCAGCCGCTCAAGCGCTTCATGGCCAACGACGAAGACCAGCGCAAGTGCTTCCAGCTCGCGCAGCGCGTGGCGGATTTGCTCGACCAGTACCAGGTCTATCGCGCCGACTGGCTCGCCGCGTGGGCCGCGAACGAAGACGTGCTGATCGATGCGCGCAATGCGCGCATGCCGTTGCCCGAGGAGGCGCGCTGGCAGGCGGCGCTCTGGCGCGCGCTGCTCGTGGACGTGAGCGCGCAGGCGCCAGACGGCATCGGCCTGCGCGACACCGGGCGCGCCGCCGTGCACGAAGCGTTCATGGCGCGCGCGCAGTCGTGGCAGGAGGGCGACGCACGGCCGAAGGGCTTGCCGCGCCGGCTCGTGGTATTCGGCATTTCGAGCCTCGCGCGCCAGTCGGTGGAAGTCCTCGCGGCGCTCGCGCGCTGGAGCCAGGTGCTGATGTGCGTGCATAACCCCTGCATGCACTACTGGGCCGACATCGTCGCCGACCAGGACCTGCTGCGCGCACGCCACGCGCGCCAGCGCCGCCGCGCGGGCGCGCCGGACCAGCTCGACGAGGCGCAGCTGCATCTGCATTCCCAGCCGTTGCTCGCGGCCTGGGGCAAGCAGGGGCGCGACTTCATCGGCCTGCTCGACGAATACGATAGCGACGAAGCGCGCGAGACGTACACGCCGCATTTCACGCGCATCGGCCAGCGTATCGATCTGTTCGACGGCGAGGATGCGCTCACGCTGCTCTCGCAGTTGCAGGACGACATTCGCGATCTGCGGCCGCTCGGCGAGACGCGCGAGCATTGGGAACCGGTCAATGCGCAGGAAGACGAATCCATTCGCTTTCACATCGCGCACAGTGCGCAGCGCGAAGTCGAGATCCTGCACGACCGACTGCTCGCCGCGTTTGCGGCGGACCCCACATTGCGTCCGCGCGACGTGATCGTGATGGTGCCCGACATCGAGGTCTACGCGCCGCATATCCAGGCGGTGTTCGGCCTGCTCGACGGCAACGACCCGCGCAGCATTCCGTTCAGCGTGGCCGACCGGGCGCAGCGCGCGTTCGACCCGCTCATCGGCGCGCTGGAAATGCTGCTTGCGCTGCCGTACTCGCGCGTGAGCGTGAGCGACGTGCTCGACCTGCTCGAAGTGCCGGCCGTGCGCGCGCGCTTTGGCATCGGCGCCGAAGACGTGCCCACGCTGCGCAACTGGATCGACGGCGCGAATATCCGCTGGGGCCTGCATGCGGACCAGCGTGCGAGTCTCGGGCTCCCCCAGGCCGACGAACTGGGCGCACCCAACAGCTGGGCGTTCGGTTTGCGGCGCATGCTGCTGGGCTACGCCGCGGGCGAACGGGCGGGCGCATGGCGCGGCATCGAACCGTACAGCGAAATCGGCGGGCTCGACGCCGCGTTGCTGGGTCCGCTCACGCGCCTCGTGGATGCGCTCGACCACGCGTGGCGCACGCTGCGCGAGCCGGCGACGGTGCCCGTGTGGTGCGAGCGTCTGCGGGCGTTGAAGGCGGCCTTTTTCGCGGCGCAGGACGAAGACGCCTACACGCTGGACCGACTCGACGGCGCGCTCGAAACGTGGCGCGAGGCCTGCGACGAAGCCGCGCTCACGCAGACCTTGCCGCTCGCCATCGTCGCGGAGAACTGGCTCGCGGCGCTCGAAGGCGGCGGCCTCTCGCAGCGCTTCTTCGCGGGCGCGGTGACCTTTGCCACACTCATGCCGATGCGGGCCATTCCGTTCCGGCGCGTGTGTCTGCTCGGCATGAACGACGGCGACTATCCGCGCAGCCGCACGCCGCTCGACTTCGACCTCATGCGGCGCGACTATCGCCCCGGCGACCGCTCGCGCCGCGAAGACGACCGCTACCTGTTCCTCGAAGCGCTGCTCTCGGCACGCGACCATCTGCATGTGTCGTGGATCGGGCGCAGCGTGACCGACAACACGCCGCGTCCGCCTTCGGTGCTCGTCGGACAGTTGCGCGATCATCTAAAGGCCGGCTGGCGGCTCGAAGGCGGCGAAGACAACGATGGCGACGCGCTGCTCGATGCGTTGACCATCGAGCATCGCCTGCAGCCGTTCAGCCCGGACTATTTTCCGCCGCGCCCGGAAGAGGCGGCGCTCTACACGTATGCTCACGAGTGGAGCAAGCCCGCACGGGTGCGGCCTGCGGCTGAAGCGAACGCCGAAGTCCTTGCGCCGCCCGAACGCGACGAGCCGCTGTCGATTCGCGAGCTCGGCGAATTCCTGCGCGAGCCGGTTCGCAACTTCTTCCGGCAGCGTCTGCGCGTGGCCTTCGAAAGCGAGGACGCGGCGAGCGAAAATCACGAGCCCTTCGAGGTGGATGCGCTGCAGGCGTGGCAACTCCAGGGCGAGCTGATCCGCGCGCAGCGCCTCGCGATGGAGCGCGGCGAAGACGATCTCGAACCGGCCGCGCTGGCGCGCCTCGAACGTATGCATCGCAGCGGCGACCTCGCGGCCGGCGGCTTTGGCGAGGTGATCGGCGCAGAACTGCTCGCGCCCATGCCCGAGCTGTTTGCCGAATATCGCAAGGCGCTCGCGCGCTGGCCCGAGCCGCTCGAGCACCAGTACGAAATTCGTCTCGATGCGACGTTGGAAGGCCGCGTCGTTTCGCTCGACGACTGGCTCGACGATTTGCGTGCGGGAGCGGACGGCGCACTCGGCCGCGTGATTCTGGAGCCGGGCACGCTCGTGAAGGACAGCCGCTATCGCAGCGATCGCCTCGTGCCCTGGTGGGTCGCGCACGTGGCCGCGCAGATCGCGGCCGGGCCGGTGACCACGGTGATCGTCAGCAAGGTGGGCGTGGCGGAGTTCGCGCCGCTCGACGCGCAGGTTGCGCGCGACTATCTGCTCGCGCTGCTTGCCGCATGGGACGACGGTGCGCGCCGGCCCTTGCCGCTCGCGGTGAAGACCGCGTTCGCATGGCTGCGCAAGCTGCCCGATCCCTTCGACGGCACGCGCGCGATGGTGCCTGCCGAAGCATGGGAAGCCGCACGCGCGGCCTACGAGGGCAATGGCCGCACGCCCGGCGAATGCGAGACGAATCCGTATTTGCGCCGCGCTTTCCCCCATTTCGAAGCCCTCGTTGCCCACGACGATTTCATGACGCTCGCCACGACGCTGCTGCTGCCGGTGAGCCGCGCGCCGCTCGCGTCGTCGCGTGCGAAGCGGGCCTCGAACGAGGCAGGGGAGGCGGCATGAATGCGCTCGGGAACATGGCTGCACAGGTCCTGGAGCCCCTGCGCTTCCCGCTTTACGGCAGCCGCCTGATCGAAGCGAGCGCAGGCACGGGCAAGACCTTCACGATCGCCATGCTGTACGTGCGCCTCGTGCTGGGGCACGGCGCGCTCAACGCGGCAAGCGGCGAAGCGGATGTCGATGACGAGGCGCGCACAGCGGGCCGCGCGCTCACGCCGCCCGAAATTCTCGTCGTGACCTTCACCGACGCGGCGACGAAGGAGCTGCGCGAGCGCATTCGCGCGCGCCTCATCGAAGCCGCCGATTGCTTCCGCGTCGAGCCTGAAGACGTGCCCGAGCGCGAGCCGGGAGAGGACCTGTTGCACGATCTGCGCGAGGACTACGCGCCGCAGCAGTGGCCCGCGTGCGCGCGCCGCCTGCAACTTGCGGCCGAATGGATGGACGAGGCCGCGGTTTCGACGATCCACGGCTGGTGCAATCGCATGCTGAGCGAGCACGCGTTCGACAGCGACAGCCTCTTTTCGCAGACGCTCGAAACCGACCAGACGGAATTGCGCGCCGAAGTCGTGCGCGACTACTGGCGCACCTTCATGGCGCCCCTCGACGCGGCGAGCGCCGCCGAAGTGAGGGCGTGGTTCGCGAGTCCCGACGAATTGCACGATACGTTACGCGGGCTGCTCGCGCACGCCGATCGCTTGCCCGCTGCATGCGAGCCCGGCGCGGCGCTCGCAGAGGCCCGCAAGCGCGCGCGCGACGAACTCGAAACGCTGAAGGCGCCGTGGCGCGTCTGGATCGACGAAGTCGAAGCGTTGCTGGGCGCGGCGCGCGCAGCGAAGCAGTTCGACGCCAGAAAGCTCAATTCGAAGCACAGCGAAACATGGATCGGCAAGCTGCGCGACTGGGCCAACGATCCCGAATCCGCGCATCCGGGCTTCGACGACAAGGCGGCCGTATGGACGCGCCTCACGCCCGCGGGCCTCGCCGAGATCTGGGTGAAGGGCGAGCCGCCCCAGCATGCGGCCTTCGTGGCGATGGAAAGCTTGCGCGAGTCGCTGGCTGCGCGGCCCGAGGCGAAACAGGACCTGCTGTGCCATGCGGCGCGCTGGGTGGCAAAGCGCTTCGAGCAAGAGCAGGCGCGCCGCTCGCAAATGGGCTTCGACGATCTGCTCACGCGGCTGCGCGCGGCGCTGCTGCGCGAGAACGGCCCGCGTCTCGCAGAAGTCATCCGCAAGCAATACCCGGTCGCCCTGATCGACGAGTTTCAGGACACCGATCCGGTTCAGTACCAGATCTTCGACGCGATCTATCGTATCGCCGACCATGACACCGGCACGGCAATCGTCTTGATCGGCGATCCGAAGCAGGCGATCTACGCGTTTCGCGGCGCGGACATCTACACCTATCTGCGTGCGCGCCGTGCCTGTGAAGGGCGGCTCTATACGCTCAGGAAAAATTTCCGCTCGACGCGCGCGATGGTCGAGGCGGTGAACCGTTGCTTCGAGGCGGCGGAATCGCGGCCCGAGGGCAGCGGCGCGTTTTTGTTTCGCAGCCCTGATAGATGCGAAAATGCATTGCCGTTCGTCGCTGCCGATGCGCATGGACGGCCCGAGGAGCTGGTAGCAGCCGGTGCGGCGCTGCCCGCGCTCAACCTCTGGTGGATGCCGCCTCCCACGGATGGCAAGCCGCTCAGCAAGGGCACGTATCTCGCGGGCATGGCCGGCAGCTGCGCGACCGAAATGGTGCGCCTGCTCAACCTCGGCCAGCAGCAGGCCGCGGGCTTCTCGGGCGAACGTGGCATGCGGCCGTTGCAGCCCGCCGACATGGCGGTGCTCGTCAACAACCGCGGCGAGGCGCAGGCAATACGCGAAGCGCTGGCCGCGCGCGGCGTGCGCAGCGTCTATCTCTCGGACCGCGACTCGGTGTACCAGACGCCGCAGGCCGAAGAACTGCGCTTCTGGCTCGCGGCCTGCGCCGAGCCCGACGACGGCCGCCTCGTGCGCACGGCGCTCGCCACGCCTACGCTCGGGCTCGCATGGGCCGAACTCGATCGGCTCGGCCACGACGAGGTCGCGTGGGAGTCGCGCGTGCTGCAGTTCCGCGAGTACCGCGAATGCTGGCGCAGGAAGGGCGTGCTGCCGCTGTTGCGGCGCTTGTTCAACGACTTTCACGTGCCGCAGCGCTTGCTTGGCGAAGCGGCCGGCGCGGGGCTCAATGGCGAGCGCGCGCTCACCAACTTGCTGCATCTCGCCGAACTGCTGCAACAGGCGAGCACGCAGCTCGACGGTGAGCACGCGCTGATCCGCTATCTCGACGAGCAGCGCGAAGACGAAAGCGCGGGCGGCGGAGGGGACGCGCGCCAGTTGCGTCTGGAAAGCGATGCGGGACTCGTGCAGGTGGTCACGATCCACAAGTCGAAGGGCCTCGAATATCCGCTCGTGTTCTTGCCGTTCGCGTGCGCGCACCGCGCCGTCAAGCCCGACGACGTGCCCCTCGAGTGGCACGACGATGATGGCGAACTGCACGTGACGCTCGAGGCCGACGCGCGCGTGCTGCGTCAGGCCGATCGCGAGCGCCTCGGCGAAGATCTGCGCAAGCTCTACGTCGCACTGACGCGCGCGCGTTACGCGACGTGGGTCGGCTATGGCCCGGTGCAGGGCGTCGAGGCGAGCGCGTTGGGTTATCTGCTGGGCGGCGGCGTGGCCATGCCTGCTGAGGAAACCGAAGCATTACTCGGTGCGTTGCGCGGCCCATGCGCAGACATCGCCGTCGCGCCCGCTCCCGAAGCAAGCCGCGACGTGCTCGCGCTGCGCGACACCGGCGCCGTGCGCGGCGAGGCGCGCACGCTCGTGCCGCGCGAGCGCGAACGCTGGTGGATCGCGAGCTATTCGAGTCTCAAGACGCTCGAAACGTCGATCGGTTCGGGTGTTCCTGTCGAAGCGGACGCTGCGCGCGGCGCGCCCGACACGCGCAGCGAGGACGTGTTCCTCGAACTGCTCGAGGCGAGCGTGCCGCCCGCGGACGACGAAGCAGTCGCAAGCGCCGGCCAGACGCTCGTCGCACCCGCGCTTGCGCCGATGCACGGCTTCGAGCGCGGCGCGGACGCGGGCACCTTCCTGCACGAACTGATGGAATGGGCCGCCAACGAAGGCTTCGCCGAAATCGCGCGGGACGAAGCGCGCGTGCGCGACATGGTCGCGCGGCGCTGCAGCGTGCGCGGCTGGTCGCACTGGATCGACACGCTCACGGCCTGGATGCTGGAGATGGTGCGCACGCCGCTGCGCCTGCCGGACATCGAAGGCGAAAGCGTCGCGCCCGTGGCGTTCGCGCAGTTCGAACCCGGCGCGTATATGGCCGAACTGGAATTCTGGGTCACGGCGCATGCCGTCGATACGCTCGCAATCGATGCGCTCGTCACCGAATTCACGCTGGATGGCGAGGCGCGCCCCGCGCTCGACGCCGCCACGCTCAACGGCATGCTCAAGGGTTTCATGGACCTCGTGTTCGAACACGAAGGCCGCTATTACGTGGCCGACTACAAGTCGAACTGGCTCGGCCCTGACGATGCGTCGTACACGAGCGCGAAAATGCGCGCGCAGATCCTGCATTCGCGTTATGAGCTGCAATACGTGCTTTATCTGTTCGCGCTGCACCGGCTGCTCAAGGCGCGTTTGCCCGACTACGACTACGACCGCCACGTGGGCGGGGCCGTGTATCTCTTCCTGCGCGGCGGCCGTGCGCCGGGGCAGGGGCTGCATTGCGAGCGGCCGCCGCGTGAACTGATCGAACGACTCGACGCGCTCTTCGCGCGTCGCAACGCGCTGGAGGACGTGGCATGACGAGGCGCCGCACGAAAGGGCAGGACGGCCTCACCGGCGACTTGTTCGAGAATCTGGACTTGCCCGACGCGGTGCCGGAACGGAGGCCAGGCGCCGCGCGCGAAACGGCCGTGCAGATGCTCGGCGTGCTCGACAACTGGGTCGAGCGCGGCTGGCTGCGTACGCTCGATGCCGCATTCGCGCGCTTTCTGTGGACCGAAGCGCCGCACAGCCCGCCGTTGTTGCTGCTGGCGGCGGCGCTTGCGAGCCATCAGCTTGGGCGCGGTCACGTGTGTCTGGACTTGAAGGCCACGCTGGAAGACCCGGCGTTCGCGCTGTCCCTGCCGCCGGACGGGCCGCAAGTGCTGGCCGCGGTGCCGGCGCAGCCTCCTGCCGAAGTGCTCGCGGGCGTCACGCTCGCGCAATGGCGCGCGGCGCTCGCGGTGCCCGATCTGGTGAGCGAAGAGACATCGGCCACCGACGTCGCACAAGGCAACACGCCGCTCGTGCTCGCGGGCACGCGGCTCTATTTGCGGCGCTACTGGCAATACGAGCAGGACGTGCGCGAGGGCATCGAGCGCCGGCTCACGCGCGCCGCACAAGTCGAAGCCGCGCTGCCGCTCGATATCGCGCGCGCGGCGCTCGATGCGCTGTTCCCGCCGCGTAACGGCGAGGCACGAGCCGCTCAGGCTGCGCGCGCCGCCGACTGGCAGAAGCTCGCCTGCGCGCTCGCCGCGCGCAGCGCGTTCAGCATCGTCACGGGCGGGCCGGGCACGGGCAAGACGACGACGGTCGTGAGACTGTTGGCACTCCTGCAGACACTCGCACTCGGGCACGCGGGGCAGGGGACGCGTGCGGCGCGGCCCTTGCGCATCCGGCTTGCCGCGCCCACCGGCAAGGCCGCGGCGCGTTTGAACGAATCGATTGCGGGCGCGGTGGAGCGGCTGCCGTTCGATGCACTGCAGGCACACGTCGACGCCGTGGCGCTGCGCAATGCGATTCCGACCGTCGTGACCACATTGCATCGTGTGCTCGGCACGCGGCCCGGCAGCCGGCGCTTCAGGCACGACGCCGCGAATCCGCTGCCCGTGGACGTGCTCGTGATCGACGAGGCCTCGATGGTCGACCTCGAAATGATGGCCGCCGTGCTCGACGCGCTGCCGCCCTCCGCGCGGCTCATCCTGCTTGGCGACAAGGACCAGCTCGCATCGGTCGAGGCTGGGGCGGTGCTGGGCGAATTGTGCGACCGCGCGCGCGAAGGGCACTACATGCAGACGTCGCGGGCATGGCTCGAAGCGGCCACGGGCGAGCGCATCGACGCGGCCATGCTCGACGTGCACGGCCTGCCGCTCGACCAGGCCATCGCGATGCTGCGCGAGAGCCATCGCTTCGCATCGGAAAGCGGCATCGGCGCGCTGGCCGAACGCGTGAACATGGGCGATGCGGTGGGTGTCGCGAAGATCTGGGCACGGGGCTACGAGGATCTCGCGCGTCTCGTGTGTCCTGCCGACGATGACGGCCCGTTGCGTTCGCTGATCGTCGATGGCCGCGTGGGCGAACACCGTGCCGCGCACGCGCAGCGCCGGGGCTATCGCCACTACCTCGAAACGATGCGCACGACCCGGCCCGCGCCCGGCGCGACGCCCGAGGCACTGTCCGGCTGGGCCGCCGGCGTGCTCGAGGCGCACGGCGCGTTTCAGCTGCTTTGCGCGCTGCGGCGCGGCCCGTGGGGCGTCGAAGGCCTGAACCGCCGCGTGGCGCGCCTGCTGCACGAAGAGGGGCTCATCGACCCGCACGGCGAGTGGTACGCGGGCCGGCCCGTGCTCGTCATGCACAACGACTACGAGCTTGGGCTCATGAACGGCGATATCGGCATCGCGCTGGAACTGCCCGTTGGGGCGGCCGAGCCGCGCGTGCTGCGCGTGGCCTTCCCGGCCGGCGACGGCTCGGGCGGCGTGAAGTGGGTCTCGCCGAGCCGGCTGCAGGGCGTGGAGACGGTGTTCGCGCTCACCGTCCACAAATCGCAGGGCTCGGAGTTCGCGCACGCGGCGCTCGTGCTGCCCGATACCTACAGCCCCATTCTCACGCGCGAACTCGTCTACACCGGCATCACGCGTGCGCGTTCGTTCCTCACGCTCGCGGTGCCCGAAGGGCGCTCCGTGCTCGATCGCGCAGTGCTCGCCAAGGTACAGCGCGCAAGCGGCCTCATGGCGGGACTCGCGCGCGACGCTCAGGCTGCGTGAACGAGCGGCAAAAAGGCCGAGGGCCGCTTTGGGCGGCCCTCGACTCGTGGTTGCGTGCTGCGTGCCGCGTGTTGCGTGCGGTTTAGACGATGGTGAGCGTCACGTCGATGTTGCCGCGCGTGGCGTTCGAGTACGGACACACGATATGTGCCTTGTCGACGAGCGCCTGGGCGGCCGCGCGATCCATGCCGGGCAACGAAATCTTCAGTTCGACTTCAATGCCGAAGCCATTCGGAATCTGGCCGATGCCGACATTGCCGGTGATCGAGACATCGGCGGGAAGCGCAATCTTGTCGCGCGCCGAGACGAATTTCATCGCGCCGATGAAGCATGCGCTGTAGCCCGCGGCGAAAAGCTGCTCGGGGTTCGTGCCGTCGCCGCCCGCGCCGCCGAGTTCGCGCGGCGTCGTGAGCTTGAGGTCCAGGTGGCTGGCGGGGATGACGGCACGGCCATCGCGGCCGCCGGTGACGTTGGCTTCGGCGCGGTAGAGGACTTTTTCGATCGACATGACAGGCTCCTTTGAGCAAAGACGGTTCGTTGAAGGTACGGCGGAGTACGACACTCAATTTAGTGGTGCAAGGCGACAACCCTGTGCACCAGGGTCCAGCAGAAGAGCAGCGCTTGCGAATTTCCGGCCGTCAATTTTTGCATTCTATCTATCATCAGATAGATTTTCGGCCATCGAAACACGTTCATGATGCTCCTCCTTCTAGCTATCTATCGGAAGATAGAATTCGCGGCCCAATAAAAGAGGCGGCTAACCGCCCCGTCTTCCGGGCAAGAATACGTTACTGAGCCACGCGCCACATGGCTTCGACATCTTCGAGGCGCGACTTCGTATGGAACAGCCGGCTCGCCAGCACGCTGCCCTGTAAGGCCGCGAACAACGTACGGGCCGAGCTTTCCGGCTTGCCGCGCACGACCAGCGTGCCTTCTTTCGCGCCTTGGGCCAGCACCTCGGCCAACCAGCTTTCGTTGGCGCGGAAGAACGCCTGCACAGCCTGCCGCACGGTTTCCGGTAGCGACTCGATATCGGCCGCCAGCATGCCGCATAGACAGATCTGGTTGCCGTCGCCCAGCGTCTTGCCGAAGAGCCGCGTGTACGTAGCGAGCTTTTCGCGCGCCGGCAGCGCCGCGTCGATCGATTGCAATCCCGCCATGACTTCGCCGCTGTACTGGCTCACCGCTTCGAGCACCAGGTCGTCTTTCGACGGGAAGTAATAGTGGATGCTCGACGTTTTCACGCCCACCAGCTCTGACAGGTCGCGGTAGCTGAAGCCGTTGTAGCCGCGCAGCATCATGAGCGTGATGGCGTGATCGAGAACCTGCTCCCGGACGGTCAACTTCGTGTTCATGGGCTCCAATTTATCTACTGGAAGATAGATTGTCAAGCGCTTCGTGAAAAAATTCCGGTGTGCCGGGCGCGACGCGACCTCCTGGCCGCGTCCGGCGGGGTGACGTCAGATCCCGCGATGCCCGGCGCCGAAAATGAGGCGCAGGCCCAGCGCCCCGATCGCGCCGGCCGCAATGCGGTCGATTCCGCCCTTGGCGCGCAGATAGAGATCGCGCGGACGCTGGCTCGAAAAGCACAGCGCGACGACCGTGTACCAGCCGGTTTCGATCGCGAAAACGAGCGGCGGCAGCGCGAAGTAGCACCACAGCGGCGGGTTATGCGGCAGCAGCGCGACGAAGATGCCGCCGTAGGCGATGGCCGTTTTCGGGTTGCTCAACTGGGTGGTGAGGCCGCTCCAGTATGACTTGCCGGGGCGCTCGCCCGGTACGGCCGTCCTGCTCATCGTGACCGGCGAGCCGGCGCCGCGCCAGATGCGCGAAGCGATGTAGAGCAGATAGGCGCCGCCTGCGATCTTGAGCGCGGCATACAGCCAGGCAACGGTGGCGAGCAGGGTGTAGAGCCCGGCGAGCGCGATACCCGCGAAGCAGATCGCACCCGTGCCCATGCCTAGCGCGGTGGCGACGCCGTCGCGGCGCGACAGACCGATTGCGTTGCGCGCGACGAGCACGAAGCTCGGACCAGGGCTCATGGCCCCGAGTAGAACAGCGAGGAGAATGCTGGCGACGGCGGCGAGGGGAGACATGCTGGCGGCTCCATACGGGCGGGAATCTCGAACACTAACACGTGCGCAGATGCGCCGCGAGGATTCCCTGCTGGTGTCGCTTGATCGTGCCAGCCGCCTGAATAGTGCTTAGTTGTCTTGAGCGTTTTGTTTGTGCTTGTCGCGCTCGCGATTCCAGTGGTGCAGCAGCACGCGCGTCTGTTCCGCGATGCTCTGCTTCAGAAAATCGGCCTTCGATCTGTCGATGTCGTCCCAGCCGAGCATCGTGAGCGTGGAGCGTCGTGCGATGAAGAAAAGCAGAAACTGCCCATACAGGCTGAACATGCGCACCACGGTGAGCGGATCGTGGGCCGGCATGCCGGTGATGCGTTCGAGCAGTTCCACGTTGATGGTGTTCAGCGGCAAGCGCACGCGCTCACGCAGGATTTCGGAGCCGATCTCCGGTTCGCCGCCGCCCTGTTCCCGCGCGAAGAACAAACGCTGGTCCGGCCCGTGCTGCTTGACGAAGGTACGGTCGGCCACGGCCGACTGGATGTCGATGAAGGCGTCGATCAGCGCTTCGGTGTCCGCGTTGCGTGCGAGCGCAGCGCGTGCGCGCTGCACGGCCGGCGCGAACGACTGCCACGATTCGTCGGCGATCGACTCCGCGCACGCGCGATAGAGGCCTTCCTTGTTCTCGAAGTAATACTGCAGCGCCGGTGCGTTCACGCCCGCGCGCGCGGCGATGTCGCGCGTGGAGGCGCCGTCGAAGCCGTGCTGCCCGAACAGGCTGATGGCCGCCTCGATGATCTTGCGACGTGTTTCGTCGCCACGCGCATAGCCTCCTTCGGGCGAACGTCGCAGTTTCTTACTTTCGCTCATGCATTTCCTTTCGTATCCCTGCGAAATATAACACTTGACACAGTTTTTCCAGATGGAATAATTCTTCCGACTGGAATAAATTGAGAAACAACGCCATGTCTACGACTGCAGGCGCGCCCGCGCGCGACGTGCCGGACGCCGCCGCTGCACCCGCGCGCAGCGGCGCGAAACGAACCCTTCTGATCCTGCTGGGCCTCGCGGCGCTCGTCGGCGCGGCGGTGTGGCTGGGCCACTGGTGGGTCGTCGGGCGCTTTATCGAATCCACTGACGACGCCTATCTGCAGGCCGACAGCGTGACGATCGCCCCGAAGGTGAGCGGCTACGTGACGGACGTCTACGTGGCCGACAACCAGGCGGTAAAGGCGGGCGATCCGCTCGTGAAGCTCGACGCGCGCCAGTATCAGGTGGCGCTCGACCAGGCGCGGGCCAACGTCGATGCGCGCACGGCGGACATCGAGCATGCGCAGGCGCAGATCGACGCGCAGCGCGCGAACGTGGCCCAGGCACAGGCGCAGCAGGAAGTCGCCCAGGTGAGCCTGCGCCACGCGAACGACGAGGTGGCGCGCTACGCGCCGCTTGCCGCCACGGGGGCGGAAACCACCGAACGGCTTGCCGAACTCAGGAGCGAACGCGACAAGGCGCAGGCCACGCTCGCCGCCGACGCAGCCGCCGTCACCTCTGCACGCTCGCAAATCTCGGCACTGAACGCGCAGCTCTCGCAGGCGCGCGCGCAGCTCGAAGCGGCACGTGCGAACGCCGCGCAGTCGCAACTCGACCTCGACAACACCGTGGTGAAAAGCGCGCTGGCGGGCCGGGTGGGCGACCGCAGCGTGCGCGTGGGCCAGTACGTGCAGCCGGGCACGCGCATGCTGACCGTCGTGCCGGTGCAGCACACCTATCTCACGGCGAACTTCAAGGAAACGCAGATCGGCCGCATGCGCGCAGGCCAGCCTGTGGAACTGCACGTCGACGCGCTGCCCGGCCACACGCTGCACGGCGTGGTGGACAGCTTCTCGCCGGGCACGGGCGCGCAGTTCGCGCTCTTGCCGCCGGAGAACGCCACCGGCAACTTCACGAAGATCGTGCAGCGCGTGCCGGTACGCATCCGCCTCGAAACCGGGCCGCAAACGCGCAGCGTGCTGCTGCCGGGCATGTCGGTGACCGTCGATGTCGACACGCGCTCCGC
This sequence comes from Paraburkholderia heleia NBRC 101817, assembly GCF_000739775.1. Lineage (GTDB taxonomy): Bacteria > Pseudomonadota > Gammaproteobacteria > Burkholderiales > Burkholderiaceae > Paraburkholderia > Paraburkholderia heleia. The sequence goes on along the minus strand of NZ_BBJH01000006.1, from coordinate 207,330 downwards.
GCGTGAGGACGACCGCCGTATCGATCAAGAGAACCACCGTGGCTAATACGGCTCGCGCAGCGGTGCCGCATCCGCATGGCGAGCGCGCGAGCGTGGCCGACTGGATCGCCGTCGCGGCGGGCGCGCTCGGCGCATTGATGGCCACGCTCGACATTTCCATCACGAACTCCGCGCTGCCGCAGATCCAGGGGCAGATTGGCGCGACGGGCACCGAGGGCACGTGGATCTCCACGGGCTACCTGATGTCCGAGATCGTGATGATTCCGCTCGCCGCGTGGCTCACGAGGGTGTTCGGGCTGCGAAATTTCCTGCTCGCGAACTCGGCGCTCTTCATCGCCTTTTCGATGATGTGCGGCTGGTCGACCACGCTCGGCATGATGATCGCCGGGCGCATCGGTCAGGGCTTCACGGGCGGCGCGATGATCCCGACCGGCCAGACCATCATCCGCACGCGCCTGCCGCTTTCGCAGCTGCCTGTGGGCATGACGGTGTTCGGCCTGATTGTGCTGCTCGGCCCGCTGCTCGGGCCCGTGGTGGGCGGCTGGCTCGCGGAGAACATCAGCTGGAGCTGGTGCTTTTTCATCAATCTGCCCGTGTGTCTTGCGCTCATCACGCTGCTTCTCGTCGGGCTCGAAGCCGACCGGCCGCACTGGGAAGCTTTTCTCAAGGCGGACTGGCTCGGCATTGCCGGGCTGGCAGTGGGCCTGAGTTCGCTGACGGTCGTCCTCGAAGAGGGCCAGCGCGAACGCTGGTTCGAGTCGAGCTTCATCGTCACGCTCACGTGGGTCTCGCTCGCGGGCATGGCGCTCATCGCGCTTTCGCAGTTCACCGCGAAAAAGCCGATTCTGCGTCTGTCGCTCATGCGCAATCCGCGCTATGCGAGCGTCATCATTATCGTGTTCGCGGTGGGCGCCGGGCTTTATGGCATTTCGTATCTGCTGCCGCAGTTTCTGAGCCTCGTCGCCGGCTACAACGCGCAGCAGTCCGGCGCGATCATGCTGCTTTCGGGTCTGCCCGCGTTCCTCGTGATGCCGATTCTGCCGCGCCTGCTGGCCAAGGTGGATTTCCGCATTCTGGTGGTGTCCGGGCTGCTGCTGTTCACGCTGAGCTGCATGCTCGACATTTCGCTCACCGCGCAGAGCGTCGGTCACGATTTCGTCTGGTCGCAGCTCGTGCGCGGCGTGGCGCAAATGCTCGCGATGATGCCGCTGAACCAGGCGTCGATGGCGGCAGTGTCGCGCGAAGATTCAGGCGACGCGGCCGGGCTCTACAACATGGCGCGCAATCTGGGCGGCTCGGTGGGCCTTGCGATCATCGGCACGCTCATCGACCGGCGCGAGGCGTTCCATACTGCCGTGCTGCGCGAATCGCTGAGCGCCAATGCGATCGTCGGCCAGGAGCGTGTGGCCGCGAGCGCGGCCAGCTGGTTCACGCAGACGGGCGACATGGCGCACTCGCAACTGCAGGCGCTCGGCCAGATTGCGGCGCAAATCGCGCAGCAATCGATGGTCATCACGTACTCCGAAACATTCTGGGTGCTCGGCATCGCACTGGCGGCGTGCGTGCCGCTCGCGCTCCTGCTCAAGAAGCCGCAGCCCGGCGCGCAAGCGCCGTCTGGCGGGCACTGAAGATTATCACTGACTCATGACGGCAACCCGTTACCCCCGAACCTCCTGCGCCGCGCTGAGCGCGCTCGCTGCCGCCTGCGCGCTGGCCGCCTGCACCGTGGGCCCCGACTATCGCGGCGCACCGGCCGTCGCGCCCGAAGCGGCGAACGCCGCGGCGTTCCTGCGCACGCCCGCGCAAGGCGTGGAGCCCGCGCGTGCACCGAGCCAATGGTGGCTTGCGCTGAACGACCCGCAACTGAACACGCTGATCGAAGCGGCGCTCGCGCACAATCCCGATGTGCGCGCGGCGCAGGCGCGTTTGCGCGCCTCGCGCGCGCAACTGCAGCAGCAACGCGCTGCCGAACTGCCGAAGGTCGGCGCGAGCGCGGCGGCGATCCGCTTGCGCCAGCCGGACCTGAGCGCTTTGACGTCGTCGGGCAGCAGCTCGGGTCAGGGCGGCGCTTCCGGCGGCGGCCCGGTCACGTTCTACACGGCGGGCTTCGACGCCTCGTGGGAAATCGACCTGTTCGGCGGCACGCGCCGCGCGGTGGAAGCGGCGAGCGACGAGGCCGATGCCGTGAACGCCGATCTTGCGGACACCCAGGTATCGCTCGCGGCCGAAGTCGCACAGGCCTACATCGACCTGCGCGACGAGCAGCAGCGGCTCGCCATCGCGCAGCGCACGGCGCAACTGCAGCAGGAGATGCTCACGCTCACCGAGCAGCGCCGCGCGGGCGGCACGGCGGCCGAGGTGGACGTGGAGCGGCTCACCACCCAGGTGGAGAACACGCGCTCCACGATTACGCCGCTCGCGGCACAAGTGGAAATATCGCTGGACCAACTGGCGGTGCTCACCGGCAAGGCGCCCGGCGCGCTGGACGCGGAACTGGCAACGGCGCAGCCGTTGCCCAAGCTGCCCGCAAGCGTGCCCGTGAGCGATCCCGCCACGATGCTCGCGCAGCGCCCCGATATTCGCGCAGCGGAGCGGCGCCTCGCCTCGAGCAACGCGCAGATCGGCGAGCACGTGGCGGACTTTCTGCCCAAACTCACGCTGTTCGGCGATCTCGGCTTTTCGGCCGCGGTGCCGGGGCACTTGTTCCGCAAGAGCAATTTCAGCTGGGTAGGGGCGCCGTATCTGCAGTGGAACGTGTTCGACTTCGGGCGCACGCTGGGCGCGGTGCACGGCGCGCAAGCGTCGCGCGACGAAGCCGAAGCGCATTACGAAAAAGCCGTGCTCGCGGCGCTGCAGGACGCGAACGCGTCGCTCTCGCGCTATGGCTATCAGCGCGAGCATCTGTTGACCTTGCAGAAGGTGCAGGTTTCCGCCGAGCGTTCCGCGACGCTCATGCGCCAGCGCTACCGTGCGGGGGCGTCGAGCCTCGTCGATCTACTCGACACGCAGCGCACGGAATTCGCCGCGCAGCAGAACGTGGTGTCGGGCCAGGCCGATTTGCTCAAGGACTTCGTGTCGCTGCAGAAAAGCCTCGGTCTCGGCTGGCAGACCACCGCAACGGCCACGGCCACGACCGTCCCCACGCCGGGCTAACCGGGCTCGGCAGGCGCATGCTCGTGCGCGCTCGGCTCGCGATAGCCGAGCCGCGCCGAGATCGCCGCGCCCGCGCGCTTGAGCAGGGCGACGTAGTGCGCTTTCGTGTCCGCGCCGCAGCGCATGGTCGGAAACGAGATCGAGAGGCCGGCGATCACATGCCCGAACCGGTCGAACACCGGTACCGCGAGGCATTGCAAACCCTCTTCCTGCTCTTCGTTGTCTTCGCCGTAGCCTTGCGCGCGCACGCGCGGAAGAATGTTCAGCACCGCGTCGGCGCAAGTGAGCGTTTTCTGCGTCGACTTCCTGAAGTCCACATGCGAGAGCGTGTCCTGCGCGTCGGCGGGCGGCATGAACGCGAGCAGCACCTTGCCGATTGCGGTGCTGTGCAGCGGATTGCGCCGTCCGATGCGCGACTGCATGCGCAGGCCGTAATCGCAGTCGATCTTGTGGATGTAGATGATCGCGTCTTCGTCGAATGCGCCGAGATGAACCGCTTCACGCGTGGCTTGCGCGATGCGCCGCATCTCGATGTCAGCCTCGCGCACGAGGTCGACGCTTTCGAGCGCTTTCGCGCCGAGTTCGAACAGCCGGATCGTCAGACGATACCGGTCGGTTTCGACTTCCTGAGCGACGTAGCCTAGCGCCTTCAGCGTTTGCAGCACACGGTGCACGGTGGTTTTGGAAAGCGCAAGGCGCTGCGAAAGCTCGCTGATGCCGACCGGCCCGTTCTCGCCCAGCGCGCCGAGGATCGCAAACACGCGGCCGATCGACGAGACCGATTCGCCCTTCTCCGTGCCGCCGTCCATGTCGTTCATTGCGTGCTCCTGTGCGCTGCGCTGCCCCTTGCCCCGCTTTACCGATTTTTCTGCGTCTGCTGCCATTGTTGCTGGTCCATGTGTATCCCTGACGGGAGCATACCGCTTCCCGTGCGCGCCGCGTGGGCTAGCGCGCAAGCCAGCCGCCGTCCACGGCGAGCGTATGGCCGTGCACGTAATCCGCTGCCGCCGAGGCGAGAAACACCACGGGCCCCGCGAGATCGTCCGGTTCGCCCCAGCGCGCGGCGGGAATGCGGGCGAGGATCTCGTCGTTGCGCCGGCCGTCCTCGCGCAATGCGGCCGTGTTCGCGGTCGCCATATAACCGGGCGCGATCGCGTTGACGTTGATGCCGTGCGCGGCCCATTCGTTGGCGAGCAGGCGTGTGAGGCCCAGCACGCCGCTCTTCGATGCCGTATAGGAGGCCACGCGGATGCCGCCCTGGAACGACAGCATCGACGCGATATTGATGATCTTGCCGCCGCCGCCCTGCGCAACGAACCGGCGCGCTGCCGCCTGGGCGAGGAAGAACACGCTCTTGAGGTTGACGTCCATGACGGCGTCCCAGTCGTCCTCGCCGAAGGCGAGGGCGTCTTCGCGGCGAATCATACCGGCGTTGTTCACGAGGATGTCGATCCGTCCGCAGGCTTCGACGGCGGCGCGCACGATGTCCTCCACCGGCGCGATCGAACCGAGATCGGCACGCACGTCGACGAAACGGCGCCCGAGGGCCTCGACCCGCGCAGGCGTGTCGCCGGGCCCGGCGCGGCAAACGCCGACGATGTCGCAACCCGCCTGCGCGAGCGCGAGCACCATGCCCGCGCCCAGCCCCGTGTTGCTGCCGGTGACGATAGCGACCTTGCCGCTGAGATCGAACGGATTGAACGTGCTGGATGCCATGAATGTGCGGGCCTCCTGTCGTAGATTGATGCAGGTCCATGCCTGGGCGTGCTTCAGCGCAGATTGCGCACGGCGAGATGGTCCATGTCGCCGAATACCTGGTTCTCCCCGACCATGCCCCAGATGAACGTATAGGCGCGCGTGCCGACGCCCGAATGGATCGACCAGCTCGGCGAAATAACGGCCTGTTCATTGTGCACGAGGATGTGCCGCGTTTCGTGCGGTTCGCCCATCATGTGGAAGACGGCTGCGTCGTCGGTCACGTTGAAATAGAAGTACACCTCCATGCGCCGTTCGTGCGTGTGGCATGGCATGGTGTTCCAGAGGCTGCCGGGTTCGAGTCTGGTCATGCCCATCGAAAGCTGGCAGGTGGGCAGCACTTCCGGCACGAGGAACTTGTAGATCGTGCGCCGGTTGCTCGTGGCTGCTTCGCCGAGTGTTTGCGGCAACGCTTCGGATAACGAAACGGTGCGTGTGGGATACGCCGTATGCGCGGGCGCGCAGTTGAGGTAGAACTTCGCGGGCCGTGCCGGATCGTCGCTGCCGAACGCGACGGCCTGCGCGCCCTTGCCGATATAGATCGCTTCCTCGTTGCGCACCGCGTAGCGCACGCCTTCCACGTCTACCCAGCCGTCGCCGCCGATATTGATCGCGCCCAGTTCGCGCCGCTCCAGCAGATAGCTCACGCCGATCGACTTGCCGAGCGCGGCGCTCACCTCGGCCGCGCGCGTGGCGGGGAACGCGCCGCCCACGATGATGCGGTCCACGTGGCTGTAGGTGAGCGTCAGCGCGTCGGGTTCGAACACGCGTTCGATGAGGAATTCGCGGCGCAGTCCCGCTGTGTCGAGCGTCTTCGCGTATTCGCTGTTGAGGCTTTGTCTGACTTCCATGCCATGTCTCCGTCGGATGGGCGGCGCACCGTCTCTCGTGGACTATAGTGCAGATTCATGTTTTCGGAACATCGGTCCGGAAATGTTGCAACGCCATAGTACGTTTGGCAACCGGTCTGCCCAGATATTGAGCCATTAGCGGGTAAACGTGGACATTTTTCGGTATAAAAATCGGAACGGCGTTCCTTTTACGCTGCTATCCTGTTTCCGGAAAGGGAGCATTGCGAGAAAAAAGCCGGACGCGCGAACGTGCCGATCCGGCCACCGGATGCAAAGTCCACGGAGGAGGCATGAAGCTCAAGAAGGCCATAGACCGCATACCAGGCGGCCTGATGCTGGTGCCGCTGCTGCTCGGCGCCTGTGCTCATACTTTTGCGCCAGGCGCGGGCAAGTACTTTGGTTCGTTCACCAATGGATTGATCACCGGCACCGTCCCGATTCTCGCGGTATGGTTCTTCTGCATGGGCGCGACGATCGACCTGCGCGCGACCGGCACCGTGCTGCGCAAGTCCGGCACGCTGCTCGTCACGAAGATGATCGTGGCGTGGGTCGCCACGCTGGTCGCCGCGCGCTTCATTCCCGTCGACGGTGTGAAAACGGGGCTCTTCGCGGGGCTCTCGGTGCTCGCCATCACGACCTCGATGGACATGACCAACGGCGGTCTCTACGCGGCCGTGATGCAGCAATACGGCACGAAAGAAGAGGCGGGCGCGTTCGTGCTGATGTCGGTCGAGTCAGGGCCGCTCGTCAGCATGATCATCCTCGGCGCGACCGGCGTGGCCATCTTCGAGCCGCGGCTTTTCGTGGGCGCCGTGCTGCCGTTTCTGATCGGCTTTGCCCTGGGCAATCTCGATAGCGATCTGCGCGAACTGTTCGGCCGTTGCGTGCATCCGCTGATTCCGTTCTTTGGCTTTGCACTCGGCAACGGCATCGATCTCAACGTGATCGTCACGAGCGGGATCCCGGGCGTGATGCTCGGGCTTGGCGTGATCGTCGTGACCGGCATTCCGCTGATTCTTGCCGATCGCCTGATTGCGGGCGGCAACGGCGCGGCGGGGCTCGCGGCTTCGTCCACGGCGGGCGCGGCGGTGGCGAATCCGGCCATCATCGGCGAGATGATTCCGCGTTTCAAGCCGCTCGTGCCGGCGGCGACGGCGATGGTCGCCACTGCCTGCCTCGTGACCGCGATCCTCGTGCCGATGCTCACGGCGCTGTGGGTGCGCCGCCGCAGCGCGCGCGATGCACTGCTTCAGGAGCTCATGGAACCGCCCGTGCCGCCGGTGGCCGGGCGCGACGCGCACGTTTGATGCGCAGGCGAGGTTGCCGCGCGCCTTGCACGCGCAGGAACGCCCGGCAACCTCGCGTCAACCGCGTGCCTCGCCGCGCGCCATGCTGGCGAGCACGCCGTCGCGGCGAATGAGCGCGTGAAAGAGCGCGGCGCCCAGATGCAGCAGGACCGTCGCGTAGAGCGCCATGGCCAGCCACGTATGCGCGGCGCGCAGCCATGCGTATAGCGTGACGTCGTGCGGCGCGATGGGCGGCAGGTGCACGCCGCCGAACATCACGATCGGATAGCCGCCCGCGGACAGCATCGACCAGCCGATCAGCGGCATCGCGATCATCAACGCATAGAGCACGAGATGCGAGGCGTGCGCGCCAAGTCGCTGCCAGATGGGCAGATCGGCCGGCAAGGGCGGCGCGCCGCGCGCGAGCCGCACGGCTACGCGCAGCAGCACGAGCGCGAGCAGCGCGATGCCGAGCGGCCGGTGGAACGCGAGCAGCGTGTCATGCAGCCTCGAAACGGTTGCGACCATCCCCACGCCGACGAACAGCATCGTAACGATCAGGACTGCCATCGACCAGTGCAGAACGCGCTGCAGCGCGCTGAAGTGTTGGCCCGGTTGCTTCATGGCTGCGTGCCTCCATGCGTTGGCGAGGGGTTGGCTTCCTCGCGCGTGCGTCGGTTGAACGAAACGGCATACGCTGCCGACCGGGCGGCGAGCAAGGGATCGTCGGAAGGCTTCAGGCCGTCGGGCAGGATGGTCGGATCGTAGTTCACGTCGCGGCACATGCCGTTGGCTTGCGGCTCGGCGCGCTGCAAGACCAGCGTGCCGGCGTCGATCTGCTGGCGGTCGGCGGGCCATGACTGCGTGGCGTCGTTCGTGGGGTCGCCGGGTGCGGCGACCGTGAGCACCAGATGCCAGCGTAGCGGTCCCCCGGCGAAACGCGTGAAGAAGTCGTCGGCGAGGAAGTTCGGGTCGGCTATTTCTGCCGGCGTTTGCGGCGCATAAGCCACTTCGGGCACGGTCTGCCAGCGCACGGCATGCTGGTTGCCGGCGGCATCGGTCGCGATGAAGGCGTTGACGCTGTAGAACGCCGTATTCGCGAAACTGGAGGAGGGCGGGTGCGCCTTCAGCCACTGGCGGAACGGCAGCGTTTCCGGGTTTGCCTTGAAGAAGGCGTCGAGCTTCGCGGGGTCGGGCTTGCCCGTCGCCGGGTCCGGTTTCGAGGCGACCAGTTGGCTATAGAACTGCTTCGGCGTGCGAACGACGAAGATCGGGACGGAATTCATGCCGGTACGCCATTGCTCGCCGTCCTGGAGCTGGAAGAGCAGTGCCATGCTGCGTACGGGCGTGCTCGCGTCCGGCGCGGCAGGATTGCTGCCGGGAATCGCAAAGCGTCCGATCACGGGCGTGCGGCCCGGTGCGAACACCGCCGCCCGCGAGACCTGCGCGCCATTGCCGTTGCTTTCGAACCAGCCTTCCACGCAGAGCCCCTTGGCGTGATTGCGCCGATAGCCCGCATGAATGCCGTAGTTCGACTCGAACGTATTGACGATATGCGGCGCGGTGAGGCGGTGCGGCGTAAGCCAGCCGGCCGTCCATGCAAATGCCGCGCCAGCGCAACCCACCACGGCCGCAATGGCTGCGAGCCGGCATGGCACGCAGATCGAGGCGCGCTTCACGGGCGCGCTCCCGTGCGCGCGCGCTGCAACGCAAGCGAAATATGTGCGAGTGTGTGCATGATGGATCCTGTCGATGGCCCGAGGGTCGTTACTGGCGTCAACAATGCGTCACGGCGTTTTATTCCCGGTTCGAAGCGAAATCGTGCCACGATGCCAGGGCGCGCGCGTTTTCAGCGCTGAAAGCCTCAAACAAGCTCGATGTGCGAAGGAGGGAGCGATGCTGACTGGCGGCTGTTTATGCGGCAAGGTCCGCTACCAGATTTCGGCTGCGCCGGTTGGCAGCACGGTGTGCCATTGCGTGGATTGCCGGCGTGCATCGGGCGCGCCGTTCGTCGGCTGGATCAGCGTGCCGTGGGGTGCGTTCCGGCTCGTTGCGGGCGCAACGAAAACGCGAGCGTCGAGTCCGGGTGTCGAGCGCGCGTTCTGCGCCGATTGCGGCACGCCGCTCACCTACCGGCACGCGGCCTTCGCGGGCGAGATCGACGTAGCGACGGGCACGCTCGATCGTCCCGATGACGCGCCGCCCGACAATCACACCTGGACCTCGCAAAAGCTGGCCTGGGTGCAGCTCGCGGACGGCTTGCCGCAATATCCGCGCGCGCTTCCCGAACCGTAAGCCGCAGAAGCGCGCGCGTTTTTAGCGTAAAGCGATCAACGGTGCTCGGTCACGAACTTCGTGACGAGATAGGCTTCCATCGCTTCGCTGCCGCCTTCCGAGCCGTAACCCGAATCCTTCACGCCGCCGAACGGCGTTTCCGGCAGGGCGAGGCCGTGATGGTTGATCGACAGCATGCCGGTTTCCACGTCGTCCGAGAGCGCGGCCGAAGTCGCGCTCGAACGCGTGTAGGCATACGCGGCAAGCCCGTACGGCAGACGGTTCGCTTCGACGATTGCGTCCTGGTAGGTCGAGAAACGCGAGATCGGCGCGATCGGGCCGAACGGCTCTTCGTTCATGATGCGCGCGGAACGCGGCACGTCGGTGAGCACGGTCGGCGCGAAGAAGTAGCCTTCGCGGCCCACGCGCTCGCCGCCCGTGAGCACCTTGGCGCCCTGTTCGCGCGCGTCGGCCACGAGGCGTTCCATTGCAGCGAGGCGGCGGTCGTTCGCGAGCGGGCCCATCTGCACGCCGTCTTCGAGACCGTTGCCCACCTTGATCGCGCGCGTCGTCGCGACGAAGTGCTCGACGAACTCGTCGTAGGCGGCGTCTTCCACCATGAAGCGCGTGGGCGAGATGCAGACCTGGCCCGCATTGCGGAACTTCGCGCTCGCGAGCAGCTTCGCGGCGCGCGGCACGTCGGCGTCGGCGAACACGATGGCGGGGGCGTGGCCGCCCAGTTCCATCGTGGCGCGCTTCATGTGCTCGCCGGCCTTCGAGGCGAGCAGCTTGCCTACCGGCGTCGAGCCCGTGAACGAGATCTTGCGGATGGCCGGATGCGCGATCAGGTACGACGAGACTTCCGCCGGCACGCCGAATACGAGGTTCAGCACGCCGGCGGGCAGACCCGCGTCGACGAACACCTTCACGAGTTCGGCGCAGCTGGCCGGCGTTTCTTCCGGTCCCTTGAGCACGACGGTACAGCCCGAGGCGAGCGCGGCCGACACCTTGCGCACGGCCTGGTTGAGCGGGAAGTTCCAGGGCGTGAACGCGGCGACCGGGCCCACCGGCTCGCGCGTGACGATCTGGCGAACGGCGTCCGAACGCGAGGGAATCACGCGGCCATAGGTGCGGCGGCCTTCTTCCGCGAACCAGTCGATCGTGTCGCCGCCCGCGAGCGTTTCGAGCTTCGCTTCGCCGAACGGCTTGCCCTGCTCGCGCGTCATGATCGCGGCGATGTCGTCTGCGCGCTCGCGCAGCAGTTGCGCGGCGCGGCGCATGAGCTTGCTGCGCTCGAGCGGCGAGACCTTGCGCCATTCGCGGAAGGCGCGCTCGGCGGCGCTGGCCGCATCCGAAAGGTCCTGTTCGCCGGCGAGGCTCAGGCGGCCGATTTCCGCTTCGGTCGCGGGGTCGATCACAGCAATCGTCTTCGCGCCGGCGCGCCATGCGCCGTCGATGTAGATCTGGGTGTCGGGATAGGGCTTCACGCTGGAACTCATGATGGGACGATCCTTGTCAACGGTTCAACGACAGGCTCCCGCCGCGCGCACGGCAATGCGCGCAGGCGGGCGCCGGAAAATGCGGAGCGCCCATTGTGCCACCGGTTCGCCGAGGCTGCAGGGCGTGCAAAAGGAAAGGGCCAGCGTCCGGAGACATTGGCCCTTTTTAACCCACACTATGAGAAGCAGCGCGTCAGCCTGTCAAAATTCGAGCGTTGCGTTGGCAACGAAGGTGCGCGTGGCGGACGGCATCACGTAATAGCCCCACGCCGCAGTCCAGTAGCGGCGATTGAACAGGTTGTTCACGCCCGCGCGCAGCGTGACGTCCTTGCCGGCCACCTGGGTTTCGTATTTCGCGCTCAGGTCCCACGTCGTATAGGCGGAGACGAACTGCGTGTTCGCCGCATCGACGGCCATATTGCCGACATACTTGCCGCCGAATGCGACCGTGAGCGCACGCAGGTACGACGGGTTGTATTCCACGCGGCCCGTGAGTGTGAAGCGCGGCGTGGCGTACACGCGCTTGCCTTCCACGCCCGGGTCGTCCACGTCCACGGCCTTCGCGTCCAGCCACATCACGCCGCCCAGCACGCGCCAGTCGCTGGCGAGTTGCAGCCAGCCGCTCGCGTCCACGCCGTCGTAGCGCTTCGTGCCGCTCTGCACGAAGACGTTGGCCGTATTCGTATACTCGTAGCCCTGATCGACGCGGAACAGCGCGAGGTTCGCGCCCCAGTTGCGATGGTCGGCCTTGAAGCCCACTTCGTACTGCCTGCTCCTGAGCGGGCCGTAGGTCTGCGGATAGTTGACGTTCGTGTTGCTCGCCGCGCCGCCTTGCTGCAGGCTTTCGACATAGCTCGCGTAGAGCGTCGAATCCGGATCGATCCTGAACATGAGCGCGGCGGTCGGCGTGACCGGGTTCGCGCGATAGCTCGCCGCCTGCGACTGATCGGGGTTGTAGGTGGTGTCGCGGAACTGCGTATAGCGCAGACCGAGCAGCGCGGACAGGCGTGAAGTCAATTGCACGGTGTCGCTCGCGTAGAGCGCCGTTTGCGTGGTGATCTCGTGGCGGTACAGGTTTTCGCCGATGTGCACCGCGTCGTTCGTGAGCAGCGTGCTGCCGTAGAGGTTGCCGATGCCGAGAAAATAGCCGCTGTTCCAGCCTTCGCTGTTGTCGTATTCGTTTTGCTGGCTCTGATAGCTCGCGCCCGCCACCACATCGTGCTTGAACGGGCCCGTATTGAACTTGCCCTGCACGTTGGCGTCGACGTTCTGATAGAAGTAGCGCGTCAACGCGGCATAAAGCGTGTTGGTGTAATCGCCTTGCGTGTTGAACACGGAGAGCAGGCTGTCCGAGTTGTAGCGATTTTCCTTGGCGAAGCGGTATTTGATCGTCGCGTGCCAGTTTTCCGAGAAGCGATAGTCGAGCCCGGTGCCGAACGAGGCGATCTCCGTTTCGTACCAGTTTTGCGGCTGCGTGAGCTGGCGCGTGACCTTGCTCGCGTCGGGAATGCCGAGTGGATTGCCGTTCTCGTCGGGGCCGAAGTAGAGGCCGAACAGCGTGCCGGTGGTCTTGCGCTTCTGGTAGAAGGCGTCGAGCGTCCATGTGAGGTCCGGCGCGATGCGATAGTCGAGCGCAAGCGACGCCACCTGGCGGCGCACGTGACCATTCGCTTCGGCGGTGTTGCCGTCTTCGTTCACGAGATTCAGGCGATAGCCGAACTGTTTATCCGGACCGAAGCGGCCGCCCAGGTCGATCTTCTGGCTGAGCACGCCCGCCGACTGATAGCCGATCGAGAAGCTGCGGTACGGGTCGTCGGTCGGGCGCTTGAGCACGTAATTGACGATGCCGCCCGGGTTGCCGAAACCGTACATGAAGCCCGAAAGCCCCTTGAGCATCTCGACCTGTTCGAACGGTTCGAGCGCAAGCTCGGTGTCCCACGAGGGGAAGTTCTGGCCGTCCACCTTCACGCCGTTGAGCATGTCGACCGCCAGGCCGCGAATGCTCAACGCCGAGTTTTCCCCGGTCATGTTGTTGCCGACATCGGTCACGGCCGGGTCGTACCTGAAGAGGTCGTTGGCCGTGGAAGCGAGACGATCCTTGCCTTCCTCCGTCGTCACCACGTTGGTCGAGAACGGTGTGTCCACCTGCCTGCGGTTGCCGAGCGCGCCCGCGCTCACGCGATCGGGCGAGGCCGCCTGGCTGTCGCGCGCGGCGCTGACCTTGACGGTCGGCAGCGCCTGGGTGCTGCCGGTTTGGGTGCTGTCCTGCGCTTCGGCCTGGGCACTGTCTTGCTCTTGCGCCCAGCTGGATGCGCACAGCGTGCTGAGCGTGACGCCGGCACTTACCAGAAGCGCGGCACTGAGTTGCGCACGGCGAGCAGGCGCGGCGCATGAACGTAAGCGATGGGTGTCGAGGCGAGAGCGGCGGGCGGCGGCAGAATTGTGCATGTTCTTCTGATGAATTGAGCGCGGCAAATGCGGCGAAAAGGCGGTCTTGCTGCGTAACCGCCTTGAAAGCGTGAGAAATAGTAATGCAAATGATTCGCATCTACAACAAAAAGATGAAACCACCCGTAAGTTCGTGAAATCGCTGTGTCTTGACGCGCAATTCCTCGCGCTTGCCGCACTTTTATGTGTTTCGGGCGGGTCGGCCACCCGCAAGGCCCGGACGGACAGGCAAAAAAAAGCGGCGCCCGAAGGCGCCGCAAACAAGGAAACGGAAAAGCAATCGTAAGACCGTGTCCTGCGTCGGACTCAGCCCAGCTTCGTGACCGGCGCAACGGCTGCGGGATCGCTGATGCTCGGCCGGCCGTTCTCGATGTGTCCGGCGAAACGCCAGGCGAACGCCGCGTCGTCGCGGCTCGTGACCGTGAGGTCGTACCAGTGATGGCTCGAAGCGAGGACCCAGACTTCGTCGATTTGCGCGCCGGCCGGCACGACCACGTTGCGCTCGTGCGCGCCATAGGCGTTGTCGGTCACGTTCAGGTGCGCGACGCTGCTGCCCGCGTTCGAGAACCTGAGGAAGAGGTTGCCGTTGGCCACGTCGTAGTGCGCCGTCACGGCGGGCGCCGGCGCGCGGCCGGACTTGCCCGGACCCGATTGCGCGGCGGTGCCCGCAAAGCGGCGCACGAAGCCGTTCGGGCCATGCACCTCGAACGCGTAGACGCCGTTCGTCACGCTCAGGTCCCACGTGTCGTCGAGCGCCTTGCCCGCTTCGACCGTATAGCGCCACGGGCCGTCGCTGCGGTTCGTGCCGTACACGTAGAAGTGCGCGCCCTGGCGGCCCTTGTTCGCGAACGTGATCGAAAGCGTGTTGTTCCGCGCTTCGGCCTTCGCGTTCACATGAAGCTCGTAGGGCAGCGCGCGCGCGTAGCGCACGCCCGGCTCCTGAGCGTCGATCGGCAGCGGCGTGGCCGGCACCGTGGGCGCCGAGTTGGCCGAGCACTGGTTGTCGGCGAGCGCCATGTAGTTGCTCGTGTCGGGCAGCGTGGGCATCGTGGCGTCGGGCGTGCGGAAGTCGAAGCACGTCGTGAGGTCGCCGCACACGGCGCGGCGCCACGCCGTGATGTTGGGCTCCTGCACGCCGAAACGCGCCTCGATGAAGCGGATCACCGAAGTGTGGTCGAACACCTGCGAGCAGACGAAGCCGCCCTTGGTCCACGGCGAGACGACCGTCATCGGCACGCGCGGTCCGAGGCCATAGGGCAGGCCGTCGGCGGTGTACTTGCCGCCGCGCAGCGGGTTGACCACGTTGTGGATCTCGCCGTCCACGCTCACCGTCGACTTGCCCTGCGTCGGCGTCGTGGGCGGCTGCGGCGGCACGATATGGTCGAAGAAGCCGTCGTTCTCGTCATACATGATCAAGAGCACGGTCTTGCTCCACACGTCGGGGTTCGAAGTCAGCGCTTCGATGATCTGCGAGGTGTATTCGGCGCCATAGGCCGGCGTGTACTTCGGGTGCTCCGAGAACGCCGCCGGCGGCAAAAGCCACGAGACCTGCGGCAAATTGTTCTGGAGTACGTCGTTTTTCAGGTCGGCGATGGTCCGTGCGGTTTGCGCGCGCTGGTAGAGCGCCGATCCCGGCTGCGCGTTGATGAAGTTCGCGAAGTTCTGCAGGATGTTCGTGCCGTAGTTGCCGTTCAGCGGGTCGTTGCCGTTCGTGCCCTGCTGGTAGATCTGCCAGGAGATGCCCGCCGCCTGCAGGCGCTCGGGGTAGGTCGTCCACGAAAGCAGCTGATACGTGGGCGGCACGTCGCCGTCCACGAAGTCGTTGTTGTCGAGCAGCGGGCCGCCCATCGTGCCGGTCGGATCGACCATGCCGGTCATGAGATACGAGCGGTTCGGGTGCGTCGGGCCAGGCAGCGAGCAGAAGTAGTTGTCGCACACCGTGAAGGCGTCGGCCAGCGCGTAGTGGAACGGAATGTCCGCGCGCAGGTAATAGCCCATCGTCATGTCGGTCTTGTACTGCGGCCACTGGTTGTACAGACCATTGTTGATCGCGTAGTGCGTCGCGTACCACGAGTGGTCGAGGTCGCCCACGCATTGCGCGCTCGTCTTGAACGTGTCGAGGTGGAACGGCAGCACGGGCTTCGTGGCGTCTTCCTTCGACGGCTGATACCACACCGGCAGGCCGCCCGGCAGCGCAATGGGCAGGCGGTCGTTATAGCCGCGCACGCCGCGCATATGGCCCAGGTAGTGGTCGAACGAACGGTTCTCCTGCATGAACACGACGATGTGCTCGACATCGCGGATCGTGCCCGTGCGCGAATTGGCCGGAATGGCCAGCGCATTGCGGATCGACTCGGGAAGAACGGTCATTGCTGCTGCGGCGGCGCCCGATTGCGCGACGGTCTGCAGGAAACGGCGACGGCTGTTTGACGTCATTGTTGCTCACCTTTCTGCTTGGGGTTGGAGTGTCGTGCCCCGACGCAGTGGCGCCTGGGCACGCAGGTGCAATGCTTCAATGGCTGGATGTTGCGGGACTGCTGGAATCGTTGCCGTTGCTGGCCTGGGTCTGCGTGCTGTCGCCAGGCGCGTAGCTCAAGACGGGCGTGACCTGGTCGCTGTCGGCGGCGAGGCTGGCCTGTGCGCCTTGCACGGGGTCGCCCGCGGTGTTCGCGGCGGTTGCCGCGTTCGCGCCGTAAGCGGGGATGGCGCCCGGGTTCGTCGAGGTGTCTGTCGAGGCGTTGGCCGACGTGTTCGTGCCGGGCGTCGGCAGCGGCGTGATGCGCGCGCTGTTCGCCAATGGCGATGGAGATAGCGATGGCGTCGCGGCGCTCTGGCTTTCCGCTGTATCCGGCGTCGACGAAGCCGCCGACGAGCCGTAGCCGGGGCCGCATGCATCGAGCATGATGGTTGCGAGTACAACGATCGCCGCGGTCGACA
Source organism: Paraburkholderia heleia NBRC 101817 (assembly GCF_000739775.1). GTDB lineage: Bacteria > Pseudomonadota > Gammaproteobacteria > Burkholderiales > Burkholderiaceae > Paraburkholderia > Paraburkholderia heleia. The sequence goes on along the minus strand of NZ_BBJH01000006.1, from coordinate 191,127 downwards.
GGGTCGTCGGCACGCGGTTGTGAAGGCGTATTCTCATGTGCGCATCCGTTCTGTGAGGATGGGGCGCGCACAGTTTCGCCGTCGATGAAGAAAGAATTGTGAAATGCGAGAAAACGTTTGCGAGCGATGAATTTTCTTTGCAAACGTGGTGCGCGAAAATCATTCGCCGCGGGCTGGCGGCTAACGAAAGGCTTTCACTTTGCGGTGCCGTTTTCGTGAGCGGGACGCAGCACGTCGGTCGCGCGATGCGGCATCTCGACTTGATCGATCAGGAACACTTCGCCGCGCGAGTGCTCCGCCCGCAGCGGCAGGATCGCCTGATAGGCGCTTGACCGATACCACGCGCGCGCGATCTCGCGGCTCGCGAATTCGATCACGATGAGGTCGCCGGAAAACTTGCCCTCGAGCCGTTCCACGCGTCCGCCGTGAATGATGAAGCGGCCGCCGTAAGGGGCGAGCGTGGCGTCGATCTTCTCCAGATATTCGACGATGGCGGGGCAAGGTTCGACGTCGCGCAGATGGGCAATGGCATAAGCGGTCATGGCGGGTCTCGTGAGCGTGAAAGGGGACGACGCTTGCGAGAATAGGGCGCGCCGGGCGGGGAATCGATTACCCGGGAGGTAAAGGCGCGGCTGCGCCGCGCTTAGGCTGAAGGCGTGCAGCGGGGTAAAATACGCAACATCCGAAGTCCGGATCGAGACGTCTTCGTTTTCCGCCATTGCCGCCATGAACCCGTCACCCGAGCATAAACCCGCGCGCAAGCCGCCGCCCAAGTGGCTGTTGAACACCCTCACGGCGCTCGTGGGCGTGCTCACGCTCGCGCTGGGTATCGGCTGGATCGTCTACAAGTGGGTCGTCGATCTGGAGATTCCATACTTCGCCATTCCGCTCGTGATGTGCGTGCCGGTGATCGTCGCCGTGGCGTTCCGCAACATCTGGGATTGAGGCGCACGGGCGCTTCTCTCACTCCCGCAATTTCAAATGCCGAAGCGCTGCGCGCACGCCGCGCGCACGCGCTCCACGACGGCGCTCCACGCTTCGTTCGTGCGCTGGCGGAACAGGCGCATCGTGCCCGGATACCACGGCGAATCTTCGCGCTCGTGCATCCAGCGCCAGTCGAGGTCGTACTGCGGCAGCAGCACCCAGCACGGCTTGCCGAGCGACGCCGCCAGATGCGCCGTGGAGGTATCCACGCAAACCACGAGATCGAGCTGCGCGATGATCGCCGCGGTATCGACGAAATCGCGCACTTCGGTGCCGAGGTGCAGCAGCGGCAGGCTCGCGGGCGGATGCTGCGCCTCGTCTTCTCCCTGACCTTTCTGCAGGCTCACGAACTGCACGCCCGGCAGGTTCCATAGCGGAGCGAGTGCGGCAAGCGAGGGCAGCGAGCGGTGGGCGTCGTTGAAATGCTTCGGGTTGCCCTTCCAGACGATGCCGATGCGCGGGCCCGGCGCGAGCGTGGCGAGGCGCGCGCCCCAGTGCTCGACGAGCGCGGGCTCGGGCGTATGGACGAGCGGCGCGGGGATCGTCTCGACCGTCGTGCCCAGACGGTGGGGCACGCTGATCGGGCTTATCCAGTAGTCGAACTGGCCGGCTGCCGCCGCGCCGGCTTCATGGTCGAGCACGGCGTCGATGCCTTGCACGCCGCGAAAGAGCCGCTGCAAGGGCGGCTGGCAGGCGAACGCGACGTGCGCCGCGCCCTGCGCCTTGAGCACGCGCGCGTAGCGCCCGAATTGCAGCATGTCGCCGAGGCCGTCTTCCTGCCACAGCAGCAGCGTTTTGCCGGCGAGCGGCTCGCCTTGCCAGGCGGGACATTGCAGCAGACGCTGCGTCGCGTGATGCACGAAGCCGGGCATGGTATAGCGGCACTCATAGCGCGCGAAGCCTTCTTCGAAGCGGCCCATGCTGATGAGCAGCGTGGCGAGACGGAATTTCGCGTCGCCGTATTCCGGGTTCGCGTCGAGCGCGCGGCGGTAGCCGGCCTCCGCTTCGTCGAGCCGGCCGAATTCCTTGTGCAGGCTCGCGATATTGAAGTGCGCCTCGGCGAAATCGGGCCGCACGGCGATGGCTTCGTGCAGCACCTCGAGCGCTTCGGCACGGCGCCCGAGCGCCATCAGCACGCAGGCGAGATTGTTATACGCCTCGACGCGGCCCGGCAGCCGGCGCAGCGTCTCGCGATACGCCGCCTCGGCCTCGGGCAGCCGCTCGAGCGTATGTAGCGCCACGCCGAGGTTGTACTGCGCTTCGGCGTGCTTCGGCGCGAGTGCGAGCGTCTGGCGAAAAGCCGCTTCCGCCTCGGGCACGCGCTTGAGGTCGGTGAGCACGCAACCGAGGTTGTTCAGTGCATCGACGAAACCGGGGCGGATCTGCAGTGCGAGGCGCACCGCGAGTTCGGCTTCGGCGAGCTTGCCGGACGCCTTGAGCAGCGTGGCGAGATTGTTGAGCGCCTCCGGGTACTGCGGATGGATCAGCAGGGCCTGGCGATAGGCCTCGGCGGCCTCGTCGCCGCGCGCCTTGTCCCGCAGCACTGTGCCCAGCGCGTTGTATGCCTTTGCGTGGCGCGCATTCGCAGCGATGGCGGCGCGAAATGCGTTTTCGGCTTCTGCGTGGCGGCCTTGTCCCTGCAGCAGGAGGCCGAGGTTGTAGTGGGCGTCGGCGTGGGCCGGGTGGTGCGCGAGGACGGCGCGAAAGGCCGCTTCCGCCTCGGCGTGGCGTGCCTGGCGCTGCAGGACGACCCCCAGGTTGCTGCGGGCGTCGGCGTCGGCGGGCGTGAGGCTCAGCAGCCGTTCATAGAGCGCCTGGGCCTCGCCGAGGACGCCGAGCGCCGCAAAGAGTGCAGCGAGACCGCTGTATGCCTGCGCGAAGTCGGGCTTTGCCGCGAGGCAGCGCTGCCACAACGCCTGGGCGCGCGCCGCGTCGCCCGTGCCCATCGCGCTCAAGGCCGCGAGATTGAGCGCCGGCGCGAGCGCGGCTTCGTCCGTCGCCCCGGGTTGGCCGCCCACATGCGGTTCGAGCAAGGCGAGCGCGTCGGCGAAGCGGTGTGCTTCGCAGTGCGCATTGGCTTCGCGCAGGAGGTCGTCGGGGGCGGGCGCGAGGGGCGTTGAAATGGTCACGGTGACAATCGTAAGAGTCGGGGCGCGGCGCGTGGGCGACACGGACACTGAGGCAGTGTCGAGATTACGACAGCTCGTGCTCGGGCAACGGCGCGAATTGAGCGCATCCGGTGCGCTTATTCGGACGATCAGCGCTTCCCGCCCGGAAAAGCTTGCAGATGGCTTTCCGATGGGGCGAGCGCCGGGGGAGACCGTAAGAGGGCGTTCCGGGCGCCTGCGTGTATCGAATCGGGGATCGTCGCCGTGAGCCGATCTCCCCAATTGATTCGAATTCCGAACGATTTGCCGTCGCGCGCGGCCAAACAAGGCCGCGCCCGACGAAACGCATCAGGGCACCAGCACCTGCCGCCCGACCACCTTGCCTTGCACGAGCGCTTCGAAGGCCTCGTTGATTTCCGCGAGCGGCCGCGTGGAGACGGGCGAGGGATGCATCTTGCCTTCGCGCATCAGCGTCACGAGTTCGCGCAGCTCGGGCAGCGTACCCACATAGCTGCCCTCGATCTTCAGCGGCCGCATCGGGATGATGGGCAGCGAGAGCGTGAGGTCGCCGCCCATCAGCCCGACGATCACCACGTGGCCGCCGCGCGCGCAGGCGTCGAGCGCGAGCTTGACGGTGGGCGTTGCGCCCACGAGGTCGAGCACCGCGCGTGCCCCGCCGCCCGTTGCCGCGATGATCTGCTGCACGGCGTCGTCCGCGCGCGCGTCGATGGCCGCGAGCGCGCCCGCCGCAAGCGCGGCTTCGCGCTTGACGGGGTCCACGTCCACGACAATCGCGCCTTGTGCGCCCATCGCCTTGAGCACTTCGAGCGCCATCATGCCGAGGCCGCCCGCGCCGATCACGACCACGGGACCTTCGTGGATGCGCGCGCCGAACTTCTTCACGGCCGAATACGTCGTCACGCCCGCGCAGGCGAGCGGCGCGGCCTTCACGGGGTCGAGGCCGGCGAGGTCCACGAGATAGCGCGGATGCGGCACGATCACGAAATCCGCAAAGCCGCCGTCGCGCAGCACGCCGAGCGACTGCGGTTTCGCGCAGATGTTCTCTTCGCCGCGCCGGCAGGCCGCGCATTCGCCGCAGCCGATCCACGGATGCACGACTGCCGACGTGCCCGCCGCCAGCGCTTCCGGCGCGCCTTGCGCGTCGGGGCCGAGCGCCGCGACCTCGCCGCAGATTTCGTGGCTCGGCGTGAGCGGCAGCTTGATGCCGCGGTCGGCGAGCGAGAGCTTCTTGCCGCCGCCCAGATCGTAATAGCCCTCCCAGATGTGCAGATCGGAATGGCACAGGCCCGCTGCCTTCACGCGCAGCAACACCTCGGTGCCCCTGGGCTCGGGCACGTCGCGCTCGACCCGCTCGAGCGGCTTGCCGTGATGGATAATGCAGTAACAGCGCATTTGCATCGATGTCTCCGTGAGTGTCATGTACGGCGGCCAGACGATTGCGGCGGTCTTCGAATCATAGCCGATGCGACGGGGATTCGTCCGATCGTTCTATTTTTGCTGCTGTGCGCTTGAATTATCATTGGGCAGACGTGTGCGATGGTCGCGAAGTGGCGATCGTGCCAACGGCACAGGCCATGGCGATTCGCGAGGCGCTCAACGCCGCGAGCCGCCTGAAGCGCACGCTCGGCGGCGAGGCGTTCGCGGATACGGTGTCGCGCCTGCGCACGGCGCGCGCGACGTTGAGGTGATGTCAGGCTTGAATCGCGCGGCAACGCTTCAGAAGGGCATTAAAGAGTAGGGAGTTGGCATCATGCGGCGCATCGGCGCTTTCTGTATTTCAACCTGGCTTGCGGCCGTGGTCCTTTTTCTTGGGCGCCATTCGGTGCCGTTGATGGCGCTCAGCGGCGTGATCGTGTTTGCCGGCTTCGACCTGTTTCGACCGGATTCGGGCGACCAGTAAAACCATGCTGCGAGCGCCCGCATGAGGCGCGGCGCTCGCAGTCGTTCACATTACATCTCTTCGGCCCACGACATGTTTTCGCGCGCGAGCAGCGCCGACGATGCCGCCGGCCCGAACGTGCCCGCCGTGTAAGTGCGCGGGCGGTCGTTCAGTTCCTTCCAGCCGTTGAGAATCGGCTCGACCCACGTCCATGCGGCTTCCAGTTCGTCGCGGCGCATGAAGTGCGTGAGACGGCCGCGGATCACGTCGATCAGCAAGCGCTCGTAGGCTTCCGCGCGGCGCTCGGGAATGGCCTGCTGCAAGTCGAGATTCAGGCTCACGGGCAGCATGTTCATGCCGCTGCCCGGTTCCTTCGCGAGCATCTGCAGCTGGATCGACTCTTCCGGCTGAAGCTGGATCACGAGACGGTTGCCGTAATTGCGCGGCCCACTCGGGAAGATCGAGAACGGCAGGTCCGCGAATTCGATCACGATTTCCGACTGGCGCTTCTGCATGCGCTTGCCCGTGCGCAGGAAGAACGGCACGTTGGCCCAGCGCCAGTTGTTGATGTGCGCGCGCAGCGCCACGAACGTCTCCGCCTTGCTGTCGGCCGGCACGTTGTCTTCCTGCAGATAGGCCTTCACCGGCTGGCCGTCCACGGCGCCCGCCGCGTACTGGCCGCGCACGGTGTCGCGCGCGATATCGGCGAGCGACATGGGGCGCAGCGAGCGCAGCACCTTGAGCTTCTCGTCGCGCACGGCGTCCGGGTCGAGCGAGACGGGCGGCTCCATCGCCACGATGCACAGCAGTTGCAGCAGATGGTTCTGCACCATGTCGCGCAGCGCACCCGTGTGATCGTAGAAGCCCGCGCGGCTGCCCACGCCCACCGTTTCCGCCACCGTGATCTGCACGCTGCGGATGTACGGCGCCTGCCACAGCGGCCCGAAGATCGGGTTGCCGAAGCGCAGCACCATCAGGTTCTGCACCGTTTCCTTGCCGAGATAGTGGTCGATCCGGTAGATCTGCGATTCGGCGAAATGCCGGCCCACCGACTCGTTGATCTCCTTCGCCGAGGCGAGATCGTGGCCGAGCGGCTTTTCGAGCACCACGCGCGAACTGCCGTCGATCAGGCCGCCCAGCGTGAGGTTGTCGCAAATCGTCGTGAACAGTTCCGGCGAGGTCGAGAGGTAGAACACACGCAGCGCATGCTCGCGCGACGCCGCCTTCAGGTTCGCGTAACTGGCCGGATCGTTCACGTCGATGATCACGTACTGGAACAGGTTCAGATAGCGGTCCCACGCTTGCGTGTCGAACGCTTTCGCGTCGATGAACGGGCGCGACTGCTCTTCCATGAACTTTCGATAGTCGTCGATCGTCCAGTTCTTGCGGCCCACGGCGATGATGCGCGTTTCCGGCGGCAGGTTGCCGTGCAGGTGCGCCATGTAGAGCGCGGGCAGCAGTTTGCGCGCGGCCAGGTCGCCTCCGCCGCCGAAAATGATCATGTCGACGGGCTGTTCGGGCAAGGCTTGGGCAGGCTGATTCGTCATGGCAGGTCGGAGGTGACGCGCGCTCGCGTGACATGGTTGGGCACGAACGCCGGCGCGCGGTTGCAATACCCGCACCGGCCGCAAGAGCGGGGCGCGGCGAAAACGCTAATGGTGCATGGTTTCGCGCGAGTTTGCACGCGTGGCGCGAACGAGGCGTCGTCCGAGGCTTCCGCGTCGATAGACCGACCGGCCGTTCATGCATGCCTCGCGTGGCATGGAGCCGATCTTTACCCGAGCCCCGGCACCGCCACCCCGAAGGTCGCGAGCACCAGCACGACGTTGAGCGAGAGCACCGCGGCCGCGCCCGCCACGGCTGCCGCAGCCGTGAGCGCGCCGTTACGATGGGGCCCCATCACGCCGCGGCGGCACGTGAACCACACGAGCGCGGCCATCGGGAACGGCAGGGCGAGGCTCAGTACGACCTGACTCATGACGAGCGCGTTGGTGGCGTTCACGCCCAGCCCCACTACGATGAAACTGGGCACCATCGTCACCGCACGGCGCAGCCACAGCGGAATGCGAAAGTTCACGAAGCCTTGCATGATCATCTGCCCCGCGAGCGTGCCGACCACCGAACTCGAAATGCCCGAGGCGATCAGCGAAACGAGAAAGATGCTGGCGGCCGCCGCGCCCAGCAGCGGCGCGAGCGTGCGGTAGGCGGTCCCGATTTCGGCGACGTCCGCGTAGCCCTGGTGGAACGCGCCGGAGGCCATCACCACCATCGCCATGTTGATGAGCCCGGCCACCGAAAGCGCCACCACGACCTCGACGTTGGAAAACTTCACGAGGCGCTTGCGTTCGGCATCGTTGCGCGCAAGCACACGCGCCTGGGTGAGCCCCGAGTGCAGAAAGAGCGCATGCGGCATGACGGTGGCGCCGATGATGCCCACCGCGATCGTCACGGCTTGCGCATCGGGCAAGCGTGGCGTGGCGAGGTGGCGCAGAAGGCTTTGCCACGCGATCGGCGTAATGAAAAGCTCCAGAACATAGCAAATGCCGATCACGCCGACGAGCGCGCCGATCAGCAGCTCGAGCGGCCGGAAGCCCGCGCGCTGGAGAAACAGCAGTGCGTAGGTCACGACGGCCGTCACCGCCATGCCCGCGAGCAGCGGCAGATGAAGGAGCAGCGCAAGGCCGATCGCGCCGCCGAGGAATTCGGCGAGATCGGTGGCCATGGCCGCGATCTCGCTCACGCCCCACATGAGCCACACGAGCGGCGCGGGCAGGCTGTCGCGGCACAGTTCGGCGAGATTGCGCCCCGTGGCGATGCCGAGCTTCGCGGAAAGCCCCTGAAATACCATGGCGATGACGTTGGCGAGCAGCACGACCCATAGCAGCGCGTAACCGTAGCGCGCGCCGGCCTGGATGTTGGTCGCGATATTGCCGGGGTCGATATAGGCCACCGAGATGACGACGGCCGGACCCGCAAGCGGCAACAGAAGGGCGACGCCGCGGCGGCGTCCTTCGAGCGCTTCGCGCGCCGCGGCGGCCGTGTTGCGCGTGAGGCCGTCGGGGGCGCGCCGCGCCTCGTCATCGCGGGCGCGATGATCCATGCAACTTCTCGCGCATGCCGGGGTCCGAAGGCGCAGCCCATCGCCTTGCGGCACGCATCGAGCATGTGCGAATACATTGAAAATGCGTCATCGGAATCGGGCCCTCACGCGTTAAGCAGGCAATCCGCGCGCCTGCCCTGGCGTTATCTCAGCACAAACCGGCGCGGCGCGCCTTCGCTGCTCTCCTTCCCTTACGAAATGCCTGAATTCCCGATCTTTTCGTGTACACCGGTCCGTATGAAGAAACCGCTCGCGACCGCGCTGCTGATGAGCGGCCTCGCATGGGGCGCACTCGCCCACGCCGACGACAAGGTCATCGTGCTCGACTCGGGCGAGGCGAAGCTCTCGCTCATCGACGAGGCGAGCCGCACCGTGGTCGGCACCGAGCCCACGGGCAAGGAACCGCATCACCTGATGATCACGCCCGATGGCAAGTCGCTCATCGTCGCCGATTCGGTGTCGAACGACCTGCTGTTCCTCGACCCGCATACGGGGCAGATACAGCGCCGCCTGGAAGGCATCGAAGATCCGTACCAGCTCGGCTTCTCGCCCGACCGCAAATGGTTCGTGACCGCCGGTCTGCGGCTCGACCGCGTGGACGTCTACCGCTACGACGGCCAGAACCTCACGATCGCAAAGCGCATTCCGCTCGGCAAGACGCCGAGCCACATCACGTTCGCCTCCGACAACAAAACGGCGTTCGTCACGCTGCAGGACACGGGCGAAGTGGCCGCCATCGACCTGCCGACGCAAACGGTGCTCTGGAAGCTGCAGGTGGGCAACACGCCCGCGGGCCTTTGGATGACCCCGGGCGACAAATATCTGCTCGTGGGCATGACGGGCGAGGACGACGTGGCCGTGGTGGACTGGCACAACCGCACGGTCGTGAAAAAGATCCAGACTGGCCGCGGCGCGCATAACTTCCGCAATCTGGACGATGGCAAACATATCGCCGTGTCGAATCGCGTGGAGAGCACGATCAGCATTCTCGACTACACGACGCTCACGAAAGTCGCCGACATCACGGGTCTGCGCCCCGGCCCCGACGACATGGAACTTTCGGCCGACAAGCGTTACCTTTGGGTGACGTTCCGTTTCGCGAAGCACGTGGGCATCATCGACCTGAACACGCGCAAGCTGATCGACACGATCGCGGTGGGCCGCTCGCCGCACGGCATCTACTTCGCGAACAGTGCGCCGGTGTACGCGCCGAATCCGGACTGATGAGGGAGTCTCGATGCTCGATACGCTGATTTCGCAGGCCGACAACCTCGTTTCGTGGCTGCAGACGCTCGTCTACGTGGACGTGGTGCAGCCGATCTTCTACAAGGTCGGCCTGATGGGCTACGACGAGGACACCTATGACGCGCTCTACTGGGTGATCGTCGGCGTGCTGCAGATCTGCGCCTCGTATGTGCTGCTGCGTCCGCTCGAGGCGCTGCGGCCCGCGGAGGACTGGGGCGATCGCCGGGCGCTGCGCGCCGACGTCTGGTACACGTGGATCGCGAAACTCGGCATTCTGAACATCGCATTCTTCTTTCTGCTCACGCCATTGTTCAACCACTGGCAGAGCCTGATGGCGATCCACAACATCCCGAATATCGAGGTGGACAGCCTCTGGCCCGGCGTGACCGACAAGCCGCTCGTGTCGTTCCTGATCTATCTCGTCGCGCTCGACTTCGCGGGCTACTGGTATCACCGCTGGCAGCATCGCTTCGGCGTGTGGTGGGAACTGCACGCCGTGCATCACAGCCAGCAGCAAATGTCGCTGTGGTGCGACGACCGCAATCACTTCCTCGACGACATCGTTCAGGCCGCGTTCTTTGCGGGCATCTCGCTCGTTATCGGCGTGCCGCCCGCGCAGTTCGTCGTGCTCGTGGCCGTGAGCAACTTCATGCAGAGCGTGCAGCACGTGAACGCGCGGCTCGACTTTGGCTGGCTGCTCGAGCGCATCGTGGTGAGCCCGGCGTTTCATCGCCGCCATCATGCGATCGGCTACGGGCACGAGGGCACGCGCTACGGCTGCAACTTCGGCGTGCTGTTTCCGTGGTGGGACGTGATGTTCCGCACGGCGTCGTGGAACAAGCAGCATGAGCCCACCGGCATTCGCGACCAGTTGCCCGCGCCGCACGGCCGCGGCGCGAACTATGGCGCAGGCCTGCTCGCGCAGCAGTGGCTCGCGCTCGTGCGCATCGCGCGGCGCCTCGCGGGCAAGGGATATCCGATGGGCGACGCGGCGCGCTGAGCTTCGCGGCATTCGCGGCGGCTCCTCGTGCGAGGCGGTCTTCGGGCCGCCTCGTTGCGTTTCAGGACGACGTTTGGCATGCCGCTCGCGCGCCGGATGCGATAATCGCGCATTGATCCCCCACACATGCATGATGCGCGCGCCAAAGGCGCAGTTGGAGAACATCTTGAGCCGTATCGACAATCCGCAGCACGACCAGGAAGTCGGCGTGGCCGACGCCACCCAGGACACGACCCGCATCGACGACACGCGCATCGGCGCCGTGCGGCCGCTCATCTCGCCCGCGCTGCTGCTCGACGAGCTGCCGGTGCCGCAGGAGACGCAAACGCTCGTCGAAACGAGCCGCGGCGAGATTGCCGGGGTGCTCGCACAGCGCGACGACCGGCTCGTCGTGGTGGTGGGCCCGTGCTCGATCCACGACCACGACCAGGCGATCGAATACGCGAAGCTGCTCAAGGCGAAGGCCGATACGCTCAAGGACGACCTGCTGATCGTCATGCGCGTGTACTTCGAGAAGCCGCGCACCACGGTGGGCTGGAAGGGCTATATCAACGACCCGCGTCTGGACGGCAGCTTCCGCATCAACGAGGGCCTGCGCGCGGCGCGCCAGCTGCTGCTCGACATCAACGCGCTCGGCCTGCCCACGGCCACGGAATTCCTCGATCTGCTGAGCCCGCAATTCATCGCCGACCTCGTGGCGTGGGGCGCGATCGGCGCGCGCACGACCGAAAGCCAGAGCCACCGGCAGCTCGCCTCCGGCCTTTCGTGCCCGATCGGCTTCAAGAACGGCACCGACGGCGGCGTGCAGATAGCGGCCGACGCCATCGTCGCGGCGCGCGCGAGCCACGCGTTCATGGGCATGACGAAGATGGGCATGGCCGCGATCTTCGAAACGCGCGGCAACGACGACTGCCACGTGATCCTGCGCGGCGGCAAGAGCGGGCCGAATTACGATGCGGCTTCCGTGGCGGCGTGCTGCGCGGCGCTTGCGAAGGCGGGGCTGCGCGAGCAGGTCATGATCGACTGCTCGCACGCGAACTCGAACAAGGCGCATCAGCGCCAGATCGACGTGGCGCGCGATATCGGCGAGCAGCTGGCGGGCGGCGACAAGCGCATTGTCGGCGTGATGATCGAGAGCCATCTCGAGGAGGGGCGCCAGGACCAGAAGCCGGGCGTGCCGCTCAAGCGCGGCGTGTCGATCACCGATGCGTGCATCAGCTGGGCGCAGACGGCGCCCGTGCTGGATGGGCTGGCGCAGGCGGTGCGGGCGCGGCGCAAGGCGGGGTGAGGGCGCTAGCGCCCTTTGCCCCGCGCGCCTTTCTTCGCTGACGCAGCCCGCGGCGCCTCTTTCACCGGCGCCGCGACCCCCACACTCGCGTTCAACTGCTCGAGCCACGAAAGCGCATCGGCATAGGCGAGAAATTGCTGCAGATACCCCGGCGACACTTCGCGCATCAGCGAGAGCGCGCGATGCACGAGGCTGCTCGAATTGAGCGGCCCCGCGTTTCTGGGCACCTGGTCCAGCGACTGCCGCAACTGCTTTTCGGCGCGCACGCGCGACCACGTTTGCCGGAAGTATTCGACGAGCTCCGGGTCCGGCTCGTGCCGCACGCGCGTCGCCGGTCGAGCGGGTTGCGCACGCACGAGCGAATCGACGAGGCGGCCCAGTTCGCTTCCCGGCTTATCGCCGTCGAGCCTGTGCGTGATTTTCGATGCCTCGCGCGCGAGGTCCTCGGCAAAGGCGTCGAGCAGTTGCGCGAGGCGCGCGTCGATGCGCCGGCGCGCTTCGCCCGCGAGTGCGGCGGCGCGGCGCTCCAGCGCCTCGATGAAGTGAAAGCGCACCGGGTCGAGCCGGTCCGCGCCGCGGGCGCGCCAGGCGTCGAGCAGGGCGCGGGCGTCGGGCGCGGTAGTTGGCGCGCCGGTTCGTTCGAGCGGCGGGCACGCATCATTGGCCATGCTTGCCCTCGCCGACGGTCGGCCGCGGCACCGGCGCAATCTCCACGCGGCGATTTTTCGCGCGACCGGCCTCGTCGGTGTTGGCGCTCACCGGCTGCTCGGAGCCGAAGGCGGCCGCGAACACCGACGACGCGGGAACGCCCTCTTCGATGAACGCGCGCGTGACCGTCAGCGCGCGCTCAGCCGAAAGCTCCCAGTTGTCGGCGAAGCGGCGGTTGCCTGCATGGACTTGCTGGTCGTCGGCGAATCCGCTCACCATCAGGATTTCGTCGCGGCTCTTCAGATACGCCGTGAGCGGCCCGGCGAGGCTCTTGAGCAGGTCGCGGCCTTGCGGCGTCAGCTGGTCCGAATTCAGCGCGAACAGCACGCTGCCGCTAATGCCGATGCGTCCGTTCACGAGCGTCACGCGCCCCGCCGCGAGCGGGCCCGCGAGCGCCTCTTCGAGCGTCTTGCGGCGCGCGGTTTCGGCCTTGCGTTGCTTGACCTCGTTCGCGAGCCGGCTCGACAGTTCGAGCTGCATGCCGACCACGCCCACGAGGATTAGCAGGAACGCGCCCAGCAGCACCGACATCAGGTCGGCGAACGCGGGCCAGACCGGCGCAGCGGGGGCCGCGCCGCCGTCGATTTCGTCGTTCATGCCGCTTCCGCTCCGGCGCTCGCGCGCTGGCTCGCGAGCTGCTGCAGGTTCTCGACGATCTGCTTCTGCGACAGCATGCTCAGGTCGATGACCTCGCGCGCCTGCGCCACGTAGTAGGCGAGCTGGTCGTCGCTGCGCGCGAGCGACTTGTCGAGCGCGGCCTCGATGCGCTCCAGGTGTGCCACGAGCTTGTCGTTCGATTCGCCGAACACGCTCACGGCCGCGCCGAACGCGTCGCCGAGGCTCGCCACTTCCACGGCGCTGCCGCTCACCTGCGCGGCGATCTCGCCCAGCTTGCCGCTGCCGGCCTCGACGCTCGCGCTGAACTGGCCGCCCACGCGCTCGAGCAGAGCCGACGACGTAGAAACGAGCGCGTCGATCGCCGAGCGCTGCTCGGTGGAGGCGCGGTTCACGGCGTCGAGCAGCGTTTCGAGCGTGGCGAGCAGGCGGTTGCGCTCGTCGAGCATCGCGGTGTCGCGGACCATGCTGTCCGAAAGCTTCTGGCGCAGCTCGGCGATGACTTCGGCCGCGGCCTGCGGCGCGACCGAGGCGGCCTGCACGAGGCGGCCGATTTCGGCGATCGTGCCGGCGTTATGGGCCTGCGATTGCGTGGCGATGTCGTTCGCGGTTTGCGCGAGCGTCGCGCAGATTTCCTGCTGACGCTGCGCGGTGGCCGCGCTCGTGGCTTGCCATTGCTCGCGCAAGGCGGCCGACATCGCGGCAAGCGACGCGGTCCATGCTTCGAGGCGCTGCGCGTCGCGCGAGGCAATTTCCGCGTGCAGGGTTGCCGCGGCCTTCGGCGCAGCGGCGGCGGCGTCGACGAGACGATCGATCTCGGCGATCGTCTTGCTCGCGTGCTGCTGCGCTTGCGCGGCGATCTCGTTCGCGGTCTGCGCGAGCGTCGCGCAGATTTCCTGCTGGCGTTGGGCCGACGCCGCGCTGCTCGCTTGCCACTCCGTGCGCAACGTGGCGGCCATCGCCGCGAGCGCTTCGGCCCAGCTTGCGAGCCGCGCTTCGTCGCGTGCGCCGAGCCTGGTCTGCAGGTCCGCATGGGATTCGTCGACCGCGCGCAGCAGCGACGCCGAGTGCTGCTCGAACGTCGCAGTCGCCGCGGCGAGCGCCTGCTGGTTGGCTGCGGCGAGTTTCTCGCCGGCGCGCGCCTGCTGGTCGAGCGCCGCCTGCCACGCCTGAGACATCGTTCCCGATGCGCTCTCGAAGCGCGTCGACACGCCATCGAGCAGGCCTGCGGCACGTTGCTCGAAGCTTGCGTTGAAGCGCTCCAGCGCGCCGCCGAGGTCGGCGGCGAGTGCCTCGCTGGTCTGGCGGTGCTGTGCGAGCGCGCGGTTCCAGATTTCGGCGACGTTCGCCGTCGACGCCTCGAAGCCGCTCACGAGCCCTTCGAGCTGTTGTTGTACCGCCTGCGTGAGCGCGCCCTGCATCGACGCCGATTCGCGCGCGAGGCCCGCCATGGTCGCTTCGACCACGGGCTGCAGCGCCGCGCCCGCGGCGCGTGCGCTTTCCGCCGCGCTCGACTTGAGCGACTGGCCCACGGAAGCCGCGAGGCGGCTCCAGGCGGCTTCGGCGTTCGCGGCGAAGGCCTGCTGGGTCGCGATCTGCTGTTCGTGCTGCGCGGCGCCCTGGCGCTCGATCAACGTCATCAGCGCACCAAGCTTGTCGACGAGCGCAGGCATGGCGTCGGCCTGGCGCTGCAGCAGCTTGAACGAGGCTTCGCGCTGATGGGACCGCGAGAAGGCGCGCAGCGTCGTCGCAATCTTCACGTCGAGCTGCTGCGCGGCCTCGATGCGTGCACGGCGGCACAGCGCCGAGAGCAGCCCGAGCATGGCTGAGGTGGCCACCCCCGCGATCGAGGTGCCGAACGCGAAGCCAAGGCCGTTCACGGGCGCGGCGAGCGAGGCGCGGATGGCGTCGAGGTCGGTGGCGCTTTCCAGCGCCGCACCCGTGCCCTTGAGCGTGACGACCATGCCGAGCAGCGTGCCGAGCATGCCGAGCAGCACGAGCAGGCCCGTGAGATAGGGCGCGAGCGCCGGGCCCGGCAGGCCCACGCGCTCGCCTTCGATGCGCGCGCGCACTGCGTTGCGCAGGCCCGGATGCAGCGTGTCGAGCCAGCCGGCCAGGCGCGCGGGCGGCGCGTTCAACTGAGCGGTCGCCCGGGCGAGCGTGGCCGTGGCCTGCTGAAAGCGATAAAGCTCCCAGGCGCCCGCGACATAGCATGCGCCGATCAGCAGCGTGACGGCGCTCGCAAGCGGGTTCGTGACCGCGTAGCCGGCGCCGATCCAGCACACGGCGGCGAGGCCCACGACGAAGACGACAGGTTCAATGCGAAAACGGGACATAGCGCGGGACATAGGGTTAGCTGGCGCGAAGGGCGGCAAGCAGCCCCTCCACCGGTTGAAACCGAATTTCAAGTTCGGCGAGCAACACGCTCTGCATATCTTTGCGAAAGCCGGCGAGCCAGGCGTTGCGCGCGGCGGTTTCTGCGGCGGACGGTGCCGCCGCGGCGGCGCGCTGCCGCTCGAAATGCGCGCCGAGCAGCGCGGGCACGCCGGCGAGCAGGCTGCGCTCGCGCGCGCCGAGCGCCTGCTCCATCACGGTATCGACCGTCGCAAGGCGCGCAAGCGCTGGCGCGCGGGCAGCCAGCGCGGCACGCAGACGGGCGCGCAGCGCGGCGATGTCGGTCTCCATCGCCTGTTGCAGCGCCAGGTAGCGCTGGCGGAAATCCGCGAAATCGGGTTCCACATCGGCTGGCTGGCTCGCGGCCTGCGTGCGGCGTCCATCGCGCCGCGCGGGCGCGCCTTCGCCCGCAATGGCCTTTCTCAGCGCCGCGCGCACGCGCTCGCTCTGGCTTTGTTCGGCACTGGCGCCCACGCGCGTGGCGGGCTCGCCACCGGGCGCCTGAACGCTCAGCGCCGTCGAAAGCGCGATGGCGTCCGTCCAGCCGAGCCACTGGCTCAGATGGTCCGAGATCGATTGCCGGGATTCGGGCACTTCGGCGTCGCCGAAGCGGGCAAGTAAGCGAACGAGCGTCGGGCCGCTCAACGCGAGGCGTTGCGGGGCTAGCACTTTTCCACCTGGGCAAAAAACCCGCTAGTGTACATGCCCGCGAGGGGGCGGCCGGCATCGGCGGATTGCCGGACGCCTGGACGACGGCGCGGCGGGCCGCGAAAGCGCGGCGCCCGCGGGCGCGAGGCACCGCCGCGCGGGGCTTCAGCGCCTGAGCCGTTCAGGCCTTGGCCTTGGCGCGCTCGGCCAGGATTTGCTGGATCGCCTGCTCGAAGGTTTCGATGGGCTGGCCGCCGTTGACCAGATACTGCTGGTCGAAGATGATCGCCGGCACCGACTGGATGCCCGCCGCCTGGTATTCGTGCTCTTCGGCGCGCACCTCGTCGGCAAACTGGCCGCTTTCCAGGACTTCGCGCGCCTTGTCCGCGTCGAGCCCCACGGACTGCGCCGCCGCGACGAGCACCGCATGGTCGCTCGTGTCCTTGCCCTCGCCGTGATAGGCACGCAGCAGCGCGAGCTTGAGCGGCAGCTGCTTGCCTTCGATGCCGGCCCAGTGCAGCAGACGATGCGCGTCGAAGGTGTTGTAGACACGCTCGCGCGGCCCGAACGCGAAGCCGACACTCGCGCCGCGCTCGCCGATCATGGCCTGCGTCTCGGCGATCTGCGCGGGGGTGCGGTTGTACTTTTTGCCGAGATACTCGACCACGGATTCGCCGCCCGGGCCCATCTGCGGATTCAGTTCGAAGGGGTGCACGACGATCTGCGCATCGACGGTGTCGCGCAGCCGTTCGAGTGCGAGGTTCAGCGACGAGAGGCCGATTGCGCACCAGGGGCACGCGATGTCGGAGACGAAATCGATTCTGAGCGGTTGTTTCATGGCTTTCCTGATCCGGTTGAACGCGGGGTCACCGAGGCGCGGTGCAGCGCGCTTGCGCAAGCCGCGTGCGCGCCCGGCGCGGAGGATTCGTCGGCTTATTCGTCGGCTTATTCGTCCATCATACGGGCTTTGACCTTCTTGCCCTTGACCTTGCCCGCGTTGAGCTTGCGCAGCGCGTCGCGCGCGATGCTGCGCTCCACGGCCACGTAGGTCGAAAAATCGGTCACGTTGATCTTGCCGATCTGCGCGCCGCTGAAGCCCGCTTCGCCGGTGAGCGCGCCCAGCACGTCGCCGGGACGGATCTTTTCCTTGCGCCCGCCGAGGATCTGCAGCGTCTCCATCGGCGGCAGCAGCGGCTCGTTGCTGGCGGGCTTCAGTTCCGCGAGCGGGCTCCACTCGACTTCGCGCTTGAGCGCCTGCTCGATGCCGCCCACGCGGCCCATTTCGTCCATGCTCGCGAGGCTGAGCGCCCAGCCGTCCTGGTCGGCGCGGCCCGTGCGGCCGATGCGGTGCACGTACACCTCCGGGTCCGGCGTGACGTCCACGTTGATCACGGCTTCGAGCTGCGCGATGTCGAGGCCGCGCGCGGCCACGTCGGTCGCCACGAGCACCGAGCAGCTGCGGTTGGCGAACTGGATCAGCACCTGATCGCGCTCGCGCTGGTCGAGCTCGCCGTGCAGCGCGAGCGCGTGAAAGCCCTGTGCGCGCAGCACGTCGAGCAGGTCGCGGCATTGCTGCTTCGTGTTGCAGAACGCGAGCGTGCTCACAGGACGGTAGTGGTTGAGCAGCATGCCCACGGCGTGCAGGCGCTCGTCTTCCGTGACTTCATAGAAGCGCTGGCGGATCTTGCTGTCGTCGTGATGTTCTTCGAGCTTGACTTCCTTCGGATTGCGAAGGAATTGCTGGCTCAGCTTCGTAATGCCTTCGGGGTAGGTCGCCGAGAAGAGCAGCGTCTGGCGCTCCTTGGGGCATTGACGCGCCACGGTGGCGATGTCGTCGAAAAAGCCCATGTCGAGCATGCGGTCGGCTTCGTCGAGCACGAGCGTATTGAGCGCGCCGAGCGCGAGGTTGCCGCGCTCCAGATGGTCCATGATGCGGCCCGGCGTGCCCACGACGATGTGCGCGCCGTGTTCGAGGCTCGCCGCCTGCGGACGCATGGGCGTGCCGCCGCACAGCGTGAGCACCTTGATGTTTTCTTCGGCGCGTGCGAGGCGGCGGATCTCCTGCGTGACCTGGTCGGCCAGCTCGCGCGTGGGGCAGAGGATCATGGCCTGCACGTCCTGACGGCGCGGGTCGAGGCGCGAGAGCAGCGCGAGCGAGAAGGCCGCCGTCTTGCCGCTGCCGGTCTTGGCCTGGGCGATCAGGTCGTGGCCCGCGAAAGCGATGGGCAGGCTCGCGGCCTGGATCGGCGTCATGTCGACGTAGCCGAGGCGCGTGAGGTTGGCGAGCATGGCGGGCGCGAGCGGCAGCTCGCTGAAGGGCTGGGCGTGCGTAGGAGTGGCTTTGTTTGTCATGACGGAGTCTCGCGCCGGACGGGTAAGGGCGACGCGGCCGTTCGGTAGAAGTGGCGTCGATGCGGGTGGTGCACGCGGTGCACGCGTGTTGGGGGATTTTAACGGATGCGCGCGCCCGCGCTCGCGCGCGTGCCGCGCGAGGGAAATGACGAACGATGCCGGGTAAGCCGAAAACGCCGCGTTTGTTAATCGCGATTTCACGCAATAATAATCGCCGCATAGAGCAATAATTCACGCGCGCGATAAGACCGGCATGACCGTGATAAAGTTCATCCAGGCGAAGAAATTTTAATCGCCGGAAATACCCGTCAATTAATCCGATTTACACAATAATCGAATTCCCATGCGAATCCGGGCGTCGCGTGATTGCCACACAGCCGATTCGGTCCGATCCGTGCGTTACTCTGTATTTCTGATTAAAAACATTAACTTACGGGATTTTCTTTCGATATTTCCAGATTTAGCAAATATCTGTTACAGCGCTTGCTGAGGCGAATTAAAGCCTTTGACACGTAGACTTCGCTCGGGATTGCCGGTGTGGCTCCAATACCCGGAGCCGCTTCAGCGCGGTCTGAATGTCATAAGGAAAGTCATGAAGAATACTTTGATTATCGCGGGCGTCCTCGGCGCGTTCGCAGCCTCCGCTCACGCACAAAGCAGCGTTACGCTCTACGGCGCACTGGATGCGGGTATCGTCTACGCGAACAATGCAGGCGGCCACGCCGCATGGAACCAGGGTAGCGGCGCCGTCGGCGACACGTACTTCGGCCTGAAGGGCAGCGAAGACCTGGGCGGCGGACTGCATGCGATCTTCACGTTGGAAAACGGCTTCAACCTGAACAACGGCAAGGACAGCGAGAGCGGCACGATGTTCAACCGCCAGGCGTTCGTCGGTCTGCAGAGCGACCGTTTCGGTACGCTGACGCTCGGCCGTCAATATGACTCGATGGTCGATTACCTCGGCCCGCTTTCGGAAGCCGGTTCGGGCTACGGCAACAACCTCGCCGCTCACCCGTTCGACAACGACAACCTCGACCACTCGTTCTCGATCAAGAACGCGGTCAAGTACCAGAGCGTCAACTACCAGGGCTTCAAGTTCGGCGGCTTGTACGGCTTCAGCAACGACGCCGGCCAGTTCGCGAACAACCGCGCATGGAGCGCGGGCGCATCGTACGGCAACGGCCCGCTGAACTTCGCGGCTGCCTACCTGCAGATGAACAACTCGCCGACGAACACGAACGCCAACGGCGCGAATTCGGCATCGAACGGCAATAACTTCAATCTGTCGGCACAAACGCAGCGCACCTTCGGCGCAGGCGTGAACTACAACTACGGCCCGGCAACGGTCGGCTTCGTGTGGACGCACACGCAGTACGAAAACCTGATCGCCGGCGGCCAGGGCGGCAACACGTTCTCGATCCCGTCGGGCACGAACCTGCACATGGACAACTTCGAGCTGAACGGCGCCTACGCGCTCACGCCGGCTCTCGCCCTGAACGCGTCGTACACGTTCACGGACGGCAAGGTCACGGGTTCGAACGGTTCGGGCGATCCGAAGTGGCACACCGTCTCGCTGACGGCTGACTACTCGCTCTCGAAGCGCACCGACGTCTACGCTGGCGCCGTGTACCAGCACGCTTCGGGCGAACTCGGCGACGCCGGCGCGAACGTTGCGATGATCAACACGCTGTCGCCGTCGACCTCGCAGAACCAGGTCGCCGCAACGGTGGGTCTGCGTCACCGCTTCTAAGCATCACTGGCTCGCTGCCTCGCGCAGCGATGAAGCGCGCGCACCCGATCGGCCGGTCGGGTCCCGCGCTTCACGCGGGCGAATCTATCCGAGGCCCGCGGTCTCATTCGCTTTCTACCCGAAGCACGACCGGTTCGCGGTGCGTGGCGCGCTCATGAGGCGCGTCACGCACCGCGAACCGCTTTTCTTTTGCGGCTCAGGATTTCGCTGCCGCCGCCGCATTCGCAGGCACGGCGACGTCGTTCGACACGTCTTCCGACACCCCCCGCACGCGCGAAACCCACAGCACCGCGACGCACGTGAGCGCCGCTGCGATCCAGCCGTTCTGCCCGAAGCCGATGATCGCGCCGTTCGCGCCGTTCGTGAGCCACTGGCCGCCCAGCCACGCGCCGATGCCCGTGCCGAGCGCCTGCACCGCGCTGTTGGCGCTCAGGAACGCGCCGCGCCGCGCGGGCTCGGGAATCGTCGTGAGCAAGGCCTGCATCGGCACCATGCGGCCAGACATCGAGATCATGAACAGCGCGAAGAACGTCACGAGCGCGAGGAAAGGCAACGCGGGCAGATGCGTGACGAACAGCACCGGCACGAGCGAAACGAGCGCCATCACGCGGAAGATGCGGCGCTTGCCGTAGCGGTCCGCGAGACGGCCCACCGCGCGCGAGGTCATGAACGTTGCCGCGCCGCCCGCCATATAGAGCCACGACAACTGCTGCGGCGCGATGCCATGATTGCCGACGAGCATCGGCGCGATGAACGGAATCACGAGCATGTGGCCGGCCATCATCGTGAAGGTGAGTGCAAAGGCCTTCAGGTGGCGCGGCAGCGTCAGCAGTCGCCAAAGGTTCGGCAGCACTTGCGCGAGCGGCGTGCGCTGGCCGAGATGCGCCGTGAGCGAGGGCACGACGCGCGAGCCCGCGAGCCAGATCGCCACCGAGAGCGCCACGAGCAGCATGAACGGCGCGCTCCAGCCGTAGTGCGCGCCGAGCAGCACGCCGGCCGGCACGCCCGCGATGGCGGCGATGGAGAACGCCGTCATGATGACGCCCGTGGCCGCGCCGCGCCGCGCGGCGGGAACCACGTCGCTCACGATCGCCATCACGATCGAGCCGAGCACGCCGCCGGTGAGGCCCGCGAACGCACGCGCGGCGAGCAGCAGATGAAAGTTCGTGGCAAGCGCGCAGGCGAGATTGGAGAGCGCGAAGAGCGCGTAAGTCGCCTGCAGCAGGCGGCGGCGATCGAAACGGTCGATATACGTCGCGGCAAGGAGTCCTGACAGACCCGAACAGAGCGAATAGGCGGAAACGGCCGTCGCGAACGCCGCGGGCGTGATCGCGAACGCGTGCATGATCTGCGGGCCGAGCGGCATCATCACCATGAAATCCATGATGACGGTGAACTGCGTGAGCGCCAGCAGCCAGAGCAGGGTGCGTTCGCGCAGCGGTGTGAGAGAAGGGGTCATGTATGGGCTTCGAGCCTGAAAGTAAAAAGGCGCGGCAGGGTTGCCGCGCCTGCAGGATCGCTCAGTCGTCGATCGTTTCGTGGGCCGCCTGCGCGCCGCGCCGCCAGTAGGCGGAGGCGCGAATGCGCCGCTTGTCCACGCCGCGCTCGTTGCACAGATGCGCGCGCACCGCGCGAATCTCCGAGGCTTCGCCTGCGGCCCAGACGTAACCCTCGCCGGGCGGCAGCCACACGCCGGAGACGCCGTCCACGAGCGGATGCTCCGACTCGCTTTCGTCGCGATAGCACCAGATGGCGTACAGATCGGCTTCGGTGGGCAGCTCGAAGCGGGCCGCGCGGTTCGCCACTTCGACGACGACGGCCACGCGCGTGCCGGACGGCAGTTCGGTGAGACGCCGCTGGATCGCGGGCAGCGCCGTTTCGTCGCCGATCAGCAGATGCCAGTCGAAGCCCGTGGGAATCACCATGGAGCCGCGCGGGCCGCCCACGCCGAGATACTGGCCGGGCTGCGCCTGTGCCGCCCATGCCGTGGCCGGGCCGGCTTCGTGCAGCGCGAATTCCAGATCGAGTTCGTTGGTTTGCGTGTCGAAGCGCCGGGGCGTGTAGTCGCGCGCGGCGGGACGCTCGACGCCTTCGGGGAAGACGATGCCGTCTGGGCCCAAAGTGGGCAGGACTGGCTTTTCTTCACCGGCGGCGGGAAAGAACACCTTGATGTGATCGTCGAACGACGCCGAGACGAAGTCGCTCAGCTCGCCCGTGAGCGTCACGCGCACGAGCGAGGGCGAGAGCGCCGCGACGCGCACCACGCGCAACAGTCGGAACTTCAGCGGGTGACGCACACGGACGACTTCGAGTTGGGACGGGTTCTGCATGTATGGCTCCGATGATGTCGGGGTGGCGCGGCGCGGGCCTTCGCGTGCCGCATTGGCGAACCGATGCGGCGTGTCGAATTCATTCGCTCTCGCTGCCGTTTTCAATTTCCTGGGTGGCGCGCGCAAGAATCGCGGCGATGCGGCGCTGCTCTTGCGGCGCGACGTCGGTGCGGCGCAGCAGTGCGCGCTTGAGCGCGCGGCGCGCCTCGATCAGTTCGCGCACCCAGCCGCTGCCTTCGGCGGGATCTTCGCCGGCCATGGCGCGGCGCATGACTTCCATCTTGCGGCCGAAGTGCGTGAGCTTCGCGAGGATGAGGTCCGCGCGTTCGCGGTTGGCCTCGAGGTACGAGCGGCCTTCGGGCGAAAGCGCGTAGCGCTTGCGGTTGCCTTCCAGCGTCACGCTCACATAGCCCAGTTCTTCCAGATACGTGAGGGCCGGATAGACCATGCCGGGGCTCGGGCTGTAGAAGCCGTTCGAACGCGCGTCGAGCGCCTTGATCAGTTCGTAGCCGTGGCTCGGGCGCTCGGCGAGCAGCACGAGCAGCATGAGCTGCAGATCTTCGGACGTGAACTTGCGGCCACGGCCAAAACCGTCGCCGTCGCCGAAACCGCCAAAGCCGCGGCCGAAACCTTCGCCGAAACGATCGCCGAAACGATCGCCGAAGTCGCCGGGACCTTCGCCGCCGCGATGGCGGCCCATCGCATGGCGCAACGCGTGAAGCACCTGCATGGCCGGGTGGCGGCCGCCGAAGAAGTCGCGCGGCTCGCGCGCGCCGTAACCGCGACGGCCGGGATCACCAAAGTGCGGATGGTGGCGCATAGGGCCTCCTTATCTCTAGAGTGTCTTAAAACATGTCTTAAGATATATATCGTAAGAGTGTTTGTCAAAGAGAATATTTGGGGTTATCGGCGCACAACAAAGTGTGCGGGAACGCAAAAATTGGGTTTCAGAGACAACAAAGTGTGCGGGAACCGCGAAATTCGATGTGCAGTGCACAAATTTCGCTAGTTTTGCAATCGAGTTGTGTTTGATGGCGGCGAAGTGCGCTGCAATGTCGCGTAGATTGAGCGCACCGCAGAGCATGGCCGAATCTTCGTTAGCCCATAATTTAGGGAGACGTTTTCTTTGTTGAGCTCGCGTGATTTAAGCGCCAGCTTTCGCCCTTCAGATTCGCTGGCGGCCGAGCGTCTGGAGCCTGGGCGCCGTGCTTCTAGGCAAAGCCTGCATTCAGTGCCAGAAATTTTGTCCTCCTGCCCGACGTGGCTATGCGCTGCTGGCGCGCAATCGGGCGCCTATCGCTCGGATAGGCGTGCATCGCGTATGCAAAGGTCTTCGGTGTGCAATGGGGTGCCGTCACCGGTGGTGTGGTTGGCGGCTATCCGCACTTTCTCGTCTAAATCCCGATGGGGCGGTCGGGTGCTTTTGCCCGTTGCTTGCGGTGCAGATACCTATTCTCCGGCGCGGCACACGGCCTGGGCGGAAGTCGCCGGATGCTCAAGAGGTGATTTTGAGCGACACCGGTGCGTTTGTCTGGCTTCTGAGTGTCGGTCGCCGGTACTTGAAGCGAATGTCGACGTCCTGTTATGCGTGCTTGATCCATGGCGCGCGGTCGGTGCCAATTGTGTATTTATGCGATTTGCATGTGATGCGGGTCAACGTCGCGAAGCGGTCGAGTGCGGCTCGTCGCGCAATTGCCCGTATTAATCAGCCCGCCTCGTAGCGAAAGATCACTGGCGCTTCGATGAAGCGCACAGCGTCGCCTACTTGATCGGGCAAGTTTCCAGGCCCTAGGCGAATTTGGATTTGCCGTCCGAAAAATGACAAGCTTTGAGGTAGTATTTCGCCGCAAGACGACGGCAAAATATTGGCTCACATGCAAAGAAAGCTAAGCCTGAAGCAGGCGGATGACTACGATTACCGGGTTGCAACGCTGTACGCCGCCAAAGCGGTGGTTGCATATATGGACAGCGCAGAGCTGTGCCAGCGCATCGGCAACGAGCAAGGTGACGTAGAGGAATGGGACGACGTCGTCTTGCATGGGGCAAATGGTGCAACGATTCACTGCCAGGTGAAGCGTCAGATGTTCGACTTTTCAACGCAAGGGCTGACGCGCGGATTGAAGTCGAAGGGCGGGAAAGACGGCGAAAAGCAAGAACTCACGCCGCTCGACTCCGCATTCGAAAAGCTGGCCAACTACTTCGCAAAGCCCGCCGCGACACGTGGCGGCGTGAAGCAATTCCGCCTGGCCATTCCGAACGCAAATATTCGGATCAAGAAAGACCTGACGATTGTGCACCTGCGAGCCGTCTGCGCAGAGTGGAGCAAGGTTGGTGCAACCGTAGAAGCCTTTTCCAATGCGGGTAGTCCGACAGACAAGGTTCGAACCTGGCTGTCGTCTTGGTGCGGCTTCGCGAGCGAAGAGGCGATGTTCGATTGTCTGCAAGCGTTAGAAGTTTGCGAGCACGGTGATGAAAGTCGCCTTGACGAGGACTGCCGCGTAAGTCTCTCGGGTTGGTACTCGTCGACAGACGAAGTTCGGCGCGCGGTTCGGGACTGCCTAGTAAAAAACGCCTCTTCTGAGCAGTCCATCACCCCCAGAATGATCGCCTGTGAGATTGACCGATACGTCCTCCCACAGAAGCGCGCGTGGGCTCGCTACCGCATGGCGAATTCGCTCGACTGGGAGGTCTCGGGCACGTTGTCGGGCCACGGCACTGATATTGAGACGCCGGAAACCGTTGTCGACCGGTTATGGGAGCCGGCCGAGGACCGTAACTACGAACTGCAATTCGGGCACGGATGCAACGGCGTACCTTCCAGTCCCTTGCAGCTCTCACTCATGAGACTCGCCTTGCATGTTGCGCAAGGCGTAGCAGTATCGGCCTCGGGTGTCGCTGGCTGGCACGCTACGGTCGCGCAGACCGTGCGTAGAACACTTGGACATTCCGAGGACGAGCTCGCTGCGCTGAGGTGGGGTAACTGGGTCGCGGCTCCCACCCCCACCGACCACAGAAGGTTACGGACGACCACGCACGTTGATCAAGAAGCCTCGCAGCTGGATGCGCGGATGAGTGCCCTCACTTGGAAGCATGTAAAGAATCGGGTGAGTGAGAGAATTGTTCAGGGCCGACCCAACGAGGTGCGTGATGCTGTAGAAGCCACGTGGGGCGAATGGCAAGACGAAATAGACGCGAATCCGTTGCTTCAGCAAGAGCTTGCAGCAGAGATGCTTTACGCGAAGAGTGAGGGCAGTCTCACCATTGGTGCTTTGCGCTCGGGACTGCGTACAGTTTCATTAAT
The DNA here is from genome assembly GCF_000739775.1 of Paraburkholderia heleia NBRC 101817. GTDB lineage: Bacteria > Pseudomonadota > Gammaproteobacteria > Burkholderiales > Burkholderiaceae > Paraburkholderia > Paraburkholderia heleia. The sequence goes on along the minus strand of NZ_BBJH01000006.1, from coordinate 165,404 downwards.
CGCCGACGCGCTCGTCATGCTTCTACACCTGGCGGCTGCCTCGGACGCGAAGGACCGGAGCTGGCGAAAGCTTGGCAGTGACCTGTCCGTAAGGACGGTCGCTTTGCGTTTTTGGGCAGGCCCAAATCAGCAAGTCGAGCACGTACGGCGATTTTTCGATGACGATGACATTTCCGAGCGAGCGGAGTTTCTCGGAAAAGAAACCGCACACGTGCTGGTGTTGCCGCAAGCTCGCTCGTCGGCGTCCGCCGTCTATGGCAAGACGCTGGCCGATGGCCGCGATGGGGGGGACAGCATTGCGGAACCCCGCACGCCGACGTCAATTGTGACGCATTCACAAGAGTATCAGGATGCCCTGCGGCAGAAGACCATTGCGAGCCTGAAGGATTTTCTTGCTAAAGCGCTGCAAGGTCGCGACGCGCAGCGCACGCAGCATATTAATACGCTTACGACGGGGAATCCCCATGCAGATTGATCATTGGATTGCGTCCTGGCAAGAGTTCGTCAATCCTCGCTTCGAGTTTTGCGAGCCAACGGAACAGTCGACCTCCCTGGAAAGCCTTGCGGGCGAAGGATTCTCGGCTCGTGTCCTACTGGTCCGCCGCGCTAGCGGGGAGCATAGGGGCTATCGCACGATCCTTGTGGCCCATACCGACTCACTCCGCGCTTCTGGCGCGGCGCTTCATTGGACGGCTGATGTGAGGGATGCCTTGCCGGAGCCCGCAACCGCGGACATCTACCTCTTTTTGGACATCGCGTCAGCCTCTTTGGATGATTGCCTCAGGCTCGAGGCGGACGATCAATATTGCAGAAAATATGTCAGGCGGCCGAACGAAAGCGGTGAGGAGTTCCTGAAGCGGACTTTCCTTGCCGCGCCAGTTTCCCCCCGACGAGTCGGCGAAATGGCGGACCCGCTATCGGCATCGCTCATGCAAGCGGCCAAAGTGCACGGTTGGTTCTCCCCCGAGGAGCAAATGCATTGGCGTCAGGCCTTAATGTCTGGCGTCACCGGTCAGGAACTTGCGGCACGGATCCTTGAGAATGCTTCTGGGGCAGACGCATGACGGTACTGAAGAAAATTACGCTTAGCAATATCAGAAGATTCGCTGCGGACGTGACAGTACCTGTATCTTCGCAGGCAACGATATTTCTTGCACCGAATGGTACTGGCAAGACAGCGTTATTCGAGGCGATCGAACTGGCTCTTACTGGCACTGTGGCCCGTCTTGATGAACACATGTTCGCGCTTGTGCGCGAGGGTGCGCAGCGCGCGGAAGTCAGTTTGGACTTTGGTGAGTTCGAGCATCGAGCTGCCGTTACGGCGGATACGACGCCGGTGTATTGGAGTGGGCCGTCCCAATTGCATGGGAAGGTGAATCCAGCGGACATTGGCTATTTGCTACGCCTGACTCATTTGCTCGATCAACGCGATAAGCACTGGTTCACCCAAGAGGAATCCTCGAGCGCCGGTGATCAACTGACTCGGCTGCCGATTGGAAAGGACGCCCAGCACGCTAGCGGTTTGATAACAGGCCTTAAGCAGGCGGTGACCAAAGTGCGGACGGAACGGGAGCGGAGTGCTAACGACGCGAAGAACGCTGTCCAAATTTGGAATAACCTCCTGCAGCGGCGTAACGAGGCGCGAGAGCAGGTCAGCCAAGAATTGCCCACGCTTGAGCAACTGGCGCAGGCGCTGCGGGGCCATTCTATAGGCCCGGTAAGCGCGGAAAACCTGGATAGTCTGGAGGCCGCTCAGGTCGTTTGTGTCAGTAACTATCAGACGCAATTGCGGGAGCTTCGAGGACAGCACGTTGCGTTGCAACAGATGGGCGCGGTCTGTACTGCATTTGCGTCAGCGGTCGGAGACGTGACTCGACTGGCAGAGTTGAAGGCACAACGCCAGCAAGCTCATGAAGAAGCGCAGCGAACGCGTGATGGAGCTGCAGCTAAAGTCACACTAGCCGCCGCTGCGCACATCGAAGCCGATCTTGGCCTGCAGCGCATCAGGGATGAGCTTCTTAAGGTCGAGGAGTTGGACCGACTGCAGCGTACCCAGCAGACTGAGAGGGAGGCGCTGGCAAATGAACGCCAGGCACATGCTCAGTTCGTCGTCGCGCGGACGTCCGCTTCTAATGCACTGAAAGTCGCGGAAGAAGCTGAGGACGCTCATGTCCAGTGGACTACTGCTCGAGCCGATTGGCAAGCTAAGGTAGGCGAGCTCGAAGAGGCTACACGCGCTTGGTCGGAGTGGAACTCCGACGTCGAGCAAATTCAAACTTCCGACGAGCGTATCACGGGCATCAACCAGTCAATTGCTGATCATCAGCGAGCGTTTAGCGAGAAAGAAGCCGCGCACGAACAAGCTCTAACCCGTGCGGCTGAAGCAAGAGAGCGCCTGCAAACCTTGCAACAATCTAGCGACAGCGTCAGGGCCGCGGTGGCAGCTATTGCCGCGGACTTACCGGACGAGCAGGGTGACTGTCCAGTTTGTGGGTTCGAGCACGGAGTGGTCGAACTAAGACGGCGCATGGCGAACCAGTTGCAGGCGGTCGACCCAGCGATGCGTAGCCTCGCAGAGCACGAGCGCGAATGCCGGGAGGCGGTCGCGCAGTCTGAGCGAGTGAAGGAGGAGGCGGCGCAATTGCATCGTCAAAGCGTTGCCCTTCGTGATGCCGCTGTCAGTGACCGACACGCTCTTCAGAGGCGAGTCGACGCAGTGCGCCGCATTCAAATCTTCGACGCGGCGAATCTTCAGACCGCAAACGAACGCCTGACTGCGCTGCGCAAGGAGCTCGACGCAGTAAAGGCGGCGCTGGACGAGCGGTCGCAGCATCTAGCTCAACGACCCACGCCCGAGGCGCTTGTGCAGTACCGCCAACTCGCTCACAACGCGGTAGGAAGCGAAACCGAGGCCGCACAAGCCGTGCGTCGTCGCGAATCGACGGTTTCAATGCTTCAGCAACAGTTGGACGCATGCTTGCCCCCGGCAACGCCGCCGCGGTCCTTGAAGTCGCTCAAAGAGGAGGTGACTATTCAAGGAGCGCTTGCGGAAAGCAAGTTGCAGGAGCGACGACAAGCCGAGGCGTCAGCCGAGATTGAGGAGGCGAGTCTGCGCCAATCTCAGGCGCTTTTCGACGGTGCACGCTCAGAGTGGCAATCTGCCGTTGACCGCATGGTCGAATGCCGCGAACGTTGGACTTTGCAACAACTGCCTGGAGAGCCGGATCAGTCAGTCCTGGACAGAACGTTGGCCGGTCGCGAGGTGGCTATTTCACGCGCCGAGGGTTCGTTTGCCGAACTGGACTTGATTAGGCAGCATATCGCTCGATTGCGCGGTGCGGTGGACTATCGAACGACACAAGAGACCATCGACGCGCATCGGGGAGAGCGTAGCGAGTTGGACTACGGTGCATTCTTGATACAGCAGTTCGACGCCGCAGCAAATGAGCTGAAGCGCGTTGACGAAAGCAGGTCGACGCTAGATACGTTCTCGACGGCTTTGACGAACGAGGTCGAGCAAATTCATGCACGTTTGGTCGATATCGAGCCTCTATGGCAATCGCTCCTCGGTCGAATCGTTCGCGAACCGAGATTTAGCCAGACCGGCCTTCAGTACCTGCTCCGCCGCAACAAACCTCATGCTCATGTGCAGGTGCCTGTTGGCGACCGGGAAGCTCCGGCATATAAGGTGGCAAGCGAAGCGCAGAAAGCGGATCTACAACTTTCATTCCTATTGTCCATGGCACAGGTTCATCGTTGGTCGCCATGGAAGGCACTCTTGTTGGATGATCCCACGCAGCATCATGACTTGGTGCATGCATCGGCCGTATTTGATGTGCTTCGGGACTATATCGTCGAGCAAGGGTTTCAAACGCTCGTAACGACGCATGACCCTGTGCAAGCTCGCTTCTTCGCACGCAAACTTGAAAACGATGGCGTAGATGTACAGTTGCTGACGCTTGCTCCGCTGGATGGCGGCGTCAACGTGCTGCCTTTGGGAAGAACGGTATAACAATACAGCAGACAACAGCGAAAACGCTTAAACATGACAGCCACTTCCTTCGTAGTGAATGTGCTTGACGCTCCGACTAGCGTACTCGGTGCGGCGATCATCTCGACGGTCGTAACTGGTGGCATCACTATCTGGACCAAGCGAAGCGAGAACTGCCATAAAGTGGAAGTCGACTCCTGAAGTCCAAGCTCGCTGACCCCCCAACAGACGTTGCGCTGTGCGACCATTGCGGTAAGCCAGAGGCAACGCACGACTGCATACGCCAGTCATTTAAGCTTGCCCCGAAAAACGAATCCTTGCTGAGCGTTTAACCTCAAGCACGGAGAGTCAAGAAGATGAGCCAGACGAAGCGGGCGCGCTACATGCTCGAATTCAAGCTGGAGGCGGTTCGGCTGGTCAAAGTGTCGCGGCGGTGGCCGCGGCGCTGGACGTGCCAGCGCAGTCGATCTCCAACTGGTTCAAAGCTGAGTAGGAAGGCAGGCTTGCCGGAGCGGGCACGAAGCCGGTAACCCCAGAGCAGATGAACCTGTCGAGACTTCGTGCCGAAGTGGCGCGGCTGAAGATTGAGCGCGACATCCTAAAAAAGGCCTGTGCGTACTTTGCGAAGGACTCCACGTGTAGTACGCCTTCATCGAACGCAATCGCCGTCAGTGGCCGATTTCAGTGTTAGAGGTGTTAACAGAATGACTTTTGCAAGTGTCGCCAGCATATGATGCAGCAGGCGATTCTGAGGAAAGCCTCGTGGATGCAAGCGAGCTGTTCGAAGCGGATGCGCAGTCGGCGGAAGTTGTGAAGCCACGAGATTGTCCGCTCCACAACCCAGCGTGTTTTGCCTAGCCCGCTACCGTGAGGCCGACCACGTCGAGCAATTTCGGTTGCAATGCCGGCGGCGTGCAGTGGACGGCGATATTTGTCATGGTCGTAGCCTCTGTCACCCTGAACGACCCGAGGCTTTGACAGTGGTTTGCCACGCTTGCCGCGGATTGGCGGAATTGCCTCGACCAGCGCCTGAAGTTGAGTGACGTCGTTGCGGTTGGCGCCGGTCAGAATCACCGCGAGCGGGATGCCCTGCGCTTCGGTGACGAGGTGGTGCTTTGAACCGGGTCGCGCGCGGTCTGTGGGATTCGGTCCTGTTTTTGACCTGAGCCCACAGCGCGGATTGAAGAGGAATCGACGATGACGCGAGACCAGTCGATTTGGTCGGCTGCACGCAATCGCGCAAGCAGCACTTCGTGCAACTGCTCCCAGACGCCAGCGGCCTGCCAGTCACGTGGCGACGCCAGCAACTCATGCCGCTGCCGCAACCCATCTAGCGAGGTAGCAGGTCCCAACGCAGGCCTGTCTGCAAGATGAAGGGAATGCCGGTGAGCACCGCACGATTGTCGAGCGGCTTGCGCCCCGGATAACGGGTTCGCCGCAGTTTGGGAGGGGGCAGCAACGGTTCGATGAGTGCCCAAAGTTCGTCGTCGAGTATCGGCTTGGCCATGTCCTTTTCGTCGTCGAAACAATGAAAAGGTTAACAGCATTCGTCGAGGGTTAACAGCCCCTTCGTTCATTTTGTTAAGGGTTCTTATGCGAAGTACTCGATGTGAGTCCCAGCGGGTTTTATCAGCGGCGGCAACGTGTTGCGCAGAACAATCCGCATCGGGGCCGCGTGAGCAACGACGCACTGCTGGCGCACATCAAGGCGATTCAAGCGGAGGCGAAGGGCTAGTACGGTTGGCCGCGCATGTGGAAAGAGCTGGTCGCGCGCGGCGTACGCGTGGGCAAGGAGCGGGTTCGCAAGTTGATGGCGCAGCATGGTACCCGCGCATGGCACAAGCGCAAGCACATCGCAACGACGAACTCGAACCACAACCTGCCGGTCGCGCCGAACCTGTTGAGGCGCAACTTCACGGCGGCAGCGCCGAATCAGGTCTGGACGAGCGACATCACGTATGTAGCGACGGCCGAGGGTTGCCTGTATCTGGCCGTCATAATCAACCTGTTCAGCCGGCAGGTGGTGGGCTGGTCGATGCAGACGCATATGAAGGCCGAACTGGTCACGGACGCGCTGCGCATCGCATGGTTCCGGCGCCGCCCTGAAGGTGGTGTAATTGTGCATAGCGACCGTGGCAGTCAGTATTGCAGCGGACTCTTCCAGTACACGCTCAAGGCGACGGCATGCGTTCGTCGATGAGCCGGCATGGCAATTGTTCGCCGACCGAAAGCCTGTGGGATTCGCTGAAGGTCGCACGACTGCACGGTCGGCACTTGGCGACGCGACGTGCGGCGATGGATGAAATCGTCGACTGGCTTGGTTTCTGCAATGCCCGCAGCCTGCATTTGACATTGAACTGCGTCAGTCCCCTGACGTTCGAGAAGAATTGGGCCGCCGCTCAGCGAGGGCAAGCGGCCTTATGGCTTCAGCTATGGGATTCGTAAAACAAGGGCAAGGTCAGCTCTGCAACACTTCCTTCCACGAGCCACCAAAGATAGCGTGTGCGAGGTCTATGAGCGCAATTTAGCGATCAGTGGTTGGAAAACTTCCCTCCACAAACGCACGCAGCTGCGTGATGTCGGTCCTCGCGTAGGCCGCCGTCGTCTGCACCGAGGCGTGGCCGAGCAGCGCCTGCGCCACCGGCAGCGGCACGCGATTGTCAACGACCAGGGTGCGCGCATAGCCGTGGCGCAGCCAGTGCGTCGAAGCCGCTTCGAGCGCCGCGCGCATCGCGCTGTCCGCGGGCGGCAGCCGGGCTGCTGCCAGCGCAAACACCGCCCGCACCTCGTCGTAGAGGCCGCTCGCACCCAGCGCGCGGCCGCGTTCGCTGTGGATGAGCGGTAACTGTTCGCCGGGCGGCGGGTCGGCGGGCAGGCCCCGCGCGCGCCGGTAGGCACGCAGCACCGGCAGGCAGCCTGAGGGCAGGGGAATCGCGCGGAGTTTGTTCCCCTTGCCGGTGACGTGCAGGGTCCACTGCCGGGCCTCATCCACCTCGATGCGCGGCAGCGAGCGTTCCTCATGCCACACCAGTTCGGCGAGCCGGATACCCGCAAAGCGGTACAGCGCCCAGATGGCCCTGCGCCTGGCCCAGACCGTTGCCGGAACGTCTTCCGGCGCGTCACAGGCGGCGACCGCATCGCAGTGCGCCAGGGCCGCCGCGGGCAGGAACCGCAGCGGTGTCCAGGTCATGCGGGCGCGCCGCCCGGCCGCGAGGCCTTCCGCCGGATTGACCGTGAGATAGCCCGTGCGGTGCCACCAGGCAAAAAGGCTCGAGACCACGGCGAGCGCACGCGAGACGGTGGCGGGTGCTGCACGCCGGACCTCACCGCTGGCACCGGCCCGCGGGGCCTGCACGCCGTCGCGGTATGCCATCAGGTCCTGGCGGGTGAGATCCGAGAACGGCCCCAGGTGCTCGCGCCGGCACCAGGCCGCGAGCCGCCGCAGTTCCGTCACGTAGGCACGCAGGGTGTGCGGTGAGTGCGAGGCCCGCTCGCGCAGGAAAAGTTTCACGGCCTGCGCGTCATCGGCCACACCGAGGGTGTTGGTCAGTGCCGCCGCATTCGCGAAGCGCCCGGCGCGTGCCAGCCACACCGGATCGACGGCAGCGGGCAGCAGGGTCGCGTCATCCGTGACGGCCTGCTGAACCGTGACGGCGGTGTCCGGCACAGGGCCTGCCGTCATGAAACGGAAGCGCCGCCGGTGCTGCCGCAGCGTGCGTTCAAGCACGGTGGCGGCGGACGGGGCCGAACTCTCCGGCACCACGCGCAGACGGCCACGGTCCCAGTACTCGACGGCCGCGTCATGCTCGAGCAGCAGCGCGAACACGGCAGGGTGCTCGCGCTTCGCGTCGGCGAGCGACGGGCAGCCGCGCTTCAGGGCCGTGAGCGTCCAGCGCAGGTAGACCGGGTGGCCGAGCGCGTGGGCGACGTACGCGAGCGCAGCATCGGTGGTGTCCGGCAGGCGCTGCGGTGGCCGGCAGCCGGTATCGAGCCAGCTCGATAGAGTAGCCGGAGTCATCGCGCTTTCCCCCTGGCCCTGCCGGCGGCCGCCTTTGTCGTCCGGGCCGTGCGGTGGGCGGCTGGCCGCGTACCTGCCGCCTTGCCCCGTCCACTGACTGAACCGGTGCCGATGCGCGCCAGCGTCTGGCGCTGCTGGTCCACCAGCGTGGCGAGCGCCGCGGCTTCCGCGACGGCGTGCTGCCGGGCCTCGCGTTCCTGTGACAGGTCCGTGAGCAGGCGCTCGCGCAGCGACTCGAGCGCGGCCAGGCGCTCCGCTGTGCGTCCCAGTTCCGCCTCGAGGCGTTGCCGCTCCGTCTGGAAGGCCTCGCGCTGGTGGGCGGTTTCGCGCAGCAGCTGTCTCGACAGGCCCTCGTAGCGCACCCGCTCCGCGGCGAGTTCGCGTTCGTGCCGCTGCGTCGCCTCAGCCGTGGCGGTACCGGCCGCCGTGAGCCGGGCCTGCAGCCCGGCGCATGACGATTCCAGCGCCTGGGCGCGTTCCTGGAGTGCCCGGCCTTCGAGCCGCAGGCCAAGCAGGTCGTCGGCGCGTGTGGCAAGCTGCGCGCGCAGGTCAGCCAGTTCCGTGCGCAGCAGTTCCGTACGCAGTTCCGCTTCGTGCCGCACGACATCGGCGGCCGCCTTGACCTGTTCCGCCTCCTGCCGCAGCCGCACGATGCCGTCGAGCTGGGTGGCGACGGCCGCCTCCCACAGCGCGCGCATCTGCGCGGCGATCTCGTGTGGGACATCGGGCACTGCGAACCCCGCGAGGCCCGCCTGCACGAGTTCCGCCTCGATGGCATTCAGGTGCCGCGAGAGCGTGGCGGGATCGCCGGCGCCCAGGCGCGCGCGCAGCTTGCGCACCGAGACGATCCTGCGGAAACGGGCATCGGACGCGGGCGCCGGGTCGCCGGCCTCGGCGAGCATCGCGAGGACGGTAGCGCGGATCGCGTCGGGGGTGACAGCGGCGGGGCGGGCCATGGGGGCCTCCGGCAGCGGACGGGTGGCAAGCAGGCTGCGAGCGGGCAGCAAGCGGGCAGCCAGCGCCGGTGCGAGACGGGGCGATCGGCAAAGCCGGCCGCGCGACGCGCAGGGCGGGAATTCCAGCATAGATTACGCACAGGCCTGACGCCAGAAAACCGTTTCTGGCGCGGTTAGAAAGACCAATGGCGTGATAAACCCCATTATCGCGGTCAGCCGACAGTCAACTGCCTTGACGCGACGGCTTGCGGCCGCCTGAAGGGGCACGGCCGGCTGGAAGGCGATCACCGCCAGGCAGGCCGTGTGGGGTGGAGCCTGCGCGATGCCGGGGCCCGTTGCTCGCGGGATCCGGCCGGTAATCCGGAGGCATCAGTCCGGGGGCGGTTGGGAATTTGACGCGTCGGATACCCACGAGTGGCGGGTATGCTACCCAGCGCGTGGCGTTCGATGCAACGCTACTCGACACTGCGTTGGATCTTACGGAGTAGGGAGTCTGCCGGCTACCGAGCGATCGAAGGCGCCGGCTTGAACGCGGACAACAGGGAAGTGAACCTTTATGGAACGTAAAAACAATCTATCAGTGCCTTCCGCTTGGTTTGATCCGGCCAAATATGGCTGTGCGTCCGATCTGGACATATGGGGATGGCATTGGAACATCATGTACAGATTGAGGCTTGCCCAGATGTAGCTCGTCCAGCTATCCTGGGATCGTCGCGCTTGCACGCCAGTTGCGGCTCAATCTCGTTGGCATCGAAATCGACGACGAAGGCATCGTGCCCGACGCGCTCGAACGCGCTTGCTGTCTGCTCGCGCCGCGCGCGCTCTTTTGTGTGCCGACGCTCCACAACCCCACCTCGGCGACGCTTTCCGGGGCTCGCCGCGCCGCGATCGCTGAAATCGCGGTGCGCCACAACCTCGTGGTGATCGAAGACCTCGTGCCGGCGGCACTGCTCGACGCGCCGCCGGTGCCGCTGACCGCGCGCCTGCCTGAGCACGGCATCGCCATCAGCAGTCTTTCGAAGGCGGTGGCGCCGGGGTTGCGGATCGGCTATGTGCACGCCCCTCAGGATTGGGTGGGCAAGATCCTTGCCGTGATCCGCAGCGATTGCTGGATGACCGCGCCGCCTTCGGCGGAGATCGCCGCGCGGTGGATCGTCGGTGGGGAAATCGAGCAGCTCATCGCGCAGCAGCGCTTGCAGGTGGCGCAGCGTCAGGCAATCGCGGCCGAGGTGCTCGCGGACTGGAGCTGGCGCACCGATCCGGCGAGCCCGCATCTATGGCTGCCGCTCGCGGAGCCGTGGCGCGCGGCGGAATTTTCGTCGGCGCTGCGCCAGGCAGGCGTGCTCGCGAAGACGGCGGACAGCTTCGTGATCGGGCGCGGATCGGCGCCGCATGCGGTGCGGCTGAGCCTCGGCGGGGCGCGCAGCGACGAAGCGCTGCGCGAGGGGCTGGAACTGCTCGCACGCACGCTGCGCACCGGGCCCGAAGGGCTTTACTCGGCCTGAATCGCGCGGGGAAGGGGGCGTGTCGCCGCTCGACTTCGCGCGACAGGGAGCCTTCATCTGCGGGGCTCGAAGCATTAATAAGGATGGCGAACAAAATAATATTGATACTGCTGATGACGGACCTCGTCACATGGTTTGCGTCTTCCTCGCGCAGAAACTGGATCCGTCCATGTCCAGCCCTTTCCCGCTGGCCGTTGCTACCCCGTCGCACAGAGGGCTATTTACAACTTCCTATCAGCGCCGCGCAGGCGATTTCGACGTCGAACTCGCGGGGTGGCGACGCGACCTCGCCAGGCGGCGCCTCGATCGGCCCGGACGGCACGCTGCTTTCAGCGCGGGGCTCGCGCCGCCTCGGGCGGGTCTTACGTGCATGTCTGGAAGACCAAGGACGGGAAGGGGCAGCTCTCACACTCGTCCCGCGTGTTCGAGGAAACTTGAGAAACCCTATGCTATCGCGTCACCCGCTTATGAATATCGAACCGCATGAGGCAGCGAGCACGCATTCTTGCTCGCTGCGTCCATTCGAACGATACTCAACCGGTCAATTCTGCTATTGCATCGTACGAATTCCCCATGGACCCGCTTTCGGATGTGTTCTCCCTGCTGAAGGTAAAAAGCGTGCTTTCGGCGCGTTTTGAGGCTGCCGGCGCCTGGGCACTGCGATTTCCCGCCTATCGTCATGTCAAGTTTGGCGGCGTCGTCAAGGGCGCTCGATGGGTATGGATCGAAGGCGTTACCGCGCCCACGAAAATGGAGGAGGGGGACTTCTGTCTGCTCACAGACGGACTGCCTCACTGTTTTGCGAGCGACCCCGGCGCGGCGCGGCAAGACGGCGAGAAGGTGTTCGCCAGTCACCTGGATGCGGACGGCATTGTTCGCTATGGGCGTGGAGATATGCGCACGATTAGCGTCGGAGGTCTTTTTGAATTCGATGGTGACACGAGCGGCTTGCTGCTCAATTTTCTGCCCCCGCTTGTTCATATTCGCGCGGATTCGCCGGGGGGCACCTCGCTGAGCGCAGCGCTCGAACTGATCAGGGCGGAGACGGAATCAGTCCGGCCAGGAGCGGCGGCCATGGCGGGCAGTATCGCGAATATTGTGCTGGTGAATGTCCTGCGCGCTCATCTTGCCGCCAGCCCTTGCTCAGCCGGCTGGCTCGGCGCGCTCTCGGATCCAAGGATTGGTTCCGCGCTAAGGATGGTGCACGAAGAAATCGCACGTCGCTGGAAAGTGGACGACCTGGCATCGAAGGTCGGTATGTCGCGCACGGCGTTCATTGAGCGCTTCAAGGATCTCGTTGGCTTGCCTCCACTGGAGTATCTGATTCGTTGGCGCATGACGATCGCGAGAGATGCCCTGAAGACTGGCAATGACAGCCTCGCGAGCATCGCCACCGCCGTTGGCTATGCGTCCGAGACGACGTTTAGCGCGACTTTCAAAAAGATGTTTGGTCAGAGCCCTGGCCGGTATCGCTCGCAAGCGCGAAGTAAGGTTTGAATGCCTCGGATGGGATATGCCGAACGGCAGCATGCCTACGATCTTCCCAATAACTGGAAGATAGATTCCTGATGCCAACGGATTCTCTCGGCATGCGGGAGTGAGTAGCATCTGCTGCGGTGCAATTCAATCTCAACGAGAGAACATCATGACCCGCCTGAGCCTGGCTTCGATTCGCCAAGACGCCTTTGCGATGCCTGTCCACAACCCCGCCTATCCCCGGCCGCCGTACCGCTTTATCAATCGGGAATATTTCGTCATTTCCTACCAGACTGATTTCGAGGCGCTGCGAGCCATCGTGCCGGAGCCATTGCTTCCCGAAAACGATCTTGTGCATTACGAATTTATTCGCATGCCGGACTCGTCGGGTTTCGGAGACTACACGGAAACCGGACAGGTCATCTCGGTGCGCGACGAGGACGGTCGCCTCGGCAACTACACCCATTCGATGTACCTCGATGACGAAGGCCCGATCGCTGGTGGTCGGGAACTCTGGGGCTTTCCGAAGAAGCTGGCGAGACCGACCTTGAGCGTCGATGGCAACGACACGTTGCTCGGCACGCTCGACTACGGCACACAGCGGATCGCAACCGGCACGATGGGTTATAAGCACCTGCCACTCGATATCGAAGCCGAACGCAAAAAGCTTGCGGAAACCCCAAATTATCTGCTGAAGGTGATCCCGCACGTAGACGGTTCGGCGCGCGTATGCGAGCTCGTGCGTTTCTACTTGCGCGACGTGAGCGTGCTCGGGGCGTGGACGGGTCCAGCCGGGCTCGAGCTGCATTCGCATGCGTTGGCGCCGGTGGCCGATTTGCCGGTGAAGCGGGTGGTCGGCGCACGGCATGTGATTGCCAATCTCACGCTGGATATCGGTGAGGTCGCGCTCGACTATCTGGCTGCGGCTGAGAGCATGAAGCTCGCGGTCAATCGATAAGGTATGCGGGTTAACAAAAGAGAAGGAGTACAACATGCCTTTGAACAACAAAGTCGCGCTGGTGACAGGTGCGGCGAGCGGCATTGGTGAGCAGTGCGCACGAAAACTCGCGAGTCTCGGCGCCGCGGTGGTCATCGCCGACCTGAATCTCGAGCACGCCCAGAAGGTCGCCAGCAGCATCGTTGTGACCGGCGGCAAGGCGTTGGCGCTCGCCATGGATGTCACCAGCGAAGAAGCGGTCAATAGCGGCATTGAGCAGGCGGTCAAGGATTTCGGCAGCATCGACGTGCTTGTGTCGAACGCGGGCATCCAGATCGTTGCGTCGATTGAGGAATATGCGTTTTCCGACTGGAAGAAGATGCTGTCGATCCACCTGGACGGCGCCTTCCTCACGACGAAGGCGGCGCTCAAGCATATGTACGCGGGCGGCAAGGGCGGCTCGATCGTTTATATGGGCTCGGTCCATTCGCACGAGGCGTCGAAGCTGAAGTCGGCCTATGTGACAGCCAAGCATGGCCTGCTGGGACTCGCACGGGTAGTCGCGAAAGAAGGCGGGCCGCGCGGCGTGCGGGCGAATGTCGTGTGCCCGGGCTATGTTCGCACGCCACTCGTCGACAAGCAGATTCCCGAGCAGGCCAGGGCGCTGGGTCTCTCCGAAGCCGAAGTCGTCAAGAACGTCATGCTCAAGGAAACCGTCGACAGTGAATTCACCACGCTGGATGATGTCGCCAACACGGTTGCGTTCCTTGCGGGTTTCGAATCGTCTGCGCTCACCGGGCAGTCGCTGATCGTCAGCCACGGCTGGGTAATGCAATAAGGAGCCGGGTATGCGCAGCAGCACAAGTCAAACCAGCCGGCAGCCGGATACGTTCTTGTTGCCGCACTACGACGAAGTGGCTCTGGTGCTTCAGGGCGGTGGCGCGCTCGGGTCTTACCAGGCCGGCGTATACGAGGGTCTGGCCGAGATGGGGGTGCAACCGGGCACGATCTCGGGCATTTCGATCGGCGCGCTCAACACTGCCATCATTGCAGGCAATGCGCCGGAAAGGCGCGTGGAAGCCTTGCGCGGTTTCTGGAACCGGATCTGCCATCCACGCGACTGGGTGGGCGGACTGGGCGCATGGATGCCACCAATGTTCGGAATACACGACTTCCCGCACAAGTGGGCCAGCGTATGGGCGGCCGGGCGCGCCGTGACCGAGGGGCAGCCGGGATTTTTCTCGCCGCGCGTGCTGTTGCCGGTGGCGGGTTTCGGCAAGCAAAACCCCAACGTGGTCAGCTACTACGATACGGCCGCCCTGAAGCAGACACTGTTGGAGTTTGCCGATTTCGACCGGATCAACGACGGCGGCATCCGTGTTTCAGTGGGGGCGGTGAACGTACGCACTGGCAACCTGGTGTACTTCGACAACACGAAAATGCCTTTGAAGCCCGAGCATTTCATGGCGTCGGGGGCGTTGCCGCCCGGTTTTCCGGCGGTCGAGATCGACGGCGAGTATTACTGGGACGGCGGCCTCGTGTCGAACACGCCATTGACGGAGGTGCTGCGCGATGCGGACCACAAGGACGCACTGGTGTTTCAGGTCGATCTCTGGAGCGCGCGCGGCAACGCGCCGGGGGACTTCTTCGACGTCTCCGCGCGTGCCAAAGACATCCAGTATTCGAGCCGCACGCGCGCGGTGACCAGCATGCTGGCGGATCGTCAGAAGCATGCGCGTTTCATCAGGGAACTGCTCGCGCACATTCCAGCCGAACTGCGCGGGACCGATCCGCTCTTTCGTCTCGCCGAAGAGGCGGCCGACGGCAGCGCGATCAACGTGGTGCACCTCATTTACAAGAACAAACCTTATGAAGGGCACTATAAGGACTACGAATTCAGCATCGATACGATGCGGGAGCATTGGGAAAGCGGTCTCGAAGATATCCGCGATTCGTTTTCCCATCGCGAGTGGTTCGATGTGCCAAGCCGCGAGCAGGGTTTCGTGACGCACGACGTACATCGCTTGCCTGGCGCGGTGCCGGAGTGTGACCGTGACGCACTGATATTGCCCCTCGGGGAAGAACGGAAAATCGCGGCTTGACAGGTTGGCGGTCGAGATCGGCTAATGGATCAGAGAGTGCGCATCGTGAGTAAAGAGCCTGATATCTGCGCGGATGGCTGCGCAGTGAATTGCTATCACCGGGAAGCCTTGCGAATGCCGTGGGGCTATATTTTCCGCAGCGTCGCAATGATTGTGCTGGCTGTTTCCCCGGCGATCGTATGCGCCTGCTTTGCACAGGCTTCGGCACAGTGGGATCTGTTCGAACGGTCTGGATCGGTCATCACGATCACTGGCCTTCTGCTGGCCTCGCGCCGCTATCTCGAACACACGGTGACGGATCTGGTGATCGCCCACGCGAACGAGGCCGCCGGATTCAGGCCCCATAACGCTTTGAGCGAGGTCATGGCGGCGAGGCGTGGGCTGACGCTTTCGGCGTTCGGGACGCTCATTTGGGGATGGGGCATATTCCTGCAGTGGTGGAGTTTCGGCGTGCTGGCGTTGTGGATGGCATTCGTGGTCTACCGCGCATTTCGCGACCCGGTTCTACAACGCCGTGGCGATGACGTGTCGCCGCTATAAATATGGACGATACGATAGGAAATCTGGCCGATTGATGATGGATGGAATGGGAGCCGTGAGGAAGAATGCTTGCTCCGACGTTCACAAATTCCATGCAACGATGTCGCAGACCCAATACACCAGCAGCAAAGACGAGCTTGTCGCCCGCCTCGTTCCCTTCTTGCATGAGGTCAAGGACATGACCGCCGGCTTCGAGGTCGAGCAATGGCTGAATGACAAGTACGGTCTGGAGAGCGCGCTGTACCGGGACCTCGCGCGCCTGATTACCCTCGGCGTGAAAGAGGGCTGGGCGGCGAACACCGAGATCGCTGGCCCACGTTACCGTCGCTCGCATCTCGTCGCGCCGAGTGCGCAGACGTTCTTTTTCAGTGCCACGGCAGTGCTTCTGGACAGCACGGATAACACGCAGCAGAACCCGGAAGGCAGCTTCCGCGCTGATTTCCATATTCATCCATACGGCGAGATCAATCTGGTAGTGCCGCTTGACGACGGCGCAGCGCTCGCGGGTCCAAATGGCTGGTGTCATGGCGGATGGACGGCGCCCGAGCCCGGCAGCCATCACTTTCCGGAAGTCAAGGGCGGCGCCGTCATTTCGCTCACTTTCTTGCCCGCGGGGCGCATTGCGTTCGGCGCAGAAGCGCCGCAGCACTGAAACAATCTGGCTCGTCTTAACTCTCCCCCAAGCCCAACATGGAACAACGTCTCGACTTCTTTAAGGCCAACCCGAACGCCATTCAGGCGCTGCTCTCGCTAGAAGAACAAATCGGTAAATCAACGCTGGAAAAGTCCCTCACCGAGTTGGTTCGTCTGCGCGCGTCGCAAGTCAACGGGTGCGCATTCTGCGTGGACATGCACGCAACCGACGCACGCAAAGGCGGGGAAACCGATCGCCGATTGGCGGCCGTGGTCGTCTGGCGCGAAACGCCATTCTTCACAGACCGCGAACGCGCCGCACTGGAATGGACGGAAGCCGTCACACTCGTATCGCGGCATCACGTGCCCGACGAGCTATGGAAAGCCGTCAAGCCGCATTTCAGCGACGCGGAGATCGTCGACCTAACCTTACTCGTTTCGGCGATCAATACCTGGAACCGGCTTGCGATTTCCTTCCGCAAAATGCCGGCCTGAGGGCTGAGCGTCAGTGACGCTTGCCCAGCTTCTCCAGTAACGCTTTGGCGGCCGGTCCCGACGACGCTGGATTCTGCCCGGTGAGCAGGAGGCCGTCTTCGAGCACATACGGCTGCCAGTCGGGGCCCTTCGAATAGTTTCCGCCCTTCGCCTTGAGTTCGTCTTCAACGAGGAACGGGACCACCTTGGTCAGCCCAACCGCTTCCTCTTCCGAATTCGTAAAGCCCGTGACCCGCTTTCCGTTGACGAGCGGCTTGCCATCCGGGCCTTTGACGTGTCGCAGCACGCCGGGCGCATGGCATACGAAATCGACGGCTCTCCCGGCTGCGATCGTACGCTCGATCAGGCCAATAGAATCGGGGTCTTCAGCGAGATCCCACAGCGGACCATGGCCGCCCGGATAGAAGACCGCATCGAATTCGCCATGGGCGACATCCTTGAGCTTTGCGGTGTTGGCCAGATCCGCCGCCGCAGCGGGGTCGGCTTCGAAACGACGTGTCAGGTCCGTCTGAAAGTCCGGCTCATTGCTCTTGGGGTCGAGCGGTGGTTTTCCGCCCTTGGGCGACGCGAGCACGACTTGCACCCCGGCGTCCTTGAACACGTAGTAAGGTGCAGCCAGTTCCTCGAGCCAGAACCCGGTCTTGCGGCCTGTATTGCCCAGTTCATCATGCGAAGTCAAAACCATAAGAATCTTCATGACGCTCTCCTTTAATACGTTTTCACAACTTCCGGTTGCAGAAAATCCCTATCAAGCCAAAGCAAAGGAATGAATCATGGCGTTTACATTCACGGGAACGACCAACGTGCGGGTATAAGGCCGATAGATCAAGTCGTCGCGCCGGATTGCCTTGCCGCTCACTGCGCACACGCCGGCTCGGCGCGCCTTTGCGCAAACCCAGATTTGATAGCCGTAGTGGCATGAGGCTGAGCACCAGCGCAATGCGACGGTTCTGGGGGAAAGGCGCTCGAGGAGTGTGATGACGGCTACGCAGGGTGCGTCGCGCGTCGTGTCGCGCTTTTCCCGGAGTTTACGGCACCTTCCGTCGTCGGGGCGCGGCGGCGCGCGCGTGAGTTCGGGGGGATTCAAGGTCTCTGCGCGTGGCTCTTTCGTGCAAAGCCTGTCGAGAAGCAGGAGTGTCTGCTCCCATGGGTCCGGGCGTAGGACGAGCTTGTCGCCCGTCATCGCGCCCATGTTGCGTGACTGTGTTCGAAGTCCGTCGTCGGTATTCATGCGAGGCCTCAATTGAAGATTGAAAGCGCCACGATGCGACCGGTAACCGGGCGCGCGAGGCCTGACTCTCGTGCAGGCCACGCGCGCTTACTTGATGAGGCCCTTCTGTCTGCGGTAGACGTCGGTGGGCAAGCCACCCCATCCCCAGTTTTCCGTTGGCACTTCTTCGATGACGACGAAAGTCGCCTCCAACGGTTTATTCAATACGTCGAGCAATAGTTCACTCACGCCCTTAATGAGCTGGGCCTTTTCATCCGGCGTAACGGAATCTGTTCCAGGCCGTGTGCCTTCGCGTGTAACCTGGATTGTGACGATCGGCATTTCGCTATCCTCGATGGTGAACGTTGGGAGAAGCGCCGGCGCTCCTTGTTGCTTCAAGGCGGCTCAGTGGCCCGCGATCTGGCCGCCGTCCACGTGGAGGATTTCACCCGTCACGAAGGCGGCCGAATCGAGATAGAGGATCGCGTTCACGATGTCGCTCATTTCGCCCATATGACCCATCGGATGCAGCGCGCCAAGCGCCGCATGGGTTTCTGGCGCGTGCATCGGCGACTTGATGATGCCGGGAGAAACCGCGTTGGCGCGAATTCCGCGCTTTGCGTACTCGATAGCCAGCGAGCGCGTTGCGGCGGCGAGACCACCCTTGGTCAGCGAGGCCAGCACCGAAGGCACGCCGTTGATCGCATGATCGACCAGGGTCGTTGTGATATTGACCACGTGTCCGCTCTCGTGCTTTTCCATCTCTGCAATGGCGAGCTGCGTGATATAGAAGAAGCCGCCGAGGTTGATGCCCGTGACCGTGGCGTAGTCTTCCGCGGTATATTGCGTGAACGCCTTCGCCATAAAAACGCCCGCGTTGTTGATGAGCGTATCGACGCGCCCAAAGCGCGAGACGGCCGTCTCGATCACACGGCGAGCGGTGGCCGGGTCGGCGATGTCGCCGGCCACCGCGACGAGATTCTCATCGTCGGTCTGTTTGATGTTGCGCGACGTTGCGACCACCTTGTAGCCGAGCTTGCGGAATGCCTTGACGGTTTCGGCGCCAATGCCCTGCGATGCACCAGTGACCACGACGACTTTGGGGGAGTGACTCATATCAAACCTCGAAGTAAGTTGGACCAGCTATCTGATCGGGCTGCCTGCACTGCACCGATTACGATCAATGTACGCATCTACGCTCGCGTTTTGAATACAAGACACGGACAAACAGTTATGACTCGCGGGAACAAGTCAGGCACGCTGACGCACGGTGGAAAAGGTCATGTAAATTGCGCACGGCCAGCCAGTTGCTGTAAGTTGTTCTTCGGAAGCTAACGGAGCGATCGTGAGTCTGCTGCCCGCGATGCGCGAGCAGCGGCCATGGCGCGCCAGCATGGCCGCACGCGGTTTGCCGCGAGGCTCAGGATGCTTGCGTGCGCGGGTCGTGGTCGAACTCGAGTCTGATCCCGCCCGGTTCGTACACCATGGTGTGCCGTTTCGGTCCAGGACCGAGGTTTTCCGGCGCGAATTCAATCTCCACGCCCGGCCAGGAGGACACACGCGAGAAGATATCGTTGAGCGCTTCTTCGCTACCGACGCGCAAGGCAAGATGATGCAGGCCCACGTGGATCTTGCGGTCGAATTCGACGAGGCGACTCGGGTCGGTAACTTGCCAGAGGGTCAACATGACGTGACCGTCCGAAACGAACGCAGCTGGATAGCCGGGCCTTTCGCCTACTTGTCTCCAGCCCAGGCAATTCACGAAAAAGTCGCGGGTGAGATTCAGGTCGCGTACGGTCAATCCGACATGATCGATACCCATTGTAAGCGGTTTGTTAGTCATTCTTCGATTCTCCTGAAAATACAGAGCGTCAATCCGCACTTGCGCATCTCGTGTGGGCGTTGGCCAAGTCTGCGCGGAATCAATATAGCCTCGAAGAGCGATACCGATAATCGCCTGCCGTTCACATCACTTTTTACACGTGTATAGCGTCGCACGAGCAGCGTGGTCCGGCGTGGGTCCGGGGCTCTCGCTCGGCTCATATGTGCCTGTGAAACTGACTTGCATACATCTGCATAGTCAGATATAGTGTGAATCAGATATCGAGAGGGACAATCGATGGACGATCCCGTCAATGAAGATTTCGAGCGGACACAGAATCTGGTGTTCGTGCTCGGTCAGGCGCATCACCTGATGGCCACTGAACTTAGGGCAGGGCTCAAGGACGCGGGACTCAACCTGCAGGAGCGCGGCATTCTGCTGACGCTCGCCTGCGGCAGCGCAAAAACGCCGGCGGCACTGGCAAAGCGGCTTTGCGTCCACCCCGCCCGGGTGACGCGCGTGCTGGACAAGCTCGAAACCAGCGGGCTCGTGGAACGCGCGCGCAATGGCACAGACCGGCGCCTCGTGGACGTTTCGTTGACGCGGGAGGGCCGCGCGGTCGCGGCTCGCAACGCAGACGTTGCCCCTGGCGCCTGGAGCGAGCGGCTCTCGCACTTCTCGAAGTCCGACTTCGACGCCTTGAGTACGCTGCTTTCCAGATTGCTTCATGGCGAAGGCGGCAATTTTTTTACCACATTATCAGACATGTCAGATAACGGCCCGTGCTCGACGGGACATTTGCATCCAGACGAGAGAACGTAACATGAATCCATCGGCCAACCCAGGCGGGCCCGCCCAGCTGACTGGCGTGAAGTTCGCACTCGGCACCTTCGCCGTGGCACTCGCCACCTTTATGAACGTGCTGGATTCGTCGATCGCAAACGTTGCGATTCCCACGCTCTCCGGCAACCTCGGCGTGTCGATCGACGAGGGCACGTGGGTCATCACGCTCTTTGCCGCGGCCAATGCGGTGTCCATTCCGTTGACCGGGTGGCTGACGCAGCGCGTAGGCCAGGTCAAGCTGTTCGTCTGGGCGATCCTGCTCTTCGTGCTCTCGTCGGCAGCCTGCGGTCTGGCGCCGAACCTGGTGACGCTGCTCGTCGCCCGTATCGTTCAGGGCGCGGTGGCGGGGCCGCTGGTGCCGCTGTCGCAGGCCTTGCTGCTTGCTTCGTTCCCCAAGCAAAAGAGTTCGAGTGCGCTGGCGCTGTGGGCGATGACCGCAACCGTGGGGCCGATTGCGGGCCCGGCGCTCGGCGGCTGGATCACCGACAGCTACAGCTGGTCGTGGATCTTCTACATCAACGTGCCGGTCGGCCTCTTTGCCGCCGCGGTGATCTGGGCGATCTACCGCGACCGCGAGTCGCCAACGCGCAAACTGCCGATCGACAAGGTCGGGCTGATCTCGCTGATTGCCTGGGTGGCGCCGCTGCAGATCATGCTCGACAAGGGCAAGGACCTCGACTGGTTCAGCTCGCCGGTCATCTGGACACTCACCATCGTCGCTGCGCTCAGCTTCGCGTTCTTCCTGATCTGGGAATTGACTGAGGAAAGACCGATCGTCAACCTGCGGCTTTTCGCCAAACGCAACTTCCTCGGCGGCACGGTCGCGATTTCGGTTGCATATGCGATCTTCTTTGCAAACCTCGTGATCCTGCCGCAGTGGATCCAGGGCTTCCTCGGCTACCGCGCGGTGGATGCGGGGCTCGTGACCGCGCCGCTGGGGATTTTCGCCGTGATCCTGGCCCCCGTGATGGGCAAGGTCATGCCGCGCTCCGACCTGCGGGTGCTCGCAACACTGGCGTTCGCTGGCTTCGCCGCCGTGTTTTTCATGCGCTCGAACTACACGACCGGCGTCGACGCCTGGACCCTGATCCTGCCGACGCTGCTCCAGGGCATTCCAACGGCGCTGTTCTTCACGCCACTCACCGGCATCATCCTGTCGGGTCTGCGGCCCGACGAGATTCCGGCGGCCGCGGGTCTGTCCAACTTCGCACGCATTTTCGCGGGCGCCGTGGGCACCTCGCTGATGAGCAACGCCTGGAACGACCGCACGATACTCCATCACGCCCGGCTCGCCGAGCAAACGAGCGTGGAGAATCCCGCTTTCACAAGCGCGATTGCGCACCTGCAGGCGACGCTGGGCGGCGGCGTTCCCAAGGCTGCGGCCTTCTACGAAAGTTCGCTCAACGCGCAGGCCACCATGCTGGGGTTGAACGACATCTTCTGGATTTCGGCCGTGATCTTCATCGTCATCATCCCGCTGATCTGGGTGACGAGGCCGGTCAAGGGCGGTGGCGCGGGCGCGGCAGCAGCGGGCGGACACTGATCATTGCAGTCGGACCTGGTCCAGAGGGCAAACCATCCTTGTATTTTCGTGTTGACAATATCTGATAATGCAGATATTGTGATTTTCAACACGGAGGATGTCGCGATGGACCACTACACCACGGGAAATTTCATGCTCACGGAAAGTGTCGGTTTCAGGATCGTCAAGGCGCGCAATCTGGTCGTCTCGGAGATGGACGCGGCGCTCAAGGACCTCGACATCACGGGCCAGCAAATGGGCATTCTGCTTTCGCTGAAGCAGGGTGTGGCGACCACGCCGTTCGAACTATCGAAACTGCTCGGGATCGATACGGGCCTCATGACGCGGATGCTGGACAAGCTGGAAACGAAGGGGCTGCTGAAGCGTTCCCGCGACGCAGACGACCGTCGTGTGGTCAATTTGCATCTCACCGCAAAGGGACTGGAAACAGCGAAACAGATTCCCGAAGTCGCACCGCACGTGTTGAACGCACGCCTGCGCAGATTCACCAAGGCGGAGTTTGCGGAACTGAACCGGCTGCTTCGCAAGTTCACAGACGACTGAACGGTGCGGCCGCGGTGCCGCGTTTTTTTGACCATTAATCTGATTTGTCAGAAAATGAAATCGCAGACTTCTAAAGCAAGCATCGGTGCCCGTACGCTGAAGCTGGGTGTATCGACGATCGCAATGGCCACGCTGGCGGCTTGTGCCAACTATGCGGGCATCCACAGCGACAAGCAGGTGGCCCAGCCGCAACAGTTCGAGACGGCGCAGAGCCTGCCGCAAGAGCAGGGCCGCTGGCCGTCCGCCGATTGGGTCGACCAGTTCGGCGACGCGCAGCTCAAGGCGCTGATTGACGAAGCGCTGCAGGGCAGTCCGACGGTCGAGCAGGCCAAGGCGCGTGTGGCGCAGGCACAAGCCTATAGCGAAACCGCGAAGGCGGGCACGCTGCCGCGCGTCGACGCGAGCTACACGCTCACGCGCCAGCAGTACAGCAGCACGGCGCTGATTCCGCCGCCGTACGCCGGCTCGTGGCAGACCGAAAACAAGGGGCTGCTCACCGCTTCCTACGATCTCGACCTGTGGGGCAAGAACCGTGAGGCGCTGCGCGCCGCCGTTTCGGAAACCGCCGCGAGCGAGGCCGACGAGGAAATGGTCAAGCTCACGCTGGATGCCTCGATCGCGCGCACCTACAACCAGCTGGCGCGGCTCTACGCATTGCGCGACATCGCGCAGGAAGAAGTCACGCGCCGCGAGCAGATCGACCGGATCACGGCGGGCCGCATTGCCACGGGCCTCGATACGCAAGTGGAACGCAAGACCGCGCAGGCGAATCTGGCGACGAGCCGCTCGCGGGTGAGCGCGCTCGATGGCAGCATTCTGACCACGCGCTACCAGTTGGCCGCGCTGATGGGCAAGGGCCCCGACCGCGGACTCGCGATCGCGCGGCCTACGCTCGGCGTGGGCGACGAGGTGCGTTTGCCTGACAACCTGCCTGCCGATCTCGTGAGCCGTCGCCCCGATATCGTCGCGGCGCGCTGGCGCGTGGACGCGATCACGCACGAGGTGAAGGAGGCGAAGGCCGAGTTCTATCCGGACATCAATCTGAGCGCCGCCATTGGTCTCGACGCGTTCGGCTTCGGCCGCTTCCTGACCGCCGCGAGCCGCACGGTCTCGGCGGGCCCTGCGATCCATCTGCCGATCTTCGACGGCGGCGAACTGCGTGCGCAGTTGAAGGGCCGCTACGCCGAGTTCGACTATGCGGTGGCCGCCTACGACCAGACGCTCATTGCTGCGCTCAGCGGCGTGGCCACGCAGCTCGCACAGATCCGTTCGAGCGACGCGCAACTGGTCGACGTTCAAACCGCGCAGCAGGCGGCGCGCGACGCCGACCAGCTCGCGATCACACAATACAAGGGCGGGCTGACCAATCAGCTCACCGTGCTCAATGCCGATGTCACGGCACTGAACGCCGACGAAACCGTCGCCAATCTGAAGATGGATCGCCGTGACCAGCAGATCGCGCTGGCTTCGGATCTGGGTGGGGGCTATGTCGACAGCTCAGCCGATGCCGGCCACCATGCGGACGTTGCTGTCCAGTCCAGCCCTCGAGCCAATTCCATTATTGCCGCCGCACGTTGAACGGCATGTTTGCAAACCCGTCAGGAGAACTGAAATGAGCGAAACGATCACGACCGACCGCGAGGGGGGCGATCAAGTCGACGAAAAGAAAGGCGGCGCGCAAGCGGTCCCGGCGCACGACGACAGGCAGCCGACGGCGCCGGGACGCCGCAAGCGCCTGATCGCGTTGCTCGGCACAGTCACCATGATTGCGGGCGCAGCGTATGGCGCGTACTACTTCACGGAAGGCCGCTTTCACGAATCGACCGACGACGCCTATGTGAGCGGCAATCTCGTGCAGCTCACGCCGCAGATCACGGGCACGGTCGTCGCCGTCAATGCCGACGACACGCAGATCGTGAAGGAGGGGGACCCCGTCGTGACACTGGACCCGGCGGACGCGAGAATCGCGCTCGCCGATGCCGAAGCGTCGCTTGGCCAGACCGTGCGCCGTGTGAGCGGGCTGTATGTAAACAACGACTTCTATGCGGCCAACGTGGCGCAGCGCGAATCGGACCTTGCGCGTGCCAGTGACGATCTGCGGCGGCGCCTCGCCGTCGCGGACTCGGGCGCCGTTTCCGCCGAGGATATCGCCCACGCGCGCGATGCCGTACAGGCCGCCCAGGCCGCGCTCGACGCAGCACGCCAGCAGGGTGCGGCCAATCATGCGCTGACCGATCGCACGTCGGTCGAACAGCATCCGGACGTGCAGGCGGCCGCCTCGAAAGTGCGCGCTGCGTGGCTCGCGTATGCGCGCGATACCTTGCCGGCGCCGGTGACAGGCTACGTGGCGCAGCGTCAGGTGCAGGTTGGCGAGCGCGTGTCACCCGGCACGCCGCTCATGGCGATCGTGCCGCTCAACGGTGTGTGGGTGGACGCGAACTTCAAGGAAGTGCAACTCAAGCACATGCGCATTGGCCAGCCGGTGACGCTCACTGCGGATGTCTATGGCTCGGGCGTGAAGTACCACGGCCGTATCGAAGGCTTCTCGGCGGGTACGGGTAGCGCATTCGCGACGCTGCCGGCGCAGAACGCAACAGGCAACTGGATCAAGATCGTGCAGCGCTTGCCTGTGCGCATCGAGCTCGATCCGCGCGAACTCGCGGCGCGTCCGTTGCGCATCGGCCTTTCGATGACGGTGGACGCGGATACACGTGACGACTCCGGCTCGCGGCTCGGCGCGGCGCAAAATACGCGCTATCGCACGGACGTCTTCGCGCAGTACGATGTGCAGGCAAGCGGCGAGATAGAAAAGATCATCAAGCAAAACGAAATGGCCGCGCCCACGACTGCATCGCAACCCTCGCCGCAACGTGTGGCAGCGCGCGATCACAAGGGTAATGCGGGCTAGAGTTGGCTGGCGGCCCGGCTATGTGCTTCCGCGCAGCGAGGTTCGCGTGCCGCCAGCTTCTCCTATAAATGCAGGCTAATCTGTTCGGCAAACGTACGAATCACGTCTTCATTGCGTGAAAGAAACATCCATTGTCCGACTCGTGTCGAAAGGAGAAGTCCCGCTTCTACTAGCACCGCAATATGCGCCGATACGGTCGATTGCGAGAGCCCGCTGCGTGTCTGTATTACGTGTGCGGGCACGCCGCGGCCGAAATCGATATAGCCCTCCGGAAAGGCGTCGGACGGAACCCTCAACCACGCCAGGATGTCGCGCCGATGGGGATTGGCGAGGGCCTTGTGAATCAGATTCATGTCTATCATGACGTTCCTTGCACGCATGCCTCACAGCATTCAATGCGGCTGCATCAGCAATATTCTTGCGATGGTCCCCACGGCACTTTCTCCAAGGTCTTCCCGCACGAGCGAGAGCGCCAAATGGATGCCGGCACTTGTGCCGCCCGACGAATAGAGGTTGCCGTCCTTCAGGCAGCCAGGATTGGACATGACGTGCACCAACGGGTGTTCGACCGCCAGGCGATGAGCATCACGCCAATGTGTGGTGAGCCAGCGACGGTTGGCGAGGCCAGCGCGCGCCAGCAGAAATGCACCGTTGGAAATGCAGGCGAGCCTTCGCGTGCTGGGCCCCGTGTCGCCAAGCCATGCTACGAGTTCGCGATGCTCGCGCGCCGAACTGACGACCGGGGACCCGGGCACCACGACGACATCGAACGGCGCGCTCGTTTCGAACAAGCATTCCGTCGTACCCACCGCCGTGCCGTTGGAAGACACAACGGACCCAGGTGAGGTCCCGACGAGGTGCGGTTCATAAAACGCTCCACCGTACAGGCGATTCGCTTCATGAAACACATCCATCGGGCCGCTCACCTCGAGCAGTTGAAAACCCGCGTAGAGCATCATCGCGACACGCATGCGCCGTTACCCCGTGAATGCCTGCTCAACCAGCGCAGATTGCCTTGCCACATGCACCGAGTGGTAGCCTGGCGCTGTCGAAGCGCCGGCTTCAGGGCCGGCGTACAGTAGCTTGGCGCCGGCAGGCAGCATGTCGCGCAGCAGCGGCTCGACAAAGCTCCACGCCCCCTGATTGCGCGACTCCTCCTGACACCACACTACGGTCTTCAGGTTGGGATAGCGCGCTAGTTCGGCGGCCAACTGTCTCGCAGGAAACGGATAGAGTTGCTCGACACGGATGATCGGTGTGTCGGTCGCGCCCGCGCGGCGATGCTCGAGCAATTCGAAGTACACCTTGCCCGTAGCCACGATAGCGCGCTCGACGCTGGACGTCTGCCAACTCTCGATCTGAGCGTCCGGCAGAACTTCGTGGAACTGCCCCTCGCTCAACTCCTCGAACGTGCTGACCGCTTCCGCGTGCCGCAACAGCGACTTTGGCGTCATGACAACAAGTGGACGGCGATCGGCAGCGAGCGCCTGCATCCGCAGCAAATGAAATAGCTGCGCGGGCGTGGTTGGCTGGGTGATGCGCATGTTGTCCTGCGCGCTTAGTTGCAGGTAGCGTTCGAGACGCGCCGAAGCGTGTTCGGGTCCCGCGCCTTCCTGGCCGTGGGGGAGGAACAGCGTCAGGCCGCTGCGTTGGCCCCACTTCGCTGCGGCTGCGGCGATGAACTGGTCGATCACTACTTGCGCGCCGTTTGCAAAGTCGCCGAATTGCGCTTCCCAGATCACCAGCGCGTCGCGGTTCACCGTCGTATAGCCGTACTCGAAGGCGAGCACAGCCGCCTCGGAGAGGATGGAGTTCGTGACGCTGAACCGGCCCTGCGCTTTGTTGCTCGCTTCGCCGATGTGGTCGAGCGGAATATAAACGCCATCCGGTCGATGCTCGCGTGTCTGATCGTGCAAGACGGCGTGGCGATGATTGAACGTCCCGCGCGCGCTATCCTGCCCGCTCAGCCGCACGCTCACCCCTGCGTCGATCAGCGAAGCGAACGCCAGATGTTCGCCCATGCCCCAATCGAGCGGCCGCTTTCCGGAGGCCATTTCCTGGCGCCCGCTCATCATCTTCTTGACGAGCGGGTGCAGCACAAGCCCCTCGGGGACGCTGGAAATCTGATGCGCGAGGCCGCGCAGCGTTTCGGCCGAAGGCGCGGCGTCGGAAGCCGGGTTTGCCGTTCCGGTCGGCAAGTAACCGTCGCCGCCGTTCTGGTGTGGAGAAGAGGCGGCCGAGCCTTCGATTTCATTCGCGCGCTTGAGAAGGTCGCGGCGCGCGCCGACGTAGGCATCCGCTTCTTCGGCTGTCAACACACCTTGCTGAATCAGCTTCTGGGCATAGATCGCCCGCACGCCGGGATGGCTTGCGATCGAGCGATACATGAGCGGCTGCGTGATGCCCGGCGTGTCCTGTTCCTGGTGCCCATATTTGCGGAAGCAGACGAGATCGATGACCACGCTTCGTTTGAAGGCGGTGCGATAGTCGAGGGCAAGGCGCACTGCCATCGCAACGGCTTCCGGGTCGTCGCCGTTCACGTGCAGGACGGGCGCCTCAATCATCTTCGCGACGTCGGTGGTATAGAACGACGAACGCGTGTCGCGTGGATCGGAAGTCGTGAACCCGATCTGATTGTTGACGACGATGTGAACGGTGCCGCCCGTGCCGTGCCCGCGCGTGTAGGAGAGGCTCAAGGTTTCCATCACGACACCTTGCCCGGACATCGCCGCGTCGCCGTGAATTTCGACCGGTAGAACCTCGACGCCGCCGGTGCTGCCCAGCAGGTCGCCCTTGGCGCGCGCCATGCCTTGCACAACCGGGTTGACGATTTCCAGATGCGAAGGATTGAACGCGAGCAACACCTCGACCCGCCCGTTGGGGGTGTCGACCGAACTCGTGAAGCCTTTGTGGTATTTCACGTCGCCAGCGGGAAGGCCTTCGGGATCCTTCCCATCGAACTCGGCGAACAGCGCGCGCAACGGCTTGCCGGCGATATTCACCAGAACGTTCAGGCGGCCGCGGTGCGCCATGCCCATGACCACCGCGCGCACCTTTTTCGAAGCGCCATAGCGGACGATTTCGTCGAGCAGCGCGATCAACGATTCCCCGCCTTCGAGCGAGAAGCGCTTTTGCCCGACATAGCGCGCGTGAAGGTATTTTTCGAGGCCTTCTGCTGCGGTCAAGCGCTCCAGGAGCCTGCGTTTTTCCGTGGCCTGCAGCGACGGCATGGCTCGCGTGGATTCGAGCTGCATTTGCCACCAGCGCCGCTGCTCTGCGTCGGTCAGGTGCATGAACTCCGCGCCGAGCGTGCCCGTGTATGTTTGCTCCAGCGCCGTGACGAGTTCTTGCAGCGTAGCGTCGTCGTCGAAGAGGAAGGTGTCGGCGGTGCTGAACCTCGTCGACATGTCGGCGGCCGACAAGCCGTAGTAAGCCGGGGTCAATTCCGCGTAGGCGCGCGGCGGCGTCCATCTCAGCGGATCGAGATCGGCGGTGCGCGTGCCGATCATCCGGTACGCCGCGATGAGCGACTGAACCGCCACCTGCTTGCGTGCGAGGCCAAGGCCGAGGTCATCGGCATGGGCGTTGTCGGCCTGGCTGATCACGCGCGGCGGCCGTTTCGCAAGCTCGACAAAGCTGGAAATGACAGGGGCGTGCGGCTCGTCGTCGCGATCGCTGCCATCGATTGCGGGCGTCTCGCGCAATGCATCGAACCATGCCCGCCACTCACTGGTGACCGAATCCGGGTCGGCCAGGTAAAGTTCATATTGCTCTTCGACATACGGCGCATTGCCCCCGAACAGGAATGAGCTCTGACGTTCTTTCAACATGATGAATCTGCCCTTGGTCGGTGTGCGGTCCAACGTCGACCGCAACGCGTGGAGTGACGGCGATAACGCCTTCCGGTCCGCCCACGGTTTAACCTGGGACGAGCGCGCGTCACAATCGCTGTCCTGAGCGGGAAACTGCCCGGTACGCCCGGGTTGTATCCCAGCCGCATTCGTGAACACAGTCTAGTTAAGCGGGGCAGTGGGGAAAATGCGCGTATGGCGCCGCGGACTGCCAATTAGTGGACGTTTTGGGCCACACGCGCCGTTTTGCCCGTAACACACGGCATGTTGGCTTTGGCCACAGATTTGTTACACCAAAGCAAAATACTTTTTCCGGGGACAGACGGCACGGCGCAGCGATGATGCGGTAAGCTGCGCCACGGTCGTCGTCGGGACGCGGCGCGTTGAGGGCTTGTGTCGATCTCGCGCCGGCAGGCTGTATGACACGAGCAGAGCTACCACCAATGAAGGTCACGGCATGAAAGTCGCCATTGTTGTATTCGATGGTGCGCAGGCGCTAGATGTAGCAGGCCCACTCGATGTGTTTGCCGAGGCGAACACGTTCCTTTCCGAGCATCAGCGATACGAGGTGACGCTCGTAGGGCGAGAGGCGGGCACCGTGACCTGCTCCAACGGCATGCAACTGGCGGTCTCGCTCGGCTATGCCGATCGAGACGTTCAATGGGACCTGCTGCTGGTAGCCGGAGGGCCGCAGTTGCCCGACGCTCATCCGTCGAACGAGTTGCTGGCGTGGCTGCAAAATCAGGCTCACAGTGCGAGCCGCTTTGGCTCCGTGTGCAACGGCGCATTCGTGCTCGCTCATGCGGGATTGCTCGATGGGAAGGAAGTGACGACGCATTGGTCGGATGCCGGTCGCCTGTCTACCGAATTTCCGCGCGCCAATGTGCAGCCAGACCGGATTTTCGTTCGCGACGGCCGGCTATTCACATCTGCGGGCGTGACCGCGGGCATCGATTTATGTCTGGCCCTCGTTGCGGAAGACTGGGGACACGAACTGGCAGTGCGCGTTGCGAAGCGGCTGGTGGTGTATATCCAGCGCGAAGGCGGTCAGTCCCAGTACAGCCCATATATCGGCGCTGGTAAGGACGAAGACCCGATACTCAGCAAGGTGTATCGCTACGTGAGCGAACACATCACCGACACGCTTTCGATCGAGGCGCTTGCGAGCGCGGCAGCCGTGAGTCGCCGTACCCTGTCGCGCATATTCGCGAAGAACGCTAAAGTCACACCCTCCGTATTCGTCGAGCAAGTTCGTGTCGACACGGCGAGGAAACTGCTCGAGGACACGGACGCACCGCTCAAGACCGTCGCATTCAAATGCGGGTTTCATAGCGCGACGCATATGCGCACGACGTTCTCGCGGCGTTTGAATGTGACGCCAAAACAGTATCGCCTGCGCTTCCGCGGGGAGGCGAGTGCGTAACAACAGTTCCCTGCTGGAGTGTGCGAATGCTGGTTCCGCGCGAGGCCTTCCCGATATCATCGAGCCCGGTTTGTCGGTCCTCTTTTGCGGGGTCAATCCGGGTTTGCGTGCGGTGGCTACGGGTCACCACTTCGATGGCAGGGGGAACCGGTTCTGGCGAGTTCTCCATCGCGCCGGCTTTACGAAGGAAGAGTTTCGGCCGGAGAACGACCGCGAATTGCTGCAGTATGGCTTTGGTCTGACTACGGCAGTTTCGCGCGCGACGGCGCGCGCGGACGAATTGTCGAGCGCGGAAATTCAAGCCGCTGCGGCGCAGTTCGAACTGAAGATTCGACACTACGCGCCAAAGTTCGTCGCCTTTCTCGGCAAGATGGCGCTTGCCGAAATGTCCGGCAAGCGAGATCTCGAGTGGGGTTCGCAAGCCAGTCGATTCGGCGGCGCACGCACATGGGTCTTGCCAAATCCGAGCGGCTTGAACCGGTCGTTCAGCCTCGACGCACTCGTGAGCGCTTACCGCGAGCTTCGAGTTGTGGCTGAGGTGTCGGGTGAATGAATAAGCGGCTGTAGATATTGCACGTGCGCTTCGAAATCCGGCGTGCAAAGCCCTTCGGATGTCACGCCGCTTCCGCACTGAAGGTGCGCATTTTTTCGCAGCGTTTCGGTAACAAATTCCACGAAGGACCGAATCTTTCCGCTCGTCCCGCGCCGTTCGACATGAAGCAGATTGACCGGCAGTGACTCGGGCTCGTACGCCCTCAAGATTGGCAGTAGATTTCCCGAGGACACTTCGGTTGTGGCTTGATACGACAGCAACTGCGTGATGCCCACGCCGTCTTGCGCCGCGGAAATGGCGGCGGGTGCCAGATTGACGATCAAGCGCGGCCGCAGCCGTACGGGAATCTTTGAATTGTTCTCGTAAAATATCCACTCGAGCGGTTGGGAAACGCCGGTAAAGGAAACACAATGGTGGTCGACAAGGTCTCTCGGGTGCATGGGTTCTCCGCGCTCGGCAAGATAAGCGGGCGACGCGAAGGTTTGCCGGCGCACCGACCCTAACCGCACCGCGAATGTCGACGAATCTTCGAGATGACCAATGCGTATGGCGATATCCACGCCTTCTTCAAGCAGGCGCGTGGGGCGATCAAGATAAACCGCGTTCACGCTGACGTCGGGATAGCGATGGGTATAGGCGTTGACGAGCGGAGCGATAAACCGCTGACCGAGTTGGACCGGCGCCGTAATCGTGAGCGTGCCCACAGGATTCTCGGGATCCGCGGCGATATGCGACTCAGCGTCGCTAATGCCATCCAGCAGCTTGCGGCAGGCATCGAGGTAAGCGGTGCCCGCATCCGTGGGCCGGACCGAGCGCGTCGTGCGTGCCAGCAACTGAGCGCCCAAGCGTGCTTCGAGCGAGTTGACTGCCCGCGAAACCGCCGCGCGCGACAAGCCGAATTTTTCGGATGCAGCGCTAAAGCTGCCTCGTTCGAGGATGGCCACAAAAACCTCCATCTCGCGTAGTCTGTCCATCTTGACTCCCTGATCTGAGTCCTTTGCAAACGGAAAGTAAAAGTAAAACCAAAAGCCGTCCCGCGCGTGCCGATGTGAGTGCGTTAGCAAACGTCGATTGAACGTGTCTATCGCGATTTACCCTCGACCTCGGTGCATACGGCGCGATTCTAAGCATCGAGTGCCGCCTGGTAGCGCCGCACAACCTCGTTTGGCTCAAAACAGCGCATGAATGACCCATGCGTAAGCAGTGAGGCTTGCGTCGAGCCGCCTGCTTGTGTACGCGCTGCTTGTCGCGCGCAGCAGGGTAATTGCCCTGACATGACAAGGTGGGGCACAGCGCACGAGCGCCGCACACGGATGACGGGACAACGTGGCAAAAATCTCGTACTAGATGGCCCAAAATCGGACCAACCGAGACTTTGAGAAATTGGGTTCGTCTCTGACAATAAAGCACTCAACGGACAGCAACAATCCGCGGCGATCCGGCACCGCAAAGCGGCGCAATCATCGTATCGATGAGGGTGCAGGCGGATGAATCGCTACAGGGAGAAATGTCCACATAAAGAAGTAGCGCTAACGAAACGAGAGAATTTGAGATGTATTCCGCGATGCCCGAAGTCAAACCCATACCGGGTCGATTCAACGGCTGGCTCGGCATGTTCGATCGCCGCGAGCAATGTCTCTGACCAACAGTAGCTGATCCCCATGACGACCGCGAACCCCTCGACGACTGGAACGGAAGCGGCAACCGCCCCGCAGTTGCCGGATCAACGCCCCGTGCGCGTGGTGGCGGAGCCGACGCAACCGACTCCTGCGCAAGCGGCGTTTACGCTCCGCATTGTTGTGGGCCTGCTCGGCATGTTGTTCGCTTCGCTGCTGGCCATCCTCAATGAGCAAGTCACCGCCGCGGCGATGGCCGATGTCCAGGGCGCGCTCCTGATCGGACACGACGATGGGACGTGGCTGACCGCGCTCTTCGAGGCCGCCAACGTCGCCACGATGGTATTTGCACCCTGGTTCGGCATCACCTTTACGCTGAAGCGCTTCACAATCGGCGCGGTGCTTGCCACCATGTTCTTCGGATTGCTTTGCCCGTTCGCACCGAATCTGGCGACGCTCTATGTCTTGCGTATCCTCCAGGGAATCGCGGGCGGTTGCCTGCCCCCCATGCTGATCATCGTGGCGCTGCGTTATCTGCCGCCCGAATTCAAGCTGTATGGCCTTGCCGGCTATGCGCTCACGGCGACCTTCGGCCCTGCGCTCGGCACGCCGCTGGCAGCGTTGTGGACGGAGTTCGTGAGTTGGCGCATGGCATTCTGGCAAATCATTCCGCTCGGTGTGCTGTGCTGTATCGCGATTCAGCAGGGGCTGCCCGCCGATCCGGTGAAGCTCGAACGCTTTCGCAGGTTCAACTGGATCGGGGTCGTTACGGGCTTCCCCGCGTTTGCAATGCTTGTGACCGGGCTTTTTCAAGGCGATCGGCTCGACTGGTTCGAATCGGAGTTCATCCGCTTCATGTTCTGCGCAGGTGGGCTGCTGCTCGTGATGTTTCTCGTCAATGAGTGGTTTCAGCCGGTACCATTTTTCAAGCTTCAATTGCTGGCTCGCAGGAATTTCACCCATGGACTCTCGACGTTGCTCGGCACCGTGATCCTGCTGGTGGGCGTGGCGGCAATCCCCGGACAATTTCTCGCCAGGATTCACGCATACAGGCCGCTACAGGTAGCGCCGCTCTCGTTGTTTCTGGCCGTTCCGTTGCTGGTTACACTCCCTTTGACAGCGGCTTTGTTGAATACGCGGCGTGCCGATCACCGCTGGGTGATTGCCATAGGTCTGTCCCTGATGTTCGCGACGTGCGTAATGGGAAGCTTCATGACTTCCGAGTGGATTCGTAACAACTTCTACGTGCTGCAGTCGCTGCAGATCATCGCGCAGCCCATGGTGATCATGTCGATCCTGATGGGTGTCACGACGGGTTTGCCGCCGACGGAAGGCCCGTTCGCTTCGGCGATGTTCAATACCGTCAAGACGTTCTCGGCCGCCATGGCGACGGGCCTGATAGAGGGGGTGGGGACCGCGCGCGAGCATTTCCATTCGAGCATGCTCGTCGATCAGCTAGGAAACCACGCGCTGGTGACAGGCCAGAGCCTCGACACGCCCTATGCCCTTGGGCAACTTGCACACCGTATTCACGAGCAGGCGGTCGTTCTGACTTCCGCCGATCTCTATCGTGTGATGGCGTGCGTCGCGCTCGCTCTGCTTGTTCTTGTTCCTGTGCTGCCGGTGCGCATTTATCCGCCGTGGAGCACTACGCCGCCCGCTTCGAATTAAGGGACGTTTTCCATGTCATCGACCAAACCCACCCTGACACCCACCCCCACACTCACCCCGTCCAAGTTTAAGTGGATCCGTACTGCAGCCATCATCGTCGTGATCGGCGTCGCTGCATGGGCCGGCATGAAGCTTTTGTCCCGCTCCAATTCGGAATCCACCAATGATGCATACGTCACGGCGGATTTCACGCTCGTCGCGCCGCGTGTCGCGGGGCAGATCACGGAGGTATTGGCGAACGATAACGAAGACGTGAAGGCGGGCGAACTGCTCGTGCGGATCGACGACCGCGACTTTCGCGCGGCATTGATGAGCGCCGAGGCGGAGGTGCTGGGGGCAAAGGCAGCGGTTGCAAACTTCGATGCGGAGATTGCACGCCAGCCCTCGCTGGTCGATCAGGCGCGCGCCACGCTGCGGGCCGACGAAGCGTCGATTGGCTTCGCGCGGGCCAACGCTGCGCGCTATCAGAATCTTTCCACGGCCGGTGCGGGGACCGCGCAGGAGCAACAACAGTCGTCGAGCACACTCGCCGAGCAGCTCGCGCAGCAGGCGCACGACCAGGCGGCGTTGTCGGCCACCGAGCAGAATCTGGACGTCCTGCGCACGCAGCGCGACAAGGCCGCGGGCGCACTGGAGCACGCCGAAGCGGCGCTCGAGCAGGCGAAGCTCAACCTCTCCTATACGGAGATCCGGGCGCCGGTAGACGGCAAGGTTGGGCGCCGGTCGGCGCGGGTTGGCGCATTCGTGACGCCCGGTGCTCCGGTGCTGGCAATCGTCCCGCTCGCGGACGCGTATGTGATCGCCAACTTCCAGGAGAGCCAGATTACCAATATGCGGCCGGGTGAAAGCGCGCGCGTGACGGTCGACAGTCTTCCCGGCGTCGTGATCCGAGGCCGCATCGACAGCCTTGCGCCGGCGACTGGCGTGAGCTTCGCGCCCATTGCGCCAGACAACGCAACGG
Source organism: Paraburkholderia heleia NBRC 101817 (assembly GCF_000739775.1). Taxonomy (GTDB): domain Bacteria; phylum Pseudomonadota; class Gammaproteobacteria; order Burkholderiales; family Burkholderiaceae; genus Paraburkholderia; species Paraburkholderia heleia. Next base: position 129,807 of record NZ_BBJH01000006.1, on the reverse strand, counting down.
GCAACTTCACGAAGGTCGTGCAGCGCGTGCCTGTCAAGATCACGATCGATCGCGGGCAGCCGGCTGCATCGGCGTTGAGCGTTGGGCTCTCGGTTGAAGCGGAAGTGACCGTTGGCCGGGGTGGAGAGGCGACGGCAGAGGGAGCGGAAAGAAAATGAACGCAAGCGGATACTCGACCCGCGGGACCCTGCTCACGGCTCTCGCTTGCCTTGCAATAACGGCTTGCACTGTAGGCCCCAACTTCGAACCACCGCAGGCGACGACGCCAGAGGTCTTCAACCGTACGCAGGCAGCACAGTCGCCGAGCAAGGCCGTGGAAGGCCAGTTTGGTCCGGAATGGTGGACGCTGTTCGACGATCCGGTATTGAACGGGTTGGAAAAGCGGCTGGCGGACGCAAACCTGGATGTGGCGGCGGCCTCCGCACGCCTGCTGCAGAGCCGGGCCGAGCGCCGCGTGGCGGGCGCCGCCGAATATCCGACGCTCGACGCCGCCGCATCGTATAACCGCGAACGCGGCAGCGAAAACGGCATCCTGTCGTTACTCGGCGTCACGCCTACGCAAACACAGTCACAGTCTGCTTCCGGCAGCGCGCCGCTTGGCGTTTCGGCGATGCCGGGCTCCAAGGGCTCGCCCGCCTATAACCTGTATCAGGTCGGGTTCGACGCCTCATGGGAGATCGATATCTGGGGCCGCGTGCGACGCAGCGTCGAAGCGGCGACGGCGCTTTCCGAAGCCTCATATGAGGACCGCAACGCGGTCTTGCTGAGCGCGCGCGCGGAGCTGGCACGAGACTATGTCGAACTGCGCGACACGCAGGAACTCCTGCGGATCGCGAATCAGAACCTCGAGATTGCCAACGATGCCCTGAGGCTCACGCAGGTCCGCGCGCATGAAGGCGTCACGACGGATCTCGATGTTTCGAATGCGTCGGCGCAGGTAGAGAACATTGAAAGCCTGATTCCCACGCTCGAATCGCACTCCGAAACGACGATCAATGCGATCGGCCTGCTGCTCGGCGAGGAACCCGGCGCGCTGCGCAAGACGCTGGGAGAACCGCAGGCGGTGCCTGTGCTTCCCGCGCAGGTGCCTATCGGTTTTCCTTCCGAACTCGTGCAGCGCCGGCCGGATATCCGCAAGGCGGAGGCCGAACTGCACGCGGCGACGGCATCGATCGGCGTAGCGAAGGCTGATTTTTATCCGCGCATCATGCTCAATGGGAGCGCGGGCTTTCAGAGTCTTCAACTCTCGAGTCTGGCCAGTTGGGCGTCGGGGCAGTTTGTCGTTGGACCTTCCATTACGTTTCCGATTTTCGAGGGCGGACGCCTGAAGGGGACGCTCCAACTGCGGGAGGCGCAACAGCAGGAAGCCGCGATTGCCTACAAGCAAACGGTGCTGCGCGCATGGCAGGAAGTGGACGACGCATTGGTCACCTACGACGCCGAACAGCGTCGCCGCGATCGGCTGGCTCAGGCCGTGACCATGAACGAGCGCGCGCTCTCGGTCGCGCGCGAACGTTACAAGGCTGGGGCGCTCGACTATCTCGACGTATTGAACGTGCAAAAGCAGTTGCTCGAAGCACAGAGCAATCTCGAGCAAAGCAAGGCAACGGCGGCTACGAATCTCATCACGCTCTGTAAAGCGCTGGGTGGGGGCTGGGAGTCGACATACGGCGGGTAATGATTTACGTGCGCGCCTGGAACTGGCCCGAAATGATCCGGGAATGTCCCCAAACCGTCGTAGCTAGCGCATCGACGCTGAGCCATAAAAAGTAGACTGTTTTGGTTAGCAGTCGATGACTGCTGATCCTGGCGGGGAGTCACGGAGATGCCCGGCCACTTGACGTGATGCGCGCTGCGACGCGGACCTCTTGCGATCCACCGGCGGCGCCCATATTCCCCTAAAGGAAGGACGTATGAGCGAAGCAAACCAGGGCGCGGTGCGCCAACTTAATCATTTCGTCGACGGTCAAGGCACCGCTGGCGTGAGCGGGCGATTCAACGACGTATACGATCCGGCGCGGGGCCGGATTACGGCTCGCGTGCCGGTTGCCAACACCGCTGAGGTGGCCGCTGCCGTGGCGGCCGCGAAAACCGCGTTTGCGGCCTGGAGCGAAACCCCGCCGCTCAAGCGTGCGCGTTTGATGTTCAAGTTCAAGGAACTACTCGAGGCGCATCTGGACGAAATCGCGGAACTCATTACGCGCGACCACGGCAAGCTGTTTTCGGATGCCAGGGGCGAGGTGATGCGTGGTATCGAAATCGTCGAGTTTGCATGCGGCATTCCGAATCTGCTCAAGACCGATTTCACCGATCAGAGCAGCGCCGGCATCGATAGCTGGAATCTGCGTCAGCCTGTGGGCGTGATTGCCGGCGTCACACCGTTCAATTTCCCGGTGGTGGTGCCGTGCTGGATGTTCGTCATGGCGGCCGCGACCGGCAACACGTTCATTCTCAAGCCTTCGGAGCGCACGCCGTCGTCGTCGATCCGGCTGGCGGAGCTGTTCATCGAGGCGGGCTTTCCCAAAGGCGTGTTCAACGTGGTGAATGGCGACAGGGGCACCGTCGACGCGCTGATCCAGCATCCCGACGTGGCCGCGATGTCCGTCGTCGCCTCCACGCCCGTGGCCGAATATATCTACGCCGAGGGCGCCAAACGCGGCAAGCGCGTGCAGGCGTTGGGCAGTGCGAAGAACCATCTCGTTGTCATGCCCGATGCAAATCTCGATCAAGCCGTGGATGCGCTCATCAATTCGGCCTATGGCTCGGCCGGCGAGCGCTGCATGGCGACCTCGGTCGCGGTGGCGGTGGGTAGCGTTGGCGACGAACTGATCGAGCGCCTCGTGCCGCGCGTACGTTCGCTGCGCATCGGTGCGGGCATGGAGCCTGATCTCGACATGGGCCCGCTTATCAGTGCGGCGCATCGCAGCAAGGTGTTGGGGTATATCGACGCGGGTGTCGCGGCCGGCGCGAAGCTCGTGGTCGATGGGCGCGGCCATACCGTGCCCGGCCACGAAGAGGGCTTCTTTCTCGGCGGCTCGCTCTTTGACGACGTGAAGCCGGATATGAAAATCTATCGGGAGGAAATTTTCGGGCCGGTTCTTTCGGTGGTGCGCGTGCCCGATCTTGCCAGTGCCATTGGGCTCGTCAACGCGCATGAACTCGGGAACTGCGTCACACTGTTTACGGCAGATGGCGCCGCGGCGCGCACCTTCACCCGGCAGATCCAGATCGGCATGGTGGGCATCAATGTGCCGAGTCCGGTGCCGTCGGCCTGGCATTCGTTCGGCGGCTGGAAGCGTTCGCTGTTCGGTGACCATCACGCATACGGCGAGGAAGCGGTGCGCTTCTATACGCGCTACAAGAGCGTAACGCAGCGCTGGCCCGACAGCATCGAAAAGGGCGCAGAGTTTGCGATGCCCGTCGCCAAATAAGCCGGACGCGGCGTGAATACGCCGCGCGCTTGAAGATAGCCGGCGCGGGCATGGCCGGCCATCGTCATTTTGCGTGCCCGCCGATATCGGTCTGCGCCCGCGTTCGGCAAGATCATTGCGTGGATGGCCGGAAGCGCCTGTCGCCATGTCGCGCCGCCATCGTCAGTTAGCAAATCCAGATGCACAAGTCGATCGGCACGCCCGTCACCAACGTCGAGCCAGAATCATCAATCACAGAGGTCCCCGGAGCTTCGAACTGCAACAAGGCTTGCTGGCGAAAAGCTGCTCGTCGAATCCGCAGGAGCGCTTGTTCTGACCGGAGACTCGCGCGTGTGGCCTTCCGTTTGCGGCGAGTATGCGTGCTCCCCCTGAGCCTTGGGACGGCGCCGAGGGGCTAGCTCCATGTTAGCCATTGGCTAACTGAATGCTTCGTGAGGATCCCCTGCGGCGCTATGCGATCTTCTGAGCCCATGGGATGCGCCAGTCCGGCGCTTCGAAGGATTCCGAAAAATACTGGGTCTCGTGAACGACCTTGCCTTGACGCAGTTCCATGATGCTCACGGTGTAGGCGGACCGCCCTTGATAAGTGATCGTGTATTCAGTCACCCAGAGCTTGCCTTCGCCATGAATTCGCCTGACTTTGAAGCCGGATGGCTTGTCTGGATGATGCGCACGAAGTGCCTGCAGATTCCGCCGCCCGAGGATTCGCTCGCCCGACTGGGGATAGTCGCAGATGGCGTCGTCGGCGTAGATATCGTGCTCGGCTTCGAGATCGCCATCGGCCGACGCTTGCCAGTGCGCGTTTAGCGCTTCACGTATGTTCGCGTCTTGCATGAAAGACCTCCGGAAAACGTGACATCGCGCGGAACGGGTAATCGGGCCGCGGATGCAGATATAGGTGCCGGCCCCTCGCGAAATACGCGGTGCCGCGCCGGGTGCTTCGGAAGCGCATGCGCGACCGGCGCGGAAGCCTTCATAGCGGTGATCGCTGACATGTCCATTCGTTTCCCCTATTGCTAGCAAGGTTACGCACGATCGATGCTGGCAAAAACCACCTGCGATGAATAACAGTTGATACTCGCGGTCAATAGTGAAGCGAAAAATTTATGAAAGCCGGTACTTCTCGCGCACGAGATGGCCGATTCCGATCCGGTCGAGGATAGCCAGCGGGCACAGGATGGTGACGCGCACCGTGCCCGGCAGGCGGCTGATTTCAATCGAACCGGTGATGGTCGCGCGGTTGAGCACTTCTTCATACGACAAACCGGTCACGGACGACGCACGGCGCAAGCCGTTTTCCGTGGCTTCGTTGAGATTGACGCCACTGCCGATGAAGGTGACCGGCCCGCTTTGCTCGACCTCATGCTGCCCCCAACGGGCCCCGAGTTCCGCGACGCAACGGCGTTGCGCGGCGCTCATGGGGCGCGCCATGGGCGGGAGATCTTCGACGTTTTGCAGCAGGATCGGCCCGTCGAGCGTCAGTCGCTTGATCACTTCGATGCTCAACTCCGTCTCGCCCGAGACGTCAGTGGCGTGCCCGGCGATTTCGCCGTTGCCTTGCTGCGCGTGCATGTCGCCGAGATAAACGCCGGCGCCCGGCACCTTGACCGGGCAGATCACGATACATCCCTCGCGCACGGAATTGGTGTCCATGTGGCCGTCGGTCCTGGCAGCGTGGAGCAATTCTTCGCTCAACGCGTAACGGTGCGGTGCGCCAATCAGGTACTGACCGAAATCGGCGCAGTTGTGCGAATCGGGCAGATCGTGGGACGGCGTCGTGCCGATGTTGCCAAGGAAGGGGCGCATGTGGGCTGCCACGCCCGGCATGTCGGCGCGCGCGAGCGAGAGGATGGAGTGCTGTGCCGCAAGCTCGGGCAGTGCCGACAACTGCGAAGCATTGTCAGCCAGGCGATCCGCCACGCTCTGGTTGACCGTGAGGCTGACCTGGTTTTCGTGATCGAACACGATCACATAGCCGTGCCTGAAGCGGAACGCGTTGGCTTCCGCGCCGCAATGATCGCAGCGCACCGCGTCTGCACCAATGCCTTCGAGGTGACTTGCGGGATGTTCCGTGCCGCATGCCGGACAAAACTTGGCGACGAACGGATCGCCGTGGTAGCGTCCTTCCACGAACTGCATGACGCCGGACGACGTCGCCAGCGACGTGACGCGCATGCGCTCGATCTTCAGCGCGACGGCGTCGCCCACTTCCGCGCCCGCAATGGCGACCGGCCGGGTCACTTCATGGCCACCCTGAAATGCCGGCGTAATCATCGGACCCCAGCAGCCAGGCGGCGTGCCGGCGATCAGTGTGCCACCGTCGGCGAGCGGACCCAACATGGGTTGGCTGGGTCCGAGCAGGCCGTCGGTGTAAGACGCTACGTGCAGACGCTGAACGGGGGTACGGTTTGAAACGGGGTTGGGCAGAGTGGTTGTCATGATCATCTCCATGCGCTGCAACGATCGCGGCGCTTAAAAGTTAGCAAACCTGAATAGAATCAAACGTCGAGCTGGCTGTGTTCGACGCCGGTAATGAGTTCGCTCGCGAACCAGGTGGCGAGCAGTGTGCCAGCCCGTGCGATGCCGTCTGCCTCCCCGAGGCGGGCAGCCAGCCTGTCGCAAAGCGACGCGAAGCTGCGGTTGCGCAGCACATGCAGCAAGGCCTCGTATTCGATGGCGTCCACGCGCTTGAGGCTGGACGTCAAGCCGCGCCGCCAGACGAGCAAGCCGCCTGGCTCGGCGAGCATCTCCCCCCCGGGTGGCGATGCTCCGTGGCACAGCGCCGTCCAGATATCGTCTGCATTGGTCGTGGCGGCGCGGACCCTGAGCGATGGCGTGAATTGCAGGCTGGCGGACCCCCAGTCGATTGCGGCGAGCGTCGAGTCGGGAACGCAAGAAGCGTCTCGCGCGACAAACGCTTCGTCGAGCGCGCGCTCGATCCACGCGAGTTCGTGCAGATCGGGGTTGTCCGGGTAGAGCGAAGCGAGTGTTTCGCCAAACTCGTGAGGGTAGGCGTCGAGCGTCCACGCATGCGGAGGATGGCGATCGATGTGTGTGAGTGCCGCTTGCAGGAAGGCTTCATCGCCCATCCATTCGCGCACCTGCACGAACGACTGCTGCAGGCAGTCGACGAGCTGGCTGCGGTAATTGTTTTGATATACGGCCAGCCCCGGCGCAGCAGGGTCGTCAAGGCGGCGCGCCGCGTCCTCCGAGCCGCGTACGAGCCACGTCTGCAAATGCTGTTGCCACTCGGCAAGTTTCATGCAGCCTCCGCGACGCGCGACGACGAATGCTTCGAGGCGAGCGCACGCGCACGCGAGAGTTCGACGAGCAGGTCGGCGAGCGGCGGAATATCGGCGTCGCGTTCGATCATCGTCGCGACCGGTCCTAGCCGCGAGATCGCATTCGCATAGAGCGACCACACGTCGGCACACACAGGGCTGTCGTGCGTGTCGATGAGCAGCCCGTCATCCTGAGAATGCCCTGCTAGATGGATCTGACGCACGCACCCGGCCGGTATGCCATCCAGATAGGCGATGGGGTCGAAGCCGTGATTCGTGGCACTCACGAAGATGTTGTTTACGTCGAGCAGCAGCTCGCAGCCGGTGCGCTTCTTCATGCGCGCGATGAACTCCCATTCGGTCATGGGCGCATTGTCGAAGGCGAGATAGCTCGACGGATTTTCGACCAGCATGGTGCGACCCAACGCGTCCTGTGCCGTCGAGATGTGCGCGCAGACCACGTCGAGTGCTTCCTCGGTGTAGGGAACGGGCAGCAGATCGTGCGAGTTGAAGCGCCCGATGCGCGACCAGCTCAGATGGTCGGAGACGAAGAGCGGGTCGATCTCGTCGACGAGTGCCTTCAGGCGCCGAAGATAGTCGTGGTCGAGGCTGTCTGCCGAGCCAATCGACATCGACACGCCGTGCAGGGCGACGGTATGCCGCTCGCGTACCCGGCGCAGAATGTCGCGTGGCTGACCGCCTTCGACCATGAAGTTCTCGGATATGACCTCGACGAAATCGACCGGCACGGCGGTCTCGAGGAAGTCGCGATAGTGTTCCCTGCGCAGGCCGAGGCCATAGCCGAAGAAGGGTAGGTTGGATGCAGGCATCGTGCGGACTCCGCCAATGAATATCGGTGGCGTCTGGCCCGCCCGTGAGCAGCGGGCCAGATACAGGATTACTTCGGTTCCGTCAACGTGCCGCCTAGCGCACGGCACTCGGTGGGCGTCTTGACGATCACGCCCTTGCCCTTGCACGTGTTTAGGCCCTTGCAATCATTCTTCGCGGTCGCGCAGAGGCCTTGGCCCTTGCACGAATTGACGCCATAACAGCGCCCCGGCTGCTCGGCACCCGCCGCGTTGGCGGCACTTGCGGCCGATGCGGTGGCCACGGCGATGAGGGCTGCTGCTGCGGCCAGGCTGGCGCGGGATTTGAGGTTGAGGTTCATAAGTTTTCCAAAGTGGTATGAAAGGGCAAACAAAATGGAAACGGCCCGGTGCGAGCCGCAGGTACAGCGTTTCTGTGACGCGCAGGCGGTCAGTTCGCGTGGAGCGCGGCGTCTTCGATCACCTGTGCGACCGCCTCGGGTTGAGAGATGACGATGGCGTGGCTTGCGGCGACCTCGGTGACCTTCGCCCCCGCGCGTTGGTACATCCAGCGCTGCAGGTCGGGGCTCAGCGCACGGTCCTGGGTCGCGACGACGCCGTAGCTGGGCTTGTCGTGCCACGCCGCGTCCGGGGTTTGCGCGCCGAATGCGGCAGCCGTCGCGGGCATCTGCGAGGCCGCCATGAAGTTCGTGCGATTGGCGATCAGGTCGCCCGCATAGTCGGCGGAGAACTTCGCGGGATCGAAGAACAGATGTCCGTCTCGAGTGGCATGGATGTCGTCAGTCGGTTCGGGTACGGACGCGGCGAGTTGGGTGACGCTCTCGCCAACGTCGGGCTGGAACGCGGCGACATACACAAGCGCCTTCACTTTGGGCCGTGTGCCCGCTACCGTGATAACCGAGCCGCCGTAGCCGTCGCCCACCAGGACCACCGGGCCGCTGGCCGACACGATCGCACTGCGGGTGGCGGCCACGTCCGCGTCGAGCGTGGTGAGCGGTTCCTGAACCACGGTGACGTTGTAGCCCTTATGGCTCAGGATGTCGAAAACGACGCGCCAGCCAGAGCCGTCCGTAAAGGCGTCATGGACGATGACGATGTTTTTGATGCCCGCCGGCGCTTGCGGCGTGGCGGCGGATACGATCAACGGGGCGCTCAGCGCCGCGGCGGCGAGTGTCAGGGTCGACAGGATTCGCATTGCGTGTCTCCAGAGGCGGGAGTGGCCTCGATGCGATGTGTTGGGAATCGATAAAAAAAGGATTGCGTATCAAATATTGAGTGATGGATCGCACTCGATGATGCTGAAATTACTGCGTAAGCGTTTCTCCCCGGCGCAGCAGTCTGTCAAGCGACCATGCGCCGCCGCCCCGGACGATCAAAGGAAGCAGGAGGCCGGCCCAGCTAAGGTGCGTTGGCCACGCATCCGGATACACGAATATTTCGATCACCGCCGTCATGCCCAGCAGCATGGCTGCCGCAGACCGCGTGAAGAGTCCAAGCACGAGCAGAATGGGGCAGAGGTGTTCCGTATACGTCGCAAGATGCGCGGCGATCTCAGGCGGAATCAATGGCAATGCGTACTCGTTGCGAAACAGTTCGTAGGTCGACGCCTTGATCGTCAATAGACCATGGACCTTGGTTCGCCCAGAAAGAAAGAAAATCGCGGCAATGCCAAGGCGCGCAACGAGCAGTTGCAGTGCCGGTGGGAGGATGCGCCGCAACGTGTCGGCGGGCGTGCCGGGTGAGGTCGTCGCGCGGCGGCTCTCGGCGCGAGCGGCGTGCTGTCGGGACGTGGATATCATGAGGTCGCCTTCAACGAGCCGTAACCCTTGGGGGTCTTGATATGTGTGCAGGTGCCCTTGTCGACAAGGACGAATGCGTTGCCCTGATAGTCGACTTTCGAAGTGGCCGCGCACGACGTACCGGCGCCCGCGGCGCAATCATTCTTGCCGGCGAGCGCGACCCCGAAGCATTTTTCCTGCGGGGTATGGGTGGGGCTGGCGTCAGCATGTGCACCGGTGGCAAGCGCCGTCAGCGAAAATGCGAAGGTGGCCGCAAGGGCCGCGCGGGTGTTCTTCATAACATCTCCTTGAAATATGAAGAGGAATACGAGGTTCAGGCCGGTTCAGCGCAACAGTTCGTTCCGTTGGATCGACTAAATATCGGTAGCGAGTAAATCGCATGCGATATTAATGGGGAAGTGATGGGGCATTCGATTGCGCATTGGCTACTCGCATGCATCACTCGTTGGGTCGTATTTCAACAGCGGCTTGTATCCGGTTTGTGTTGGAGACTGGGCGTTTCTGCAACGACCTGTATCGCAGCGGCGCATGGATACATTGCGATACAAACCTCGACCCTCTGAGCGGGCCGCAGTGGCTTCGATCTCAAACGGCGGGCATGCGAGCTTTGAGGCGCGGCGACATGAAGTCGAGAAACGCGCGCAGCTTGAGCGGCAGCGGCGTTTGGCCCGCATGGACGAGATGGATCGGCATGGGCGGCAGCTCGAAGGTTTCCAGTACGAGTTGCAGCCGGCCCTCCTGTACGGCGCTCGCAACCTGATAGGACAGAACCCGTGTCAACCCGGTGCCGAGCGTCGCGGCGTCGATGGCCGATTCTGCCGTGTTCGTCACGAGGCGCGCGTGGATCGGCACGCTCTGCTCCGATTTTTCACCGGAAAACGTCCACGCGCGCGAGGAATTGATTCCCTCGAAACCGATGCACGCATGATTGGCGAGTTCAGACGGGCTCTGCGGCGTACCGCGCTCGGCCAGATACGCGGGGCTCGCACACACCACAGTGCGCGTTTCGCCGAGGCGTATTGCAACGAGGCTGCTGTCCGGCAGTTGGCCGATCCGCACCGCCACGTCCACATGGTCTTCGAGAAAATTGACGTTGCGATCGGTTAGCACGAGGCGCGCATCGATTTCCGGATAGTGCGCGAGAAATGCCGCCATTACGGGGACGACATGCAACCTCCCGAAGACCACGGGCGCCGTGGCCACGAGCGAGCCTTTCGGGGCCGCGTATTCGCCGGTCACGGCGCGTTCGATTTCGCCGATGTCCTCGAGAATGCGCCGGCACGACGCGACATAGGCCTCGCCGGCCTCGGTGAGCGAGAGGTGCCGTGTGGTGCGATGAAGCAGGCGGGTCTTCAGGTGCGTTTCGAGATCGCCGACCTTGCGGCTGACTGTCGCCAACGGCTGGCCGAGTTGCCGGGCCGCGGCTGACAAACTGCCTGCATCGACGACTGCGACCAGGATGGACATCCCTTCGAGACGGTCCATGGTCTTCTCGATTACTGGAAGGGAGATTCCCGATGTTAACGGATTCTCTTCCGGCGCGAGCGCGCAGCGCCTTTGCGTGGGCGCCTCAGGCCGTCATGCGCTCTCGGCATTGACGAGTTCGCCCGCGGTGCGTTCGCGCAGGCGCGGCGATGCGAAGTCGAGGAACGCGCGCAGCTTCAGCGGCAGGGGCGCTTGTCCCGCATGCACGAGATTGACCGGCAGCGGCGCGGCTTCAAATGTGTCGAGCACGACGCGAAGCTCGTTGGCGCGAACGGCGCGTGCAACCTGGTAGGACAGCACGCGTATCAAACCCACGCCAAGGATCGCGGCTTCGATGGCGGCGTCCGCCGTGTTCACGGCAAGCCGCGAATGAACGGGCACGGACTGCTCCGACTTGCCGGAGCCGAAAGACCACGCGCGCAGCGACGCGAGCGCCTCGAAGGTAATGCATTGATGGCCGGCCAGGTCCGCGGGTTCGGCAGGCGCGCCGTGCTTCGCCAGATAGGCGGGGCTGGCGCAAATGACCCGGCGCACCGTGCCCACTCGCGTTGCGATCAACGTGCTGTCGGGCAGTTCGCCAATGCGCACCGCGACGTCCGCGTGTTCATCCATCAGATGAACGACACGATCGGTCAGCAGGAGATTGATGTCGATCTCCGGATAGTGCGCGAGGAATTCCGCCACTACCGGCACCACGTGCAAGCGGCCAAACGCAACGGGCGCGGTGACCACGAGTTCGCCTTTGGGCGCGGCGTATTCCCCCGTTGCGGCGCGCTCGGCTTCACCGATGTCTTCGAGAATCCGCCGGCACGCGGCCACGTATGCGGCGCCGGCTTCCGTCAATGAAAGCTTTCGCGTCGTGCGGTGAAAGAGGCGCGTCTTCAGGTGCGATTCCAGCTCCCCCACCTTGCGGCTGACCGTGGCGAGCGGCATGTCGAGATGCCGCGCGGCAGCCGAGAGACTGCCCGCATCGGCGACCGAAACGAGGATAGCCATGGCTTCGAGGCGATTCATGGACCCTATCAAATAGTGGAAGGATGAATCTTGATCGTGAGGGATTCTCTTCGTAAATGCAAGCGCGTAACGTTCGACCTCAATCTGGATCGCGGCAAATCGCTGCAACGACCGGAGAATTTCAACGAATAAGGAGGTTGTCGTGAGCGGCTTACCCAGCACCCCAGAAAGTGCAGCTACGCCCGCCGTCGCATCGCGCGGCAAGATCGTCATGATGGCGATCATCGCAGGAGCAGTGATCACAAACATCTATTGCACGCAGCCGATTCTGCCGCTGATCGCAGCGGGCCTGCGGGTCAACATCACGGCCGTCGATTTCGTCGCCGGCGCCGCGTTGCTCGGCTTCTCGACCGGTCTCGCGCTGCTGCTGCCGCTTGGCGACCGCTTCGACCGGCGCAAGCTCGTGCTCACGCAAATCGCGCTCGCGCTCGTTTTTGCGGCGACCTCGGCGGTCGCGCCCGGCATCTGGGCGCTGATCGCGGCTTCGTTCGCGCTTGGCATCGTGAGTTGCGTGCCACAGCAGCTTGTTCCGTTTGCCGCCGTCATGTCGCTGCCGAGCGAGCGCGGGCGTAACGTCGGCACCGTCGTGAGCGGCATCATGGTCGGCATCCTGGTCGGCCGCACGATCGCTGGTGTGATCGGCGCGGCGTGGGGGTGGCGCGCGGTGTACGGCGCGGAAGCCGCGTTCATGGTGCCGGTCTTCATCGCCGCCGCTGCGCTGCTGCCGAAGGGCGTGCCGTCGACGAATCTTTCGTATGGGCGTCTGCTTGCTTCGCTGTGGCCGCTCGTTCGCGACAATCGTCCGATTCGCGAATCGATGATCATCCAGGCGTTGCTGTGGGCCTGTTTCAACGCCTTCTGGGTCAATCTCGCGGCGCTGCTCAAGAGCGGGCCGTGGCACCTCGGCAGCGCGTGGGCAGGCGGCTTCGGCATCATCGGCGCAGCCGGCGCGTTTGCCGCCTCGCTGGGCGGCAATGCCACCGACCGCGTGGGCTTTCGCAAGGTCATCGGCGCGAGTATCGGTATCGCGACGCTTGCCTACGTGCTTCTCTCCGGCGCGGCCACGTCGCTCACGCTGCTGATCGTGGGCGTGATCGTGCTCGATATCGGCGTGCAGTCGGGTCTCGTTTCCAACCAGACCCGCGCTTTCTCGGTCGATCCGAAAGCGCAAGGCCGAATCAACAGCCTTTATATGACGGCCACCTTTTTCGGCGGCGCGGTTGGTGCGACCGTCAGCGGCTGGCTCATGAGCCGCCTCGGCTGGTCGGGCATCGTCGCCTTCGGTGTCGCACTCGGCATCGTGGCTTCCGCCATCCACTGGATCGGTGCGCCTCGCGAGTCCGCGGGCCGGGTCCCATCAAACGCAGATTGATTCAAGGCATCGAGCATCTGCTTGCTGGAGTCCGCCGCGGTTAGGGGCGATGCCAGCTTCAATACTGGAATTATCATGATTGGCATCGTGCGCGTTGCGCTGAAGCGGCCTTATACATTTGTCGTTCTGGCCGTGTTTATCCTGATCGTTGGCGTTCTGTCGGCGTTTCGTACCCCTACGGATATTTTTCCTCCGATAAATATCCCGGTGATTAGCGTGGTATGGCAGTACACGGGGCTTTCGCCCGACCAGATGGAAGGTCGCGTGATGGCTCCGTACGAACGGGTGTTGACGACCACCGTGAACGGCGTTCAACACATCGAAGGCACGTCGCTGACCGGCTACGGCATCGTCAAGATCTTCTTTCAGCCTGGCACCAACATTGGTACCGCGAATGCGCAGGTGACCGCCATTTCGCAGGAGATTTTGAAGCAGCTGCCGCCCTCGGCGACGCCGCCGTTCATCATCAATTACAACGCTTCGACCGTTCCGATTATCCAGCTCGCGCTTTCGGGCAAGGGCCTTTCCGAACAGAATCTGGCGGACCTCGGCAAGAACCAGTTGCGGCCGATTCTCGCGACAGTGAACGGCGCTGCGATCCCGTTTCCGTTTGGCGGGAAGGACCGGCAGGTTCAGATCAACATCAAGCCGTCCGAACTCGAAGCGCGCTCCTTGTCGGCCGAGGATGTGCTGAATGCGTTGACGGCGCAGAACCTCGTGACGCCGGTCGGCACGGAGAAGATCGGCAACTACGAGTACACGCTGCAGCTGAACGATGCGCCGGAGACGATCGCGGCCATTGCGAATCTGCCGATCAAGTCCGCCAATGGCACCGTTGTGCATATGCACGATGTGGCTGACGTGACCGACGGCAGCCCGCCGCAGCCCAACATCGTTCACGTGGAAGGCAAGCGGTCGGTGCTGCTCACCGTGTTCAAGAACGGTTCGGCATCCACCTTGTCGATCATCGGCGGTATTCGTCAGAAGGTTGCCGATGCGAAGGCCTCCTTGCCCGACGTGCTTCAGATCGACGCGATCGGCGACCAGTCGATCTTCGTGAGGTCTGCGATCAAGGGCGTGGCGCGTGAGGGCTTGATTGCCGCCTTGCTCACGAGCGTGATGATCCTGCTGTTCCTGGGTAGCTGGCGCTCGACCGTCATTATCGCAGCCTCCATTCCGCTGGCGATTCTCGGGTCGATTTCCGTACTCTCGGTGCTCGGCGAGACGCTCAATATCATGACGCTCGGCGGGCTCGCGTTAGCGGTGGGGATTCTCGTGGACGACGCTACCGTGACCATCGAGAACATCAACTGGCACCTGGAGCAAGGCAAGGACGTCGAAAGCGCGATTCTCGATGGCGCGGCGCAAATCGTGACACCCGCGTTCGTCTCGCTGTTGTGCATCTGCATCGTGTTCGTGCCGATGTTCTTCCTGAATGGCGTGGCGAGGTTCCTGTTCGTGCCGATGGCCGAGTCGGTGATCTTCGCGATGGTTTCCTCGTTCATTCTGTCGCGCACCCTCGTGCCGACGATGGCGAAGTACCTGCTGAAGTCCCATGCGCAGGAGCAGGGCAATCACGAGTCTGCCGGCGTGTGGGCGCGCTTTCACCGCGGGTTCGAGCAGCGCTTCGAGCGTGTGCGCGGGAACTACGCCGCGATGCTCGAACGGGTGCTGGAGCGTCGCCGCACGTTCGTGATCGGCTTCTTTGCATTCGTCGTGGTGTCGTTTGCGTTGATGCCGCTGCTTGGGCGCAACTTCTTCCCGGACGTCGATGCGGGCCAGATCCTGCTGCACGTGCGTGCGCCCGTGGGCACGCGTGTTGAGCGAACCGCCGAGATTTTCGCCGAAGTGGAAGCCCAGGTTCGCACGACGATTCCGCCGTCCGAACTGGGCACCGTGGTGGACAACATTGGACTCTCCACCAGCTCCATCAATACGGCCTACAACAACACGGGCACGATCGGCCCGCAGGACGGTGACATTCAGATCTCGCTGAAGGAAGGCCACGGGCCGACGGCTGCTTACGTGCGCAAGTTGCGCGAATCGCTGCCGCGCGCGTTCCCCGGCGTGACGTTCTCGTTCCCGCCCGCGGACATCGTGAGCCAGATCCTGAACTTCGGTTCGCCCGCACCGATTGACCTGCAGATTCGCGGCAACAATCTGCCGGCCGACTTCGCCTACGCGAACTCGCTGCTGCGTCAGATCCGCCACGTGCCCGGCGTTGTCGATGCGCGCATCGAGCAATCGCAGGCCAATCCGCAATTCAATATCGATGTCGATCGCGACCGCGCATCGCTTCAGGGCCTCACCGAACGCGATGTGACCAATAGCCTGGTGGTGCACATGGCGGGGTCGAGCCAGATCGCCCCGACCTACTGGCTCAACGCGGCCAATGGCGTGGAGTATTCGATCGTGCTGCAGACGCCGCAGTACAGCGTGGACTCGCTCTCGTCTCTGGTGAATCTTCCGGTGAGCGGCGGGGCCGAGGCCAACGATGGGCAGATTCTTGGCGGGGTGGCGAGCATTCACCGCACGGCCAGCAACGAAGTGGTGAGCAACTACAACGTGCAGCCGATGGTCGAGGTGTTCGCCACGACTCAGGGCCGCGATCTTGGCGCCGTCGCCACCGACATTCGCCACATCGTCTCGGCCAATGCCAAGGAAGCGCCCAAGGGGGCGAAGGTCGTTCTGCTGGGCCAGGCGCAGACGATGAACAACGCCTTCGGCGGATTGTCGTTCGGGATTCTGGGCGCCGTGGTGCTGATTTACCTGCTCATCGTCGTCAATTTCCAGTCGTGGTCCGATCCGCTCGTGATCGTGGCGGCCTTGCCTGGCGCGTTGGCCGGCATCGTCTGGATGCTGTTTGCGACGGATACCACGCTCTCAGTGCCCGCACTGACCGGCGCAATCATGTGCATGGGCGTGGCTACGGCCAATTCGATTCTGGTGGTGAGTTTCTGCCGCGAACGTCTGACCGAGCACGGCGACGCGTTCAAGGCTGCATTGGAAGCCGGGACGACACGGTTTCGGCCGGTCCTCATGACGGCACTCTCGATGATTATCGGCATGGCGCCGATGGCATTGAGTCTTGGCGAGGGCGGAGAGCAAAACGCGCCGTTGGGCCGAGCGGTGATTGGCGGACTGCTGTTCGCCACTGCTGCAACGCTTTTTCTCGTGCCCGCTATTTTTTGCATGATCCACTCGCGTCGGGGTCGCACATCGACGGCCGCGCAGCTTACCGGAGATTCGATCCATGTCCTCTGAACCCACAACGCGCGCCGCACTCGCGCAGCGTCAACTCTCATTTACAGGCATTGTTGGCGGTGCGCTCGCCGTCCTCATCGTGGTTGGTGGCGTCTCGCTTCGCATGAAGCATGAGCATCAACTCAAAGACTGGACCGAGGCGCAAGCCGTGCCGTCCGTGAATGTGGTCGTGCCCGCCCCGGAGGCGCCGGGCGGCGCGCTGGATCTGCCTGGCAGACTGGAGGCTTTCGAAAGCGCGCCCATCTATGCACGTGTGAGCGGATACCTGAAATCGTGGAGCGTCGACATCGGTACGCCGGTGAAGGCAGGCCAGACGCTCGCCGAGATCGAAACGCCCGAACTCGATCAGCAGTTGATTCAGGCGAAGGCCGACCTCGCGAGCACGCAAGCCGATGCCGCGCTCGCGAAAACGACCGCCGCACGCTGGCAAAGTCTTCTGGACTCCGATTCAGTGTCGCGCCAGGAGGTCGATGACCGCACGCAGGACTATGTGGCGAAGCAGGCTCGCGTGGCGGCAGCGCAGGCCAACCTGGACCGGCTGGTTGCGACCAAGAGCTTCGCGCGAATCGTCGCCCCGTTCGACGGCGTGATCACCGCACGCAACACGGACGTTGGCGCATTGATCAATGCGGGAGGTGGTACCGGGCCGCAGCTGTTTTCCGTTTCGAGTGTGGACAAGCTGCGCGTATACGTGCGCGTGCCGCAGGAATACGTGCCGGCGGTCAAGCCGGGGGGGACGGGCACCTTCACCGTGCCGGAGTATCCCGGCAAGACGTTCACCGCCACGGTGGTGGGTCTGGCCGATTCGGTGAACGCTGCATCAGGCACGTCGCTCGTCCAGTTGATGGTCGATAACCCCGGTCATCTGCTGTTGCCGGGCGACTTCGTGAATCTGCATTTTGCGCTGCCGGCACGCGCCGATGCATTGCGGGTGCCGGCCAGCGCGCTGATATTCGACAACCGGGGGCTGCGGCTCGCCACTGTCGATCGCAGCGACACCGTTCACTTCAAGCCCGTTTCGATCGTGCAGGACCTCGGCAACGCGGTCGATATCGGCTCGGGGCTGGCGCAAAGCGACCGCGTGATCGACGCGCCGCCCGATGGTCTCGTCGAAGGCGACCATGTTCAGGTGATCGCGCCCACGGCCAAAGGTGGAAAGCATGACTAAGTATCTGAAACTGGCTACGCTGGTGAGTGCCGTGGCGCTGGCCGCGTGCTCGCTCGCGCCGCACTACGAGGTGCCCGAAACGCCCGTGGCGGCGCAGTACCAGACGCAGGGACCATGGACCGTGGCCAGCCCCGCTGACCAGCTCGATCGCGCGGGATGGTGGAAGCTATACAAGGAGCCGGAACTCGACGACCTCGAGCAACGGCTGATCGCGAATAACCCCGACCTGAGCGCGGCGCTTTTTCACTATGAGCAGTCGCAGGCGTACATCAGACAGGTCAAGTCGCAGATGTACCCGCAGGTTTCCGCTGTGGGCAATGTCCAGCGCGATCGCGAGTCGGACACGCGACCGTTGCGCAGCCCGACTGGGCCGACCGATTACAACTCCGCCACGCTGGGTGTCGAAGTCGATTACGAAGTGGACCTTTGGGGACGCGTGCGCGATTCCGTTGCCGCAAGCAAGGACGAAGGGCAGGCATCGAAAGCGGATCTCGCCTCGACGCAGTTGAGTCTCGAAATCGAACTCGCCCGAAGCTATATCGACCTGCGTGGCCTCGATCAGCAAATTCAGCTTATCGAGGCTACCCAGGAGGCATACCAGAAGGCACTCGAATTGACCCGCAACCGGCATGGCGCAGGAATCGTGTCGGGCCTGGACGTGGCGCGCGCGCGCAACCAGTTGTCGTCGGTCCAGTCCGAACTCACCCAGGTCAGGGCAAAGCGGGCATTGCTGGAGCACGCGATAGCGGTGCTGGTTGGTGCTTCACCTTCGCAGTTCCAGCTTGCGCCGAGTACCGATTCCATTGCACTGCCTGTCATTCCGATCGGGGTGCCGTCGACGCTGTTGCAAAGGCGGCCGGACGTCGCCGCAGCCGAGCGGCGCATCGCGGCCGCAAACTCCAGGATTGGCGTTGCGCGCGCAGCGTACTTCCCGACGCTCACGCTCAGCGCGCAAGGTGGTGTGCAAAGCTCGGTGCTGGGCAATCTGCTGAGCCTTTCCAGCTCGTATTGGGCGATCGGACCGTCTTTGGCGATGTACCTGATGGATGGCGGCAAGCGCCGGGCGCAGCTCGATTCCGCGAAGGAGGCGACTGCCGAGGCGGGCGCACGCTATCGCGGCGTGGTGCTGGCGTCGTTCAGGCAGGTGGAAGATAACCTCACGTTGCTCGACGATCTGGGCACTGCGACGAATCAGCAGCAGGATGCCGCCGGTGCAGCCCAAACCGCGTTGAACCTGGCGCTTGCGCGCTATCAGCGCGGCGCGGTGAGCTACCTGGACGTGGTCGCGGCGCAATCCGCCGAGCTTGAAGCGCAACGCAGCGTGATCGCGCTTCGGACGCGGCAACTGGATGCGAATATCGACCTCATTCACGCGCTGGGCGGCGGCTGGAGTGCGGATGATTTGAAAGCCGGTTGAATTCATCAGTTCGAGGACGACCCTGCGGACGGCGTGCGAGGGGGCGGTTGAAATCAAAACATCGAGGTATGAAACGCAATGAACTTGCTTGACACGATCGATTTTCCGAGAAATTTGCGCGATCTAAGGGAGAGTGAACTGCAGCGCCTGGTGGACGAGGTTCGAGAATTCGTGATCGAAAGCGTGTCGAGTACGGGCGGGCACCTGGCATCGAGCCTCGGCGTGGTGGAGTTGACCGTGGCGCTTCACTATGTGTTCGACACGCCTAACGATCGCCTGGTGTGGGATGTGGGGCATCAATGCTATCCGCATAAGATATTGACCGGACGAAAAGCGCGAATGGCCAGCGTGCGGAAAGTGGGCGGGATCGCCGGTTTCCCCGCTCGCGAAGAGTCGCCGTACGACACGTTCGGTGTCGGGCATGCTGGCACCTCCATTTCGGCGGCGGTCGGCATGGCCTTGGGCCTGCGTGATCGAGACGCCCGTGTCGTCGCCATCATCGGCGACGGCGCGCTATCTGCCGGTATGGCATATGAAGCGCTGAATCATGCTGGGTCCTGGGAGATGTTGCCGCTCACGGTCATTCTCAATGACAACCGCATGTCGATTTCGCCGGCAGTAGGGGGCCTGAATGATCATCTCGAGTCGCTGGTTACGGGTTGGCGAAATGATGCGAATATCCCCGTGTCTGAGCGGTCGGACGACATAACTGAGCGGGCGGCTTCCACGTTGTTCGAAACACTAGGCCTGGATTACCTCGGTCCCGTCGACGGACATGATATTCCGACACTGCTCACCGCGCTGCAGGACTCGAAGGCGCGCGCACGCCCGCACGTCATTCATGTGGTGACAAAAAAGGGAAAGGGCTATCGGCCCGCGGAACTTGAGCCCGTTGCGTACCACGGTCCCGGTCCGTTCAAGCCCGAGACGGGGCTGGTGCGCTCGAGAGGCGGCAAGCGGACCTATAGCCAGGTATTCGGGCAATGGCTTTGCGAGTCGGGGGCAACGGACGAGCGAATTTTCGGCATCACGCCTGCAATGGGCGAAGGTTCCTGTCTCACCGAATTTGCGCGCCGTTTTCCGGATCGCTACATCGACGTGGGTATCGCGGAACAGCACGCGGTCACGCTGGCGGCTGGCCTCGCGGTCGAGGGAATGCGGCCCGTTGTCGCCCTCTACTCGACGTTTCTTCAGCGCGGCTATGACCAGCTGATTCACGACGTCGCGCTGCAAAACCTGCCGGTTCTGTTCGCGTTGGATCGTGCGGGCATTGCCGGTGGCGACGGCGCAACGCATCTTGGTGCGTTCGACATTGCGGCCCTGCGTTGCGTTCCGAATATGGTGGTGATGACGCCGTCCGACGAGGGCGAATGTTATCGCATGCTGAACACGGGGCTCGCCTTGCCTGGACCGTGCGCTGTGCGATATCCGCGGGCGACAACCGGCGCGGAATTCATTGAGCAGACGAATGAGACGCTGCCTCTCGGGAGAGGGCGGGTTTGCCGGGTATCGGGCAAGGCGGACGGCGAGCGGGTGGCGTTTCTGGCGTTTGGGCCATTGCTTTCGGTCGCCATGGAGGTCGCGAAGGAGATCGACGCGACCGTGGTCGATATGCGTTTTGTGAAGCCGCTCGATGAAGACCTGTTGCTCACGGTTGCAAACGAGCATGAGGTCCTCGTGACGCTCGAAGAAGGCACCGTGATTGGGGGGGCCGGTGCTGCATGCGCCGAGCGGATCGCGGCGGAAGGATGGGCTGTGCGAATGCTGCGCCTCGGGCTTCCCGACGAATTCGTGCGGCATGGCGACCGTTCCGAACTGCTGCGAGTGAATGGCCTGGGTGTGGCAGAGGTGAGGGAAGCGGTCCGGGCGTTCACCGAAGAGGTGGACGTCCTCGACAAAGTGTGATGTTCGCGCTGTCTCGCGCACCCTGATTACGCTATGTAAAGAGTGAATTGAGGCTGGCGTCGTTGGTGGCACCGAGTGTTGATTCTATAGTTATCCACACAGATGGCGCTGCGCTGTTCGAACGTTGTTGACTGGTGAGATGAAAAGTGAAATTCGCGATGAAAACCGAAATCCGCACGGACGATCTTTCGACGATCGTGCAGGCGATGAAGTCCGTGGACGCCGACGCGAAGGTCGATGTCGATGTCGGCGCGCAAACCGTGAGCGTCGACTCGTGGCTGATGCCCGAGGAGTTTCTCGTTGCTTTCTACGACGAGGACTACGACGTGGGCATCGCTGAATGGTAGGCAGCGTGTGAAGCGCCGGAGCGGGGAGTCACTGTGGCCCAGATGCGATCCATCTTGGCCCATAGACCACCTTCTTGCTAAGGCATTGCGCTTCAAACGTTGTCAAAATCTATAGAACCCTTTCTCACGGTTTCTCCAGGCGCACATCAAAAGCGTGCCGGGTGGGCTGTGCTTCATGCGGAGAACCCGGTGGAGCCGTTGTCCACGCCCTGGTGAGGGACATACGCTGTTCTTGAGTCGGAAGGGAAATCGTCCGTTGTTTTTGGCCGCTGATCGCATCAGCGCCCGTTTCCATGCGAGTCACGTATGACCCAGAATCCGAACATAGCTTCAGAAGCCCCCCAGAAGGCGCCGCTTCCCGGTGAATCGATGTCGGGCGCCGACATTATTTTGCGGGTACTCAGCGAACAAGGCGTCGATACCGTGTTTGGCTATAGCGGCGGCGCGATCTTGCCGACTTACGATGCGGTGTTTCGTTTCAACGAACTGTATACCGACGAACCCGAGCGTCAGATCAATCTCGTAGTCCCCGCCAACGAGCAGACCGCCGGTTTCATGGCTGCGGGGTACGCGCGCGCGAGCGGAAAAGTCGGCGTGTTCATGGTGACGTCAGGACCCGGCGCGACCAATGCGGTGACACCCATTGCCGACTGCAATGGCGATTCGGTGCCGGTCGTGCTCATTTGCGGACAGGTGCCGCGTGCCGCGATCGGCAGCGATGCTTTCCAGGAAGCGCCGGTGTTCAACATCATGTCCGCGTGCGCAAAGCAGGTGTTTCTGGTTACTGACCCGGACAAGCTCGAACAGACGCTGCGCACTGCGTTCGAGGTGGCGCGCACGGGCCGTCCCGGCCCCGTTGTCGTGGACGTGCCGAAAGATATCCAGAACTGGACCGGCACCTGGCAGGGGCACGGCACGTTGGCCTTTCGCGGCTACTCCGACCGTCTTCGCAAGGTAGCGAAGGGCGCGCGTCTCGAAGAGAGCAAGCGCCACGAATTCTTCGACCTGCTGACACAAAGCAAGCGCCCGCTGCTGTATGCGGGTGGGGGAATCATGACCGCCGGCGCCACGGCGGAATTGCGTCAGTTTGCCGAGCGCTACCGGATTCCCGTGGTCAACACGTTGATGGGGCTCGGCACGATATCCGTGAAACATGAGTTGGGGCTCGGAATGCTGGGCATGCACGGCTCGGCCTGCGCGAATTACGCCGTGGAAGACTGCGATTTCCTGATTGCCGTGGGCGCCCGATTCGACGACCGGGTCGCTGGTGGCCGGCCGCATGCATTCGCGCCGCGAGCGCGCCACGTCGCCCACATCGACATCGACGAGGCCGAGATCAACAAGGTCAAGCGCGCACACTGGACCCACGTCGGCGACGCGAAGGACACGTTGCTCGCCCTGATGAAGCACGATGCCCACGTGCAGGCGCCTTCTGCGTGGATCAACCACATCAAGGAGCTGAAAGTGCGCTATGGCATGAACTATGACCGCAATAGCCCGCTCATTCAGCCACAGTTCGTCGTGGAAAGGCTGAGCGAGATCACGGGCGGGCGCGCAATCGTCACCACGGGCGTTGGCCAGCACCAGATGTGGGCCGCGCAGTTCTTCGACTTCGTCGAGCCGCGAAGCTTTCTCACGTCGGGCAGTATGGGAACGATGGGATTTGGCTTGCCCGCTGCGATCGGCGCCCAGTTGGG
Source organism: Paraburkholderia heleia NBRC 101817 (assembly GCF_000739775.1). Classification (GTDB taxonomy): domain Bacteria; phylum Pseudomonadota; class Gammaproteobacteria; order Burkholderiales; family Burkholderiaceae; genus Paraburkholderia; species Paraburkholderia heleia. The sequence continues at coordinate 106,800 of NZ_BBJH01000006.1, read as the reverse complement.
GCGCCCGGATGCTCTGGTGATCGACATCGACGGTGACGGCAGCATGCGCATGAATATCGGTGACCTGGAGACTGCGACTACGTATGGCGTGCCTGTCAAAGTGCTTCTGCTCAACAATGTCGGTGACGGGATGATCCGGCAGTGGCAGCGTCTGTTTTACGATGGGCGCCTGTGCGTGAGCGACAAATCGCTTCATCGAAAGGACTTTGTCATGGCGGCGCAGGCCGACGGGTTTGAGTTCGCGCAGCGCGTTGAGGCCTTGGGCGAACTCGAGGCAAAACTCAGGGACTTCGTGGCGTTTGACGGTCCTGCCTTCCTCGAAGTCATGATCGATCAGGATGCCGATGTGTTTCCGATGGTCGGGCCTGGAATGAGCTATTCGGACATGATCACCGGGCCGTTCATTCCGTCGCGGGATGGCGAGGAGTCGGGCGGCGCCCGCACGGGGCGCCGAGCGGCCTCGGACATGTTTTAGGCTGCCCGGGCAGCACCTGTCCGTTCATGAAGAACGCTTTGTCTTTCCGCCATGTAACAAAAGAAGTTCTGGTCACGGCGTTTATCGTGTCAAGGCGTAGTCATATAGTCGCCTTGGTGGTTGGGCGCACTGCAGGGCATGGGGCCTTGCAGGCCCCGCGCGGTCTCATCATTTGAGTGAGCAATAATGAAATTGGTTTATGTTGGCGATCCGATGTGTTCGTGGTGTTATGGCTTCGGGAAGGAGCTTTCGGCGCTTGTCGACCGTGTGCCCGATTTAAATCTGGAAATTGTGGTGGGCGGGATTCGCGCTGGCGCGACCGACGTGCTCGACGCAACAGGCAAGCGTTTCCGTCTGCAACATTGGCAGCGCGTTGAAGCGCTGAGCGGGTTGCCGTTCAACCGCGAAGCGTTCGCGGCGCGCGAGGGGTTCGTCTACGATACCGAGCCGGTATGCCGCGCCGTTGTCGCGGCTCGCCGGTTCGTCAGTGGAGAGGCCTTGCTGTCGGTGTTCCGGACACTTCAGAACGGATTCTACGCGCAGGGGCGCGATACGACCAATGGGCGCGTGCTGAGCGAGATCGCCGCGAACGCGCTGGACGCCGTGGGCGTTCAGGTGAGCGCAGACGAGTTCTACCACGCATGGACCGGGGCAGAAACGAAAGAAGAGACGCAGCGCGATTTCGCACGCGCGCGAGCACTTGGCGTCGCGTCGTTCCCGACCTTGCTGCTCGAAGAGCAGGGCCGGACGTTCGCCGTACATTCGGGCTACGCGAGCGTCAGCGCCCTCGAAGAAAGACTCAGTGAGATCGAGGGGCGGCTGCCGTAATCACGTTTATTCGCGGTTGAACGGGGTGGGTAGGGGTTGACCGGGGTCGGCCATGGCAGGCCGTGCAAATCATCTGGCGGCCCGTTTCAATGCCCGGTCCTCGACGAGGCCAAGTTAGGACTATGAAGTAATGAAGAATAGCAGTGAAATCGTCGAACTCGTGCAGCGCTATTTCGACGCCGCCTGGCGAGGCGATGCGGAGCAATTGAGGAGGGTGTTCGACCCGCGCGCGATCGTAGCTGGGGAGGTGAATGGCAAGCCCTACTACAAGACGATCAACGAGTATCTGGCAGGTGTCGCAAACAGGAAATCGCCGGCTGAAGTGGGCGAGCCGGTCGAGATGGAGCTGCTAATGCTCGATGTCCAGCAGAACATTGCGACTGCAAAACTGCATGTGCGCATGCTCGGTTTCAATTACTACAATTACTTTTCGATTATTCGCCAGGGCGGCAGCTGGCTCGTCATCACCAAGATCTTGACGAATGTGCAGTGAATGCGCGTCGCGCGAACTGCACGGCCGTAAGCAAAACGGGGAACGTGGGCGGACACGGCGCTTTCCTTGAAGGCACGGTGACAGAGGGAGCCATGCAGCCCGAACGCCGGCGCCGCCGACCAGCCAGGTCACGGGCGCACACGGCACTCGAGCTGTTAATGACCGGCGCTCTGGCCGCCGTCCACATGCAGGATCTCGCCCGTCACGAACGGTGCGGAGGCGTGAAGGGCTCTGCAATCCGTTGCGAATTTGAACATACACCATAGACTAAGAGTCTTGCGTCGCAAGAACAAATGGCGGCGGGATGTCGGCCGGCGCCCAGTGGTCTCTCAAGCCGTGGCTTCGATCTCCGCGCACGAATCATTGGTGTGAATGCCCTGCGCCAACGCGGGCGGGCTGAGTGGTGAATGGGCAGGCCCCGCGTCTCCGGTCGCGTGGGACTGTTGCCGGTATTGCCGCGGGGTTAGGTCGAGGCGCCGTTGAAACACCATGCGCATGTGCGTGGCGTTATGAAAGCCACAGTTGAACGCTATGGTCTTCATCGGGATGTTTCGTTCCTCCAGGAGCCTTTTCGCAGCATCGACGCGGACGTGGTCCACGAACGCGGAAGGTGTCATGTGGAGATACTTCCCAAAGATCCGCGATAAGGTCCGCCGGCTCACATAGACAGCGTCGGCGAGTTGCTCTATCGAAAGCACCTCGGACAGGTGATCATCGATATAACGCTGTACTTTTCCGATGATCGAGCTTTCATCCGTTAGCGTAGCGACGTAAGGACTTCGTTGGTATCGCTCGCTCGGCAGGTTGACGCCAAGACGTCTTGCCACCTGATCGGCGAGCTGCTTGCCCCAGTCTTGAGCGACGAGGGAGAGGGCAAGATCGAGGCCGGCGGTTGCACCGGCAGATGAAATCAGCCGCTCATCTTGTATCAAGGGTTGGTCGTGACGTATCCGGGCGCGCGGGAATTCACTTGCCAACTGGCTTGCGTCGGTCCATCGTGTGGCAACCTCTTTTCCGTCGAGCAGACCCGCGAGACCAAGCAGGTAGGCGCCGTTGGAAACGCAGCCGTATCGCTTCGAGTCGAGAGCGCGGTGGCGCAACCAGTCCAGAAAGTCTTGTTTCGGGCACACGTTCGTGGCGCAGGCGCCGCTTGTCACCAGCAGAACATCGACGTTTGCACAAAAGTCTGCATAGACCCACGGCACGCAAAGCTGCATCGTGTTCGAACAGACAACGCCGCCTGCGTGCTCTCCAATGAGGGGCGCGTGATACTGGCGAGTTTTGCCGAGCAAACGGTTCGCTTCGGAGAGTACGTCGAGCAGGCCGGCAATATCCATGGCCCGCACACCATCAAGCACGACAATAGCGACTTTCATCTTGCACACCCTGCATGAACCATGATCCGATAGCGCGAAGGCCCGGTTGAAGACAGGTTAAGCGTGCGGCATTGAACTGGCCATTCTCCCAGTGGCTGAAGCTGCGGCTCGCCAGCATGTGGTCCTTCATACGCACGTATGACTCGTGTAGTGCCCAGGCGTGATGCACGCAAGGAGCCGGGCTGGAGAACGTGAATTAAGTGGGCGCCTGCTTCACAGGAATGCCGCGCGCAATCGGTAGCGATAAGTCTTGCTATTGCTTACCATGTCATAAGCATCGGCACTTTTTCGCCGTCACGAACTTCGAAGATCGAGCGATGAAACACGAGAGCGTTGAGACGCGAAGTGAAGAACTACCGGACTCGCTCGTGTACGTGATTGATGACGACGAGTCGATTCGAGGCGCGCTAACCAGCTTGCTCATGTCAGTGGGCATCGAAGTTCGGGCGTTCGAATCCGCTGACGACTTTCTCGCCGAGAAGATGCCGGACGTGCCGAGCTGTCTGATTCTGGACATTCGATTACGCGGCGAAAGCGGTCTCACGCTTCAGCAGGAAGCCTTTAAGGAAAGCATTCGATTTCCAATCATTTTTCTAACGGGACATGGCGACATAGGCATGACCGTCAAGGCAATGAAAGCGGGTGCCTTCGATTTCATGACGAAGCCATTCAAGGATCAGGATCTGCTCGATACAATCGCTGCGGCGCTGAAGCGGGATGGGGAACTGAGGCGTCAGGCGAGGCTCGTTGCGGGCGTCCGTCAATCGTATGATTCACTAACGGCGCGCGAGCGGGAAGTGATCGGCATGGTGGCGGAAGGTCTGTTGAACAAGCAGATTGCCGACCTCCTGTGCCTGAGCGAAGTGACGGTCAAGATCCATCGGGCGCAAGCCATGCACAAGCTCAATGCGCGGTCCGTGGCCGAACTGATCAAGAAGTTGCAGCAGGTGCAGCCGGCGCCGCGCAGCGCCAGATAGGCGCTTTCGCATGCGCTGCGCAACGGCCGCCTTCGTCAGCGAGTAGATCTGCCCCTGTTAATACGAACTGTCGCGAGAATTATCCCAAGGTGTTATTGCTGCGCGTTCAGCGGGCCTGTATTTTGCAGGAGAACTCTACCTTTCTGCGTCATTTCGATGGCCATCAGACCTCACATAAAACCAGCGCGTTCGCCCGCAACGATCGCCATGGTGGACGACGACGAGTCGGTCCGGATGGCGCTGTCCAGTTCACTTCGTTCGGCAAGCTGGAACGTCATTGCGTACCCGTCCGCCGACCATCTTCTGGGCGATGTGCATCGATCGAAACTGAATCTCGTCGTTGCCGATATACAGATGCCGGGCATGGACGGCTTTGCGCTGCTGGAATCGATCAAGCAGTGGAAGCGGCCAATCCCCGTCATTTTCATTACGGCCCACGCGACGCAGGAAATTTACGAGCGCGCCAGAGCTTACGGCGCCGCTGGCTTCTTTTCAAAGCCCGTGGACGATGCTCGACTCCTCGCACTGGTTAGCGAATTGCTGTAAGTGGCCAGCAATCCCGTATTGACGGGCGCGGTTAGGCGATGGTGGGTTTCGGCCGCCGCCGATGCGGCAACAACGCGGGGATGCCGCTGGCCCTTTGCGTGGGCAGACGCGTGAGGATGTCCTTGAGATACGGGTGCGGGTCGCGCCCATTGAGTCGTGCCGGGCGAATCAGGCTCATCTGCGACCCACTTGGGGGGTAGCCTCCGCGAAGATGCCGCTATGCCGGAAGCAGGCTCAAACCATCCGACTGTATTACAGGTGCATGCGCTTGCATGACGCATTCACCATATTGGACGATACCATCGCACCGCGAACACGCCTACGCTTGGATTGTCGGCCAAAGGGCAAAACACTTGCGAGGTGCGCGATGGATCAGCTTTACATGTTACGAGCATTCGTCGCGGCCGCGCGGTATCAGAGTTTCAGCAAGGCCGCCGAATCCTTGAATGTGACTACCGGCTCCGTATCGAAAGCGATCGCCAAGCTCGAAGCATGCGTACAGACCCGAGTCTTGCTCAGAACGACGAGGTCCGTCTCCTTGACAGAAGCGGCGCAGTCGTACTACCTGATCTGTTGCCGTTTGCTTGAAGAACTCGACGAGGCTAACCGTCGTATTTTACTGGAGCACGAGGGCAATGGCGGAAGGCTGCGGCTTGTCGTGCACCCCATGTTGATGGGTGAAACGTTTTCGCGGTTGGTGCGGCGCTATCGCGCGATCGCCCCCCAAGTGAGTCTGGTGGTTTCTGTTCAGGACCACGCGACGAATCTGTTCGAAGGCCGCTTTGATATTGCCATGCTTCCGCCTCAACTCGTCGAGCAGTCCACCGTGATACGCCGAACGCTGTCGAGGTCGCGGCGCATTCTCGTTGCATCACCCGCGTATCTCGGACAATACGGCGTGCCAGAGTCTGCTTCGAAGCTCGCCAATCACTTTCTGCTGCTCGATCCTGAGACGAGGAAGAGGAGTGCGGATTTCATCGATCTGCACGAGTACGGCCGAACGGTGTGCGTTTCGCCCGAGTCGTCGATGGAAGGTAACGAGGTGCTGCTGCGCGCAGCGGCGCTCAACGGGACAGGCATTGCCATGGTACCTGAGACCATGGTTCGTGAAGATATCGAGAAGGGAGATCTCGTGCACATCCTGCCGGAGTGCACCTCATCGGATGGTCCCGTTGAAATATGCCTCTTCTACTCTCACCGGGAGTTGATTCCCGCGCGGCTCAGGACGTTCGTCGACTTCTGCACCGAGTTCTTTCGTACGCCGGCGAGGGAGGATGCCGACAACGTGATACGCGTTCCGCAACGGATCAAGCGAAGCGAAGGCCTCGCAATGATGACATGACGGGGAATTCATACCCCGTCAATTCGCGCCGCATTTGCGAAGGGAGTTCGAGGTCAGATAGACGGGGAGAAGCGAGTGTACCCAGGATCTCCGGATAAACGGTCGTATGAGTAGCCACGAACGCTCCTCGGAATCGAGGCAACCGTTCGCACAACGGTGTTCGGCGGCTTCAACGCCCCCTGGTCACGTCACGAGCGCGGTCGTTTCAACGCACTGCGAAGCAGGCCCTGCTCGTGGAGCGTTGATTTTGATCTGCGGTGGGCGCGGGCTCGCCGTCGCACCTGGATTGCCGATACGATTCAAGTAGTCCTTTTCGATAGCGATATCCCCGTCGATCGAATGTGTCAGTGGATCACAATGGCGCGCTTGCCTCGAAGAGGTGGCTATGTCTCACGTATTGCATAACTGGATATTCATAGGCATTACTGCCTATGACGAATACACCTTCGTTCCGTGGCTCAACAGGAATGTTTATCGTCGCACCGTGGATCTGAGTCGTGTTTGCCTGCTGTGAACGACCACGCATGCTGTACCAGAAGATCAAAATCCCAGGCCGTGAGCCGACCGACAGATGTTCCCACTTAATGGGAGGATTATTCCCGAGACTGCGGGATTCTCTTATTTGCTGCAAGTGATTAATCTAGCCAGGCTGTTTCCCCGGGGGCGTGGCCTCCATCACCTTCCTAGAGAGATTGAAATGAAATTGCTTCCTGCTGTTCTTCTTGCGTGTTCGCTGTCGGCTAGCTTTGCTGTGCACGCAGAATCTGCCGCGCCCGCGCATGCGGACGCCCAACACCTGGCTCAGGTGAATGCGACCCGAGCGACGACCGAACAGGCTCCGCAGCGTCCGGCTACGAAAGCTCGCGACGCCAATACGTGTGTCGGACCGGTGAGTTTCTGCAATGTGTTTTTCGGCAGCTGAGGGTGCCATCGGCTAGCACCGCGTGCTGCATCTCCAACCACGGATACGCGGGTTCTGCCCGCGTATCCCCGTGGTGGGCGTGCGGACACAAGGCTCGCCACGAGGGCTTTGCCGAAGTCGTTGTAGCGAAACATGGCGGCTGCGGAAAAGCCGGGTATCCGGCAAGCGCGAAGCGCAGACCTGATCGTGCCACAGTACGCAACTCAAGTAAGGACGGGCTGTTGCATCGCCCCAATAGCTCGTGACTGCGGCTTTTTCTTTCGGGCATACGCTCTGGCGTGCGCGACCAAATGACAGTACGTCACAGGTCTCAGGTGGGACACATTGCGCGCAAAGTGCAGTCGGAAAACCGAACAGGCGCTTCATAACCAATTTCAGCCCGTCACTTGCACGGGGGCTCCGTTTCGGCAATGCCACGCAGATGGCGCGAGCATCTCTTCGCTGTAGCCGAGGTGTATGCTTGATCCACTCCACTCCTTCTTCAATATTTTCAACTCGTCGTTGCCGAGTTGAAAATTACTTTCGCGAGCGCGCCTCGCCCGGATTATTCAGAAGAATCTGGTATCCAACCAAAAGGCGAAGCAGGTGGGTGACAGCGCACGGCCGATGACGGCCTCGATAGGGTACCGGCGTCCATGGATAGCAGACTCGAGATCTTGTGGGATGATGGCGAGCGCGTTTTCTGTCGAAGGCGGCGCCTGAGCGAGGGCGCGGGCCACAATGTGCTGCTTTCCTGGCCTGCCGCCGAACATCCATTACCCGCTAGCCTTGATCGGCTCGCTCACGAGTTCAGCCTTAAGGGTGAACTCGATCGCGCATGGGCAGTCCTGCCGCTGGAGATGGTGTGCGAAGCCGGACGTACCATGCTGGTGCTCGAGGACCCGGGCGGTGAGCCGCTCGCACGGCTGCTCGGCGCACCCATGGAGATAGAATTCTTTTTGCACCTCGCCATCGGCGTCGCTGCGGTGCTGGGTCAACTCCACCAGCGCGGTCTCGTCCACAAGGATCTCAAGCCCACGCATATCCTCGTGAACTGCGCCGATGGACAGGCGCGGCTCACCGGATTCGGCCTCGCCTCGCGGCGGCCGCGTGAGCGACAGGCGCCCGAGCCACCCGAGACCACCGCCGGCACGCTTGCCTACATGGCGCCCGAGCAGACTGGCCGGATGAATCGCTCGGTCGATTCGCGCAGCGACCTCTATGCGTTCGGCGTTACGCTGTACCAGATGCTGACAGGCGTGTTGCCGTTCACGGCCACTGACCCGGCGGAATGGGTGCACTGCCATGTCGCGAGAAAGCCGGTGCCGCCCAGCGCGCGGGTCGAGAACGTTCCTGCCGTGATCTCCGGCATCGTGATGAAGCTGTTGGCCAAGACAGCCGAAGAGCGCTATCAGACTGCTGCCGGTGTTGAGCACGACCTGGTCCATTGCCTCGTCGACTGGTGGAGTCAGCGCAGTGTCGACGCCTTCCCACTAGGCGAACACGACACGCCTGACCGGCTGCTGATACCGGAGAAGCTGTACGGGAGGGAGCGTGAGGTCGACAGCCTCATCGCTGTATTTGATCGAATCGCCACCAGCGGCGCGCCGGAACTGGTGCTTGTGTCCGGCTATTCCGGCATCGGCAAATCCTCGGTCGTCAATGAACTTCACAGGGTACTCGTGCCGCCGCGCGGTCTCTTTGCGTTCGGCAAGTTTGATCAGTACAAGCGCGACATCCCTTATGCGACCCTGGTGCAGGCATTTCAAAGCCTGGTGCGGCCACTTCTGGGTGAACGCGACACGGAACTGGCGCGCTGGCGCGACGCGTTACTGGACGCGCTGGAAGACGGCGCGCGGCTCATAGCCGACCTCATCCCCGAACTGAAGCTCATCATCGGAGAGCCGCCACCGGTGCTGGAACTTGAGCCACGACAGGCGCAACGCCGGTTCATGCGGGTGTTCCGGCGCTTCATCGGCGCATTTGCCCGGGAGGAACATCCGCTTGCGCTCTTTCTCGACGATTTGCAGTGGCTCGACGCGGCGACGCTCGATCTGCTCGAGGATCTGCTGGTCCACGCTGATCTGCGCTACCTGATGCTGATCGGCGCCTACCGCGACGACGAGGTGGATGCCGCGCATCCGTTGACGCGCAAGCTCGAGGCCATCAGAAACGCGGGCGTCGCGATCCATGCAATCACGCTGTCCCCGCTCTCCGGCAAGCATATCGGGCAATTGATCTCCGAGGCGCTTCGCGGCGAACCGGAACAGATCGCGCCACTGGCGCAGTTGGTGCAGGACAAGACCGCTGGAAATCCGTACTTCGTGATCCAGTTTCTGCACGCGCTCGCCGACGAAGATCTACTCCGCTTCGACCACGAGGTGGGACAGTGGTGCTGGGATTCCGCTCGCATCCATGCGAAGGGTTACACGGACAATGTCGTCGACCTGATGATCGGCAAGCTAAGCCGCCTGCCGGGGCGGACCCAGCAGGCGTTGCAGCAGCTTGCCTGTCTCGGAAACGTCGCCACAACCATGACACTATCGACGGCTCTTGGGGTTCCGCAGGCGCAGGTCCATGAGGAATTGTGGGAGGCGATTCGTCAGGAACTGGTCGAGCGGCTGGATGGCATTTACAGGTTTGCCCACGACAGGGTCCATGAAGCGGCCTATTCACTGATCCCGCCGGCGTCGCGAGCCGAGACCCATCTTCGGATCGGGCGGCTGCTCGCCGAAGAGACGCCGGCGGAAAAGCGGGAGGATGCGATCTTCGAGATCGTGGGTCAATTGAATCGCGGCGCGGCCTTGATTACTTCGGACAACGAGCGGGAGCAACTGGCGGCGTTCAATCTGCTCGCCGGCCAGCGTGCGCGGGCGTCTTCAGCCTATGCGTCGGCGCTCACCTATCTCATTGCCGGTGCGCAGCTGTTGGACGACGATTGTTGGGAACGCCGGCATGGGCTGATCTTTCTACTGGAATTGAACCGGGCTGCATGCGAATTCTTGACCGGCCAGTTACGGGTCGCAGACGAACGCCTTGCAGCGTTATCAGCGCGGGCCGCGACAACGGTCGAACTGGCCAGCGTGGCGTGCCTTCACACAGATGTCTGCACGACACTCGATCAGAGCGGCCGCGCAGTTGCTGTGTGTCTCGACTACCTGCGCGGCGTGGGTATCGAATGGTCTCCACATCCGGACGACGAGGAGGTGAGGCTCGAATACGGGCGTATTGCGTCACAGCTCGCGGGCAGGCCTGTCGAAACGCTCATCGATTTGCCGCTCATGGAGGACCCGGCGTCCCTCGCTACCGCTGAGGTACTCAGCAAGCTCTTCGCGCCGGCCTTGCAGACAGACGCGAACCTGGCCGCCCTGATGACTTGCAAGGCCATTAACTTGAGCCTCGCAGGCGGCAACTGCGATGCGTCCTGTTTCGCTTATGTCATGCTCAGCAGAGTCGCCGGGCCGCGCTTCGGCGACTATCCGTTTGGATTCCGGTTCGGCCAGGTCGGCTACGACCTCGTCGAGCAACGCGGGCTGAGACGGTTCGAGGCGCCCACGTTGCTCTGCTTCGAACTCTTTTCGGTGCGCTGGATGAAGCACGTGCGCACCGGCAATGGACTGCTGCGTCGCGCGTTCGACGCGGCGAGCCGTAGCGGTGACGTCATGTATGGGGCGTTCGCCTGCACGAACCTCTACTCTGACCAGCTCTTCGCGGGCGACCCGCTTCCTGCGGTGCAAGGCGAAGCGGAATACGGCCTTGCGTTCGCCGAGAAGGTGAGGTTCGGTCACGTCATCGATTTCATAACGACGCAACTCGCACTGATCCGGATGCTTCGCGGCCTGACGCCGCGATTCGGCTATTTCGACGATGCGCAGTTCAACGAGCATCGCATCGAACGCCACTTGTCCAGCAATCTATCGCTGGCGGTTCCCGCATGCTATTACTGGATCCGGAAATTGCAGGCGCGCTTTCTCGCCGGCGACTATGCGGCAGCTATGGATGCCGCACGGCGGGCGAAACGGCTCCTCTGGACCTCGTCTTCGTTCATCGAGGAGGCCGAGTATCGCTTTTACGGCGCGCTGGCCGAGGCCGCATGGTGCGCCTACGCCCCGGCAGGCGAGCGTCCTTACCATCTGGAGGCCGTGACGGCACACCATCGACAGCTCGAGATCTGGGCACGGAATTGCCCGGAGAATTTCGCGGACCGTGCGGCGCTTGTCGGCGCCGAGATCGCTCGCCTTGAAGGACGCGAGGTCGGTGCCGAACGCCTCTACGAACAGGCCATCCGCCATGCCCAGGAAAGCGGCTTTTTCCACACCGAGGCGCTCGCCAATGAACTCGCGTCGCGCTTTTACGCCTCGCGCGGGCTCGAGAAGATTTCCCTTGTCTATCTGCGGGACGCCCGCGATGGCTACCTGCGTTGGCGCGCAGACGGCAAGGTGCGCCAACTTGAGGAGGAGTATCCGCACCTGGGAACGCAGGAGCCTGCGCCCACGCCGACGACGACGATCGCAACACCACTGGAACGCCTCGACCTCGCGACCGTGATCAAGGTTTCACAGGCCGCCTCCGGCGACATCGTGCTCGAAAGGCTGATCGATATGGTGATGCGCACGGCTATCGAACAGGCCGGCGCAGAACGAGGTGTGCTGATTCTGTCGCACGGCGGCGAACCGCGCATCGCAGCGCAAGCAACGGCTGGCGGCAACGCGCCCCAGTTGCAGCTCTGCGATGTCCCGGTGAGCGCGGCGATGCTGCCGGAGTCGGTCATCTACCATGTCCTGCGCACCCGGGAGAGTCTCATTCTCGATGACGCTGCGGCCGAGCCAACGTTTGCCGCAGATTCCTACGTCCGTCAGCAGTGCGCCCGCTCGATTCTCTGCCTGCCATTGATGAATCAGACGAAGCTTACCGGTGCGCTCTACCTGGAAAACAACCTGACTGCCCGCATGTTCAGCCGAACCCGGATCGCCGTGCTGAAGCTGTTGGCCTCGCAGGCCGCGATCTCACTGGAGAATGCCCGTTTGTATCGCGATCTTGCGGAACGCGAAGCCAGGATCCGACGGCTCGTCGACGCCAACATCATCGGGGTCATCGTCTGGAATGCGAATGGTGACATTCTGGAGGCCAACGACGCATTTCTTCGCATGGTGGGATACGAGCGGGACGATTTTGTCTCGGGGCGGGTACGGTGGAGGGACCTGACGCCGCCGGAATGGCGTCAAGGCAGCGAACGGGCCCTGGTGGAGACCGTGCAGAGGGGGCGCGCCGACGCCTACGAGAAGGAGTACATCCGTAAGGATGGCACCCGCGTGCCTGTCATACTCGGTTTGGCCGCTTTCGAGGCGAGCCGCAAGGAAGGTGTTGCCTTCGTGCTCGATCTGACCGAGCGCAAGCGGGCGGAGGAAGAAGCCCGTCAGAGCGAGCGGCGCTACCGCGACGTGCAGGCGGAGCTCGCGCATGCAAACCGGGTCGCGACAATGGGCCAACTCGCGGCCTCGATCGCCCATGAAGTTAACCAGCCGATCACCGCGACTGTTGCATATGCCCAGGCGGGGCTGCGGTGGCTAGACGCCCAGCCTCCTGAGGTGAGCGAGGTCAGGCAAGCCCTAAGTCATATCGTCAGCGACGGTATTCGAGCAGGCAGCGTCATCAACCGCATTCGTGAACTCATCAGGAAGGCGCCGCCCCGGAAGGGGCTGGTAGACATTAACGCTGCAATCCGCGAGGTGATCGAGCTTACCCAGGGCGAAATCCTGAAGAGCGGTGCCTCCATGCAGACGCAACTCGTGAACGGATTGCCATTCATCGAAGGAGACCGTGTCCAGCTGCAGCAGGTCGTCCTCAATTTGATCATTAACGCACTTGAGGCCATGCGTGGCGTCAGCGGCAGCGTTCGACAACTGGATATCCTTACAGGCAGAGCGGACTCTGGCTGCGTCCTCGTGACAGTACGAGATTCGGGGCCGGGCTTTGCTCCGCAGAGCGCTGAGCGAATTTTCGCGCCGTTCTACACCACGAAGCCCGCCGGTCTCGGAATGGGGCTGTCGATCTGTCGTTCAATCATCGACGCGCACGGCGGTCGATTGTGGGCGAGCGCTAATCTGCCCAGCGGCGCAGTCGTCCAATTCACCGTGCCTACCCAATCAGGCGTTTCGGGAAACTGAACAAGGCGGGTTTTGTCGTAGTAACACTCGCAGAACGTCACGAGGTGTGCGGCACGGCAAGCGCCGCACACCTTCGTCGGTTCTGTCGCGCTAACGCGGTGGAGTAGAATCGGTCGAACCAAAACGCATGACGAGCATGATGGCGAAGACGAAGATGCCACGCAAGACGCTGCCCACCGGCATTGGCGAGGTACTGAAGCGACTGCACTATCCGCTGGATGTGATCCTGCTGTGCGTGCGCTGGTATGTGGCGTACTCGCTGAGCCTGCGCAACCTCGAGGAGATGATGGCCGAGCGGGGGATCGAGGTGGATCATTCGAGCGTGCACCGCTGGGTTATCAAGTTGCTGCCGGTGTTTGAAAAGGCATTTCGCCGTCGCAAGCGCCCGGTGGGCAGGAGCTGGCGCGTCGACGAGACCTACGTCAAGATCAAGGGCCAATGGAAATATCTGTATCGTGCCGTCGACAAGGCGGGTAATACGGTCGATTTCCTGCTGCGCGCCCATCGCGACAAGGCCGCAGCCCAGCGTTACTTCGAAAAGGCGATTGACCAGAGCGGCGAGCCAGAAACGATCACGGTGGACAAGAGCGGCGCTAATCTGGCGGCCCTTGAAGCGCTCAACGCTGAGCGATCAACGCCGACCAAGATCCGGCAAAACAAATACCTGAACAATGTCGTCGAGCAGGACCACCGCGCCATCAAGCGCATCATCAAACCGATGATGGGGTTCAAGGATTTCCGCTGTGCGCGCATCATCCTGTCCGGCATCGAGATTGCGCACATGATCCGCAAGGGACAAATGTGTGACGATGGCGTTGCATCGACTGCTGCCGAGCAATTCTATTCTCTAGCGATGTAAGTAGTCCTCTACATTGCAGATACTTGCTCACCCCATCCCCCTTAACGCGACACAGCCATCCGAGATGGGTGCACCGGTGACATGAATATTGATGCATGAAGATCGTGCCGTCGACGACTTGGGACTTTATAAGCATTATCAGATTCCGGCAGTGGGTCGGAGCCGAATAGGCCATCGATCTAAACCGCAATCACTCAATCGATTCCGCCTCAAAGACCCGCACTTTTGAGAAGCTTTGAGGGCGAAATCTCCAGAGCGTCAGCAATTCGAATGAGGTTCAGGATCGATAGATTGCGTTCCCCTCGTTCGATCTTCCCCATATGACTGCGGTCGATTCCCGTCGCATGGGCAAGGGCCTCTTGGGAGACGCCGAATTCCTGCCGACGAGCGCGAACCGTCGCCCCAATGGCGGCCAGATGTCCCGCGTCGTCCATTTTGACCGATACCCTTTGCATCCCTTGATGGTCAAGGTATGATGGTCATTTGGCCACGGCATTTACGACCCATTTTAGATGGTGATCGATGGATTTTTGAGTTGGGGCATGTGATTCGGAGTCGGGGCGAATCCGTTCTGTGCTTCAGTCGGTCAAGGCTGGCGCGGGAGCGGGCGTCACGCCCAGCTTGGGCGCGCGGCAAGTGCACCAGTCAACGCAGGTTGCGTAGGTCGTCTGTCTGCGGGGCCATCGTCGGGCTTTGTGGCAGGGAACACGTATCCGGCGGGTGGCGCGCTGGCAATGAATGCATTTGAGGTAGTGGCTGTATGTTTGTGACGAGTGAAATTAACCGTGTGCCTGCGTTGAACGTGCCTTTCGGCGGGTTGCCGGGCAGGGGGGTATGGTCAGCGGTCCAGCAACTGCTACCGCGGGACGTCCTGATTCTCAGGGTGTCGCGGGCGCGCTCGCGGGCCGTCCCGACCATCGTGATGCTGGACCTGCCCGAGACGGCAGCGACGCTTGAGCAGTTCATCGAAGGGGCGGTCGTCCTGCGCGGCGCGGCCATACTGAGCACGAAGCTCGCGCGGGAGGTCGAACAGTGGACGCTCGAGCCGCTTTCTGAGATCCGGGTGGGGGTGACCGAGTACGAGCATCGCGGGACAGGCAAACAGTTGCTCACGGTAACCCGGTTCACAACGGCAGCGGGGCGCACGTTATCGGTGCCGTACGCCCTCGCGGCAAAGCCCGCGCGCGGCAGGCGGCTCTGGAGCGCGAAGGCGCCGCCCGCAGCCCGTTGCTGACCCTGACCTGCAGTGGAGGCGCATCCAGACAGGCCGGGCATGACCATTGAGGAGCCGGACATGTGGCCGCGCCGGCGGGGGCGGCATCGTGCTGTACCTCGATTTCGACGGAGTCCTGCATCCGGAGGGCGTGTGGCGCCGGCCGGGCACCGGACCGTATGTCGCGAGCCCGCCGGGCCATGCACTGTTCGAACACGCGGCGCTGCTCGCGCGCTGCCTCGCGCCGTACCGCGGGTTGGGCATCGAGCTGTCCACGAGCTGGGTGCGGGTATTCCGCAGCGTTCGCAAGGTGGCCCGCCGTCTGCCGCCGGAACTGCGCCGCCGCGTGGTCGGGGCGACCTCCACGGCCGGATGGATCCGGTGTGGTTCCGGTCCGTGCCGCGTGGGGCGCAGATCTGGGGCGACGTGTGCCGGCGGCGGCACGCAGCATGGCTCGCGCTCGACGACGATGACATCGGCCGCTGGTGGTTTGCCGGGGTCACCTGCCGCACACCGACCCCGTGCTCGGCATCGGCGCGCCGGGCGGTGCTTGCGTAGCTGCAGGCGGCTTGCTGCGATGCGCTGTCCTGAAGTGGGCTGGCCGTGATAATCCGCCGCTTATCACGGCGATCACGGCGATCACGACGGGCGGGCGGTCGCCGCCAATGGGTGGCTCAGGAAAAGGACATGGGAAAACACCGGACACGGGCGGCGCTGTCGCCGGACGAGACCTCCGGGCAGTTGCGCGCGCGGCTGCGGCGCTTCGCGCTCGCGACCCGCGACGACGCCACCCGGGCCGCCAGAACCGCGACGATCCCGTTTCCGGAGCAGGTGAGCGTGCTGGCCGGTCCGCTGCGCCGCGTGCGTCCGCCGGGCACGGAGCCGGCTCGGGCTCACAGCAGCGTCGGAGAGCCGGACCGGGATGATGAGGGCAGTCAATGAAGAACCCGGAACACGGGGCGATGGCCGGTGGCGCGGGTTACACCGTGCGGGCCGTCCGGGCCGGTTCAATGAAACAGGAGCAAACAGATGCTGCATGTCGAACGGACCGGTCATGGCGACGGGCCGGTGCGTCCCGGTCACGCGAGGAGGCGCGCGCGGCCATGACCGATACCCGCTTTTACGGCGCGCTGGTGTATCCCGTCCCGACCGGGGATGCCCCCAGCTGGGACAACCGCTACTTCATCGACACCGAGTTCACCGATTTCCAGCGCTGCCAGCTGATCAGCGTTGCCGTCGTGGGCAAGAACGGCGACGAGTTCTACGGTGAACGGACCGACTTCGATCCGGCACTGTGCAGCGATTTTGTCCGCACTGTGGTGCTGCCGCAACTCGGCCAGTTCGAGGGGCGTGCGATGCCGTTCGCTGCACTGCGCGAGGCATTGCGCGCCTGGCTCGCGGACATCCCGGGCGATGGGGCGCCGGTGCTCTGTTACGACTACGAGACGGACCTGAACCTGTTCCGGTTCCTTCTGGGCGGTCCGCTGCCGCGCGGCTGGCAGCTCGAGAACATCGCGGGCCGGCGCGACCGGGAGCGGCGCGCCGCGTACTACGCCAGCCATGGCGGCGAGCACCATGCGCTGCATGATGCGCGGGCCAGTGCATACGCCTGCACCGGGTGAGTACGATGAGGCCGGAATATCCGTTCGCGGTATTCCGGCCGTGCAGAGGCTTTGGTTATCGTGAAGAAAATGGACGACATGGATGAGATCGGGAGGACCGGGACGCGCGCATGGATTCCACGAGCCGATGCACAGCGGGTCGCGCAGTGCCTGCGCGACCGCCGCAGGGCACTGGGATGGACGCAGGTCGAACTGGCGGCCGAAGTCGGCGTCGCGCACCCGACCTATGTGCACTGGGAGAACGGAAGGGTGCCCGACACCATTGACGCGGGAACTGTGAAAGCGCTGGAGGCCGCGCTGCAGATACCGGAGGGCTGGCTCCTCAGGCAGGACGCGCCGTTGCCCGATCCAGTCGTCATTCGCGGTGGTGTGCCAGCGTGCACGGCGGAAGGATCGGTCGCACTGCCCGTGCGAATTCCCGTCGCCTGCTGCGGACAGATCGGGCCGCACGCGGCGCAACTGCGGAAGGCGCTCGGACGTTCAGTCGCGGAGGTGGCGCGAGGCTGCGGCGTATCGAGCGTCACGCTGGCGCAGTGGGAGAGGGGAGCGTTCCCGAAGGCGCTCACCGGGCAACAGCTTCGTGCCTGGGAACGCGCGCTTCTGCTTAGCCCCGGGCAACTCCTGGAATCACCGGAAGGCAAGGCGAATGCTTCGGATCACGGTTGAACTACTGCCCGGTGGACGGGAAAGCGGAAAGCGTGTCATTGCGACGGCGGATATCGCGCGTGTGCGTAACGGTGCGCTCGCCGATTACGCTGTAGTCCTGGACGATGCGGTACTCGGTGAGGTCGGGGATCGGGCGATTGTGCGCAGTTATCCGAGATGGGCGGGCAGCGTGTGGGATCTCGTCGCGCGCGGTCTTGCTGCCGCACGGAACCAGGGCCGCGAAGCGTTGCCGCCGCGGCCAGCACAGCCAGAGGTCACGGTGCGCGTGAACGACGCGGGCTTCCGCTATGTGCGTCTGGACGAAATTCCCGAGCCGGCCAGAACATTCTTCGATCAGAAGCTCTCCGGGTCGGGCATCCCCGATCACGGCTGTGCTTACGCGCACGACTGGTACGACTTTCTTGGTGGTCAACGCTGATGGCATGGAGCAGTGGATCTGAACGCTGCAATCACAGGCTCAAGTTGAATGCCGAAATATGCACGAGAGAGCGCCGTTTTTGTCACTGACGATGCCCGGCGAATCATGCGATGAGCGAAGCGCATGGTTCAGTGCAGCCTCGCGTTTCGCGGTGTGGCCTCTCGCCATGGAATTGAAGGGGTAGCTGCTTCTGCAATAGAGGGGGGCGGAGAAAGAGAACGATGCGTGAAGAACTATCGAACATCCTGCGGGAAAGATATCCGCTCATCTTCGCCGTCGGTCCGGTAGCCGCCGAAAAAGCAGACGCCATGCCAACGGTGTTCTCCCTATGGGGATTCGGGTGCGGGGACGGCTGGTTCGATCTGATCGATGTGTTGTGCGCGAGACTGCAACTCGCTACCAGGCACGGCGCACCGCAGGTCGTCGCAGCGCAGGTCAAGGAAAAGTTCGGGACGTTGCGCTTCAGTGCCTCCGGCGCTGACGCGCGACAGCGAGCCATAATTGAACTGGCCGAAATGATGAGCGGCAGGCTGTGCGAACTATGCGGCAACCCCGGACAGACGATCAGCGCGGGCTGGAAGCGAACCCGATGTCCAGACCACTCGACGAACAGCTGGCTGGGACCTTCCGCTTGTGAGGGTTCCGGTAAGAAAGTTCATCGCAGCATCGGTCGGACCGGCAACATTACGATCGATCCATCATCGGAGGCCGTCGCAGCGGTCATCAACGGAACGGAATGGTTGACGGCACAAACTGTCGGCAGGCGACACGACCCGGAAGCGACCGATCCGTTGGCCGTGACGAACCAGTGGCAAAAGGAATCCAGGATTTTTGACGTTGAACTGGCGGGCCAGCCCCTGTACCCCGCCTACCTCTTCGACGAAACCGGCAATCCGATCGCCGAAGTCGCAGAGATTCTGGGCGTTTTTGCAGGCTACAGCCAGTTCCGGATTGCCGCCTGGTTTGAGTCGACCTGCGGCATGCTGCACGGCAAGCGTCCTCGCGAGGTTCTGACTTCGGACGCTAAGGCGGCCGTGGCGGCTGCAAAAGATCATGTCGTGGGCCCGGTGCATGGATAGCGCCGCGTATGACGGCCTGCGTCGCCATTCGCGCGTCTGCTGAACCTGCCTTCAGGCCTAATGCGAGGGGTGCGGCAGGTCGCAAACTGGAACGGTCATTCGTGCGCTGACTCGGCTGGCAAGTTGTTGGCCATTGCAGTCGTTCTGCGAAAGGTACCGGCGCGTCGGCTGCCGGTTGACTTGCTGCCATTCGCGAATCGGCGTCGACGAATGGCAGCTCTCGCCGCCGTCGAACGGGTCTTCACGACCCTCAGCCGCCATTCGACCCAGTGAAGCTTCGACGGCAGATACCTGGATACAACGGCCATTCACGGGGACATGTCCGCCGGAGACTGCTCGGTCTAGCCGCTAAAGACGCGGCGGCGCTGCGCTGCAAATTAGGCGACCGGTACGCGCACGGTCGCTTTGAAGTCTCTCAACGTCTCTTCCAATGCCGCGTGGATCATTTGATTGGCGCGATAGATGCACCCATGATGCGGTGGCGGTCGAGTGCTTTGGCAACGAAGCCGTTTCGTTTCATCTCCTCAACGAAATCGCGTAGCGTTGTTGCCACCTGGTCGCCTCGACTCTTCGCCACGCCCATCGCCTGCCGGATCACAATGAAGCGTTC
Organism: Paraburkholderia heleia NBRC 101817; assembly: GCF_000739775.1. Lineage (GTDB taxonomy): Bacteria > Pseudomonadota > Gammaproteobacteria > Burkholderiales > Burkholderiaceae > Paraburkholderia > Paraburkholderia heleia. Next base: position 87,228 of record NZ_BBJH01000006.1, on the reverse strand, counting down.
GTCGAGTAGACGCAATCCTCCGGTCTTTGCGGCGTCCCCTTCGAGCTACTGCTTCACGCCCGCTGCGACGTCGAGCCACTGCTCGAGAAACGTCTGGACGACGGTCGGCGAAGTCGGCGCGCGCACGATCTCTGCTTGTTTCAATTCGCGCGTGAGAAGGAGATCGTAGGCGCTGCCTTTGCCCACCGCCACACGGTTATGCGGCTGATCGACGTCAGCATTGGTGCGCACGGTGCCTGATTGCTCAAGGGATCACCCGGCCGCCGTTGAGAATGTTCGATGGGTCAATCGCGGTCTTGAGCTTGCGCATCAGATCGAGCTCTGCATCCGAGCGCGTCAGTCCGAGAAACGGTCGCTTGACCACGCCAATGCCGTGCTCCGCCGAAATGCAGCCACCCGCTTCGCGCACTGTCTCGTAGACGAGCGCCTCGACGTCGAGCAGCGCGGCTTCGTCGGCGTACGGGCCGCTTAGCACGTGCAGATTGCCGTCGCCGAGATGGCCGAAGAACAGATGCCTCTGCTGTGCGAATTTTTCTTCGAGCCGTGCGCGCAGCGTCGCGACGCAACGTTCCATCTGCTCCATCGGCACGCCCACGTCGAAGGCGGCGTGCGGCCGCGTGGCGGCAAGCAACTCGCCGACCGACTCGCGCGCGGCCCACAACTGCTTCGCCTGCTCCAGCGACTGGGCGACGATCACATCGTCGATCGTGCCGGCTTCCAGTGCGTCGCCGAGCGCGGCTTCGAGCGCGCGCTGTGCGTCGTCGCTGGCTTCGCCCAATGTTTCGACGAGCGCGTAGACCGGATAGCGCATCGAAAAGGCGGGCTTGAGCTTCGCCACGTCGCAGGCCGCGAGCATGAAGTCGTCCCACATGAGTTCGAACGACGAAAGGCCCGGCAAGCGCATGCGTAAGCTTTTGAGCAACCGCGCGGCCGCGTCGAATGAGCCGAGCGCGCACAATGCCGTCTGCGCGGCGGCGGGCTTCGGTTCGAGCTTGAGCACGAGACGCGTGATGACACCGAGCAAGCCTTCCGAGCCGATGAACAACTGCTTGAGATCGATGCCCGTGGTGTTCTTCGTCACGCGATTGAGCATTGGCAGCACGGTGCCGTCGGGCATGGCGACTTCGAGACCGAGAATGCGCTCGCGCATCGTGCCAAACCGGACGACGCGATTGCCGCCCGCATTCGTCGCCGCATTGCCGCCCAACTGGCACGAGCCGCGCGCGCTCAGATCGAGCGGGAAGAACCAGCCTTCGGCTTCGACGTGCGTTTGCAGCTGCTCGAGGAGGACGCCTGCCTGGACGGTCACGGTGCCGCCGATCGTATCAAACGTCTCCACCGCGTTCAGGCGCGCAAGCGAAAGCGCCACTTCGCCCGCCTGCGGCGTGGCCGCGCCAGCGAGGCCGGTCAAGCCGCCTTGGACGACTACGGGCTGTCGATACTGGGAGAGCACGGCGAGCGCGCGTGCGACTTCCTCGGGCGTGCGCGGCAGGAGCACGAGCGGCGGCGCGCAACGTGGGGCGTCGCTCCAGTCGGCAGCGTGGGCGTCGGCGACGGCCGGATCGGTGCTCACGCGGTCGGCGCCAAGCGCATTCGCGAGCGCGTCGGGGAGAGACATTAGAGGCGAGGCTTGCATGGTTTCGTCGGATGGAATAGAAGGTGTCGGGCGTGTCGTTCAGTCGGCCTGATGCATACGCTCGACCTTGCCACCGAGCCGCTTGAGCGCGAGGCCGGCAACGAGTCCGATGCACGCGACCACCGTCATGTAGAGGCCAGGCGCCACAGGTCCGACGCGATGCAGCAGATCGGTCACGACGAGCGGCGTGATGCCCGTGAACAGCACGGTCGCGAGATTGAGCGAGAGCGCGATGCCGGAAAAGCGCACGTGGGTGGGGAAGAGATCGGCGAGCAGGAACGCGTAGGTGCCGTTCACGAAGCCACCGACGAAGCCGATCACGGCGAACGTCGTGAATGGATCGATGCCATGCGCGGCCACGAGCCGGTAGAACGGATAGCTTCCCGCAAGCATGATGAGCGCGCCCGCGCGATGCACGAGACGCGGCGGGATGCGGTCGCCGAGCCAGGCGCAGGCGAGCAACGACGCCGACATCGTCGCGATGCCGACGTTTTGGGCCGCGCTCGCAATTGCGGGCGAATAGTGCAGCACGGTCGTGAGATACGACGGCAACACGACGAAGAGCAGGCTGTTTGCCGCGTTGACGATGCCCGCCACGCCCACGCCCGCCGCGACCTGCCACGCAAACGTCGCGAGCACCGTGCGAAACGGGCGCTTGTCCTTGCGGCTGCGCAGGCGCTGGAATTCCGCCGATTCCTCGAGCGACGTGCGCAGCCAGTATGAGAGCAGCCCGGTCAGTCCGCCCAAAATGAACGCGATGCGCCAGCCATACGTAATGACGTCGGCGGCGTCGAGCGTTGCATGCAGCGCAAGGCTCATCAGCGTTGCCGTAAGCACACCTGAATTGAGGCAGAACACGACGAGACCGCCGACCAGGCTCGCGCGCTGCGGCATCTCTTCGACGACGTACGTGATCGAGCACGGCAATTCGCCCGCGAGAAAGAAGCCCTGTGCGAGACGCAGCAATACGAGCAGCACGGGCGCGAATACGCCGATGCTCGCGTAGCCGGGAATGAGGCCGATGCCGATCGTCGACGCCGACATCGCCAGCACGGAAACGAGAAAGATCGCGCGCCGGCCGAAGCGGTCGCCGAGGCTCGACAGCACGATGCCGCCGAGCGGCCGCGAGACGTAGCCGATCGCGAACACGCTGAAGGTGCTGATGAGCGAGGCGATCGGATCGGCAGCGGGAAAGAACTGCCTCGCGATCTCGCGCGCGAACACGCCGTAGATGATGAAGTCGTAGATCTCGAGCGAGCCACCGAGGCTCGCGAGTATCACTGTCTTCCACTTGCGCTTGAGGCCGGCAGGCGCGGCGGCCGCGGCGAGTCGGGCTGATGGCATCGTCGTCTCCAGTCTGTCTTTGTCGTCTTCTCATGTTGCCGCTCGCGCGGTGGCACGCGCTATGCCGCCGGGACCGGTGTCGCGGCGGGCGTGCCGGTCCTGAGCGCGGCCTCGCGTCCGCCGAAGGATTCGATCAGCCGCGCCTGATCGGCTTTCGCGGCGGCATCGACGGCTTCGGGATCGAGCCACGCGCGCAACTGCGCTTCGAAACGCTCGAGCACGTGCGCGTAGGCGGGATCGGCGGCCACGTCGTTCAGCTCTTCGGGGTCTCGTTCGAGATCGAATAACTCGGGGCGCAGGCCAACGTAATAGTGATACTTGTAGCGCGCGTCGGCGAGCATGTAGGCCGCCGCTTCCGAGCCCACCGCGTGATACTCGCTGAACGCGAGCCGCTCACGCTGCGCGGGCGCGTTAGCCAACTGCGCGAGCGACGTGCCCGGACCCGTCATCAGCGTTTCAGGGCAGCCGGTCAGATCGAGCAGCGTGTTCTGGACATCGACGAGCGACACCGGTGTTTCGTTGACCTTGCCCGCCGGAATGCCGGGGCCGGCGAGGATCATCGGCACGCCAGTCGATTCCCGGTACATCAGGCACTTGTTCCACATGCCGCGTTTGCCGAGATTGTCGCCGTGGTCGCTGCTGTAGATCACGGTGGTCGTGTCTTCCAGGCCGTTCGCGCGCAACGCGTCGAGCACCTTGCCGGCTTGCGCGTCCATGAACGAAACGAGCGCGAGATAGCAGGCCACCGCGAGACGCCGCCGCTCCTCGCTGCCGATGGCCGAATCGTGGTCCATATGGCGCGCCTGGCGCTCGACCCACGGGTGCCGCACGTAACCCGTCGACGGATGCAGCAGCGGCAGATCGAGCGATTCGGGCGGATACAGATCGAGCCATTCCTGGGGCACGACGAGCGGGAAATGCGGCGCGACGAGACCCACATAGAGCACCCACGGGCGCTCGTCGCGCGCGTGTTCGCCGAGCCACGTCACCGCCGTGTCGGCCACGCGCATGTCGAAGCGGTTGTAACTCGACGTGCCCGCGCCGATCTTGTCGTAAAGCGGCGAGCGTCCCATCGTTTCGGGCAGCGGCGCGCGCACCGAGCCCCAGACCTGGCCGATGCCGTCGAGGATGTGCACCGCGTGATGCTGCCGGTGAAAGCCCACGGGCGCGTCGTCCGAGCGGTAGTGGAGCTTGCCAACCGACTCGCAGAGCACATCGTGATCGGCGAGATGATGCGCCCAGCCACGCGGCACGCCGTCATAGGCGAGGGCGTTGTCCCAGCAGCGGATATCGTGAACGTGGCGGCCCGTCGCGAGACTCGCCCGTGCGGGCACGCAGATCGGCGAAGGCGTATAGGCGTTCGAAAAACGTGTGCCGCGCGCGGCGAGCGCGTCGAGATTGGGCGTGTGGATGAGCGGATGGCCTGCGCAGCCCATGAGGCTGTGCTGATGCTCGTCCGAGAGGATGAAAAGGACGTTCGTGGGTCGCATGATCGAATTGTCGGGCCGCCTGGCAAGGGGCGCGGCCGTGTCTCCTGCCCTCAATAGTGGTACGCTCGCGCATGAGAGGCAAGTGACCATTTTTGAAATGCGAATAACTTTTTGTTATTCGCAGAAGACCACCGGTAGCCGACCATGGACCCGATCGAGCGATTCTTCGAGGCTGGACTGAAGCTCAGTCATTTGCGCCTGCTCACGCTGTTCGACAGCGTCGGGCAGATCCGCCTCGTGGCCGAGCGCCTGAATCTCACGCAGCCTGCCGTGTCGAAGCAGCTCGCCGATCTGGAGGAGGGGCTCGGCACACCGGCACTCGAGCGCGTGGGCAACCGGTTGCGGTTCACGGCCGTGGGCGAGGTGCTGCTGCGGCATGCGCGCGAGGTGTTTCATCAAATCGAGCGGGCGCGCTACGAGGTCGATGCGCTCACGAGCGGGCTCTCGGGGCGCATCGCCGTCGGAGCGGTGCCGACCGTGCTGCCGGTGTTTGCGCCTGAACTCGTGCTCGAACTCAAAAAGCGCGCGCCGCACGTGAACGTGTCGTTTTTCGAAGCGACGAGCGACCGGCTTTTTCTGATGCTCGCCGCAGGCAGCCTCGATATCGTGCTGAGCCGCACGGAACCGCAGGACGGCGTGGGTGCGCTGGCGTCGCGCGCGTTGCTGGACGATCCTATCGTGGTCGTGTGCGGACGCGATCATCCGCTCGCGGCGCGGCGTGCCGTCAAGCGAGCCGATCTTGCCGGCTTGCCGTGGATCCTGCCGCCGCGTGAGGCGCCCACCTTCGTTGCCCTCGAACGCTGGCTGCAACGTGGCGGTCTTGAGTTGCCGGCGGGCTGCGTGCAGTCGGTTTCGATCCAGGCGAACGAAACGATGCTCGGCCTTTATCCGTTTCTGGCGTTGATGCCGTTGACCGTGGCACGACGCGGCACGCTCGCGATTCTCCCGATCGAAGGCGCGCGCTTTCTTGAAACGGTGCGGCTCTACTATGGCGACGGCTCGCCAAACCCCGTGCTGGCTACGGCGCTGGATTGCGTGGCCGCCGTGAAGGTGCGTATTGCCGCGTCTCTGCACACCTGAGCGTTCATGTTTGCCGATCCGCTTGTGATCTTCGCATCTGGCAGCGGCCGGTAAAGAGCACGGAGCCGACGATCGGGAGGCGGATGAGCGGCCACGAGGGCCAGCCGCTTTTGGCCGCGTGCCGCCCGACGCGGTTTGCAAACGGGGGCGAACAGCAGCGCTAGTTGCGATCGGCTGTACCCGACCCAGTAGAGTCATCCGGACTCAGTTCGTGGCAGTCCGCTTATCGCCGAACAGCAGTCGCCCAAATCGAGAGTTCGGCCTTCGCTCAAAGACCGTGAGCGGACTTTCGGAACTGTCGCGGACCTCCGTAGTGGCCGGACTCGGACCTCCGCCACCTGCCTCAAACGTGCGCCAAGAAGCAGGGGGCGCCGCGCCGCGTGACGCAAGTCTCATCACATACCCCGTACTGCAGCGCTTTCGGCGCGAGGCTTCTGACTGGTGGACAAAGCCGTTGCCGAATTTCTTGCGCCAGCACAGATCGCCTGGCATGTCGCGAACTCAGAAGCGCAGTAGCAGCGTACCTTGCAATTTACGACCCAGCCGGGAGACGGTAACCCTGATCGAGTGATTTCGGTGTCTACATTGTCCCGTGTAACCCGGCTGCCTACCTTATGATCTGACAACGCCGGTCTGACGCCTTATCGCCCTTTTCAATATCCCACGCAACCATTGCACTTCATCCGGATAGTGACTTCGCTCATGCCAAAGATGATGATAGTCAACTGAAGGGAAGACGATTGGCGACGTAAGCACCTTCAAAGGAAGCAGTCGCGCGAAGTGCTCTGCAAACCGCCGGGTCGTAGTAAAGACAAGATCCGAATTCACCAGTGCGTAAGGTGCCAGATTGAAATAGGGAAGCTCGACCGCTAGCTTCCGTCTCAACTTTTCCCCGGCAAGATGTACATCGATCGCGCCTGGCTGGCCCATCGAATGAGGTGATGGGGCGATATGAGCCGCCCGTTCATAGTCCTCAACCGTAATTTTCTCCCGCTTGGCCAACGGATGGCCGTCGCCAACCAGGCACACAACTTCGTCGCTCATCAGGATGGCCCGACGAAGCTGTTTTGTCGGTGTGGGCCAGTTTCCTATGACAAGATCCAGTGCTCCAGTTTCCATCGCAGATTCAACGTCGAGCGGCAGCCCCAGAGAGACGAATTCTAGCGACGCCGCCGGCGCTTCGCGCCTGAAAATTTTGACCATATCGGGCATGAACGACGCACTGAGGTAATCGGGGCAGCCGATACGAAAGCACCGAACGCAATCAGGCAGCGAGAAAGTCGCGCGCTGAATTGCAATTTTGTCTATCTCGCCCAACGCCTTGCGGGCCGGCACTAATAACTCCAAAGCGTACTCAGTTGGAACCATGCCCGATTTTCCACGCACAAGCAGCGGGTCACCAATCGCGTCTCGCAGTCGTCGTAATGCCGCGCTGACTGCGGGTTGCGATTGATTAAGCTGGATGGCGGCCCGCGTGACGCTGCGCTCATCAAGCAACGTCTTCAACACCCGCAATAGATAGGTGTCGATCACTTGACCTTGCTGGCGCATTTAGAACCTTGTCGTTGGAAGGTGACGCACAATCAGTCTCCAGACCTAAAGCGTCTCGACTGCGCGGCCCAGCGCATTGACGGCGCCGTGACTGGCGAGCCATTGGCTCCGCCGCTCGAACAGCCCCGGCGTAAGCCGGTTGACACGGTCGATCAAGGTGCGCAGGTTGCCACTTTGCAACTCCCCATTATCGACAAGGACACGGCCATCCACCATGGTCAGATCGACGTCGCCGCCTTGCACCGCATGCACCAGATTATGATGAAGGTTCAGCAACGGTCCCGTTACCAGAGGCGTCATCCGGGGCGTGTCGGTTCGCACGGCAATCAGATCTGCGGCCTTACCCGCCTCGAGAGTGCCGGTGACTTTTTCGAGCCCCAGCGCACGGGCGCCCATGACCGTGGCCATCCGGCAGATCGACCAGCTATCCAGTGCTGACGCATCGAGTTTCGATAGCTTGGCGAGCAACGATGCAACTTTCATTTCTTCGAAAACGTCGAGATTGTTGTTTTCCTTTTCGCCATCCGACCCAAGCCCAACCGCCACACCAGCGGCAAGGAGTTTCTCGACAGGCGCCGCGCCGCTGGCAAGCTTCATATTGCTGACCGGGTTATGCGTTACACCCACTCCGCGCCCGGCGAGCAACCCAATTTCGTGGTCGTCCAGCCATACGCAATGCGCGAGCAGCACGCGATGCGCGTCGAGCAGGCCGAATTTTTCCAGTGCTTCGACGGGGCGCATTCCGTAGCGGCGCTGCGTTTCCTCCACGTCGAAACGGCTTTCGTTGCTATGTGTGTGCAACCCGACGCCGTATTCGCGGGTGATTGCGACGGCACGTTCCCACGCCGCCGGTACGGCGTAGAACATGTGCTCCAGTCCAACCCATGTCTGGATGCGGCCATTGGCCTTGCCGTGCCATTGGCGGATCAACGCCTCATTGGTGTCCAGTGTTTCGAAGTAGTCGTGGTCGGGGTGCTCGCCAACGTACGGCACCAGTACGGCCCGGATTCCCAGTTCCTGTGCGGCGCGGGCACTGCCGTCCATGAATCGCCACATATCGACGATTGTGGTGGTGCCCGACAGCAGCGCTTCCGCATAACACAGCCGGGAGGCGGCTTCGGCCTCCTCGGCATTCAAAACGCGGTGCATCGGATCAATAAACTGCTGCAGCCAGTCCCACACGGGCAAGCCCTCGGCCGTGCCGCGCAGCAAACCTGAATGGCAATGCGCGTTGATCAGTCCCGGCATCAACAGACGATCGTGCAGGTGCCTGACGGAGGCGTCGGGATAGTCGCGCTGCATGATGTCACCCGCGCCGACCGCGACAATCTTGCCGTGGGTATCAATCACCACCGCGCCATCGACGATGACTGCATTGTCGGGTGTCATCGGCACGACGTAGTCGGCACGCAAAAGGGTATGTCTCATTGCTTGGTCCTTCTTGTGAATGAATACGGTGACGTGCGATCAGACGTCCGCCATGTGAGCACCGCGCTCGATCTGGGCTTCGACGTCTTCTGATTTTCCAGAGCCATTGAAAAACAGGTTGAGCAACATAGCCGACAATACGGACAGAACGATGCCACTATCGGTGAACACGCGGCTCCATGCCGGCAAGTGGTTGAAATAGGTGGTGGATACCATCGGAATCATGCCGACTCCTACGCTGATGGCGACAATCACAAGGTTGTGATGTTGCCGCTCGAAGTCGATGGTGGACAGAATCCGCACCCCCATCATGGCCACCATGCCGAACATCACCATTGCAGCCGCGCCAAGCACGAATTCCGGCGTAGACGCGACGATGAACGCCAGTTTGGGGAACAACCCCATCGCCACCAGAATCGCAGCGCCAGTGGCGCAGACGAAGCGGCTCTTGACGCCGGTCATGGTGACAAGACCAATGTTTTGCGAGAAGGAGGTGTACGGAAAAGCGTTCATTACGCCGCCAATGACGGCCCCCAGTCCATCGGCCATCAGGCCGCGGACCAGGCGTTGGCGCGTGGTCGGACGCCCGACGATGTTCCCGAGTGCGAGAAACATGCCCGTCGACTCAACAAGCGTCACCAGCATGACGAGACACATCGATACGATCGCGACCGGATCGAATTTTGGCAGACCGAATTGGAACGGCTGGATCATGGCGAACCATGGCGCTTGTGCGAGTCCATGCAGGTGCACTTCGCCCAGTGCCAGCGCAGCACAAAACGCAGCCAGCACGCCGAGCAGCACAGCGATGTTGGCGAGAAAACCCTTTGCGAAGCGGTTGATGGCGAGAATCAACACCAGTTCACCTAGAGAAACCGCCAGATACAGCGGGCTGCCGTAGTGAGGATTGGGAGAGCCATCGGCCATGACCGGCTGGCCTCCCGCCGACCAGTCGATACCGACGCGCATCAGGCTGATTCCAATCACAAGCAATACCGTGCCGGTGACGACCGGCGGAAAGAATCGTAGCAACTTGCCGATCACCGGTGCGAACAGGATGCCAAAAATGCCCGAGACGATGATGGCGCCGTACACGCCAGGCAACCCTAAGCCCGGTACGGTGGCGATGGCAATCATTGGTGTCACGGCCGTGAACGTAACGCCCATCATCACCGGCATGCGCATGCCGAAAATGCCCAGACCAAGTGACTGCACCAGCGATGCCAGCCCTGCCGCCATCAGGTCGGCGTTGATGATGACAGCAAGCTGTTCTTTGGGCAGATGCAGTACGGACCCAAGAATGAGTGGGACCACGATGCACGCCGAGTACATCACCAGCACGTGCTGGAATCCGAGGACGGCAAGTAGACCGAACGGCAAGCGTTGGTCCACGGGGTGCGGCTGGAGGTTCATGGGGTTGTCTCCACCAGAAATGGACAGATGCCGGGCTGATTTGCTCCCGTGCATGGCACAATCAGCTCTCGCCGTCATGCCAATCACAGCTTGGCGGTTGAAAAAATATCCGTAAAATCGGGATCTATCTGATTTCTAGATAGGGGCGAAATGCGCTTTTCTTTTGAACAACTCGAGGCTTTCGTCACAACAGCGCAGGAACGCTCCTTTTCCGCAGCGGCGCGCCACCTGGGCAAAGCGCAGTCGGCCGTTAGTACGGCGGTGATCAATCTGGAAGTCGATCTGGGGGTGACACTATTCGACCGGTCGGGCCGGTATCCGGTGCTGACCACCGAAGGCCAGGCGCTGATGTGCGAGGCTGAGGCGGTGCTGCTGCACTGCATGTCGCTACAGGACCGCGCCAACAATCTGAACATGAATGTCGAGCCGCGCCTCGTGATCGCGGTCGACGATGCCATTCCATATGCTGCGATCGCGAGCACGCTGCGGCGTTTCGAGGTCACGTTTCCCGATCTTGAGCTCGAAATCCGGCATCCATCGCAAGACGACATTTTGCGCGCCGTGCAGCGCTGTGAAGTGATGCTTGGGCTCACGTTTGCACAGACACACTACCCTAAGGAAATCGCATTTCGCCGGCTGGGCAATATCAATCTGACCCACGCCGTGCATCGCGACCATCCTCTTGCAAGATCGAACGGCATCAGTTTTGCGCGACTCAGCGACTACCGACAGATCGTTGTGAAACATGGCCGGCAATTGCCGACTGGTGAATACCTGAAGGCGCCGCGCTGCTGGTTTGTGGAAAGCTATCTGATGCTACTGGAAGCGGCCAAGGACGGGATTGGATGGGTAACGCTGCCTAAGCGACTAATCGCCAACGAGCTCGAGTCGGGGGAACTCGTCGAGCTACGGCTGGAGGCCTACCCCTTTACGGATTGGACGGTAGGCACTGACCTCATCTGGAATACTGCGGCCGAATCCGGCAAGGCTGCCATCTGGCTGCGTGGGGAAATGAGTCGCAACGAGATCAACGTCTGAGCCCTACCGCTGAACCTTCTCCTCGAACGTACCAGTGCCGCAACCAGCTAATCCGTGAGCATAGCAATCGCGAGGTGGAAACGGGCGGTTGCGATTTTTCCCGACCGACGTGCACGTTGCAGGAAGCACGACCCATTGGTTCTTCCGAGCCCGGCGACCAAGGTCCCGTATCGGAATGATCGAGCATCAGCGATCGTCCGTTTCGGAGCAGATCGTGGCCGTACACGTAGCGCAGCCGTATGTCTCAACCTGGCCGGACTGCGTCCCATGACCGAACGTGGCGCTCGTCCCCGACCCACGCCCGCATGCAACTGGCATAACCGACCCTTCCGAGTCACTCGACACACGTCTGGTTGAATGGCGATTTCCGACCGTGAAGCGGCCGTTCGGCTTCCGGCCTCAATGGCCTTTACCTGCTCGTGGGAAGAACCAAGGCGCAGGAATGATCGATCGAACCGCCCCGTGGCAACCTCGGACGAATGCGAGCCTCGCGGATAGCCGTTTGATGTACTCGACGCGTTAGCGCCCGCTGCCACGGCGCGGCCACCTCCACGATCGCTTACAAGCCAAAAATGAGCGAGCGATGTGCTGCAACGCCCGCTGCAACGCCGGCCGCCGAGGCGAACGTCGCGTTGGACCATGCGCTCGCCGCATCGCCAGCGGCAAACACTCCCGGAACGGTGGTCTGCTTCCAGTCGTCCACGCGGATAACGGGACCTATCGGACCTTCGTCGAACTCGCATCCGAGCTGCTTTGCGAGCGGACTTGCCATCTGGGTGCGCGGCCCCACAAACAGTGCATCGATTTCGATGGCGCGGCCGTCGGCGAGACGCAACCCTGTCATGTTGGGTACGTCGCCAAGCACTTCCACGACTGGCGCCCGTTCGATCCGCACATTGCGGGCTTCGAGCAACGCAGTCTCTTCGGGCGATGGCTCGACTATGCCTTGCGTAAACCAGGTTGTCGGTCCCCAGTCAGGAACGAGCATCGCCTGATGAATCGATAGTGAATGCGTTGCCAGGACGCCGAGCCGTTTGTCCGCGACTTCGTAACCGTGACAATACGGACAATGCAGCGCGCTGATACCCCACCGTTCATCCAGGCCGGGGAGAGAGGGCAGTTCGTCTCGAACGCCCGTCGCAAGGATCAATCGATCCGCGCTTGCGGTGCTCCCACTGCTTTGCGTGACGATGAAGCGATCATCAACACGCTCCGCCGTGCGTGCTTCGCCTGTCGCGACGTGCGCCGTCGGATACGCCGAGAGTTGCGCCGTCGCCTCATCGATGATCTCGCCGGGCGCCTTGCCATCCTGCCCGAGAAAACCATGAGCGTGTGATGTGAATCGATTGCGTGGCCTTCTACTATCGAGCACAAGCACACGCCGTCGCGCGCGCGCCAGCTGCATTGCGGCTGAAAGACCGGCGAAGCTGCCGCCGATCACGATGACATCGTAGTGCTCGTCCATACGTTCCCTCTCCAGATCATCACGTAACATCGTGAGTTTCATGATAGCGCCATGTTAAACTCTTATGCAACTTGAAAAGTTTCTTGAGATGGGCGCCCACGATGAAGACCGATAGCCGCATGTCTCGCGTCTTGCACGCGTTGATTCACATGAAGCATGCGGATGGTCCGCTCACCTCCGAAGCGCTCGGTGAAATGCTGTGCACGAACGCCGTCGTCGTGAGACGTTTGTTCAGCGGTCTGCGCGATATTGGATACGTCACTTCGGAGAAAGGGCACGGAGGCGGTTGGGTGCTGGCCGAACCCCTCGAAAACATCACGCTACTGGACGTCTACCGTGCGGTCGGCGAACCTTCGCTTTTCTCGCAGCTTGTTTCGGAGGATCATCCGGATTGTCTTGTCGAACAAGCTGTGAATGCCCATCTTTCGGCGACGCTTCTCGAAGCCGAGGCTGTCCTGCTGAAAAAATTCGAGATGGTCACCATTGCGATGCTTGCAGGAGAAGTTGAAACTTCGGCGTTGCGGTCGAAATCGTCTCGCGCAGGGAATAAATAGTGGTCGTCGTATGCGGCCCGTCCGGTTCCGCGATGCACACGTAGGCGATTGGCAGGTTTGGGATGCGAACCCGCCGTTTAAATGGCGGTTTTGCGGGACGGGCCAGTGACTGCAACTGGCCGAGAGCACCAGTTCCGTGGACGCTCCACAGAGGTGACGCTGTAATCTTCAATGGCGGCTTTCCGGCGAGTGGTTGAACGCGTACTCACGGCCAGCTTCCGCCGCGGGCTCTTCGATGTCCGGCGGCCGCTTAGATGCGGAAAGCAGACGCACATCTGTCAGCCGCACATTCTCGTGCTTGCCTCAGTGCAAGACATCGGTCCCTCTATACGCGGTGAGTATCAAGCGCAATCCGAGCACGGCGATCGCTGCCGAAGCGCAGCGGTCGATCCAGATCTTTGCTTTCAGGTACCTGTGTCGAAGACCACGACCCGAAAAACATACCGCGACGGTGGCGTACCACCCGGCCTCTACGGCAAAGACGAGCGGCGGCAACGCGATGTAGCACCACGAAGGCGGATGCTGAGGCAATAACGCCGCGAAGATGCTGCCATAGACAATCGCTGTCTTGGGGTTGGTCAACTGGGTGCTCAACCCCGTCCAGAACGATCGGCCTGGACTCGGCGCCGCCTCGGGCCGAGTCCGGTCAATCACAATCGACGACGATGATCCGCGCCAGATTCTCAGAGCGAGATAGAGCAGGTAGGCGCCGCCAGCCATCTTGAGTCCGCCATATAGCCATTCCACGCTGTTCAAAAGCGTATAAAGTCCGGCCAGTGCAACTCCGCTGAAGCACACTCCGCCGACACCCATTCCCATTGCGGTGGCAAGCCCGTCCCGACGCGACAAACCGAGCGAATTTCTGACAACCAGAACGAAGCTTGGCCCGGGGCTTATCGCGCCAAGCAAAAGTGCCATGAGGATGGCGATGAGAGCCGATGAGATATTCATGGAGCCTCCACAGGCCAGAAAAGGAACTGGAAGACCATATTGTGGGGGCCAGACTGTCTGATAAGCTAGCGCACAGTTCGATAGCGAGGTGTGAATTTGAAGCACATCCAGAAAGCTCGGCCGCCGCTTGCTAACCTCGAAACCGTCTGTCTGGTCGCTCATGCAGGATCATTCAGTGCAGCAGCTACGGCCAGCGGCATCACGCATGGGGCGATCAGCCGGCGCATTGCCGCTGTAGAAAACTGGCTCGGCGTGCCGCTTTTCGAACGACACGGTCGCGGGGTTATGCTCACACCAGACGGGCAGCGCTTTGTCGGACAGGTGGTGCAGGCATTCGACATCATCGATGGCGCCGCCGACCAATGGCGTACGCGCCAAAACGCAAGGCTGGTACGCATGAGCGTAGTGTCGTCGTTCGCACAGCTTTGGCTTTTCGAGCGACTTGCCGACCTCGAAGCCGGCCCGCATTCACCGAAGATTCAGCTCGACGTCGGTTCACGCAATGCAGACATTTCCGGTGGAGAAGCTGACCTCGCGATCCGCTATGGCCGAGGGCATTGGCCAGGCCTGCATGCCGAATTGTTATTGCCGGAAACACTTACCCCTGTGGCGCATCCTGGCGTCGCCGCAAAACTCAAGACAACTGGACCTGGCGGGATACTGGCGCATCCTCTGCTCCACGATTCGGACCTGACGGGCTGGCGTACCTGGTTCCAAGGCCAGGTCTCACTCAAGGGACGGGCGCACGACCGACGTTTCGAGGATTACACGTTGGTTCTGTCTGCCGCAGAATCAGGATTGGGTATCGCGTTGGCCCGTCTACCACTTGCAACAGCGTGGCTACGGCAAAGCAAACTCGTCCGGTTAGACCGGCGCACGGTCGCGAGCCCGCTCGCGAATTACATCGTCACGGCAAAGCAGGAACGAAGGCCGGAAGTACTTGAGCTGATTCAATGGCTGCGGGAAGGTGTCGGAGCAAGCGCAGGGCAAGCACAGCGCAAGGGCATGCCATCACGGACTTGATGTCGGATAGCCGCTAAATGGTCAGGCGATCTTGCGGCCCAACCCGAGCGTCCCATACCCGAACCAGAGCGGTCCTTCGCGTCTTGAGCGCGTATGGCGGCTTGGGGTCGCTTTATGCCTTTTGCGTGAGAGTCCGTGCCTGCGGCGATCGCCACGCTTGGTCGTCTGGCGCTAGCCGGCCACGAAGGGCCATTCGGTCGCGGTGTAGTGCGGATACTCAGGCGTCTGCTTTGCCTACGACGCGGCCCGTGAACTGAGCTTGTCGTCCGGCGCGAACTGACGACCCGTCAACCGGGAGCGCTCTGCGAACGAGGTAATCTGGCAGCACCCATCGTTCGTTTATGCATAACCTTCAGTTTCATTGACGGGAAAGAGTATCTATAGAAGAAGCTCCATGACAGCCTTGCTTGCCTTCGGTACGGCGTTAGTAGCCAGGTGCGGTATATTCATCCCCTCAACTCTAACAGTCCGCACATCCACGATGCCAATGAAGCCAAGGATTTGGTGAAGATAAGGCTCGACAAAATCCCAGGAGCGCCACGGGCCTTCGGTAAAGACGCCCCCTGAGGCCAGAACCAGAATGGCTCTCTTGCCTTTTGCCAAACCGAGGACGCCACCATCCGAGTATTGGAAGGTCCTGTCCGGGCGAACGACCAAATCGATCCATGCTTTGAGGGCGGAGGGAATACCGAAATTCCACATCGGCGTTGCGATAACGAGTAGGTCGGATTCCAGAAGCTCGTCGGTTAGTTCATCCGATTGGCAGGCCGCATCCTTCAGACTATCCGCCTCGGCCGGGTCCTTCGTCGAGATAGCCGGCAGCGTGATTTCGTCCAGATGAGGGAGACGCTCGGCGGCCAGGTCGCGGCGTATGAGCTTTGCCGACGGATAGAATTCGATGAGCCGTGTTGCGAGCGTATCGGCGACCGCTCGACTAGCCGAGTCCTTCCCTCTCGGGCTCACCTCAATCATCAAAATTTGCTTCATATTGTTCGCTCCTATTTTTTCCCGCTCATAGCATTCCAGGCTGCATGGGAGTCCATGTAGTCTCTCCAATGCGTGATCTTTCGGTTTTTTATCTTGATGATTGAGCAGAACCGATTGTCATATTTCACGCCTGTCGCGAGGATGGTTCCATGGATCTCGTATTCGATGACGCGGCCATCGTCTGTCTTGTGGCTAATCAACTTGTCGGCAGACTGAAGCGCGATGTTGTCGACGTAGCCTCTGAACGCGGCCATCAGGTCGGTTCGTCCTTTGATGATGCGGGGCCAACCCAGTTCATAGAGAACCTCGTAAATGACGTCGTCGGCAACGATGTCAAAGAAGTGCTCCCCATCGACAAGGTTATCGAGCGCTCCTCGAACCAGATTGAAGTAAGGGGCAGCAGCCCCGTAGACAGCATATTTCGATTTCGGCATGCCAGGCTCCTTGCTCTCTTTGGTATGTTGCTTACAGAATGAGAGTTGAATATAAATCGGAAGCTAGCCTCAAGGAAGAAGGCACTTTAGTTTCAGTCACTAACATTGAGGTAAGTTATGAAGAAGCCGAGCAAAGCCAGCCAACTGGACCCTGCAGCGATCTGCAGAAGCTCCGACCCGATGGCGGTTCGGGAACTGCTAACGAAGATTGGCGACAAGTGGACGATCTTCGTCGTGCTTTCGCTCGACCTTCTCGGCGGGCGCGCTCGATTCTCCGTACTCGAACGTGCGGTTCCGGGAATTTCGCAACGGATGCTCTCTTCGACCCTGAAGAATCTCGAACGTGACGGTCTGGTAATTCGTGAGCTGTTTCCTGAGGTGCCGCCGCGCGTCGAGTATGAGATGACGGATCTTGGAAAGAGCCTGCTGGCACCTACTCAAGGACTGGTTGATTGGGCCAAGGAAAACTGGGAGCAAGTCAGGGATGCACAGCATAAATACGACGTAAGGTAGCGTCTACTGTGGCAGTCGAATCGTCGTTTTCACGTCGGCTATAGCCTTTCGGACCGGTAACCAGGCGAGTGAGCATATTCGCTTACGCTTGCCCCGGTGAACGACCGCTTCACTTTCGAGAGCTGCCGCTGTTCCCGCAGCGCCCTGAATGACGGCAGCGGGTCGCTTTATGCCCGTTGCATGAGCGGCCGCCTCTGCGACGATCACCCCGCTCGGTCGGCGGACGCTGGCCGGCCAGGATGGGACACTCAATCGGCAGCGATAGGTGGCCGAAACTCAACCAGTTTCAGCCATCCAGGTCGGAGCGTATCCGACAGCCTGTCGCCGCCGCTTAACTCGTCGTCAGGATAATTTTCCCCACATTCCCCGCCGATTCCATGCGGCGATGGGCGTCGGCCGCGCGCGCCAGAGGAAACGTACTGTCGACAACGGGCTCGAGGCGGTGGCCACCAGAGAAGCGGCTGAGCCAACGTTCACCGAAACGCCGGACCATCGCGTGCTTTTCAGCCTGGGCGCGTGACTTCATGACCGTGCCGATAATCTGGATGTGGTGGTACAGAAGAGTCTCCAGGTCGACACTCACCTGGCCGCCGCCACCCAGAATCCCAACTTGCACAAGACGCCCCCCGTGCGCGAGGGAAGCGATATTGCGTGCGAAATACGGCTCCCCGACGAAATCAATCACAACATCGACGCCCCGCCCACCAGTCTTCTGGGCGACGACAGCCGCAAAATCCTGCGCGCGGTAGTCAATGACATGGTCGGCGCCGAGTTGAACAACACGTTCGAGCTTCGTCGCCTCGGCAGTCGCAAATACAGTCGCGCTGGTCGCGTATGCGAGCTGGACCGCGGCGGAACCAACGCCGCCCGCCGCCGCATGAATGAGCACGGAATCGCCCTGCTGAAGCCGTCCGAGATGCATCATCGCTTCATGCGCCGTGACGAATACTTCAGGGATGGCAGCCGCGTGCACGTAGTCGAGCTGCTCAGGAATCGGCATCGCCATGCGCCAGTCGATGCGAGCAATTTCAGCGTACGCGCCGCCACCGACCACCCCCATCACGCGGTCGCCAACCTTATAGCCTTCGACCGACGCGCCGACCTCCAGCACCTCGCCCGCGATTTCCAGCCCCATGATGGTCGAGTCGCCGAAGTTCGGCCGTCCGTATCCGCCGCGTCGATGCGTGACGTCAGCGCGGTTCACGCCTGCTGCATGTACACGGACCAAAAGGTCGTCGGGGCGCAGTTCCGGGTCGGGAACGTCGGCGAGTTTGAGCACATCGGCATCGCCGAATTCGTTGAAGGTGATGGCTTTCATGATTGCGTGTCCTGTTATGCCTGTACATCGCCAAGCGTCGATTGCGCGGCGGCGGAAGCCGAGATAGCGGCCGGAAATCCTGCGTAGAACGAGAGGTGGGTAATGGTTGCTGCGAGTTCTTCCCGCGTGACGCCATTGCTCACAGCACGGCGCAGATGCGCGGGAAGCTCGTCGTGGTGGTGGCCACCAACAATCAGGGCGGCGACGGTCACGAGGCTTCTGTCTCGCGGCGAAAGCGCCGGGTCGGCCCAGACCTGCGGAAACAGCACGTCATCGACGAGTGCGGCGAGCTTCGGCGTGAATGCCCGCGCGGCTTCACGCGGGCTGTCGAAATTGGTTTTTGACATGATGTGGCGCTCCTCAGATTTGGCTGATGAACTTGTTGGCGAGATAGAACTCGATGCCTTCGGCGCCACCTTCGGAGCCGATTCCGCTTTCCTTGAGCCCGCCGAACGGAAGCTCAGTGGAGACGATGCGGTACTGGTTAATGCCAATCATCCCGGCTTCCAGCCCGTCGCCCACGGCGAGGGCGGTGCGTGCGTTGTTCGTGAACGCATAGGCCGAGAGGCCGTACGGCAGGCGGTTCGCTTCGGCAAGACCGTCTTCCAGCTGGTCGAAACGCATCAGCACCGCGATGGGACCGAAAGGCTCCTCGTGCATCACGCGGGCGTCCATCGGCACGTCGGCGAGCACGGTCGGTTCGAAGAAGTAACCGTCCCCCGCGATGCGCTGGCCGCCTGCCAGCACCTTTGCGCCGCGCGCCACCGCATCCGCGACGAGTTCTTCCATCTTTGCAATCTGCCGAGGATTTGCGAGCGGGCCGACCTGCGTGCCGGGCTGCATGCCGTCGCCCACCCTGAGCGCCTGGGTAGCGGACACGAAGTGGCCAACGAACTCGTCGTAGACTTCGCGCTGAATCAGGAAGCGTGTTGACGAGATGCAGACCTGGCCGGTGCCGCGAAAGCGGTTCGCCGCGCCTTCGACGGCGGCCCGTTCGACGTCTGCGTCTTTGAAGACGAGCACGGGGCCGTGACCGCCAAGTTCCAGCGTAATCGGCTTCACGCCTTCGGCGGCCCGCGCGGCAAGCAGTCGGCCGATGGGAACTGAGCCCGTGAACGTCACCTTGCGGATGATCGGCGACGCAATCAGCGTCTTCGACACCTCGTCGGGTACGCCGAAGACGACCTGCAGCACGCCCTTGGGCAAACCTGCGTCGTCGAGTGCGCGGGCGAGAGCGAGGGCCGTCGCGGGGCTTTCCTCGCCCGGCTTGATGATGACGCTACAGCCAGCGGCCAGCGCCGCCGAGAGCTTCCGGGCAGGCGTGATAGCCGGAAAATTCCACGGCGTAAAGGCGGCGACTGGTCCGATGGCCTGCTTCTTAACCAGTTGCTGCACACGAGGACGGTTCGACGGCACAACGCGACCGTCGATACGGCGCGCTTCTTCCCCGAACCATTCGAAGTATTCGGCTGCACGCAGTACTTCGTCCCGGCTTTCGGCAAGCGGCTTGCCCTCTTCGAGCGTCAGCAGTTCGGCAATGTGAGTGGCGCGCTCACGAATCAGGTCCGCGCCGGCTTTAAGAATACGTGCGCGCTCCGCCGGCGCCGTATTGCGCCATACGTCGAACGCGCGCTTTGCCGTACGCAACGCCAGGTCGAGGTCAGCTGCCGTTGCAAGCGGCACGCGGCCCAATTCCTGCAGCGTAGCGGGATTGACGACCGGGGCAGTGTCGCGTTCACTGGCAGCAATCCACTCTCCGTTGATGAAAAGATAGAGGGAGTCGTAGTCGGCATTCATTTTCACAACCTCAATATGGTTAGTAATTCGAATTAATAATGGTTAATGCCCAGACCGACAAATGAATTCATCCTGACGTTGCCGACCCTGGCGAAACTGGAGGAAGCGGTCCTGGCTTTCGGCTTTCCGTCAATGTCTGCCTGCGGAACGCAGTCTAGGCGGGAAGCGCAACCGGTTTTAGCCAGGGCAGAAAGAATGATTCTTTCCGTGAGAGGGAAAATCCGCGCGCTCCGACCGGTTACGCTTACCGACACGCAAGGCGGCGCTCGCCTATGATGGCCGTACGCCCGTGCAGCGCGGGCGCGGATTCAGTGAAATCAGACGAACGGGACAGGTGGGATGGACAAGTTATATAACATGTCAGTTTTTGCAAAAGTCGTCGAAATGGGGAGCTTCACTGCGGTCGCGAACCATCTGGACACGACAGTAGGGAACATCTCGCGCGCGGTTTCGGTACTCGAGGAGTCGCTGGACACCCGGCTCATACAGCGCTCGACGCGCCGTCTGGTCATCACCGATGCGGGACGGCGGTTCTACGACCGGTGCGTGGCCATCTTGACCGACGTGGAGCATGCGGAGGCCGAGGCGCGGGACGCTCTGCTGGAGCCGCGCGGCACGTTGCGCGTCCACTCGGTGCCCGGGCTTGGGCGCAATCTGGTGACTCGCGCCGTCATGGCGTACCGCAACTCGTATCCGGAGGTGTCGGTCGACCTCCTGCTGTCCCAGCGCATGCCGAATCTGCTCGAAGAGCAACTCGACGTCGGTATCGTGATTACACGAACGCTACCCGACTCAGCCTACGTCAGCCAGAACATAGGCACCAGCCATTGCATCCTCGCAGCATCGCCCGAGTATCTGGCAGCCCATCCGGCACCGACGTGCCCGGAAGACCTTATCGACCATCACTGCGTTCTGCTCGGGACAGTCGATTATGCGCCCGACGAGTGGCATCTCCAGAGCGCGGCTGGCGACGCTACCTTCCGCCCAACCGGCCCACATTTCAGCGTCAACGATATGGATTCGATGTCACAAGCCCTTCGAGATGGCGCGGGTATCGGCCTCCTCGCGGCGTTCTCAGCGATGGATGACCTGCGCAGCGGCGCACTCGTTCGCATACTGCCCGGGTATCACACGCAGGTGCGCAACGTCTATGCGGTCTACCCATCTCGACAGTTCGTCGACGCAAAAATCAAACGGTTCGTCGAGATGTTGAAGGCCCACGTGGGAGAGCATCTGGACGCTTACGCGAGAGAACTCGACCTCGCTCCCGCCGCAATTCTGCCCTCAGTTCGCTAGTTTCAGGTACAGCGAGTCTGCGCGAAGACCGCTCAGTCGCTGTATCTGGCAAGGCTCCCCCAATGGTAGCAGACGAATTGCGCGATCCCTGCTCCGCAGTGTGGAGCCGTTTGACCTCTTCCCGAGACCGTGCTCAGCCGATCGCGCCTCCAGTTTCGAGAGCTCGTTGCGCGTAGCGCGGGACACGGTGCAAAACTGCGGGCGAATCTGTTCATCTGTCGGGTAGTGGGACCCCAACCGACGTTCATGCCAGAGCGGCGGCCGACCGCTTCGGGTCGCTTTATGCGTTTTGCATGAGAATCCGTGCCCGCGGCGATCGCCACGCTTGGTCGTCGGGCGCTAGCCGGCCACAATGGGACATTCGATCCAGTGAAAGCAATGTCCGATGTGGCCTCGAAATCGGCCACCCAGGCAGCCCCCGCCGATAGCCTGTCGGCTGATCACAGCAATTGGCCGCGTGGCTGCGTAAAATCACTGGGACCGACACGCAGATCCATGACTGAGGGCCTGAACTATCTAGCCAATGAGCTCGCCAGCTTGGCGCGCGGGGCGCTGCTCAGGGAGCTTGTCAGGGACCGCGCGAGTGAAGGGGGGCGCGTGCTGCATGCGCCCGCTTGGAGATACGCGACACGGGGAATCACCTAGCCAACCCACGGGAGGCTTCGCATGACGGACATTGCATCCAAGCGCGCCGCGGCGCTGACGATCCTCGCCGGCTTCGAGGACCTCTTAGGGCGGGCGAACATATCGGACTCGGGCGAAGCGCGAATGTGTGCGTGCCTGACGCTGACGATCTTCGAGCAGTTCCGTTCGGCGATGTGCCTTATCGACAATGGGCTCGGGACTCACGCGGCCGGTCCGATACGTTCGATGCTCGAAGGTGTGGCGGACCTCGTGAATCTGGCGAAGGACCCGAACTACTTGAGCCAACTGCACTACGACGACGCGCGCAGCAATGTGGCGCTCTACGACGACGCTATGGGCCTCGAGAACGTGCCGCCGCACATGTCCGAGTTTCTGCGCGAGAAGAGAGACCGCGACGAGCCTGTGCGCAAGGAACTGCGCGAGGCAGGCGTAGGCAAGCTGTACGTCGAAGAGCGGCTGAAGCTCGCCAAGCTCGGCGACGCCTACGTGCAATACCGCATTCTCTGCTCGATGGTGCACACGAGTGTTACAAGCCTCATGGCGCGTCACGCGGGCCGCGGGCGATTGACTGAACTCGTGTATTGCGTGCCGCCCGAAGAGCCGGTCCTAGGCATGCTGCTGCTCATTGCTGCTGACCTGCTGATGCGCGCAGGTTCCGAGATGCACAACTTCAGCGACCTGACCGAAGCCGAGGTCAATGCCGTCGGCGAGGAAGTGAAAAAGGCGTGGACTGCGGCCGATCCTGACTACGTGCGGGCTGCAGCCGAGGATACGACAGCGGCCAAGCCAGCAGAACCCGCACAACCCGCCGCGCCGGCCGCAGATCGGTAGGGCTGACATTGAAGTTGCTTCGATTCGATGCGTAACGGACGATGCAGCATGGATCTCCATCGAACACTCACTGACACATGAACACGAAGAATCTATTCCAGAAGATCGGCGAGAAAATGCGCGTCGATTTCGAAGCGGCAGCAGAAATTGAGCACAACGGGTCTCGCGGAACGGTGCGCGAAAATATTCTGAAGAAGTTTTTGAGTGAAGGACGGTTGCCGCCTAAATACGGGCTTGGCGCTGGCGAGATCGTAGGTCGTGCGCGCGATACGTCCCGGCAGTGCGATCTCATCGTGTATGACAAGTTCAATGGCGTGGCGTTGATATACGACGAGAGCACTCAGGTCTACCCGATCGACTGCGTCTACGGAATTATCGAGGTCAAGTCTGCGCTGTCTAAAGCTGAGTTCATCGACGCACTGGAAAAGGTGAAGCACTTCAAGGCGATGGCCCCGAGGGGCAACGTTTCGCAGTCGCTGGGAAACGCTTGGGTAATGACCCGCGAGCGACCGAAGCCATTCGGGGTCATCTTTGCGTATGCCTTGGGCAAGAATTCTCTTGATTCGCTTATCGAAAACCTGCGCGAATGGGAGTCTAATACGCCGCCATCTCTTTGGCCGAACTATGTCTGCGTGCTGGGGCAGGGCGTGATTTATCACAATGGGCAGCCGTTTGAGGATTGCCTTCATAGCGATCAAATAACCTCTGCGTGCTATCCGTCGTCGATGCCGTATGGGCCAGACAGTTTGTTCAAGTTCTATTGCGCCGTTCACGACATGTGCACGCACATGCAGTTGGGGCCGGTGGAACTTCTTCGGTACTTCGACCCCGCGATCCAGATCGGGAAGTATGTCGTGTATGGCCGAGGCGTTGAGGTCGAGATAACGAAGGATGGTAGCGATCCGCGGCCGGCTCGCCTGAAGGAATCGACAGTCGCAAAGATAGTGGAGTGGTGCGCGGGCCGAGAGAAAATCAGCTATGGAGACATCCTTTTAAAGCGAATCGGATCGCTGCCGGTAGGTATGGATGAAAACTCTCCTACGATGAAACGAAAGGTTTTCTTCTACAACCCGGATAACTTGAAGGGGCTAGGCGAATTGAGGGACGCGCTGCAAAGCGGTGGTGAGCCCCCCGATCTCGGCCGAACCTTGATACACACATTTGACTTCATCATCGACGAAGAATGTTATGTCGTTGCAGGGTTGTCACACGAGGACTTCGAGTTCGAGGAATCCAAATAACGTCCTCAATGCATACGGAAGCGGACGTTGCGGACCGATCTAAGAACGACCAAAACGGGTCGCACTGAGCCGTTCCGCCACCGCAGCGCTTGTGCTCGCCTCATGAGTCGGTAGCCGGCCATGAAGCGTCATCGGTCTGCGTCGACGGCGTGACGTTGAGGCGTCCCGTTTGGCTCAGGGAACGGACATCCAAGTCATGCCATGCGACTTTCTTGATCGGCCATGGCCGACTCCTGGTCGGATAGATCGGAAAATGCAGCGCCTGCACACCCAAGAGAGATCGGCAATGGGACAGGTTCCAGCGCAAGCCGTCAGTTGGATTTCGTCGCTGTGTTTGCACAAGCCTACAGCCCAGGCTCGTTTATCGACGCTGGTAGACGACGCCTTGAATCAGGACCTGATCCGGCTCCGGCTCCTCGTCAAAACGTTTATGCGCCTCGGCAATGGCAACTTGATTCTCGCTCGCCCAGTTGACCAACGCCATGACAGGCTTCAACAGAGTTCTTCCCATGTCAGTGAGTTCGTAATCGACACGCGGAGGAATTGTTGGATACATCGTTCGCGTTATCAGTCCGTCGCGTTCCAGTCCGCGCAAGGTCAGTGTCAGCATCCGCTGGGAAATGCCGTCGATGCCACGTTTCAATTCATTGAAGCGTCGCGGACCATTGGCCAACGTAGCGACAATGTAGAGGCTCCACTTGTCGCCGATGCGATCCAGGATTTCGCGGGTTGCCAGGCAGCCGCCAGCGTCAGGTGCAGGCATATCGACGGGTAGCACGGTGTGACTAAGTGACATGCGTGTGCCTTCTTGTGGGGAAGCGGTAGGAACCATACCATCCTTCGTATGCATAGGTAAGTCAGAATCAATATCTGACTTAGTTCTTATTTTATATCTAGGAGTCGTCATGAGCCACACCCTGCTTGTTACCTCCAGCCCGCGCCGGGCTGACAGCCTGTCCACCCGTTTCGCCACCGAAATCGCCGAAGCCATCCAGACCCGTTCGGGCGGCCCGCTGACCGTGCGCGACCTGACCGCGAATCCGCCGCCGCACATCACGCCGGCCTACATCCAGGGCCGGATCACGTCGCCCGAAGATCGCACGCCGGAACAGGTCGAGGCAGTGAAGGTCGCGCAAGAGCTGGTCGACGAGTTGAAGCTCGCCGACGTGATCGTGCTCGGTTCGGGCATGATCAACTTCGGTCCGTCCTCGCAGCTCAAGGCGTGGTTCGATCACGTCACCTGGCCGCGCGTCACCTTCGGCTACGGCGAGACTGGGCCGAAGGGGCTGCTGACCGGCAAAAAGGTCTATCTCGTTACCGCTGCCGGCGGCGTGTTCTCGGAGGGTGCCTGGGCACCGTTCGACTTCCAGACCAACTATCTGCTGCACCTGCTCGGTTTCATCGGCCTGACCGACGTTGAAGTGGTGCGTGTCGAAGGGACGGTGTTGGGTCCCGATGCGGCGAAGGCCGCCATCGCCAACACCGAAACGGCCATCAAAGCCTTGTTGGCGAAGGCAGCGTGACATCCATGGCCGGGATAAAAACCATTGCGCTGTTCGGTGCGACCGGGCCGACCGGAAGGCACATCATCGAGGAGGCCTTGACGCGGGGCTACAACCTGTCGGTCTATACGCGCGACCCAAAGAAACTCGCATCGTTCGCGGGAAGGGTAGAAATCGTTGTCGGCGACCTGCAAGACCGAAGCGCCATTGCAAAGTGCGTCCAAGGTGCCCATGCGGTTATTAGCGCCTTGGGTCCCAACAGTCTCAAGGTGCAGGACGACAAGCCGTGACACCACTCTGGGAGGCATACTCATGTATGGGGGTGCTACATCGAAGTGCTGACGTCCTTGAAGCTGTCTCGACGCGAGGAGACAAATGGAAGCTCGCGTGTACGTGCGGGGTATCATACCGAGTGTCGAACACAGCTCAATGTGATGCCGCACGACTCGTTCCGATTGCTTATGGCGATCGCTACCGGGAACGGTATCGCGCGTTGATTGCTGGAGGACAAACCGTATGGTCCGCGGCACGGAAGTTACGTCTGTCTTATCGTTGGGCGTACCGTGAAAGGGTAGGCAATATTCAATATGGAGAACTCAGGAAGTTGCGTGCGGCGTGGCGCCGGTTGGTTAAAAACGCTCCCCCTGAGAGGCGGATCACTGCGGCGGCTGAAGCCGATCCAGCCGTTCATAAGGCGCTACTGAAAAATGACCAGGAGTGGCTGCTCGCATTCAATCGGAGCCACCGGTCACCAGGGCGGACGAAAGGGGCGGTTCGGCGGAAGGAACCGAGTGCAGACCAGATCCGCGAGGCGTGGCGTGGACTAATATCGGTCGAGCCCCCGATGATGGCAACTCGGAGAGCCATTCTCGAGCGAGCAGGTTTCCTTCGCGCATTGGACCGGAACAGATCATTTGAACCTGTATTGGCCGAACTCGTTGAATCGCGTCTGGCCTATCTTGAGCGGGTGATATCTTGGCTTGCCAACTTGGCATCGGAACAACGGCTGGGCGACTGCGAGGAAGCTCTCCGGAGAGCTGGGTTGCGGAGAAGTAGGTTTAACAGGGAACAGAGAGAGCGGATCCGCGGAATCGAATTGATGAGCGCCGTCGAAGGTGATGCCACTCACAACTGTCAGGTCGGAGTCGGACCACTGTGGTGGAAGAGTCGATTTGTCTGGGAGTGCCGTTCGGAGTGAACCGGGTGGGGGGCTCCGGCTGCAGCAAACTTGCCCGAATGATCGCTCCCTTTTTTAATGCAGCGCAGCATGGCTCAGATGTGGCCCTTTTTCAGTATCGCTTCGGAAGCCTTGTCTGCAGGCTACCCTGCAGACTTTGCGGATCTGCAATCGGGGCAGGTTCAGAGATCGCGGTCGCTGCCGCAGACTTTGAGTGGACCTCATGCTTCGGACTTCAACGGTGACAACGGCCGTTCGACCAAAATTTCTCCCAAACTTTGATGTGCGTCCATAGGGGTGGGGCGCACAACACCGCCGGCGGGCCGCAATGTCGTACGGCGCGTCAGTCGCCGTGCAACTCGCCCGACGCCTCGACGAGGCATTGCACGAACAACTCCGTGGCGGGTCCGCTGACATCCGCACGCGAGTGCGCGATGACCTCACCGAGCTGCTCGATCGCCGGCAGCGGCAATACCCGCATGTTGGCGCGTATGGCGTGGCTTCGCGCGATCGAGATCGGCAGGATGGAGACGAAATCGCCGCGTTGGAGCAGCGCCAGGTTGAGCGCGAGCGAGCTCGATTCGACGCTGCTCGCCGCAGGCACGACGCCTTGCGCATCGAGCGTTGCGATCAGCGTCGTATAAGCCGGCGATCCGCGTTGCGGCGTGATCCACCGGCATTCGCGCAGATCGGCCCAGCCGGGCTGCCGATCCGGCGCGCCGAGCGGGTGAGCCGCCCCGGCCACGAATACGAACGGATCGCGCAGCAACGTCTCGTGCTTCACGGGAACGAGCGTGCTCGTGATCCGGTTGCGGCCCACCGCGACGTCCAGGTCGCCGTCTTCGAGCATCTTGAGCAGCCGGTCGAGCGTGGCCTCGACGAATGAGAACGAGGCGGCCGGAGCGCGCCTCAGAAACAGCTCGACGGCGTTGGCCACGAGCGGATCGGGAACAGTCACGACCGCACCCACGCGCACGTGGCCGCCCGTGCCGGCCGCAAGCGCGCTAACGTCGCGTCGCGCCAGCTCCAGATGACGCAGCACGTCCCGTCCGCACGCGACGATGACCTTGCCGATTGCCGTCAGCTCCAGCTTGTTGCCGCTGCGGGTGACGACGGCCACCCCGATCGCCCCCTCGATCTCCGCGATCTGCTTGGAAATGGCCGGCTGCGTCACGTGAAACGCATTGGCCACTCGCGTCACCTGACCCAGGTCCGCGAGCGCGACGAGGATGCGCAGATGCGGCAGCTTGAGTCCGGACCGAAAGAAGCGTTCGATTGGATCGACGTTCGACATCCGCGTTTTCCCTTATTCGACATAACCGCCAGGTTATATGCTACGCCGAAAGAGTGATTTGCAGACCGGCGGGTGTGCCCGCTACTCTGGAGGCCCGTCGAGTCTCGCGCATTGCCTTGCGCGGCACCTGCAACCGGGTTGCGTCACATAACAGAGGAGCGGCCGAGGGCCGCCCGCCATAGCGCGGCAGGTCAATGCGCCGGAGACAGCATGAGCATGGAGTCATTGGGTAATGGCGGATGGGTGGGCGGCGCGCGCTCGGGCGGTCTGTCCGCCGCGCCGCCGGTGAGCGGCGACGACTGGAGCGAGCAGCGCCAGGCCGCGCTTTATCGCAAGCTCGCGCGTCATATCCTGCCGTTCCTGTTCCTTGCTTTCATGGTCGCGTACATCGATCGGGTCAACGTGAGCTTTGCGAGGCTGCAAATGCTCGCAGACCTGAAACTCAGCGATACAGCCTATGGGACGGGGGCCGGAATTTTCTTTCTCGGCTATTTCATTTTCGAAGTACCGAGCAATCTGATTCTGAGCCGCGTCGGCGCGCGACGCTGGATTGCGAGAATCATGATCACGTGGTCGATCATCTCGAGTCTCACGATGTTCGTGAACAGCGCGGCTTCCTTTTACGTCATGCGCTTTCTGCTCGGCGTTGCGGAAGCCGGCTTCTTTCCGGGCATCGTTCTGTATCTGTCGAACTGGTTTCCGTCAGGGCGGCGCACGCAGATCATCGCGATGTTCATGACGGCAATCCCGGTTTCCGGGGCGATAGGCGGTCCGCTTTCGGGCTGGGTCATGTCGGGTCTCGATGGTGTGAGCGGCGTCGCAGGCTGGAAATGGCTGTTCCTCGTCGAGGGCGCGGGCTCATTGGCGGTCGGTATCGCGGCGCTCTTCCTGCTCTATGACCGCATCGAATCGGTGCGCTGGCTGGACGCGGACGAAAAGGCATTTCTTCGCGACGACCTGGCCCGCGACGCAACCGTACGCGTCGAATATTCCGTCTGGCGCGCGCTGCGCAGCACTCGTGTGTGGATGTTGTGCCTCGCGTACTTCTGCATCGCAATGGGCAATTACGGGCTCGCATTCTGGATGCCGACCATCATCAAGGCGAGCGGCGTCGCCAGTGTCGGCAACATCGGCTGGCTGTCGGCGGTGCCTTCCCTGATCAGCGCGGTCACGATGGTGCTGATCGCGCGCCACGCGGATCGACGCAACGAACGGCGCCGCCATGTCGCGCTTTGCTGCACGCTGGGCGCTGCCGGTTTGCTCGCATCGGTGCTGGGCGCCGCGAGCGTGCCGGTCGCGCTGCTTGCGCTGGTGCTGGCCGCCATCGGCATCAATGCCATTGCCCCCGTTTTCTGGGGCATTCCTACCGCGCTCATTGGCGGCACCGGCGCGGCCGCTGCAATCGCCCTGATCAACTGCACCGGCAATCTCGCGGGCTTCGTCAGCCCGTTCATGGTGGGCTGGCTGTCCGACTTGAGCGGCGGCAAGCTGTTGCCCGGCATGCTCACCATTGCCGCCGCGCTGCTGCTTGGCGCGGGTCTCGTGCTTTTGCTGCCGAGGCGCCGCGAGGCCGCCGCCGGCCCCGACACGTTCTGACTTCGACACGATCCCGAGATATTCCGTATGACTGATTCCACATCCCCGGTGTGCATGATCACCGGCGCCGCAACGGGCATTGGCGCGGCCACCGCATTGCGCTTCGCGCGCGCGGGCTGGTCGGTGGCGATCGGCAATTTCGACGCCAGCACGCGAGCGTTCGCGGCGGACGTCGAAATGCAATGCCGCGCATCCGGTGCGCATGCCCTGGTGTTCGACGCCGACGTCAGCCGGGAAGCCGACTGCCGCCGCGCGGTCGACAAGGTCGCTACGCGCTGGCGCCGCATCGATGCCCTCGTCAACTGCGCGGGGACGACGCGCGTGATCCCGCATCACGCGCTCGACGCGATCGATGCCGTCGAATTCGAGCGGGTTTATCGCGTGAACGCAATCGGCGTGTTTCAGATGACGTCGGCGGCCGCGCCGCTGTTGCGCGAAACCGCCACTGAAGAGCGCAGCACGAGCGTTGTCAACGTGTCGTCGCTGGCGGGTTTGAACGGAACCGGTTCGTCGATCGCCTACGCGGCCTCGAAGGGCGCGGTGAATACGATGACGCTTTCGCTTGCCCGCTCGCTCGCTCCCCATGTCCGTGTCAACGCGATCGCGCCCGGCATGGTCGACGACGGGCTGCTTCGACGTTCGCTCGACGCCGACGCATACGCGTCGGTACTGGGCCGGATGAAGACGAATGCGCCGCTCAAGCGCGTCTCCACACCGGCCGAAATGGCGGAACTCGTATGGTTCCTGGCGGCGCACGCACACGCGGTGACCGGACAGGTCATTGCGGCGGAAAACGGCCTGCTGCTGACGGGCCTCTGAGCGCGCCGCGAGCGAGGCGACCAGCAGTTCCTCACACCTGTAACGGACGAATCGGGTCATACATGACGAATCTGCACAAACATCGCTCACGCATGGTGACGGACGGCGTGACGCGCGCGCCGCACCGCGCGTTTCTGCGCGCGACCGGGCTGGACGACGCGGCGATGCAAAAACCCTTCGTGGCGATTGTCGACACCTTCGGCGAAAACACGCCGTGCTCGATGTCGTTGAACCAGATTTCCGACAACGTCCGGCTCGGCGTCGCCGCGGGCGGCGGCGTGCCGATCCGCGGCTCGGCGATTTCAGTCTCCGACGGCACGTCGATGAATCATGCCGGCATGCGCATGAGCCTCGTGTCGCGCGAAGTCGTCGCGGACAGCGTCGAGCTGTTCGTGCGCGCGCACGGTTACGACGCGCTCGTCGGCGTGGCCGGCTGCGACAAGACGTTACCGGGCATCCTGATGGGAATGGTGCGCGTGAATGTGCCGGGCGTCTTCCTGTTCGGCGGTGCAATGCTGCCCGGCACCGCGCCGGGGGCCATCCCGGGCGGCGCCGCTGCCGGCCTGCAGCGGCAGGCGACCATCCTGACGACGATCGAGGCCGTGGGCACCACGCAACGCGGTGATCTCTCGCGCGCGCAACTCGACGAAATCGAGAAGCGCTGCACGCCGACCGCGGGGTCATGTCCTGGGCAGTTCACCGCCAATACGATGGCGATGGTCGCCGAAACGCTCGGACTCGCGCCGCTCGGCTCGGCGATGGTGCCGGCCGTCTACAGCGAACGCATCGCCATTGCACGGCGCGCGGGCGAGACCGTGATGACCGCGCTGAAGACCGGCGGACCTTTGCCGCGCGAGCTGGTCACGCGCGAGAGTCTGGAAAACGCCTGCGCCGCAGTGGCGGCGACGGGCGG
Source organism: Paraburkholderia heleia NBRC 101817 (assembly GCF_000739775.1). Classification (GTDB taxonomy): domain Bacteria; phylum Pseudomonadota; class Gammaproteobacteria; order Burkholderiales; family Burkholderiaceae; genus Paraburkholderia; species Paraburkholderia heleia. The sequence goes on along the minus strand of NZ_BBJH01000006.1, from coordinate 55,892 downwards.
CTCGACCAACGCCGCGCTGCATATCCCAGCTATCGCGCACGAGGCGGGGGTCCGTTTCACGCTCGACGACATCGAGCGCGTGTTTGCGCGCATTCCGCTGATCGGTGATCTGCAGCCAGGCGGCCGGTATCTCGCGCAGGACCTGTATCACGCGGGTGGCGTGCCGGCCGTGCTCAATGCGCTGCTCGCCGGCGGACATCTGCACGGCGATGTCCCGACGCTCGAGGGGCTCACGCTCGCCCAGGCGCTCAGCCGCTTCGCGGGTCCCGACGGCGAGGTGGTGCGCGCGTGCGATGCGCCGCTATCGGACAACGGCGGACTCGTGATTCTGCGGGGCAACCTCGCGCCGGACGGCGCGTGCCTCAAGATCGCCGGCCTGAAATCGCTCACCTTCACGGGCAAGGCACGCATTTTCGAGTGCGAGGAGGAATGCATGAAGGTCGTCGCGGCCCGGGACTATCGCGAGGGAGATGTCCTCGTGATTCGCAACGAAGGGCCGAAAGGCGGGCCGGGCATGCGCGAGATGCTCAGTGTGACCGCGGCGATCTATGGGCAGGGAATGGGAGAAAAGGTTGCGCTTCTCACCGACGGCCGGTTTTCCGGTGCGACGCGTGGGATGTGTATCGGGTATGTGGGACCCGAGGCCGCCGAGGGCGGCCCGATCGCGCTGCTGCGCGAAGGCGATCTGATCCAGATCGATGCGCGCAACGGGATCCTGCGCGTCGAACTCTCCGACGCCGAACTCGCACAACGCAACGCGCAGCGCCGTGCGCCGGCCCCGCGGCGACTGGCGGGCGTGCTCGAGAAATACGCGGCGCTCGTCGGTCCCGCGCATCTCGGCGCGGTAACGCATTCGGGCAATCTCGACTGGCCCTATGACGCGCGTACGCATGGAGACCCGGAATGAGCGCGAACGACAACTCCGGCGCGACGATGCGCTGCGTTGGATTCTGCGGGCTCGGCCGCATGGGGCTGCCCATGGCGCGTCGCCTCGCGGCGGCCGGTTACCGTGTGGCCGTATGGAACCGCTCGGTGGACAAGTGTGCGCTCGTGAAGCAGGCGGCGCCGGCGTCGACGATCGTCTGCGCGAGCCCGGCGGAGGTGGCCGCTTCGAGCGAGGCGGTGATGCTGTGTCTGACCGATGGCGCAGCGGTCGAGGCGGTCGCATTCGGCGCAGACGGCCTGGCAGAGGGCGCGCGGCCGAACCTGACCGTGGTCGATCATTCGACGATCGCGCCAGCGACCACACGTGTGCTTGCCTCGCGCTGGCGCGACGGCAACGGCGGCAGCTGGATCGACGCGCCGGTGTCGGGCGGCACGGCCGGGGCGGCAGCCGGGACGCTCGCGGTGATGGCCGGCGGCAGCGAGGAGGCGATCGCGAGCGTGCGCCCCGTGCTTCGTGCGTACGCGACGACCCTGACGCGCATGGGCGAGAGCGGCGCCGGGCAGGCGACGAAGCTCGCCAATCAGACCATCGTCATGACGACCATCGCCGCGCTGGCCGAAGCGACGCGTCTCGCCCGACACACGGGGATCGATGGCGCCAGCATCCCGGCCGCATTGAAAGGCGGATGGGCCGACTCGGTATTGCTGCAAACGCTGATGCCGCGAATGATCGACGCGCCCTCCGAGGCGAGCGGCACGATCCGCACGATGCTGAAGGATCTCGACGCGCTCGAAGCGTTTGCACGCGAGCACGAGGTCAGGCTTCCGGTTGCAGCCGTGGTGCGCGAACTGCTCGTTCGCGCGGTCGCGCAAGGACTCGGCGACGCCGATATCTCGCAGGTCGTGCAGGTCGAACCCGACTGACGCATGACTGCGCGAACAACGGTCTGCCTGTGAAAAAGGATGCAGGCCAGCACTGTGCAGTACAAAATAAATCCATCCAGGAGACACGATGCCCACCCTCGAATCGGATCGCATGCTCGACATGCAGCACGAAGCGCTAACGGCCAGCCAATGGCGCCTGATCATACTGGCGAGTCTCGGCGGCGCGCTGGAGTTCTATGACTTCGTCGTTTATGGCGTGTTTGCGCAGTACATCGGCCGCGCGTTTTTCTCGATGCTCGCGCCGCTGATGGCGCTCGCCATGTCGTTTGCCGTGTTCGCGATCGGCTATCTGTCGCGACCGCTCGGGGGCGCGGTCCTCAGCTGGTTCGGCGACCGCTACGGCCGCCGGCGCGTGTTCATCGTGTCGGTCATCGTCGTATCGCTGTCGACGATCGGCATGGGGCTCGTGCCGACCTACGCGAGCTGGGGAATCGCGGCAACGGTGACGATGATCCTCTTGCGGCTGATTCAGGGCTTCTGTCTGGGCGGCGAACTGCCCGGGTCGATCACATACGTCGTCGAAACGGTGCCGCGTCGCGCGGGGTTCGTGTGCGGCATCGTGTTCTTCTGCGTGAATTCGGGCGTCCTGCTCGCGGCGGCGGTCAATCTTGCCGTGCATCTGCTGCTCGCTCCACCGGACGTTGCGGCCTATGGCTGGCGCATCGCGTTCGTCTTCGGCGGTCTGATCGGGTTGCTCGGCTTCTGGCTGCGCCGCAAGCTGGAGGAGACACCTGAATTCTCCAGCATGAAAAGCATCGCGTCGAAACACCCGCTTGCCGAACTGCTGCGCGAACATTGGCGAGCCGTCCTTTTCGGTATCGCGGCGACGGTTGCCACCGCGGGCTACAACGGTTTGCTGTTCGCGCACATGCCTGCCTATCTCGAGAAGGTGCTGCACTACGATGCGCGCAGCGTGGCAATCGGGCAGAATCTCGCGCTCGCGACCGCGTCGCTGGGCATTCTGCTGGTTGGACGTCTCGGAGACAGCGTGTCGCGCCGCCATCTGATGCGCGCGGGCGCGCTGCTGCTGATCGTGCTCAGCATGCCGTTCTATCGCGCCGCCGTCGCGCACAGCATGAATCTGTCGGCGTTGATGATACTGGCGGGACTCGGGGCCGCGCTCACCAACGGAACCTTCGCCTGCATCGTTGCCGACATGTTCCCGACGCGCGTCCGGTTTAGCGGCGTGGCCATCGCGTTCAATCTCGGCATGACCATTTTCAGCGGCCCTACGCCGCTGGTGGCGACGTGGCTGATCGGCAAGACCGGCGACCCCACGTCGCCGGGACTTCTCATGATCGCCTGCGCGGTCATCACGTTCGCCGGAACTTTCGGCTTCAAGGCACTCAGCGGACATATCGGACCGCGTGCCGCACTCGCCGTATCCCGCTCATGACCCGACGCCCCGTTGCCGCCCATGACCGCCAATTGCGCCGCGCCGCGAGTATCGGGGATCTGCGGGCACTCGCGCGTCGCCGCTTGCCGCGCATGGTGTTCGATTACATCGACGGCGCCGCCGGTGAAGAACATACCGCGTGGCGCAACCGGGCCGCTTTTCAGCGCGTGTTGCTGAACCCGGAGGTGCTGGTCGATGTCTCCACCCGCTCGACCGCGACGCGCCTTTTCGGCCAGGACGTGGCGATGCCGGTGGTCGTCGGCCCCACGGGCCTGAATGGCGCAGCGTGGGAGTCGGGCGATCTGTGTCTCGCGCGGGGTGCCGCGCGTGCGAACATTCCGTTCGTGATGAGCACCGCCGCGACCGTCGGATTGCCGGAGATGGACGCGGCCGCCGGGCGGCTGCGCTGGTTTCAGCTATACATGCTGAAGGACAAGGGACTTGCGCGGGAATTTCTGCAACAGATCGCCCGCTACGGGTTCGGTGTGCTGCAGTTGACGGTCGACACAGCGGTAGGCGGACGTCGCAACCGCGACATTCGCAATGGTTTCACGCTGCCGTTCCGCTGGACCGCTGCGAACCTGCTCGACGGCGCCCGGCATTGGCGCTGGGCCTTTCAAATGGCAAGGCAAGGTGTTCCGTCGCTCAAGGTATTTGCGGATCTGCTGGGTAGCGCGGCGCGCGGGTCGACGATCTCAGAGGTCATGCAACAGCAGATCAGCGCGTCGCTGACGTGGAACGATATCGCGTGGCTGCGCGACCAGTGGCAGGGAACACTCGTACTGAAGGGGCTCATTGCCCCGGCGCACGCACGCCTTGCGCGCGAGGTCGGCGCAGACGGCGTGGTCGTGTCGAATCATGGAGGCCGTCAACTGGATGGTGCGGGTTCGACCATCGAGGCACTCCTGGCGTTTTGCGACGCCGCGCACGATGATCTGACGGTCCTTGTCGACAGTGGCTTCCGTACCGGATCGGACATTGCAAAAGCGCTCGCGCTCGGCGCGCACGGCGTCCAGCTCGGGCGTGCCACGCTCTATGGGCTCGCGGCAAAGGGCGAACCCGGCGTGGCGCGCGCCCTCGAGATTCTCCGGCACGAACTCGAAACGACGATGGCGATGTGCGGCGCGCGAACCGTGGCGGAGATGCGCGGCAAATGCACGATTGCCTCGGCGCACGACGTTCTTCATGAACCGGCGCTGGCGTCGTCCGACATGTGACGGCGTGAAGCCGGGTCCGTCGTGATTCCGGGCGGGCGCTCAGGAAAGGGGCGGCGTCCCGACTTCTGCAGCCAGCTCGACGCTGACCTCGTCGCGTTCGCGAAATGGCGCGAGCGCCGCTTCGTCCGCGAGTGCCGAGGTGATCAGCCGCCAGTCACGCAGCAGCGGCGTCCAGTGCTGCTGACGTGCGCGGCCGAGCTTGTCCGAATCGGCGAGCACGATCACCTCAGCGGCGCGTGCAACAATGCATTCCTTGAGCCAGGCTTGCTGGGCCGACGCCTCGCACAGGCCGAATCCCGCCACCACGCCGTCCGCGCCGAGAAACGCGACATCGACCGTCAGCCGGCCCAGCATGAGTTCAGCGAGCGGCCCGAGCGTGCTCATGCTCGAACTGCGCAGCTCGCCGCCGATCAGCGTGAGCCGCACGCCCGGCGCGTTGGCGAGCGCCGTTACCGCGAGCAGGTTGTTCGTGACGACATGCAGGTCTTCGCGCGTGGACAGGCGGCGCGCAAGCGCGGCACACGTCGTCCCTCCGTCGAGCAGCACAGTATCGCCATTGCGAACGTGGGCCGCCGCCGCCTGCGCAATGGCTTCCTTCTGTTCGCTGTGCGCCGACTTGCGCTCTTCGAGCGAAGCCTCGGGTTCATGGACGCCAACCAGCGCCGTTGCCCCGCCGTACGTGCGCACAAGGCGGCGCTGCTTCGCGAGCACGGTCAGGTCGCGCCGGACTGTCGCTTCCGACACCTCCAGCGCGGCGCACAGTTCCTCGACGCTCGCGTCCCGGGTACGGACAAACTCAAGAATGGCCTGATGGCGTTCGGTCGTCTTTTTCACTTCGTCAGCTGCGTCGCAAGGGGCGGTAACCAGGGGATTGCAATCTTACCCGACCCCTTGCGTGCGCGCCCATGGCTTCAGTGGCGGCGCGTCGCCAGTTCCGCCCCCTGGCGCAAGGCTTCGAGCATGCTGCCTTCATCCACGACGCCCTTGCCGGCAATGTCGAACGCGGTGCCGTGATCGACGGACGTGCGGATCACTTCCAGTCCGACCGTCACGTTCACACCGGCCTCGAGGCCGAGCACTTTCACCGGACCATGTCCCTGGTCGTGATACATCGCCACCACCAGATCGAAGTCGCCGCGGCCGGCGCGGAAGAACAGCGTGTCGGCGGGCAGCGGTCCCGTGACGTCAAGGCCGCGCTCCTGCAGCCGCTTGACTGCCGGAATGATCTTCTCTTCTTCCTCGCCGTAGCCAAACAGGCCGTTTTCCCCCGCGTGCGGGTTGATCCCGCACACGCCGATGCGCGGCCTATCGATACCCGCCTTCACGAGCGTTGCGTTGCCGCGCTCGATGGTCCGCTGCACGAGACCCGGCTCGATCTTGCGGATCGCGTCGATGATGCCGATGTGCGTCGTCACGTGGATCACGCGCAGTTGCGGCGCGACAAGCATCATCGATACTTCTTCGACGCCGGTGAGGTGCGCGAGCATTTCCGTATGGCCGGGATACTTGTGGCCGCCCGCATGCAGCGCTTCCTTGTTCAGGGGCGCCGTGCAGATCGCATCGATCTGGCCGGCCTGGGCGAGTGCGGCTGCGCGCTTGATGTACTGGTACGCTGCATCGCCCGCAACGGCCGACAGCTGCCCGAACGGCAGGTCTTCAGGAATCAGGCCGAGGTCGATGCAGTCTATCGTGCCCTGCTCGTAGCGTGCCTGTTCTGCATTCTCGATGCGGCGAACCTTCATCTGACCGCCGACGATGGTATTCGCGCGTTCGAGACGCTTTGCATCGCCAATCACGAGCGGACGGCATTGCGCGTAGACCGACGCGTGCGCCAGGCTCTTGACGACGACCTCCGCGCCAACGCCGGCTGCATCGCCCATCGTGATGCCGATTACGGGAAGATAGTTGCTCATGATGTGATCTCTTTTGACGTCAGGGTTTGCTTCTGTTCATGCACGGACATCAATGGGGTGCGACGTCCGTTTGGGTTTCATTGCGCAGGGTCAGCCACGCCGCGTACAGCGCGCGGTCGGTACCGAAGGCGCCCGCCTTCGTGACGATGCCGGGGCGATGTTCGCGGGCGGCATCAAGGGGTCGCGCCACCGCCACGCCGGCTTCGACTTCGGCCAGCAGATGCAGATCGGTAATCTTCGCAACTGCAAGCATCGCACGCGCGGTTTCGCCGCCCGTGGCGATCAGACCACCGGCCTGCGTGAAATGCGGCTCGACAAGCGCTGCGAGTGCTGTCGAAAGCTGCATGCCTTCGGCCGGATCAAACGCGTCGTCACGTCCAATGCGCAGCAGCAGATCGCGGCCCGAGCGAAGCGGCACGGCGATCTGACGCTGCCACTTGCCCCAGTCGGGATGGCTTGCACCCGAACGCAGTACAACCGGCGGCACAATCCGCTCCTCAACGCCGCCGCGCTCGCGCAGCATGGCGCATTGCCGCTCGCTCACGGCGGACAGGCTGCCAACGAGAATGAGGATCGGGCCGCCGGGGAATGCCGTGGTCCTGGCATCGTTGCGCACACGTGCGCGCTGATCGAGCGCGGCTATCTCTCGCGCGAGACCGCCCGAGCCGACCCAGAAAAAATTCGCACTGCTTTGCAGCGTCGCCTGCGCCAGTGCGCGCAGCGCCGGTTCGGATTGCGCGTCGACGATCAGCGCCTGCACGCCGCGGGCGGCGTTCGCCTCGATGCGGGTCGCGAGCGCCTGCGGATCGTCGCGCAAGGCGTCGGCGTCGAGGCGCTCGGAGGCGAGACCTGCCCGCGTTAGCTGTGAGGCAATGTCCGCGCAGCGACCGCTGTGCTCCAGCTGCCACGTCGCCGTCTGCTCCAGGGGTTCGCCGTGCACGTAGACCCGGCCTTCGCGCACCGTGCGCCCGGTGGCCGGAAACGCGGGGGCAATGATGGCCATGCCAGCGAGCGCCTGCAGCCGCGCCACTTCAGCCGCCCAGTTCCCGCGCAGTGTCGAATCGATCTTCTTGTAAAGCCGCTGGCCGCTCACGCTCATTTCGGCATATGCGGCCGCCGTGCGCGCCGACGCCTCTTCAGGCGACAGACGGCGCGTATCGGTGTCGACGGCGATGGTATCCGCGTCGTCGTGCGCCTGTGTGCGTGCCGCTTCCAGCGTGACGACCGTACGATGCCCCGCACCCGCAAAGCCAGTCGCGCAGTCCGCGGCGCCCGAGAGGTCGTCCGCAATGATCAGGATCTTCATTGCACCTGTTCCGCCTGATTCTGCGCTCCGGCATTGACGTGCCGCTGCTGGTAGCGTTTCGCGATGGACGCCGTGAGGATCGGCGAGAGGATCGCGGTCACGACGACGCACGCCGCGACGAGCAGCGTCGCGCTTTGTGCTGCCGGCTCGTACACCGGGTTCGCTGCGGCGACGAGCGCAGGTACCGCGGCCGCGTTGCCTGCGGTATTGGCTGCGGCCACGCCGGCGACGCCGGTGCCGCCCGTCAGGCGATCGGCGAAATACAGCGGAATGCCCGTCACGACGACGACCGCGACGCCGAGTCCGATCCCGAGCAGTCCAGCCTGCCATACCTTGTGCAGATCGAGACCCGCGCCGAGCGCCAGCGCGAAGAACGGAATCATGACCGGGACCGCCTTCGCCAGAAACGCGCGCATCTCGCGATCCAGATTGCCGAGCAGCATGCCGAGAGCCAACGGCAGGATGCTGCCCACCAGGGTCTGCCACGGGAATGCCGAGAGCCCCGCCACCCCGAGCGTGACCATCGTCAGGAACGGCCCGGATTCGAGCGACATCAGCGTGTAGGCGCCCACGTCTTCCGAGCGGCCGTACTGGCCCATCAGCGCCATGTAGAGGCCGCCGTTGGTATCGTTCATCGCCGCGACGACGGCAAGCGTCGAGATCCCCGCAAAGAGTCCGGCAGAGATTGGCTGCTCGCCGAGCAGATGACCAAGTATCACGCCGACGATCACGGCCGCACCGACCTTCGTGACGAGCAGCGCACCGCCTTTCTTCATCAGGTAGGGCGTCGCCTTCACATCGATGCCCGCGCCCATGCATACGTAGAAGACGGCGAGGATCGGCAGCGCGCCCGTGAACAGCGCATTGGTGAATGAGCCGAAGAATTTCGGCATGCCCGGCATGAACGTCGCGACCATCGAGCCGGCCAGCAGCGGCACGATCATCATGCCGCCGGGGATGCGTTCGATCGAGCGCTTGATTGGAATCTGAACCATGCATGTCTCCTGGCTTTATTTGTTGCGGTGATTGGTTCGCGCACGAGCCAACCTAAAAATGATCATGTCGATCAGATCGAAGTGTAATATTGGTCGGAGATTTGCGCAAATCAATCACATGAATGATTGCAGCGATCATCTGAAGCCGGGGAGAAAAAATGGGGGCAGATAATCAGCGAAGCTGGCGAACCGGCAAGATTGGCCCAGCCCGGCGACTCCATTCAGCGACTCCGCAAAATAGCGCCGCACTTGTTACTCCCAACCTGCGATTGCCGGCGCGAAACTACTCATGTGACACACGAGGCGACGACACGTAGCGGATGCAATCGCACCGCAGCAAGTTGCCCAATTCAGGAGGTCGCAAAAGCCATGAGTTCATCAGCCGAAAACGGAAGGAAAGGCGGGCAGCCCGCCATGCTCACTCCACCGGTCGTTTCATCGCAAGTGTAGGAAGAGGCGCGCGCAGACCCCAACCTACCAGTGGTGGAACTGGCACGACAGCTACACCGTGAGCAGAACGTAGAAAAGAACGATGCCGAAGGCCAGCGTGAGCGTCAGACTGAATTGTGCGGCGCGTCTTGCAGACCTCGCGCCACGACGCGTTCTGTCATGCCTTCATGCGGATGATCGTCAAGCGATAGCCGCGACGTTTCCGGCAAGGCCATCCCGCCAATCAGTGCGAGCAGCGAGACGGCGATCAGGTAGAAGGCGGGCGAGACGCTGTTGCCCGTCGACTCGATCAGCCAGGTGGCGACAAGCGGTGCCGTGCCGCCAAAGATCGTATAGGCCAGGTTGTAGGTGATCGCTGAAGCGGTATAACGCGTTCGGGTCGGAAAGACTTCGGAGAGCAGTGCCGCCGTGACCACACCCGAGAGGACCGCGCCCAGCGCGAGCATGCACGCACCGGCAATCGCGGATCGAAAATCGCCCGACCCTCCCAGTGAGAAAGAAGGGTACACCGCGGCGATCAGGATGGCACATGCCGTGAAGACGGTTTTCCGTCTTCCCACTGCGTCCGAGTAGAGGCCGGCAAGCGGACAGATGGCCGCGGCGAATACGAGTGCAACGACCGTCACCCACAATGCGCTGGCGCGGCCTAGATGACCGACGACCTGCAGATACGTCGCAAAATAGGTCGTGAAGGTATAGAAGGAGAGCGCAGTTACGGACACGAAGGCACCCAGGCGCACGATCGCGCTTGCCTGGGTCCTGAGCGTTTCGCGCAGTGGGGCGTGCGCCAGGTCGTGATCGTGTTCGACTGCGGCGAATGCCGGCGTTTCGCCAAGGCGCGTGCGCAGATACAGCCCGACGAGGCCGATAGGCGCCGCAGCGATGAACGGGATTCTCCAGCCCCAGCTGCTCATTGCCTCCGGCGACAGCGCGGCGTCGAGCCCGGACGCCACCACGGCGGCGCTCGCGAACGAGAGGAATGTGGAGACCGGGAGAAAGCTTCCGTAGCGCGCGCGCTGGTGTTTCGGCGCATGTTCCATCAGATACGCGCAGGCGCCTGCGTACTCGCCGCCGGCGGAAAAACCTTGCACGCAGCGCACGATCGCGAGCAGCAAGGGGGCAAGCATGCCGACCGATGCGTAGGTCGGCAGGAAGCCGATGACCGTTGTTGCACCGGCCATGATCAGGATGGTCAGTGCCAGCGTTTTCTTGCGGCCCACCCGGTCTCCCACCACGCCGAAGAAGATGCCGCCGAGCGGCCTGAATGCAAAGGCGACGGCGAAAACCGCGAAGGTCTTCATCAACGCGATCGCCGGGTCGCCATTCGGGAAGAACTGGCGAGTCAGCAGTGTTGCCAGAAATCCGTACACGGCGAAGTCGAACCATTCGACAAAATTGCCTACCGCAGCGGCAACGATCACCTTGCGAAGCGTCTTCGGGTCCACCTTGGGCTGGTACGCTTTCATTGTCTGGCTGTCCCTTGTGCGTTGAATAAGGCGTGCGTATCACCCCCCGAATGGCGAAGCCATGAGAGGCGAGCGGTTTCAGGCTGACGTCGCACGGTGATGATTTGCACAGTTAATGCGACCAGAAATGCCGCTCCTAGAACGAAGCCGACATGGTGACGCGCTGGAAGCGACATCCAGATGTGCTGTCGCGCGAAGGCAAGACAACGTCGCCTTTCGAAGGGCTTTTCGGCTGCGCAAAAGCGCGCATTTCCGCACGGAGCGCGACGACTATTCGGCGGGAGCCGGCTGAACGCTATTTTCTGGTTGAGGTTCGCCGGGCATTTGCGACGTGGGCGCGACGTCTTCTTCCGGCGTCGGTGCAACGGTGTGAACGGCGGGCGCCGGGACGCTCTTGACCACGACGGGTGCCTCGGAGACCGGCGCGGGTGGGCCGGGCTGCGCGCTATGGGCACCGGTCATGCCCGTGCCGACGTTCGAGCTCGTGGTGTTCGCGCTTTTGAGCAGACCGTGCGAATCGAACAGGAACACGGCCGCGGAGGAGTGCGTGTCGGCGCCGGCGACCAGTGAACCGATGAACGGGATATAGCTTTCCGGGTGCGGCCTCGACGTCACGTAGGTGTAGACGAGCAGCGTCGAGCCATCGTCCAGCGCGGTCTCGACCGATGCCGGACCGAGCGCGGCGATCACGTCCTGCAGTGTCGTTACGCCGTGCCTGAAGTTTGCCATCTGCTCGGGCCTGACCTCGACGCCGGCCGTCACGCAGCCGGCGAGCAGTGTGCCGCACAGTAGCCCGGTGACCACTTCGCGCTTCATGTCGCCTCGCCCCCTGATACATGAATTCTAGGACGAAGGAGACTGGTTGGCAGGAGTCAAGCGGTCGGCGCCTGCCTCAAACCACGCCGAGCCACTCTTTCAGTTGTGCGGCGCGTGAGCGGCTCACCGGCACGACGCTGCGTTCGCCGTCGTCCATCACGAGGTTTACGCTGTCGTCGGCTTTGACGAGTTCGACCGCGTACGGCAGGTTGACGATGTGGCTGCGATGCACGCGCAAAAACGTATTGCTGTCGAGCCGCAGTTCGAGGTCCGCAAGCGACAGGTTGGAGAGGTAGCGATCGTCCTTCGTGACGATCGTCGTGTAGTGGCCGTCGCCCTGAAAACGCACGACGTCCTGCAGGTCGATCAGCATCACGCGGTTCTTGCGGTACACCGGAATCTTGAAGAGCCGCCGCGGCGGGGTGGGCGCGCCGGCGAGCGACTGAGCCGGCGGCTCGGCCGACGGCTCGGTCGTGAGGTCGGTGAGGTCGTAGAAAATCATGCAGGTGCCGCACGCGCCGTTCATGTCCGACATGCGGGACACCTTGAGCATGAGAATGCGGTCGGGAATGTTGATCATCATCGCAACCGGCGGCGGCGACTTCACGGGGCAGCCACCGGCGTCGCGCGACTGCAGCAGAAAGCGCAGCTTGTCGCGGCTTTTTGCCGGGTGCAACTGCACGACATCGATGCCGAACAGCTTCTCCTGGGCCACGCCCAGCGACTGCTCGCCCGCAGGTCCGAGAATCTGCAGCGCGACGTCGTTGAACGCACTGACGCGCCCCTGCGCATCGAGCCACACCACGCCCGGATTGAACTGCTCGAGGCGGTGCTGAAAAGTCTCGGCGCGGCGCGCGTCGGTGGACGGCATGGCGTGCTCGAACGGTTTCATCCAGGGTTCTCCCCGATGCTGCCGCGGCGTTGTGCGTGGCGTCTGCGGCGGCGGGACGCTGCCTCAGTATTATGTCCTTTCCCCTTTTCACGCAAGTTTTCCGGCACCCGGCGCAGTCACGCCGCCATTCGGGAAAACCCGTTGAATTGCTGCGTTGCATTGTGAAATGCTGAACTTCAACGCAATGACAACAAGGTGACCCGTGTGATTCCCCGTCCATTCGAATACCACGCTCCGCAAACCTTGTCCGAGGTGTTCGCCTTGCTCGGCGCACACGGCGAAACGGCGAAGCTGCTCGCGGGCGGCCACAGCCTGCTGCCGATGATGAAACTGCGCTTTGCCCAGCCCGATCACCTGATCGACCTCGGCCGGCTGGCCGAGCTCAAGGGCATCCGCGAAGAAAACGGCACGCTGTGGATCGGCGCGATGACGACCGAGAACGAGCTGATCTGGTCCACGCTGCTGCAAGCGCGCTGTCCGCTCATCGTCGAGGGCGCGCGGCAGATCGCCGACCCGCAGGTGCGCTATCGCGGCACGCTGGGCGGCGATCTTTCGCACGGCGATCCCGGCAATGACCATCCCGCGCTGATGATCGCGCTCGATGCTTCGTTCGTGCTGCAAGGCGCGGCGGGCGAGCGCGAGGTGAGCGCGGACGGCTTTTTCGTCGGCACCTATGCGACGCTGCTCGCGCCCGGCGAGATCATGACCGGCATCCGCATTCCCGTGCCGCAGCCCGGCACCGGCTATTGCTACGCGAAGCTCAAGCGCAAGACCGGTGACTTCGCGACCGCGGCGGCGGCCGTCACGCTGCGCCTGGGCGGCGGCCACGTCGAGCACGCGCGCATTGCTCTGACGAATGTCGGCGACACGGTGATCCGCGCCGTGGACGCCGAGCAGGCCCTGATCGGCAAGCCGTTCGACGCGCGCGCGCTCGACGAAGCGGCGCGGCTCGCGATGGCGGCGTGCAATCCGGTGGAGGATCTGCGCGGCGACGCCGACTACAAGCGCGCGATGACGGGCGAGATGACCCGCAGGGCGCTCAATACCGCCTTCGAACGGACCGCAAACGCAGCACGCCCCTGACGCAGCGACCTGACTCACGGAGATCGCGAGATGGCCAGCAAAACCATGGTGTCGTTCAGCCTCAACGGCAGCGAGGTCGACGTCGTCGTCGAGCCGCGCGAACTGCTGATTCACACGCTGCGCGAAAAATGCCAGCACACCGGGCCGCATATCGGTTGCGAGACGTCGCATTGCGGCGCCTGCACCGTCGATTTCAACGGCATGTCCGTGAAATCGTGCACGCTGCTCACCGTACAGGCACAGGGCGCTGAAATCCGCACGGTGGAAGGGCTCGCCGAAGGCGGCGCGCTGCATGCGCTGCAGGAAGGCTTCATGCAGGAGCACGGGCTGCAATGCGGCTTCTGCACGCCCGGCATGCTGATGCGCGCGTACCGCCTGCTCCAGGAGAATCCCGCGCCGACGGAAGCGGAAATCCGCTACTGGATGGCAGGGAACCTGTGCCGCTGCACGGGCTATCAGAACATCGTGAAGGCCGTGCAATACGCGGCGCGCAAGTTGCGCGGCGAAGCGGCCGAAACCTCGCATCCGCTCATCGAAGCGGGCGCGGTACACGCGCACTGAGCGCCGGGAGAGACGCCATGAACCATCCCGACGCCAATCTCGAACGTCTCGCCGCGCTCGAAGGCATGGGCTGCTCGCGCAAGCGCCGCGAGGATCCGCGCTTCATCCAGGGCAAGGGCAGCTACGTGGACGACATCAAGATGCCGGGCATGCTGTTCGGCGTGATGGTGCGCAGTCCTTACGCTCATGCGCGCGTGAAGCGTATCGACAAGGCGCGTGCGCTCGCGCATCCCGGCGTGCACGCCGTGCTCACGGCGGACGACCTCAAACCCCTCAAGCTGCACTGGATGCCGACGCTCGCAGGCGACGTGCAGGCGGTGCTTGCCGACGAAAAAGTCTGCTTCCAGAATCAGGAAGTCGCATTCGTGGTGGCCGACGACCGCTACGTCGCCGCCGACGCGGCCGAACTCGTCGAGGTCGAGTACGAGGCATTGCCCGCGCTCGTCGATCCCATGAAGGCGCTCGCACCCGACGCGCCCGTGATTCGCGAGGACATCCGCGACAAGGACGGCGGCGCGCATGGGGCGAGAAGGCATCCTAATCATATCTTCACGTGGACGATGGGCGACCGGGACAAGACGGACCGCATGTTCGAGAACGCGGAAGTCACGGTCAGGCAGGATATCGTGTATCCGCGCGTGCATCCGTGCCCGCTCGAAACCTGCGGCTGCGTCGCGTCGTTCGACAAGGTGCGCGGCGACCTCACGGTCTACATCACGTCGCAGGCGCCTCACGTCGTGCGCACTGTGGTCGGGCTGCTGTCGTCGATTCCCGAGTCGAATATCCGCATCATTTCGCCCGACATCGGCGGCGGCTTCGGCAACAAGGTCGGCGTGTATCCGGGCTACGTGACGTCGATCGTGGCGTCCATCGTGCTCGGGCGTCCGGTCAAGTGGATCGAGTCGCGCAACGAGAACCTCTCCAGCACCGCGTTCGCGCGCGACTATCACATGACGGGCGAGCTGGCCGCCGGCAAGGACGGCCGCATCAAGGCACTGCGCGTGAATGTGGTGGCCGACCACGGCGCGTTCGACGCGTGTGCCGATCCGACCAAATGGCCTGCCGGCATGTTCCATGTATGCACGGGCTCGTATGCGATCCCGAATGCGTTCGTCAGCGTCGAGGGCGTGTACACGAACAAGTTTCCGGGCGGCGTCGCCTACCGCTGTTCGTTTCGCGTGACCGAGGCCGTGTACCTGATCGAGCGCATGGTGGACGTGCTCGCGCAGAAGCTCGGCATCGACAAGGCGGAGATCCGCTTGCGCAACTTCATCGGCCGCGACCAGTTCCCGTACACGACGCCGCTTGGCCTCGAATACGATTCGGGCGACTACGAGACCGCGCTGAAAAAGGTGCTGGCCGCCGTCGATTACGACGCGCTGCGCAAGGAGCAGGCACAGCGCCGCGCCGACCCTGATGCCGAGTGGCTCATGGGCATCGGCGTCGTGAACTTCACCGAGATCGTCGGCGCCGGGCCGTCGAAAATGTGCGACATCCTTGGCGTGGGCATGTTCGATTCATGCGAGATTCGCGTGCATCCGGACGGCTCGGCCATCGCTCGCATGGGCACGATCACGCAGGGTCAGGGACACCAGACCACCTACGCGCAGATCATTGCATCGGAGGCTGGCATTCCCGCCTCGAAAATCACGGTGGAAGAGGGCGATACCGCCACGGCGCCCTACGGCCTCGGCACCTATGGCTCGCGTTCGACGCCCGTTGCGGGCGCCGCGGTGGCGCGCGCCTCGCGCAAGATTCGCGAGAAGGCGCGCCGCATCGCCGCGCATCTGCTCGAAGCGAGCCCGGACGACGTCGAGTTCGATCTGGACCGCTTCGTGCTGAAGGGCTCGCCGGATGCGTTCAAGACCGTGAAGGAGGTCGCGTGGGCCGCGTATCACAACGTTCCCGAGGGCCTCGAGATGGGCCTCGAGGCCGTCGACTATTACGATCCGCCCAACTTCACGTTCCCGTTCGGCGCATACGTCTGCGTGCTCGACATCAACCGCTATACCGGCGAGATTCGCGTGCGCCGCTTTTACGCGCTCGACGACTGCGGCACGCGCATCAATCCGATGATCATCGAGGGGCAGATTCACGGCGGCCTGACCGAAGGCTTCGCCGTCGCGCTCGGACAGGAACTGCCGTACGACGAAGCGGGCAACCTGCTCGGCGCGACGCTGCTCGACTACTTTGTGCCGACGGCCGTGGAAACGCCGCATTGGGAAACGGACTTCACGGTGACGCCTTCGCCGCACCACCCGATCGGCGCAAAGGGCGTGGCCGAATCGCCGCACGTGGGCTCGATTCCATGCTTTACCGCAGCCGTGGTCGACGCTTTCGCGCATCTCGGCGTCACGCACATGAACATGCCGCACAACGCATTTCGCGTGTGGCAGCAATGCCGCGAGCTGGGATTGACGCGGCCAGTCTGAGCCGAAGCACGCGCGCATGAGGAGTCCGCAATGAAAGTCGTACTCGACAAGGCATTTGCGCTCGACGCGAGCGCGGAGCGCGCCTGGGCGTTGATGCAGGACATCGAGGCGGTGGCCGGCTGCATGCCGGGTGCGAAGATCACCGAGCGCGTCGACGATACGCACTACAAAGGAACCATCACGGTGCGGCTCGGGCCGGCGACGATGGCGTTCAAGGGCGACATCGAAGTGCTCGCGCTCGACGCCTCGGCACGCAGCCTGCATCTGCTCGGCAAGGGCACGGATTCGACCGGCAGCTCGGCGGCGACGATGGATCTCACGGCCAGTGTGCAGCCCACGGGCGAGACGAGCACGCTGGCCGGCAAGAGCGAAGTGACGATGAGCGGCAAGGCCGCCGCGCTGGGCGGGCGGCTCATGGGACCGGTGTCGGAGCAGCTGCTCAAGCAGTTCGTCGCGAACTTCTCGGCGCGCCTGAGTGCCGTGGCGCCGCCGCCGCAAGCCACGGCAGGCGCTGCCGGGAGCGCGGCGGACGAGCCGGTATCGGCGCCGGTTTCGAGGGCGGCCGCCGCGCCTGCGCAAGCCACCGAGCTCAATGGCATTGCGTTTGTCTGGGCCATCGTGCGCGACTGGCTGCGCGGGCTTTTCACGCACAAGGCGCAAGGCCGCTGAGGCACGCCATGGCGCAAACCGACCGCATGCCGGACGTCCTCGCGCTGCAGGCGAAGCTGGCGAGCCACCGGTTCATCGTGGAGCGCAGCTTCGCGGCGGCGCTGCTGCTCACGCTGGAAATGCGCCGCCCGCTGCTGCTGGAGGGCGAGGCGGGTGTAGGCAAGACCGAGGTCGCGAAGGCGCTCGCGCGCCTGCTCGACGCGCCGCTGATCCGCCTGCAATGCTACGAGGGGCTCGACGCGCACGCGGCGCTATACGAGTGGAACTATGTCCACCAGCTGCTCGCGATCAAGCTCTTCGAGCAGGACACGCGGCCGCTGCGCGACAAGGAGCACGACATCTTCTCCGAGCGCTATCTGCTCAAGCGCCCGCTGCTCGAAGCCATTACGACCGCGCCCGCGCCCGTGCTGCTGATCGACGAAATCGACCGTACCGATGAGGCGTTCGAGGCCTACCTGCTCGAGCTGCTATCGGATTTCCAGCTTTCGATTCCCGAGCTTGGCGTGATCCGCGCGACCGAGCGGCCCTATGTGATCCTCACCTCGAACGGCACGCGCGAGATCTCCGACGCGCTGCGCCGCCGCTGCCTGTACCAGTACGTCGACTACCCGTCGTTCCAGCGCGAACTCATGATCGTGCGGACCCAGGTTCCCGAGGTGCCCCAGGCGCTGGCGGCCCAGATCGTCGAATTCGTCCATGCGGTGCGCGAGATGGCGCTGCGCCGCAAGCCCGGCCTCGCGGAAACGCTCGACTGGGTGGCCGCGCTGCTGCGCCTCGGCGTGAGTGCGCTCGACGAAAACGGCGTGGACCGCGTGATGGATTCGCTCGCCGCGCTTGTGAAAACACGCGAGGATCAGGCCAGTCTCACGCGGCCCGTGGTCGAAAAACTGGTGGCGTCATGCTGACCGGCATCGACAGCACGATGCCTCGCGCGGCGCCGCACGCTCTCGCCGATCGCGTCGTCGCGCGCTATGCGGGCTTCGCGGGCTGGCTGCGCGCGAACGCATTCGGCGTGACGAACGCGGACATTGCTGCAATGCTCGAGGTGGTGCAGCGCATGGGCCAGACGGAGCGCGACGTGCTGCGCTGGAGCCTGCGTGCGCTGCTGTGCTCGCGCGCGCAGGAGTGGCGGCGCTTCGACGAACTGTTCGACGCGTACTTCCTCGCGCCGAACCGGCGCAAGCTCGCCGGGACGCGTGCCGGCGGCGCCGGGCCGCTTGCGCGCGACGACACGGCCTGCGGCCCGTCCGATGCGGGTGAGGGCACGCCGGTGTCGCTCGCAGGATGCGGCGATGGCGCCGCGCAGGAGGGCTGCGCCGCGAACGAGGGCGCCACGCGCAGCGAGTCGCTCGCGCATGCGGATTTGCGCCACCTGAACGATCGCAGCGAACTCTTCGCCATCGATGCCGCAATCCGCCGCTTCGCCCAGCGCCTGCACGGCATCCAGACGCGCCGCGAGCAACGCGCGAGCCGCGGGCGCGCGCTCGATCTGCACTGGACCCTGCGGCGCAGCGTCTCGCGCGGCGGGCTGCCGGTCGAACTCGGCTGGCGGCGCAAACGCCGGCAGCGCCCGCGCATCGTCATGCTGCTCGACGTGAGCCGCTCGATGAGCCTCTACAGCTTCTTCTTCCTGCGGCTCGCGCGCGTGTTGAGCGGGCGTTTGCCGGACGTCCACAGCTTCGTCTTCCATACGCGGCTCGTCTGCGTCGACGAAGCGCTGCGCGACCCCGATCCGCGCCGCGCCCAGGAGCGCCTGCAGCTCATCTCGGAGGGCTGGGCCGGCGGGACGCGCATCGGCGAGAGTCTCGCCGCTTTCAATGCGCACTACGCGCCGCGCCTGCTGCATGCGCGGACCGCGGTCGTGATCGTCAGCGACGGCTACGACGCGGGCGACGTGGCGCAGCTCGGCGCGTCGCTTGCCGCGATCCGGCGGCGCTGCCATTCGCTCGTCTGGCTCAACCCGCTCGGCGATCGTCCCGGATTCGCGCCGGTCAGCGCGGGCATGCAGGCCGCGCTGCCGCATCTCGACCTGTTTGCCGGGGCCCGCGACCTCGCGAGTCTCGAACGGATCTTTCCTCACATTCTCGAGGCGTTGCAATGAATGTCCATGCCGAATCGAGCGAGACCCTCCCGGACGCCGCGGATCTGCTGCAGCGCGAGCAGCGGCTGATCGATGCGGGCGCACCGTTCGCGGTCGTCACCGTGATCCGTGCCGCGCCGCCAAGCTCGACGCACGTCGGCGCCCAGGCGCTTGTTGCGGCCGACGGCGCGCTGCACGGTTGGGTAGGCGGGGGCTGCTCGCGGACGATCGTCATCGAGGCCGCGCGGGAGTCGATCCGCACGGGGCAGCCGCGGCGCGTGCGGATCAGCAATGAGCCGGCGCCAGCCGAGGCCGAAGTCGAGGCGCATGCGATGCCGTGCGCGAGCAACGGCGCGCTGGAACTCTTCATCCAGCCCACCGTGCCCGCGCCGCTCGTGGCCGTGCTCGGCGCCACGCCCGCGGCGCAGGAGGCGTGTGGGCTCGCACGGCGCGTCGGGTTTCGCGCGAGCCTGGCGGCCGACGTGGCGCGCGCCGGGCAGCCGGGCGTCGATGCCGCCGCGCTGGATCGCGCCGGTACGTCGTTCGTGCTGATCGCCACACAAGGCGAGCGCGACGAGGAGGCGCTCGAAGCCGCGCTGCGCAGCGCCGCGGCGGCGGTGCTGCTGATCGCGAGTCACAGAAAGGCCGAGCGGTTGCGCGCAGCAATGCGCCTGCGCGGCATCGACGAAACCCGGCTCGCGGCGCTGCACGCGCCGGCGGGTCCGGCGATCCATGCGCACACGCCGCAGGAGATCGCACTGGGCGCCGTGGCGGGACTCGTCGCGCTGCGGCACGAGATGCACGAAATGCAGGAGATGGCCGAGGCGGCGGCGCCGCGGGCCGCGATCGCGACGGAAGCCGTACCGCCGCTGCCGCCGTGCGAGGCGCTCGGCGCAGCCGTGGCGGAGGCGGGACGCTATGTGAACCCCGTCTGCGGCATGAGCGTCGAGATTGCGAAGGCAAAGCATGTTCTCGACTATCGCGGACGCAAGGTGTACTTCTGCTGCGACGGCTGCAAGTCCGAGTTCGAGCGCGCCCCCGGGCGCTATCTGGAGGCCGCCCCGCTCGCTGCCGGTCGCCCGGACGGCCCGCCCGCGGGGGCGCGATGAGCGGCCGGAGGTTTTCGGCTGTGGTGCTCGCGGCGGGCCTGTCCGCGCGCATGGAGGGGCGTCACAAGCTGTTGCTGCCGGTGGGCGGCGAGCCCGCCGTGCGGCGCGTCGTGCGCGCCATCGTTTCGGCGCGACCCGAGGAGGTCGTCGTCGTGACCGGATTCAATGGCCGGGCCATATTCGAAGCGCTCGATGGCCTCGACGTGCGCTTCCAGAGCAACCCGCGCTACCGGGAAGGACAGATGACGTCGGTTGCGAGCGGCGTTGCCGCGCTGCAGGCGCCGTGCGACGCCGTGATGATCTGCCTCGCCGACCAGGTGCTGCTCGAAACGGCCGACTATCGCGAACTGATCGAAGCCTACGCGTCGATGCCGTACGGTTCGATCCTGGTGCCGATGTTTGACGGCGTACGCGGCAATCCTGTGGTGTTTGCGTCGAGCTATTGTCCCGAGGTCGTGGGCGGCCGCGTGAATCCGGGCTGCCGCAAGCTGATCGCCGGGCATGGCGGCGAGGTGTTTCTCCATCAGGCGGCGCACGACCGCTTTTGTGTCGACATGGATACCCCCGCCGACTACCTGAGCGTCACGGCGCGCGCGGAGGGCCGCACGGCACGCGCCGATCCCTGATCTCCCGGTTCGCGCTCGAAACGACTGGCGTGGTTGAAGCCTTGCGATGCTGCATTCACAATGGTCGCCAGGCGCTTTCCCACCGCGTGAGACGAGGTCGACTCCATGATGAACGGGTTGCAAGAGAAGTTCGCGTACGTGAACGGCATCCGCATGCACTACGTCGAAAAAGGCACGGGCCCGCTCGTGCTGCTCTGTCACGGCTGGCCGGAGTCCTGGTATGTGTGGCGCTGGCAGATCGACGCGCTGGCGGCCGCGGGCTATCGCGCGGTGGCGCCCGACCAGCGCGGATACGGGCTCACCGATGCCCCGGAATCCGTCGAGGCTTACGATATTCTGAACCTCGTCGGTGACCTGGTCGGCCTCGTCAAGGCTCTCGGCGAGGAGCGGGCGATTCTGATCGGACATGACTGGGGCGCTGCTGTCGCCGCTTACGCGGCACTGCTGCGTCCGGACCTGTTTCCCGTTCTCGGCCTGCTGAGCGTTCCTTACATGCCTCGACGTCCGGTCCGCCCGTCGGTGCGCTTCGCACAGATCACGCAGGAGTGTCATTTCTATCAGGACTATTTTCAGTTGCCGGGACGCGTCGAGCACGAACTGGAAGAGAGTGTCCGCCACTCGATCCTTGGCATTCTCTACACGGCGTCGGGAGACCCGGTCATGAAAGGGCAGCCGGCCAACTTCGCGACCTTTCCCAAATCGACCCGGCTCGTGGACAACCTCACGTTGCCCGACGCGCTTCCGCCGTGGCTGACCGAGACGGATCTGCAATATTTCGTGGCGCAGTTCGAGCGCAGCGGGTTTCGTGGACCAATCAACTGGTATCGGAATATCGATCGCAACTGGGCGCTGACCAGCTTCCTCGACGGCGCCCGCATCATGCAGCCGACGCTCTTTCTCGCGGGAGCGCTGGACGGCGTCGTGAAGATGGCCGCGAAGGACTACGACGCGCTGGAGATCAACGTTCCCAACCTCTGGAAGAAGCATCTCATTGCGAAAGCGGGTCACTGGGTGCAGCAAGAGCGCCCGGACGAGGTGAACGCGTTGATCCTGGACTTCCTTGCCGGATCGGTTCATGCGCTGGCCGGCAGTGCAGCCGAAAGCCAGCCGAAAGCGCCGGCTGGCAAGTTCCAGTAAGTCGAGGGGAAGAGCCTTGCGCGTCAGTGTGTGGCAACGCTGACGGCGACGATTTCGTATCCGGGGTCGGCGTGCAGGGACGCCGCCTTTTCGGCTTCCTCATATGAGACGAACGACTTGGCCCCGCCAATCTCCGGTGCCATGCCGATATCGCCGTCCTCTGCGCAGCAGAGGTACTGCTCACCGGTCTTCACCACGTAGACAGTCGTCATGATTCCCTCCATGGTTCGCGGGGGAACTTCCAGTCTAGCAGGTCAAACACGCGCCCGACGGCGGCCCGATTGCCTTTACGCTATCGGCTGGAACCTTCGATTCTATTCGCCTCAGGATGGACTGCAACCCTACCGTTGTTTCGAACCCAACACCGCCCTTCGTCGCCGGCAGGATCGTTCCGGATGTGCAACGATAGGCGTGCAACTCGCAGCTGCCTGAAGAGCTGGACAACCAACGGGGAGGGGTAGATGAGAGAACACGCCGAGACGCTATTCGTCGCTTCCGAAGACATTGCGACCGCGTTGAACCTGCTGGAGAGCATCGAGGTCGAGGTCGGGTTCGACAGCGACGATCCGGAGAGTATCGAGCAGGCGATTCTCGCCGTCGAGGAGGCGATCGACACTCGCCTGAGGGGCCATCGCGGCGACGCACGGGTCGAATCCGCGATCCTCCGCGTCAAGTTCGACTTCCGCTGCGCGATCCTCGAGCAGGCCGCGTCGGAATATGCCGATGCCATGGGCACCGTCCAGACCCTGCATTGAAAATCCCGGGGAATCCGGCGACTGACTGAGTCCAACGGGTGAAGGGCGCCGCGCGCGGCGCGCCGCCCTTCACCCGGCAACGGACTTTACATGTTGTTACCCTCGCGCAGCGGACGTCCGGGCGGGCTTTCCGTATACTCCGCGCAATCGCCATTCCTCCCTATGCTTGCCGTGCCCGCTTCGGCGGCAATGCGAACCCACCGTGACGTTCATGCTCTCTACCCAGTCCGCCCTCACCGCCGCGCTTGTCGCGGCAGCCAGTCTGTCGTTGTCCGCATGCGTTGCCCCGGGCTACACGCCGTACGGCGCGCAGCAAGGCTACCCGAGCCAGTATGCGGCGCCTGCCTATAGCCAGCCCGCTTACGCGCAGCCGGGCACCGTGCAGCAACCCGCCTATGCGCCGCCGCCTGCGCCGCAACCGCCGTACGACACGCAAAGCAACGGTCAGTACGGTGCGCAGTACAACAACCCGCAATACGGCAACCAATACGGAACGCAGTACGGCACGATCTCGAGCATCCGGCCGTTGAGCAACGCCACGGGGGCTTCGGGCATCGCCGGAACCGTGGTCGGCGCGCTGGTTGGCGGCGTTCTCGGCAATCAGGTCGGCGGCGGCCACGGCCGCGACGCCGCGACCGTCATCGGCGCGCTCGGCGGAGCCTATGCAGGCAACCAGATCGGCCAGCAGATGGGCCAGCCCGCAGGATTCCAGATCGACGTGCAATTGAGCGACGGCTCAACCCGTGCGTTCAACGTGCCGACGCCCGGCGACCTGCGCCCCGGCGACCGCGTGCAGGTCAATGGCAGCCAGCTTGCGCGCTACTGACTCCGGTGGCTATCGCATACCTGAAGGCATCCTGAATATCTTGCTGGCGCGGATCGGGAAAAGTGGCGAGCGCCAAACCGTGGCTTGTCCGAGGGCCCGCGTTACGCAAGTTGACAGAATGCTTTCTTGAGCCGGCGGATGTTCTGTTTTTGTCAGATTATCAAAAGATCCTCAAGTGTCGTGAGCGCCTTGCCGATATGCAGGTCGTAGTCGCAGCGGTACCACCCACCGCGACTACCCGCAGTCACAAAAAAAGCTGACACTTGGGGACAGAAGTGGGCAAATTCCGGATCAGTACTATCCTGACCGCAGTGCTGTCGCTGCTGGTCGTCGTGATTGGCGTCAGCAATCTCATGGCGCTCAAGGGGGTGCGTGAGACTGCGGCCTCGGTCGAGGCGATGAGCCAGGCGACGGTCGAAGTGACCGACGTGAGCGAGGCGTTTGCCGCCACGCAACGCGCCCGCGTGTCGATCTCGGCCGCACAGAGCGCGGCCCAGATCGGTGAAACCGCGGCGGCAAAGAATTTGACGGAGACCGTCGACGCGAGGCTGGCGCAGGGCCAGGCGCGCATCGAGGCGTTCGCGAAGATTCCGCGCTCCGACCCGGACGACCAGCAACTCGCCCGCCGTATCGTCGAGACCTACAACGCGCTGAACGATTGCGTGCGCAACGAACAGAAGGCGCTCGCGGCCAACGACATGGCCACCTTCAATCACATCAGCGCGATCGAAAGCATCGCGGCATCGCGCGCGTTCAACGACGAGATGGACAAGTTCGTCAAGCGTGCCACCAAACGCGGCCACGCGGCGAAGGAAGCCGCGAACGACACGACGTCGTTCCTCCAGATCATGATCGCGGTGTGCCTCGTTTTCACCGTCGTGGTCGCGGTAGCCGCGCGCCGGGCGCTGTCCCGCGTCGTTCAGAAGCCGCTGCAAGCCTTGGGCGAGCATCTTGACCGCGTCGCCCAAGGCGACCTGTCCGCGCGCATCGGCGAACACGGCCACAATGAGATCGGCACGCTTGCCCTGGCTGCAAAGCGCATGCAGGAGAGCCTCGTTGGCGTGATCGGCACCGTGCTGGCGTCGACCGCGTCGGTCAGTACGGCTTCGCAACAGATCGCCTCGGGCAATCTCGACCTGTCGTCGCGCACGGAGCAGCAGGCCGCATCGCTGCAGGAGACGGCTGCGTCCATGGAGGAGCTGACGTCGACGGTGCAGCAGAGCGCGTCGAACGCACAGCATGCGAACGACCTCGCGGCGTCGGCGTCGGAAGCGGCGGGCAGGGGTGGCGCGGTGGTCTCCGAGGTAGTGGACACGATGAAATCCATCAACGAGTCCTCGCGCAAGATCGTCGACATCATCGGCGTGATCGACGGTATCGCCTTCCAGACCAACATTCTCGCGCTCAACGCCGCCGTCGAGGCGGCGCGTGCCGGCGAGCAGGGACGCGGCTTCGCGGTGGTTGCCGCCGAGGTTCGCAGTCTCGCGCAGCGCTCCGCGGCAGCCGCCAAGGAGATCAAGGCGCTGATCGACGACTCGGTGGCGAGGGTCGACACGGGCAGCGCGCTCGTGGCGCGCGCCGGTTCGACGATGTCGGAAATCGTCGAGAGCGTGGGGCGCGTGACCGGCATCATGGCCGAGATTTCGGCGGCCACCCATGAGCAGACGGAGGGTATCGAGCAGGTCAACCGCGCGATCAGCCAGATCGACGAAGCGACGCAACAGAACGCTGCGCTCGTGGAGCAGGCGTCGGCGGCGGCGCAATCCATGCAGGACCAGGCGAGGCTGCTCGAAAGGACAGTGAGCGTGTTTCACCTGGCCGCCTGAGCGACGGCAACGCTGCGCCCGTCCAGCGGGGCGAGCGCAGCGGCAGCGTGAAAACCTAGAGCGGTTCTTCGTGTGAAGCGGAAGGACCGACGTATTCGTAGCGCGCGGTGTTCACGTGCGAGATGCGAAGCTCGACCGGTTCCTGATGATACGAGTAGGCAATGCGCCGAACTTCGAGCAATGGTGTACCAGGCGCCACCTCGAGAAGCTCACTCTCGACCTCGTTGGCCGTCGCGACGCGCAACCGTTCTTCGGTGCCGACCACGTTGATGTGGAACGCGTCCTGGTAGAAGTTGTAAAGCGTGCTGGGGCGCTCGCGCAATGCAGCTTCGGTCAGTCCCGCGAAACGCTCCTCAGCAACGGTGATGCTGTCGATCATGACCGCCTCGCCATGCAGCGCCAGGCGGTTCACGAACGAGAAAACCCGCGCGTTCGGCTCGATGCCGAGAATCGCGGCGACGTCCCGCGTGGCCTTGGCCTTCGTGAACGACACGAGGCTCACCGTGGGGTAGCTCTTCTCGCCGTCCTGGCGCACGACGCGGAAAAATCGGAAGAAATAGCGATCGCGCTGATGTTGCGCGACGAACGTGCCGAGCCCCTGATGGCGCACGAGAATGTTGTCCGCCACGAGTTCGTCGATCGCCTTGCGCAGCGTCCCGATCGACACGCCAAAGCGCTCGGACAGGCGCTTCTCTGAAGGTATCGCCTCGCCGCCTTTCCATTCCTTCGCCGACAGTGCGGCGAGGATGCCGTTTTTGACTTCCTTGTAACGCGTACCCCCGATGACGGGCGCATTCGCTGCCCCGCTCGCTTGGGGCACGCTGTTCTTCAACGTGTTCATGGCGCTGTGCTCCCTTCCTGGTGTGCCTTCCAGACTGTTGGACGATTTTACCCCATCTGGCTGATTCAACACATATAGATGATATGGTTGACATGGATGAGTTGGGTGTCTAAGATGCGCAGCATGGCCGCGCGCCAGACCCCCGTGAACCAACTGGAGACAACTCATATGAGCCAGGCAGCTCAAGCACCACAGCAGGCCGATTCAACGGCGGCCCATGCCGATCCGGCACGCAGGACGATTCACATCGTGCTGCACGAGGCGAAGGACACGGTGGGTGTCGCGGTCGTCGAGGGCATCAAGGCGGGTACGCAGCTGAACGCGTGGATCATGGACGAGGACGAAATCGTCACGGTCCCGGCGAAGCAGGACATCCCGATCGGTCACAAGGTGGCGCTCAAGGACATGGCCGTGGGCGACACCGTCTACAAGTACGGCGTCGATATCGGCAAGGTGGTGGCGCCCATCAAGGCGGGTGAGCACGCTCACGTTCACAACATCAAGACGAAGCGCTGGTAAGCCGCGCGTCGCACGGCGATCGAGCCAGCCAGTCGAACCCCTCCCATTCAGAGAGAGACACCATGAGCGTGATTGACCAGAACACCCTTTTCCGCGGCTATCGCCGCTCGAACGGCCGCGTTGGCGTGCGTAACCACGTCATCGTCCTGCCCGTCGACGACCTGTCGAACGCCGCCGCGCAAGCGGTCGAGCACAACATCAAGGGCACCATGGCGCTGCCGCATCCGTACGGCCGCCTCCAGTTCGGCGCGGACCTCGATCTGCATTTCCGTACGCTGATCGGCGCGGGCTGCAACCCGAATGTGGCCGGCGTGATCGTCATCGGCATCGAGGAAGGCTGGACCAAGCGCGTGGTGGACGGCATTGCGAAGTCGGGCAAGCCGGTGATGGGCTTCGGCATCGAACTGCACGGCGACCATGACACGATCATGCGCGCTTCGAAGGCCGCGAAGGAAATGGTGCAGTGGGCGACGACGCTCGAGCGTGAGGCGTGCCCGATCGCCGATCTGTGGGTGTCGACCAAGTGCGGCGAGTCGGATACGACTTCGGGCTGCGGCGCGAACCCGACGGTCGGCAATGCGTTCGACAAGCTCTACGGCCTCGGCACGACGCTCGTGTTCGGCGAGACGTCGGAGCTGACGGGCGGCGAGCAGATCGTCGCGGCGCGTTGCGCAAACGACCAGGTGCGCGAGCGCTTCCAGTTCATGTTCGACCGCTATCAGGACATGATCAACCGCTGGAAGACCGACGACCTCTCGGAGTCGCAGCCCACCAAGGGCAATATCGCCGGCGGCCTGACCACGATCGAGGAGAAGGCGCTCGGCAACATCCAGAAGATCGGCAAGAAGTGCCGCGTGGACGGCGTGCTCGACAAGGCCGAGGAGCCGACCCATTCGGGCCTGTGGTTCATGGACTCGTCTTCGGCGGCGGCGGAGATGGTGACGCTGTGCGCGGCTTCCGGTTTCGCCGTGCATTTCTTCCCGACGGGACAGGGCAACGTGATCGGCAATCCGATCGTGCCGGTCATCAAGATCTGCGCGAATCCGCGCACCGTGCGCACGATGAGCGAGCACATCGACGTCGATGTGTCGGGCCTGCTGCAGCGCGAGCAGAACCTCGACCAGGCCGGCGACAAGCTGCTCGAATCGATGCTCGCAACGGCGAACGGCCGCTGGACCGCGGCGGAAACGCTGGGCCATCGCGAGTTCGTGCTCACGCGTCTGTTCGAAAGCGCCTGAGCCACGCAAGCCACGTCCCGCAAGCCCGCCTGTGCGGCGGGCTTGCGAATGCAGTATCCCCGCAGTTCCATGACAGTTGCGCGCGCCGCGGCGCAAAAGGCCTTGCAGGCATGGCCGTCGAACGTGGACCACGGAAGTCCGCCCACGGTGCGCGAAGCTGTTTCACCAGGCAGCAGCGAGTGGAGGAGACACCACCTTGCGCGTGCTCAGACATCTCTATGCCCAGGTCCTGATCGGACTGGCGGCCGGTATTCTCGTCGGCTATTTCTGGCCGCATTTCGGCGTCGAAATGAAACCATTGGGCGACACGTTCATTCGCCTGATCAAGATGCTCATTACGCTGGTGATTTTCTGCACCGTGTCGCTCGGCATCGCACGGATGGAAAACCTCAAGCATGTCGGGCGAGTGGGCGTCAAGACAATCGTCTATTTCGAAGCCGTGACGACGCTTGCACTGGTCATCGGTCTGGTGGTGGCGAACGTGCTGCATCCTGGCGAAGGGCTCAATATCGATCCGGCTTCGCTCGACACGCAGGCCGTGAGCCACTATGTAAGCGAAGCGCATGCAGCGGCGTCGCAAAGCCTCCTCGAAGAAATCGTGCCGAACTCGGTGGTCGGTGCGTTCGCGCACGGCAACCTGCTGCAGGTGCTGCTGTTTTCCGTGCTGTTCGGCGTAGCGTTGTCGATCATGTCGCGCAGCAGCCGGTTCCTCGCGCGCGTGATCGAGCAGAGTGGCGAGGCGCTCATGCGTATCGTCGAAATGATCATGCGTCTTGCGCCGCTCGGTGCGTTCGGCGCGATGGCGTTCACGGTGGGCAAGTATGGCATCGGGACGCTGCAGCAACTCGGCCTGCTGATCGTCTGTTTCTATCTCACCAGCATCCTGTTCATCGTCCTCGTGCTCGGCACGATCTGTCGCTGGGCCGGCGTCGGCTTGTGGCCGCTGCTCAACTATCTGCGCGAGGAGCTGCTGATCGTGCTCGGCACGTCGACCACGGAATCGGTGCTGCCGCGCCTGATGGACAAGCTCGAGCGCCTGGGCTGCCCGAAGCCCGTCGTCGGCCTCGTGCTGCCAACCGGCTATTCGTTCAATCTGGACGGCGCGGCCATCTATCTCACGATGACGTCGCTTTTCATCGCACAGGCGACCAACACGCATCTGTCGCTGCTGCAGCAGCTCGGCCTGCTCGCCATCCTGCTGCTGACCTCCAAGGGCGGCGCGGGCGTTGCAGGCGCGGCGCTGGTGGCGCTCACGGCCACGCTCTCCACCCACAACATCATTCCTGTTGCCGGCATCACGCTGATCATCGGCATCGACCGCGTGCTCAACGAAATTCGCGCGATCGTCAACATGATCGGCAACGCGGTGGCGACCATCGTGGTCGCGCGCTGGGAGGGCGTGTTCGACGCCGAGGCGGCGCGCAAGGTGCTGGCCGCGCCGCGCGCCGTTCATGGCATGAGCGATATGGAGTCCGAAGCGGTTGGGAGCGCCAACGAAAGCAAGGCGCCCGCTTATGCACAGGAGCGCCCAAATTGAAAACCGGTCGCAAAAAAATCGTTATCAGCGAATTCATGGATGCGCCGGCGGTGGAATCGCTGCGGCGTCATTTCGACGTGCACGCACACGCGTCGCTCGTGGACGAACCCGAGCGGCTGAGCAGTCTGCTGGCGGACGCCGACGCGCTGATCGTGCGCAACCGGACACAGGTCACCGCCGCGCTGCTGGCCGACGCACCGCGCTTGTCCGTGGTCGGGCGGCTCGGCGTCGGGCTCGACAATATCGCACTCGGCGCGTGCAGCGAGCGCGGCGTGCAGGTGTTTCCTGCCACGGGCGCCAACGCGGCAGCCGTGGCCGAGTATGTGATCGCGACGTCGCTGATGCTGCTGCGCGGCGCGTACCTGTCGAGCGCCGCCGTCGCGCAAGGGCAGTGGCCGCGTACCGCGCTCTCGAACGGACGTGAAGCGGCGGGTGGCACGATGGCCGTGATCGGTTTTGGCGGCATTGGGCGGCTCGTCGCGCGGCTGGCGCGCGGCATCGGCATGCAGGTCGTGGGCTTCGATCCGCAGATTCCGGCGGATGCGGCCTGCTGGCAGGAGACGGGCACCCGGGGCATGTCGTTTGACGACGCACTGCGCGCTGCCGACGTCGTGACCGTTCACGTGCCGCTCGTCGAGAGCACGCGCAATCTGCTCGGCCCGGCGCAACTGCAGAGGCTCAAACCGCACGCCATCGTGATCAATACGTCGCGCGGCGGCGTGATCGACGAACGCGCGCTGGCCGAAGCGCTGACGCAAGGCCGCCTGGGCGGCGCCGCGCTCGATGTGTTCGCCGACGAACCGCTCAAGGCGGGCTCGCCGCTTGCCGGCGCGCCCAACCTGATCCTCACGCCGCATATTGCGGGCTTGACCGTGCAGTCCAACGAGCGCGTGAGCACGCTGGTCGCGTCGCGCGTGACGAATGCGTTGCTCGCGGGCGAGCATGACTCAACGACAACGAAGGAACACTGATATGACGCGGATCTCGTCCGGTGATC
Organism: Paraburkholderia heleia NBRC 101817; assembly: GCF_000739775.1. GTDB lineage: Bacteria > Pseudomonadota > Gammaproteobacteria > Burkholderiales > Burkholderiaceae > Paraburkholderia > Paraburkholderia heleia. The sequence goes on along the minus strand of NZ_BBJH01000006.1, from coordinate 25,375 downwards.
TTCACGACCTGGCCGCGCGCACGATGCTTGCTGCGGGCGCCACGCCGCGCACGGCGCAGGCCACGGCGCGCGCGCTCGTCTATGCCGACGAACGCGGCCTGTCTTCGCACGGTGTCGCGCGTTTGCCGATGTATGTCGCGCAGTTGCGCAACGGCCGTGTCGACGCGAAAGCCAGCCCGTCAGTCGTCGCGTCGCGCCATGCCGCGGTCTTGATCGATGCGGCGGACGGCATGGCGTTTCCGGCTTGCGAACTGGCCGTCGAAACGCTCGTGAACCGCGCGCGCGAACACGGCAGTGCGGTCGTGAGCGTGAAGCGCAGCCACCATCTCGGCGCGGGCGCCTGGCATCTGGAGCCGGTCGGCGCGGCCGGCATGGTGGGGCTTGCGTTCAGCAACACGCCCGCCGCGATGCCGGCGTGGGGCGGGCGGCATGCCGTGTTCGGCACCAACCCCGTGGCGGCCGTGTTTCCACGCCGCGACGGCTCGCCGTTGATGATCGACCTGTCGTTGTCCAACGTCGCGCGCGGCAAGATCATGGTGGCCGCCCGCGAAGGCAAGCCGATTCCCGAAGGGTGGGCGACCTCGCGCGACGGCCGGCCGACAACCGATGCGAAGGCCGCGCTGGAAGGCATGATGCTGCCGTTCGGCGGGGCGAAAGGGGCAATGCTCGCGCTCATGGTCGAATTGCTGGCAGCCGCGCTGGCCGGGGCGAACTTCGGCTACGAGGCGGGTTCGTTCCTGACCGAAGCGGGCGAGAAGTCGCGCGTGGGCCACCTGTTCTGGGCGATCGATCCAGGTGCGCTGGCGGGCCATGCCGCCTATCTTGCGCGCGTCGAGGCGTTGATCGAAGTGATGCTGCAGGACACCGAGGTACGGTTGCCGGGGCAACGACGCTCCGGTCTCGCCGACACCGCGGCGCGCGAGGGCATCGACATTCCCGCTGCGCTGCTCGATCAGCTGCGCGCGTTGGCGGCGTGAGCGCGCGCAGCGGTCGCGAGAGGTGTCAGGTCGCCTTGAAGTAATGCTTGATCGCGCCGGTGAATGCCGTCCGGCTGTGCCTCGTGCGTTCGAGCAGGCCAACGTGGCGCCGCACGTCGACGCCGTCGAGCGGCATGACGTGGATCGCGCGATCGTTCACGAAATCGACGTTCGCGAGTTCGGGAACGATCGAAATGCCGAAGCCCTGACGCACCAGGGCGACGATCGCCTCGACGGAGTTCAGTTCCATCGCTTCGTTGACTTCGACCTTGCATTGATCGAGCACATTCTGCACGAGGTGTCCGGTCCATGTGCTGCGGTCGAAGCGCATGAATGGCGCATGGCGGAGGATGTCGTCCTGCTGCGGCGGCAAATCGAAGTGCGGGGCCGTCGGCATGATGAGAATCATCGGTTCCGAATACAGAGGTGTCCAAAGGAGTGTGGATGCCAGGGGATGCGGAGACTGCGTGACGACCGCCGCATCGAGTTCGCCGACTTCGACCTGGCGCGCGAAATCGCTGGACATGCCGGCGAGCAGATGCACGTCGAGGCGAGGATGGTGTTGACGTATTGACCATAAGGCATCCGCGAACGCGCCCATCAGCGCGGAGACGAGTGCGCCGATCACGACCGTTCCCGACATTTCGTCGCCGCCGGCGGCGACCTCGAGAAGCTCGTAGCGGCGCACGATTTCCTCGATCTCGGGAATGAGGGCGCGGCCAACGGGATTGAGCACCGCCGCGCGTGCGTTGCGGTCGAAAAGCTGAACATTGAGATCGCTTTCGAGCGCGCGAATCTGCAGGCCGACGGCGGCAGCGGTGAGGCCGACCTTGTTGCCGGCGGCGGCAAAGGTGCCGCATCGCGCGACGGAGAGAAATATTTTGAGGGTGCGAATGGATGGCATTGCTCGCGTTTTTCTCACGTTCCGCGGAGAAGACAGGCTCGCTTCGATGCCCGAAATTTTACGCAAGCTAAAGTATTTCCTGGTCTCAGGAAAACCATTACTGCGTTTATCTTTAGCAAGCCGCAAGCGACAATGGACGCAGCAATGCGGCCGAAATTTCCTGGCCGGCGCAATCAACGTGTCGCCTGCATGCCCCTACAACACGGAAAGTCGCTCCGGGACCCTTCATCAATGACAGCCTGGCTGAATGCGCACATCGCCGCCTGCGCTATCGGAATCGGTGTCGGTTCGATCGCAGTGGCAGGCGGGGTCGTGGCGATCGCGTATCTGGTGTACGGGCTGACGGGCTTTGGTTCGTCGATCGTTGCCATCCCGTTGCTCACGCAACTGGTGCCCCTGCGCACGGCAACGCCTGTGATGCTGGTGCTGGATCTCGTCGCCGGGATGCTCGTGGGCATGCGCAATCTTCAGTCGGTTCAGACCCAGGAACTCAAAAGGCTCGGGCCATGGTTGTGCATCGGGCTTCTGCTGGGCGTGAGCGTACTGGTTTGCGTGCCGGAAAAGCCGCTCGAACTCATTCTTGGCGTGTGCCTGCTGACCTACTCGCTCTGGAAAGTCCTGTCTCGCGGCGAATTTCGCGAGATAGGCGGGCGCTGGGCACTTCCCCTGGGTTTTTTTGGCGGATGCCTGACCGCAGTATTCGGTACCGGCGGCCCGGTTTACACGATTTATCTGGCCGGCCGCCTGCGCGATCCCGACCAGCGGCGAGCAACCATCAGCGCACTCATTACCGTCACGGCGGTCGCCCGGCTGATTCTCTTCTCTGTTTCCGGACTTTATAGAAACCCTGCTGTCCTGCCGCTCGCCAGCTTTCTGTTGCCTTGTGGCGCGGTGGGATTGTTCGCGGGCGCGAGGCTGCGCAGCGCCATTTCGGCGCCACGCGTGCTCACGCTGCTTTGGATCGTTCTTGTCGTCGCGGCGGTCAATTTGATCATTCGTTCGGTGCCTGCCTTGTTCGGGTAGGCCAGATTCACACCTCGTTTACCTTAAAGGAGCAGACGATGATTCACGCGGTGTTGCATGAGCGCGAAGACACGGTTGGCGTTGCCGTGGTCGAGGGCATCAAGGCGGGCCTGGCGCTGAACGCCTGGATCATGGATGACGACAAGGTCGTTGCGATCGTCGCCCGGCAGGATATACCGATCGGTCACAAGGTGGCGCTCAAGGACATGGCCGTGGGCGACACCGTCTACAAGTACGGCGTCGATATCGGCAAGGTGGTGGCGCCCATCAAGGCGGGTGAGCACGCTCACGTTCACAACATCAAGACGAAGCGCTGGTAAGGCGGCAATCAGGATTGAATGCATGAGACGGTCTGGAAATATTCGCCCGGCAGAGGCGAACGCCAGCCCGTTGCCACAACGGGTCAGAGTGCCGGGTCCGCGCGGCCGGGCATCTTTCTCGCCAAGTCGCGAGCGCGCGGCGCGAGGCGAGATCAAGGAGACACCATGTTGCGACGTTTTTGCAGGCACATTTATGTTCAGGTCCTGATCGCCATTCTGATCGGGATCGTCGTCGGACATTGCTTCCCGACGTTTGCCCAGTCCCTGAAGCCGTTATCGGATGCATTCATCCGGCTGATCAAGATGATTACGCCGCCGTTGATCTTCACCACGATCGTATGCGGCGCCTCGCAAATCGGCGAGATGCGCACGCTGGGCCGGATCGCGGGCAAGACCATTATTTATTTCGAGGTGGTGACCACGCTGGCCCTGCTGATCGGCATGTTGATGGTGAACCTGGTCGGGCCCGGCGTCGGCATGAATATCCAGCCCGGTACAGCCGACGTGCACGTGCTGGCGCAATATCAGACGGAAGTGCATCACGGCGGCGGCCTCACCGGTTTTTTCCTCAATATCATCCCTTCGAGCTTCCTGAGTCCGTTTGCTTCGGGCGACATGCTGCAGATCGTCGTGATCGCCTGCCTGTTCGCGGTGGGCTTGTCGTATATCGGCGAGAAAGGCCAGCCGGTCCTGACGTTCTTCGAGTCCGTGTCGGCGGTGCTCTTCAGGATTGTCGGCTTCATCATGAAGCTCGCACCGCTCGGCGCGTTGGGAGCGATGGGCTTTGCAGTCGGGAAATACGGACTGTCGGCATTGAATTCGCTCGGCATGCTGCTCGTCACGATCTATGTGGCGACCATCTTTTTCCTTGTCGTCGTGCTGGGCACCATCTGCCGGATGAGCGGCTTCAGCTTGCTTCGACTGGTCAATTATTTGAAGGGAGAGATTCTGCTCGTGCTTGCCACGACGTCGTCCGAATCGGTTTTCCCGCAGTTGATCCGCAAGCTCGAAGGCATGGGGTGTCCGAAGCAGGTCGTCGGTATCGTGATGCCGATGGGCTACTCGTTCAACCTCGACGGGACCTGCGTCGCGCAGGTGATATGCGCGATGTTCATCGCCCAGGCCTATAACGTGCCGCTGTCGTGGGGAGATCAAATCGGGCTGATGGTCCTCTCGATGATCAGCTCGAAAGGCGCGGCCGGCGTATCGGGCGCAGGATTCGTCACGCTGCTCGCCACGCTCACGGCATTCAAGCAGATTCCCATTGAAGGCGCGGCCCTCATTCTCGGCGTGGACCGTTTCATTTCCGAAGTGCGGGCCGTCACCAACATGATCGGCAACGCCGTTGCCACGCTCGTGGTTTCCGGACTCGAAAAGGAGCGCGACAACGCGCAAATGGCCACCGTGCTGAAGCTTCGGCGCGTGCGCGGCGAGGCATAGGAAAGCTTGGTCTGAACGTCAGAATTATTCGATTTTTCTTGACGAAGAATTGCTGAACAATCGATGTACGAAATCCGTTCAATCGTACTGCGTCAGCAGCTATTCGAGAGGCATCGTGAATACCGACAAACTTCGAGTCAGGGTCTGGAGAAGTGCTACACGGGGGCTCGTCGCGTACGACGTACCGCGTTACGAAAGTCAAACGGTACTGGACGTCGTCACGTTCATTCAGCGGCAACTGCAGCCCGATCTCGCATACCGGTTTGCGTGCCGCGTGGGCATGTGCGGATCCTGCGCGATGAACGTCAACGGCAAGGCGCGCTGGACGTGCCGCACGCATGTGTCGAAAGTCGCGGTGAACGACGCACTGGAGATCGCGCCGCTCTCCAATCTGCCCGTCATCAAGGACCTCGTGACCGACATGAGCGACTTCTTCGACAAGTGGAGCCGGGCCAGGGGGCAGTTCTCGGGTAGCCGCTCGCGCCACGACGATTTCGCCAGAGTGAGTCCCGAGAGCGCGCAACGAAAGGCGGCGGACGCCGGCATCGAGTGTATCGGTTGCGGCGTGTGCTACTCGTCGTGCGACGTCGTGACGTGGCGTCCGGATTATCTCGGGCCCGCCGCGCTGAACCGGGCGTGGACGCTCGTCAACGACGAACGCGACACGCAAACGCTGGAACGTCTGCGTGCCGTGGCCGGCGACGCGGGCTGCCACTCGTGTCACACGCAGGCCACGTGTACGGAGCGTTGTCCCAAGCATCTCTCGCCGACGGCCGGCATTGCCGGCCTCAAGCGGATGACGATGAAGGCCGCACGCGAAGGAGACCTGTAATGCAAGGGCTCTCTCTTCGTATGCAGGCTCGTCTTTGGTACTGGCAGCGCATGAGCGCGGCTGTGCTCGCGCTCTGCGTGTTCGTTCATCTCGGCGTCATCATCTACGCCGTCCATAGCGGCTTGAGCGCGTCGGCCATTCTCGGCCGCACGCGTGGAAACTGGCTGTTCGGCGCCTTCTATACGGTGTTCGTGATCGGGTGCGCGATCCATGTGCCTGTCGGTCTGCTCAGAGTCTCAGAGGAGTGGCTGCACTGGCGCACAAAGACCGCGCAGTTCGCCTGTTTCGCATTTTCCGCTGGTCTCGCGCTGATGGGTTTGCGCGCCGTTTATGGAGTCGTATGGTGATGCGAAAGAATGACTATCGCGCCCGCACGCATCCCGCCTGGTGGGCTTTTCTCGTGCATCGTCTTTCCGGTCTGGCGCTGGCATTGTTCCTGCCGGTTCACTTCTGGGCACTCGGCCACGCCATTACGGGAGAGGCTTCTCTCGATGGCTTTCTTCGTCTGACTGACCAGCCGCTTTTCCGGTTCGGCGAATGGGGGCTCGTGGTGCTGCTCTCGCTTCACATGATGGGTGGGATTCGCCTCTTGCTGATTGAATTTCTGCCCTGGACCGGCTTGAGAAAGAACTGGCTCGCCTTCGGTTTGGGGGCAAGCACCTGTACGGGCCTGGCTTTCCTGCTCGCGCTCGTGCATTAGCTCCGTATGGCGGGAATCCACGCTGCGCGACAGCCCCATCACTTGTTTATTGGAAGAGACGGCCATGAAACTCGATCTCGACGTCGTCGAGGAAGCCTCGAAGGAACTGTATGTCCGCGCCCTCAAGTTGCTCCCGCCCGACGTGAAAGATGGCATTGAAAGACTTTCTGCTAGCGAGACGTCGCCGGTCGCGCAGCGGGTTCTCGAAACGATGCGGACCAATATCCGTGTCGCGGAGGATACGGAGAACCTGCTTTGCCAGGATACGGGCATCCCTATCTATAACGTCGCGCTTGGCCGCAATGTCGAGTTCGACGGATTCGAATTGAAGGCGGCCATCCGCAAAGGCTGCGAGCGCGCCACGAGAGAGCACCCGCTGCGTTCCTCGGTCGTGCATCCGCTTACGCGCAAGAACAATCACACGTCGTGCGGCATCGAAGTGCCTGTCATTCATGTCGACTTCACCAGCGAGAACGAGACCGCAACCATCGAGATGGTGCCGAAAGGCAGCGGCTCGGAGAACAATTCCTTCCTGAAGATGGCCGTGCCTGCCGAGGGGATCGATGCGATCAAGATGTTCGTCGTCGACTGTGTGATTTCGGCAGGCGGCAAGACGTGCCCGCCGACGATCGTGGGCGTGGGCCTCGGCGGCACGTCCGATCTTTCCATCGCGCTCGCCAAGCGTGCCGCGACGCGCGCGCTGGGCACGGCGTGCGCCGACCCAGAGGGCGCAGCACTCGAACGCGAACTGTCGGAGGCCGTGAACCGTCTCGGGGTCGGGCCTCAGGGTCTCGGGGGCGATAGCACGGCGTTCGCGGTGCATATCGAGCTGGCGTCGACGCACATCACGATGAATCCCGTCGCGGTCAACATGCAGTGTCATTCGGCGCGGCGCGCGAAGGCGCTGTTTACCACAACCGGTCTTACTTACGGATTCTGAAATGGCTCACTACGACCTCCATACGCCTGTCGACGAGCCGCAGATCCGCAAGCTGCGCGTGAACGATACGGTGACCTTGCATCACACCCTGTTCGGCATTCGCGATGCCACGCAGATCCATCTGTTCGACAAGGGGCGCACGACAGAATTCGACCTGCGCGGGCACGCGGTCATTCACACGGCGCCCAACGTGCGCAAGGTCGCACCAACCAGCGAATTCCCGGCGGGATATCAACCGGTCTGCATCGGCACGACCACGTCGGACCGCATGGAACGCTTCACGCGTCCGCTGATGGAGCAGTACGGCGTGCGCATGATCGTTGGCAAGGGCGGCTTGCGCGAAGGATCGAAGTCGGCGTTCCAGGATCTGGGTGGCGTCTACCTCGCCATCATCGGCGGTACGGCGGCGCTCGAAACGACATGGATCGAAAAGATCGAAGCGGTCGATCTGGATGACCTCAATCCGGAGTCGCTCTGGAAATTCAGGATCAAGGGCTTCGGTCCGCTGCTCGTGGCCATGGACAGCCACGGCGGCAGCCTGTACGACGAAGTCAGGGGCGACACCGCTTCGCGACGCGCCGAAGTTCTCGAAAGCCTCGGAGTGCAGAACAAATGAATATCGAGCACGTCAAGACGGATATCCTGATTCTCGGGTCGGGCGGCGCCGGTCTCTTTGCCGCGCTGCACGCGCACAGGCAGGCGCCCGATCTCTCGATCACGGTTGCCGTGAAAGGGCTGCTCGGCAAATGCGGCTGTACACGCATGGTGCAGGGCGGCTATAACGTCGCGCTAGCGCCCGGCGATTCGGTCGAGCGCCACTTCATGGACACGATCGAAGGAAGCAAGTGGTTGTCCAACCAGGACCTCGCGTGGGCGTTGGTGAGCACGGCGGTCGAGCGCGTGCGCGAGCTGGAAAACGAGCTCGGCTGCTTTTTCGACCGTAACCCGGACGGATCGATTCACCAGAAAGCGTTCGCGGGTCAGACGTTCGACAGAACGGTCCACAAGGGCGACCTGACCGGCATCGAGATCATCAACCGCCTGGCCGAACAGGTGTGGAGCCGCGGCATCGATCGCCTGGAGGAGCATCGGGCCATCGAGCTGATCAAGACGCGCGACGGCAGGCATGTCGCGGGCGTGTTGATGATCGACATGCGCACGGGCAGGTTCGTATTCGTGCAGGCGCAGGCAGTGCTGCTCGCAACGGGCGGCGGTCCGACGATGTACAAGTTCCATACGCCGTCGGGCGACAAGAGCTGCGATGGGCTTGCGATGGCGCTGCGCGCGGGCCTCACGCTGCGCGATATGGAAATGGTGCAGTTTCACCCCACCGGACTGCTTGCCGGCAGTCACACGCGGATGACCGGGACCGTGCTCGAAGAAGGACTCCGCGGAGCAGGAGGGTACTTGTTGAACGGCGCGAAAGAGCGGTTCATGGACCGCTATGACAAGCGCGGCGAACGCGCCACGCGCGACATCGTTTCGCGCGGCATCTATGCGGAAATGCGTGAGGGGCGGACCTCGCCCAATGGCGGGGTGTACATCCAGATGAGCCACCTCGGCCCGGACAAGGTCCGCAAGCAGTTCAAGGGCATGGTGGAACGTTGTGCGGACTGCGGATTCGATCTCGCAGGCGGCCTCGTCGAAGTGGTGCCGACCGCGCATTACATGATGGGCGGCGTGACGTTCCACACCGACTGCAGCACCGAACTGAGCGGCCTCTTCGCCGCCGGAGAGGATACGGGCGGCGTGCACGGCGCGAACCGGCTGGGCGGCAACGGTGTGGCGAATTCCACGGTGTTCGGTGGCATCGCGGGCGAGAGCATGGCGAAGTGGGTCAAGGCGCAAGGCCAGTTTTGCGAACCCGATTCGCTTGCCATCGAAGGCGCCGTCAAGGAAGCCGAAATCCCTTTCTCCCGGAATGGAACAGGCCTCGAAAGCATTCGCGAAGCGCTCTACGAATGCATGTGGACGCATGTCGGCATCATTCGCGATCGCGACGGGCTCTTGCAGGCACGCAAGCGCCTCGGCGAACTTCATGAACGGTTGATGCTCACCGGCGTCGTGGATGGCGATCGCGCATTCAACGCACAGTGGCACGACTGGCTGAACCTGAAGAATCTGGTTGCAGTCAGCCAGATCATTACCGAGGCGGCCCTATCCCGGGAGAATTCGCGGGGCGCTCATTTCCGCGAGGATTATCCGCAGGCCGGCGATCTGGAAAGGTCCGCTTTTACGACGATTCGAAAAAATGAAGGAGAGGTCGAGATCAAACAGGAGCCAGTGACATTTAGCCGGGTACGCCCGGGAGAGACGATTCTTTGCGAGCAGATGGCGCAATGAGGGGTGCTGCGCGGCAAGCGCATTTGCGGAAACTGCTTCGCTGTCCACGTCGAACCGAGCCATGGCCGATCCACACTATTTCAAACGGAGACAACGCAATGCCCCCCAATATTGTTCGCACGCTTCGGCGCGCTCTCGTGCTCGCCGCCGCATGTACCGCTATCGTGCAAGCGCAGTCGACCGCTCATGCGGAAGACGCGTGGCCTTCCCAGCCGATCCGCATCATCGTTCCCTTCTCTGCCGGCGGCTCCACCGATGTGCTGGCCCGCACGATCGGACAGGGATTGGGAACGCTCTGGAAGCAGTCCGTGGTGATCGACAATCGCCCCGGCGCGGGCGGCATGATCGGCGCTGAAGTGGAAGCGAAGTCTCCGCCTGACGGCTACACATTGATGCTGGCGTCGGGCAGCATGTTCACCGTCAATCAGTACATCTACAAAAAGCTCCCCTATACGGGCAAGGACTTCAGCTATATCACGACGGTGGCGAGTAATCCGATGGTCGTTGCCGTTGCGCCCTCGCTGCCCATTTCGAATGTCAAGGAGCTGATTGCGTACGGGAAAACACAGCATCCCAAGCTGAACTTCGGTTCGGCCGGTATCGGCAGCCAGGTTCACATGGCCGACGAAGCGTTCTCGGGCGCGGCGGGCATACCGATGGTTCACGTGCCCTATAAGGGCGAAGTGCTCGCGCTGAACGATCTGATGGCCGACCGCGTGCAGGTCGTGTTGCCCAACATCGCCGCGGCCATGCCCTTCATGAAGGGCAAGACGATCAAGGTGCTCGCCGTGACCGGCGACCATCGTTCGGCTGCGTGGCCCGATATTCCGACCGTGAGCGAAGCCGGCTTGCCCGGTTTCACTGTGACCGGCTGGTTCGCACTCGTGGCGCCGGCCGGCACGCCCGCGAACGTGATCAACAAGATTCAGCAGGACACCGTGAAGGTGCTCGCACAGCCCGACACTCGCAAGCACCTGGCCGTGCTCGGTATGGACCCGGTAGGCGATACGCCTGCCCAGCTTCAGGCCAGAATCGCCACGGAATCGGCGAAATGGCAAAAAGTCGTCAGCGCGAGCCATATCAGCGCAAACTGAATTCGACCGTTGACGGTCGTTGTTGTCAGGCCCGCCGGATGCGATGTTCCGGCGGGTTTTTTTCAATTCGTCGGCTGATTCGCAGCCTCGTAGCGCAAGCGCGGCGGCCGAGTCTGGGTCAGGACTGAATCGGGCGACGATTGACGGCCGCTTTCAGATCGCTGATGTCGTCGTGCAGCTCGAGCGTCCACCGTGCGGCCGCAGCGATCTGCCGTCGAATGCGTTGGAAGGTATCGGGGGAAGTGTGAACGGGCGAGGAGGGGGTATTCACGACAATCGGGTTTTCAGTTAGGTAGTAACCCGTATTGTACTGGCGTTGAGACGAGCAGGTGAACGACTTTACCGCCCGGGCAGTTGCAGCCGGGCGGTCTTTATGCTGCCCCGATTAATCGCTGCTTGCCCGAGGCAGTTCGGCTCGCGCTCCACCCTGGCGCACGCGTTGCGTCCTGCTCGCGCGGCGGCGGTTCCGTTGTGCCGACAGGGTGACCAGCACGACGAGCAACAGCGATGCGATGAGGAATCCGCAGCTGATGGGCCGCTCGACGAAAATCGACATATTCCCGTGCGAAATGAGCAGCGCGCGGCGAAAGTTCTCTTCGATCATCGGCCCGAGGACGAAACCGAGCAGAACTGGCGCGACTGAAAAGCCGAGGTAGTTGAACACGGTGCCGATCAAGCCGAACGCCAGAACTTGCCACACTTCGAAAAGGCTGTTCTGGGTACTGAACACGCCGACGGCAATAAAGAACATCGCAGAGGGAAACAGGTAGCGGTAAGGCAGTCTGAGCAGTTTGACCCACACGCCGATCATCGGCACATTGAGCAGAACGAGAAGAATATTGCCGATCCAGAAGCTCGCAATGAGTCCCCAGAAGATGTCGGGGTGCTCGGAGATCAACTGGGGACCAGGCGTAATGCCCTGAATGATGAGGGCGCCGAGAATCAGCGCCATCACCGGATCGCCGGGTATGCCGAGGCTCATCGTCGGAATGAAATCGACCTGCGTCTTCGAGTGCGACGACGCTTCAGGCGCGGCGACGCCGGCAATCACGCCCGTGCCGAACGCCTGAGGTTGCTTCGAGAGCTTGCGCTCGAGCGCATAGGCCACGAACGTCGTGATCGTCGGTCCGGTTCCCGGCATGGCGCCGAACAGCGCGCCCACGGCGGTTCCTCGTGTCATTGGCCAGAAGGTCGCCTTGAGTTCCTCACGCGTGGGGCGCATGTCCTTGAAGCGCACGCTGAGCGACTTGCTCGATACCTGCATTCGGTTGACGTTGCACAGGAAGTCGGCCACGCCAAAGAGCCCCATTGCGATCGCCACCAGTTCGAGCCCGTCGTTCATGTCGGTCAGGCCAAACGTGAAGCGGAACGTGCCGGTATTGACATCCGTGCCGGCCATGCCGCAAAGCAGACCGAAAAGCGTCATGGCGATGCCTTTGAGCGCTGAGCCTCTCGACATCGTCGAGCCGGCGAGCAGGCCAAGAAGCATGACCGAGAAGATCTCCGAGGGGCCGAACTTGAATGCCATGGCCGTGAGCAAGGGAGAGGCGAAAATCATCAGGATGATGCCGGTCGACGCCGCGAAGAACGAACTCAACATCGTGATGCCGAGCGCCGCACCGCCTCTGCCGGCCTTTGCCATGGGATACCCGTCGAGACAGGTGATCGCATGCGGCGGGTGAGAAGGCAGATTGAGCAGAATGGCGCCGATCGCGCCGCCGTATTGCGAGCCGTAGAAAATACCGGCGAGCATCAGGATCGCCGGTACGGGGTGCATGACATAGGTGAGCGGCAACAGGATCGAGATTGCCGACAGCGCGCCCATGCCCGGCAACACGCCCACCATGTTGCCCACGAGGACGCCGAAGAACGACCACATCAGGTTGGTGCCTTGAAGCGCCACCGAGAAGCCATAAAAGAGGTCGTGCAAGGATTGTTCGATCATGTTGCTCACTATCCCCAGGCAAATGGCGCCAGCTGAAGTTTCAGCGCCCAAGAGAAAACAACGAGGGCGATCGCGCACATGACGATCGACAATGCGGCTGCGCGAAACAGGGTATTGGTTCGGTCTCCGAGCGCGCAAATGAAGACGATCGCGAAGGTGGCGGGAATCAGGCCGCCGTACTTGCCGAGCAGGATGAAGGCGAGCGTGCCCGCGATAATGCAAACGGCGCCACGCAGGTCGGGCAGCCGCGAATGCGCATCCGCATCCGTCGTGTTCGGAGCGGGTTTGGGCAGATCCTTCGCCGAGAGCGCGATCAGAATGCCGACGACAGCCAGAAGCGTGCCCACGGCTACGGGAAAGAAACCCGCACCCATGCTCGTCAGCGATCCCACGTCATAGGACATGCCGGCGTACGCGGCGCTCGCGCCGATCACGACCATCAGTGCGCCGGCGTAGTAATCCTTGCTGAAAGATACTCCGAGGTTCAACGCACACCTCCGCCGCCTGAGCGATTGGCATCCGCAGCGCAGCCCGGCGCATGAAGTCTGGAGAGCGAGGTCCGGCAACGTAGCCGGGCCCGGACGCGGCAGGCAAAAGGTAGTACTGCGGGTAGCACTGCGAATCGGAATTGACTATGCAGCCTGTGCATGCCCATGGCCTGCAGGAGCGTCATCTGTTCGACACAGTCATACAACTCATATGTATGAGTTGCAATGTAATGTGTTAGCCTTCGGATTGCCATCAGGGAAAACATGGGTGTCGGCGCATCGTGCGCGAGACGAAGCCATTCTTTTGCTCACTTCAAGAATGACTGACTTTTCGCTCTGCCAGATGACGCGAATAATCCACTCGCCACCCATTTGATGCGGGAATCCATTCGTCTTGAACAGGAGATATCACAATGTCGATTGCATGCCGCGGCGCTGACGCGCTGGTAAAGGCGCTGTCCAGAGCAGGGGTGAAGCATGTCTTCACCTTGTCGGGCAACCACATCATGCCGGTGTTCGACGCCTGCATCGACTCGGGTATCGAGTTGTTCCACACGCGCCACGAGGCCGCCGCCGTGCATATGGCTGACGCCTATGCACGCTTGACCGGCAAGGTCGGCGTCGCGTTGGTGACGGGCGGTCCCGGCCACGCCAATGCGGTTTCGGCGCTCTATACGGCGCAGATGGCGGAATCGCCCGTTCTGCTGCTCTCCGGGCATGCACCGCACGGCCAGTTGGGCCTGGGCGCATTTCAGGAGATGCGGCAAGCGGATGTCGCGGCGCCGCTGGTGAAAATGGCCGCCATCGCACAGCATCCGGACACCCTCGTCGATGAACTGGTCCACGCGCTGCGCATAGCCCAGTCGGGGCGGCCCGGCCCCGTTCACCTGAGCCTGCCGACGGATGTGTTGGAGGGCGCAGCGCACGTGCCCGCCGAAATGAATGCCGAGCGTTTTTTGCCAGCGAGGCAGAGGCTTGACGATACAACGGCCATGCGCCTCGTCTCGAGCCTCGCGAACGCGTCGCGCCCGCTGATTCTCGTGGGGCCCGCGTGCATGACGCGCGCCGGCCGCGAGCGGACGGACACGCTTGCGGCGGCGCTCGGCATTCCGGTCGTCGGCATGGAGAGTCCGCGAGGCATCAACGATCCGGCGCTTGGGGCGTTCGCCGAGGTTCTGGCGCAGGCTGACCGCGTGATGCTGGTCGGCAAGCGCATGGATTTCACGCTGGCATTCGGGAAATCGCCCGCGTTCGCGCCGGATTGCACGTTTGTCCAGATCGACCCGGAGCCGCAAGAGATTACACGTACGCGTCGCGCGGTGGGTGAGCGCTTGATCGGCACGGCAGTGGCGGATAGCGAGCCCGCGCTCGAGAGGCTGGCTACCGTTTGCGGCAATAGCCACACTTGCGATGAACGATGGACGCGCGACGTGCAGGGTGCGATTGCATGGCGGCCCGAGCCATGGCGCACGGCGTCGTCGTCGCTCGAAAGACGGCTTCATCCTGTTCAGGCGCTCGCGCCGTTGCAGGCGTTGCTCGACAGCCATCCCGATGCGGTTTTCGTCTCCGATGGCGGCGAATTCGGGCAGTGGGCGCAAGCCTGCCTGCACGCGCCCAATCGCGTGATCAACGGCGTCGCCGGGGCGATTGGCGCCGCACTTCCGTTCGCGCTGGCTGCACGCGTGGCACACCCTGCTGCGCCCGTCGTCGCCGTGATGGGGGATGGCACGTTCGGTTTTCATGCGGCGGAAATGGATACCGCCGTGCGCTACGGATTACCGTTCGTGGCCGTGGTCGGCAACGATGCGCGCTGGAACGCCGAATATCAGATCCAGTTGCGCAGTTATGGCCATGAGCGGCTGATCGGCTGCGAGCTATTGCCTGCACGCTACGATCGCGTGACCGAGGCTTTCGGCGGAACGGGCGCGCTCGTCGAACGTGCGGACGAGATGAACGACGCGATCGAGCGGGCGCAGGCTGCGCAGAACGCAAAGCTGCCAGCCTGCCTGAACGTCATGATCGAAGGCGTTGCTGCGCCTTCTTTCAAACGGCGCGCGCCAGAAACTGCATCGTCATAGGTCAGGACGTTCGCAAACGGACCGGTAATGCCCGCGCGCTGTGCGGACTATTACGCGAACTACTACGCAAGCGACTGTGCAAACTATTGTGCAAGCTACTGCGCGATCTGCTGACGCTGATATTCGTCGTGCTTCATTTGCATGTAGTCGGCGCGGCTGACCTCGTGCAACTGCCGCGGATACTGTTCGGTGGCGTCGAACCACTCCGCGAGGCGTTTGTCGAGGCGGGCGGCGGGCGGGCTGGAAAGCGCATCGAGATACGCCTGAATGGCGAGGTAATAGCGCATGGTATTGCGTTCGACCAGACCGCGCACGCCGCCGATGTATCGCGTCTCGTTCGTCGACGGATCGCGGGTCATGGAAAAGCCGACTTTATCGCTGCCTATCGTCGCCAGATAGGCTTTCATGGCAAGCCGTCCCGCCGTCCCGTAACCGTAGGCATAAGTCAGGTGAATAAAAGTGCGATCGTCGCTCACGGGTATGGCCTCCAGAACGATCCGGTAGTCTTTCGTGCTCAGCGGACCCGTGGCGGCGGAGAGCTCCACGCGAAAATAGTCAGGGCTGCTCACCGCCTGGTGCCAGGCGAATTGCACGCGGTATGACGAGGAAAGCGATTCCTCGGTTTTCTTGCCGATATTCACCGCGAGAACCGTGCCGCTCGCGCTGGTCGAGGCATGGCAGTACTTGATGTTCAAGTGCAGGATCAGCACGTCGCACCAGTTCGCAGGCCCTTGAGTCGGATGGTTGAACGTGTCGTTGACCGTCGCGAAAGGGAAGTTGACCACACCGTAAATATCGCCTTTGAGTGCCGATGGCAACTCCTGCGATTCGAGGTACAGCGGTCGCTGAAACGGGTTTTGCGCGAGTTGCTGCGTGAGACTCTGGTACTTTTCGCGCAGGCTCGCCGCGCTGGCGTCCGCTTGCGCGAAAGCGCCCTGGCCCAGCAAACAGAGCGCCGCGGTCATCGCGGCCATCCACCACAGGCGCGTGCGCCGGATGCCCGACGTGAATCTGGCAAGCGTACTCATGGCCTTCCTCCCGTTTTGACTGCGTGTGAACTGCAGCAGTCCGACTACCCATTTGGGTGGTGCGCGCCGCGTGTCCTTCTGTCATTGTGAACCCACGAAGCGCGGACCCGAACGTGTGAACCCGAACGTGTGGACTCAAACGATTGGCAGGAGACTTGAAATGGAATCGACATCCTCGAGTGCAAATCCTTTAGCGATTCTCTCGGACGGTCTCGCCGACATTGTCGCGCGAGTCGGCCAGAGCGTCGTGACAATCCATGGCCGGCATCGCATGCCGTCGAGTGGGGTAATCTGGCGCCACGGCGTCGTCGTGACGGCTGCCCATACGATCCGGCGCGAGGAAGGGATCGAAATCACCTTGACCGACGGCCGTACGGTCGCCGCGGTCCTCGCAGGGCTGGATCTGGGCACCGATCTCGCCGTGCTGAAGCTGGACGGCGTGGACCCGGATCCGGTCGAGTCCGGCGATGTCCGCTCGCTCAAGCCGGGTCATCTGGCGCTCGCCGTCGCGCGTGCCGACGAACTCGGCGCCAGTGCCGATTTTGGCGTGATCGGCAGCACGGGTGGTCCCTGGCGCACGTGGAGAGGTGGACAACTCGACGCATTCGTGCGGCTGGACGGCGGTCTGCGCCCGGGTTTCTCGGGCGCGGCCCTGGCCGATATGCGCGGCCAGGTCGTGGGTATCTGCACGTCGGGACTGCTGCGCGGCGCAGGCATGGTGATTCCCGCGACGACGGTGGAGCGCGTCGCCGACGAACTGCTGGCCAAGGGGCGCGTGTCGCGGGGCTATCTTGGCGTCGGCACGCAACAGGTCGGCCTGCTCAACGCGTGGGTGGACAAAATGAAGCTGTCGTTCAATAGCGGATTGCTGATCAGTTCGCTTGCGCCGGGCGGTCCAGCGGAACAGGCGGGCATACTGATTGGCGATGTGCTGATCGAACTGGACGGCCAACCTTGCCGCGACCTTGGCGACCTGCACGCCGCGCTGGGCTCGACGAGCATCGGACAGCCGTTGCCAGTCACGTTGATCCGGGGTGGCGAGCGCCACGCCTGCACGGTCACCGTGGGCGAACGGCCCCAGCGGCATTCGTGCAGGTGAGGTCCGGGAAGCGGCCAAATGTCGGATGGAACGATGGAACACATGGGGCCGGTGCGGGTCGCGGTCATTGCGTCGTCGTCGCAGGTGCGCGCAAGCTTGCAGGCGATTGTCGAGGCGCAGCGGCCGCTCGCGTTCCTCGGCAGCGCAGCCGATGCCGAAACGCTCGCCGCTTACCTCGCCGGTTCGATGCCGGATGTCGTCGTGGCCGACATCGGGCCGCAGGCAAGCGATGCGCTCAAGACGCTGTTCGATTCTCACCACGTGCCGGCGGCGCTGGTCCTGTTGCTCGACGACCCGGATAGCGACGGATTCCCCGACGAACTGCCCGCCGAGACGACGGCGATCCTGTCGCGCGACGTGACGCCCGCCGAAATCGTCGCGGCCATCGAAGCCGCCGCCGCCGGCCTGTGCGTGCTCTCGCCCGACATCCTCGCAAGGCTGCTGGCCGGACGAAAGCCATTGCGCCAGACGATATCTGGTGGACCGCTCGAAGCCTTGTCGCTGCGGGAGACCGAAGTGCTGGCGATGCTCGCCGACGGACTCGGCAACAAGGAGATCGCCCGGCAACTCGACATCTCGGACAACACGGTGAAATCCCATCTCTCGTCCATCTTCGGCAAACTCGGCGCGACCAATCGCACCGAAGCGGTGATGCTCGGTATGCGGCACGGCTACATCATGGTGTAGGCAGGCCGCGATCGCCCCCACGGGCCGCTGCTTTGCGGCTGCGTTGTCGGGCAGGGGGCGGCTTCAGTGAATGGCGTTCGCCACGGCCTCAGAAAATCGAGCGCCCGGTGCGCGTCGTCAACCACTCCAGCGCCAGCGAGCCCACCAGCGAATTCCCGGTCGCGTCGAGGCCCGGCGACCACACGCACACCGCGAACTCGCCCGGCAGCACCGCAACGATCCCGCCGCCCACACCGCTCTTCGCAGGCAAGCCCACGCGGTAGACGAAATCGCCCGCGGCGTCGTAGGTGCCGCAGGTCAGCATCAGCGCCGAAAGGCGCTTGGCCGAACTCGCGTCGAGCACGGGTTCGCCGCTCGCGGGCGAAACGCCGCCGTTGGCCAGAAAGAGCGCCGCGCGCGCCAGTTCCACGCAGCTCATCGAGATCGCGCACTGGCGGCAATACGCGTCGATCACGGCATCGGCGGGCATGTCCAGGTTGCCGAAGCTCGCGATGAAATGCGCCATCGCGCGATTGCGCTCGGCGTGCGCGAGTTCCGACTGCGCGACACGCAGGTCGTAGCCGATGCCGGGCTCGCCCGAAAGCCGCCGCATGAAATCGACGAGCGCGGTCTCGGCCTGCACGAAGCGGCGGCACAGCACGTCGGTCACGACGAGCGCGCCCGCGTTGATGAACGGGTTGCGCGGCTTGCCCGCCTCGAATTCGAGCTGCACGAGCGAGTTGAATGCCGTGCCCGAAGGCTCGCGGCCCACACGCTGCCAGAGCGCGTCGCCGAGTAGCTGGAACGCGAGCGTGCAGGCGAACAGCTTCGAAATGCTCTGGATGGAAAAGCGCACATCGGCGTCGCCGGTGCGATACACCTGGCCGTCCACCGTCACGATAGCCATGCCGAAGTGATCGGCGCGCACCGTGGCGAGTTCGGGAATGTAGTCGGCAACGCGGCCCGCGCCGATATACGGCTGCAGGTCGCGATGGATGGCTTCGAGGATGGGCGTGTAGTCGAACGTGTGATTCATGGGCGGAGCAGGGCAGTCGCGGCGGAGCGCCCGCCGCGGTCCCCGCGATTGTAGCGGCTCGCGCTTACCGCCACGGCGTCATTGCGCGCGTTGACCGAACCTCTCGCGGCTCAATGCGCCCCCGCCGCGCCGCCGCCGCCGCCGCCCTTCGTCGACTTCGTGATCCAGATGAGCGGAATGATCACGAGAAAGATGATCGCCGAGATATAGAAAATGTCGTTCAGCCCCATCATGGCGGCCTGCGTGGTGAGCTGAAAGTCGAACAGCGCGCGTGCGGAGGGCTCGCTCAGATTCAGCACCTTCTGGGTCTGGTCGATCGCCTGCACGAAGGTCGGGTTGTTGATCGAAGCCTGCTCCGTGAGCCGCGCGTGATGGAGGATCGTGCGGTTGTTCCATGCGTTGGTTGCGATCGAGGTGCCCACCGCGCCGCAGAACACGCGCACGAAGTTTGACAGGCCCGCCGCCGCGGGCACGCGGCCCGGCGGCTGCCCCGCGAGAATGATCGCCGTGAGCGGCACGAAGAAGAGCGCCATGGGGATGCCTTGCAGCAGCGTGGGCAGCACGAGGTGGAAGGTGTCGATTTCGATGACGTACCGCGAACGCATGTAGAACACGCCCGCGAACATCACGAACGCGAGCGTCGCGATGATGCGCGCGTCGGAGCGCGGCAGCAGGCGCCCCACGACGGGCGAGAGCAGCATCGCGAAGACGCCGAGCGGCGCGGTCACGAGGCCCGCGTCCACCGAGCGGTAATTCAGATACTCCTGCATCCACTGCGGCAGCAACACGAGATTGCCGAAGAACACGGCGTAGGCCACGGAAATCGCGATCGTGCCGCCGAGAAAGTTCCGTTGTCCGAATAAACGCAAGTCGACGATCGGATGCGCCTCGGTCAGCTCCCAGACGAGAAAGAACGCAAAGCTGATGAGCGCGACGAGGCCGAGCGTGACGATCACAGGCGAGTTGAACCAGTCGAGGTCTTTGCCTTTATCCAGCATGATCTGGAGCGAGGCGACCCAGGCGACCAGCAGGCCGAGGCCCACCACGTCGATAGGCGGTTTGCGCGTGGCGGATTCGCGGCTGCGGTAAATCGACCACGTCACGAAAGCCGCGAAGAAACCCACCGGGATGTTGATGTAGAAGATCCACGCCCAGTTGTAGCTATCCGTGATCCAGCCGCCGAGCGCCGGTCCCGCGATCGGGCCGACCGTCGTCGTCATCGCCCAGAACGCCAGCGCGGTCGCCGATTTGTCCTTGGGCCAGGAGCCGAGCAGGATGGCTTGCGAGAGCGGAATCAGCGGGCCGGCCACGGCGCCTTGCAACACGCGCGCGACCAGCAGGAACGGCAGGGTCGGGGCGATGCCGCACAGCCACGACGCCAGCACGAACGAGAGAATCGAGGTGACGAACAGGCGCACCTGGCCAAAGCGCTGCGTGAGCCAGCCGGTGAGCGGAATGGAAACGGCGTTGGCCGCCGCGAACACGGTGATGACCCACGTGCCTTCGTCCACGGAAACGCCCATGTCGCCGGAGATGGTCGGAATGGCGACGTTGGCGATCGACGTGTCGAGCACGTTCATGAAGGTCGCGAGCGAGACCGCGACGGTGCCGAGGATCAGGCTGCCGCCCTGGAGCGGGGGCGGTGGCGCGGGCGGCGTCGATGATGCGGCGGGCTGGTTCAAGCGTGTTCTCCGCGTATCCGGTTTGCGGCACAGGATACCTGTAATCGCCTTTTGTCATCGCCGGCCGCGGAGCACCCCCATGCGGAGCAGGGTCATGGGGCTTGCGAATGGCTTTCGCGCGATCGGGCTGCCGTGGCGGCTTTAGCTAGCGAGAGGAAATGGAGTCTTTCGTACACGCGTTGCGCGGCGAGCGTATCCTTGCGCCTGCCGCGCGCCGCGCAAGATGCGTGCGCTGGACCCACAATACGATCGTCAGTCAAGGGGAGGTTCGACCATGAGCTGGGAAGCATTCGAAGGGGGCTGGCGTCTGGCGCCGGCCGATGGCGCCGCGCGCGCGCTCGTCGTGCTGCTGCACGGCGTCGGCAGCAACGCACAGGACCTCACGCCGCTCGCCGACGTCTGGCGCGATGCGCTGCCGGGCGTTGCGTTCACGTCGCTCGACGGCAGCGAACCGTTCGACGGCGGCTTTGGCGGACGCCAGTGGTTCAGTCTGCGCGACATCAGCGAGAGCAACCGCGAGGCGCGCGTCGTTGCCGCCTCGCAGGTGCTCGAGCGGCGGCTCGACGCCGAGCTCGCCCATTGGGGGCTCGGCCACGACGCGCTCGCGCTGGTGGGCTTCTCGCAAGGCTCGATCATGTCGCTCTACCACGTGGCCACGCAGGCGGCGGGCGCGGCGGCCGTGGTCGCGTATGCGGGCCGGCTCGTCACGCCCGTGGTCGCGAAAAGCCGCACGGTGCTCACGCTCGTGCACGGCGAGGACGACGAAGTGATTCCGGCGAGCGAACTGGAGCGCGCCGCCGCTGCGTTCAGCGATGCGGGCTTCGCGGTTACCGCTTTCGCGTTGCCGGGCGTCGGCCACACGATCACGCCGCAGGGCGTCATGCTCGGGCGCGACGCGCTGGTGCGCGCGCTCGCGCATGGCTAACCGCGGGGCGGATCCGATCGCTGGCGGGGCGAGGTCGGGCCCCGTTAAGCGGCATGGCCCGGCGGCCAAACCGGTACAAATTGGCAGTCGCATAAGCCCGCGGTGTCGTATTTCGGCCATATTTTCCGGATAACCTAGGCAGTCGTTTTTAGACCGGCTAAAGTTCGCGCCGGTCGCGGCCGTTAATACGGGGAGTCGCCGCGACCTTATGGGCCGCGTAGGCCCGTTCCGCCCGGCGCGCGGCGAGTTCGCGCTGCCTGGACGAGGCCGCCATCGGGAATGCCATCCGGCGGCGCATCGTCTGCCGGGTCGCCAAAAAGAACCGAACTTCAGACCCATATGGCCCGAGCCAAGCCGCATTCCATCTTTTCCAAAAGGCTGTTCCGCCAGGAGGACGTGGCGCTCGATCTCGGTACGGCCAACACGCTCATCTATACCGCCGACAAGGGCATCGTGCTGGACCAGCCCTCGGTGGTCTGCTTCGAGAGGCGCGCGGGCGCGAGCGAGACGACGGTGGCCGCGGTGGGCCGTGAGGCGAAGGATCTGCTCGGCCGCACGCCGGCGAACCTGGAGACGGTGCGGCCGCTTTCGCACGGGGTGATCGCCAATTTTTCCGCTGCCGAGCACATGATGCGCCGCTTCGTGGCGATGGCGCAGCCGCGCCGCCTGCTCGGCCGCCGTGCGGCATTCACGGTGTGCGTGCCGGCGGGCGCGACGCGCGTCGAGCGCCGCGCGATTCGCGAGGCGGCCTTCGCAGCAGGCGCGGCGAGCGTGAACCTGATCGGCGAGTCGCTGGCTTCGGCGCTCGGCGCGGGTTTGCCGGTGCACGCGGCAACCGGCTCGATGGTCGTGGATATCGGCGGCGGCACGACGGAAGTGGGCATCGTCGCGCTGGGCGGCGTGGCGTGCAGCGGTTCGGTGCGCGTGGGCGGCGACCAGTTCGACCGTGCCATCGTCGATCATGTGCGCACGCTCTATGGCGTCGTGCTGGGCGAGCAGACCGCCGAACACGTGAAAAAGACAATTGGCTGCGCGCTCTATGGCGAACCCATCGAACGCATACGCGCGACCGGGCGCAGCATGGAAGACGGTTTGCCGCGCACGGTCGAGATCACGAGCCACGACGTGGTGGACGCCCTGGCCGCGCCGCTGCGCGTGGTGATCAACACCGTGCGGCAGGTGCTCGAGACGGCGCCCGCCGAACTCGTCACCGATATCGCCGATAGCGGCATCGTGCTCACGGGCGGCGGCTCGCTGCTCGGCCGGCTCGACCAGTGCCTCGCCGCCGAGCTTGGCGTGGCCGTGCGGGTGGCCGACGAGCCGCTCACCTGCGCGGTGCGCGGCGCGGGCGCGGCGGCCTCGCTCATGAGCGAGCACGCTTTCGAAATGGTCGAATAACGGCGCGAGCCGGCGCACGCGGCAACAGGGCTTCGCCAGGGCGCCGGCGTCCCCGGTGTTCGCGCCGCGGGCATGGGACAATACGCCACTTTACCGGTGTGCGCCGCGATGGGTTGCCGTAGGCCGTAGTCCGTTGCAATGCGCCGCTGTCCCGTTGTCTCCACATCGTCCAGCCGTGAATCCAGCCGCTTTTCCGGCCCCCGGCACGTTCATCGAACTGCCCGGCGGCCTGCCCATGCCCTATGTCGAACGGGGCACGGGCGAACTCCTTCTCTTCGTGCACGGCTCGCTTTGCGATTACCGCTACTGGCGGCCGCAGCTGGCCGGCCTCGCGCAGCATTATCGCTGTGTGTCGGTGAGTCTCACGCACTACTGGCCCGCCGGGGATGTTGCGCGCGGCCAGCCTTTCAGCTGGCGGCAGCATGCGGACGAACTCGCGGCGTTTGTCGAAGCCCTGGGCGCAGGGCCCGCGCACGTGATCGGGCATTCGCGCGGCGGCCTCGTGTCGTTCCAGTTCGCGCGGCGCCATCCGCAGCACGTGCGCACGCTCACGCTCGCCGATCCGGGCGGGCCGGTCCAGCAGCCGGGCCAGCGATTCGCCACGCTGCCGGAGACCGTCAACGCGCTGCGCGCCCGCGCCGTGGCGCTGATCGAGTCGGGCCAGGTGGACGCGGGGCTGGAATTGTTCGTCGACTCGGTGAGCCGGCCCGGCTTCTGGGCAAGGAGCACGCATGCGTTTCGCCGCATGGCCACCGACAACGCGCACACACTCGGGCCGCAGTTCCAGGATCCGCTGCCCGCGTACACGCGCGAGCAAGCCGCCGAAGTGGGATGCCCCGTGCAGCTGATCGACGGCGAGCTGAGCCCGGAGGTGTTTCACCGGGCCGTGGCCGCGCTCGACGCATGGCTGCCCAATGCGCGCCGCGCCAGTGTGGCGGGCGCATCGCATGGGATGAATCTGGCGCGGCCCGCGGCGTTCAACGAATTGATCGATCGCTTCGTGAGCGGACACGGGCGCTGACGCACGCCGATGCAAAAAGGGCGGCCATGCAGAACTGGATCCGCGGCCGCCCTCTTTATTGCTGCGATAAATATCGCTATCCGAACGATTTTCGCTTAGTCGCGGCCGTGCGCGTGGGCGTCGAGCTTGTGCTCGGCAGCCTCGCCTACGAGGCCCGCGTAGAAGAGGTGGACGCCGATCGCAAGCGAATCGTTGCGGATTTCGTGGAAGGCCTTCCATGCCTTCGCCGGATCCTTGAACACGAGATAGTGTGCTTCCTGCGAAACGAGGCGGGCGACCCGGTGCAGGCCGTGGCCGTTGAGCGCGTCCACGAGGTGATCGAGGCTGCGGTGCGTGCGCGCGTCGGTGCGCGGATACAGCATGTGCAGCACGGCCACGCGCTCGCTGGCGAGTGCGGCCGAGAGCGCGACCACGATGTCCTGGTGATTGAGTGCCGTGACGACGGCGCCCTCTGCTTGTTCGTCTTCTGCGAACAGGGTGTCGACCGAGATGTTCATCTGTTGCTTCCTTACGTTTTGCTTTAAGCGCGTGTGGCGATGAAAAAAGCCTGCTACCAGAAGCAGGCTGGATTACAAAATGCAAGTAATGGAAAACCCTTGCATGTCAAGCAGTATCGCAAAGATGGGGTGCGACATGTTGCGCCGCAAGAGAAAAATATTGTTGCAGGAATCGACGTTAAGGAAGCCGCAAGCTTTGCAGTGTTGCGGGCCTGAAGAGGGATTGTTGCTGGCTGCGCTATCAATCGTTGCTGCAGCGCGCCTTAGAATGCGGCAGGCGGTCGCAGCAATGCCGGCCCTTCCGGCGGCTGCGTCCTGTTGCGCGAGGTTTGCGCGAAGTATTGCGAAGTCACAGCAATTCAAGGACAGATAATGATCGACTCGAAAACACACGCCACGCTCACGATCCCCGGCCACGCTGAAGGCGTGCCGTTGCCGGTCTACAAGGGCACGATGGGCCCGGATGTGATCGACATCCGCAAGCTGTACGGCCAGACCGGCATGTTCACGTATGACCCGGGCTTCATGTCGACGGCGTCGTGCAACTCGGCGATCACGTACATCGACGGCGACAAGGGCGAGCTGCTTTATCGCGGCTACCCGATCGATAACCTTGCGCAAAACGCCGATTTCCTCGAAAGCTGCTACCTCCTGCTCAAGGGCGAGCTGCCCACGCAGCAGCAGCAGGATGAGTTCGTGGCCTCGGTGAAGAATCACACGATGGTTCACGAGCAGATGCACTTCTTTTTCAGGGGGTTCCGCCGTGACGCACATCCGATGGCGATTCTGGTGGCGGCGGTCGGCGCGCTGTCCGCGTTCTATCACGATTCGCTCGACATCAACGACGCAAAGCATCGCGAGGTGTCGGCGATCCGCATGATCGCGAAGCTGCCGACGCTCGTTGCCATGGCGTACAAGTACACGATCGGCCAGCCGTTC
>NZ_BBJH01000007.1 GCF_000739775.1 Paraburkholderia heleia NBRC 101817 | reverse complement strand
CTTATAATCGCGGCCAATATGAAGGCGCCGCCCAGGCGGGCAGAAGCCAGGCGGGCTTGACCCAGGCGGGCCTGAGTTAGAACCAGACGGTTCACAGCAACGCAATTCGCGGAGGCGGTCCGCAGCCGGCGAACGCGCATGAGATCGGGCGCTCGCTGGCACGCACCGCGCGGCCGCTCCTCGCAACGGAATCAAACAGGAGAAATTCATGGCATCCGTGAACAAGGTGATCCTCGTCGGCAACCTCGGCGCCGATCCGGAAGTGCGCTATCTGCCAAGCGGCGACGCCGTGGCGAATATTCGCCTCGCCACGACCGACCGCTATAAGGACAAGGCGTCCGGCGAGTTCAAGGAAATGACCGAATGGCACCGCGTGTCGTTCTTCGGGCGCCTGGCCG
The DNA here is from genome assembly GCF_000739775.1 of Paraburkholderia heleia NBRC 101817. GTDB lineage: Bacteria > Pseudomonadota > Gammaproteobacteria > Burkholderiales > Burkholderiaceae > Paraburkholderia > Paraburkholderia heleia. The sequence continues at coordinate 342,724 of NZ_BBJH01000007.1, read as the reverse complement.
AGATCGTCTCGGAGTACCTGAAGAAGGGTTCGTCGGTGTATATCGAAGGCCGCATCCGCACCCGCAAGTGGCAAGCGCAGGACGGCACCGACCGCTACTCGACGGAAATCGTCGCCGACCAGATGCAGATGCTGGGTGGCCGCAGCGGCGGCGCCTCGATGGGCAGCGACATGGGCGACGACGGCGGCTACAGCCGCGAGCAGTCCGCACCGCGCGGCGGCGGCCGTGCTTCGGGCGGCGGCGCGCCGCGTTCGAGCGGTGGCGGTGCAGGCGGCGGTGCAGGCGGCGGCCGTTCGAACGCGCCGGCTGGCGGCGGCTTCGACGAGATGGACGACGATATTCCGTTTTAAAACGTCCGAACGCATCTGCAGGACCTGAAGCCCCGGCTCGACCTCGCGGTCGAACCGGGGCTTTTCTTTGCACGCGCAAACTGTGCGAGTCGAGCGCCGACCCGCTGCGACGTTTTCGCACATACAGTCGCTCCCCCGCCTCAAGCGACACGTTTTCTGATTTTTGTCACGGCAAAACTCCCGCCGGCGCGCCACCATTTAAAAGATGTATTGATTCTGCATCTTACAAGACTGCTCGCGCCGTCACCCCACAAGGAAAAGGAGAAAGCCGTGTTTTGCTATCAATGTGAACAGACCGACCGCACCCAGGCCACACCGGGGTGCGCCTCGGCCAAGGGCAACTGCGGCAAGGATGCCACGACTGCGGATCTGCAGGACCTGCTGATCTACGCGGTCAAGGGCATCGCGCAGTATGGCGCGCTCGCGCGCGGCCTCGGCAGCCCCGATCGCGAAGCCGACCGCTTCATGCTCTATGCGCTGTTCACAACGCTCACCAACGTCAACTTCAACGCCAGCCGTTTCGTGGCGATGCTGCGCGAGGCCGCGCAACACCGCGGTCGCCTGAAGTCGACCTGCGAGGCGCTCGCGCTCGCGCAAGGCGTCGCCGTTGCGCAGCCGGGTGGCGCCGCGCTCTGGCAGCCGGGCAACGATCTCGCCGAACTGCAGGCGCAGGCCGCGCTCGTCGGCATCAAGGCCGGGCTCCCGAAGGTGGGCGAAGATGTCGTGGGCCTGCGCGCCCTCGTGCTCTACGGTCTCAAAGGCGTGTGTGCCTACGCCCATCACGCGCGCGTGCTCGGCTACGAGAGCGAAGAGGTCTATGCGGGCGTGGAGGCGGCGCTTGTGTTTCTCGCGGGCGAACCCACGCAGGCCGGCGATCTTCTCGAACATGCGCTCGCGCTCGGCAGCCTGAATCTCAAGGTGATGGAACTGCTCGATGCGGCGAACACGGGCCGCTTCGGCATGCCCGAACCCACTGCCGTGCGCGTGACGCCGGCGGCGGGCAAGGCCATCCTGGTTTCGGGCCACGACCTCGGCGATCTCGAGGCACTGCTCGAAGCCACCCAGGGCACCGGCGTGCAGATCTACACGCACGGTGAGATGCTGCCCGCGCATGCTTACCCGAAGCTCAAGGCTTATGCGCATCTGGCAGGCAACTACGGCGGCGCATGGCAGGACCAGCAATCGGACTTCGCGAACTTCCCCGGCCCGATCCTGATGACGTCCAACTGCCTGATCGAACCGCTGCCGCAGTACCGCCAGCGCATCTTCACGACGGGGCCGGTAGGCTGGGCCGGCGTGCGCCATCTCGAACATCACGCGTTCGCGCCGGTCGTGCAGGCCGCGCTCGCGCTGCCGGGCTTCCGCGAAACGGCGCCGGAGGAAACCATCACCATCGGCTTTGCGCGCAATACGGTGCTCGGCGTGGCCGACAAGGTGATCGACGCGGTGAAGGCCGGCCAGATCCGCCACTTCTTCCTGATCGGCGGCTGCGACGGCGCCGCGCCGGGCCGCAACTACTACACCGAGTTCGCCCAGGGCGCGCCCGACGACACCGTCGTCATGACGCTCGGCTGCAACAAGTATCGCTTCAACCGTCACGAGTTCGGCGACATCGGCGGCATTCCGCGCCTGCTCGATCTGGGCCAGTGCAACGACAGCTACTCGGCGATCCAGATCGCCGTCGCGCTCTCGAAGGCCTTCGACTGCGGCGTGAACGATCTGCCGCTCACGCTCGTTGTGTCGTGGTTCGAGCAGAAGGCCGCCGCGGTGCTGCTCACGCTGCTCGCGCTCGGCCTGCGCAACATCCATCTCGGACCGACGTTGCCCGCGTTCCTCACGCCGCACGTCCTCGACATTCTCGTCAAGCAGTTCGGCATCGCGCCGATCGGCGAGGCGCAAGCGGACCTCGCCGCGGCGCTCGCACGCAAGGCCGCTTGAGCGTGGGTGAAAACGTCATGAGTTATCGAATCGAGCTCACCACACGCGACGGCCAGGCGTTCGGCTTCGCGTGCGAGCCGGGGCAGGACGTGCTGAGCGCGGCGGCGGCGGCGGATATCACGCTGCCCTCGCAGTGCCGGCGCGGCAGCTGCGGCGCGTGCCATGCCACGGTGACCGAAGGGGCGTATACGCTCGGCGATCACAGCGCAGACGCGTTGCCGTCCGGCGACCCGCAGGCGGTTCTGCTGTGCCGCACGAGACCTTCGGCCGACTTGCGCGTCGCCGCGCCGTACGACGGCACGAAGGTGCTGCTGCAGCCGCTTGCCTCGCGCACGGCGCGCATCGCCGCGCTGAAAACGATTGCCGACGACACGTGCCGTCTCGAACTGCTGCTCGACGCCGACGACACCCGCGGCAGTGCCGCTGAGTTCGAAGCGGGCCAGTTCGCCGAGCTGGAGTTGCCGGAGGGCGGCGTGAAGCGCCCGTTCTCGCTTTCCAACACTAGCAACTGGGAAGGGCGGCTCGAGTTTCTCATCCGGCTGCGGCCGCAAGGCACGTTCTCGGCGTATCTGCGCGAGCGGGCGCAGCCGGGTGACGTGCTCACCGTTCATGGCCCGCAGGGCGGCTTCGGCTTGATCGCCGACAGTCTGCGTCCGCGCTGGTTCGTGGCGGGCGGCACGGGTCTCGCGCCCGTGCTCTCGATGCTGCGCCGCATGGCCGAATTCGGGGAAATGAACGACGCGCAGCTCTTTTACGGCGTGAATCGCGAGAGCGAGCTGTGTATGCTCGACGAACTGGACGCGCTTCGCGCTGCGCTGCCGCAACTGCATGTCGAGCTTTGCGTGCGTGAAGCGGCTCCTGGCTGGCAAGGCTCGCACAGCACCCCCGTCGACGCGCTCGCCGCCGCGCTTGCAGTGGGTGGCGCGGCGCCCGATCTCTACGTTTGCGGTCCGTCCGCGATGGTGAGCGCCGCGCAGGCGGTGGCGGCGCGCGCCCGAGTGCCGTCCACGCAGTTCGTCAGCGAACGCTTCACGGTCTGAGTCGCAATGCAGTGAGTCGTGTTTCTTCGTGTCTGATTGACCTCGCCTTCGGGCGGGGTTTTTTTTCGCGCATCGGGTGGTCATGCACGGCGACTCCGAGTGATCCATTCGAAGGATTGACATTCAGTCATTAACTGTCAAAATGTCCAACATCATGATGCCAACCCGCAAAGCCCATCCCGGCCATTCCACTGACGAAAACGCGCTGCTCCTGCGCGAAGGCGGGAAGATCGTCGCCGCGCTCGGCCAGACGCTCGCGCCGCTCGTGGAGGTGGTGCTGCACGACCTCACGCGGCCCGAGCACGCCGTCGTGGCGATCGCGAACAATTTGTCCGGACGGCAAGTCGGCGACGCCGCCACCGAAATGGGGCTCGCGCGCATCACCGACTCCGGTTTTCCCGAGGTCGTGGCCAATTATCCGAACCGCTTTCCCGACGGGCGTCCGGCCAAAAGCACATCCATCGGCCTCAAGAACAGCGCGGGCGAGTACGTCGCGGCCCTCTGCCTGAACATGGACGTGTCGCTGATCGGCGCGGTGACGGCTGGCCTCGGCCAGCTGATCCAGACCAGCGCGGCCGCGCCCGTCGCCGAAACGCTCGCCCCGCGCGCCGTGGGCTGCGTGCGCGAGGCGCTCGAACGCTTCGCCGCCACGCGCAATACCACGCCCATCGGCATGACGCTCGCGCAGCGCCGTGAGGCCGTGCGCGAACTCGCGGCAAACGGAATGCTGAACCTGCGTCATGCGCTCGCCGACGTGGCCGCCACGCTCGGCGTGGCGCGCTCGACCGTCTACACCTACCTGCCAGCTGAAGAACGACCATGAGCCCTCTGCCTATTAGCTTCGAAGACGTTGCCGCCGCCCACGAACGCCTGCGTGGCGTCGCGCACCGCACGCCGGTTCTGACTTCGCGCACCGTGAACGAACGCACGGGCGCGCAGCTTTTCTTCAAATGCGAGAACCTGCAGCGCATGGGCGCGTTCAAGTTCCGCGGCGCGTATAACGCGATCGCGCAGTTCACGCCGGAGCAGAAGGCGGGCGGCGTAATCACGTTTTCGTCGGGCAACCACGCGCAGGCGATCGCGTTGGCGGCGCGTCTGCTCGGCGTGAAGGCCGTGATCGTCATGCCGCACGACGCGCCCGCCGTGAAGGTGGAGGCCACGCGCGGCTACGGCGGCGAGGTCGTCTTTTACGATCGCTATACCGAGGACCGTGAGGCGCTCGGCAAACGGCTCGCGGCCGAGCGCGGCCTCACGCTCATTCCGCCGTACGACCATGCGCACGTGATGGCCGGGCAGGGCACGGCCGCAAAGGAGTTGTTCGAGGAAACGGGCGAGCTTGACCTGCTGCTCACGCCGCTTGGCGGCGGCGGACTGCTCTCGGGCTGCGCGACTGCAGCGCATGCGCTTTCGCCTGCATGCACGGTGATCGGCGTCGAGCCCGAGGCCGGCAACGACGGTCAGCGCAGCCTGCGCACGGGTGAGATCGTCCACATCGACACGCCTAAGACCCTTGCCGACGGCGCGCAAACCCAGCATCTCGGCAACTTGACCTTCGCGGTGATCCGCGAGCGCGTGAGCGAGATCGTCACGGTGAGCGACGCGGAACTCGTCGACACGATGAAGTTCTTCGCGAGCCGCATGAAGCTCGTGGTCGAACCCACCGGCTGCCTCGCGGCGGCGGCGGTGCTGCACGGCAAGGTGGACGTGCGCGGCAAGCGCGTGGGCGTGCTCATCTCCGGGGGCAACGTCGACTTGCTGCGCTTTGCCGAACTGGTTCAGGCCGCCGGCTAAAGCGCCTCAAACGAGCAGTTCCGCGAGCGCTGCGCGCGCGTTCGTCACGTGCGCGGACTCGCCCGGCCGGCCCGGCAGCAAATGAAATTCGGCTGCCGGCAGTGCAGGCAAGCCGAACGAAGCGGGGCAGGGCATCAGTCCTTCGCCAATCGACGACTCGTTCAGACACGAGATCCCCAGCCCTGCCTTGAGCGCGAGCTGCAGTCCGGCCACGCCCGATGCCGAATGCGAAATCAGGTAGGGCATGCGCGCTTCGTCGAGCAATCTCACTACGCGGCGCTGCAACTGGCAGGTCGCCGGCAGCAGCACGAGCGGCCAGGGCGGCGTGAGCGCGGGCCGCTCGCGCAGCGTTTGCGTGGCGCCCACCCACATCAGCTTTTCGCGCCGTATCGACGTGCTCTTGTGGGTGCTGCGGCCTTTCTCCATCAGCCGCAGCGATAACCCGATGTCGTAGGCGTTGTCGTCGGCGCTGCTGTCGATCACGGCGCTCGGCAGCACGGTCACATGCAGACGCAGGCGCGGATGCTGGTTCGCGAAGCGCCGGATGATCTCGGCGACGTCGTGAGGCCGGTAATAGTCCGTGATCGCAATGCGCACTTCGCCGTCGAGCGTGCGGCCGAGCATGTCGTCGAAGGCAGCGTCGCAAAGCGCGACGATGCGGCGCGCGTGGTCGAGCAGCTTCACGCCGGCGGGCGTGGCCGACATCCCTTGCTTGCTGCGCACGAAAAGCGGCTGGCCGACGCGTTCCTCGAGCTTCTTGAGCTGCTCGCTCACCGACGACTGCGAGAGGAACACGTGCTCCGCGCCCGCGGAGACACTGCCCGCTTCCGTTACGGCGATAAACGTGCGCAACTGCGCGAGATCGAAACCGCGTGCGTTCATGGTTCAGCTTGATCCGGTGCGTGCCGTGTCATTTCATGATTCGGAAATTCCGAATATATAAATTGGAATTTCCCGATTTCCCGATAGATGCTGCGCCTCTACGATGCCCTCGGTCAACCGTTTTCTGGAGGTCATCATGGGACGCAGTACAACGCGGGGCGCGGCACACCGCTGGAAAGTGCTGGCGGTGGGCGTGGCGGCCAACGCCAGCTTCGCGGCCGCGCTCGGCGGCATCCCTGCAACGGGTGTGTTGATCCGGTTGCATTACCGTATCGGCACGGGCGAACTGGGTGTCGTGCTCGGCATGCTGGGACTTGGCATCGTGCTAGGCGAGCTTCCATGGGGACTCCTGACGGATCGCTGGGGCGACCGCCGTGTGCTGCTCACCGGGCTCTCCACTACGGCGCTCGCACTCGTTGCGATGGCGCTCCGGGGCGCACCGGCGGGCGCGTACACGCCCGGTGCGACGGGGCTCGCGGTTGGCCTGCTCGCGCTCGGCCTGCTTGGCGCAAGCGTGAACGGCTCGAGCGGGCGCGCCGTGATGGCGTGGTTCGCTACCCACGAGCGCGGCCTTGCGATGAGCATCCGGCAAACCGCCGTGCCGGCCGGCGGCGGGCTTGGCGCGCTCGTGCTGCCTGCGCTCGCAGGGCATGCGGGATTCGCCGCCGTCTACGGCGTACTGGCTGCGATGTGTGTGGTCTCCGCCGTGCTGACGATCATCTGGTTGCACGACCCCGCGCACGAACAGGACGCCGCACATGCGCCGCTTGTCGTTCACGAAGCGGACGCGCAGGCACACGGCGCCGTCTCACCGCTGCGCAGCGTCACCGTATGGCGCATGGTGACGGGCATTGGCGTGCTGTGCATGCCCCAGGTGGCCGTGCTCTCGTTCGCGAGCATTTTCCTGCATGACGTCGGCCATGCGGGTACGGCGGCAGTCAGCGCGACGCTTGCGGCCGTGCAGGGCGGTGCGGCGTTCATGCGCGTGTACGGCGGCCGTTGGACAGACCGGCATGGCGACCGGCGTACCTGGTTGCGCGGCTGCGCGGGGCTCACCGTCGCGCTGTTCGTCGTGCTTGCGGTGTTGACGGCGTTTGCGTCGCCAGCGCATCGCGCAAACACGGCGTTCGTCACGCTGCTCGCCGTGGTGATCGTGGCTGGCGGTATCGCCGCTTCCGCCTGGCATGGCGTGGCCTTCACCGAACTCGCGCTGCTCGCGGGCAACGGTCGTGTGGGAACCGCGCTCGCCATGGGCAACACCGGCGCATTCGTGGCGTTCTTCGTCGCGCCTTCGGCGCTCCCGCTGCTGTTGTCGTGGTTCGGGTGGCCTGCGGTCTGGGCGGCGGCCGCGCTTTGCGCCGCCCTGGCATGGCCCGCATTTGCGGCGCCGCGCGAGCGCAGCGATGCCGGCCGCACTGGCGAGAGTCGACAGCGCGCTCGCGCGCGTGCTGCGGTTTGACTCGTGCGCACGCACAACATTAGCCATATTTAACGTTTCGGAAATCTCCGATTTCGACGGCGGCCTTTCAATGGTCAGATGAACGACCTGACTGATGTTGCGGGTTACCGATGCGCTCACGCGGCGCATCGCAGCCACGCAAACCCACTCGGAGGAAATTCAGTATGAAGCTACGTGTTGTCCTCGCCGACGATCACCCATTCGTTTTGCTTGGCGTTCGCTCGGCGCTTCTCGCGGCAGACGATATCGAGGTCGTGGGGCAAGCGTGCGGCGCGCGCGAGTTATTGCAGACGCTCGAAACCGTCGCGTGCGACGTCCTGGTCACTGATCTCAATATGCCGTCTGCTTCCGGCGAAGCCGCCGACGGTCTGCAGCTCGTGCGGCGTTTGCGCCGCGACTGGCCGCATATCCCGGTGGTCGTGCTGACCGGCGTTGCGAACGCCGTCCTCCTGCGCGCGGTGGCGCACGCGGGCGTGGTCGCCCTGTTGCGCAAAACCGAGCCAATGGACGATCTCGCCGCTATCGTGCGCGGCGCTGCCCAGGGTCTAGCCCATCTCAGCCCGGCCATCGAGCGCGAACTTGCGGCCGCCTCCGGACCGTCCGACCTGTGTTTGCCGCGCTTGACGCCGCGCGAATCGGAGGTGGTTCGCAAGTTCGCGAGCGGCAGTTCGATCACGGAAATTGCGCGCGCCTTCGGCCGCGACGTGCGCACGGTAAGCTGCCAGAAGCGTGACGCGATGGTGAAGCTCGGCGTGAGCAACGACGCGGGACTCTTCGCCTACGTCAGGGCGTACGGACTGTTATGAACCTGCTTCCCTCATCGCTGCCGGATCACGCCGCAGCGGCAAGCGCTTCCGGGTTCGTCATGCGCGGCCATGACGAACCGTGCACCTGCCTCGTGGCGCGCAACATGACGGATGCGGCCGAACTTGCGGCACCGTTGCGCGTGATCGTTGCCGACGATCACGCATGCATCCGGCTCGGTGTGGCGAATCTGCTGCACGCGACGGATCGAGCGCTCGTCGTCGGCGAAGCCGACAACACGCTCGAGCTTGCCACGCTGCTCGATATGACCGACTGCGACGTGGTCATTTCCGATCTCTGCATGCCGGGTCTGGACGGCGAATATGGCTCCCTCACCCTGCTGCGGCGCCTCGAGCAAACACGAGGCGCGCCTGCTGTCGTCGTCCTGAGCATGGTGTCGACGCCGCCCGTTCTGACGGGCCTGATGCATCACGGCCTGAACGTCATCGTCGACAAGCGCGACGTTGCGCACGATCTCCTGCTCGCCGTTGCCGCCGCCCGCGAGCACACGCCGTTTCTCTCGGGCCACGCACGCGCAACGCTCGCGCGCGCCGGCGCCGCGTGCGCCCCCTGCTCGGGCGTGCCGAGCGCGCGCGAATGGGAGGTCTTCCAGCTTTACGCGCAGGGTATGTCGGTGCGCCAGATCGCGCAGCGGTTTCAGCGCAGCGGCAAAACGATCAGCGCGCAAAAGCGCAGCACGATGCGCAAGCTGGGGCTCGTCACGGAGCGCGATCTGAGCGACTTCGCTGCGCAGATAGGCCTGATCTGATTCATCGCCAGGCGGTGCGCGTCCCCCCTCTATTCCTGCGTTCGGCGGATATTCTCTCGCTTTGTCTTGCGCAAGGCGCCCAGTGTTTTAGGAGTTCTCCTATCTGATTGCGGGAATTGTCTCTCCATAATCCCAAGTTCGACGCATCGCTTGTCAGATATTGCCGGCTCGGGAATGCGAACGAACGACGGCCTGGTCGGAACAGGGCCGGGAAGGCGTCCGGATGTGGAGATGAAACGATGAAGCTCGGTAGGCGTTTAGCGGTCGAGGGTGCAGGCAACGCGTGGCTCATGTTCGCGGGTCGCGCAGCCAAGGCGCTCAACACGAGCCCGCCCTCCCAGGGCTTGCATGTTTTCGGAATGGCCGCGGCATTCGGGCTCGCGCTCACGGTGGCGAACTACGCCGCCGCGCGCGCGGCGAGCGGGCGCCGGGGTTTCTCCGTCGCGGCGTCCGACCTCGGCAGCAATGGCTATGGCGATCATTTGCCCGCCGACTACGCTCTCGCCGCCGTGTACCTCATGGAACTGACGGCGCCACCGTTGCTGGGGGGAGCCGCGGCTGGCGTGGTGCACCGCTTCGTTAGCCGGCGCTCGCGCATTTGCGCCACGTCATCTCGCCACGGTGTTTGAAATCCAGCCTGCCGTGCGCCGATGAAGTGGATTCATCGCATCTTCCGTCTTCCCGCGCGCTCGGCTGCATGGTGGCGGGCGCGCGGGCTCACGTGCGTGTCGGTCTACCTCGGCGCGCTCACAGCCGCATGGATGCTCGCGTTTTCTGCTGCGGCGGCGAGCCCTGCGACTTTGTGTGAGCGGACAATCGAGGGCTTCACGCTCTCGCGGCAGGTCGCCCCGACGTCGCCTCGAGAACGCGTCGTCGGCGCGGTGGTGGAGGGGCGGGCGCCGCTCGAAGCGCTCGGCGGGGCCACGCTCACCGGCCTGAGCGCCGACGAGCGCGCGTGGCTGCGTGCCTTGTCGCCGCTGAAGGTCGGCTACGACGGCAGCTGGCTCCCGTTCAGCTTCACGAACAAGGCTGGTATGCCGTCGGGCATGGCCGCCGACTATCTCGGCTATCTGGGGCGTACCCTCGGCGTTACCTTCGAGCGCGTGCCCATTTTTCCCTGGACGAGCGCCGGGGACGCCATGCAGCGTGGCGAGATCGCGCTCGCCGTGACCTCGGTGGGCGATGGCGTGTTCGGCTCAGGCGTCGCCTACACGGGAGCGTTCGAGCACCATCCGCTCGTCATGGTGGGGCGCCGCGACGAGCCGCTGGCGCGCTCGCTCGCTGACCTGGCGGGACGCCGCATCGTGCTGGCGCCGCACGCGCCGGTCATGCAGGAACTGCCGGCTACGCAGGTCGTGCGCGCCGCCAGCCTCGAGGCGGGGCTCGCAATGGTCGGGCGCCACGCGGCCGATGTGCTGGTGGGCAACGCGGCCGCGCTCGACGAGCCGCTCAGCGGTACCTATCTCCACACGCTGAAGGTGCTGGGTCCGGCAGGCGTCGGCGATTCGACGGCATTTGCCGTGCGCTGCGACCTTGCCCCGCTCGCGCGGCTCATCAATCGCGCGCTCGACGCGATGCCACCCGCCGAGCAGCAGCGTATCCGCAATCGCTGGACCGCTGCCGTCTCCACCCGGGCCAGCGGCTGGAGCGTGAACGCACTGCGGCTCCTGCCGCTGCTGATCGTGTTCGGCGTGCTGCTGCTCGTCACGCTGCGCGCCTACGTGCTGCTTCAGCGCGAGATGCACAGGCGGCGGCGCGCGGAGCAGGTGCTCGCGCGCCAGGTGGAACTGCAGGACACGATGATGGAGATGATCCCGTATCCGCTCTGTGCACGGGATCTCGAAAACCGCTATCTCGCGGTCAATCGCGCCTACGAAGAATCGACCGGCCTGACGCGCGCCCGCGTGCTCGGGCGCCCGGGTTCGGCCGTGATGGCATGGGGGCCCGAAAACAGCCGCCGCATGGACGATCTCTACCGGCTCACGATCGTCGAGGGGGAGAGCCAGCGTGTCGAGCTGACCTTCGAGAACGCGCTCGGGGAGTCGCGTCATGGCATTTTCTGGACGCGCCTGTGCCGCGACCCGCAGGGCGCGCCGTTCTGCGTGCTCGGCACGATGATCGACGTCACTGACATTCGCCGCGCCGAGCTGCGCAAACGCGAATCGGAGCGGCTTCTCTCGGAGGTGACGGGGTCGCTGCCCGCGGTCGTGTTCCAGTTGCGCCGCTCGCCCGATGGCCGCTACTCGTTTCCGTACATTGGCGGCGACACGCAGCGGCTCCTCGGCGACACCGTCGAGGCGCTGCGCCACGCGGATTCGGTCGATCTCTCGCGGGTGGCGCGTCACGATCGCGCACGCCTCGCCTCGCGGCTCGAACGCTCCGCGCGCCGGTTCATCCCTGTGCACGCCGAATTCCGCTTTCAAGGCGCGGCCGGGTTCGTGTGGGTGCGTGCGGAGTTCGCGCCGCGCCGCGCCGAAGACGGGGCGATTGTCTGGAGCGGCTATGCGCTGGATGCGGACGTCGAGCACGCACGCGCAGACGAACTCGAGCACGCCCGCGACATCGCCGAGGCGGCCTCCCGGGCGAAGGACGATTTTCTCGCCATGATGAGCCACGAGATCCGCACGCCGATGAACGGCGTGCTGGGTCTCGTCGAGGTGCTCGAACGCACGCCGCTCAACCCGGATCAGGCGCAAATGGTCGCCATGGTGCAGGAATCGGCGGGGGCGCTGCTGCAGATACTCGACGATCTGCTCGACTACTCGAAGATCCAGGCCGGCCACCTCGTGATCGATTCGCAGCCGTTCGACGTGCGCGAACTCGTCGATAACGCCGTCGGGCTGCTGGCCGCGCGTGCGCACGAGAAGGGGCTGAAGGTACGCGTGGATGTGGAGCCGGACGTCGCGGCGCAGTTGCGCGGCGACAGCGTGCGGCTACGGCAGATCCTCTTCAATCTGCTCGGCAATGCAATCAAGTTCACGCCGGCGGGCGAGGTGAGCGTGCACGTTCGCGCCCGCGACGTCGGCGCCCGCGACGGCGCGCCTGTCTGCCAGCGGCTGTCGATCTCGGTGGTCGACACGGGCATCGGCATTGCGCCCGAAGCGCAGGCGCAGCTCTTCGAGCCGTTCGTGCAGGCCGAGACCTCGACCACGCGACGCTTCGGCGGCACCGGGCTCGGCCTCGCGATCTGCCGCAAGCTCGCCGTGCTGATGGGCGGCACGCTCGAACTGGAGAGCGAAGTGGATCGCGGCACCCGCCTGACGCTGCATATCGAATTGCCCGTGGAGGTGCGCAGCGGTACGGCCGCCGGGCTGCGCGGCAAGCGCGCGCTCGTGACGTGCGAGGACGCGAGCGTCGCCGCCGCATTGATGCACTATGGCTCGGCGCTTGGCATGGACATGCGCCGCGTCGCGCCAGCGGACCTTGCCCGCGCCGCGAGCGCGGACAAGGCCGATCTGGTGTTCGCGTCCGAAGCGTTGGCCGAGCGGTTGGGCAAACTCGCTGCGCCTGTGCTTTGCCTGACCGACAAACCGAAGCCAAGCGGTTATCGCGTGGCCGGGAACGGTGTGCGCGTGAGCGTCAACCCGTTGTCCTGGCGCGCCTTGAGCGCCGTTTGTGCGATGGCGCTGGCGGGGCTCCCGGTCAAGGCTGCCAGCCCGTCGCGTCCCTCCGCCGACGTCGAGACGACACTTCCAGCGCACGACCGCGAGCAGGAACGCGCTGCTGGCCGCCTCATCCTCGTGGCGGAGGATCATCCGGTGAATCAGGAACTGATCCGCCATCAACTGGCGTTGATCGGGTTCGCGTGCGATGTCGTCGACGACGGTGCGAAGGCGCTCTCAGCGCTGGCCGAATGCGAATACGGCTGCCTGATCACCGACTGTCATATGCCGAATGTATCGGGCTACGATCTCGCGCGGCGCATACGCGAATTGGAGCAGAAGACGCCCGGCGCGCGACGCTTGCCGATACTCGGCATCACGGCCAATACGGCGCCCGAGAACGTAAGTCTGTGCAGCGAAGCGGGCATGGACGATTGCCTCGTCAAACCCACGCGCGTGGCCACGCTGCGCGAGCATCTCGCGCGCTGGTTCGGCATGGAGGGTATGCAGCGCACCCTGCAGGACGAAGCCGCGCGCGAGGCGGGTGCGAACGTGCAAACGGCGGGGCAGGCGGCGGGGCAAGCCGCGTCGCCGGCTTCGGAGTCGGCTTCGGAAGAGCGCGGCAGTTCCGGCGCAAAGCTCGCGGAAAAGCCTGCAAACGCCCGGACGTTCGAACCGCTGGATCTCACGCAAATGATCCAGCTTTGGGGCGGCGAGGCGACCGTGAAGACGTTGCTCGGCTCGTTCGTTTCGGCGATGCGCGACGACCTGGACGCCTTGCCGCCGCTCCTCGAACAAGCCGACGTCGCGGGCCTGCGCGAATGGCATCACCGGTTTGCCGGAGCGGTTGGCGTGCTGCAGTATCCTGCGCTGCTCGCCGAACTCGAGACGTTTCGCCGTCACATGAATGGTCACACTGCCGGGCAACTGCGTGAGGAGGGTTATACGCTCATCCACACTTGCCAGGCGATGCTTGCCGGAATCGAGCACCAGGCCGCGCTGCTCGCGTGAATGATGTACATCAGGAAATCGACGGGCGCGGAGAAGTCGAGCGCAAAAAGCGGGCGAAAAAAAACGCGGCCGAAGCCGCGTTCAAGCTTGGAGACCCTTCGATGAAGAGTCACTTCTCGCAGTTCCTAGCTTAGTCGCCGTGTGACGAGAAATCGAGATAATTTCGATCAATTAACTGTTACCGGAAGTGGTGGTAATCGCCCCTGCTGTGAGGCGGGCGGGACGGCGGATCATTTGTCAGAAGAGGGTGGTCATAAACTTCGTTATGCAAATCAATTCGGTGATGCATCCACCCACCCCGAAGGGGTCGGCACGTGGGGCGCTGGTCAGAACGCCTGGATGGCGGGAAGGAAGTCCCTGGGTTGAAGGGCGCCGCTTTTATTGCAAGCAGCTTACGTTGGGCCGACATCGGCGCAGCAGACGCGCCCGGCGGATTTGCTCTAGCATGTGAGAGCGCGGATTTGCGCCTTCTGGTGCAACGCGCCACAAAAACAGGAGAAATTCCATGAATTTGCTTCGTCCGCTGCAGCTCGCTCTCGCGCTGTGTGTCCTCGCCTCCAGCGCCGCGTATGCCGATACGGTTGCGCTCAAGGCCGATCTCGAACCATCCAGCGAAGTCCCGCCGCGCGTGAGCCAGGGCCACGGCATGCTCAACGCCACCTTCGACACGTCCGCGAAAACGCTGAAGTGGACGGTCACCTACGAAGGCCTCTCCGGCCCGGCGGCGGCCGCGCACTTCCACGGCCCCGCGCCGGTCGGACAGAACGCTGGCGTGCAGGTACCGATTCCGAAGGGCGAACTGGCAAGTCCGATCAAGGGTTCCGCCACGCTCAACGAGCAGCAGGTCACCCAGCTCATGGGCGGCCAGTGGTACTTCAACATTCATACGGCGCAGAACCCCTCAGGCGAGATTCGCGGCCAGGTGCTGCCCGCCAATTGACCGGCTCTCGATCGTTCGCCTCATTCGTCGTACGGTGCGCGCCGCGCGTTCCCGCGATCGAAGTCCGATTGCGGGACGTTATCGATCGAGCGCCGTCGAGTGTTGCCTGAGCCCGTTTTGAGTGCCGCGGAGGGCTGAGCCGATGAGCTGGCAAAGCAGGCTGATCTGCAGGTTCTTGCGCCGCACTTTTCTGCCGCAAACGCGCAAGTCGATCAACGTCGCGCGCGTGCGCATGCTGACGGCGAGGCGCATCTGGACGCCGGGCGTGCCGGACGGCTGGCGCTTGCGCGAGCAGTACGGCGCCTCCGATGTCCCGATGCGCGGCGAGTGGCTCATCCGCGAGCGCTCGCCCGCGCCGCGCACGCTCCTTTATCTGCATGGCGGCGGGTATTACTTCTGCTCGCCGCGTTCGCAGCGCGCGATTTCGTTTGGTCTGGGCAAGCGTGCTGACGCCGACGTCTTCTCCCTCGACTATCGCCTCGCGCCCGAGCATCCGTTTCCCGCCGCGCTCGAGGATGCGTTGGCCGCGTACCGCCATTTGCTGACGCAAGGAACGCTGCCCGGCTCGATCGTGATTGGCGGCGATTCGGCGGGCGGCGGGCTCGCGCTGGCGACGCTCGTTGCCTTGCGCGACGCAGGCGACGCACTTCCCGCCGGCGCCGTGCTCTTTTCACCGTGGACCGATCTTGCGGCGACGGGCGCTTCGATACGCGAGAACGACGGGCGCGATCCCATGTTCAGCGGCGAGGTATTCGCGCGCATCGCGCCGTTTTACCTCGGCTCGGCCAGTGCGACCGATCCCTACGTGTCGCCGCTTTATGCCGACTTTCGCGGCTTGCCGCCGCTAAGCCTCTTCGTGGGCAGTTCCGAAACGCTGCTCGACGACACGCGCCGCGTCGCCGAGCGTGCGCGCGCCGCCGGCGTGGCGGTGGCGTGCGAGGTTGCCGCCGGCATGCCGCATATCTGGCCGATCTATGCGCCGTTCATGCCCGAAGCGCGCCGCACGCTCGACGTCGCCGCGAGCTTCGTGCGCCGCGTGACCCCTGCGCCGGCACGCGGCGACGAGAAACCGCAGCCGCCTCAATCGAGCGAGACGTCGATCGCGTCATAGGCCGCGTGCACGGCGGCTTCGCCGTAGCGGCGCTCGAGCCGGCGCACGGTGAAGTGGCCATGCGCCACTTGCTGGAAATGGTCGATGAACACGGTGTTGACCATGGCGCCGAGCACCGCGCCGATGGCCGGTATCGATTTCGCCGCGACCTGCTCGCTCACCTGCACGGAGAAGCGCGCGGCCACGGTCTGCATGAGCTTGAGGAGCGCGGTCGAGCCGTGCGCGGCGAAGCCCTTCGTCGCCATTTCCGAAGATGCCGCCGAGACCGCCTTCGCGAGTGCGCCGCGCACGATGAAATAGCCGAAGTCGGCTTCGTCGTCGGCGGCCGAGCGGCCCCCCATGCCGAACACAGTCAGACATTGCAGCTGCGTGTCGGCGCTCGCCAGATCTTCGCCTTCGCTGCGCGCGATGTCGCAAATCGAGCGAAACATCAGCGTGGTCGTGACGGGCAACTCGACCGGCAGCGCGAAAAGGCCGAACGCGCCGCCTGCCGCGCCCGTGGTCGCCACCGCGAACTTGTGCAGCAGGTTGCTCGGCTTCGCGCTCGTACGCGATGCGTCGGTGACGAGGGCGCCTTGCCGGCCCAGCGTCTTCAATGCGAGCCCCAGACACTTGCGCAGCGCGGCTTGCGTCGCGTCGATGACCTTGTCGTTCGCGACGCCAGGCAGCCGTGCGATCAGCTTTTCCACCGGCGCCCCCACGATCGCTGCGAGCTTCATGCCGAGCGGCGGCGTTTCGAGCTGATGCCGGGCGCGCCGCAGCGCGTCGAGATCGGCCTCGGTGAAGGTCGCGGCGGCGCCCGCGCGGGCCGGATCGGCGGCGGTGGGGTCGGTCGTGGGTTCCATTGCGCTCCCGGATTGTCGGCAACGGCGAAGGCATCGCCGCCGTCAGACACGCCAGTGTAGTGGATCGGACCGTGCTATGATGACCAATCTTTGACGCGTCAACTGTTGCTGGATCAAAAAATGGCCGTTCATACCGCCGCCCACCATTCGAGCGGGCAGGTTCTGCCGTTCCGGGAGTCGCTGCTCGCGATGCTCGGCGTCTCGTTCGTGACGATGCTCGTTGCGCTCGACCAGACCGTCGTTGGCACTGCGCTGCCGACCATCGTCGCCGAACTGCGCGGCTTCGAGCTTTACGCGTGGGTCGCCACGTCCTATCTGCTCACCTCGGTCATCACCGTCCCCATTTTTGGGCGGCTCGGCGACTATTACGGGCGCAAGCCGTTCGTGATCGCGTCGATTGTCGTCTTCACCGGTGCTTCCGTGCTGTGCGGCGCGGCCAACAGCATGCTGTTCCTCGTGATCGCGCGCGGCTTGCAAGGCATCGGCGGCGGCATGCTGGTCGGCACGGCGTTCGCGTGCATTCCCGATCTCTTCCCCGATTCGGTCGTGCGCCTGCGCTGGCAGGTACTCATGAGTTCCGCATTCGGTATCGCCAATGCGGTCGGGCCGTCGCTCGGCGGCTTTCTCACGCAGTACTACGGCTGGCGTTCCGTGTTTTACGTGAATCTGCCCGTTGGCCTGCTTTCGCTGTTTTTCGTCTGGAAGTATCTGCCGCATCTGCGCCATGTCGCGCACGAGGCGCGCATGCGGCTCGACTGGCCGGGCGCGCTCCTCATCGCGGTCGCGCTCGGCAGCCTGCAGCTTTTCGTGGAACGTCTGCCGGGGCGCGGTTTCACCGCTTCGGCCATCGGCCTGCTCGCCCTCGCGCTGGCGGCCGGCTGGGCGCTCTGGCAATGGGAGCGGCGCTGCCCGCAGGCCATCCTGCCCGTCGACATGTTCCGCAACGCGAGCCTGAACGCGCTCTTCACGCTCGCCGTGCTGGGCGGCTTCACAATGTTTTCGCTGCTGTTCTACGCGCCGCTCCTGTTCCAGGGCGGCTTCGGCATGACGCCGAAGGAAGCGGGCGTCGTCATCACCCCGCTCGTGGTGTTCATCACGATAGGCAGTATCGCGAACGGACGCATCGTCTCACGCATCCGCCATCCGAATCTGATGCTTTACATCGGTTTCGCGATGATCGCGGCAGCGTGCCTTGCCGTGGCGCTCGCCACGCGCAACACGCCGCGCGGCCTGCTCATGGCGCTCATGATCCTGGCTGGCATCGGCCTTGGCTTTGTCATGCCGAACCTCACCGTGTTCGCGCAGCAAACGGCGGGGCGCGAGCATCTGGGCATCGCCACCGCGCTGTTGCAGTCGCTGCGGATGATCGGCGGCATGATCGGCACGGCGCTCACCGGCACGATGGTCACGCAGCTCTATTCGAGCGGCGTGCAACGCGCGCTGGACGCCGATCACGCCACGCACTGGCTGCCGCAGCTCGCCGACCCGCAGATCCTCATCAACCGCGACGCGCAGGCAACGCTTATCGCCGATCTCGCGCACGCCGGGCATAATGGCGCGCCGCTGCTCGAAGCCGCGCGCGAGGCGCTCGTGGGCGCGATTCACCTGGGCATTGCCGTGGCGGCGGCGATCGCGGTGGTGTCGATCTGGCAAACCCGGCGCGTGCCGCCGGTCAGGCTGCAGCGCAAGGTGGAACCCGTGATTCACGCGGATTGAGGCGTTGCGCCCCTGGCGGGCACCGGCACGGATACCGGCCGGACACCACGGGCACCGGCAAACGCGCGGCAATGAGGCCGGCAGGAAAACACAGCATGGAAATTCAGGATCGCATCGCCATCATGCAGCAGTTTGGACGGACCTACCGGGCGTTCATGTCGGCGTTCGAGGCGCAGGTCGGCCATCCGCTGCCGCGCTGGCGCATTCTGCTCGCGCTTTACGAGCAGGACGGCGAGTCGTCGCAAAAGCGGCTCGTCGAGCGGCTGCGCGTGGACCCGGGCGCGCTCACGCGCCAGTTGAAGGCGCTGGAGTCGCTCGGCTGGATCGCGCGCCGTGCCGACGAGCGCGACAACCGCATCACCAACGTGACGCTGACCGACGCCGGCCGCGCCGTGACCGAAGAGGGCCTGCCGCGCCGCACCGCGTTCCTGAACGTGACGATGTCGCTGCCCGACGATGCGCTCTCGGCGCTATCGGGCGCGTTGGGGCTGATGGAGGCGCGCATCGGCGAGGCAGCCGCGGCGGGGGCTGCGCTCGCGCAGGCCCAAGAGGCCGGGCCCGAAGCGGGCTGAGCCCGCAGCGCCGTTTTCAACGAGGCGCCGCGCTCAGAAGAACGTCTCGATCACTTCCGTCACGCGATATTTCGCGTCGACCATCAGCACCTGACGCCACTTGTCGAACGTGAGGCAGGGGTGCGAGATGTCGAACGCGATCATGTCGCCGACCTTGAGGTCCGCGCCCGCCGGAATCTTCAGGTAGGCGTGCTGATCCATCATCTGGAACACCTCCCAGCCTTCGCTTGCCGCCACTTCGCGCGGCGCGCCGCCGTTCGCGGGGCGATAGTGGCGCGACGGCTCCGGAAAGCCCGCGTCGAACGCGGCGTCGCGCTTGCCGAAGCCGATGATGGCGCGGCCCGGCTCCGGAATCGACTGCACATAGGCCCAGAGCTGCAGCGCGGGCAGCAGCGCCACGCCCATCTCGCGCGCCACGGGGTTGCGCGTGAGGATCTGCGACTGAGCCTGCTTGTAGACGCCCACGTCGTGCGTCACGTAGCAGCCGGGGCGCAGCACCACGTCGATTGCGCCCGCCTGCGTGGCCGGCGCGAACTCTTGCGCGACGATGTCGTACCACGCCGAGCCCGCGCCCGAAAGCAGCGCGGGCGTACGCGCGAAGCGGCCGGCGGCGGCCAGTTCCTGGGTGACGTTCAGCGCGTCGCGCAGGAAGGTGCGCACTTCGCTTTCTTCCTTGAGGATGCCCTCGTAGATTTCCACGCCCGCCAGCTTGAGCGAGTCGGGATAGCGCGCGATCGCCGCGAGCACGGCATTGCGCGTGTCGGTGTCGCGCACGCCAGTGCGGCCGCGCGGCACGCCCAGTTCGAGCAGCACCTGCAGCGTGCGGCCCGACGCGCGGAAAAACTCGCCCAGGTGCTCCACGCCTTCCACCGAGTCGACGAGGCAGAAGAACTCGAAGCTCGCGTCGCTGAGCAACTCGGCGATGATCGCCATGTTGCGGCGGCCCACGAGCTGGTTCGCCATCAGCACGCGCGAGATGCCGCCGCGGTAGGCGGCGCGCGTCTGGTGCGCCGTGGCGAGCGTGATGCCCCACGCGCCGGTTTCGATCTGGCGGCGAAAGAGCTGCGGCGCCATCGTCGTCTTGCCGTGCGGCGCGAGCTTCACGCCATAGCGCGTGACGAAGTCCTGCATCCATTTGAGGTTGTGCTCGACGCGCTCGGCATACAGCACCGCAGCGGGCAGGCTCACGTCCTCTTCGAGTAAATTCCATTCGAGCCGCCCGGCGTCCCCGAGCGGCACGCTCGCACCGGGTACGTTGCCAAGGCCCTTGCTGTTCGGGTCGATCGTTGCACTCTGATAGTTTGTAACTTTCATTTCCCTTCGCTCCATATGCTTCATGCGTCCCAGCTCCGCCGGAGTCTCAGGTGCCGGCGTTGACTCGAAGATAGTACACAAAGTAACATCGCTTCGTGAATTGTTATTTATTAACAGACTCCCTGTCATGCACACTGCCGCCGATCCGGCCCGCTTCGACATCGTCGCGCGTATTGCGCAATGCGTGCCCGAACTGCGTCCGGCCGAGCGCGACGTGGCCGCGCTCATTCTCGACGATCTTGCCAGCGCCGCGCGCGCGAGCATCGGCGAGCTGGCGCAGCGCGCGGGCGTGAGCATCGCCTCCGTTACGCGCTTTGCGAAGGCGGTGGGCTGTCAGGACGTGCGCGAACTCAAGCTGCGGCTCGCTCAGGCAGCCGCCGTGGGCGAGCGCTTCCTGCGCGGCGGGGCCGACGGCGCTTCCGAAGGCGCGGGCAAGCTGCGTGCCGCCGATGCCGCTGCCGAAGCCGAACCGCTCGCCACGCGCGTCTACGACGAAATTCACACGGCGCTCGCGCGCAATCACGAACTGCTGTGCCAGGCGCCGTTTGCGCAGGCCGCCGCGACGCTGGCGCAGGCGCGCATGATCTACGTGTTCGGCATGGGCGGCGGCTCGAGCGCGCTCGCCGACGAAATGCGCTTTCGCCTCGTGCGCCTGGGCCGTCCGGTGGCGTCGTACCAGGATAGCCTGCTGCAGCGCATGGTGGCGAGCACCCTGTCGTCCGATGACGTGGTGCTCGCGCTTTCCGTAACAGGGCGCGTGCCCGAACTCGTCGACGCGTGCCGCATCGCGCGCGACTACGGCGCGAAGCTCGTCGCGCTCACCGCGCCAGCCTCGCCGCTCGCCGCGCTCGCCGACTGGCTCGTGCCGATCGTCGCGAGCGAGACCGATTTCATCTACAAGCCGTCGTCGTCGCGTTACGCGATGATGATGGCACTCGACGTACTCGTGACCGAGCTGGCGCTCGCGCAACCCGAAGCAAGCCGCGAGCTGCTGCGCCGCATGAAGCACACGCTGGACGCGCATCGGGGCGGTGGCGAACGCCAGCCGCTCGGTGACTGAGCGTCGAACCGAGAGCTATTCTGAGGAGACGCGTATGCATTCGCACCCCGAAGCCGCCGACACGCTGATCGTCGGCGCCATGCTTTACGATGGCACCGGAGCGCCGCCCGTCGAGCGCGACGTGGCGCTGCGCGACGGCCGCATCGTCGCGATCGGCAACCTGTCGAACTGGCTCGCGGAAGCGGTGATCGAGGCCAACGCCCGCGCGCTCGCGCCGGGTTTCATCGACGTCCATACGCACGACGACACGCACGTGATCCGCGCGCCGCAGATGCTGCCCAAGATCAGCCAGGGGGTGACGACGGTGGTGGTCGGCAACTGCGGGATCAGCGCCTCGCCGGTGACGCTCAAGGGCGATCCCCCCGACCCGATGAACCTGCTCGGCGAACGCGATGCGTTCAGCTATCCGACCTTCGCCGCGTACGTCGACGCGGTCAACGCGGCGCGGCCCGCCGTGAACGTGGGCGCGCTGATCGGCCATACGGCGCTGCGCAACAACCACATGAACGACTTGAAGCGCGCCGCCACCGGCGACGAGATCGCGGCCATGCGCGCGCAGCTCGAAGACGCGCTCGCGCACGGCGCGCTCGGCCTTTCCACGGGCCTCGCATACGGCTCGGCGTTCGAGGCTTCGACCGAAGAGGTCGCCTCGCTCGCCCAGCCGCTCGCCGCCGCCGGCGCGCTCTACACGACGCACATGCGCACGGAGTTCGACGCGATTCTCGAGGCGATGAACGAGGCCTACCACATCGGCCAGCAGGCGCGTGTGCCGGTGGTGATCTCGCATTTGAAGTGCGCGGGCCCGTCCAACTGGGGGCGCAGCGCGGAGGTGCTCGCGTCGCTCGAAAGCGCGCGCAAGTATCAGCCGGTCGGCTGCGACTGCTATCCGTATAGCCGCAGCTCTTCCACTTTGGATCTCAAGCAGGTGACGGGCGACATCGACATCACGATCACGTGGTCCACGCCGCACCCGGAGCAGGCAGGCAAGCTCATCAAGGACATCGCGGCCGAGTGGGGCGTGTCGCAGCAGGAAGCGGGCAAGCGTCTGCAGCCGGCGGGCGCCGTGTACCACAACATGTCCGAAGACGACGTGCGCCGCATTCTTTCGCATCCGGCCACGATGGTCGGCTCGGATGGACTGCCCAACGATCCGCTGCCGCATCCGCGCCTGTGGGGCGCATTTCCGCGCGTGCTCGGGCACTACGCGCGCGACGCGGCCTTGCTGCCGCTCGAAGAGGC
The DNA here is from genome assembly GCF_000739775.1 of Paraburkholderia heleia NBRC 101817. Taxonomy (GTDB): domain Bacteria; phylum Pseudomonadota; class Gammaproteobacteria; order Burkholderiales; family Burkholderiaceae; genus Paraburkholderia; species Paraburkholderia heleia. Next base: position 320,281 of record NZ_BBJH01000007.1, on the reverse strand, counting down.
GGTGCGCAAGATGACGGGCCTTTCGGCGCGGCGCTTCGGTCTTTCGCAGCGCGGCGAGGTGCACGTGGGCTGGCATGCCGACCTCGTGTTGTTCGACCCCGCGAAGGTGCGCGACGCGGCGACCTTCGACAAGCCGCAGCAGGTGGCCGAAGGCATCGACGCGGTATGGGTGAACGGCGTGCTCTCGTACCGCGACGGGCAACCCACGGGCGAACGCGCGGGCCACTTCGTCGCGCGCGGCAAACGCGAGGCGCAGGCCGAGGCGAACGCCTTTTAAGCAGGCTTTATCTATCGAATTTCGACCCCCGGCGCACGCGGCCCAACAAGTTGCGCGCGCCGCACGATCTCAAAGGAGCAAACGATGAAACGAATTGGAGCGGAAGGCGGCAAGGGCCAGGGCGGACAACATCTGCCGTTCGCGCGCGCCGTGGAAGCCGACGGCTGGCTGTACGTCTCGGGCCAGACGCCGATGGAAGGCGGCGAGGTGATCAACGGCGGCATCGTCGAGCAGTCGCACAAGGCCATCCAGAATCTTTTCGCGATCCTCAAGGAAGCGGGCTATGGCGCGGAGCACGTGGTGCGCTGCGGCGTATGGCTCGACGACGCGCGCGACTTCACCTCGTTCAACAAGGTGTTCCGCGAGTATTTCGGCGAGCATCCGCCGGCACGCGCCTGCGTGCAGTCGAGCATGGTGGTGGACTGCAAGGTCGAAATCGATTGCGTGGCCTACAAGGCGCCGGCCGGGAAGTAACGGCGCGGCGCAATTGCGCGCGGCGTGACAGGAAGCGGCTGCCGGAGTTATCCGGCAGCCGTTTTTTCTTGCGTGTGGCCGTCACGGAAGCAGGTTCTGTCCCTCGTTAGCCGTTTCGACAGAGGGCGGCCGTTTCGCCAAATTTCCCAATATATGAGCGACCCAATCACATATTGGAGAACTCGAAAAAACCTGCCTACAATCCAGCCATCCGACAGGCACTGTCGGCAGACCCAGACAAATCCGGGGCACGCGCAAGGCGCGGAGCGAACCGGACCGCAAAGGAGACATTCGCCATGCTTCAGCCAGCGCTTTGCGCGGCCACGCGCCGCCCGCCGCTACCTGTCCGAGCCCCGGCTGCCCGCGCGCCAGGCCGTCTCCCGAAGCACGGTTCGCGCGCCGCCTGACGGCACGCGCCTTTCGATCGTCTCCCTTCATCGCCCTCGCCATGAACAAAGCGATGTCTTCCGCTCTCGCCGCGAACCTTCCCGACGAGGCCGCGCCCGTGCAAAACGCCGCGGCAACCGCCTCCGCGCCAGCGCAACCGAAAGCCCGTCCCGCCGCCGATGAAATCGGCGTCGCGAGCACGTTGCTCGACGGCTCGATGCAGCAGGCCGGCACCCAGACGCTCCTGCGCGGCCTCGCAATCCTCGAAGCGGCCGCCGCCGGCGTGCGCGACCTGCGCTCGTTCGGCGCGGTGCTCGGCACGACGCGCAGCACCACCCACCGCCTGGTTTCGAGCCTCGTGCAGGCGCGCTACCTGCGCCAGGTGCAGGGCGGCTACCTGCTCGGGCCGAAGCTCATCGAACTCGGCACCATCGCGCTCGAGCAGATGCCGCTCACGGCCGTTGCCCGAGCGCATCTGCAGGCGCTCGCCGACGAAACGCTCGACACGATCCACCTCGGCGTGCGCGACGGCGACGACGTGCTGTACATCGACAAGATTCCCGGCCAGCGAGGCCTCGAAATGCGCTCGCGCGTGGGGCACCGCATGCCGCTCGCGTCCACGGGCATCGGCAAGGCGATGATGCTCGACCTCGCGCCGCAATCGTGGCGCGACCTGTTCGACGCGTCGCGCCGCGCGCTCGCGGGCGTGAGCTTCCGTCCCGATCACAGCCTCGAACCCGAGACCTTCCTCAAGCGCATGGCGACTTACTCCGCGGGCGGGTACACGTTCGATCTGGAGGAGAACGAAATTTCGATCCGCTGCGTCGCGGCGCCGGTGCGCGACGCTTCGGGTGCGATCGTGGCGGCGCTTTCGGTGGCGAGCACGATTCCCTACATGCCGCTCGAGCGCATGGACGAACTGATTCCAGTCGTGCAGCGCGAGGCGCGTGCGATTTCGCAGGAACTGGGCTGGCGCGCGCCGCAGCCCGCCGCGCGCAGGATTCGCCGATGAAAGCACGCGAGAAGTCTGCAAGCGGCGCGGCCATCGACGCCGGCGACGGCGCGAGCGCTCGCAATGCCGCGCTCATCGCGCTCGACTGGGGCACGACCTCGCTGCGCGCGTACCTGTTCGATGCGGCGGGCGAGGTGATCGCCACGCGCGTTTCGACGGCGGGGATCATGAACCTGCCCGTGCCCGCCGAAGAAGGCGGCTTCGACGCCGCCTTCGACGAAGCGTGCGGCGTGTGGCTCGCGCAAGCGCCCTCGCTGCCGGTGCTGGCCGCGGGGATGGTCGGCAGCGCCCAGGGCTGGGTGCAGGCGCCCTATGTCGAAACGCCCGCGAGCGCCCAGGCGCTGGTGGCCGGAATCGTGCGCGTGCGCGCCGCGTGCGGCGCCGAAGTCGCCGTGGTGCCGGGCGTGCTGGAGCCGGGTGCGCTGCCCAACGTGATGCGCGGCGAGGAAACGCAGATTTTTGGCGCGCTTGGGGCATCGGGCGACGAAGGCGGGCCGCAAACGGCGCTCGTCGGACTGCCGGGCACGCACGCGAAATGGGTGGTGGTGGAGGGCGAGCGCATTGCGCGCTTCTATACCTTCATGACGGGCGAGGTCTACGCGGCGCTGTGCGCCCATACGATCCTCGGCCGCACGATGAAGCATCCCGTCGAGCCGGACACCGCAGCGTTCCTGCGCGGCGTGAGCGTGGCGCGCGAGCAGGGCTGCGTGGGACTGCTGGCGACCGCGTTCAGCACGCGCACGCTCGGCCTCACGGCCCAGCTCGCCGCCGACGAGCAGCCCGACTATCTCTCGGGCCTCGTGATCGGACACGAGCTGGCGGGCCTCGAAGCGGCGCTGGCGCGGCGCGACGTGGCGCTCGCCGGCTGCGCGCCGCAGCTGATCGGCGCCGAGGCGCTGTGCGAGCGTTACCGCATGGCGCTCGCCGCGTTCGGGTGCAGCGGCGCGCATCTCGTGCGTCAGGCGACCGAACATGGGCTTTGGCGCATCGCCGTGCAGGCAGGGCTCGTCACGCCGCGCTAATCGAGTGCCGACGAGGCGAACCCGCTGCGAAACCCATGCGACGAAACCGCCGCGAACCCGCTGAACCGAACCAGACACGAAGCCAGCAAACAGGAAGCCGACAGGAAGCCGACATGGAACCCGAACTGAATCTGCCCGCCCCGTACACGCCACACGCCGGCTTCGTCGCTGCGTTCGGCGCCTGCGGCATGGTCGCGATCGTGCGCGGCATCCAGCCCGCCGAGGCCGCAGAGCATGGCCGCGCGCTCTATGAAGCGGGCTTCCGGATCATCGAGGTGCCGCTCAATTCGCCGCAGCCGCTCGACAGCATCGCGGCGTTGCGCGAGACGCTGCCCGACGACGCGATGATCGGCGCGGGCACCGTGCTCACCGCTGCGCGCGTGCGCGACGTGCGGGAAGCGGGCGGCGAACTGATCGTGATGCCGCACGCCGATGCCGACGTGATCCTCGCCGCGAAGCGCCAGGGCCTCGCCTGCGTGCCCGGCGTCGCCACGCCGACCGAAGCGTTCGCGGCGCTCAGGCACGGCGCCGACGCGCTCAAGATGTTCCCCGCCGAGCAGCTCGGCCCGGCCGTGACGAAGGCATGGCGCGCCGTGATTCCGCCTGTCGTGCCCCTGCTGCCCGTGGGCGGCGTGAAGCCCGACAACATGGGCCCGCAGCTGGCCGCGGGCGCGAGCGGCTTCGGCCTCGGCTCCGCGCTCTACAAGCCGGGCCAGGACGCGGCGGCCACGCACGCGAACGCGCTGGCCTTCATCGCAGGCTGGAAAGCGGTGCAAGGAGCGCAAAAGTGAATCGCCTCGCGGGCAAGGTCACGCTCGTCACCGGCGCCGGACGCGGCATCGGCGCGGCGATTGCGCGCGCGTTCGCGGCCGAGGGCGCCGCCGTCGTGCTCGCGGAGCTGGACGGCGCGTCGGCCGCTGCGACGGCGCGCGACATTGCGAGCGCGTGCGAAGGCGCGCGAACGCTCGCCGTGCAAACCGACGTGACGCAGGCCGCCTCGGTGCGCGCCGCCGTGGCAGAAGCGCAACGCGCGTTCGGCCCGGTCGACGTGCTCGTCAACAACGCCGGCATCAACGTGTTCGCCGACCCGCTCACGATGACCGACGAGGACTGGCGCCGCTGCTTCGCCGTCGATCTGGACGGCGTGTGGAACGGCTGCCGCGCGGTGCTGCCGGGCATGGTCGAGCGCCGTGCGGGCAGCATCATCAACATCGCCTCGACGCACGCGTTCCAGATCATTCCGGGCTGCTTCCCGTACCCGGTGGCCAAGCACGGCGTAATCGGACTCACGCGTGCGCTCGGTATCGAGTACGCGCCGAAGAACGTGCGCGTGAACGCCATTGCGCCGGGCTACATAGAAACGCAGCTCACGCACGACTGGTGGAACGCGCAGCCCGACCCGGAGGCGGCGCGCAAGGCCACGCTCGAGTTGCCGCCGATGAAACGCATTGGCCGCCCGGAGGAAGTCGCGATGACGGCGGTGTTCCTCGCCTCGGACGAAGCCCCGTTCATCAACGCGAGCTGTATCACGATAGACGGCGGCCGCACGGCGCTCCATCACGAATAGGCGCGCCGGAAAAGTCATTCGCAGCACGAAGGAACACGAGGTTGGAACGAATGCGCAGGAATCCGCCGAAGCGCTGGCCGCGCGCCTGGGCGGGTAAAAGAAGAGGCGGCCGATACCCTTCCCGTGACTAAAGAAGACAGGAGACTGACAACATGCAACGACGCATCTTTCTGACGCTGCTGGCCGCCGCCACCACGGCCGCGATCTGCCACGCGCCTGTGACCGAGGCCGCAGACCAGGTGAAGATCGGCTTTCTCGTGAAGCAGCCCGAAGAGCCGTGGTTCCAGGACGAATGGAAGTTCGCCGAAACGGCAGCGAAGGAAAAGGGCTTCACGCTGGTGAAGATCGGCGCGCCCTCGGGTGAGAAGGTGATGAGCGCGATCGACAACCTGGCCGCGCAAAAGGCGCAGGGCTTCATCATCTGCACGCCCGACGTGAAGCTCGGACCGGGCATCGTCGCCAAGGCCAAGGCCGACAACCTCAAGATGATGACGGTGGACGACCGCCTCGTCGATGGCGCGGGCAAGCCGATCGAGTCGGTGCCGCACATGGGCATCTCGGCGTACAACATCGGCAAGCAGGTGGGTGACGGCATTGCCGCCGAAATCAAGAAGCGCGGCTGGGACATGAAGGACGTCGGCGCCATCGACGTGACCTACGAGCAGCTGCCGACAGCGCATGACCGCACGGCGGGCGCGACCGACGCGCTCGTGGCCGCGGGCTTCCCGAAGGCGAACATCGTTGCCGCGCCGCAGGCCAAAACCGACACGGAAAACGCCTTCAACGCCGCCAACATCGCGCTCACGAAGAACCCGCAGTACAAGCACTGGGTGGCCTACGGCCTGAACGACGAAGCCGTGCTCGGCGCCGTGCGCGCGGCGGAAGGCCGCGGCTTCAAGGCCGACAACATGATCGGCATTGGCATCGGCGGCTCGGACTCGGCGCTCAACGAGTTCAAGAAGCCGCAGCCGACGGGCTTCTACGGCACCGTCATCATCAGCCCGAAGCGCCACGGCGAGGAAACCTCGGACCTGATGTACACGTGGATCACGCAAGGCAAGGAGCCGCCCCTGCTCACGCTGACGACCGGCATGCTGGCCACGCGCGACAACGTGGAGAGCGTGCGTCAGCAGATGGGTCTCGCTTCGAAGTAAGCGCTTGAGAGAGGTGATTTAGGTGTTTCCCGCTGCGGGGCGGCCGGTAGGGCCGAAGCGTGTGAAGAGCGCGAAGGCCGCGCCCGCAGCGTATCGAATGAGAGGAAACCGAAGTGTCAGCGACACTGCGTTTTGACAATATCGGCAAGGTGTTCCCAGGCGTGCGCGCGCTCGACGGCGTGTCGTTCGAGGTGAACGCAGGCGAAGTGCATGGCCTCATGGGCGAGAACGGGGCGGGCAAGTCCACGCTGCTCAAGATTCTCGGCGGCGAGTATCAGCCCGATTCCGGCCGCATCCTGATGGACGGCAACGAGGTGCATTTCGCCGATGCGGCGGCCTCGATTGGCGCGGGCATCGCGGTCATTCACCAGGAATTGCAGTACGTGCCCGACCTGACCGTCGCGGAAAACCTGTTGCTCGGCGCGTTGCCCAATGCGCTCGGCTGGGTGAAGCGCGGCGAGGCGCGCAAGTTCGTGCGCGAACGTCTTGCCGCGATGGGCGTGGATCTCGATCCGGCCGCGAAACTGCGCAAGCTCTCCATCGCGCAGCGCCAGATGGTGGAGATCTGCAAGGCGCTCTTGCGCAACGCGCGCGTGATCGCGCTCGACGAGCCGACCAGCTCGCTCTCGCACCGCGAGACCGAAGTGCTGTTCAAGCTCGTGCGGGAGCTGCGCGCCGACAATCGCGCGCTCATCTACATCTCGCACCGCATGGACGAGATCTACGAGCTATGCAACGCCTGCACGATCTTCCGCGACGGCCGCAAGGTCGCCTCGCACGGGAAGCTCGAAGAGGTGAAGCGCGAAACGCTCGTGGCCGAGATGGTGGGCCGCGAGATCAGCGACATCTACAACTATTCGCCGCGCGAGCATGGCGACGTGCGCTTCGCCGTGCGCGGCGTGGAAGGGCATCCGCTCAACGAAGCGGCGAGCTTCGAGGTGAAGTCGGGCGAGATCGTCGGTTTCTTCGGGCTCGTGGGCGCGGGGCGCAGCGAACTGATGCAGCTCATCTACGGCACGCACAAGCGGCGCGCTGGCGAGATCGAGCTGGACGGCAAGCCCATCCGCGTGAAAAGCGCGAGCGACGCGATTCGCCACGGCATCGTGCTGTGCCCGGAAGATCGCAAGGAGCAGGGCATCGTCGCGATGGCGACGGTGTCGGAGAACATCAACATCAGTTGCCGTCGCCACTTTCTGCGCGCGGGCATGTTCCTCGACCGCAAGAAGGAAGCGGAAACGGCGGACCGCTTCATCAAGCTGCTGAAGATCAAGACGCCGAGCCGCCGCCAGAAAATCCGCTTTCTTTCGGGCGGCAACCAGCAGAAAGCGATTCTTTCGCGCTGGCTCGCCGAGCCCGACCTGAAGGTCGTGATTCTCGACGAGCCGACGCGCGGCATCGACGTCGGCGCGAAGCACGAGATCTACAACGTGATCTATCAGCTCGCCGCGCGCGGCTGCGCGATCGTGATGGTGTCGTCGGAGTTGCCGGAAGTGCTCGGCGTGTCGGATCGCATCGTGGTGATGCGCGAAGGCCGTATTTCGGGCGAGTTGCCGCGCAGCGCGGCGAGCGAACACGCGGTGCTTGACCTCGCGCTGCCCAGGCGCGCGCAGGCCAAGGCTGCATGAGTGGACGGGGAGGAGTGACTGAAATGCAAGCAAGAGAAAACCTGGCGGCCGAGTCTGCCAACAGCGCCGCCAAGAGCGTCGCCGACGCGCTGATTCCGAGCGCCACCGACAAGCAGAAGTGGTGGCAGCAGATCACCGAGTACAGCCTGATCGTGATCTTCGCGGTCATGTTCATCGTGATGTCGCTGACCGTCGATCATTTCTTCTCGATCGAGAACATGCTCGGCCTCGCACTGTCGGTCTCGCAGATCGGCATGGTGGCCTGCACGATGATGTTCTGTCTCGCCTCGCGCGACTTCGACCTTTCCGTGGGCTCGATCGTCGCGTTCGCGGGCGTGCTGTGCGCGATGGTGCTCAACGCGACGAACAACACGTTCATCGCCATCGTCGCGGCCGTTGCGGCGGGCGCCGCGATCGGCTTCGTGAACGGCGCGGTGATCGCGTATTTGCGCATCAATGCGCTGATCACCACGCTCGCCACCATGGAGATCGTGCGCGGCCTCGGCTTCATCGCCTCGCACGGCCAGGCCGTGGGCGTGTCGTCGGACACGTTCATCGCCATGGGCACGGCCTCGCTCTTCGGCGTGCAGCTGCCGATCTGGGTCACGCTCATCTGCTTCATCGTGTTCGGCGTGATGCTCAATCAGACAGTGTACGGGCGCAACACGCTCGCCATCGGCGGCAACCCGGAGGCTTCGCGTCTCGCCGGCATCAAGGTCGAGCGCACGCGTGTGTGGATCTTCCTGATCCAGGGCGCGGTCACGGCGCTCGCGGGCGTGATTCTCGCCTCGCGTATCACGTCGGGCCAGCCGAATGCGGCCGAAGGCTTCGAGCTGAACGTGATCTCGGCGTGCGTGCTGGGCGGCGTCTCGCTGCTGGGCGGCCGCGCGACGATCTCGGGCGTGGTGATCGGCGTGCTGATCATGGGCACGGTCGAAAACGTCATGAACCTGCTCAACATCGACGCGTTCTACCAGTACCTCGTGCGCGGCGCGATCCTGCTCGCGGCGGTGCTGCTCGACCAGCTCAAGAACCGCGGCGGACGCGATTGAAAGCCCGCGTTTGAAACCCCTGCAGAGCGATTCATCAGGAGCCCAATACGATGTCGTCCAATGCAAATTCGCCCGCTAACGCGCTCTCGCGCCACGCGCACGAAAACTACGCGCGCTATCCGAGTCTGGCCGACCGCGTGGTGCTGATCACGGGCGGCGCGACCGGCATCGGCGCGTCGTTCGTCGAGCACTTCGCCGCACAGGGTGCGCGCGTGGCGTTCTTCGACATCGACGCGAGCGCGGGCCAGGCACTCGCCGACGAACTCGGCGATTCGCCCCACAAGCCGCTGTTCGCCGATGTCGATCTCACCGATATCCCGGCGCTGCGCGCCGCCGTCGCCGATGTGAAGGCGGCGCTCGGGCCGATCCAGGTGCTCGTGAACAACGCGGCCAACGACAAACGCCACACGCTGGCCGAAGTCACGCCCGAATCGTTCGATGCGAGCGTGGCCGTGAACCTGCGGCATCAGCTCTTCGCCGCCCAGGCCGTGGCGGAAGACATGAAGGCCGCGCGCGCGGGTTCGATCATCAATCTGGGCTCGATCAGCTGGATGCTCAAGCAGTCGGAAATGCCGGTCTACACGATGAGCAAGTCGGCGGTGCAGGGACTCACGCGAGGTCTCGCGAAAGACCTGGGTCCGTACGGCATACGCGTGAATACGCTCGTGCCGGGCTGGGTGATGACCGAGAAGCAGCGGCGGCTGTGGCTCACCGACGAAGGCCGCGCGGCCATCAAGCGCGGCCAGTGCATCGACGCGGAGCTGCTGCCCGCAGACCTTGCGCGCATGGCGCTCTTCCTCGCCGCCGACGACAGCCGCATGATCACGTCGCAGGACATCGTCGTTGACGGAGGCTGGGCATGAGCGCAAAGGAAAGCGCGTCGAACGAAGCGGTGGCCGAGCTGCTCGTCCACGCGAAATGCGAGCTGGGCGAAGGCGCGACGTGGTGCGCGCGCAGCGGCCGGCTCTATTGGGTCGATATTTCGGGCAAACGCCTGCAACGCTACGACGCCAATGCGGCAGGCGCCAAACACGTGACGTGGGAGATGCCCGAGCGTCTCGCATGCTTCGCGCTGTGCGAAGACGAACGCACGCTGCTCCTCGGCCTCGCCTCGCAACTGGCGTTCTTCGACCTGGAGACGGGCGCGCTCGAAACCATCGTCGAAGTCGAACCCGGCGTGCCGACACGCCTGAACGACGGACGCTGCGACCGCCAGGGCCGCTTCGTGTTCGGCACGAAGTACGAAGGAACGCCGAGGCAGGCGATCGGCGGCTTCTATCGCCTGAACCACGATCTCACGCTCGAACGTCTGCCGCTGCCCGCGCCCGCGATCTCGAACAGCATCGCGTTCAGCCCGGACGGTTCGACCATGTATTACACCGACACGCTCACGCGCGAGATTCGCGCGTGCGACTACGGCGCGGACGGGACGATTGCAAACGAGCGTACCTTCGTCACGCTCACCGACGACACCGGCGTGCCGGACGGCTCGACCGTCGACGCCGAAGGCGGCCTCTGGAACGCGCAGTGGGGCGGCGAGCGCGTGGTGCGTTATGGCGCCGACGGCGTCGAAACCGAGCGCGTAAAGATTCCCACAGCGCAGCCAAGCTGCGTTACGCTCGGCGGTGCGCTTCTGGACACGCTTTATGTCACGAGCGCGCGCGAGGAAATGGAGGAGGAGGCCCTCGCGCGCGAGCCGCATGCGGGCGGCGTGTTTTCGGTTCGAATTGGCCGCCAGGGCCTTGAAGAACCGCGGTTTCAGGGGCGCAGGCGCGCTTGAGTCCGGAGTATCGGGCGCTTGCGCAAGGGCGTGCGTGCATTTTCATCAGACGATACACGCGCACGAAGCGTGCGAAGCGCCGCTGGCGGCAGGCGGCATGAAGAGACGGACAGTCGTTGCAGTTCGGCAACAGATGCAGTCGATCGATACGTGCAGTTGGCTTTGCCAGTACCACTAGAAGGGCGAACACAAGAAGCGGCCACAGGCCCGGCGCGCACGCGCGCGGAGTCGACAGGCCACCGGTGAGCCGCCTTTTGCGGCGGCAATCAAACATGCCTCTCGAGGAGCATCTTATGAGCGTCGCGAATTCCGCTGTGCGTCGACCCACCCGTTCCACCGTGACTGCCGGCGCCGCCGCTGCAAGCGTGCCGCCTTCCGCTACATCCGCCGCGTCTGTCCCGCCCGTCGTCTCACCGGTTGTGTCACCGGCCGCCGCGGCGCGGCGCGCGCGGCTCGAAGCTGCCACGCATCCGGTTTTGCCGGGGCCGAGCACCTCGGCGGTCGCGATCGGCGCGGCGGGCTCGAGCGACGTGGCGTGCGTGACGCTGGCGAATGCGTATCTGAGGCTCGACGTCGCGCCCCAACTGGGCGGCGGAATCACGCGATTCGACTGGCGCAGCGAGGGCGCATTCGAGCCCGTGTTTCGCCGTTGCGAGCGCGTGAGCGCGCGCATGGATCCGGACGAACTCGCGTGCTACCCGCTGCTGCCGTACTCGAACCGCATCGGCGCAGGGCGTTTTCACTTTGGCGGCCGCGATATCGAAGTGCCGCGCAATCGCGCAAGCGAACCGCTGCCGATCCACGGTGACGGCTGGCTCGCGCCCTGGCGCATCGAAAGCGCCGATCGCGAGAATGTGCGTCTCGTGCTCGACCGCAGCGACGGCGAACCGTATGCGTACCGCGCGGCGCTCACCTATGCGCTCGACGGCGCGACGCTCGCGATCACGCTGGAGGTGGAGAATACGGGCCGCGAGGCGCTGCCGTTCGGCCTTGGCGTTCATCCGTTTCTGGCGCGCGACACGAGCACCGAGCTTTCGGCGCCCGCGAGCGGCCTGTGGCTCTCGGGCCAGGACTGGCTGCCGGTGCGCCACGTGCCCGCGCCGCCCGCCTGGCAGTTCGGCGTGGCCTATCCGCTGCCTGCGCAACTCGTCAATCATGCGTTCAGCGGCTGGAGCGGGCGCGCCGCCGTGGTGTGGGAGCGCCGCAGGCTCTCCCTCTCGATTTGCGCGAACACCGACTACTACGTGCTCTACACGCCTCCCGGCGCCGACTTCTTCTGCTTCGAACCCGTCGATCATCCGATCAACGCGGTGAACCTGCGCGGCGGCGGCGACGCGAACGGCATGACCGTGCTCGCGCACGGCGAGCGGCTCGTGCGGCGCTTTTCCTTCACCGTGGAGCGCATGGACATGCGCGCGGCAGCCAGCCCGCACCGCGCCGGCGCGCGCGGCCGCACGGGCGCGAGAGGCGGCAAGGGCGCACACGCGCGAACCTAAGGCGGTCGTGAGCTGGGCGTAGCACGCGTCGTCCATGCGCGCTCAGCGCCTCCCGCGATTCGTCTCGCAGGAGCGCCGGACGCAGCCCGACTCAGGAGCCGCAGCGCGGCCTCATCTCCGGCGCGGGTAAAATACGCGCCGTTTTCCCTTATTGGCTCGCCGCGAGCAACGACCATGACTTCCTTCATCCAGACCCTCGGCGCCGCCTGGCAGCGCACCGGCTCGCTGTTGTGCGTGGGCCTCGACCCTGAGCCCACGAAGTTTCCCGCTGCGCTGGCCGGCCGCAGCGACGCGATCTTCGAGTTTTGCCGCGAGATTGTCGACGCCACCGCGGCATACGCGTGCTCGTTCAAGCCGCAGATCGCGTACTTCGCCGCGCACCGCGCCGAAGACCAGCTCGAGGCGCTGATCGCGCACATCCACGAGAAGCACCCGGGCCTGCCCGTGATCCTCGATGCCAAGCGCGGCGATATCGGCAGCACCGCCGAGCAATATGCACGCGAAGCCTTCGAGCGCTTCAAGGCCGACGCCGTCACGGTCAATCCGTATATGGGCTTCGATTCGATCGAGCCGTGGCTCGCGCATAAGGGCAAGGGCGTGATCGTGCTGTGCCGTACATCGAACCCCGGCGGCTCGGACCTGCAGTTCCTCGAAACCGGCGGCAAGCCGCTGTACCAGGTGGTGGCGGACCTTGCCGCGAACAAATGGAACGCAAGCGGCGAACTCGGCCTCGTGGTGGGCGCGACGTTTCCGAAGGAAATCGAGACCGTGCGCGGCATCGTCGGCGACATGCCGTTGCTGATTCCCGGCATCGGCGCGCAGGGCGGCGACGTCGAGGCAACTGTGAAGGCGGGCCGCACGGCGAACGGCACGGGCATGCTCATCAACTCGTCGCGCGCGATCATCTACGCGAGCAAGGGCGAAGACTACGCACAGGCGGCTGCAATGGCCGCGAGAGAAACGCGCGAGCGCATCAACGCGTATCGTTGAGATGGGTTTGCGCGATGGCGGGTAGACGTTCCTGAATCCGCGCCCTGGACGCCGCGCGCCTAGACTTTCTTCGCGGCTGCGGCCGCAACGGACGCCGGTTTGCCGAACAGTTCGATGATCGGTCGATGCAGCGGGTATTTTTCGGCGAGCGCGTTCGCGTCGGCGATCTCGAACTCGCTGAATTCGAACCCCGGCGCCACCGTGCAGCCTACGAGCGCATAAGTCGAAGGATCGCAGCAGCGCGCCGCGAACCAGTGTCCGGCCGGCACCACCGCCTGAAACACGGTGCCGGGATGGTCGAGCGCGTGGCCCAGCTTGCGCGTGGAGAGCACGCCGCGTTCGTCGATCGAATGAATCTCGATGGGCGAGCCCGCGTAGAAGTGCCAGAGCTCGTCGGAGCGGATGCGGTGCCATGCCGAATAGGCGCCTTCCGCCAGCAGGAAGTAGATGGCCGTCGAGGCTGCGCGCGTGCCCTCTGCGGCGGCTGCGCCGTCGCGCCGCACGAGCTTGTCGGCTCGATAGGTTTCGCTGTAGTAGCCGCCTTCGGGGTGCGGTTCGAGCCCGAAACGGCGGATCAATTCCTCGACTGCGGTATTCGCGGCTGCCATGACGTGCGCCTCCTGGGTGGGACCGGCCGGCGCGCCAGCGAGGCGCGGGCCGGTTTTAGCGTTCCTGTTCGTCGATGAACGCGAGCAGCCCGCGCAACGCGTGCGCGGCGGCCTGCACGCGGATCTGTTCGCGGTCGCCCTTGAAGACCAGCGTCTCGACGCTCGTATGCAGCCGGTTGCTCCAGCCGAACGACACCATGCCAACCGGCTTTTCCGGCGTGCCGCCGCCCGGTCCGGCGACGCCCGTGATCGAGAGCGAAACTTGTGCCCGGCTGTTGCTGAGCGCGCCTTCGGCCATCGCGCGCGCGACCGGTTCGCTCACCGCGCCATGCTTCTCGATGAGTTCGGGCGGCACGCCGATCATCTCGGTCTTCGCCTGGTTCGAGTAGGTGACGAAACCGCGTTCGAACCAGACGCTGCTGCCGGAAATGTCGGTGATGGCGGTGGCGACCATGCCGCCCGTGCAGGACTCGGCGGTCGCGAGCATGAGCCGCCCGTCGCGCAGCTTGTTGCCGACGCGGATGGCGAGTTGATGAACGACGGAATCGGTAGACATTGCAGCAATCCGTTGGGTTGGCGGCGGCGTGGCGGCGTGGCGGCGTAGCGGTGTGGTGGTGCTACACCGACATGCGCCAGAGCGCGATGACGAGCAGCGTGAAGAATGCGGCGACGATGTCGTCGAGCATGATGCCGAGGCCGCCCTTGAAGCGCCGGTCGAAATAGCGGATGGGCGGCGGCTTCACCATGTCGAAAAACCGGAAGATGACGAAGGCCCAGAGCCGCCCCTCGAAATTGACGGGCGTGATCATGAGCAGCACGAGCCAGAACGCCACGATCTCGTCCCAGACGATGGCCGAGGGATCCTCCGTGCCCAGTTTCTTCGCCGTGAACCCGGTGATCCAGATGCCCGCAAAGAAGCCAAAGAAGATCAGCAGTCCCCACTCGGTCACCGTGAGATAGCGGTTCAGCACCTCGAAGGCCGCCCAGGCGAACAGCGTGCCGGCCGTGCCGGGCGCGAGGCGCGAGAGCCCCGAGCCGAAGCCGAGCGAAACGAAGTGCAACGGATGGGTGAGCATGAACGGCGCGTCGGCGCGGCGCGCGCCAGTGGCCCGGCCGAGCGTGCCGGATGCGGCGGCGTTGCTTGCCGGGCCTGCCGGAGGAGCCGGCTGACCGGCGGGCGAGGGCGTGGGGTCAGTCTGCATGGAAGTGATCGAAACCTTGCAACGTCAGATTGAGCGGCGTGCCGCCGGCGTCGCGCCAGGCGATCTGGGGGGCGGCTTGCGGCGAAGTGCGGGAAGTCATTGTACCGATGCGCGTGACGCGCACACCCTCCTGTTGCGCCGCCGCCTCGACCGCGCCGCGCTGCGCCGGCGCCGCCGTGAAACACAGTTCGTAGTCGTCGCCCCCCGCGAGCGCGCATTGCAGCTGCACGTCGCGCGGCAGGCGCGCAAGCGCAGGCGAGAGCGGCAGGGCGTCCACGTCGATCGTCGCGCCGAGGCGCGAACGTTCCAGAACATGGCGCAGGTCGCCGGCCAGGCCGTCCGATACGTCGAGCGCCGCGCGCGCCACGCCGCGCAGCGCGAGACCCAGCGCCACGCGCGGTTCAGGGTATTCGAGCGCCCGGCGCAAAGACCTGGCGTCCTGCTCGCTCACCTTCCATTCGCCGCGCATCATGCCGAGGCCCGCGCGCGCGTCGCCGGGCGTGCCGGAGACCCAGATGTCGTCGCCCGCCTGGGCGGCGTCGCGCCGAAGTGCGGCATCCTGACGCACCGAGCCGAATACCGTCAGGCACAGGTTCAGCGGCCCCGCCGTGGTATCGCCGCCGATCAATTCGCACTCGAAGCGGTCTGCCAGGTCGAAGAGGCCCGCGCTGAACGCGGCTAGCCAGTCCTCGTCCGCCCTGGGGAGCGCGAACGCAAGCGTGAAGCCGAGCGGCTTCGCACCCATCGCGGCGAGGTCGGAGAGATTCACGGCGAGCGCCTTGTGGCCGAGCGCGTGCGGAGCGATGTCGGGGAAAAAGTGGCGGCCTTCCACCAGCATGTCGGTCGAGACGGCCAGCATTTCGCCCGCGGCGGGCGCGATGAGCGCACAGTCGTCGCCAATGCCCAGCGCGGCGCGCCGCGTGTTCGTGCGCGCTCGCCGCGCAAAATATCGGTCGATCAGGGAGAACTCGGAAAGCATGACGAAAGGGTTATGACAGTCGGGAAATGGGCCGTCGCCGCAAAAGGCGCCCTGGCATGGCTTTTCCTCCATCGCGGTTGCGCCACTTGCGCCCGGATTGAAAGGAATGCTGTCAGGGATTGGCGCTACAATCGGTCCACTCAGCGTTCGAGTTGTCATTCTAATCCGCACTAACGTCCTGCCTCCCATGTCGAATCCCGCTACGAACAAGCTTCGCGAAGCCGCCCTCGATTATCACGAGTTCCCCACGCCGGGGAAGATCGCGATCGCGCCGACCAAGCAGATGATCAATCAGCGTGATCTCTCGCTCGCGTACTCGCCGGGCGTCGCGTTCGCGTGCGAGGCGATTGTCGAAAATCCGCTCAACGCCGCGCGCTTCACGGCGCGCAGCAACCTCGTGGGCGTCGTGTCCAACGGCACGGCCGTGCTCGGCCTCGGCAACATCGGGCCGCTTGCCTCGAAGCCGGTGATGGAAGGCAAGGCAGTGCTCTTCAAGAAGTTCGCGGGCATCGACGTGTTCGACATCGAACTCAACGAGACGGACCCGCACAAGCTCGTCGACGTGATCGCCGCGCTCGAACCCACGTTCGGCGGCATCAACCTCGAAGACATCAAGGCGCCCGAGTGCTTCATCGTCGAGCGCGAAGCGCGCAAGCGCATGAAGATTCCGGTCTTCCATGACGACCAGCACGGCACGGCCATCGTGGTGGCGGCGGCCTTCACGAACGGCCTGAAGGTCGTGGGCAAGGACATCAAGGACGTGAAGCTCGTCGCCTCGGGCGCTGGGGCGGCCGCGCTGGCGTGTCTGGACCTGCTCGTCGACCTCGGCCTGCCGCTCGAAAACATCGTCGTCACCGACCTGGCGGGCGTGGTCTACAAGGGCCGCACCGAGCTGATGGACCCGGACAAGGAGCGTTTCGCGCGGGAAACCAACGCGCGCACGCTCGCGGAGGTGATCGAAGGCGCCGATATTTTCCTCGGCCTTTCGGCCGGCGGCGTGCTCAAGCAGGACATGGTCAAGCAGATGGCGGCCAGGCCGCTCATCCTCGCGCTCGCCAACCCGACGCCGGAAATCCTGCCGGAGCTCGCGCTCGAAGTGCGTCCGGACGCCGTGCTCGCCACGGGCCGCACGGACTACCCGAACCAGGTGAACAACGTCCTGTGCTTCCCGTTCATCTTCCGCGGCGCGCTCGACGCGGGCGCGACCACCATCACGCGCGAAATGGAAATTGCCGCGGTGAACGCGATTGCGGAACTGGCGCGCCAGGAGCAAAGCGATGTCGTGGCCACGGCCTACGGCATCCAGGATCTGCAGTTCGGGCCCGAGTATCTGATTCCGAAGCCTTTCGACCCGCGTCTGATCGTCAAGATTGCGCCGGCTGTGGCCAGGGCGGCAATGGACTCGGGCGTCGCGACGCGTCCGATCGAGGACATGGACGCCTACGAGCAGCACCTCCAGCAGTTCGTCTACCACAGCGGCACGACCATGAAGCCGATCTTCCAGCTTGCGCGCGCCGTGGAGCCGGAGAAGAAGCGCATCGTGTTCGCCGAGGGCGAAGAGGAGCGCATCCTGCGCGCCGTGCAGATCGTGGTCGACGAAAAGCTCGCCAGGCCCATCCTGATCGGCCGCCCTTCGGTGATCGAGCAGCGTATCGCGCGCTACGGCCTGCGCCTGCACGCCGGCCAGGACTACATGGTCGTGAACACCGACCACGACGAGCGCTACCGCGAGTTCTGGCAGACCTATGCGAAGCTCATGGCACGCAAGGGCATCACGCAGCAAATGGCGAAGCTCGAAATGCGCCGCCGCACCACGCTGATCGGCTCGATGCTCGTGGAAAAGGGCGAAGCCGACGGCATGATCTGCGGCACGGTCAGCACGACGCACCGCCACCTGCACTTCATCGATCAGGTGATCGGCAAGAAGGCGGGCTGCAACGTCTACGCGGCGATGAACGCACTCGTGCTGCCGAACCGGCAGATTTTCATCGTCGACACGCATGTCAACGTCGACCCGACGCCGGAGCAGCTTGCGGAGATCACCATCATGGCGGCCGAGGAAGTGCGCCGCTTCGGCATCGAGCCGAAGATCGCGCTGTGCTCGCACTCGAACTTCGGCTCGAGCAACGCGCCCAGCGCCCAGAAGATGCGCGACCTGCTCGAGATCCTCCAGGAGCGCGCGCCGGACCTGCAGGTGGACGGCGAAATGCACGGCGACGTGGCGATCGACGCGAACCTGCGCAAGGAGATCCTGCCCGAGTCGACGCTCGAAGGCGAAGCGAATCTGCTCGTCATGCCGAATATCGACGCGGCGAACATCTCCTACAACCTGCTCAAGACGGCGGCTGGCAACAATATCGCCATCGGGCCGATCCTGCTGGGCGCGGCCAAGCCGGTGCACGTGCTGACGGCTTCCGCCACGGTGCGTCGCATCGTCAACATGACGGCGCTGCTCGTCGCGGACGTGAACGCGGCACGTTAAGCGCCGTCGCGCAGGTCGCCGGCAACGCCGGCAACCCCGGTCTTGATAATCGGCGCGCTCCTGCGAGCGCGCCGATTTTTTGAGTGCGAGACCCGGCTCGATATCGCGCAAGATCGTGCAAAACGAGATTGTAAAATTTACCAGTCTGGCCCTTGCGCGGGGTCAAGCCGTGGTCCTTCCCGCCTGACTAACGTTGCTTCCAGGCATCATTAGCGATACCCTTACACCTTTCATGGTCGTCGAACGCGTAACCAGGGAAGCGGGAACCAGGGGATGGCGCCTCGTCTAACTCATTGTTTCGGCGGCAGTTTGTCTAGCTTGCGGCGTGCCGCGGCGGTGGCGCTGGTCGCAACTGCCGCGCTCGTGGCAGGTGGCGCTCAGGCGCGCACGAGTCAGCCGGAAGAGGCGGGTAATCCGCTCGGCAGCATTTCGGTCAACGAACTTCCGCGTGAGGCGGTGGGCACGTTGAGCCTGATTGCAGCGGGCGGCCCGTTCCCTTACGAGAAGGACGGCGTCGTATTCGGGAATTTTGAGCGGATATTGCCGCCGCATCGGCGGGGCTACTATCACGAGTACACGGTCCCGACGCCCGGCGCGCACAACCGCGGTGCCAAGCGCATCGTTTGCGGCGGCCCACGCAAGCGGACCGATAACTGTTACTACTCCGACGACCACTACGCCAGTTTCAGGCGAATTATTGATTGACACCGGGATGAGCGGCATGAGCGATAACGTTTACGCGCACGACCCCCGGGTCGCGAGCGATCTGTTCGCGTCCGGGGAGGGCAACCTGTTCCAGCGCGTCATGCAGTTGAAGCACGACAGCGAGGCGCGCCAGGATGAGGCGGGGCTTTCATCGAACGAGGGGGCCATGAGCCTGTTTTCGACCGTGCAGCCGAATATTGTCCAGTCGATCCGGGCGTTTCGCATTCAGGATCTCGCGGACGAAGCCCAGCGGCTGCAGCAGCATTTTCTTTTTGCGTTTTGCGCGAATGCGCAAACCAAACAGGAAGTGCTCGAGACCATTGCCACATCGTTTCTGTTTCCGAAGCATTTCGGCAAGAACTACGACGGCTTGTACGACTGCCTGACCGATCTGGTACAGAAGGCTGGCGAGCAGCCGGGTTTCGTGATCGTGCTGGAAGGGCTGCCGATTGCCCAGAAGTTCGACAAGGACGGGCGGGAGACATTGCTCGACGTATTTCGCGAGGCTTCGGAGTACTGGGCCGAGCGCAAGGTGCCGTTCCGCGTTTTTTATTCGTTCGCCTGACCTTCGGCTAACGTTCCGTCGCGTGCATGCGACAGAAAAGCGCAAGCCCGCCTGCCGGCGGGCTTTGTCATTTTTACCCGCTGCGCTTACCAGCCACCCCAGCGCGCCGCGAGCGCCGCGAGCACGGCGATGCCCGCCGTTTCGGTGCGCAGCACGCGCGGCCCGAGCCCCACGGCTATGAAGCCGTGGTCGAGCGCCGCCTCCTCTTCCTGGGACGAGAGTCCGCCCTCAGGCCCAATCAGCACCGTCACTTCGCCCGCAGGCGGGTCGACCGGCAAGGTCGAGAACGCGACGTTGGCGCGTGGCGAGAGCAGCAAGCGCAGTTCGCCCTCGAGTTCGCCCTCGCCGGAGCACCTGGGCAGGGAGTCGAGCCAGGCGGCGATGTCGCGCGTGGGCGCGACACCGGGCAGGCGGTTGCGCCCGCATTGTTCGCACGAAGCCTGCACGATCCGCTGCCAGTGTGCGAGGCGGCGCTCGGCGCGCTCGCCCGAAAGCCGCACGACGCTGCGCGACGCGGTAAGCGGCACGAAGTTCGTCGCTCCCAGTTCAACGGCCTTTTCGATCAGCCAGTCCATCTTGTCGTTGCTGGCAATGCCCTGGGCGAGGGTGACACGGTAAGGCGGCTCGGCTTCGACGTCGCGATGGGGGCCGATGCGTACCTGCGTGTCGCGGCGCTCCATGCCGAGAATCTCGGCGCTGTACTCGCCGCCGCGACCGTTGAACAGCACGATGGTGTCGCCGGGCTGCAGGCGCAGCACCTGGACATGGCGCGTGACTTCGTCGGGAAGGGTGACGACCTCGTCGGATTGCAGGGCGCTGCCGACGAAAAAGCGGGGCATAGAACTATTTCTCATTGAATCAGGACAAGTGCCGAGCCAGCGCCCAGCGGTAACCGTCGAGGTCTTCGACCTGCGCGAAACGGTCCCCCCAGAACTGGTCCTGTGGCTCGCTCAGCGATTTCGCGCCGGCTTCGAGCGCCCGCGCATAAACCGCGTCGACATCGTCGACATACAGATAAAAAGATTGCGGTGCGATGGTTTGTGCGCTTTTGGGCGTGCGCGCCGTCGAACCAAAGGCGCCTTCCGGCGCGAACATCACGATCAGCTGATCGTGGTAAGTCATTTCCACGTGCATGATCGCGCCGTCGTCCTCCACGCTGTCGCGTACCGCAAAACCGAGCGCTGACCGGTAGAAGTCCATCGACGCCCGCGCGTCGCGCACCGTCAGATACGGGGTCAGCCACGGCACGCCGGCAGGACGGGGTGCGGTCATCGAGTCTCTCCAGATTCGCGGTTCGGATGAAGTGCCATGCCGCTCCTGGCCAGGGCGCACATGACAAAAACGCCTGGGACCGCCATTCTCCACGGGCAGGACCACTAGCGTTGCAGGAATTCGCCTAGTTTATCGCGGGCCGCCCATGAACCTTTTAAGAGGGCCGCGTGCAGTCGCGGGTCGTAGTAGCGCAAGCCCTCGAGCTGCCGCCTGGCTGCCCGCGCCTGCAGCGTGGTCTCGTCGACGTCGGCCGGGTCGAGCGCGTCGCTCGCGATCGCCATGAGCCAGAGCGAGCCGTAGAGCGGCACGTAGGCGGCCAGCGGCCGCACGACGGCGAAGGCCTCGCGCAGTCCGCCGAGCAGCGCGCCCACGCGCTGCGCATGATGGAACGGCGAGCCCAGATGGAGCGAGACGAGGGCATCGGCGCTCATCACGCGCTTGAGCGCGGCGTAGAACGCCGGCGTGTAGAGCCCCGCAGCCGGCGAATCCGGCGGCGTCAGATCGAATACGACGAGGTCGAAACGATCCTGCGCGGAGGCGACAAACGCGGCTGCGTCGCCGATCACGAGTTCCACGCGCGGGTCCTCGAAGGCCCCGCCGCGCACTTCGGGCAAATAGTCGCCCGTCAGGCGCACCACGTCGGGGTCCAGTTCGGCCACGACGATGCGCCCGATCGGCGGGTGGCGCAACAACTGGCGCGCCGCGCCGCCGTCGCCGCCGCCCAGCACGAGCGCCGCGCGCGGCGCGGGATGCGTGAGCGCGGCCGGGTGCGTCATGCACTCGTGATAGATGAACTCGTCGCCGGCGGACGTCATCGGGCGGCCGTCCAGCGTGAAGAGACAGCCCAGTTGCGGCGTGTCCCACACCTCGATGCGCTGCCACGGCGTATCGGCCGCGGCGAGGCGGCGCGCGCCCGGGAAGCCGTAGAGCGCGTCTGCCGCAGGATGGAAGAGGAGGGAGTCGGTCACGGAGGTCGAGATGCGCTGCTGGCGCGCCGGAGCACGCGAAAATCGCACAGAAAATGGGGCCAACAGCGACATTATAGGGGGCGCGAAGCGTGCCCGGCCGCGACAGAAGACGACGAGGAGACAAAGGCGCGCACGGCACATTCGCCGCGCCCTGGAGGCAGGGGTAGTCCCCACGATCTGCTAGAATATTTCGCTTTGCAGCCCTCTCCGTTTGCTCCGGCCGTTTCGCGTCTCCTGGCGCCGCATGTGCGCCTGAGCGGGCGATTTGCCGAGCTTCCGGACCCCCGCGCTGCTGTGTGCGCCCGCCGTTTGCGCTGTTCGCGACCTGCGCCGCCCACGCCGCTTTTTGCACACTTCCGGACTCGACATGACGACCTCGTCCTCCGCCTCCCCCGCTACCACCCAGTTGATGGCCAACGCCATTCGTGCGCTGTCCATGGACGCCGTTCAGCAAGCGAACTCCGGTCACCCCGGCATGCCGATGGGCATGGCCGAGATCGCCGTTGCGCTGTGGTCGCGTCATCTGCGCCATAACCCGACGAACCCGCTCTGGAGCGACCGCGACCGCTTCGTGTTGTCGAACGGCCACGGCTCGATGCTGCTGTACTCGCTGCTGCACCTGACGGGCTACGACCTGCCGATGGCGGAACTGAAGAACTTCCGTCAGCTGCACTCGAAAACGCCGGGCCACCCCGAGTTCGGCATCACGCCGGGTGTCGAGACGACCACGGGCCCGCTGGGCCAGGGGCTGGCGAACGCGGTCGGCATGGCGCTGGCCGAAGCGCTGCTCGCCGCGGAGTTCAACAAGGCCGACGCGAAGATCGTCGATCACCACACGTACGTGTTCCTCGGCGACGGCTGCCTGATGGAAGGCATCTCGCACGAAGCCTGCTCGCTCGCCGGCACGCTCAAGCTGAACAAGCTGATCGCGCTGTACGACGACAACGGCATTTCGATCGACGGCGACGTGGTCAACTGGTTCCACGACAACACGCCGGAGCGCTTCGAAGCCTACGGCTGGAACGTGATCCCGCACGTGGACGGCCATGACGTGGACGCGGTCGACGCGGCCATCCAGAAGGCCAGGGCCTCGGACAAGCCCACGCTGATCTGCTGCAAGACCATCATCGGCAAAGGCGCGCCCACCAAGCAAGGCGGCCACGACGTGCACGGCGCGGCGCTCGGCGCCGAAGAAATCGCCAAGTGGCGCGAAGCCGCGGGCTGGAAGTGGGAGCCGTTCACGCTGCCGCAGGAAGTCTACGCAGACTGGGACGCGAAGGACGCCGGTGCGAAGTTCGAAGCCGCATGGAACGAGCAGTTCGCCGCGTACCAGTCGAAGTACCCGGCCGAAGCCGCCGAGTTCGAGCGCCGCATGGCGCACAAGCTGCCCGCCGACTGGGCGCAGAAGGCCGCCGCAATCGTCGCCGGCGCCGATTCGCGCAAGGAAACCGTTGCGACGCGCAAGGCTTCGCAGCAGGCCATCGAAGGCCTCGCCGCGGCACTGCCCGAACTGCTGGGCGGCTCGGCCGACCTGACCGGCTCGAACCTCACCAACTGGAAGGCTTCGAAGCCCGTGCGCGCCGCCAAGGCCGGCGAGACCGGCATCCAGTGGGGCAACCACATCAACTACGGCGTGCGCGAGTTCGGCATGAGCGCGGCGCTCAACGGCCTCAACCTGCACGGCGGCTACAAGGCGTTCGGCGGCACGTTCCTCACGTTCTCGGACTACAGCCGCAACGCGCTGCGCGTGGCCGCGCTGATGAAGTGCCCGTCGATCTTCGTGTTCACGCACGACTCGATCGGCCTCGGCGAAGACGGCCCGACGCACCAGTCGATCGAGCAGGTCGCAAGCCTGCGCCTGATCCCGAACATGACGCTCTGGCGTCCGGCCGACACCGTGGAAACCGCGGTGGCCTGGACCGAATCGATCGCGCATCACGGCCCGTCGTCGCTGATCTTCAGCCGCCAGAACCTGCAGTTCAACGAGCGCACCGACGCCCAGATCGCGAACATCGCCAAGGGCGGTTACGTGCTCAAGGACTGGAACGACGACATCCCGAGCCGCAAGATCATCCTGATCGCCACGGGCTCGGAAGTCGAACTGGCGATGAAGGCCGTCGAAGCGCTGCAGCGCGAAGGCATCGGCGCCCGCGTGGTGTCCATGCCGTCGACCAACGTGTTCGACAAGCAGGACGCCGAATACCGCGAGCGCGTGCTGCCCAAGGGCGTGCGCCGTGTCGCGATCGAAGCCGGCGTGACCGACTTCTGGCGCAAGTACGTGGGCCTCGAAGGCGGTGTGGTCGGCATCGACACGTTCGGCGAATCGGCCCCGGCTGGCGTGCTGTTCAAGCACTTCGGCTTCACGGTCGATCATGTCGTCGCGACGGCCAAGGCCGCGCTCGACAACTAGGCATGCGTAACGGGCCCGCCTGATCGGCAAGATCCGGCGGGCCCGCTGCCTTACGCGCCCCGCCGGGCCGCCCCAGCCCGGTGTCGGCGCCAGCACAGCACTGGTTTCAGAATTTTTCAGCCCTCAGGAGATCAACCATGACCATTCGCGTCGCTATCAATGGCTACGGCCGCATCGGCCGTAACACGCTTCGCGCGTTCTACGAGAACGGCAAGAAGCACGACATCCAGATCGTTGCGATCAACGACCTGGGTGACGCGAAGACCAACGCGCATCTGACGCAATACGACACGGCACACGGCAAGTTCCCCGGTGAAGTGACGGTGGACGGCGACTACCTCGTCGTGAACGGCGACAAGATCCGCGTGCTGGCCAACCGCAACCCGGCCGAACTGCCGTGGGGCGAGCTGGGCGTCGACGTCGTGATGGAGTGCACGGGCTTCTTCACGACCAAGGAAAAGGCGAGCGCGCACATCAAGGGTGGCGCGAAGAAGGTCATCATCTCGGCGCCGGGCGGTAAGGACGTCGACGCGACCATCGTCTACGGCGTGAACCACAACGTGCTGAAGGCCGAACACACGGTCATCTCGAACGCATCGTGCACGACCAACTGCCTGGCACCGCTCGTCAAGCCGCTGAACGACAAGATCGGCCTCGAAACCGGCCTGATGACGACGATTCACGCGTACACGAACGACCAGGTTCTGACCGACGTGTATCACGAAGACCTGCGCCGCGCGCGCTCGGCCACGCACAGCCAGATCCCGACCAAGACGGGCGCGGCTTCGGCTGTCGGCCTCGTGCTGCCGGAACTGAACGGCAAGCTGGACGGCTACGCGATTCGCGTGCCGACCATCAACGTGTCGATCGTCGACCTGTCGTTCATCGCCAAACGCGACACGACGGTCGAAGAAGTCAACGCCATCATGAAGGAAGCTTCGGAAGGCGCGCTCAAGGGCATCCTGGGCTACAACGACGCACCGCTGGTGTCGGTCGACTTCAACCACAACCCGGCATCGTCGACGTTCGACGCCACGCTCACAAAGGTCTCGGGCCGTCTCGTGAAGGTGTCGAGCTGGTACGACAACGAGTGGGGCTTCTCGAACCGCATGCTGGACACGGCTGTGGCTTTCGCGAACGCGAAGTAAGCACGCTCTGCGCCGCATGAAAAACCGCTCCTCGGAGCGGTTTTTTTTGTCCTTATTTTTCGATGGCGCTTTGGGACGCGGCGGCGAACGCGGGCGGAGTGGGGAAGTACACGCCCGCGCGTTGTGCCGCGTTGGCGATGTGCGCCTCGATCGCCTCGCCGGCCGCCGCCGGGTCGCGCGCCTTCAGCGCCGCCACGATCAGGACGTGCTCGCGATGCGTGGAGAGCACGCGCTCGCGCCGGTAGAACGGCATGCGCTGGCTCTCTTTCATGATGTCGGCGCTGCTGCGCAGGATCGATTCGATCGCTGCATTGCCGGCGAGGTTCACGATCCGCATGTGGAATTCGAAGTCGAGCTGCGCGGCTTCGTCGAGTTCGTCGCAGGCGAGGGCGCCGTGCAACGCCTCGGTGTTCGCTTCGAGCCACGCGACGTCGGCGTCGGAGATGGCGAGCGCCGCCATGCGCGCGGCGAAGCCTTCGAGCGCGTAGCGCATCTGGTAGGTGTCGGGCAGCGACGACTGATCGGCGAAGCGCCACGGGTGAGCATTCGTGGCCTGCGCGCTCGTCACGTACACACCTTTGCCGGCGCGGATCGACAGCATGCCGAGCGCTTCGAGCGTCGAGAGCGCTTCGCGCAGCGACGCGCGGCTGATCGCCAGTTCCCCGGAAAGCTGCCGCTGCGCCGGCAGCAGGCTGCCGACCGGATACAGGCCGCCCTCGATCCGTTCGCGGATCGTGGCGACGGCGGCGTCGGTGACGGTGTGCGGGACGTTCTTCATCGGATGGCGCGGGCAGCATTCGCGTGGTCTGACCGGTATTGTAGTCCTGCCCAGCGCACCCGCATGATGCATCGTGTCAACGCCCGCGTGCCGCCGGATAAGGCGTAGCGCTCCGGCCCGCAAACTGGTCAGACCGCACAAGGGTAAACACCGCACTTCCCAACCTTGACTCCGGTATATCGGCTTTCTACTATCCGCCATAACAGTGCTGGTCAGACCAGTCAGAACAGTTGCCTGCTCCCCCCTCACTTAGTGCGTTGCATGGAGCCAGAGTAAGCCGCTCAAGCGCCAGCTCTGGCCGCAAAGGAGAAAGTCGTGACGAAGTTCTTCAATTCGCTGTTTGGCCGCGTGGTGATCGCCCTCGTACTGGGCATCGTGGCAGGCGCGGCGTTTCCCCATTTCGCCCAGTCGCTGCGCCCGCTCGGCGACGGCTTTCTCAAGCTCATCAAGATGGTGATCGGGCCCATTGTGTTCTGCGTGGTCGTGAGCGGCATGGCCCACGCGGGCGACCTCAAGAAGGTGGGCCGCGTCGGCCTGAAGTCGGTGGTGTACTTCGAGGCGATGACGACCCTCGCGCTCGTGATCGGCGCCGTGCTCGCGTATCTCACGCGTCCGGGCGCCGGCATGAACGTGGATCTGCATTCGCTCGATGCCGCGTCGCTGGCGACCTACACCGAGCACGCCAAGAGCCTGAAGGACACCGCGGGCTTCCTGCTGAAGATCATTCCCGACACCGCCTTCGACGCCTTCGCGAAGGGCGACATCCTGCAGATCCTCGTGTTCTCGGTGCTGTTCGGCAGCGCGCTCTCGCTGCTCGGCCCGAAGGCACAGCGCGTGAACAGCCTGATCGACGAACTCGCGCAGGTGTTCTTCCGGGTGATGGGCTTCATCATCAAGCTCGCGCCGCTCGGCGTGCTCGGTGCGATCGCGTTCACGACCGGTACGTACGGCGTGGCATCGCTCAAGCAACTCGGGCTGCTCGTGATCGTGTTCTACGCCAGCTGCATCGTGTTCGTTGCGCTCGTGCTCGGCATCGTCATGCGCCTCGCGGGCTTCAGCGTGTTCAAGCTGATCCGCTACCTGCGCGAAGAGCTCTCGATCGTGCTCGGCACCGCCTCGTCCGACGCCGTGCTGCCGCAGGTCATGCGCAAGCTCGAATGGATGGGCGTGAAGGATTCCACGGTGGGCCTCGTGATCCCGACGGGCTACTCGTTCAATCTCGATGGCTTTTCGATCTACCTCACGCTCGCCGTGATCTTCATCGCGCAGGCGACCAACACGCCGCTGTCGATGCACGACCTCATCGTGGTCGTGCTGGTGTCGCTCATCACCTCGAAGGGCGCGCACGGCATTCCCGGCTCGGCGATCGTGATTCTCGCCGCCACGCTTTCCGCCATTCCCGCGATTCCGGTGCTCGGCCTCGTGCTGATCCTGCCGGTGGACTGGTTCGTCGGCATTGCCCGCGCGCTCACCAACCTGATCGGCAACTGCGTCGCGACGGTGGTGGTCGCGGTGTGGGAGCACGACATCGACAAGGTGCGCGCGAGGCGCGTGCTGAACCTCGACGAAGGCTTTCTCTACGTACCCACAGGCGACAGCGATGCCGACACCGCGCATGGCGAAGACAGCGCGCTCGGCGGCAAGCACGCGCATGCCTGAACCCACGCGGTGTGTACCGCACCGCTTTGTTTCGATCAACTGACAAACTCAAGCGTTCGACACCATCATGGCCATTCCGACTCTCGACCCCAATGCTCCCGCCTTCACGCGCCGCTACATGAACCTCGCCGATCCGCGTCTGGGCGCCCGCGCGCTGTTCGCGAGCGACGAGTTCTTCGCGCCGAAGGAGCGCATGCTCGAGCCGCAGCCCGCGGTCTTCATCCCCGGCAAATACGACGATCACGGCAAATGGATGGACGGCTGGGAAACGCGCCGCAAGCGCACGACGGGCCACGACTTCTGCATCGTGCGTCTCGCGCGCCCGGGCGTGATTTGCGGCCTCGATCTCGACACGAGCCACTTCACGGGCAACTTTCCGCCGGCGGCTTCGATCGAGGCGTGCCACGCGCAGCTGGGCGGCGACGAAACGCCCGGCGACGCCGCCGACTGGCAGACCATCGTCCCGGCGACGACCTTGCAGGGCAACCAGCACCACTACGTCGAAGTGAGCGATACGCGTGCGTTCACGCATCTGCGCGTGAATCTCTTTCCCGACGGCGGGCTCGCGCGTCTGCGCGTGTACGGTCAGCCCCGGCGCGACTGGGTCACGGTGGAGCGCGGCAGCCTCGTCGATCTCGCGGCGATCGAAAACGGCGCGTATCTCGTCGCGGCCAACAATCAGCACTTCGGGCTCGCTTCCGCCATCCTGATGCCTGGCCGCGGCGTGAACATGGGCGACGGCTGGGAAACGCGGCGCCGCCGCGAACCGGGCAACGACTGGGCCATCGTCGCGCTTGCGCGGCCCGGCATCATCCGCAAGATCGAAGTCGACACGGCGCACTTCAAGGGCAACTACCCGGACCGCTGCTCGCTGCAGGCGGCGAGCGTGACGGGCGGCACCGACGATTCGCTCGTCACCCAGGCGATGTTCTGGCCGGAACTGCTCGGCGAGCAAAAGCTCGACATGGACCAGCAGCACGTGTTCGAGAGCGCGATTGCCGCGCTCGGCCCGGTCACGCACGTGCGTTTCAACATCTTTCCGGACGGCGGCGTCTCGCGCCTGCGCCTGTGGGGCGAACCGGTCTGAGCGAGGAGCCGCGATGCAGATCCTGCACCTGGAACCCTTGACGCGCGAGGCGTTCGCGCCGTTCGGCGACGTCATCGAACTCGAAGGCGCGCGCCACTTTCCGATCAACGGCGGCACGACCGAGCGCTTTCACGATCTCGCCGCCATCGACGTGCACGAGGCGGGCGGCCGGCCCATCGTCAGCGTGTTTCGCGCCCAGCCGCGCGCGTGGCCCGTCGAGATCGCGATGATGGAGCGGCATCCGCTAGGCAGCCAGGCGTTCGTGCCGCTCGGCGACGCGGGCTACGCGGTGGTGGTCGCACCTGCGGGCGCGTTCGATCCGGCCGGGCTGCGCGCGTTCTGGGCCGGGCGCGGGCAGGGCGTCAATTACGCCAAAGGCGTCTGGCATCACCCGTTGCTCGCTTTCGGGCGCGTGAGCGATTTCGTGGTGATCGACCGCGGCGGTACACAGCCGAACTGCGACGAGATCGTGCTCGGGGAGCCCCGACTGCTTGCGCAAGCCGACACGGTGCTCGTGCCCGCCTGAGGTGCATCCGGCTCCTCCCGGAGACCGGCTTGCCCAAACGAAAACGCCACGGCAGATCTGCCGTGGCGTTTCCTTTTCTGCGGCCTGCAAGCCGCAAGCGCTCAGTGCTTGCGGTGCGGGCAGTTTTCCTTCGTGCAGGCGCCGTACAGGGCGAGCGCGTGCTCCTGGAGCTTGAAGCCGCGCTCCGTGGCGATCAGCTGCTGGCGCTTTTCGATTTCGGGGTCGAAGAATTCTTCAACGATGCCGCAGTCGAGACAAACGAGATGGTCGTGGTGACTACCCTCGTTCAGCTCGAACACCGCCTTGCCCGATTCGAAGTTGCTGCGCGTGAGCAACCCGGCCTGCTCGAACTGCGTGAGGACCCGGTAGACCGTGGCGAGGCCGATGTCGAGCTCCTCGTTCAGCAGGTTGCGATAGACGTCTTCCGCGGTCAGGTGGCGCACCGCGCTGTGCTGAAAAATCTCCAGGATCTTGAGGCGAGGCAGTGTCGCCTTGAGGCCGATGTTCTTGAGATCGGTTGGATTGGTCATGACGATAAGTCCCTGGAGTACAATGCCAGGTTGTTATGTTAATGCGTTTTTACCGTTCCGGGCATTTTCGCCAGAACTTCGAACGATCTTCTACAGAATACGCGCGGCTTCGCGAAAAGCCCGCACGGTGAGGGAAATGATTCCAGAATTCACAACGATCGGCCGGCGCATGCACGGCGGCCGCCTGGCGTGCACCCTGCTGGCTGCGGCCGCGTTCGCGGCGCTCGCCGGCTGTTCCACCTACAACAGCGTGACGCAGCGCATCGCCCAGAGCATTACGCCTTACCGCATTACCATCGTGCAAGGCAATTTCGTCTCGGCGGAAGCCGCGGCGCAAATGAAGGTGGGCATGTCGCGCGCCGAGGTCAAGCAGCTGCTCGGCACGCCGCTCCTCACCGACATGTTCCATGCGAACCGCTGGGACTACATCTTCTATTTCAAGCGCGGCTCGACCGCCGTGGTCCAGCAGCGCGACTTCGTCGTGCTGTTCGAAGGCGACCGCGTAGCGAGCTGGTCGGGCGGTGAAGACCTGCCGTCGAATCTCGAACTGCTCGCCGAAATCGACGGTGACCGCAGCGGCAAGAAGAAGGCCGTCGCGGCTGCGCCCGCGTCGGGCGCTTCGGCGCCGGTGGCGGCTGCAGCAGGCGCGCCCGACCAGGCTTCGAGCGCGACAGGCCCGACGGTTGGCGACACGGCGCGCACGCCGTCGTCCGAACTCGGCACCGCCACCAACGCGCTGCCGCAGGATGCCAACGCGCAGGCGGCCGCCGCCGCGAACCGCGCCACGGAAGCCGTGCAGACGCCTGCCGGTCTCACGCCTTCGGTGCGCGCGGGCAACCCGCAATCGTCGGCGCTGCCGCAGAACGTCGGCACGATGCCCTCGCAGGTTCAGTTGCATCGCCAGCCGCAGCCGCAAATCCAGGGCGTGCCGCCGAGCAACCCGGTCGGCCCGACCGCTGGCGCGCAAGGCACCGGCGACACCAATGCGGCGCCGTCGGGCCCCGCGCGGGATTCGTCGCTCGCCGCGCCGCCCACGGTGCCGGCTTCCGGGGCTGCTGCGGCCCCGAGCAACTGATCCGGCAAACCCAGCCGGTAAGACAGGCAGAGCGGGGTGCGCGAGGCGCGCCACGCTTCGATCCGGCGGCCGGGGGTCACTACCGGCCGCCGCGTTTTTTGGCGGCGGCGCTTCGTGGCGCCAGGTGGCACCCGGCACCGCGGCCAGCGACACATTGGCAGGAAGACTCATGAAAATCGCAATCGCCGGGGCATCGGGCCGCATGGGCCGCATGCTCATCGAAACCGTCCTGAATTCGCCCGACGTCACGCTCTCGGGCGCGCTCGTGCGCAAAGGCTCGGCCGCCGTCGGCCAGGACGCTGGCGCGTTCCTCGGCAAGGACACCGGCGTGCGCGTCACCGACGACATCGAGCAGGTCTTCGCGCAAAGCGACTGCCTGATCGACTTCACGCGCCCCGAAGGCACGCTCGTGCATCTCGAGGCGGCCCAGCGCCACGGCGTGAAGATGGTGATCGGCACGACCGGCTTCGACGCCCAGCAAAAGGCGCAGCTCGGTGCCGCCGCGCAAAAGGTCGGCATCGTGTTCGCGGCCAACATGAGCGTGGGCGTGAACGTCACGCTCAAGCTGCTCGAATACGCGGCGCGCTTTTTCGAGACCGGCTACGACATCGAGATCATCGAGGCGCATCATCGCCACAAGGTCGACGCGCCCTCGGGCACCGCGCTTGCGATGGGCGAGGCCGTGGCGCACGCGCTCGGCCGCAATCTCGACGAATGCGCCGTGTACGGTCGCGAAGGCGTGACGGGCGAGCGCGACCCTTCGGCGATCGGGTTTTCGGCGATTCGCGGCGGCGATATCGTCGGCGATCATACGGTGCTGTTCGCAGGCATTGGCGAGCGCATCGAGATCACGCACAAGTCCTCGAGCCGCCTTTCCTATGCGCAGGGCAGCGTGCGCGCCGCGCGCTTTCTGCAGGACAAGGCCCATGGCCTGTACGATATGCAGGACGTGCTCGGCCTGCGCTGAGCGTTTCCCCTACGGTCCGGCGCCCGCGCCGGACCGACAGTGAGCGAGGTCCGATGGCCGCGAGTTCCGGAGTCATTCACTATCTGCAGACGGGCGACGCGGTCACCCATGCGGTTGCGTGGGTATTGCTCGCCATGTCGGTCGCGAGCTGGTGTTTTCTCATCATCAAGAGCTGGATCCTGCTGCGCGCGAAGCGCCAGGGGCCGCGCGCCGTGGCGCGCTTCTGGCAGGGGCGCACGCTCGCAGACGGTGTTGCCGCCATGCGTGCGCTCGACCGCGAGCGCGTGTTCCTGCCGCTCGCGCAGGCGGCGCTCGCCGCCGAGGAAGCCGAGGCGCCCGGCATGCTGCTCGCGCGCGTGGATCGCGGCGAGCGCGTGCTGCGTGCGCTGCGCGGCGCGCTGCAGGCGTCGCAGCGGCGCCTCGAGTTCGGGCAGGTCCTGCTCGCCTCGGTGGGCAGCACGGCGCCGTTCGTCGGTCTGCTCGGCACCGTCTGGGGCATCTACCACGCGCTCGGCAGCATCGCCGCGAGCGGCCAGGCGATGATCGAGAACGTGGCCGGCCCGGTGGGCGAGGCGCTCATCATGACGGCCTTCGGTCTCGTCGTCGCGATTCCGGCGGTGCTCGCCTATAACGTGCTGGGCCGCCTCGTGCGCCAGCTCTGCGACGATCTCGACGGTTTCGCGCACGATCTGCACGCCTATGCCTGCGCGCCCGAAGGCGCGCCGCTGCGCCGCGAAGGTGCGCAGGGCGCGCTGCGCGAAGGCGCGCGCGCCGAGTCGTAGGAGGCAGCGCGTATGGCATTCGGCGGACTCGAAAAGAAGCGCGATGCGGCACCGATGTCGGAGATCAACATGACGCCGCTCATCGACGTCATGCTCGTGCTGCTCGTCATCTTCATCATCACCGCGCCGCTCTTCACGCATGCGATCCGGCTCGATTTGCCGAAGGTCGTCGCCGAGCCGGTGCAGCAAACGGCGCAGACCGTCACGCTCTCCATCGACGCCGCCGGCAAGCTCTTCTGGAACGCCCAGCCCGTCACGCTCGACGAACTGCGCGCGCGCTTCACGGCAGCGGGTAAAGAGCCCGAGTCGCAGCAGCCCGAACTGCAACTGCGCGCCGCGCGCGAGACGCGCTACGACGTGATCGCCCAGGTCATGGGCGCCGCGCAGCAGGCCGGGCTCACGCGCCTCGGCTTCGTCACGGAGCCGCCCGCCGGCGCGCATTGAGTACGCGACTGAGCGCGTGCCAGTCAACGGTATAATCAACGTTTCCTTTAAAAACGGGCCCAGCGAAACCGCCGCAATCTGCCGGTATCGTGAACGGCCGGCCCGGTGCATCCGGCACCGAAACCGCCCGCTTTCCAGCGTTCACCACCCACACCATGCTCGAAAAATACGTTCCCTCCGACGTCGAATCCGCCGCGCAAGGCGAATGGCGCGCCACCGACGCTTACCGGACGGCCGAGAAGGCCGGCAAGCCCAAGTTCTACTGCGTCTCGATGCTGCCGTATCCGTCGGGCAAGCTGCACATGGGCCACGTGCGGAACTACACGATCAACGACGTGATGTACCGTTACCTGCGCATGAACGGCTACAACACGTTGATGCCGATGGGCTGGGACGCGTTCGGCATGCCCGCCGAAAACGCCGCGATGGCCAACAGCGTGCCGCCGGCCAGGTGGACGTACGACAATATCGAGTACATGAAGGGCCAGATGCAGTCGATGGGTCTTGCCATCGACTGGTCGCGCGAAATCGCCACCTGCAAGCCCGACTACTACAAGTGGAACCAGTGGTTCTTCCTGAAGATGCTCGAGAAGGGCATCGCCTACAAGAAGACCGGCACGGTGAACTGGGACCCGGTCGATCAGACCGTGCTCGCCAACGAGCAGGTGATCGACGGGCGCGGCTGGCGCTCGGGTGCGCTCGTCGAAAAGCGCGAAATCCCGATGTACTACCTGCGCATCACGCAGTACGCCGATGAGCTGCTGAACGACCTCGACGGCCTCGGCTGGCCCGAGCGCGTGAAGATCATGCAGCAGAACTGGATCGGCAAGAGCTTCGGCGTGAACTTCGGCTTCCCGTACGAGCTCGACGGCGAGAAGAAGCTGCTGCGCGTGTTCACCACGCGCGCCGACACGATCATGGGCGTGACCTTTGCGGCGATCGCGGCCGAGCATCCGCTCGCCACGCGTCTGGCGCTTGGCAAGCCGGAGCTGCAGGCGTTCATCGACGAGTGCAAGCGTGGCGGCGTGGCGGAGGCCGACGTCGCGACGATGGAAAAGAAGGGCGTGCCCACGGGCTTTACCGTCACGCACCCGCTCACGCACGAACAGGTGCCGGTGTGGATCGGCAACTACGTGCTGATGAGCTATGGCGAAGGCGCCGTGATGGGCGTGCCGGGCCACGACGAGCGCGATTTCGCGTTCGCGCAGAAGTACAACCTGCCGATCAGGCAGGTCGTCGCCGCGGAAGGCGAGACGTACTCGCTCGACGGCTGGCAGGAATGGTACGGCGACAAGGAACGCGCCGTGTGCGTGAACAGCGGCAAGTACGACGGCCTCGCCTACACGGCGGCGGTGGATGCCGTCGCAGCCGACCTCAAGGCGCTCGACCTCGGCGACAAGCAGGTCACGTGGCGTCTGCGCGACTGGGGCATCTCGCGCCAGCGCTACTGGGGCACGCCGATTCCGATCATCCACTGCCCGAGCTGCGGCGACGTGCCGGTGCCGGAAAAGGACCTGCCGGTCGTGCTGCCGGAAGACCTCGTGCCGGACGGCACGGGCAACCCGCTCGCGAAGTCGGAAGCCTTCCTGAACTGCAAGTGCCCGACGTGCGGCGCCGATGCGAAACGCGAAACCGACACGATGGACACCTTCGTGGACTCGTCGTGGTACTTCTACCGCTACGCCGCACCGGACGCCGTGAACATGGTCGACGAGCGCACCGACTACTGGATGCCGATGGACCAGTACATCGGCGGCATCGAGCACGCGATTCTTCACCTGCTGTACTCGCGTTTCTGGGCGAAGGTTTCGCGCGACCTCGGCCTCGTGAAATTCGGCGAGCCGGCGAAGAACCTGCTCACGCAGGGCATGGTGCTAAACGAAACGTTCTACCGCGAAGACGCGGCGGGCAAGAAGACCTGGTACAACCCGGCCGACGTGACCGTCACGCACGACGACAAGGGCCGCCCGATTGGCGCGACGCTCAATAGCGACGGCCAGGCCGTGGTGCTGGGCGGCGTGGAGAAGATGTCGAAGTCGAAGAACAACGGCGTCGACCCGCAGGTGTTGATCGATCAGTACGGCGCCGACACGGCGCGTCTCTTTACGATGTTCGCGGCGCCGCCCGAGCAGCAGCTCGAATGGTCGGGCGCCGGTGTGGAGGGCGCGAGCCGCTTCCTGCGCCGCGTGTGGGCCTTCGGCCACGCGAACGCCGAAGCGATCCAGTCGCGCGCCTCGTTCGATACGGCTGCGCTCACGGACGTCGAGAAGGCGCTGCGCCGCGAAGTCTATAGCGTGCTCAAGCAGGCCGACTTCGACTATCAGCGCCTGCAGTACAACACGGTCGTTTCGGCGGCGATGAAGATGCTCAACGCCATCGACGGCGCCAGGGGGGCCGGTGCGGGCGTGCAGCGCGAAACGTTCGGCGTGCTGCTGCGCGTGCTGTACCCGGTCGTGCCGCACATCGCGTTCGAGCTCTGGAAGGCACTCGGTTACGCCGACGAATACGGCACGCTGCTCGACGCACCGTGGCCGAAGGTCGACGAAAAGGCGCTGGAGCAGGCCGAGATCGAACTCGTGCTGCAGGTGAACGGCAAGGTGCGCGGCGCCGTGACGGTGGCGAAGGACGCGACGAAGGATGCGATCGAAGCCGCCGCCCTCGCGCACGAGATGTTCGTCAAGTTTGCGGAAGGCCGCGCACCGAAGAAGATCATCGTCGTGCCGGGCCGCCTCGTGAACGTCGTGGTCTAACGAGGCAAACCCAGGCCATGTTGAGCGGCGTGGCGCGCGAAGCACCGCGCGCCGCCATTCAGCCGACACCGGCGACTCTGTCGCGAACCCAGGGAGTCCATGTGATTCGCAGATCGTTTCTCAGGTTGTTCCCGCTCGTGGCGGGCAGCGCGCTGGCCCTCTCGGCGTGCGGCTTCCAGCTGCGCGGCGAGGAGAACTTCGCCTTCAAGCGCCTCGCCGTCGTCGGCGCGCCGCCGCCGCTCGTCGGGCGTCTCTCGCGTATGGTCGAAGGCGGCAGCGATTCGGTCGTGGTCGACTCGGTGGCCAACGCCGACGCCGTGCTGCGCGTTTCCGAAGGGCGCAGCTTCAGCACGCTCACGCTCAATTCGCTCGGCGCGGTGGTGGAATATCAGGTCAACTATTCGCTGAACTACACGCTAATGAGACCGGACGGCACCGTGCTGATCCAGCCGAGCATGATTTCGCTGAACCGCGCGATGACCTACAGCGATCAGTTCTCGACCGCCAAGACGCAGGAAGCCGATCTGCTGTTCACCGACATGCAGAACGACGCTGTCGACCAGCTCATGCGGCGGCTGGCCGTGCTGAAATCGATCAACCCGACGCCCGATCAGGTCGTGCCGGGTGTCGCGCCGCGCGCGCCGCTGCCGCCGCCGCCGCTGTGATGCGCGCGGTTTCCCTCTACTGAGCGATCTTCGACCGAGCGCCATGCAACTGCGACCCGACGCACTCGAACCGCATCTCGCGAAAGGGCTGGCCGGCCTGTACGTCGTCTACGGCGACGAACACCTGCTCGCCCAGGAGGCGTGCGACCGCATCCGCGCGGCCGCCCGCGCGGCGGGCTTCACCGACCGCTCGGTGTTCACCGTCGAGCGCGGCTTCGACTGGAGTTCGCTCCTCGGCGCGAGCCAGTCGATGTCGCTCTTCGGCGATCGTCAACTGGTGGAGTTGCGCATTCCGTCGGGCAAGCCCGGCAAGGAAGGCGCGGACGCGCTCAAGACGCTCGCCGCCGCCTCGAATCCCGACGTGCTGATGCTCGTCACGCTGCCTCGCCTCGACGCCGCCACGCAGAAGTCGGCGTGGTTCACGGCGTTGGCTGAGAGCGGTGTTGCGCTGAAGATCGAGCCCGTGGAACGCGCGGCGCTGCCGAACTGGATCGGCCAGCGTCTGGCGCTGCAGGGGCAGCGCGTGGCGCCCGGCGAAGACGGCCGGCGCGCGCTGCAATTCGTGGCGGAGCGCGTGGAAGGCAACCTGCTGGCGGCGCATCAGGAAATCCAGAAGCTCGGTTTGCTTTATCCACAAGGCGTGCTGAGCTTCGAGCAGATTCACGACGCCGTGCTCAACGTCGCGCGCTACGACGTATTCAAGCTCAACGAAGCGATGCTCACAGGCGACGCCGGACGCCTCGCGCGCATGCTCGACGGGCTGCAGGGCGAAGGCGAGGCTTCAGTGCTGGTGCTGTGGGCCGTGGTCGAGGAAATCCGTACGTTGTTGCGCATCAAGCGCGGCGTGGCGGCGGGCAAGCCGCTCGCCATGCTGCTGCGCGAGAACCGCGTGTGGGGGCCGCGCGAGCGGCTCATCGGGCCGGCGCTGTCGCGTCTGAGTGAGGCGACGCTTGAGCGCGGGCTCGCGCTCGCGGCGCGCCTCGACCGCCAGGTCAAGGGCCTTTCGGGGCAAGCGCGCGCCGACTGGCGCAATGCACTGCCGCCCGATGCCTGGGATGGCCTGTTCGAACTCGCCATGACCGTGGCCGCGCCTCGCGACGGTGGAGCGCAGGCGCGCGCCGGCGCGCATGCCGGTGCTGGTGCGGCGCCGGGGCGCGCGCAGCCAGCCAGCCCAGCCGTGGCGGCAGCCGCCGCAGCTACCGCGGCCCGACCGCGCACCGCAGGGCCGTCGCGCCGGCAAGACTAAAGCGTTCCGCGCTTGCCTGAACCGGCACTACGGCGCCTGCTTTACACCTGCCGTGCAGCCGATGGGCCTGTCGTGCCGCCCGGCCACGTCCAGCAAACCTTGGCGGCTGGCCTTAAAATCGGCCTGAACCGCTTTGAATCGAACCGCGCTGCCGGCAGTTCATTGGACTGCGCCTCACGCGCCGCATGACGACAGACACCATGGATATCGACCAGTACATGACCGGCCTCGGCCGCCGCGCCCGCAACGCGTCGCGCGCGATGGCACGGGCCTCGACAGCCGCGAAGAACGCGGCACTCGAAGCGGTGGCGCAAGCCATCGAGCGCGACGCGCAGCATTTGAAGGATGCCAACGCGCGCGACCTCGCACGCGCGCAGGAGAAGGGTCACGACGCGGCGTTCATCGACCGCCTCACGCTGTCGGACAAGGCGCTCAGGACGATGGTCGAGGGCCTTCGCCAGGTCGCGGCGCTGGCGGACCCCATCGGCGAGATCAGCAACCTCAAGTTCCGCCCGAGCGGCATTCAGGTCGGGCAGATGCGCGTGCCGCTGGGCGTGATCGGCATCATCTACGAATCGCGGCCGAACGTGACGATCGACGCGGCGGCCCTGTGCCTGAAGTCGGGCAACGCCACGATTCTGCGCGGCGGGTCCGAGGCGCTCGAATGCAATACCGCGCTCGCGAAGCTGATTGGCGAAGGGCTGGCGGCGGCGGGATTGCCGCAGGACGCAGTGCAGGTGGTCGAGACCGCCGACCGCGCGGCCGTGGGCAAGCTCATCACGATGACGGAATTCGTGGACGTGATCGTGCCGCGCGGCGGCAAGAGCCTGATCGAGCGCCTGATGGCGGAGGCGCGCGTACCGATGATCAAGCACCTCGACGGCATCTGTCACGTCTACGTGGACGACCGCGCCGATCTCGCGAAAGCGCTGAGCGTGTGCGACAACGCCAAGACGCACCGCTACGGCACCTGCAACACGATGGAGACGCTGCTCGTGGCGCGCGGCATTGCGCATGACGTGCTGCCGCCGCTTGGCCGCCTGTATCGCGAGAAGGAAGTCGAGCTGCGCGTGGATGCGGCGGCACGCTCGATTCTCGCCGACGCGGGTGTCGCTCCGCTGGTGGATGCGACCGAAGAGGACTGGCGTACCGAGTACCTCGCGCCGGTGCTGGCGGTGAAGGTGGTCGACACGCTCGACGACGCGATTGACCACATCAACGCCTATGGGTCGCACCACACCGACGCGATCGTCACCGAAGACCACGACCGCGCCATGCGCTTCCTGCGCGAAGTCGACTCGGCGAGCGTGATGGTGAACGCCTCGACGCGCTTTGCCGACGGTTTCGAGTTCGGTCTGGGTGCGGAGATCGGTATCTCGAACGACAAGCTGCACGCGCGCGGCCCGGTCGGTCTGGAAGGGCTGACCTCGCTGAAGTACGTGGTGCTCGGTCACGGTGAAGGCCGTCAATAATCGCGTATCGCACGAGGCGGCGCACGGCCTGGCCCGCCGCCCCGTTGCACAATCGCTCACGAAGAAGAAAAAATAATGTCGATGCTCTGGGTCAAGACGTTTCACATCGTGCTCATCGCCTCGTGGTTCGCGGGCCTGTTCTATCTGCCGCGTATCTTCGTGAATCTCGCGATGGAAACCGAACCCGCGGCCGTCAAACGTCTGCTCATCATGGCGCGCAAGCTCTACCGCTTCATGACGATGATCGCCGTGCCCGCGCTTCTATGCGGACTGTGGCTGTGGCTCGTGGTGGGGATCGGGCGCGGCCAGGGGTGGATCCACGCGAAAGTGGGCGTGGTGGCGCTGCTCGTCATCTATCACGCGTACTGCGGACGTTTGCTCAAAACGTTCGAGCGCGGCGAAAACCGCCGCTCCGACAAGTGGTATCGCATGTTCAACGAGCTTCCCGTGCTCGGCATGCTGGCTGCGGTGGCGCTGGTTGTCATCAAGCCGTTCTGAACCCCTGACGCACCGGCGTCGCCACCGCGGCGCGTAATCCAGCTTTTTCTCCTGCGCGGGCGCCGTCGTCAGATGGCGCCCGTCGTCTCGCGGCGCACGCGGGCCGCTCCAACACGCCAGCCGTGCTCCTGCTTCACGAACATATCAGTGAAGCGATACTCGATTGCCTTCTAGTCAGCTTGTCGGGCTGCGGCCTGGGTCCACGGGTGCTCAAGCCATTCGAAGCCGGCAGTGACGACCTCGATGCGTATGCAGGCGCGTATCGTTCCAGAAAATCCGGGATTCAATATTCTCTGAAAAGGATCTGGCAATTTTTAATGTAATTGAGGTGTCTGCGCAGGATTTTTGAAAATGTGTGAGGAATGTTCTTGACATAGAGGTGAGATTTATTCTCTGCAATAAATTTCTGCGTGATCGAGAAAAATAAGCGAAAAATTCCGCTTGATTATTAAGCCCTTATATCGGCCATCGACAGTGTCGCGGAAGCCTTCGATCTGCCCCCATCGTCTTTGCTGATCGTGTATCTCGGCTCTATCGCATAGGGCCTTTTGCTTTAAGAGTTCTCTTATTCTCCCTGTGATTTCCAGCCCATAAAGTTGCTGCTGTCATCACCTATTGGTCCGGTAGATCTGTAGGAAATTCACCAGGGACAGGAATGAACAAGGCATACCAATCAGTCTGGAACGAAACCACAAGAACGTGGGTGGCAGTGGCAGAAAACGCGAAAGGCAAGCGCAAAGCCAAGGGCAATGTGAAGGCGGTGGCGATTGCCGTCGCGGCGCTGGGCGTGGCCAGCCAGGCGCACCCCTATAGCGCTGGCGGGACGGGTAGCACCGCTGCGAATGACAACGGCGTTGGCGCAAATGTTGCGATTGGTACGGGCGCTTATGCGGCTAATACTTCAAATGTGTTTTTGATTACAAAGGATGGTCGCAATCTCCAGCAGTTCAATTTTGCGATCGGCTCCAGTGCCAGTGCCGCAGGGGCAGGATCAATGGCAATCGGCCAATACACGCTTGCCAGTGGCCAGAATGCGGGCGTGGTTGGCTTCGGTGCCACCGCTTCGGCTGCGTTTGGAACCGTGGTGGGTTCGCTCGCAACGGCGGCCGGCGTTGCGAGCAGTGCTCTGGGCTACCGCACAGTCGCTAGTGGCGACTTCTCCTCCGCAATCGGCAGTTACAACGAGGCGTCGGGTTACGGGTCGGTGGCGATGGGTGCGTCGACGACTTCGGCCGGCGACGGCTCGGTTGCCATCGGTACCAGATCGACGTCAGCCGGTAACGGCTCAGTGGCGCTAGGCACGAACGCCGTTGCGACCAATGCAAACGACGTGGCACTGGGCACACTTACGACCACGGCGGCCGTGGCGAACACGTCGGGCGCGACGATCGGCGGAAAGAGCTATAGCTTCGCAGGCACGAACGCGCAGAGCACGGTCTCAGTGGGTTCGGCGGGCAGGGAGCGCACGATCACCAACGTGGCGGCGGGCCAACTGACGGCTTCGTCGACCGACGCGGTGAATGGCTCGGAACTGTTCGCGACCAACCAGCAGGTCACGCAGAACACAACCGACATCAGCAATTTGCTGGGCGACGTGACGAACATCAATGGCCAGCTGGCCGATGCGGTGAAGTACGACGCGTCGGCGCACGACTCGGTGACGCTGGGCGGTATGGATGCCACCACGCCTGTTGGCCTGCACAACGTGGCGGCGGGTGAGCTGAGCGCGAACAGCGCGGATGCGGTGAACGGTTCGCAGCTGTATGCGACGAACCAGAGCATCTCGAACCTGTCGGTCGACGTGACCAACATCGCTGGCGACGTCACGAACATCAACGGTCAACTGGCTGACGCGGTGATGTACGACACGTCGACACACGACTCGGTGACGCTAGGCGGCACGGATGCCACCACGCCGGTGGAACTGCATAACGTAGCTTCGGGCGCAGTCTCGGCAACGAGCTTCGACGCGGTGAACGGCTCGCAGTTGTACAAACTGGCCAGCTCGACGGCGGATTCGCTCGGCAGCGGCTCGACGGTGAACAGCGATGGCTCGATCTCGAACCCGACGTATAACGTGGGTGGCAGCACCTATGACAACGTAGGTGGTGCGATCACGAACCTCGATGGACGCGTGACGCAGAACACGACCAACATCACGAACCTGCAAGGCGACGTCACGAACATCAACGGCCAACTGGCCGATGCGGTGAAGTACGACACGTCGACACACGACTCGGTGACGCTGGGCGGTGTGGATGCCACCACGCCTGTTGGCCTGCACAACGTAGCGGCGGGTGAACTGAGCGCGAACAGCGCGGATGCGGTGAACGGCTCGCAGCTGTATGCCACGAATCAGCAGGTCAGCCGGAACGCTGCGGACATCAACAACATCACTGGCGACGTCACGAACATCAACGGCCAGCTGGCCGATGCGGTGAAGTACGACACGTCCGCGCATGACTCGGTAACGCTGGGCGGCGCGGCTGCAATCACGCCGGTCGGGCTGCACAACGTGGCGCGGGGTGAAGTCTCGGCTACGAGCTTTGACGCAGTGAACGGTGCGCAGTTGTACAACCTTGCCAGCTCGACGGCCGGCGCGCTCGGTGGCGGTTCGACGTACAGCGCAGACGGTTCGATCGTGAGTCCGACCTATACCGTCGATCACAGGACCTACAACAACGTCGGCGATGCGATTGCCGCGCTGAACGCAGGCGGCGGCAGTGGCACGGACCAGAACGCTGTGCACTACGACGACGCGTCGATGAACGGGGTGACGCTCGGTGGCAAGGACCACGCACCGGTCGTCTTGACGAACGTGGCAAACGGCGCACTGAACGCCACGAGCCTCGATGCGGTGAACGGCTCCCAGCTCTACGCACTGGGCGCGACGACCGATGACTCCGGCAACATCACCAACGCCTTCGTCGCGTACGACGACACGTCGCTGAACACGGTCACGTTTGGGGGCTCGGGTCATGCGCCGGTCGTGTTGCACAACGTGGCGAACGGCGTGGATGCGAACGACGCCGTCAACGTCGCCCAGCTCGAAGCGATGGGAGCGAAGGTCGGTCCCTCGGGCAACATCTCGAACGCGTTCGTCGCCTACGATGACACGTCGCTGAACACGGTCACGTTTGGGGGCTCGGGTCATGCGCCGGTCGTGCTGCGCAACGTGGCGAATGGTGTCGTCGCGGCTGGCAGCACCGAGGCTGTGAACGGCGGCCAGCTGTACGGTGTCGCCTCGAGCGCGGCCGGCGCGCTGGGCGGCGGTTCGACGGTCAATCCCGACGGCTCGGTCTCGGCGCCGACGTATGTCGTGGG
This sequence comes from Paraburkholderia heleia NBRC 101817, assembly GCF_000739775.1. Classification (GTDB taxonomy): domain Bacteria; phylum Pseudomonadota; class Gammaproteobacteria; order Burkholderiales; family Burkholderiaceae; genus Paraburkholderia; species Paraburkholderia heleia. The sequence continues at coordinate 277,303 of NZ_BBJH01000007.1, read as the reverse complement.
TGGCGGCACTTACCACAACGTGGGTAGCGCGATCTCGAGCATCGACAGTCGCGTAACGAACATCGACGGCCGCGTAACGAACATCGAGCAAACGGTGACTGACATCTCGGGCCAGGTGGCGAACGCGGTGCAGTACGACTCGTCGGCACGCGACAAGGTCACGCTGGGCGGCACGGATTCGACGACTGCGGCGAGGCTGACCAACCTGCAGGATGCCGAGCTCTCGGCGTCGAGCACGGACGCCGTAACGGGCTCGCAGTTGTACGCCACGAACGTCGAGGTCGCGAACCTGAATCAGCAGATTCAGAACATCAGCGTCACCGGATCCGAGTATCTGTCGACCACCACGACGAGCGGCGCGGCTTCGGCCACGGGCCCCAGCTCGATCGCGGCAGGCGGCGGTGCGGTTGCTTCGGGTGCGAACTCGACGGCGATCGGCGACTCGGCGAAGGCCACGGGCAACAACTCGGCCGCACTGGGTGCAAACTCGGTGGCGGACGAGGACAACACCGTGTCCGTGGGCTCGCGAGGCAATGAGCGTCGAATGACCCATGTCGCGAATGGCGTCAACGCCACCGATGCGGTGAACATGGGGCAGTTCCAGAGCGGCTTGAACGCGCTCCAGGGCAGCGTCAATTCGGTGGCGCGCAACGCGTACGGCGGTATCGCGGCGGCAACCGCGCTGACGATGATCCCGGAAGTCGATCAGGGCAAGACCGTCGCGGTGGGTATCGGTACAGCCAACTTCCAGGGCTATCAGGCAGTGGCGCTCGGCGCATCGGCGCGCATCACGCAGAATCTCAAGGTGAAGGTGGGCGGCGGTTATGCATCGGGTGGCGGTGCCACGGTCGGCGGCGGTATGGCATACCAGTGGTGAGCGTCTGAGGTACAACCGGCTTCGCTATGGGCCGAAGCGCGCAGCGGACTCACCCGGAGTCCGTTTTTTGTGGCACGCCTTCTGACCGGCTGTCAGCCGTTCGCGTCCAGCCTTCTTCGCGCGATGATTTCCTTCGCATCGGCGAGTTTCTCCGCAAGCTCCGGACCGCGCTGCAGCGCGACCCCCACCGCGAGTATGTCGCCGATCGCGAGATGCGAAGTCCGCGAAGTCATCGGCGAGAAAACATCGGTGTCCTCATCGACGTTCGCGTGCAGGCCCACGCTCGCGAGGCGCGCGAGCGGCGAAGTGCCATGCGTGATCGCGATCACCTTGGCGCCGCGATCGAGCGCCGTGCGCGCGGCGTCCACGATGTCGCGCGTGCGCCCCGTGTTCGAGATCGCCACGACCACGTCGCCGGGGCCGAGTAGCGCCGCCGACATCAGGAACGTCTGTGGATCCGAATACGCGACGCTCGGCATGCCGAGCCGGAAGAACTTGTGCTGCATATCCTGCGCGGCGATGCCCGAGCCACCCGCCCCATAAAACTCGATACGCGCCGCATGCGCGAGCAGGCCGATCGCCGCGGCGAGCGAGTCCGTGGAGAGGTTGTTGCGCACCTGCACGAGCGCACCGATGGTGCGCTCGAGCACCTTGGCCGCGACGCCCGGCACCGGCTCGTCCGGGCTCACGTCGCGGTACACGGCCGGATGTTCCGTGGGCAGATCCGCCGCGACTGCCTGCGCGAGGCGAATCTTGAACTCCCTGAATCCCGAGAACCCCAGCGCATGGCAAAACCGCGCGATGGTCGGCTGGCTGACACCCGCACGCTCGGCGACCTCGGTCATCGACAGATCGAGCACCTCGCGCGGCGCCTGGATCACGTAATCGGCGAGCTTGCGCTCCGAAGGGCGCAATTGCTCGCGCATGGCTTTCACCTGGGACAGCAGCATCGGGAAACTCGCACTATGCTGAAAGATCCGTGGACTATAACGGATCGGACGTTATGTACAAAAACTACATGATCGATGTTTGCTTCTTTTCAGTCCGGACGTGCATCAACGCGCAAGGCCTGTAAATAATGAGACTAGGCGTTCGTTTAACGTCGTGCTCCCAGGGTCTTACCGGAATTGTCTTCGTGTAGTTTTTCTACTAACATCGCGCCATCGCTGTCTGGTGCGTGACCTGCGCGCCTGATCTGGCCCCGAGCGTCCCCGCCGTGACAAGAAGGAAGGAGATTCGATGGTTTCCCCGCATTCTCAGTTGATGAAGGTCACGCAGCGCGTGATCGAGCGCAGCAAGCCCACCCGCGAGGCCTATCTCGCGCGCATCGCGGCGGCTCAGGACCGGTTCCCGGCGCGCGGCGCGCTCTCGTGCGCGAATCTCGCCCACGGCTTCGCCGGCCTCGAAGGCCGCGACAAGATCTCGATCAAGGCGATTCGTGAACCGAATATCGGTATCGTCTCGGCGTACAACGAGATGCTCTCGGCGCACGCGCCCTACAAGGATTTCCCCGACATCATCAAGAAGGCGGCCCGCGAAGGCGGCGGCGTCGCACAGTTCGCGGGCGGCGTACCGGCGATGTGCGATGGCGTGACGCAGGGCAACGCCGGCATGGAGCTGTCGCTCTTTTCGCGCGAAGTGATCGCGATGAGCACGGCCGTCGCGCTCACGCACAACATGTTCGATGCGGCGCTGTGCCTTGGCGTGTGCGACAAGATCGTGCCGGGCCTCCTGATCGGCGCGCTGCAATTCGGCCACTTGCCGACCATTTTCGTGCCCGCCGGCCCGATGACGAGCGGCATTACGAACGACGACAAGGCCAAGGTGCGTCAGCAGTTCGCCACGGGTCAGTGCGATCGCGCGGCGCTGCTCGAATCGGAGGCCGCCGCGTACCACGGCCACGGCACCTGCACGTTCTACGGCACGGCCAACAGCAACCAGATGCTCATGGAGGTCATGGGCCTGCATTTGCCGGGCTCGGCGTTCATCCATCCGCATACGCCGTTGCGCGACGAACTCACCGCCGCTGCGGCGCGCCGCGTGCTCGAACTCACCGTCGAGCGCGGCAACTACACGCCGATCGGCCATGTGGTCGACGAGAAGGCCGTGATCAACGGCATCGTCGCGCTGATGGCGACGGGCGGCTCGACCAACCACACGCTGCACCTCGTGGCGATGGCGCGGGCGGCGGGCGTCATCATCGACTGGAACGACTTCGACGTGCTTTCCGATGCCGTGCCGCTGCTCGCGCGCGTCTATCCGAACGGCAAGGCCGACGTGAACCATTTCCACGCCGCGGGCGGCATCGCCTTCCTCGTGCGCGAGCTGCTCGACGGCGGGTTGCTGCACGAAGACGTGAATACCGTCGCGGGCCGTGGACTGCGTCATTACACCGAGGAGCCGAAGCTCATCGACGGCAAGCTCACGTGGGTGCCGGCGGTCGAGAAGAGCGCCGACGAGACCGTGCTGCGTCCGCTGCCGACGCCGTTCCAGCCGGACGGCGGGCTGCGCCTGATGCAGGGGCGTCTGGGCCGCGGCGTCATCAAGGTTTCCGCTGTCGCGCCGGAGCGCCGCAAGGTGCGTGCGCCCGCCATCGTGTTCGATTCTCAGGAAGCCGTGCAGGAAGCATTCGACCGCGGCGAACTCGAGCGCGATTTCGTGGCCGTCGTACGCTTCCAGGGCGCGCGCGCGAATGGCATGCCGGAGCTGCACCGCCTCACGCCGCTGCTCGGCGTGCTGCAGGACAAGGGCTTTCACGTCGCGCTCGTGACCGACGGGCGCATGTCGGGCGCGTCGGGCAAGGTGCCCGCGGTCATCCACGTCTCGCCGGAAACGCTGCTGCACGGCCCGATCGGCAAGGTGCGCGACGGCGATACGATCGTGATCGACGCGGTGGAAGGCGTGCTCGACGTCGAAGTGGATGCCGCCGAGTGGGACGCGCGCCCGGTTGCGCAGCCGGCGCATCAGGAACTCAATGAAGTGGGCTTTGGCCGCGAACTGTTCGGCGTGTTCCGCGCCACCGCCGCGCCGGCGGAACTGGGCGCGACGGTGTTCGGTCCGCTCGTGGGCGAGCAGGCCGCGCCGGCACCGGCCACCGCAGCCACCCCCGCGCCGGCCCACGCCGCGAACTCAATTCATCATCAAGGAGCCTGAACATGGCAAATAGCACAGTCGCCGACATCGTTCGCCTCGGTCCCGTCATCCCGGTGCTCGCATTCGATACGCCGGAGCAGGGCGAGCATGTTTCCCGCGCACTCCACGCGGGCGGCGTGAAGGTGCTCGAAATCACGCTGCGCACGAAGGCCGGCCTCGAAGCGATCGAGCGCGCCGCGAAGATCGCGCCGGATATCGTCGTGGGCGTGGGCACGATCACGAAGCCCGAGCATTGCGCGCTCGCGAAGCAGGCCGGTGCACAGTTCGGCGTTTCGCCGGGCCTCACGCGCGAGATCCATCAGGCTTCGCTCGATGCGGGCCTGCCGCTGCTGCCGGGCGTGATGACGCCGACCGACATCATCGTCGCGATGGAACTGGGCTACGAGATCGTCAAGTTCTTCCCGGCGGTTCCGGCCGGCGGGCTGAACATGCTGCAGGCCTTCCACGGCCCGTTCCCGACGCTCAAGTTCTGCCCCACGGGCGGTATCAGCGCCGAATCCGCGCCGACCTTCCTCGCGCTGCCCAACGTGGTATGCGTGGGCGGTTCGTGGCTCACGCCGAAGGCGGCGATCGCCGCGCAGAACTGGGACGAAGTCACGCGCCTTGCGCACGCCGCGAGCGAGCTGTCGCGCCCGGTGCGCTAAATGAGCGCGTCTGCTTGACGCGCGTGCCGCATGCTGCGGCGCAACGAAGACTGGAATGCCCCGCCCCGCTTGAACGAGGGAGCGCGCAACGAGCCGCGCAAACGGCGCCTTTCAGGCGCGTGGTTTGCGCGGCTCGCGTGTCTTCGCGTGTCTTTCAGGCACGCGGCACCAAAAGTCGTTATAAGCTCTACAATCCCCGGCCCGGCGACGGCCGGCCCTTTTGTCCCGCGTGGGCCGCTGCTGCGCTCATCCGTCGCCGCACAGGGCAAAAGGACGTCGAACAACTACCTGAAGAGGAGCCTCATGGGAGTGGCCCACGGCAGCATGCTGCTGATTTACGCGCTCGTCGCGATCGCCGCGCTGATCCTGCTGATCACGCGCTTCAAGGTTTATCCGTTTCTCGTCCTGATCATCGTTTCGCTGCTGCTCGGCCTCGCCGTCGGCATGCCGATGGATCAGATCGTCAAGTCGTTCGAGACCGGCAACGGCAACACGCTCGGCCACATCGCCATCGTGGTGGGCCTCGGCACGATGCTCGGCAAGATGATGGCGGAGTCGGGCGGTGCCGAGCGCATTGCCACGACGCTCATTCGCTGGTTCGGCGAGAAGAACATTCACTGGGCCATGATGGTCGTCGCGATCATCGTCGGCTTGCCGGTGTTCTTCGAAGTCGGCTTCGTGCTGCTCATTCCGATCGCGTTCAACGTCGCCAAGCGCACCGGCAAGTCGCTGCTGCTGATCGGCCTGCCGATGGTGGCAGGCCTTTCGGTCGTGCACGGGCTGATTCCGCCGCACCCGGCCGCGCTGCTGGCCGTGCAGGCGTATCACGCCGACATCGGCAAGACCATCGCTTACGGCCTGATCGTGGGCGTGCCCACGGCGATCATCGCCGGGCCGCTTTTCGCGCTCTTCATTCACCGCTACATCAAGCTGCCGGAGAGCAATCCGCTTGCCGACCAGTTCGTGAGCAAGGCCGACCCCAAGCCCGATAGCGAACTGCCCGGCTTCGGCGTCACGCTCTTCACGATCCTGCTGCCCGTAATCCTCATGCTGATCGGCAGTTGGGCCGATCTCGTGTTCGCGCCCAGGACGTTGCCGAACAATCTGTTGCACTTTATCGGCACCTCGGACGTCGCGCTGCTGATCGCCGTGCTGGTAAGCTTCTGGACCTTCGGCGCGCAACGCGGCTTTACACGCGAGCAGATCCAGAAGTTCTGCGGCGACTGTCTCGCGCCGATCGCGGGCATCACGCTGATCGTGGGCGCGGGCGGCGGCTTTGGCCGCGTGCTCATGGACAGTGGCGTGTCGAAGCAGATCGTCGAGCTGGCGCAGAACGAACATCTGTCGCCGCTGCTGCTCGGCTGGCTCGTCGCCGCGCTGATCCGTCTCGCGACGGGCTCGGCCACGGTCGCCATGACCACGGCCTGCGGCATCGTCGCGCCGATCGCATCGGCCAGCGCCATGACCGTGAAGCCGGAGCTGCTCGTGCTCGCCACGGGCTCGGGCTCGCTGATCTTCTCGCACGTCAACGACGGCGGATTCTGGCTGATCAAGGAGTACTTCGGCATGAGCGTCGTGCAGACGTTCAAGACATGGTCGTTGCTGGAGACCATTATTTCGCTGCTGGGCCTTGGCTTGACCTTCGCCCTCGCAGCGGTGGTGTAAGACTGGGAGCAGTAAATGATTCTGATAGCGATGGGCGTGTCGGGCGCGGGCAAGACACGCATCGGCGAATTGCTCGCCGAGCGCCTCAAGTGCAGCTTCACCGACGGCGACGCCTTCCACAGCGAAGCCAACAAGAAGAAGATGCACGACGGCATTCCCCTCACCGACGACGACCGCTGGCCGTGGCTGCGGACGATTCGCGCGGCGATCGAGGAGAAGCAGCGCGCCCACGAAACGGCCGTGTTCACCTGCTCGTCGCTCAAGCGCTCGTATCGCGACATCCTGCGCGGCAACGACCGCGACGTGTGCTTCGTCTACCTGAAGGGCTCCGTCGAGATGCTGCACGAGCGCCTCGCTTCGCGCACCGGCCACTTCTTCGATCCGTCGCTGCTGCAAAGCCAGCTCGATACGCTCGAAGAGCCGGCAGCCGATGAGGCGATCGAGGTCAGCATCGAACTCACGCCCGAGCAGATCGTCGACGAGGTGATGAAGCAAATGGAAACGCGCCGCAATCAGGCCTCCTGATTTCGCGCTCGCGCACGATCACGCGATCACGCGGCGGTAAACGAAAAAGCGCCCGATTCGATCGAGCGCTTTTTTTATGGCTTGCGGTTTGAGCGATTACGCAATGCGCTTCGCCAGTTCCGCCGCCTTGCCGACGTACGATGCAGGCGTCATCTCCAGCAGACGCTTTTTCGCGTCTTCAGGAATCGCCAGACCGCTCACGAACGTCTGCAGCGCTTCACGCGTAATGCCCTTGCCGCGCGTGAGCTCCTTCAGCTGCTCGTACGGGTTCTCGATGCCGTAGCGGCGCATGACCGTCTGCACCGGCTCGGCCAGCACCTCCCACGTGGCGTCGAGGTCGTCGTTCAGGCGCTGCGGATTCACTTCGAGCTTGTCCAGGCCGCGGATCAGCGCGTCGTACGCGAGCAGCGAGTAACCGAGCGCCACGCCGATGTTGCGCAGCACCGTCGAGTCGGTGAGGTCGCGCTGCCAGCGCGAAACAGGCAGCTTGTCGGCGAGGTGGCGCAGCGTGGCGTTCGCGAGGCCCAGGTTGCCTTCCGAGTTTTCGAAGTCGATCGGGTTGACCTTGTGCGGCATGGTCGACGAGCCGATTTCGCCGGCCTTCGTCTTCTGCTTGAAGTAGCCGAGCGAGATGTAGCCCCAGACGTCGCGGTCGAGATCGAGCAGGATCGTGTTCGCGCGCGCGACGGCGTCGAACAGTTCCGCCATGTAGTCGTGCGGCTCGATCTGGATCGTGTACGGATTGAACGTGAGCTTCAGGCGTTGCTCGACCACTTCCTTCGAGAAGGCTTCCCAGTCGAACTCCGGATACGCCGAGAGATGCGCGTTGAAGTTGCCGACCGCGCCATTCATCTTGCCGAGCAGTTCGACCTTCTCGATGCGCTGGATCGCACGCGCGAGACGCGCCGCGACGTTGGCGAGTTCCTTGCCGAGCGTCGTGGGGCTGGCCGGCTGGCCGTGCGTGCGCGAGAGCATCGGCTGGTCGGCGTGCGTGTGCGCGAGCGCGACGAGACGTTGATGCACCGAGCGCAGCGCCGGCAGGATCACGTGCTCGCGTGCGCCCGCGAGCATCAGGCCGTGCGACGTGTTGTTGATGTCTTCCGAGGTGCAGGCGAAGTGGATGAACTCGCTTGCGCGCTCCAGTTCCGGCTGACCCTTCACCGACTCCTTGAGCCAGTACTCCACGGCCTTCACGTCGTGGTTCGTCACGCGCTCGATCTCCTTGATGCGCGCGGCGTCGTGCGCCGTGAAGTTTTCGGCGAGCTTGAGCAGGAATTGCTCCGAGGCTGCCGAGAAGCGCGGCACTTCCGCGAAACCGGCCTGCGACAGCGCGATCAGCCAGTGGATTTCCACCGTTACGCGATTGCGCATGAACGCGGCTTCCGAGAGCCAGTCGCGCAGCGCTTCGGTTTTCGAGGCGTAGCGGCCGTCGAGCGGGGAGAGCGCGTTGAGCGCGAAGAGGGTATCGGGACGAGTGTCGGACATGATGGGGACGTAACGTGGCGCGTTACGCTCAGTTTGCAGTCGGTTGGCGGTCGGTTGCAGTCAGATTTCGGGACGGCGGGAACCGCACATTTTATCACCTTGCCGCCAGGGGGCCGAGGGCGGCGCCGTCGGCGACCGGCGCGGCGTGGCCGGCGCGCCGCGCGATATTCGCCGCGCCGGCGCCCAGGCGTGCGAGCGCGGGCCTAGAATGCGGACTTCTCATCCGCTCGCTGGCCCCGCATGGAACTCAAATGGCTCGAAGACTTCGTCTCGCTGGCGGAGACGCATAGTTTCAGTCGCTCGGCCGAACTGCGCCACGTGACGCAGCCGGCTTTTTCGCGCCGCATTCAGGCGCTCGAAGCGTGGCTCGGCACCGAGCTGATCGATCGTTCGGTTTATCCGACGCGCCTCACGGCCGCGGGCCTGGTCTTCTACGAGCAGGCGCTCGCGATGCTTTCGCAGTTTCACGAGGCGCGCACGCTGTTGCGCGGCCACACGGCCACGCCCGCGGCGACGATCGAGTTCGCGGTGCCGCACACCCTCTCGCTCACGTACTTCCCGCGCTGGCTGCAGCGCATCGAGGCGAAGCTCGGCCGCATCCACACGCGCTTGCGCGCGCTGAACGTGCACGACGCCGTGCTCTCGCTCGTGGAGGGCGGCTGCGACCTCGTGATGGGCTATCACCACCCGAGCCATCCTGTCACGCTCGACCCGGCGCGTTACGACACGCTGACGCTCGGCATCGAGTCGATCAGCCCGTACTCGGCGCCGCAGCGCGCGGGTCGTGCGCGTTACACGCTGCCCGGCACGCCCGATGCGCCCGCACCCTATCTCTCCTATACGCCGAACGCGTATCTCGGCCGCATGACCGAGGTGATCGTTGCCAACGCACCGGCCCGGCTCTATCTGGACCGCGTGTACGAAACGGACATGGCAGAAGGGCTCAAGGCGATGGCGCTGGCCGGTCACGGCATCGCCTTCTTGCCGCACAGCGCGGTGGAAGACGCCGTGGCCCAGGGCGAGCTGATTCGCCTTGACCGCGGCACGCGCGGCGTGCCGGAAGGCCAGTTCACGCTCGACATGGAGATCCGCCTCTATCGCGACAAGCTCGCGGCGCAGGGCGACGATGCGCGCCAGGCGCTCGTGCGTGAGCTGTGGGAGGCGGTCAGCGAGGAACTTGCGCAGGGCAGGCGCTGACGAAGCGGCAGGCTGCACTCACAAGACCACGAAATCAGTCAGGCTATTTCAGTCTGCAAGGCCTGAAACACGGAGCCCGCGACAGGTTTTTTCGACTTCGGAGACGTTATGCACGAAAAGCATAACGGGATGATCAAACGGCATTGGATTTCACGTGGGCGTTTTCTGACAATGGCACCACTTGTTAGATCGGAGCGTTCATGTCATCCCAACTGCAGTCGGTTCCTTCCTATCTCCACGCCGACGATCTCGGCCCGTGGGGCAACTATCTTCGTCAGGTCGACCGCGTGGCGCCGTATCTCGGCTCGCTTTCGCGCTGGCTCGAAACGCTCAAGCGTCCGAAGCGCATCCTGATCGTCGACTGCCCCATCGAACTCGATAACGGCACCGTTGCGCACTTCGAAGGCTATCGTGTCCAGCACAACGTCTCGCGCGGTCCCGGCAAGGGCGGCGTGCGTTATCACCAGGACGTTACGCTCTCCGAAGTCATGGCGCTGTCCGCGTGGATGTCGGTGAAGAACGCCGCAGTGAACGTGCCGTACGGCGGCGCGAAGGGCGGTATCCGCGTCGATCCGCGCACGCTTTCGCGTGGTGAGCTCGAGCGCGTGACGCGCCGGTACACCAGCGAAATCGGCATCATCATCGGACCGAACACCGACATTCCCGCGCCGGACGTCAACACGAACGAGCAGATCATGGCGTGGATGATGGACACCTACTCGATGAACCAGGGCCAGACGGCCACGGGCGTCGTGACGGGCAAGCCCATCTCGCTTGGCGGCTCGCTCGGCCGCCGCGAAGCCACGGGGCGCGGCGTGTTCGTCGTCGGCTGCGAGGCTGCGCGCCGCACCGGTCTTTCGATCGACGGCGCACGCGTTGCGGTGCAGGGCTTCGGCAACGTGGGCGGCATCGCCGCGCGCCTGTTCCAGGAAGCCGGCTCGAAGATCGTCGCCGTGCAAGACCATACCGGTTCGCTCTACAACTCGAGCGGCATGAACGCAGAAGCGCTGCTCGAGCACGTTGCGAAGACGGGCGGCGTGGCGGGCTTTTCGGGCGCCGAAGTCATGGCGAACGAGGAATTCTGGAGCGTCGAAACCGACATCCTCATTCCGGCCGCACTGGAAAACCAGATCACCGAGAAGAACGCGGGCAGGATCCGCACGAAGATCATCGTGGAAGGCGCCAACGGCCCGACCACGACGGCAGCCGACGACATCCTGCACGACAAGGGCGTGCTCGTGATCCCCGACGTGGTGGCGAACGCGGGCGGCGTGACCGTTTCGTACTTCGAGTGGGTACAGGACTTCTCGAGCTTCTTCTGGACCGAGCACGAAATTAACGAACGTCTCGAGCGCGTGATGCGCGAAGCCTTCACGGCCGTGTGGCAAGTTGCGAGCGAGCAGAAGGTCTCGATGCGTACCGCGGCGTTCATCGTTGCATGTAAGCGCATCCTGATGGCGCGCGAAATGCGCGGTCTGTACCCCTGATTGCACGCGGTGCACGCGGTTTGCAGGCGTGGCGGCGTCACACGCCCCGCCAGCCAGGGCGCGCAGCGACGTGACGAATCCATGACTGCGCCGTGACAGGTTTTTGCGCTGCACATCAAGGCGCATAGAAGGCGGACGTCCTCCACAAGGGGGCGTCCGCCTTCGCACATTCAGGCGTTGCGCCAGGGTCATTCTTGATTCTTTCAAAATAATTACTTTGATAAACTGGCGGCGGTTCTTGTCTTGTACCGGAGAAAACAATGCACATCAAAAAGACCGCCGCTCTGCTCGCACTCCTTGGTTTCGTCGCCACCAGCGCTTTCGCGCAGGACGCAGGCACGCTCAAGAAGATCAAGGACACGGGCGTCATCTCGCTGGGGCACCGCGAGTCGTCCATTCCTTTTTCGTACTACGACGAAAAGCAGAATGTGATCGGCTACTCGCAGGACTACGCGATGAAGATCGTCGAGGCCGTCAAGCAGAAGCTGAACATGCCTAACCTGAAGGTCAAGATGGTGCCCATCACGTCGCAGAACCGCATTCCGCTCGTGCAGAACGGCACGGTGGACATCGAATGCGGCTCGACCACGAACAATGCCGAACGTCAGCAGCAGGCCGCCTTCTCGAACACGATCTTCGTGATCGGCACGCGCCTCATGACGAAGAAGGATTCGGGCATCAAGGACTTCGCGGACCTCAAGGGCAAGACCGTCGTGACGACGGCGGGCACGACGTCCGAGCGCCTGCTGCGCAAGATGAACCAGGACAAGAGCATGGGCATGAACATCATTAGCGCGAAGGACCACGGCGAGTCGTTCATGACGCTCTCCACGGGCCGCGCAGTGGCGTTCATGATGGACGACGCGCTGCTCGCGGGCGAGCGCGCCAAGTCGAACAATCCGGGCGACTTCGTGATCGTCGGCCAGCCGCAGTCGCGTGAAGCGTACGGCTGCATGATGCGCAAGAACGACCCCGAGTTCAAGAAGGTCGCCGACGACGCCATCGCCAAGGTCCAGACCTCGGGCGAAGGCGAAACGATCTACAAGAAGTGGTTCGAGTCGCCGATCCCGCCGAAGGGTCTCAACCTGAACTTCCCGATGAGCGACGACATGAAAGCGCTGTTCAAGAATCCGAACGACAAGGCGATCGATTAACACGGCCCCTGCCGGTCGACCCGCATTTAGCGTTTAGCACGGAACGGAAGAAGCGCCGCTTCTTCCGTTCTTTTTCTTGGAGTCTCTGATGTCCTATCACTGGAACTGGGGCATTCTGCTCAGCCCGGTCTCGACGGGCGAACCCACCACGTACCTCGGCTGGATCCTCTCCGGTCTCTGGGTGACGGTCTCGGTGTCGCTGTGCGCGTGGGTGATCGCGCTCATCGTCGGGTCGTTCTTCGGCGTGCTGCGTACGGCGCCGAACAGGTTTCTCGCGGGCGCCGGCACCGTTTATGTGGCGATCTTCCGCAATATTCCGCTTATCGCGCAGTTCTTCATCTGGTACTTCGTGCTGCCGGAGATCGTGCCGCAATCGATCGGCACTGCGTTCAAGCAATCGCCGCCGGGCGTGCAGTTCTTTTCGGCGTCGGTCGTGTGTCTCGGGCTCTTTACCGGTGCACGCGTGTGCGAACAGGTGCGCTCGGGCATCAACGCGCTGCCGCGCGGCCAGCGTGCAGCCGGCCTCGCGATGGGCTTCACGCAGTGGCAGACGTACCGCTACGTGCTGCTGCCCGTGGCGTACCGCATCATCGTGCCGCCGCTCACCTCCGAGTTTCTCAACATCTTCAAGAACTCGGCGGTCGCCTCGACGATCGGCTTGCTCGATTTGTCGGCCCAGGCGCGGCAGCTCGTCGACTACACGGCGCAGACCTATGAGTCGTTCATCGCCGTCACGCTCGCTTATGTGCTCATCAACCTCGTCGTCATGACGCTCATGCGCTGGGTCGAGGCGAAGTCGCGTCTGCCCGGCTACATCGGAGGCAAGTGATGCATCACTTCGACTGGAGCGGCATTCCGGGTGCGCTGCCCACGCTGTGGACGGGCGCGATCATCACGTTCAAGATCACGCTGTGTGCAATCGTGGTCGGCATTCTGTGGGGCACGCTGCTCGCGCTCATGCGGCTTTCCGGCGTGAAGCCGCTCGAATGGTTCGCCAAGGGCTACGTCACGGTCTTCCGCTCGATCCCGCTCGTGATGGTCCTGCTGTGGTTCTTCCTGATCGTGCCGCAGGTGCTGCAAAACGTGCTGGGTCTGTCGCCCGACATCGACATTCGCCTCGCTTCCGCGATGATCGCGTTCTCGCTGTTCGAGGCCGCGTATTATTCGGAGATCATTCGTGCCGGCATTCAGGCGGTGCCGCGCGGGCAGGTGAACGCTTCGTTCGCGCTCGGCATGCGCTACGGCCAGGCCATGCAATTCGTGGTGCTGCCGCAGGCGTTCCGCGCGATGGTGCCGCTCCTGCTCACGCAGGCCATCGTGCTGTTTCAGGACACCTCGCTCGTGTACGTGATCAGCCTCGCCGACTTCTTCCGCACCGCCACCAATATCGGCGACCGTGACGGAACGATGGTCGAGATGGTACTGTTCGCGGGCGCGTGTTATTTCGTGATTTGCGTGATCGCGTCGAGCCTTGTCAAAGGTCTTCAGAAAAAGGTCGCAAGATGATTTCAATCAAGAACGTTTCGAAGTGGTACGGGCATTTCCAGGTGCTGGCCGACTGCACGACGGAAGTGAAGAAGGGTGAGGTGGTGGTCGTGTGCGGGCCCTCGGGCTCGGGCAAGTCCACGCTCATCAAGACCGTCAACGGGCTCGAACCGTTCCAGCAGGGCGAGATCCTCGTGAACGGCGAGTCGGTGGGCGACAAGCGCACCAATCTCTCGAAGCTGCGCTCGAAGGTGGGCATGGTGTTTCAGCACTTCGAGCTGTTCCCGCATCTGTCGATTACCGAGAATCTCACGCTTGCGCAGATCAAGGTGCTCGGCCGCAGCAAGGACGAGGCCACGCAAAAGGGCCTGAAACTGCTCGACCGCGTGGGCCTGCGCGCGCATGCCGACAAATTCCCGGGTCAGCTCTCGGGCGGCCAGCAGCAGCGCGTGGCGATTGCGCGCGCGCTGTCGATGGACCCCATCGCCATGCTGTTCGACGAGCCGACCTCGGCGCTCGACCCCGAGATGATCAACGAGGTACTCGACGTGATGGTGGAGCTTGCCCAGGAAGGCATGACCATGATGTGCGTAACGCACGAAATGGGCTTTGCGAAGAAGGTCGCGCACCGCGTGATCTTCATGGACAAGGGCGCCATCGTCGAGGACGACCAGAAGGAAGCCTTCTTTGCGAGCCCGAAGTCGGATCGCGCGAAGGACTTTCTGGCGAAGATCCTGCACTGAGGCTTTGCACGTGTCGAAAAAAAGCCGCGCTCGATGCGCGGCTTTTCGTTTTGGGCTTGACAGCTTCCCCCTTCGACCGGCTTACTCGCCCCAGCTTTGCAGGGCGGCCACGGCTTCCGGGTCGATCTCGCCCGGCTGGGCGGCGCACGGCGCGCTGGCCGACGCGTCGAGCGAAGGGTTGGCGAGCTTGTCGAGCACCTTCTGCGGCACCGGCACGCTCGCCCGGGCGATCACGTCGCCGTGCTGGAACATCAGCAGGTCGCCGGGAGCGAAGCGCGTCCAGACCTCGTTGTCGGTGAGCGGCGCGGTGGCGATCACGGCTACGCGGTCCTCGGGCGTCGTGTACTTGGCGAAGTCGATGGAGACATCGGCGTCGACGAGATGGGCCGTCGAAAACGGCCAGCGCCGCACGAGATAGTAGAGATGCGTCGAGCAATGCGCGAACAGCGCCTGGCCGTTCGACATCAGGAAGTTGAAGACGCCGAACTGCGTGACCTCGCGCGTGAGCGACTCCAGCGCCGCGAACAGCTCGGCGAGCGGCGGCTGCGCAGCGGGAAATGCCTTGCGCAAGCCCTGCAGCAGCAGGCAGAACGCGCGCTCGCTATCGGTCGTGCCAACGGGCTGGTAGACGCCCGACATCACCGGATTGAAGTCCTGAAGGTCGCCGTTGTGCGCGAAGATCCAGTGCCGGCCCCACAGCTCGCGCTGGAACGGGTGACTGTTCTCGAGCGCGCAGTTGCCTTGCGTGGCCTTGCGGATGTGGGCGATGGTGTTGCGCGACTTGATGGGGTAGTGCTTGACCATCTCGGCGATAGGCGAACGCGCCGAGGCCTCGTTGTCGATGAAGAGGCGGCAGGCCTTGTCCTCGAAGAACGCGATCCCCCAGCCGTCGGCATGGTGATCGGTGGCGCCCCCGCGCGCCGCGAATCCTGTGAAGGAGAACGTGACGTCCGTCGGCGCGGCGCAATTCATTCCGAGAAGTTGGCACATGGTGCTGATGGTGCGTAATGCGACTGGGACGGCGGCTGCAGTGCCAGGCGGGACCCGCCGTCGACCCGTTACAATAATGATTTTCCAAGCATATCACCGGCCTGCGGGTCGCCAATACGAAATTTGTCGGATGCATTGCAGGGCTGCGTAGAAGGTGCGTGCGAGGGTGCATGCCGCGGTCGATGCAGCGCGGATTGTCGTGTGCACGCGACGGTGCGGGCAGCGCGCGGGTTCGATCTGCATCGATCGGCGCCGCGCTTTTTTGCCGTGATATGCCCGGAATTTCCGGCAGCCTGGGCGCGTTCCCGCGAACTTGCCGCCGTTCACTCATCCCGCTGTTGGTTCACTACCGCGCCAGACTCTTGCCATGAACGCCTCTTCCCCCACGACTCTCACGCTCGCCCGCCCCGACGACTGGCACCTGCACGTGCGCGACGGCGCGATGCTCGCGGCCGTGCTGCCGCACACGGCGCGCCAGTTCGGCCGTGCGATCATCATGCCGAACCTCAAGCCGCCGGTCACGACGACCGAACAGGCCGCCGCCTATCGCGAGCGCATTCTCGCGGCGTTGCCGGCGGGCTCGACGTTCGAGCCGCTGATGACGCTCTATCTCACCGACAACACGCCGCCCGAGGAAATCCGCCGCGCGAAGGCGAGCGGCTTCGTGCACGGCGTGAAGCTGTATCCGGCGGGCGCGACGACGAATTCGGATGCCGGCGTGACCGACATCCGCAAGTGCGCGAAGACGCTCGAGGCCATGCAGGAAGTGGGCATGCCGCTCCTCGTGCACGGCGAAGTGACGAGCGCCGACATCGACCTGTTCGATCGCGAGAAGGTCTTCATCGACCGCGTGATGATTCCGACGCGCCGCGATTTTCCGGGCCTCAAGGTGGTGTTCGAGCACATCACGACGAAGGACGCCGTCGACTACATCCGCGCCGATCGCGCCGCGCCCGGCCTGCTAGGCGCAACGATCACCGCGCATCACCTGCTGTACAACCGCAACGCGATCTTCCAGGGCGGCATCCGTCCGCATTACTACTGCCTGCCCGTGCTCAAGCGCGAGACGCATCGCGTGGCGCTCGTGGATGCAGCGACCTCGGGCGATCATCGCTTCTTCCTCGGCACCGACAGCGCACCGCACCCGAAGGGGCTGAAAGAGCACGCATGCGGCTGCGCGGGCTGCTACACGGCGCTGCACGCGCTCGAGCTCTACGCCGAAGCGTTCGACAACGCCGGCGCGCTCGACAAGCTCGAGGGCTTCGCGAGTTTTTACGGCGCGGACTTCTACGGCCTGCCGCGCGCGACCGAAACGGTCACGCTGCAACGCGAGAGCTGGACGCTGCCCGCCGAAGTCGAGGCAGGCGGCACGCCCGTCGTGCCGCTGCGCGGCGGCGAGACGATCGGCTGGAAACTCGCTTGAACGAGGCGGGGCGGGGCGTGGCTGCGGGCGTAACGGCTGGTCCGGTCGGGGCAGTCGATGCGCACGCACCGATGCCCGTGCGCGCCCCGCGCCGGACCATGCCGCTGGGGAGTTTCACCGACATCGACTGGGCCCGCCCGTGGTTCGCGCAACACGAAGCGCGCGGCCGGCGCTGGCAGCAGGCCGCGCTGGCGGGATACGCGGCGTACCTGGATGAACTGAACGCCGATGCGCTGGCTGCCGCACGAAGCACGGGCCGCGGCCGGCCGCTGCGCTTCATCGCCCAGCACGACCTGCCCGAGGGCTCGGCCTACGAGGCGCATATCGCGGCGACGGGCTGCGTGCCGACGCGCCACAACCTCCACGACTTCTTCAACGCGCTTGCCTGGTTCGCGTTCCCGCGCATCAAGGCGACGCTGAACGCGCGCCAGGCCGCGGCGATCGACGTGCGGGGCGTGGGCCCCACGCGCGGCGGCGTGCGCGACGCGCTTACGCTGTTCGACGAGAACGCGGTGCTCTTCGCCTCATCGGATGCGCCGCTGACAGCGGCGTTGCGCGGCTTCGACTGGCGCACGCTGTTCGTGACGCAGCGCGCAGGCTGGGAAGCGCCTCTCGGGGAGACGATTGGCGCGGCGCGCTGCGAAGTCCGCGTATTCGGCCATGCTTTGCTCGAAAAGATGATCTCGCCTTACGCGGCGTGCACGGCGCACGCATGGGTGGTCGAGGCGCCGCAAGCGTATTTCACGTGGCCGCGTGCGCAACGCGACGCGTATCTGGACGAGACAGTGAGCGGCATGCTCGCCGCCGACGCGACGCTCGACGCGCTCAACGGGCGCAGCTTCGCGCCGCTGCCGGTGCTCGGCATTCCGGGCTGGTGGGCGCAAAACGATGACCCGTCGTTCTACGACGACGCCACGGTCTTTCGCGCCGGTCGACGGACTCGCTAAAAGCCCGGCGGGCAGCGGTCGATCCGACCCCCGGCGCGTCGCGCCCGCGCGTGCTAATATCGCGCCTCGCAAAGCAGGCCAGGCAGTCGCGGCTCCGAGGTTTCGGCCAAGGAGGCGAGGAAAGTCCGGACTCCACAGGGCAGGGTGATGGCTAACGGCCATCCGTGGCGACACGCGGAACAGGGCAACAGAGAACAGACCGCCGATGGCCCGACTTCGGTCGGGATCAGGTAAGGGTGAAACGGTGCGGTAAGAGCGCACCGCGTCTGCGGCGACGTAGACGGCACGGTAACCTCCACCCGGAGCAATTCCAAGTAGGCAGGCGCGCATCTTCGGGATGCAGGATGGGGCCCCCATTCCGTCTGCGGGTAGGAAGCTTGAGCGCGTCAGCAATGGCGCGCCTAGAGGAATGGCTGCCACGCGCGGCGCGTCTTCGGACGCGGCGCGTGCACAGAATCCGGCTTATCGGCCTGCTTTGCAGCCTCATTCATGCAAAAAGCCGGCGCGGTTCTCCGAAGAACCGCGCCGGCTTTTTCTTTTTGCCGCCGATTTTTGCCGCAGGCCTTAAGCCGCGACGATCTCGAACGTATGCGTGATCTCGGCGGTCTTGCCGATCATGATCGACGCCGAGCAGTACTTGTCGTGCGAGAGGTTGATCGCGCGCTCCACGGTGGCCGGGTTCAGGTTCTTGCCGGTCACGGTGAAGTGAAAGTGGATCTTCGTGAAAACCTTGGGGTCTTCGCTCGCACGCTCGGCCTTGAGCGTCACGCTGCAGCCACTCACTTCCTGGCGGCTCTTCTTGAGGATCAGCACCACGTCGTAGGCCGTGCAGCCGCCCGTGCCGAGCAGCACCATTTCCATCGGCCGCGGCGCGAGGTTGTGGCCGCCGCCTTCCGGTGCGCCGTCCATGTTGACGAGATGGCCGCTGCCCGTTTCGGCCGCGAACGCCATGCCGTCCTGACCCATCCAGCTAACTTTGCATTCCATGTGCGTATGCCTCTGCGCGGTTTCCTGATTCAGACGGCATTGTAGCCCGCGCCTTACTGGTATGTCCGAGGGGACACGGCGGCGCGCGCCTTATGCCACCTGCTTGAATGTTGCGATGCGATACCTTTGGACAAGATGGATTTCCCCTGCGCAATTAGGCGCTGGACTCTAGTTGTCTCGCATGCTTTTCGCATGTCAAATTTGCAAGCATTTGATTTTTAATCAATTTTCTGCTGACGTGCCGGGTCGGTGTGATTTCACATTGTGATGTTGCATTTCGCAATGCAAATGTCCTTGCGCCGCACAACGCCCATCCGTATAATTCAGCTTATTGGTTGTCGTGCTTCACGACACCTCAGCATGTCTCCTCCACCCTCCTCCAAAGAGTGGATTAAGCCCGAACAAACGCGTTCGGGCTTTTTTTCGTCTGCCGCCTTCGCTTTGGCCCGCATCCGCGCCATCACAAGCAACTTTTTGACTTGCAGCCCAATTTCCCTTTATAATCGTAGGTTCTCCGCATCCATGCCTGCGCGGAGACGGGGAAACTCGAACCAGGGAGAGCCTGCGCCGACGTCAGCGAGCGTCACCATACAAGCAGGACAGACGTGCGAAAGCACAACAGGGCACAGCATATTTTTTTGGATCGATCATGAAGACTTTTTCCGCCAAGGCACATGAAGTGCAGCGCGAATGGTACGTGATTGACGCGACGGATAAGGTTCTCGGCCGTGTCGCCAGCGAAGTGGCACGCCGTCTTCGCGGCAAGCACAAGCCTGAGTTCACCCCGCACGTCGACACGGGTGATTTCATCATCATCATCAACGCCGGCAAGCTGAAGGTCACGGGCAACAAGACCACCGACAAGAAGTACTACCGTCACTCGGGCTACCCGGGCGGTATCTACGAAACGACGTTCGGCAAGATGCAGGAACGCTTCCCGGGCCGCGCGCTCGAGAAGGCCGTGAAGGGCATGCTGCCGAAGGGCCCGCTCGGCTACGCGATGATCAAGAAGCTGAAGGTCTACGCTGACGCAACGCACCCGCACTCGGCGCAACAGCCGAAGGCGCTCGAGATCTAAGGGGAGCCCACATGATCGGTAACTGGAATTACGGTACGGGCCGCCGCAAGAGCGCCGTCGCTCGTGTCTTCATCAAGTCGGGCAAGGGCGAAATCGTCGTCAACGGCAAGCCCATCGCCGACTACTTCTCGCGCGAAACGTCGCTCATGATCGTGCGTCAACCGCTGGAACTCACGAACCACGGCACGACGTTCGACATCAAGGTGAACGTGACGGGCGGCGGCGAAACCGGCCAGGCCGGCGCAGTTCGCCACGGCATCACGCGCGCGCTGATGGACTACGACGCGACGCTCAAGCCGGCACTGTCGCAAGCTGGCTTCGTCACGCGTGACGCACGTGAAGTGGAACGTAAGAAGGTCGGTTTCCACAAGGCACGTCGCCGCAAGCAGTTCTCGAAGCGT
This sequence comes from Paraburkholderia heleia NBRC 101817, assembly GCF_000739775.1. Lineage (GTDB taxonomy): Bacteria > Pseudomonadota > Gammaproteobacteria > Burkholderiales > Burkholderiaceae > Paraburkholderia > Paraburkholderia heleia. Next base: position 257,062 of record NZ_BBJH01000007.1, on the reverse strand, counting down.
TAATTTCAGATTGGCGCTTTGCGCCTGCGCCCCTCGCGGGGTGCAGTGCTGCTGCAAAAGCCGTCCGCGCTGCGTGCGCCGGGCGGCTTTTTCGTTTTTGCCGGCGTGCCGCCGGTATGGCGCGCAAGCCGCGGCAATCTGGAGAAACCCTTGATTTTGTGGGCTTAAGCACGATATCGGGAAGAGCCCTACAATAGCGGCTAGAAGCTTTTTTGGAGAGTTCGAATGAGCGCTGTCACCGAAACTACCGCGACCGAAATGCCCGGTCCCTTCGTTTTCACCGAAGCAGCGGCTGACAAGGTCAAGCAACTGATCGACGAGGAAGGCAACCCGGAGCTGAAGCTGCGCGTATTCGTGCAGGGCGGCGGCTGCTCGGGCTTCCAGTATGGATTCACGTTTGACGAAACGGTCAACGAAGACGACACCGTGATGAACCGCAACGGCGTCCAGCTGCTGATCGACTCGATGAGCTATCAGTATCTCGTCGGCGCCGAGATCGACTACAAGGACGATCTGAACGGCGCACAATTCGTCATCAAGAACCCGAACGCGACCACCACGTGCGGCTGCGGCTCGTCGTTCTCGGTTTGATCGATTGGCTGCCATGAAGAACGGGGCTTCGGCCCCGTTTTTTATTGCCCCGCGCCTGCTCAGCGTGGATAAATCGCGCCCAGCACGCGCTCGCCGGCAGCTCCGGTTACGGCTGCGAGATTGCCCGGCTCGCGCGCCACGCAGCGCATGGCGAGCCACGCGAAGGCAAGCGGTTCCACCTGATGCGGCGGGACGCCGAGCGCCTCGGTGGTCGTGACCGGCACGCCCGCCACGCCGCCCGTTTCGAGCGCCTTTTGCAGCGCCGCCATCAATGCCGCATTGCGCGCGCCGCCTCCGCAGACATATACGGCGCGGCAATCACTCGCGTGACGCTCGATCTCACGCGCGACACTCACGGCGCTCAGTGCGACTAGCGTGGCCTGCACGTCGGCGGGCGTGAGCGACTCGAAGCCCTTGAGCTTGTCGTCGAGCCACCGGGCGTTGAAAAGATCGCGGCCCGTGCTCTTGGGCGGCTGTTGCTCGAAGAACGGTTCGTCCAGCAGGGCATTGAGAAGCGGCTGATGCAGATTGCCGCTCGTGGCGAACTTGCCGTTCTCGTCGTAGGGCTTGCCGAGGTGCCGTTCAGCCCACAGGTCGAGCAGGGCGTTGGCCGGGCCGCAGTCGAAGCCGCGCACGGCGCCTGTCGACGAGAGCACCGTAATGTTGCTGATGCCGCCGAGGTTGCAGACCACGCGCGTTTCTTCCTGCGAGCCGAACAGCGTCGCGTGGAACGCGGGCACGAGCGGCGCGCCCTGGCCGCCCGAGGCGACGTCGCGGCTGCGGAAGTCGGCGATCACGTCGATATGCGTGAGTTCCGCGAGCAGCGCCGGGTTCTGGATCTGCACGGTGTAGCCCTTCTCCGGCCGATGCCGCACGGTCTGCCCGTGCGCGCCGATCGCGCGCACCTCGGCGGGCGGAACGTTGCTCCCGCGCAGCAATTCGTGGCAGCACACCGCATAACGGGCAGCCAGCGCGTTGCCGGCGAGCGCTTCGCGCTCGATCTCGTTCTCGCCCGGCTGCTGCAACGAAAAGAGCGCTTCGCGCAGTCCCTGTGCGAAGCTCACGAACGCCTCGGCCAGCACGACTGGCCGCTGGCCCGCCTCGAAGCGCACGGCAATGCCGTCCACACCATCCATGCTCGTGCCCGACATCAGGCCGAAATACACGCCGTCGGCGGCGTGTGCGCTCTCGTTTCGTGCGTCGCGTGGCGCCACGTTGTGCTCCTTGATCAATGCAATTCAGTGCCCTGCGAGGGAATTATCGGCGCAATGCCGTTCGAGCGTAAGCCGAAAGGCCGACTGTTGGCCGTCCTGGCGACGTGGGACGCTAATCCGTGCCGCTCGAAGCGCGAGCGGCACTGGAGCCTTGCGCGAAATCAACTCCTTGAGTCTCGATGTTGACCACGCACCGCGTCATCCGTATAGTGAGCCTATACGCTATACGGATGACGCGCACTGATCGCAAACCGGACCCTGGCTCCAGACCCACCCATGTTCGATCTGCCTGATCTGGAGAGTCATGATCAAGTCCTGGAATCACAAAGGGTTGAAGGCGTTCTTTTTCACCGGCAGCAAGGCGGGCATCCGTCCCGATCACATACCGCGCCTGCGGCGGCAGCTGGCGCGGCTCGATGAGGCCGAATCTCCGCAGGACATGAACGTGCCGGGCTGGCGCTGCCATGCGCTTGAGGGCCGTCTCGACGGCCACCACGCGATTCTCGTCAACGGCAACTGGCGCCTGACTTTCGCGTTCGAGGGCCGCCACGCGGTACTTGTCGACTATCACGACTATCACTGAGGCACGAGCAACATGAACGACACGCTACGCATGCACAACCCGCCGCACCCCGGCGAAACGCTGCGCGAAGATATCCTCCCCGAACTGGGGCTCACTGTGACCGAGGCCGCGGCGCAACTTGGCGTCACGCGCGCCGCACTTTCGCGCGTGCTCAACGGCCGCGCCGGAATTTCGCCGGAAATGGCGCTGCGCATCGAGGCCTGGCTTGGCGAAGAGAGCGGCGGTCGCGCCGACCTGTGGCTTGCCATGCAGATCGCCTACGACCTCTGGCAGGCGCGCGCGAAAGGCGTGCCGCGGGTGGCGCGCGCCGCTGCCCGTTCCTGAGCGCGAGGCCTCGCGCGCGCGCCGCGAGTCAAAGCCGCATGCGCGGCCCGCAAACACCCGCAAACCTCGGCCCGGCGAAGCGAATCACGTAAAATTGCCGTCTAGACCCAGACTTAACGACAGAACCGATCGAAGCATGAGCAACGAGTCCACTACTACCAGCGGCGCAAAAGACGCCTTTCCGGTCACCGACGAAGTCCGTCACGCGCTTGCCGTCACGAAGCGCGGCGTGGACGAACTGCTGATCGAAGAAGAATTCGAGCAAAAGCTCGCCCGCAGCGCGGCCACCGGCAAGCCGCTGCGCATCAAGCTCGGCCTCGACCCGACCGCGCCCGACATCCACATCGGCCATACGGTCGTGCTCAACAAGATGCGCCAGCTGCAGGACCTCGGCCATAACGTCATCTTCCTGATCGGCGACTTCACCTCGCTCATTGGCGACCCGTCGGGCCGCAACGCCACGCGTCCGCCGCTCACGCGCGAGCAGATCGAGTCGAACGCGAAAACGTATTTCGAGCAGGCCGCGCTCGTGCTCGACCGCGAAAAGACCGAAATTCGTTACAACAGCGAATGGTCGATGCCGCTCGGCGCCGACGGCATGATCAAGCTCGCGTCGCGCTACACGGTTGCGCGCATTCTCGAGCGCGAGGACTTTACGAGGCGCTTCCAGAGCGGCGTGCCCATCTCGATCCACGAATTCCTGTATCCGCTCATGCAGGGTTACGACTCGGTCGCGCTCAATGCGGACCTCGAGCTCGGCGGTACGGACCAGAAGTTCAACCTGCTCGTCGGCCGCGAACTGCAAAAGCAGTACGGCCAGGAGCAGCAGTGCATTCTCACGATGCCGCTGCTCGAAGGCCTCGACGGCGTCGAGAAGATGTCGAAGTCGAAGAACAACTACATCGGCATCAGCGAGAAGCCCAACGACATGTTCGGCAAGCTCATGAGCATTTCCGACGTGCTGATGTGGCGTTATTTCACGCTGCTCTCGTTCCGGCCGATGGACGAAATCGAAGGATTCAGGCGCGAAATCGAAGCGGGCCGCAACCCGCGCGACTTCAAGGTGCTGCTTGCGCAGGAAATCGTCGCGCGCTTTCATTCGCAGGCCGACGCCGAGCGCGCGCTCGAAGACTTCAACCATCGCGCCAAGGGCGGCGTGCCGGACGACATTGCGTCGATCACGCTCGCGGGCGCGCCCCTCGCCATTGGCCAGTTGCTCAAGCAGGCGGGGCTCGTGCCGTCCACGAGCGAAGCGCTGCGCAACATCGAGCAGGGCGGCGTGAAGATCGACGGCGCGACCGTCTCCGACAAGGGCCTCAAGGTCGAAGCGGGCGAGTTCGTCGTGCAGGTGGGCAAGCGCCGCTTTGCGCGCGTGACGCTTACCGCATGATTGCGCTGATCCAGCGCGTGCGCCGTGCCGAGGTGCGCGTGGCCGACGGCGGCGGCGAGCGCGTGACCGGCGCGATCGGCCAGGGGCTGCTCGCGCTGGTTTGCGCTGAACGCGGCGACACCGAGGCCAACGCCGACAAACTGCTCGCGAAGCTGCTCGGCTATCGCGTGTTCAGCGACGCGGCGGGCAAGATGAACCTGAGCGTGCAGAACATCGACGGCAACGGCGCCGCCGGCGGCCTGCTGCTCGTCTCGCAGTTCACGCTGGCGGCCGACACGAACAGCGGTCTGCGCCCGAGCTTCACGCCGGCCGCGCCGCCCGAAGAGGGGCGGCGCCTGTTCGATTATTTCGTCGCCGCCGCGCGCGAGAAGCATACGAGCGTCGAGACCGGCGAGTTCGGCGCCGACATGCAGGTGTCGCTCGTCAACGACGGCCCCGTCACGTTCTGGCTGCAAGTGCGCAACTGAACCCTGCGCTTTGGATCATGAACACGCAGATTCTCCTTATCCGCCACGGCGAAACGGACTGGAACCGCATCAAGCGCATCCAGGGACACATCGACATTCCGCTCGCGGGAAGCGGCGAAGCGCAGGCGCAGCGGCTCGGCGCGCGGCTAGCGAATGAAGCGCAGTCGGGTGCGCGGCTCGACGCCATCTGGTCGAGCGATTTGTTGCGCGCGCAACAGACGGCGCAGCCCATTGCCGAAACCCTGGGTCTGCCGGTGCAGCTCACCGAAGGCCTGCGCGAGCGCAACTATGGCGCGTTTCAGGGCCACGACAGCGACGAAATTGCCGAGCGTTTTCCGGACGAGTACGCACACTGGCAAACGCGCGACCCCGGCTTCGCGCCGCCCGAAGGCGAGTCGCAGCGCGAGTTCTACCACCGTGTACTGCATGCGCTCGAGCCGATCCTGGCGAGGCATGCGGGCGGCCGGATTGCGTGTGTCGCGCACGGCGGCGTGCTCGACTGCGTGTACCGCTTCGCCAACGGCCTCGCGCTCGACGCGCCGCGCGCGTGGCCGCTCCTCAACACGAGCGTCAACGTCGTCGATTTCGAACGCGGCGACTATGTGATGCAGGCGCGCGTCGTCGCGTGGGGCGATGTGGCCCATCTGGGCGGTGTCAGCGCCGACGACGGCTTCAGGCGCACGCCCGGGCCGGGGCGCTAATCGGGCACGGCGACGGACAATATACAACTACAAGGCGGACAAGAAGACGCTGCCCGATGTCGTGAAGCTGTAAGCACGCGAGCCGCGCGCAGTCGCATCGAGCGCCGCTGATGAAATGGCCAACCTGCGCGAGCGGGTTGGCCGTTTTTTGTTGCGCAGCGCTTACTTCGCGGGTGTTGCCGACGCCCGCCGCCGCGCCCGTTTCGAGACGCCGTTGACGAGCGCCCAGCGCAACACAGGCGCGACGGCGAGCATGCCGGGCCGCACCATGGCGCGGCGCGCGAAGGCGAATGAATCGAAGCCGAGCATGCGCTGGGCGAAGGGCGGCAACAGGTCGATGCCCGCGTTCCTGATCAGCGCGCCGGCGGGGCGCATCCCCGGGCGGGGCGCGCTCGCTTGCATGAGCACGCGCACCACTTCGAACGTGCGCTCGCTCGCGACGAGTTCGGGCTGCATCGACTGCAGATACGCAGCGATTTCGGCGCGCGAGCGCGGCACGTTCGTCGCGCCCAGCCGTTCGGCAATGCGCGCGACTTCGGCGTAGTACTGATCCTGCATCTCACCGGGCAGCGCGGGATTCACGAAGCGCAAATACGCGCCGAGAAAGCTCGAAACTTCGGCCACATGCACCCAGGTCAGCAACGCAGGATCGCTTGCGCGATAGGGGCGGCCATCGGGCGCGGTGCCCGTCACGGCGAGGTGGATCCGCTTGACGCGTTCAATCAGCGCCAGCGCGTCGGCGCGGCTGCCGTAAGTCGTGCCGGCGATGAACGTGGCGGTGCGTCGCAGCCGCCCGAGTATGTCGATGCGAAACGTCGAATGGTCCCACACCCCGGCGAGCGCAAGCGGATGCAGCGCCTGCAGCAGCAGCGCGCTGACACCGCCCGCCATCATCGCGGCGAAATCGGCGTGGACCTTCCAGCAGACGGCGTCCGGGCCGAAGAGGCCGGGGTCGCCTGGCGGATTCGAGTAATCGAGTCTCGGGCCGCTGCCCGTGGTGAGATGCGTGATGTTGTCGGCGAGCATCATGCGCAGGCGGCGCACGAGTTGACCGGCAAGGCCGGTCGGCTCAGGCGCGTTGGGAGGAAGGCCGGCGTGATCGGACATCGTGCTCTCGCTCGCGCTGCGTCGGGGCTTGCGCGCCTTATGACGCGTCCGGTTCCCAGTCGCCGCCCGTCGACGCGTCGTCCGGCACCGTGAGGCCGAAGTGGCGGTAGCTCAGTTGCGTGGCTACGCGCCCGCGCGGCGTGCGCTGCAGATAGCCCTGCTGGATCAGATACGGTTCGAGCACGTCCTCGATCGTGTCGCGTTCCTCGCCGATCGCGGCGGCAAGGTTGTCCACGCCCACCGGACCGCCGTCGAACTTGTGCAGGATGGCTTCGAGCAGCTTGCGGTCCATCAGGTCGAAGCCCACGGGATCGACGTCGAGCATGCGCAGCGCAGCGTCGGCGACCTTCGCGGTGATCGCGCCGTCGGCCTTCACCTCCGCGTAGTCGCGCACGCGGCGCAGCAGGCGGTTCGCGATACGCGGCGTGCCGCGCGAGCGGCGCGCGATTTCGAGCGCGCCGTCAGGGTGGATCTGCGCGCCGAGCAGCGAAGCGGAGCGCTGCACGATGCGCGAAAGCTCGCCTGCGTTGTAGAACTCGAGGCGCGAGACGATGCCGAAGCGGTCGCGCAGCGGATTTGTGAGCATGCCCGCACGCGTGGTCGCGCCCACGAGCGTGAACGGCTGGAGGTCGAGCTTCACGCTGCGCGCGGCCGGTCCTTCGCCGATCATGATGTCGATCTGGTAGTCCTCGAGCGCCGGATACAGGATTTCCTCGACGACCGGCGAGAGCCGGTGAATTTCGTCGATGAAGAGCACGTCGTTGGCTTCGAGATTGGTGAGCAGCGCCGCGAGATCGCCCGCACGCTCCAGCACGGGCCCCGACGTCTGTCGCAGATTGACCCCCATTTCGCGCGCAATGATGTGCGCGAGCGTGGTCTTGCCGAGGCCCGGCGGCCCGAACAACAGCACGTGGTCGAGCGGTTCGGAGCGGCGTTTCGCAGCCTCGATGAAGATCTCGAGCTGGCCGCGCACCTTTTCCTGGCCGACGTATTCGTCGAGCTGGCGCGGGCGCAATGCGCGTTCGAACGCTTCCTCATGAGTCGAGGCGGGCGTGGCGGCGATCACGCGGTCGGCGCCGGCGTGGTTGGCGGCGAGTTTGTCGGTTTCGATCATGCAGCGATTGTACCGCGCAGACTATGCGACGGCGGGGCCGTCCCAAGCCCAGCGACGGCGTCGCAACTAACAGCCCGCCTTGGGCGTACGCGAGGGCGATCAGGCCTTGGAAAGCGCCTTGAGCGCGAGCTTGATGCCTTCTGAAACGCTGGTGCCGGCGGGCACGTTCTTGATTGCGGCGAGCGCTTCCTTCTCCGAATAGCCGAGCGCGAGCAGCGCGTTGAGGATGTCGTTCGCGTGGTCGGAAGGCGAAGCGGCGGCGGCCATCGCGCCAAGGTCCGCGCCGAGCTTGCCCTTGAGTTCGAGCAGCAGGCGCTCGGCCGTTTTCTTGCCGATGCCGGGCACGCGCGTGAGGCGTGCAGCATCCTGCTGCGTGACCGCCTGCGCCAGGTCATTCACGCTCATGCCCGAGAGCACGGCGAGCGCCATGCGTGCGCCGATGCCGCTGATCTTGAGCAGTTCGCGAAACGTGGAGCGTTCCTCCTGCGTGCCGAAGCCGAAGAGCAGATGCGCGTCTTCGCGCACGATCATCTGCGTGAGCAACACGATTTTCTCGCCAGTGCCGGGCAGGTTGTAGAACGTGCTCATTGGCACGTCGACTTCGTAGCCGACGCCGTTGCAGTCGATGAGCAGGTGCGGCGGGTTCTTTTCCAGCAATACGCCGGCAATGCGACCGATCATGGCGGGTTCTGTGATGAGGGAAAGCTCAAGAGTGTAGCCCAGGGCAGGGCCGTACGGAGCACGCGGCGGGAACGCTGGCCGTTCGGCCAGGCGCATCGGCCGCGCATTCAGCCGATCAACCGCCCACGCCGCACTCGCATGCCCTTCTTCGCGAGTGCGGGCGCAAGCCCGCCGAGCGCGGCAAGCGCGTCGCCGCCGTGCGCGTGGCAGATCGCCATGCCGAGCGCGTCGGCGGCGTCGGTGCCGGGCGTGCCGGTCAGGGCGAGCAGGCGCACGACCATCTGCTGCATCTGTTCCTTGGTCGCGCGTCCGTAGCCCACCACGGCCTGCTTGAGCTGCAGCGCAGTGTACTCGGCCACCGGCACGCCGCCCGAAACCAGTCCGCAAATGGCCGCGCCGCGCGCCTGGCCGAGCAGGAGGGTCGACTGCGGATTGACGTTGACGAAGACTTTTTCGATGGCGGCCTGGTCGGGCGCGTGCTGGCGGATCAGCGTGGAAATGCCCTCGAAGATAGTGCCGAGGCGCGTGGGCAGATCGGCATCGGCGGTGCGGATGACGCCGCTTGCGACGTACGTGAGCTGATGGCCGTGACGCTCGATCACGCCGAAGCCGGTGACGCGCAAGCCGGGGTCGATGCCGAGAATTCTCATGAAATGCAGGAAAGACGGATGTGCCTGCGATGGTACAACGAACGGCGCCTGGGCCGCGAGCCTCGAAGGCGCGAGCGAACCGGGCGCGCGGCCCAAGGAAAAAGCCCGCGAGACGCGAGTCCGGCGGGCTTTGCACTAGCGGCGCGTCACGTGCAGGTCACGCGCCGCACGCAACCAGGGCGGCGAAGATCAGTGACGGAAGTGGCGGATGCCCGTCATCACCATGGCGATGTTGTGCTCGTCGGCGGCGGCGATCACTTCGTCGTCGCGCATCGAGCCGCCCGGCTGGATCACGCAGGTCGCGCCGGCATTGACCACCACGTCGAGGCCGTCACGGAACGGGAAGAACGCGTCCGAGGCGACTGCCGTGCCTGCGAGCTTGAGGCCCGCGTTTTCCGCCTTGATACTGGCGATGCGCGCCGAGTCCACGCGGCTCATCTGGCCCGCGCCTACGCCCATCGTCATGCCGTTCGCGCAGAACACGATGGCGTTCGACTTCACGAACTTCGCGACGCGCCATGCGAAGAGCAGATCGTCCATTTCCTTCGGCGTGGGGTGGCGCTTCGTTACCACGCGCAGTTCGTGCGGCCGCACGTTCTTCGCGTCGAGCGATTGCACGAGCAGGCCGCCGCCCACGCGCTTCAGATCGAATGCGTTATGGCCATCGCCCAGCGCGATTTCAAGCAGACGCACGTTCTGCTTCGCGGCGAACACGGCCCTGGCCGCTTCCGAGAACGACGGCGCGATCAGCACTTCGACGAACTGCTTCGCCACGGCCTGCGCCGCCGCTTCGTCCACTTCGCGGTTGAACGCGATGATGCCGCCGAACGCCGAGGTCGGGTCGGTCTGGAACGCCTTCGAGTAGGCTTCGAGCGCGTTCGCGCCGATTGCCACGCCGCACGGATTCGCGTGCTTGATGATCACGCACGCGGGGGCATCGAACGTCTTCACGCATTCCCATGCCGCGTCCGAGTCGGCGATGTTGTTGTACGAGAGTTCCTTGCCCTGGAGCTGCGTGTAGTTCGCGAGCGCGCCGGCCGGCGTCGTGAGGTCCCGGTAGAACGCGGCGCTCTGGTGCGGGTTTTCGCCGTAGCGCAGGTCCTGAACCTTGTCGAATGCGAGGTTCAGCACCGCAGGGTAGGTGTTGCGCGACTTGTGCTCGAGCGCATCGGTGAGGCTCGTGAGGTAGTTCGTGATCGCGCCGTCGTACTGCGCCGTGTGCGAGAACACCTTGGTCGCGAGGCGGAAGTTCGTGGCGTAGCTCACGGTGTTGCCGTTCGCGCGCATCTCTTCCAGCACCTTCGCGTAGTCGGCCGGGTCGACCACCACGGTCACGTCGCGATGATTCTTCGCCGCCGAGCGCAGCATGGTCGGGCCGCCGATATCGATGTTCTCGATCGCGTCTTCGAGCGTGCACTCGTCCTTCGACACTGTCTGGACGAACGGGTAGAGGTTCACGACGAGCAGGTCGATCGTCGGGATGTCGTGCTTTTCGAGCGCGGCCATGTGCTCGGGCAGGTCGCGGCGCGCGAGGATGCCGCCGTGCACCTTCGGGTGCAACGTTTTCACGCGCCCATCGAGCATTTCCGGAAAGCCGGTGTAGTCGGCCACTTCGGTGACGGAAAGACCCGCGTCCGCGAGCAGTTTCGCGGTGCCGCCGGTCGAGAGGATCTTGACGCCGAGGTCCGACAGCGACTTCGCGAAGTCGACGATGCCGGCCTTATCGGAAACGGAGATGAGCGCTTGCCTGATCATGATGGGTAACGAGGTAGATTGCCGAGAGATCGAGGGGTCCGTGCAAAAGGTCCAGTAAAACGCAGCGGCGTTACAGCAGGCCGTGCTGCTGGAGCTTCTTGCGCAGCGTGTTGCGGTTGATGCCGAGATACTCGGCGGCCAGCGACTGATTGCCGCCTGCCTGCTCGAGCACCACCTCGAGCATCGGTTTTTCGACGCACGCCATCACCATTTCGTAGACGTCGTGCGGATTGCTGCCGTCGAGGTCCTGGAAGTAGATGCCAAGGCTCTCGCGGACGGATTGTTCGATGTTGTGCTTGCTCATGCTGCCAGTCGATCGGTTGATTCGTCGCTGCCGTCGCTGTCGTTGTTCTCGTCGTCGACGTAGACGAGGCGCTCGGAGCGCGCCTTCTGTTCGTCGAAGAACTGGTTGACAGCGACGAGCTGTTCGCGCGTGGTGTCCAGCGTATTCATGCGATGCCGGAACGTATTGGCGCCGCAAAGGCCGCGAGTGTACCAGCCGATATGCTTGCGCGCAGTACGCACGCCCGTAAATTCCCCATAAAACGCGTAGTGATCCTCCAGATGCTCGTTCATGATCGACTGGATTTCGTCCACGCGCGGCGGCGGCAACTGCTCGCCCGTCGCGAGGAAATGCCCGATTTCGCGGAACAGCCACGGGCGCCCCTGCGCCGCGCGGCCGATCATGATGGCGTCGGCGCCCGTGAGCGCGAGGACCTCGCGCGCCTTTTGCGGCGACGTGATGTCGCCGTTCGCGACCACCGGAATGCGCGCGGCGGCTTTCACCGCGGCAATCGTTTCGTACTCCGCTTCACCGTGATAGAGGTCGGCGCGCGTGCGGCCGTGCACGGTGAGCATGGCGATGCCGCTTTCCTCGGCAATGCGCGCGACGGTGAGCGCGTTGCGATTGTCGCGGTCCCAGCCGGTGCGGATCTTGAGCGTGACGGGCACGGCGTCGGGACCCACGCCGACCGCGTCGACCACGGCCCCGACGATGCGCGCGACAAGCGGCTCGTTCTGCAGCAGCGCCGAGCCGGCCGCGACGTTGCAGACCTTCTTGGCCGGGCAGCCCATGTTGATGTCGATGATCTGCGCGCCGTTCGCGACGTTGTAGCGCGCGGCTTCGGCCATCATGTCCGGATCGGCGCCGGCGATCTGCACGGAGATGGGCTCCACTTCGCCCGCGTGATTCGCGCGGCGCATGGTCTTTTCGCTCTTCCAGAGCTGCGCGTTGGACGCAACCATTTCGGACACCGCATAGCCCGCGCCGAGGCGCTTGCACAGCTGGCGGAACGGCCTGTCCGTGACGCCCGCCATGGGGGCGACGAACAGGTTATTACGCAAGGTGTGATGGCCGATAGTGAACATGACGCGCGGGCGAGGCCGGTGCCGCGACCCGGATGGCATTCCGGCCGGCGCGGCGAACGGCGTGTATTTGAAAAAGGGGAAACGCGTATTTTAGCGTAAGCGGGATGCGAGGTCCCGCAGCGCGGACCCTGGTCTTGTTACAGGCCGTGCGTTCGTTAAGCAAGTGCGGCAAGTGCGGCGCTGCCACGACGAAATGCGATGCGACCCTTAGTTCGCCACATCAACTCCGCTGCCCAAACATCATCTGCCTTGCGAGCGCCGTCTTCACGGGCGGCGCGAATTCGAGCGCCGTGAGCGCGAGCCCGCGCAGCGTGGCGAGCGGACCGAAATCGACGGTGAACAGGCGTGCGAGCGTATCGGTCGCACCGATCGTCATGCGCCGGTCGAACGCGCGGCGGCCCGCGAACTCGGCGAGCGCACGCGGCGTGGCGCCGTGTTGCGCGAGGGAGTCGGCAAGGGCGTGGGCATCGCGCAGGCCGAGATTGAGGCCCTGGCCCGCCACCGGATGCAGCGTCTGCGCCGCATTTCCGACCGCCGCGATGCGGCCGTTACCGGAAACCAGCGCATCGAGCGCGTTCAAGCCGAGCGGGAACGCCGCGCGAGCGTGGATCCGCATGAAGCGGCCCATGCGCGCGCCAAACGCCACGCCCAGTTCGGCGAGGAAGCCGGCGTCGGAAAGCTGCGCGCGGCGCTCGGCTTGCGCGGGCGAGCAGCACCACACGAGCGCATAGTCCGCACCGCGTACGCCGCCCATCGGCAGGAGCGCGATCGGGCCTTCGCTCGTGAAGCGCTCCCACGCCACATTTGGCTGCGGGGCCGCGAGCGTCACCACGCCGACCAGCGCCGTTTGGCCGTAGTCGCGCGTGCGCTTGGGCGTACGTCCGGTTTCGGCGGCCGGCACGACGGCTTTCGCGCCGGTCTCATCGGAATCGTCTTGTGCGTCGCGTTGCGGCGGCGCGCGATAGAGCCCGCCTTCGGCATTCACGAGGATGCGCGTGCGCAGATGCCGCTCGACTCCGGCGCTCACGACCGGCAGCGTCACGCCGTCGTTTTGCACGACCGGGTCGTGCGCCTGCGTGTGATGCAGCCAGTGCACCTGGGTGCCGCGCACGGCCTGCGCGAGCGCGTGAACGATCGTCCCGTAGCGCACCACGTAGCCGAGCGCGGGCAAGTCGTAGTCGTGGCGGTCGATCAGCGTGCGCCCGAAATGGCCGCGCTGCGAGACATGGATGCGCTCGATGGGCGTGGCGTCGTGCGGCCACGCGAGCGCTTCGAGCAGCGTGCGGCTGCCCTGCGAAACGGCAATGGCACGCGGATCGCTGGCGCTATCCTCGGGTTCGCGCGCGTCGATCAGCGCGATCGAGAGCCCTTGCGTGGCGCTGCGCCGCGCGAGCCAGCCCGCGAGCGCGAGACCCACGGGCCCCGCGCCGACGATCGTCACGTCGTGGTCGAAGTGGGCGTGCGCGTTCGCGCCGGTGGAAGTGTCGTTCGCGCTGCCGGAAACTGCGTTCATGTCGTTTGCTTCGCTTCGTGTGGAATCTTCGCGTCTGCGTCCGCCGCCTGCATCAAGCGACGCGTTGCGCATCCTGCATGAGCGCTTCGATTTCATCGGCGCCAACGGGCACGTCGCGCGTAATCAACTCGCAGCCCGTTTCGGTGACGATGGCGTCGTCCTCGATGCGGATGCCGATGTCCCAGTAGCGCTCGGGCACGTCTTCGGCCGCGCGGACGTAGAGGCCCGGCTCGATCGTCAGCGTCATGCCGGGGCGCAGCGTGCGCCAGGGCGGCGGAGCGTCGGGCTTAGCGGCGCCTGCTGCATCGGGACGTTCGCCGCGCTCACGATAGTCGCCCGCGTCGTGCACATCCATGCCGAGCCAGTGCCCGGTGCGATGCATGTAGAAGCGCGCGTAGGCGCGCTCGGCGATCACGTCGTCGACGCCCGCAAAACGCTGCCGGTCGATGATGCCGGTATCGAGCAGCCCCTGCGCGAGCACGCGCACTGCGGCGTCGTGCGGCGCCTCGAAATTCACGCCGGCGCGCGTGGCGTCGACGGCGGCCTGCTGTGCGGCGAGCACGATGTCGTAAAGCTCGCGTTGCGCGCTCGTGAAGCGGCCGCCCGCGGGGAACGTGCGCGTGATGTCCGAGGCATAGCCGTTCAACTCGCACGCGGCGTCGATCAGCACGAGGTCGCCCTCGCGCGCCACCGCGTTGCCCGCGGGGTAGTGCAGCACGCATGCGTTCGCGCCGGCCGCGACGATCGAGCCGTAGGCGGGCGCCTGCGCGCCGTGCTTGCGGAACGTGTAGAGCAGCTCCGCCTCGATCTCGTATTCGCGCATGCCGGGCCGGCATGTCCGCATCGCGCGAACGTGTGCGAGGGCCGAGATTTTCGCGGCGCGGCGCATTGTGTCGAGCTCGTGCGCGTCCTTGATCACGCGCATGTCGTCGAGCAGCGGCAGCAGGTCGTAGGCGGCGCCCGGCGCGGTGACGCCGCTGCGCCCCTGCGCGCGCACCGCGTCGATCCAGCGCTTCACCTGCGCGTCGAAGCGATCGGAGGCCGCGAGCGCGTAGTGCAGCGCCGGACGGCCGGCGATGAGCTGGGGGATGCGGGCATCGAGTTCGTCGAAGGCAAACGCGGCGTCGAAGCCGAACGCTTCGCGCGCGGCGTCCGGACCGAAGCGAAAGCCTTCCCACGTTTCACGCTCGACGTTCTTCGCGCGGCAGAACAGGATGGCGGCGGGCTGGTTCTCGCCCGCGTTCGCGTCGAGCATGAGCAGCGCCTCGGGCTCCGTGAAGCCGGTGAGATAGTAGAAGTAGCTGTCGTGCCGATAAGGATAGTCCGCGTCGCGATTGCGCAGCGCTTCGGGCGCGGTCGGCACGAGTGCGACGCCGCCGCCTTGCGCACGCAGCGCCGCAAGCACCCGTTCGCGGCGCGCGCGATAGAGCGCTGCGCCGCCGTCGGGGCCGCGCTGCATGTCGGCTGCGTCGGCCACGCTGGCCGCAGGGTGGGCTTCGCTCGGGGCGGCCGGGGCGCTTTGCTTGAGGGTCGAGTCCATCGTGAGATTGTAGCGCTGGCTACAAACGGACGCGCTGCCTCGCGGTGACCCGACCCGCGCGCCGCTCGTGCCGGGTGTTGTCTCCTGCTGACATCATTTGTAGGAAAAATCCTGCACTGCAACAGGCGGCGCGTCAGAAAAATGCAAATCCAACTTATACTTCGGCCGGATTCCAGAAAAGGCAGGTGGTATGAAACTCATCGGTTCGCTCGGCAGCCCGTATGTCCGCAAGGCGCGGATCACGCTCGCCGAAAAGAAAATCGACTACAAGCTGGTGCTCGAAAACGTGTGGGGCGAGGAAACGGCGATTCACGATTTCAACCCGCTCGGCAAGGTACCGTGTCTCGTGATGGATGACGGCGAGGCGGTGTTCGACTCGCGCGTGATCTGCGAGTACGTCGACATGCTTTCGCCCGTGGCCAAGCTCATTCCGCCCGCAGGCCGCGAGCGTATCGAAGTGCGTTGCTGGGAGGCGCTCGCCGACGGCATGCTCGACGCCACCGTCCTGATCCGCCTCGAAGCCACGCAGCGCACGCCGGAGCAGCGCAACGAGGCCTGGGTGAAGCGCCAGGCGCGCAAGATCCACGAAAGTCTCGCCGCGATGGCCAAGGGGCTCGACGCCAACCCGTGGTGCGCGGGCAACCGCTACACGATCGCGGATATTGCCGTGGGCTGCGCGCTCGGTTATCTCGACTTCCGCATGCCGGAGCTGGACTGGCGCGAGGCGCATCCGAATCTCGCGCGCCACTTCGAGAAGCTCTCGCAGCGCCAGTCGTTCATCGACACGGTGCCGCAAGGCTAACCGGCGGTTCGCAGGCAGTCGATATGAAAACGCCCGGCGGCATGGCGTGCCGCCGGGCATTTTCGTGCATGCCGCACATCGTCTGCTTCAGACGATCTTTTCCTCGGCCGGCGCAAACGAATCGCTGCGCGCGACGGGCCACCACTTCTCATACAGCTGATAGCGATAGCGGCCTTCGAGCAGATCGCCGGGCTTCAGGTACTTGAGCAGCTCCGACATCAGCTTCACTTCATACGACGACACGCGCCGCACGATGTGGTGCGCGCGCAGATCCGATGGGCTCGAAAGACCCGCGGCCTGAATCAGCTCCTGCAGCGCGTGCAGCGTGTTGCGATGGAAGTTGAAGACGCGCTCGCCCTTGTCCGGCACGTTCAGCGCGCGCTGGCGCACGGGGTCTTGCGTGGCGACGCCGGTGGGGCAGCGGTCCGAGTGGCACTTCTGCGCCTGGATGCAGCCCACGGCGAACATGAAGCCGCGCGCCGAGTTCACCCAGTCCGCGCCGATCGCGAGCGTACGCGCGATATCGAACGCGGTGATGATCTTGCCGCTCGCGCCGATCTTGATCTTGTCGCGCAGGCCGATGCCCACGAGCGTGTTGTGCACGAGGAGCAGGCCTTCCTGCAGCGGCGTGCCGATATGATCGGTGAATTCGAGCGGCGCCGCACCCGTGCCGCCTTCCGCGCCGTCCACGACGATGAAGTCGGGCAGGATGCCGGTTTCCAGCATCGCTTTGGCGATGCCGAAAAACTCCCATGGATGGCCGATGCACAGCTTGAAGCCCGTGGGCTTGCCGCCCGAGAGCTTGCGCAGGCGCTCGACGAATTCGAGCAGGCCGCGCGGCGTGGAGAACTCCGAATGGCGGGGGGGCGAGACGCAATCGCGGCCGATGGGAATGCCGCGCGTCTCGGCGATCTCGGGCGTGACCTTGGCCGCGAGCAGCATGCCGCCGTGGCCGGGTTTCGCGCCTTGCGAGAGCTTCACCTCGATCATCTTCACCTGCGGCTCGCCCGCGAGGCGCTGGAATTTCGCGGCGCTGAAGGTGCCGTCGTCGTTGCGGCAGCCGAAGTAGCCCGAAGCGATCTCCCAGATGATGTCGCCGCCATTCTCGCGGTGATACTTCGACATCGAGCCTTCGCCCGTGTCGTGCGCGAAGCCGCCTTTCTTCGCGCCCATGTTGAGCGCGCGGATGGCGTTCGCGGAGAGCGCGCCGAAGCTCATCGCCGAGATGTTGAAGATCGACATCGAGTACGGCTGCTCGCGGTTCGCGCCGACGAGCACGCGGAAGTCGCTGCCTGCGAGCCTGGTGGGCGCGAGCGAATGGCTGATCCATTCGTGGCCCACGGCCTTCACGTCGAGTTCGGTGCCGTACGGGCGGCTGTCCACCGCGTTCTTCGCGCGCTGGTAGACGAGGCTGCGCTGGGCGAGCGAGAACGGTTTTTCGTCGGTGTCGTCCTCGACGAAGTACTGGCGGATCTCGGGCCGCACGAATTCGAACAGAAAGCGCAGATGACCCCAGATCGGGTAGTTGCGCAGGATCGCGTGGCGCTCCTGGGACATGTCGTAGAGGCCGAGCGCGACGAGCAGCGCGGGCACGATTACGCAGTACCACGACAGGTGATGGAGCGCAGCCGCGGCGACGCAGGCCGCGAGCAGCAGCACCGCGCCCCACATGGCGAGATAACGTCGGGAAAACATTGGGGGAACTCCTCGAACTGGATGTGATGCGCGCGCCTGCTCTCTTCCCGTAAAGGGGCGGTGCGCGTCAGCCGCGCGGTTGCCGGGCGCGGCTTGCGGGAATGATGCCGCAAGTTCGTGAATCAGGGCGGCAGGCGCGCATAGCCACTCGATCCGGGCTTCGGCAAGCGTCGAAAGCTTCGGCAGGCGTCGAAAGGCAGATGAAAAAAACGCGGCGCCCAAGGCGCCGCGCGGTGTTTGCTGACGGTTTGCCTGACGCAGCCCGCGTCACGCGGTTGCCGCCGCAGCGGGCTTCTTGCGCGGTACGCGCTTCTTTTTCTTCGGCGCTTCGGGCGGCAGCACGGCGGGCACGTGCGGCGCGAGCGTCGTCACTGCCTCGATGATGCCGCCGCCCAGGCACACGTCGCCGTCGTAGAGCACGGCCGACTGGCCGGGCGTCACGGCCCATTGCGCGTCGGCAAAGCGCAGGGTGAACTGGCCCGCGCCGAATGCGTCTGCGCGATGGAACGAGCAGGGCGCATCGGCCTGGCGATAGCGCGTTTTTGCGCCGCACGCGTGGTCCTGCGCGGGCGGTTCGCCCGCCACCCAGCTCACGTTGCCCGCGCGCAGCTCGTGCGCGAGCAGCCACGGATGATCGTGGCCCTGCACGACGTAGAGCGTGTTCGAGGCCATGTCCTTGCCCGCCACGAACCACGCTTCGCCGCTGCCGTCCTTGCTGCCGCCGAGGCCAATGCCCTTGCGCTGCCCGAACGTGTAGAACGCGAGGCCGATATGCTCGCCCACGACGCGGCCGTCGGGCGTCATCATCGGGCCGGGTTGGGTCGGCAGATAGCGGTTGAGGAAGTCGCGGAACGGCCGCTCGCCAATGAAGCAGATTCCTGTGGAATCCTTCTTTTTGGCGTTCGGCAGGCCGATCTTTTCGGCGATCTCACGCACCTTCGTCTTGGGGATTTCGCCGAGCGGGAACATCGTCTTCGAAAGCTGGGCCTGGTTCAGGCGATGCAGGAAGTACGACTGATCTTTCGTGTGGTCGAGCGCCTTCAGCAGTTCGAAACGTCCGTCACGCTCCTGGTTCTGGCGCACACGCGCATAGTGGCCCGTGGCGATCGTTTCCGCGCCGAGCGACATGGCATGGTCCAGAAAGGCCTTGAACTTGATCTCGGCGTTGCAGAGCACGTCGGGGTTCGGCGTGCGCCCCGCGGAATACTCGCGCAGGAACTCCGCGAATACGCGGTCCTTGTATTCGGCGGCGAAGTTCACGGCCTCGACGTCGATGCCGATCAGGTCCGCGACCGACACCACGTCGATCCAGTCCTGGCGCGTCGAGCAGTACTCGCCGTCGTCGTCGTCTTCCCAGTTCTTCATGAAGAGACCGACGACGTCGAATCCCTGCTCCTTGAGCAGCCATGCGGTAACCGACGAATCGACGCCGCCCGACATGCCCACCACGACCTTGCGTTTGCTCATTTCGTTGCTGCCTTAATTCAGCTCTTGGGTACTGCCCTGGATGCCGCGCCCTGTCCGGCCTTCGGTGCCGTCGCGTGCGTCTGGATGAAATCCAGCGGCACGCGCTTGCCGGCGAGGTAATCGTCGACGCAGCGCATGACGAGCGGCGTGCGATGACGCTCGCTCGCCGCGCGCAGCTCGTCCACGCTCATCCACACCGTGCGGACGATATCCGGATCGAGCGCGCGGTTTTCCGCCTCGGCTGTCACACTGCCGCAGTACGTGAACCGCACGTACGTCGCACCGCTCTCGCCTGGCTTGCCGAAGTGCGTCATATACACGCCGACCAGCGCTTCGGGCGTGAACGCATGCGCGGTTTCCTCGAGCGTTTCGCGCACCACGGCCTCGTGCAACGTCTCGCCCGCTTCCAGATGGCCGGCGGGCTGGTTCAGGCGCAGTCCGGCGCTCGTGTGCTCTTCGACGAGCAGAAAACGCCCGTCGCGCTCGACGATGGCGGCCACGGTGACGTGGGGTGCCCAGGTTTCCTCGTTCATGGGCCGGTATTTTACCGGGACGGCAGGAACGCTGCCCGGGGCCGGATCGGGCCCCCAAGGGTGCGCACCCGGCTCGCCTGGCACTGCCGACCGTCCGGTCGGACGACGCAGCATGTTGTGTGCATCGCACAAAGACGGGCAATTCCCGCTACAAAGGCGCCGCTGCTTTCGGTTAAAGTGGTGCCGTCGTTTGCCGTTGCAATGGATGCCGGCGCCTGAACGCCGTCGATCTCCCTTCGCTCGATTCGAGCCAGAACAGCTAGAACAAGAAGGTCGAGGAGGAAACAACGATGCATATCGGAGTGCCTGCAGAGACGCGGGCGAACGAAACCCGCGTGGCCGCGACGCCGGAGACAGTGAAGAAGTACGTCGCCCAGGGCCACACGGTCACGGTCCAGGCCGGCGCAGGCGCCGGCGCGAGCTATCTCGACGAGGCCTACACGGCCGTGGGTGCGCAGGTCGCCGACGCGGCCGCCGCCTTCGGCGCGGACCTCGTGCTCAAGGTCCAGTCGCCCACGGTCAGCGAATTGCCGTTCATGAAGCGCGGCGCGGTGCTGGTGGGCATGCTCGATCCCTTTAATGCGGAAAACGCCGCGAAACTCGCCGAGGCAGGCGTGACGGCCTTCGCGCTCGAAGCCGCGCCGCGCACCACGCGCGCGCAGAGCCTCGACGTGCTGTCGTCGCAGGCCAACATCGCCGGGTACAAGGCGGTGCTCGTGGCCTCGAACCTCTATCCGCGCTTCATGCCGATGCTCATGACCGCCGCCGGCACCGTGAAAGCCGCGCGCGTGCTGATTCTCGGCGCGGGCGTGGCGGGCCTGCAGGCCATCGCCACGGCGCGGCGCCTCGGCGCCGTGATCGAGGCCTCGGACGTGCGTCCCGCCGTGAAAGAGCAGATCGAGTCGCTCGGCGGCAAATTCCTCGAGGTGCCCTACGAAACCGATGAGGAGCGCGAAGCGGCCGTCGGCGTGGGCGGCTATGCCCGGCCCATGCCGCCGTCGTGGCTGGCGCGCCAGTCGGCGCTGGTGCACGAGCGCGCGAAGCAGGCGGACATCGTCATCTCGACCGCGCTGATTCCTGGCCGCGATGCGCCGACGCTCCTGCCATCGGAAACCGTGCAGGCGATGAAGCCGGGCTCGGTGGTCATCGACCTCGCGGCAGGACGCGGTCCGGTTGCGGACGAGGCAAGCGGGCGGCGCGGCGGCAACTGCCCGCTCACCGAGGCCGACAAGGTCGTGACGCACCACGGCGTGCAGATCTGCGGCTACACGAACCTCGCCTCGATGGTCGCCGCCGACGCCTCCGCGCTCTACGCGCGTAACCTGCTCGACTTCCTGAAGCTCATCCTCACGAAGGAAGGCGCGCTCAACATCGATCTCGCGGACGACATCGTCGCGGCCACGCTGCTGGCCCGCGACGGCCAGGTCACGCGCAAGACATAAAGGGGAGAACAGGAATGGAAGTCATCAACCATACCGTCATCAACCTGATCATTTTCGTGCTGGCCGTGTACGTGGGCTATCACGTGGTCTGGAACGTCACGCCCGCGCTGCATACGCCGCTCATGGCCGTGACCAATGCGATCTCGGCCATCGTGATCGTGGGCGCGATGCTCGCCACGGGCCTGACCGTGGGCGGACCGGGCAAGTTCTTCGGCACGTTCGCCGTGCTGCTGGCGGCCGTGAACGTGTTCGGCGGGTTCCTCGTCACGCGGCGAATGCTGGAGATGTTCCGCAAGAAAGAGCCGAAAAAGCGCTCCGCTCCGGGCAGCAAGGAGGGCGCATGATGGGGCTGAACTTCGTGAGCATGAACGTCGTTACGCTGCTTTACCTGGTGGCGTCGGTCTGCTTCATCCAGGCGCTCAAGGGGCTGTCGAATCCGAAGAGCGCGCGCGCCGGCAACGTGTTCGGCATGGTCGGCATGGCCATCGCGATTCTCACGACCCTCGCGCTGATCGTGAAGGAGTCCGCACAGTTCGGCTCGAATCTCGGGCTTGGGCTTGCGTTGCTGTTCGCGGCGCTCGTGGTGGGCGGCGGCGTTGGGGCCTATGTCGCCGCGCGCGTCGAGATGACGAAGATGCCCGAACTCGTCGCGGCCATGCACTCGCTGATCGGTCTGGCGGCCGTGTGCATTGCCTATGCCGTGGTTTCGGAGCCCGCCGCATTCGGGCTGGTCGCCGAAGACGCGCCGTATCCGGGCTTCCTGCCGTATGGCAACCGCATCGAGCTGTTCATCGGCACCTTCGTCGGCGCGATCACGTTCTCAGGCTCCGTGATCGCCTTTGGAAAGCTCTCCGGCAAGTACAAGTTCAGGCTCTTTCAGGGCGCGCCCGTCGTCTACGCGGGCCAGCATCTGATCAACCTGATGCTCGCGCTCGGCATGATCGGCTTCGGCATCCTGTTCTTCCTCACGCAGTCGTGGCTGCCGTTCATCATCATGACGCTGATCGCGTTCGCGCTGGGCGTGCTGATCATCATCCCGATCGGCGGCGCGGACATGCCTGTGGTCGTCTCGATGCTGAATTCGTACTCGGGGTGGGCGGCGGCGGGTATCGGCTTCTCGCTGAACAACGCCATGCTGATCATCGCGGGCTCGCTGGTGGGCTCTTCGGGCGCGATCCTGTCGTACATCATGTGCCACGCGATGAACCGCTCGTTCTTCAACGTGCTGCTGGGCGGCTTCGGCGGCGAAGCGGGTGCGGCGGCGGCGGGCGGTGCGCAGGAACAGCGTCCGGTGAAGTCGGGTTCGGCCGACGACGCCGCGTTCATGCTCGGCAATGCGGAAAGCGTCGTGATCGTGCCGGGTTACGGCCTCGCGGTGGCGCGTGCGCAGCATGCGTTGAAGGAACTCACCGACAAGCTCGTGGAGAAGGGCGTGGACGTGCGCTACGCGATTCACCCGGTGGCGGGCCGTATGCCGGGCCACATGAACGTGCTGCTCGCCGAAGCCGAGGTGCCCTACGACATGGTGTTCGAGATGGAGGACATCAACAACGAGTTCGGCCAGACCGATGTCGTGCTCGTGCTCGGCGCGAACGACGTGGTGAATCCGGCCGCGAAGAACGATCCGAAGTCGCCGATCGCGGGCATGCCGATCATCGAGGCGTACAAGGCGCGCACGATCATCGTGAACAAGCGCTCGATGGCGGCGGGCTACGCTGGCCTCGACAACGAACTCTTCTACATGGACAAGACGATGATGGTGTTCGGCGACGCGAAGAAGGTGATCGAGGAGATGGTGAAGGCGGTGGAGTAAGCGCGGCTCGCATCCAATCCACGCAAAAGGCGCGCAGCGATGCGCGCCTTTTTCATGGGCGGCCGCATCGTGACGAACGCTCACAGCGAAGGCGCATTCACGCGGCGCAGATAGTCGGCGAGGCGCCGCCCGCTCACATCGGGAAATGGCTCGAGCACCTCCACGTTTTCCATGCGCGCGATGTTGAAGTTGCGGAAGTCCTCGCGCATTTCGCACCAGGCGCCCACGGTCCATTGCGCGCCCCAGTACACGAGTCCGAGCGGCCAGATGCGCCGCTGGGTATGCGCGCCGATACGGTCGCAGTACGCAAAGCGCACGACGAGCCGCGTGTCGACAGCGCGATGCAGCGCGTCGAGCTTGTCCGAAAACGTGTGATCCATGTGATACGCCGGCGCGAACACGGCAAGCCGCTCCAGCACGGCGCGCTTTTCTGCGGGCATCGCGGCGGCGATCTTCGCGAGCGCGCCGCGTGCGCCGCTCGCGAGCGCCGCGCCGCCCCACGATTCGGCCATGCGTGCGCCTACCGCGAGCGCGGTGAGTTCGTCGGCGGTGAAGGTGAGCGGCGGCAGACTCGCCGTGCGCGCGAGCCGGTAGCCAATGCCCGCTTCGCCCTCGATCGGCACGCCCGAGAGCTGCAGGTCTCGCACGTCGCGATAGACCGTGCGCGGCGAGACTTCGAGCCAGGCGGCCAGTTGCTGCGCGGTAGTGAGACGCCGGCCGCGCAGCAGTTCGGCGATGCGAAAGAGGCGGTCGGCACGGCGGGTCATGGCAGGGCGGTTGCGTGGGCGGGCGCGGTGGCTGGGATAACTGCAGATGATAGCGCCGGGCGCGCGCGGCGCCCGGCCGCGGCTTAACCGAGCTTCGGCGCGTGCAGGCCGACGCGGTTGCCTTCCGTATCGATGAAGAAGCCGATGTAGCCGTAGTTGTTCGGCAGCTCCACTGCGGGCCCTTGCTGCTTGCCGCCGGCTTTTTCCACCCGGTCGAGCACGGCCGTGACCGATGGCTGTGCGTTCAGATACACGAGCACGCCCTTGGGGTCGGGCTTGGCGTCATGCGGATTGAACACGATGCAGCCGCCGGTTTCCGTATCGGTGTGAGCGAACAGCGCCATCGGCACGCCGCCGACCACCTCGCGTTGCAGCGCGGTATCGAAGGCGGTTTCGTAAAAACGGGCGGCACGCTCCAGGTCGTGCGCGGGAATTTCGAACCACGAGATCACACGGGACAAATCGGTAGACACGATGCAGCTCCTCGAAGGCAACGGCGGACGGAAATGGCGGCAGCCGGGCGGCGGCGGCCTCGCCGGATGGCGTAGAAGCAGTGTGCCAGGGGGCTGCTGACAGCGTGCTGTCAGTAGGTTTGACGCGCCATGCCGTGCCATGCCGCGCGAGTTTTGGCGGCGGGTGGGAGCGTCACCCGCCGGGCGATTGGCAATGTCAGCCGGCGTCGTCGTTGCCGGCGGCGGGGTTCGCGCCGCCGCCGGCCGGACGCTGGCGCACGCTGCCTGCGATCAGGTCGAAGCGGAACAGGCGGCATTCGAGCGCGCCGTTGTAGAGCGGCGTCTTGGCCGCTTCGCGCAGGCGCAGCTGGCCCGGCAGCTTGCGGTCCGAGGTGAGGACGAACGCGCGCCAGCCGGTGAAGCGCTGCTTGAGCGCGTCGCCGAGCGCCTGGAAGAACTCGGCGTCGGCTGCCTCGTCCTTGGCGCGGCGAAAGCCTTCGCTGCCTGCGCCATCTTCGTCGCCGCGCCGCTCGCGCGCCGTCGGGCGCGCCTCGCCGCGCGCGTTGCGGCCGCGCACTTCGATACGCTCGCCGTACGGCGGATTCGCCACGAGAATGCCGGGCGCAGCCGAGGGCGGCGTCATGTTGCGCGCGTCGAGCTGCTTGAGCGTCACGCTGCCGAAGCCCGCGCGCTTGAAGTTCGCGCGCGCCTTTTCCAGCATGACGTCGGAGATGTCGCTGCCGTAAATCAGCAGATCGCCGGTCTTGCCTTGCGCGAGATTGCGCGCCGTGTTCGCCTCGCTCTTGAGGTGCCGCCATGCGGCCATGTCGGCCTGCTTGAGCGACTCGAAGCCGAAGCGGCGATCGAGCCCCGGCGCGATGTCGAGTGCGACCTGCGCGGCTTCCGCAAGGAAGGTGCCGCTGCCGCACATCGGGTCGTAGAGCGGCGTGCCGGGCGTCCAGCCCGTGAGGCGCAGGATGCCCGCGGCGAGGTTCTCGCGCAGCGGGGCGGCGCCCTTGTCCAGACGCCAGCCGCGCTTGAAGAGCGGCTCGCCGGAGGTGTCGAGATAGAGCGTGCATTCGTTCGCCGTGAGGAAGGCGAAGACGCGCACGTCGGGATAGGCGGTATCGACGCTCGGACGCGCGCCGGCCTTGTCGCGCATGCGGTCGCAGATCGCGTCCTTCACGCGCAGCGTGGCGAATTCGAGGCTGCGCAGCGGCGACTTGATTGCGGTGATGTCGATGCGGATCGTCTCGTTCGCCGAGAACCACTTCTCCCACTGTTGCTCGCGCGCGAGCGCATAGATGTCCTGTTCGCTGCGGTACGGGCGCTGGGCGATCTTCAGGAGCACGCGGCTCGCAATGCGCGAATGCAGGTTGGCGGCGATGCCGCCGGCCCAGTTGCCGCGGAAATGCACGCCGCCGGGCACTTCGGCGCCGACCTGGAGCGCGCCGGGCGGCAGGCGGCGTTGCGCAGTTTCGGCCAGTTCGGCGGCGAGCGCGGCTTCGAGGCCGCGCGGGCAGGGGGCAAAGAAATCGAAAGACATGAAGGAGGATGGGACGCTGCGGGGAAGGCGCTATTGTACGCGGGTTGCGGGAGCGGCCAGACGTGCATGCCAGGTACGCCACACGACCGCGTCAGCGAAAAACCACCGCCTCAGCCGCCGGCGGCCGCCATCTGCGGGCAGGCGATGCCCGGCGCCGGCTTCGCGCGCATGCCGGTCTTCGCGCCATTCGCCGCCACGCTCACGCGCGGCGCGGCCGCAAGCGCGCGCACGCCGCTCGCGATCGACTGCGAGAGCGCCTCGACTGCCTGCCGGTGGCCGATGACGAGCGCGTCGTAGCCGTCGCCCACCTTCTCGTTGAGCACGCTGCGGCAGGTCAGGACCGTTTGCGTGTCGAGCGCGCGCACGCTCCACACGGCGTCGATGAGCGCATGCGAGCCCGGCCACGATTCGAAGCGCTGCACGTTCACGCTTACGCGGTACACGGGCACGCCCTCGGGATGCGGCGAGCCGTACACGTCGATGGTGCCGAGCTGCTGCGTGAGGTCGCCCGAGAGCGCCCGGCGGATCTCGTCGCCGGGCATCGAGGACCAGCGCTCCTGCTCGAGCACGCGCACCTGGTTCGCGTCGGTCTGCACGACGAACTGTGCCTTTGCCACCTGCGGCGGCACATCCACAGGCGCCAGCTCGATCAGCCACTGGGCATTGCCTGCGCCCGGCGCGGCGGTGCGAGCCGTGTCGTCGGTCGGGCTGAGCGTGTAGAACCGGCTGGCGGGGGAACTGCAGCCCGCCAGCGCGGCTGCGACGACCAGCGCGCCGAGCGCGGCAAGGGCGGGGACGCGTCGGAACGTCATGGCTTGTCTCCAGATTTGCCGCGCAGCAGCGATTCGGGATGGCGCTCCAGATAATCGGAGAGCGCGTTGAGGGATTGCAGCGTACGCGTGAGTTCCTGCATCGCCTGGCGCACATCGGACTGCAGCGGCGAATCCTGCTGCAGCGTGGACTGCGCGGCGTTGAAGGTCTTCTGCGCCTCGTCGAGGGTGCCTTGCAGCTGCGGCAGGATCTGGTCGTTCACCTTGCCGAACAACTGGTTCGCATTCTTGAGCGACTCGTTCAGGTTGTTGCCGATCTTGTCGAACGGAATCTGATCGAGCTTCTTCGCGATGTCCGCCACCTGCAGCTGCAGTTCCTCGAGCGAGTTCGGCACCGTGGGCAGTTCGAGCGGGTCGCGGTTGAAGTCGACCGTCGCGGGCCCCGCCTTCGGGAAGATGTCGAGCGCGATATAGAGCTGCCCCGTGATCAGGTTGCCGGTACGCAGCTGGCCGCGCAGGCCGCGCGCGACGAGCCGCCTGAGCAGCTCCTGGCTTTGCGGCGTATGCGGCGCGGGCGCTTCACCGCGGATGCGGCGCGACAGGCGCAACGGGTAGAGATCGATCGTCACGGGCATCGTGAAGTTGTGCTGTTTCGGGTCGTACTCGATGCCGATGTCCGTCACCTGGCCGAGCGCGATGCCGCGGAAATCGACCGTCGCTCCCACCGAAAGGCCGCGCAACGACTGGTTGAAGTACATGACCACGCGTTGCGGCGCGCCGTCCGGCTCGCGCATTGCCTCGCTCTCGTCGGAGGCGAGGGAGAACGTGGCGCTGTCGGGCGCCTGCGGGCCCATCGACTGCCCGGGCGGCGCCTGGAACGCGAGGCCGCCCACCACGATCGTGGCGAGCGATTGCGTGTTGACCTTGATGCCGCTCGAATCGAGCTGCACGTTCACGCCGCTCGCATGCCACCAGCGCGTGTTGGTGCCCACGTACTGGTCGAAGGGCGCGCTCACGAACACCTGCACCGTCACGCCGGTGCCGTCCTTGTCGAGCGAATAGCCCGTGACCTGCCCTACCTGGATGCGCCGGTAGAAGATCGGCGTGCCGATGTCGAGCGAGCCTAGCGTCGAACTGTGCAGGGTATAGCGATGCCCCTTCTCGTCGATGGTCACGGCGGGCGGCGCTTCCAGTCCGACGAAGTCGCTTTGCGACTCCTGCGAGCGGCCGGCGTCCGCGCCGATATACGAGCCCGAGAGCAGCGTGGTGAGGCCCGAGACGCCGCTTGCGCCCACGCGCGGGCGCACGACCCAGAAGCGGCTGTCCTTCACGGCGAAGCGCTCGGCGTCCTTGGTGAGCTCGACCGTGACGATCACATGCGAAAGGTTGGGCGAGAGCTTGATCGCGCGCACCGAGCCAATGTCCACGTCCTTGTACTTGACCTTGGTCTTGCCGGGCTCGAGCCCTTCGGCGCTCACGAAGCTGATCGTGATGGTCGGGCCGCGCGTGGCGACCGACTTGACGACGAGCGCCACGCCGATCAGCGCCGCGACGATCGGCACGATCCAGACGAGCGAGGGCAGCCAGCGCCGCGGCTTGACGATCTCCGGTTCCGGCAGATTGGGCGGGGTCGGTCCTTTCGGACTATTCATGGGGTTGATCCTGAGAGCGTTGCGCGGGTTTGTGTTTGTCTTCGTCCACCGGATCCCAGATCAGGCGCGGATCGAACTGCATCGAGGCGATCATCGTCAGGATCACGACCGAGCCGAACGCGATCGCACCGGGGCCCGCCGTGATGACCGCAAGCGACTGGAAGCGTACCAGCGCCACGGTCAGCGTGACGACAAACACATCGAGCATCGACCAGCGCCCGATGAATTCGACGAGCCGGTAGAGCTTGGTGCGTTCCACGGGCCGCCACGTCGAGCCCCGCTGCGCGGTGAACGCGAGCAGCGCGAGCACCGACAGCTTGAGCATGGGCACGAGAATACTGGCGATGAAGACAATCACGGCGAGCGGCCAGTCGCCGGAGGTCCAGAAGTAGACCACGCCGCTCATGATGGTGTCGTCCTCGTTGCCGACGAGCGAGGCTGTATGCATCACAGGCAGCAGGTTCGCGGGGATGTAGAGGAGCGCCGCGGCGATGAGGAGCGCCCACGTGCGCATGATGCTGTCCGGGCTGCGCTCGTGCACGGGCGAGCCGCAGCGCGCGCAGCGCGCGTGGCCGTGCGTGCGCACGTGCGGCTGCACGTGCCCGCAGGCGTGGCAGGAGATGTAGCCGGCGTCGGCGGCGGTCTGGTATTTCATCGGGGCCCCTCGGGGAGCGGGCCGCCGCGCGGCGCCGCCGGGTCCTGCGCGCGTGTGCCGGGCTCGCGGATCTCGGGCCCGGAGACCGGATGGGCCGATGCCGGTGACGGCGAGGCGGGCGAGCTCGGTCCGGGCGGTCCGGCCGGGCCGGCGTCACCCGCGAGGCCGCCCGGTCCCGCGCCGCCCTCGCGCGCCGCACGTGCGGCGTCGCGCAGGCCGTCGGCGATGTCCCACAGCGTGCGCGCATCGAACGTGACGACCACGGTGAACATCAGCGTGAGCGCGCCAAAGGCGAAGAGCGCGGTTTCGGGAATCACGCGCGCGAGGCTCACCATTTTCACGATGGTGATGAGCACGCCCAGCATGAAGACTTCGAGCATGCCCCAGGGCCGCACGAACTGGATGGCGCGCAGCACGAGGTCGAAGCCCGGTGGAATGAAGCCGCGCCGCACCGGCAGCAGGACGTAGAGCAGCGCCACCATCTCCGTGAGCGGAAAGAGGGTGGTCGCGCAGAAGACGATCACCGCGATGATCTCCATGTCCTCGTGCCACAGCACCACGAGGGCGCCGAACAGGCTCGACGCCGTCGTGATACCGTTCGCATCGAGCTCGATGATCGGGAACGACTGGGCAATGATGAACGTGACGAGCGCCGCAACCGTGATGGCGCAGATGCGGTCGAGCTGGGACGCGGCGCTGCTGTAAAGCGTGGCGCCGCAGCGCGAGCAGCGCGCCGACTGGCGGCCGGGCAGCCGCGGTTTGCGGTAGAGCGCGTCACAATCGGGACACGCGATCAGTTTGTCCTGGGCCATGCGGGCAGGTGACGCAAAACGACGTGAACGAGGGACGCGCGGCGGCGGTACACAGGCCGGAAGGTGCCGACAGCGCCTCGCGCCATGTTACCAAACGCGCCCGCCGGCGTGCCGAAGCGAGCCGCGGGCCCCCGGCGAGGCGGCCGCAGGGGCTGCCGCGCGGTCAGCCGCGGGTTTGCTGCGGGTTTGCCGTTGCCGCGGGTTTGCAGGTCACGCAGCGCTCGTGGCCGGCGAACGGGCTGCGCAGTGTGCCACGTTTGCGCCGTCAGCGTGTGCGAGCGCGGCGGGACCCGGCCCTTATCTCCAGATGTTTGCTGTCACCCGATCTGGATTATCTTTCGGGCATGGAGCATGCATGGCGGCGCAAGATGGCCATGCCGTCCACGAAGCCAATGACTACGCAATCAAAGCGAGACGATCATGGAAGCCTTGTCGAGATGGATTCGTTCTTATCGGTGGCGCCCGGCGGTCGGGGCGGCGGCAGTGTGGACCGGCGCCGCCGCGGCGCTGCTCGCGGGCGGGGCTGCCCACGCGCAGCTCGACGCGGCGAAGAGCACGATCGTCGTCGTCTCGCGCCAGATGAACGTGCCGGTTCAGGGCAGCTTCACGAAGTTCGACGCGCAGATCGACTTCGATCCGGCGAGACCCGCGAGCGGTAGCGCGAAGATCACGGTCGACACGGCAAGCTATGATCTGGGAGACCAGACCTACAACGATTCCGTGCACGGGCGCGAATGGTTCGACGCGAAGACGTTCCCGCAGGCAACGTTCGTCTCGACCGCCATCGCGCCGACCGGAACGAACCAGTACAGCGTGAGCGGCAAGCTGACGATCAAGGGGCACACGCAGAACGTGGCCGTGCCCGTCGTGCTCACGCAGCAGGGCGGCACGCAGACCTTCGACGGCACGCTGCCGATTCACCGGCTCGCCTTCGAGATCGGCACCGGCGAGTGGAAGGACACCTCGATCGTCGCCGACGAAGTGCTGATCAAGTTTCATATCGTCTTCGCCCGCAAATAGATCGAACGACTCCGAGGAGGCGCTTTTGAACAAGCTCGTATGGATGGCCGCAGGCAGCGCCGTGTCGCTCGCCGCCCTGCTGACGCAGGCCGCGCACGCCGCCGATACTTACCAGCTCGATCCGAACCACACGTTTCCGAGCTTCGAGGCCGACCACTTCGGCGGTCTTTCCATCTGGCGCGGCAAGTTCACGAAGACCACGGGCACGGTCACGCTGGACCGCGCGGCGAGAACGGGCACCGTGGACGTGACGATCGATCCGGCGTCGATCCAGACCGGCAACCCGCAGCTCGACCAGCATCTGGTGGGCGACGACTTTCTCGATGTCGCGAAGTACCCCACGGCCACCTACAAGGGCACGCGCATCGTCTTCCATGGAGACACGCCCAGGGAGGTGATCGGCGACTTCACGCTGCACGGCGTGACGCGGCCGCTCAAGCTCGAGATCGAGTCGTTCAGGTGCATTCAGCACCCCGTGCTCAAACGCGAGGTGTGCGGCGTGGAGGCCGAGGCCGCATTCAACCGCGACGACTTCGGCATGGACTCGGGCAAGAAGTACGGCTTCAGGATGAAGACCACGCTGCATATCCAGGCCGAAGGCATCAAGCAGTAGGAAAGAGCGGCGGTGCGGCGATGGCCGTTGCGCAGGCACGAAAAAAAAGCCGGTTCGCGAGAACCGGCTTTTTTGCTGGTGCGCAGCTCAAACCTGCGCGCCCGCGTTCGGATCGTTCGGATCGTACTTTTCCTTCTTGTCCTTGATGAGGTCTTCGCGCTTGACGCCGAGCCACATCGCGAGCGCCGCCGCGACGAACACCGACGAGTAGATGCCGAAGAGAATACCCACCGTGAGCGCCAGCGCGAAGTAGTGCAGCGTCGGACCGCCGAAGAAGAACATCGAGAGCACCATCATCTGCGTACAGCCGTGGGTGATGATGGTTCGCGACATCGTGCTGGTGATGGCGTGGTTGATGACTTCGGTCACGCTCATCTTGCGCTCGCGCCGGAAGGTCTCGCGAATCCGGTCGAAGATAACGACCGATTCGTTCACCGAGTAGCCGAGCACCGCGAGCACGGCCGCGAGCACCGAGAGCGAGAACTCCCACTGGAAGAAGGCGAAGAAGCCCAGGATGATCACGACGTCGTGCAGGTTCGCGATCACGCCGGCCACGGCGTACTTCCATTCGAAGCGGAACGACAGGTAGATGACGATGCCCGCCACCACGCACGCGAGCGCAAGCAGGCCGTCTGTCGCGAGTTCCTTGCCCACCTGCGGGCCGACGAACTCCACGCGCTGCAACTGCACCTGCGGGTCGGCCGCCTTGAGCGTGGACATCACCTGGTCGCTCTGCTGCGCGGAGGAGAGGCCCTGCTTGAGCGGCAGGCGGATCAGCACGTCGCGCGAGGTGCCGAAGTTCTGCACCTGGGCGTCGCCGTAGCCGATCTTCGTGAGCGAGTCGCGCAGCGGCTCGAGCGGCACCGCCTGCGGATACTGCACTTCGATGACCGTGCCGCCCGTGAATTCGATCGACAGATGCAGGCCGCGGTGGACGAGGAAGAACACCGCCGCGATGAAGGTCAGAAGCGAGATCGCGTTGAAGACCAACGCGTGCTTCATGAACGGGATGTCTTTGCGGATGCGGAAAAATTCCATGGTCTTGACTCCGTATCAGCGGGACGAGCCGGTGTTGTTGCCGGAGCCGCCCGTGCCGCCCTGGGCATCGCGGCGGCGCACGACCGGCTTGGCGCGCGCGGCGCCTTTCGCGCCGGCCCTGGCCGGCTCACGCTTCGTGGCAGTTGCCGCGACGGCGCGGCCCGTGTCGGTGCCGGCATCGGCGCCGGCGAGCGCGGGCGTGCCTTCATCGGACGCCGGACGCCACACCTGACCCACCGCGAGCGACTTGAGCTTCTTCTTGCCGCCGTACCAGAGGTTCACGAGACCGCGCGAGAAGAACACGGCCGAGAACATCGACGTGAGAATGCCGATACAGTGCACGATCGCAAAGCCGCGCACCGGGCCCGAGCCGAACGCGAGCAGCGCGAGACCGGCGATGAGCGTGGTCACGTTCGAGTCGAGAATCGTCGCCCAGGCGTGTGCGTAGCCGTTCTGGATGGCGAGTTGCGGCGGCGCGCCGTTGCGCAGTTCTTCACGCACGCGCTCGTTGATCAGCACGTTCGCGTCGATCGCCATACCGAGCGCCAGCGCAATGGCCGCGATGCCCGGCAGCGTGAGCGTGGCCTGCAGCATGGAGAGCACGGCCACGAGCAGCAGCAGGTTCACCGAGAGGCCGATCATCGAGATCGCGCCGAACAGCATGTAGTACGCGATCATGAACACGGCGATGGCGGCGAAGCCGTAGATCACCGAATCGAAGCCCTTGCGGATGTTGTCCGCGCCAAGGCTCGGGCCAACCGTGCGTTCCTCGATGATGTCCATCGGCGCGGCGAGCGAGCCGGCGCGCAGCAGCAGCGCGAGGTCGGCGGCGGCCTGCGGCGTGGGCTGGCCCGTGATCTGGAAGCGGTCGCCCAGTTCCGACTGGATGGTCGCCACCGTCAGCACTTCGCCCTTGCCCTTTTCGAACAGCACCATCGCCATCGGCTTGCCGATGTTGTCGCGCGAGACGGCGCGCACCGCGCGGCCGCCCGCCGAGTCGAGGCGGATGTTGACCGACGGACGCTGATGCTCGTCGAAGCCTGCCGAGGCGTCGATGATGCGGTCGCCCGTGAAGATCACCTGCTTGCGCAGCAGCACCGGCGCGGCGTTGCCTTGCGTGAAGAGCTCGTCGCCCGGCGGCACCGGGGCATTCACGTCCGGATGCAGGCCCATCGGGTCGGCGAGGCGCGCTTCGAGCGTCGCCGTGCGGCCGATGATGTCCTTCGCCTTGGCGGTGTCCTGCACGCCCGGCAGTTCGACCACGATGCGGTCGTCGCCTTGCTGCTGGATCACGGGCTCGGCCACGCCGAGCTCGTTCACGCGGTTGTGCAGCGTCTGGATGTTCTGCTTGAGCGCGGCTTGCTGAACCGCCGTCTTCACGGCCGGCGTGAACGTGCCGACGAGTTGCACGCCGCCTTCGGGGTTGTTCTGCGACGCCCACTGCAGTTCGGTGATGCCGCCCGAGCCCGCGAGGAGCTTGCGCGCCTGCTCGGCGGTATCGGCGTCGGCGAAATTGACGACCACCGACTGGTTGACGCGGTTCACGCCGCCGTCGCGAATGTTCTTGTCGCGCAGGAGCGTGCGCACGTCCGAAGCGTCGGAGTCGAGCTTCTTGTTGAGCGCGCCGTTCATGTCGACCTGGAGCAGGAAGTGCACGCCGCCGCGCAGGTCGAGGCCGAGATACATCGGCAGCGCGTGCAGCGACGTGAGCCAGCGCGGCGAGGCGCTCTGCAGGTTCAGGGCGACGATGTACTGCGGGTCGTTCGGGTCGGCGTTCAGCGCTTTGTTGAGCGCGTCTTTCAGGCGCAGCTGCGTGTCCGTGTCGGCGACGCGCACGCGGATGTTCGCGTTCAACGACGAGTTGTCGAACGTCACGTCGGTCGCGCGGATATTATTCGCGGCGACCGCGGCCTCGACCTGGGCGAGCGTGCCCGAGTCGAGCTTGACGGTGGCTTTACCGCTCGACACCTGGACCGCGGGCGCTTCGCCGAAGAAATTGGGCAATGTGTACACGAAGCCGATGACGAGCGCCACCAGCATCACGACATATTTCCAGAGGGGATAACGGTTCATTGGCTGACCCAACGGGGAGGGGAATGGCCTTAAGCACTGCGCGCGCGTCCGGCGTTGCCTTCGGTGCGGACCTGCATTGACGTCTTCTGGTCAGTGGCTGCGAGGGCGGGGCCGGGCGCGCGAGGCCGTTCTTTCGGAGGCAACGGCCTCGGGGACTCCGTGAAGCTTTACAGCGACTTGATCGTGCCCTTCGGCAGGATGGTCGAGACCGACGACTTCTGCACGGTGATTTCCGTGCCGTCAGCGATTTCGACGCCCACGTAGGCTTCGCTGACCTTGGTCACCTTGCCGACGATGCCGCCGCTCGTAATCACTTCGTCGCCCTTGGCCATGGCCGCGAGCATGTTGCGATGTTCCTTCTGACGCTTCATCTGCGGACGGATCATGATGAAGTACAGCACGGCGAACATCAGAATGAGCGGCAGGAAGCTCATGAGGCTCGATTCGGCACCACCTGCTGCACTGCCTTGCGCGAAGGCATTGGAAATGAACGACACGTTGGTCTCTCCGTTTTTTACGATCAAAAAGCGAGCCGGTTATTCTACCACCGGCATTCATCGCGACGATGACGCAAAATAGGCTTTGCGATCAAGTGCTTATCCCGGATCCCGCCCCGCTGCGACATGCGTGCGCGTGAAAACCGGGGCGGCTCGGGCGGACCGCATGCCATGCCCGCGTCATTGTTGCGAAAGGCAATTGTAATGTTTTGCGGCCGGCACGTGACACGCCCTCGTGAGACGTCCTCTCAGTCCACGCCGCGTGCGCGCTGCGCGGCGAAGCGCTGGCGGAACGCCGCGAACGCCTTCGTCTCGATCGCCGCGCGCATCTCGCTCATCAGCTCCAGGTAGTAGTGCAGATTGTGGATCGTGTTGAGCTGCGCGCCGAGGATCTCGCCCACGCGGTGCAGGTGGTGCAGGTAGCCGCGCGTGAAGTTGCGGCAGGTGTAGCAGCCGCATTGCTCGTCGAGCGGGCGCAGCGAATTGCGGTGCACGGCGTTGCGGATCTTGATGTCGCCAAAGCGCGTGAAGATCCAGCCGTTGCGCGCATTGCGCGTGGGCATCACGCAGTCGAACATGTCGACGCCCGAGGCCACGCCCGCCACGAGGTCTTCCGGCGTGCCGACGCCCATCAGGTAGTGCGGCTTGTCGGCCGGCAGCTTCGGTGCGACGTGTTCCAGCACGCGCATCATGTCTTCCTTCGGTTCGCCCACCGAAAGACCGCCGATCGCGTAGCCGTGGAACGGCATCTGCGAGAGGCCGGCGAGCGATTCGTCGCGCAGGTCCTCGAACATGCCGCCTTGCACGATGCCGAAGAGCGCATTCGGATTGCCGAGACGGTTGAATTCGTCGATCGAGCGCTGCGCCCAGCGCATCGACATGCGCATCGAATCCGCGGCTTCCTTGTGCGTGGTGGGCACGCCGTTGGTCGCGTAGGGCGTGCACTCGTCGAACTGCATGACGATGTCCGAATTCAGCACCTTCTGGATCTGCATCGACACTTCGGGCGAGAGGAACAGCTTGTCGCCGTTCACGGGCGAGGCGAAACGCACGCCGTCTTCCGAGATCTTGCGCAGCTCGCCGAGCGAGAACACCTGGAAGCCGCCCGAATCGGTGAGGATCGGCCGGTTCCAGCCCATGAAGCGATGCAGGCCGCCGTGCGCCTCGATCGTCTCGAGGCCCGGGCGCAGCCAGAGGTGGAAGGTGTTGCCGAGGATGATCTGCGCCTTCATCTCTTCGAGCTCGCGCGGCTGCGTGGCCTTCACGGTGCCGTAGGTGCCCACGGGCATGAAGATCGGCGTTTCGACCACGCCGTGATTGAGCGTGACGCGGCCGCGGCGGGCGAGGCCGTCGGTGCCGAGCAGTTCGAATTTGAGGCCGTTTTGCGGGCGTTCGCCGAGATAGGCGCCGTGTTCGGCGCGTGCGTTGCTTTGCTGACCGTCGGTCATGCGGTTGACTCCTGTGCCACCGGAAAGTGCTTTGCATGGGACCGGAGCATGCGCTAAAGCGCCAACTCCGGATCGCAGGTCCGGCGCAGATGATGAAACGCCGCCGCGCGTTTTTCTGGGCGCGCGACGGCTTGGGAATTTTGCGTTCTACTTGTTCAGCGCGTCGTCGGCGCGTGTCAAAAGCATCGCATCGCCGTAACTGAAGAAGCGATAGCGTTCGGCAATCGCGTGACGATACGCGGCGCGTATCGTCTCGATGCCCGCGAACGCCGAAACGAGCATCAGGAGCGTGGACTTCGGCAGGTGGAAGTTCGTCACGAGCCGATCGACCACGCGCAACGGGTAGCCGGGCGTGATGAAGATATCGGTTTCGGCCTGCGTTGCCGCAAGCGCGCGGCCTGCGCGGTCGGCGTCGCGCGCAGCGGCTTCGAGCGCGCGCATCGAGGTCGTGCCCACCGCGATCACACGGCCGCCGCGCGCGCGCGCGGCCGCGATCTTGTCGACGAGCGATTGCGGCAGTTCGTACCACTCGCTATGCATCTTGTGCTCGGCGATGTTTTCCACGCGCACCGGCTGGAACGTGCCCGCGCCGACGTGCAGCGTGAGCGTGGCGCGCTCCACGCCCCGCGCGTCGAGCTGCGCGAGCAGGGCGTCGTCGAAGTGCAGGCCGGCCGTGGGCGCGGCCACCGCGCCCGGATTCTGCGCGAACACCGTCTGGTAGCGCGTTTCGTCGCTCGCATCGGCGTCGTGCGTGATATAGGGCGGCAGCGGCAGACGGCCGTGCTGCTCGATCAGCGTGAGGCAGTCGTCGGGAAAGTGCAGTGTGTAGAACGGATCGACGCGCTCGCCTACCGTCACGTCGAACGCATCGGCGAGGCGCAGCACCGTGCCGGGGCCCGGACTCTTGCTCGCGCGGATCTGCGCGAGCGCCGTGCGCGCGCCCGTCAGGCGCTCCACGAGCACCTCGATCTTGCCGCCGCTCGCCTTCTGGCCGAAGAAACGCGCCTTCAGCACCCTGGTATCGTTGAAGACGAGCAGGTCGCCCGGCGCGATGCGCGACGGCAGGTCGGAAAAGCGGCGGTCGGTCAGACGCGCGGGTTGTGTCGTGTTATCGACCTCGAGCAGACGGCTCGCGCTGCGCTCGGGCAGGGCGGTCTGCGCGATCAGTTCCTCGGGGAGGTCGAAATCGAAATCGGAAAGCTTGAACATGCGGCCTGAAGTAACGGAAATGCGCCGGAGGCCCGGCGCGCGGCGGCTCTGCGAAAGCCGAACCGTCGAGCGGTTGCGCCCCGGGAAGCGGCCGCAATGGCCGCCCGCGCGCGGCGAGCGGCTATGATTGCGGGACATGCGCGATGTGCCCGATGGCCAGGGCCGTTGCGCTGCGCCATGCCGGAAAGCCGATATTGTACTTGCGAAGCTGCCCATGCCCCCATCCGTTAGCCGATTGATGTCCGAACCCGACTCCGCGAGCGAGGCGCCCGACGACGCGCGCACGCCCGGGGACGGCGCGCGCGGGCGGCAAGCGGATGCGGCGCAAGGGGCCGCACCGCCCGCGCGCAAGCGCGCCGCCAGGAAGTCCGCGGACCCGGCCGCAGAGCAAGCCGTGGAAAAAGCCGCGGCCAAAGACAAGCCCAAGCTCACCAAGACCGCCGACCGCCTCGCCAAACTCGGTCTGCGCAGCGACATCGATCTCGTGTTGCATCTGCCGATGCGCTACGAGGACGAAACCACGCTCACGCCCATCGGCGAACTGCTGCCGGGCGGCATCGCGCAAACCGAAGGCGTGGTGTTCGACAACGAGATCGCCTACCGCCCGCGCCGCCAGCTCGTCGTGAAGCTGCGGGATCACAACGGCGACGAGCTTCATTTGCGCTTCCTGAACTTCTACGGCTCGCAGGTCACGCAGATGGCGATCGGCAAGCGTTTGCGCGTGCGCGGCGACGTGCGCGGCGGCTTCTTCGGCATGGAGATGGTGCATCCGGCGGTGAAGGTCGTGGAAGGCGACGCGCCCCTGCCGCAGGCGCTCACGCCGGTGTATCCGTCCACGGCGGGCGTGAGCCAGGCGTATCTGCGCAAGGCGATCGACAACGCGCTTTCGCGTGCGCATCTGCCCGAACTGCTGCCGGACGCGGTGGCGCGCGAGTTCATGGAGCCGCTGAATCTGCCGCCCTTGATGGACGCCGTGAAGACGCTGCACCACCCGAGCGTGAATGCCGACGAGCATGAGCTGATCGACGGCACGCATCCCGCGTGGACGCGCATCAAGTTCGAGGAACTGCTCGCGCAGCAACTATCGCTCAAGCGCGCGCACGAAGAGCGCCGCACGCGCGCCGCGCCCGCGATGGCTCGCCACGTCGCGGGGCGCAAGCGCGACGGGACGCTGCTGGCGCGTCTGCGCGGCGCGCTGCCATTCACGCTCACCGGCGCGCAGGAGCGCGTGGTGGCGGAAATCGCGCACGATCTCGAACAGCCGCACCCGATGCAACGCCTGCTGCAAGGCGACGTGGGCAGCGGCAAGACCGTGGTCGCGGCGCTCGCGGCGGCGCAGGCCATCGACGCGGGCTACCAGGCCGTGCTCATGGCGCCCACCGAAATCCTCGCGGAACAACACGCGCGCAAGCTGCGCGGCTGGCTCGAGCCGCTCGGCGTGCAGGTGGCGTGGCTCGCGGGCAGCCTCAAGGCGAAGGAAAAGCGCGCGGCGCTCGAAGCCGCGGCGCTCGGCACCGCGCAGCTCGTGATCGGCACGCACGCGATCATTCAGGAGGCCGTGGAATTCGCGCGGCTTGGCCTCGTGATCGTCGACGAGCAGCATCGCTTCGGCGTCGAGCAGCGGCTCGCGCTGCGCGCCAAGGCGCAGAACGCGAAGGCGCCTGGCGAGACGCGTCGCGAGTTCCAGCCGCATCAGCTGATGATGTCGGCCACGCCGATCCCGCGCACGCTCGCCATGACCTACTACGCGGACCTCGACGTCTCCACCATCGACGAGCTGCCGCCCGGCCGCACGCCGATCCTCACGAAGCTCATTTCCGACGCGCGCCGCGAGGAAGTGATCGCGCGCGTACGCGCGGCGGCGCTCACGGGCCGACAGGTGTACTGGGTCTGTCCGCTGATCGAGGAAAGCGAGACGTTGCAGCTGCAAACGGCCGTCGAGACTTACGAAACACTCGTGGCCGCGCTGCCGGAACTCACCGTGGGCCTCGTGCACGGCCGCCTCGCTTCCGCCGACAAGGCCGCCGTCATGGATGCGTTTTCACGCAACGAAGTGCAGCTGCTCGTGGCGACGACCGTCATCGAAGTGGGCGTGGACGTGCCCAACGCCTCGCTGATGGTGATCGAGCATGCCGAGCGCTTCGGCCTCGCGCAACTGCATCAGTTGCGCGGGCGCGTGGGGCGCGGCAGCGCCGCTTCGGTGTGCGTGCTGCTCTATACCGGGCCGCTGTCGCTCACCGGCCGCGCACGCCTGCAAACCATGCGTGAGACCACCGACGGCTTCGAGATCGCGCGCAAGGACCTCGAAATCCGCGGCCCCGGCGAATTCCTCGGCGCGCGTCAATCTGGCGCGGCGATGCTGCGCTTCGCGAACCTCGAGAACGACGCGTGGCTCATCGAGCCCGCGCGGGGAGCCGCCGATCGCCTGCTACACGAGTTTCCGCTCGTCGTCACGCAGCATTTGAACCGCTGGCTCGGCGCCCGCGAGCAGTACCTCAAAGCGTAAATACGCCATTGCGCGGAACCTGCGCGCGCCGGCGCCGTCTGACCCTTTTGCGATGATCACGCCCCGCATAGGGTGTTGATTATTGGCGAATCACCGCCATAGGTGTATAACTACAAACTATTGATTCACCTTTCTTGATTGGTCCCCGAATGACGCTCACTGAACTGAAATACATTGTCGCGGTAGCTCGAGAGCGCCACTTCGGACGGGCCGCGGAAGCCTGCTTCGTGAGCCAGCCGACCCTTTCGGTCGCCATCAAGAAGCTCGAAGACGAACTGAACGTACAGATCTTCGAGCGCGGCACGAGCGAGGTGAGCGTGACGCCCATCGGCGAGCAGATCGTCACGCAGGCGCAGCGCGTGCTCGAACAGACGCTCGCGATCAAGGAAATCGCCAAGCAGGGCAAGGATCCGCTCGTCGGGCCGCTGCGCCTGGGCGTGATCTATACGATCGGGCCCTACCTGCTGCCCACGCTCGTCAAGCAGATGATCAAGCGCGTGCCGCAAATGCCGCTCATGCTGCAGGAGAACTACACGCTCAAGCTCATCGAGCTGCTCAAGCAGGGCGAGATCGACGTGGCCATCATGGCGCTGCCGTTCCCCGAAACCGGCCTCACGCTGCGGCCGCTCTACGACGAACCGTTCGTCGTGGCGCTGCCTTCGGGCCATGCGTGGGAACAGCGTCCGAAGATCGATCCGGACGACCTCAAGCAGGAAACCATGCTGCTGCTCGGCAGCGGTCATTGCTTCCGCGACCACGTGCTGGGCGTGTGCCCGGAACTGATGCGCTTCTCGCAGAACGCCGACGGCATCCAGAAGACTTTCGAAGGCTCGTCGCTGGAGACCATTCGCCATATGGTCGCGAGCGGCGTGGGCATTACCGTGCTGCCGCGCATGTCGGTGACCGAGGTGAAGCCGCACGCGGGCGGCGTGGATTCCGGGCTGCTTTCCTACGTGCCGTTCGACGAACCCGTGCCGGACCGCCGTGTCGTGATCGCGTGGCGCAAGAGCTTCACGCGCATGCCGGCGATCGAGGCGATCGTCGACGCCATTCACGCCTGCGAGCTGCCCGGTGTGAAGAAGATCGAGGCGCCTGCCGAGGCGGCCTGACGTACACCGCGCCGTGCGCTGCCGGGCGGCGCGGCGCGTTTTCTTCTGCCTTCCGCCACGCGGCATTCGCGCCCGCGTCCCCACTCTCCCGACCTGCATTTCTTGCGACCCCAATAACCTGCGCCTATTCGATAGATTAAATAAATCAAATTATCGATATGGATAGTCGCTGGTAAAGTTTCCTCCAACCGATCCCAACCGGAAACCCTGGAGGAAGCGATGCAAACCCCCAACCCGAACACTGCCAGCACCCCGGCACACGCCCATTCCGGCCTTCGCACCGTGTGGTTCTCGCTGCTGGTCGACCGTGCGCTGTCGGCCTGACGGCTTCGCGCCATCCTTCGCAGATTTCACCGAATTCCAGAACCCACCCGCAAGCAAGAAAGGAATCCAGCATGACCGACCGTACTCTCACCTCGGCAGCCGGCGCACCCGTCGTCGACAACCAGAACTCGCTCACCGCCGGTCCGCGCGGCCCGGTGATGCTGCAGGACGTGTGGCTCCTCGAAAAGCTTGCGCACTTCGACCGCGAGGTGATTCCCGAGCGCCGCGTGCACGCGAAGGGTTCGGGCGCGTTCGGCACGCTCAAGGTCACGCACGACATCTCGCGCTACACGAAGGCGAAAGTGTTCGGCGAAGTCGGCAAGGAAACGCCGCTCTTCATGCGCTTCTCGACCGTGGCGGGCGAGCGCGGCGCGGCGGACGCCGAGCGCGACGTGCGCGGATTCTCGATCAAGTTCTACACGGAAGAAGGCAACTGGGACATCGTCGGCAACAACACGCCGGTGTTCTTCATTCGCGATCCGCTCAAGTTCCCGGACTTCATCCA
Source organism: Paraburkholderia heleia NBRC 101817 (assembly GCF_000739775.1). Classification (GTDB taxonomy): domain Bacteria; phylum Pseudomonadota; class Gammaproteobacteria; order Burkholderiales; family Burkholderiaceae; genus Paraburkholderia; species Paraburkholderia heleia. Next base: position 215,316 of record NZ_BBJH01000007.1, on the reverse strand, counting down.
CACGCAAAAGCGCGATCCGCGTACCAACATGCGCAGTAATGTGGCGGCGTGGGACTTCTGGTCGCGCCATCCGGAGTCGCTGCATCAGGTGACGATCCTCATGAGCGATCGCGGCATTCCGAAGAACTATCGCCAGCAGCACGGTTTCGGCTCGCACACGTTCTCGTTCATCAACGCGAACAACGAGCGCTTCTATGTGAAGTTCCACTTCAAATCGGCGCAGGGCGTGGAGAACTACAGCGATGCCGAAGCCGCACAGGTGATTGCCCAGGACCGCGAATCGGCGCAGCGCGATCTCTTCGACGAGATCGAGAAGGGCAATTTCCCGAAGTGGCATTTCCGCATTCAGGTGATGCCCGAGGCCGATGCCGCGAAGGTCCCGTATCACCCGTTCGACATCACGAAGGTGTGGCCGCACAAGGACTATCCGCTGATCGACGTCGGCACGATCGAGCTGAACCGCAATCCGCAGAACTATTTCGCCGATGTCGAGCAGGCCGCCTTCACGCCGGCGAACGTGGTGCCGGGCATCGGCTTCTCGCCGGATCGCCTGTTGCAGGGTCGTTTGTTCTCGTATGGCGACACGCAGCGTTACCGCCTCGGCGTGAACCATCACCAGATTCCGGTGAACGCGCCGCGCTGCCCGTTCCACTCGTTCCATCGCGACGGCGCAATGCGCACCGACGGCAACCTGGACGGCAACGTGAACTACGAGCCGAGCCGTTTCGGCGACTTCGCGCAGCGTGCGCAAGCGGGCGAGCCGCCGCTCGCGGCCGGTCCCGTCGATCATTACGATCACCGCGAAGACGACGACTACTACAGCCAGCCGGGCGCGCTGTTCCGGTTGTTCGACGCGGGCCAGCGCGAGCGGCTTTTCGCGAACATCGCACGCCATATCAGCGGCGTGCCGACGGAGATCGTGGAGCGTCAGATCGAGCACTTCCGCCGCGCCGATGCGGCGTACGCGCAAGGCGTGATCGACGCGATCGCGAAGCTGGCAAAGTAAGGACGCGGGGCGCGGTTTGTTGTCACAACGCCGGGACAGCGAGCCGCGCCTGAAACGGGACTGCGAGGAAACACCACAGGAGCACGATCATGACCCGAACGATGACGATGACCCTCATGACGATGGGACGAGGCGAGGCCGCCGCGATGGCGCGCACGCGCGCGCAAGGCACACAGACCGTGCGACGGGTGGTGGGCTTTGCGATTGTTGCGAGCGGCTTGGTGGCGATCGCGATGCAGGGGCTCGCATACCTGGCAGGACACTGAACGAGCCGGTACGTCGCCGGGCAGTAGGGTCGGATGAGCGGGCTTCCTGATATTTCCAGGCTACACTGACGACCGATCGAGCGCCCGCGCGCCCCTGCCGGAATGCGCGCGCGTCGCAACCGGTTCGTCAAGCACGCATCGTCTCACTGCTACAGAAAGGAGTCGTCATGGCCAAAAAAGCAACCGTACAGCACGTGAATATCGGCATCAGCGACAAGGATCGCAAGAAGATCGCGGAAGGTCTCTCGCGTCTGCTCGCGGACACCTACACGCTGTATCTGAAGACGCACAACTTCCACTGGAACGTCACGGGGCCGATGTTCAACACGCTCCACCTGATGTTCGAAGGGCAGTACAACGAACTCGCACTGGCCGTGGACGCCATCGCCGAGCGTATTCGTGCGCTGGGCGTGCATGCGCCGGGCAGCTACAAGGAATTCGCGAAGCTCTCGTCGATTCCCGAGGCGGACGGCGTGCCGGCCGCGGAAGACATGATCCGCCAGCTGGTGGAAGGCCAGGAAGCCGTGGTGCGCACCGCGCGCGCGATCTTCCCGTCGACGGAAGCAGCCAACGACGAGCCGACCGCCGACCTGCTCACGCAACGCATGCAGACGCACGAAAAGACCGCGTGGATGCTGCGCTCGCTGCTGGCCTGATGCCGATGCGGCGCCATGGCGCTGCCCCGGAAGCACGACCAGCACGATGACAGGCCCGCCGGATGTCCGGCGGGCCTTTATTTTGTGCGGGAGCGGCTCGCGGCGACGGCGCGCCGCCCTGGCCTACAATAGCGCCATCGTTTTTCCCGCCCCGAACATGTTCGCCCGACTCCCGCTCTATTTGCGGCTCGTCCGTATGGACAAGCCGATTGGCAGCCTGCTGCTGCTGTGGCCGACGCTCAACGCGCTGTGGATCGCCTCGGACGGCCATCCGCCCCTCCCGCTGCTGATCATCTTCACGGTCGGCACCGTGCTGATGCGCTCGGCGGGCTGCGCGATCAACGACTATGCCGACCGCGACTTCGACCGCCACGTGAAGCGCACGGCCGAACGCCCCATCACGTCGGGCCGCATTCGCGCCTGGGAAGCGGTGGCGATTGCCGCGGGCCTCGCGCTCGTGTCGTTCCTGTTGATCCTGCCGCTCAATGCGCTTACCAGGCAGCTTTCGGTCGTGGCGCTGTTCGTGGCGGCGTCGTATCCGTTCACCAAGCGCTTTTTCGCGATTCCGCAGGCGTACCTGGGCATCGCGTTCGGCTTCGGCATTCCCATGGCATTCGCCGCGGTACAGGATCACGTGCCGGCGCTCGCGTGGATCATGCTCGTGGCAAACGTGTTCTGGTCCGTGGCCTACGACACCGAATACGCGATGGTCGATCGCGACGACGACATCAAGATCGGCATTCGTACCTCGGCGCTCACGTTCGGCCGCTTCGACGTGCTCGCGATCATGCTCTGCTATGCGGCCACGCTCGGCATTTACGTGTGGGTGGGCGTGGCGCTGGGTTTCGGCTGGCTCTACTGGCTCGGCTGGGCGGCCGCCGCGGGTTGCGCCGCTTACCACTACACGCTCATCAAGAACCGCGAACGCATGCCGTGCTTCGCCGCGTTCCGCCACAACAACTGGCTGGGCGGCGTGCTGTTCGCAGGCATTGCGGCCCATTACGCCGTCGCGGGACTCTGAGGGCAGATCGACGAAAAAAGCGCCGGGTGCACGACACACCCGGCGCTTTTTTATCTGGACGCGGCGGCAGGTTTACTGCTTGCCGAATTCTTCGCCCATTTCCTTCGCGCGTGCGTCGGCCGCGAGTGCGCCCTTGACGATGGCGGCCTTCACGCCAGAAGCATCGAACGATGCCAGCGCGGCGGCGGTCGTGCCGCCTTTGGAGGTCACGCGCTCGCGCAGCACGGCGGGCGGCTCGTCCGATTGCAGCGCGAGTTGCGCCGCGCCCGCGAACGTGGCGATGGCGAGCGCGCGGCCTTGCTGCTCGTCCATGCCGAGCTGGCGCGCCGCTTCTTCGAGCGCTTCGATGAAGTAGAACACGTAGGCCGGGCCGCTGCCCGAGATGCCCGTGACCGCGTCGATCTTCGCTTCGTCGTCGAACCAGACCGTTTGGCCGACGGCGCCGAGCACATCCGAGGCGAGCTGGCGGCCCGCGTTGTCCACGCTCCTGCTCGCGACGAGGCCGGTGGCGCCCATGCCGATCAGCGCGGGCGTGTTCGGCATCGTGCGCACGACGCGCGCGTGGCCGTTCAGCCAGCGCGAGAGGTCGTCGATGCGAATACCGGCCATGATGCTGATGACGACCTGATTGGCGCCCAGGTGCGGGGCGATGCCTTCGGCCACAGCCTTGGCGATTTGCGGCTTCACTGCGATCAGAACCGCGTCGTACGAAGCGAGCGCGTCGTCCGCGGCGGCGCCGGTGCGCACGCCGAACTGCTCCGCGCTGCGCTTGCGGGCGTCCTCGTTCGGATCGATCGCGTAGAGGTTGCTGGCCGGAACGCCCTTGCGGATCAGGCCACCGATGAGTGCGGAGGCCATGTTGCCGCCGCCGATGAAGGCAATTTTCATGATGATATGGAATCGTTCAGTGAATCAATGAGCGTAGTTGCGCGCGCCGAAAATGGCGGTGCCGACGCGCACGATCGTCGCGCCTTCGAGCACCGCGGCTTCGAGGTCGGCCGACATGCCCATGGAGAGCGTGTCGAGCGCGAGGCCATCTGCGCGTAGTGCTTCGAACAGCTCGCGCAGCTGGCGGTGCGGCGCGCGTTGCGCCTCGAGCGAAGTTTCCGGCTCGGGAATCGACATGAGCCCGCGCAGGCGCAGGTTGGGCAGGGCGGCGATCTGGCGCGCGACCTGCTGCGCTTCTTGTGGAGCGACGCCGCTCTTGCTGGCTTCGCCGCTCACGTTGACCTGCAGGCAGACATTGAGCGGCGCCATGCCGGCGGGACGTTGCGCCGAAAGGCGTTCGGCAATCTTCAGACGATCGACCGAATGGACCCAGTCGAAACGCTCGGCTACGGGGCGTGTCTTGTTCGATTGGAGCGGCCCGATGAAATGCCATTCGATGCTCGCGCGCAAGTCGGCGAGCGCTTCGATCTTGTCGACGGATTCCTGCACGTAGTTTTCGCCGAACGCGCGCTGGCCGGCAGCGTGAGCGGCGCGCACGTCCTGCGCGGGAAACGTTTTCGAAACCGCGAGCAGCTCCACGCTCCGCGGGTCGCGGCCGGCGTTGCGGGCAGCGGCCGCGATGCGCTCGCGGACAGCTTCGAGATTGCGGGAAAGATCGGTCATCGGGCATGAAGGCCGGCACGTGAAAGGACGCGCCGCCTTTTGGGATCCAGAACGAACAGAACGACGGCCATTATACGGACTGCGCACGGCGCGAAATACTGGCCAGAAAGGCTATACCGATTGGCTGAATGTTGGCGCGTCGCGCATCCGGTTACGCTGGTCCCGTTCCCAATGGGCTCAATTCGTTGCCAGCATATGTTCGACCAGCTCGATCCAGTGCGTGACCGGAATCGCCGTGCCGCTTTGCAGGTGCGTGATGCAGCCTATGTTGGCGGAGACGATCAATTGCGGCTCCAGCGCCTGCAGCCGGTCCACTTTCTGGTTGCGCAGCGTGTAGGAAAGGCGCGGCTGCGTGATCGAATACGTGCCTGCGGAGCCGCAGCAAAGATGGCTGTCGGCGGGCAGCCGCACGTCGAGTCCGAGCGCGGTGAGGAGCCTTTCCACACCGCCGCGCAACTGCTGGCCATGCTGCAGCGTGCAGGGCGGATGCCAGGCCACCGTCTTGATGCTGCGGCGCCTCGTCGTGGCCACGAGCTGTTCCTCGAATGCGGGCAGCAGCTCCGAAAGATCGCGTGTGAGCTCGACCACGCGGCGCGCTTTTTCCACATAGGCCGGATCGTCGCGCAGCAGGTGCGCGTATTCCTTTACCGTCGCGCCGCAGCCCGAGGCGTTCATCACGATCGCTTCCACGCCTTGCTCTATGTAGGGCCACCAGGCGTCGATGTTCGCGCGTGCGTCGTCGAGCGCGTCGTCGGCGTAGCCCATATGCAGGCGGATCGCGCCGCAGCAGCCCGCTTGCGGCGCGACGATCGTTTCGATGCCGAGCGCGTCCAGCACGCGCGCGGTCGCGATGTTGATGTTGGGCATCATCGAGGGCTGCACGCAGCCTTGCAGCATCAGCATCTTGCGCGCGTGCCTGGCCGCGGGCCACGCGAGCAGGCGCTGGCGCACAGGCACCTTGTCGCGCAGGCGCCTCGGCAGAAGCGGCCGCACCTGCTGGCCGAGGCGCATGGCCGGTGTGAAGAGGGCGCGGCGCGGCAGCAGGCCCGCGAGCAGGCGGCGCATGACGCGCTGGCGCAGCGGACGCTTCACCATTTGTTCGGCATGCTTGCGGCCCACTTCCACGAGGCGCCCGTACTGCACGCCGGAAGGGCAGGTGGTCTCGCAACTGCGGCACGTGAGGCAGCGGTCGAGGTGCGTGAGCGTGCTCTTCGTGACCGGCGCGCCTTCCACCATCTGCTTCATCAGATAGATGCGCCCGCGCGGGCCGTCCAGCTCGTCGCCGAGCAACTGATAGGTCGGGCAGGTCGCGGTGCAGAAGCCGCAATGCACGCACTTGCGCAGGATCGCGTCGGCTTCGTCGCCGTCGGGGGTGTTGCGTATGAATTCCGCGAGGTTCGTCTGCATCGCCGCGTGTGGGTGTCGTCAGAAGTCGGAATACAGCCGGCCGCGATTGAAGATGCGGGCCGGGTCGAAGGCGGCCTTCAGGCCGCGATGGATCTTCATGAGCGGCGCCGGCAAAGGCGTGAACACGCCCGCGCTGCGGTCGTAGTCGCGCCCCGTGCGGAACATCGTCGCGTGACCGCCGGCCTGTTTCGCGCTGATGCGCACCGTCTGCGCGTCGGTTTCCGTGATCCACCAGCGCTGCGCGCCGCCCCACTCCATGAGTTGCGCGCCCGGCAGTTGCAGGGGCTCCGCGATCGAGGGCAGCGCGAGCCGCCACAGCGCCGCGTTGGGCGCAATGGACGCGAAGAACGGATCGGTCTGCTCGCGCAGGCCCGCCCAGAAGCGTTCGGCCTCTACCGCATCCACCACTTCGCCGCCCAGGCTCGCGCGGGCTGTCTTCACCGCGGCTTCCGCGCCCGCGAGGCGTACCGCGAGCGTGCCGTTGCGCCAGGCGCTCGCCGTTATCGGCAGCGGGCGGCCGCCCCATTCGTTGAGCTTGCGCACGGCGTCGGTGCCGTTCATGTCGAATTTGAGCGTGGTTTCCGCTTGCGGCGCCGGCAGCACCTTCACCGAAAGCTCCAGCAGCAGGCCGAGCGTGCCGAGCGAGCCCGCCATGAGCCGCGAGACGTCGTAGCCCGCCACGTTTTTCACGACCTGGCCGCCGAAATGCAGCACCTCGCCGTGGCCGTTCATGAGCACCGCGCCCAGCACGAAGTCGCGCGGTGCGCCCGCGCTCGCCCGCCGCGGCCCGGCAATGCCTGCGGCGATGCAGCCGCCCAGGGTGGCCTGCGCGCCGAAGTGCGGCGGCTCGAAGGCGAGCATCTGGCCGTGGGCCGCGAGCGCCGTTTCGATCTCCGCAAGCGGTGTGCCGGCGCGCGCCGTGATCACCAGTTCCGCCGGGTCGTAAGCGATGATGCCGCGGTGCGCGCGCGTGTCGAGAATCTCGCCTTCGAGCGCCTGGCCATACCAGTCCTTGGTGCCCCCGCCGCGAATGCGCAGCGCCCGCCCATCGGCGCTCGCCGCCCGGATGCGTTCGGACCAGTCCGAGACGATGTCGTCCTCTTCCATGTCGTGATGGTCGCGCTTGTTCGTTATATGGTTCGTTCGATTGTACTGGGCGAACCTCGCCTGACAACCCGGAGCGGACCCTCATTCGGGTCACGTGATATGTATAGACGGCGCGGGGCCCGGTGCGTGTTTGCGCGTCCGTCAGAAGCGCGGCAACTCGGGGTGCGGCAGCAGATTCCCGCGCACGTGCATGCGCCCGTACTCCGCGCAGCGCGCCCGCGTGGGGATACCCTTGTCGGGGTTGAGGAGCCTCGCCGGATCGAACGCGTGTTTCACCGCATGAAACGCGTCGCGCTCCTGCGGCGAGAACTGCACGCACATCGAATTGATCTTCTCGATGCCCACGCCGTGCTCGCCCGTCACGGTGCCACCCAGTTCCACGCAGGTTTCGAGAATGTCCGAGCCAAAGGCTTCTGCGCGGTGCCATTCGTCGAGGTCGTTGCCGTTGAAGAGAATGAGCGGGTGCATGTTGCCGTCGCCGGCATGGAAGACGTTGATACAGCGCAGTCCATACTGCTTTTCCATTTCGTGGATGCGCGCGAGCAGCGGCCCGATCGCGCGGCGCGGCACAGTGCCGTCCATGCAATAGTAATCGGGCGAGATGCGGCCCGCCGCCGGAAACGCATTCTTGCGGCCCGACCAGAAGCGCAGGCGTTCTTCCTCGGTGCGCGAGATCTGGATGCGCGTGGCGCCGTGCTCGCGCAGCACCGTGGTCGTGCGCGCGATCTCGTCGGCGACTTCCTCGGGCGTGCCGTCCGCTTCGCACAGCAGGATCGCGGCGGCGTCAAGGTCGTAGCCCGCGTTGACGAACTCCTCTACGGCGCGCGTGGCCGGCTTGTCCATCATTTCCAGGCCCGCCGGAATGATGCCCGAGGCGATGATGCCCGCCACGGCGTCGCCCCCTTTCACGACGTCGTCGAAGCTCGCCATGATGACCTGCGCGGTTTGCGGGCGCGGAATCAGCTTGACGGTCACTTCGGTCACGATGGCGAACATGCCTTCGCTGCCGATCATCACCGCGAGCAGGTCGAGGCCCGGCGCATCGGGCGCGAGCGAGCCGAATTCGACGATCTCGCCGTCCATCGTCACGGCGCGCACGCGCAGCACGTTGTGCACCGTGAGGCCGTACTTGAGGCAATGGACGCCGCCCGAGTTCTCCGAAACGTTGCCGCCTATCGTGCAGGCGATCTGCGACGAAGGGTCCGGCGCGTAGTAAAGGCCAAAGGGCGCCGCCGCTTCGGAAACGGCCAGATTGCGCACGCCGGGCTGCACGGTGGCCGTGCGCGCGTAGGGATCGACTTCGAGAATGCGCCTGAAGCGCGCGAGCGAAAGCACAATGCCGTGCCGGATCGGCATGGCGCCGCCCGAGAGCCCGGTGCCCGCGCCGCGCGGCACGACCGGCACGTCGAGGCGCCGGCAGATCTGCACGATGCGTTGCACCTGCGACTCGGTCTCCGGCAGCGCCACGGCGAGCGGCAGCCGCCGGTAGGCGGCAAGGCCGTCGCACTCGTAAGCGACCGTGTCCTCCTCTCGATGCAGCAGGCAATGCGCCGGCAGCACGGCCATCAACGCCTGGACTACCTCGCGCTGGCGCTGCGCGAGCGCTTCCGGGCTCAGCTCGGGCAAGTTCGCCTCGGGTGCGTTCATGTCTCCTCCCGTCTGTTGCGCGTGTCGGTTACGCCGCCCAGCTGAAGATCTTGCCCGGATTCATCAGGTTGTGCGGATCGAGTGCGTGCTTGACCGCGCGCATTGTGTCGATGGTGTCCGCGCCGTGCTCTTCGACGAGGAAATCCATCTTGTGCAGGCCGACGCCGTGCTCGCCCGTGCAGGTGCCGTCCATCGCGATCGCGCGTTGCACGATGCGGCGATTCAGGCGCTCGGCCTCGTCGATTTCCTCGGGCTTGTCCGGGTCGATCAGGATCGCCACGTGGAAGTTGCCGTCGCCCACGTGGCCGACGATCGGGCAGGGCAGCGGCGAGGCCTTGAGATCGGTTTCCGTCTCGATTACGCATTCGGCGAGGCGCGAGATCGGCACGCACACGTCGGTCGTCACGGCACGGCAGCCGGGCTTGAGCTGCAGCATCGCGAAATAGGCGTTGTGGCGTGCGTTCCACAGGCGGCTGCGGTCCTCGGGGCGCGTGGCCCACTCGAAGCCTTCGCCACCGTGCTGCGCAGCCAGCTCCTGCACGAGCTGCGCCTGCTCCGCGACGCCCGCCTCAGTGCCGTGAAATTCGAAGAAGAGCGTGTGCTTTTCGCGCAGCGTGAGGTTCGAATGCTTGTTGATCGCGCGCACCGCAAGCGAGTCGATGAATTCCACGCGCGCAATCGGCACGCCGATCTGGATCGTCTCGATCACCGTGCGCACGGCCTCCGCCATCGAAGGGAATGCGCACACCGCCGCCGAAACTGCCTCGGGCTGCGGGTAGAGCCGCACTGTGATTTCGGTGATCACGCCGAGCGTGCCTTCCGAGCCGACGAAAAGGCGCGTGAGATCGTAGCCCGCCGACGACTTGCGCGCGCGCGTGCCGGTTTTGACGACGCGACCGTCGGCGAGCACGGCGCTCAGGCCGAGCACGTTCTCGCGCATCGTGCCGTAGCGCACGGCGTTGGTGCCTGAAGCGCGCGTGGCCGTCATGCCGCCGATGCTCGCATCGGCGCCCGGGTCGATCGGGAAGAACAGACCCGTATCGCGCAGCGCTTCGTTGAGCTGCTTGCGCGAGATGCCAGGCTCGACGGTCACGGTGAGATCCTCGGCGTTGATCGAGAGCACGCGGTTCATCTGCGAAAGGTCGATCGACACGCCGCCCTGCACGGCCAGCAAGTGACCTTCGAGCGACGAACCATTGCCGTAGGGAATGATCGGCACGCCATGACGGGCGCACAGCTTGACGATGGTCTGGATATCCCCGGTGCTCTGCGCGAACACCACGGCGTCGGGCAGTTGCGGGTCGAAGGGCGATTCGTCACGGCCGTGATGGGCGCGTACGGCTTCGGAGGTGGAGACGCGTTCGCCGAACGCGCTGCGCAGCTGATCGATGAGTTCGGTGGGGAACGGGCGGCGTCCGAGGGCCGGCGGCGCAGGATGATTCACGCGGTGTCTCCTTCGTATGGGTACGACTTCTGGTGCGGACCATTTTACGCTGAACGTCTGCGCCGCAGAGCCGCGCCCCTTATGCTGCAGTGCACGAAACCTATAATGGCCGGTGGCCTTGGGCACCCTGGACCGCGCCGGGCGCGCGTGATGCGCGACCTGTGCAAATTTTCATCTGCGGAGAGCACAACATGGGCAATCGCCTGAGCAGGATTGCAACGCGCACCGGCGACGACGGTTCGACCGGACTCGGCGACGGTAGCCGCGTGCGCAAGGACGACGCGCGCATCGCCGCGATCGGCGATGTCGACGAGCTGAACTCGCAGATCGGCGTGTTGCTGTGCGAAACGCTCCCCGGCGACGTGCGCGAGGCGCTCGTCGCCATCCAGCACGACCTGTTCGATCTGGGCGGCGAGCTGTGCATACCTGGCCACACGCTCGTGACCGACGAGCACCTCGCGCGGCTCGACGGCTGGCTCGCGCATTACAACGCCACCCTGCCGCCGCTCAGGGAATTCATTCTCCCGGGCGGCTCGCGGGCGGCGGCGCTCGCGCACGTGTGCCGCACCGTATGCCGGCGCGCCGAACGCGCGGTGGTCACGCTGGGCGCCTCGGCGAACTCAGGCCCCCCGCTCGCGGATACGCCGCGCCGCTACGTCAACCGGCTCTCCGACCTGCTATTCGTGCTCGCGCGCGTGCTCAACCGGGCCGCGGGCGGCAGCGACGTGCTCTGGCGGCACGACCGGGGCGCGGGCAAGGGGGCGGGCGAAGGGGAGAGCGCGTAAGGGGAAAAGGGCGCGAACGAACGCCGCGCCGGCCCGCCAATGGGCGCTCCACCGTAGCGTCCGGTTGCGCTGCAATCGTCTGCACAAGACTGTTTACCGCATCGCAAAAGCGCCGCCGGGGCGCGCTCCATGGCCGTCAGCTGCGCGTTCACGGCCGGCACCATCAGGAAATTGCTGGGGTGCGACAAAATGTCTGAGTCGGGCTGTCACATTAAAGATGTATCTTTTGTGCATCTTTACCACGGAGAAGCCGTAAATGACTGCGCTCACCGCCGACCAGATGGCCCGCGTGAAGGCCACTGCGCCCGTTTTCGCCGAGCACGGCGCCACGATCACCAAGCATTTCTACAAGCGGATGTTCGCCGCGCACCCCGAGCTCAAGAACATCTTTAACCAGACGCATCAGCAAAGCGGCAGCCAGCCCGAAACGCTCGCCCGCGCGGTGTACGCCTATGCGGCGAACATCGACAATCTGGGCGCGCTCGGCGGCGCGGTCACACATATCGCGCACAAGCACGCGAGCCTGAACATCCGACCGGAGCACTATCCGATCGTCGGCAGGCATCTGCTCGGCGCAGTCGTGGACGTGCTCGGCGACGCTGTGGACCAGCCCACGCTCGACGCCTGGGCCGTGGCCTACGAGCAGCTCGCGAACATCATGATCGGCACCGAGGCGAAGCTGTACGAGGGCGCTTCGTGGAGCGGTTTCCGTCCGTTCAGGGTGATGCGCAAGCAAGTGGAAAGCGACGAGATCACCTCGTTCTATCTCGCGCCGGCCGACGGTGCATCCGCAGGCGGCTTCGAGCCGGGCCAGTACGTGAGCGTGACGCGCTTCGTCGACAAGCTCGGTGTGGACCAGCCGCGTCAGTACAGCCTCTCCGACGCGCCCCACGGCAAGTGGCTGCGCATTTCGGTGAAGCGGGAGGCCGGCCGCGGCGACGCGCAGCCGGGCCACGTGTCGAACATCATGCACGACGGCGTGGAAGAGGGCGCGGTGGTGCACGTGAGCGCGCCGATGGGCGAGTTCACGCTCGATCGCAAGAAGACATCACCGGTCGTGCTGATGAGCGGCGGCGTGGGCATCACGCCGATGAAGTCGATGCTCTCCACGCTGATCGCCGCGCGCAGCGAGCGCAAGGTGACCTTCGTGCATGCGTGCCGCAACGCGAAGGTGCACGCATTCCGCGACTTTCTGCGTCACGCGGTCTCCGAGTACCCGAACGTGAAGCGCGCGGTGTTCTACGATGAGGTCGGCGCCAGCGACCGTCAGGGCGTGGACTACGACTTCGAAGGGCGCATCGATATCGGCCGCATTGAAGCCGATGTGCTGCTGCCCGACGCCGACTACTACCTGTGCGGCCCCGTGGCGTTCATGCGCGAACAGCGCGAGGCGCTCGCTGCTCGCGGCGTCGATGCTTCGCGCATCCACACGGAGATCTTCGGCTCCGGCATGCTGTAACGCTGCACGCATGGCGTGCCGGCATGACTCGCTGAGCATACCGAACGAAAAAGACGCCGCGCGAAAGCGCAGCGTCTTTTTCGTATGCAGCAGTAAAACATGTATCGAATTGCGACCGGCATCACTCGCTCGAAGCCCGCCGGTTCACCGCGCGATATCCCGATGGCGATATCGAAAGCCTGCGCCGGAAGATCCGCGCAAGACGCTCGCCGCGCGGCACGCCGCAACGTTGCGCGATTTCGTCGATGGGAAGATTGGTCTGCGCGAGCAGGAGGCAACTGGCATCGAGCCGGGTGCGCAGCAAATACTCGGACGGCGTGAGGCCCGTTTGCGTCTTGAAGTGGCGCAGGAAGTTTCGCATGCTCATCTGGGCGACGCGCGCCGCATCGGCCACCGAGATCGGCTGATGATAGTTCTCGCGCAGCCAGTGCGCGGCCGAGCTGATCTTGCCGTTCGCGCTATCCGCCTCGCCATCGTCGAGCATGGGGCCGAGCCGCTCCCACGAGCCCGGCATCGAGTCCTCGGAAACCCGCTGCGCAAGCGCCACGCCATGATTGCGCTTGACCACCTTGAGCGCGGCGACGAGCGCCTCGGAAGGCGTCACGACCGAAGCGCCGGCGTTGCGCGCTTCCAGTGCCCGGCGCAGCCGCTGTGCCGAGCTTGCCGTATTGCCGCCCGTGCGCAGGAAGGGGACATCGGCGGCCGCGAGTACGGTGCGTCCCTCGCCGAGTGCGCGAATGATGCGCACTTTCGGTGCGAGCATCTGCAAGCGCGTGATGAGGCGCGCGTTGTCGCGCGCCTGAATCGCACCGGGGCCGCCGGCGATGAACAGGGTGTCGAAGCCGCTGCGCAGCGGGCCATGCAGGCTCTCGGACCACACCCGCAGGCCGCAGCCGCTGGCCACGTTGCCGCCAGGCTCGGAAAGCATGACGATCGAATAAGCAGGAAGCGTGTCGGCGCAGGCATCGTTCGCGAGACGGAACACATCGGCGAGCAAGGTCACATCCCCGAGCGGGAAGCCCTCGAAAACCAGGATGCCTATGCGTTTGGCCACGTGTCCGAACTTCAAGTGAGCGCCGCGAGGCTGGAAAGCGGCTTGCCGGCAGACCACCCTGTCGATGTGCATGGCCGGTTCCTCGCGCAGAAAGGATTCGCAGGAGTACGTTGCGTTTTTGCGCCGCGTGCCCTCGCCCGGCTGCGTTGGGCTGTTACATGCGGTCACATCACGCTCTCGGGATTCATGATAGGCCGGTGGGCCGCCCGCGCACGGCGCAGTCTGAAAATGCCGAGAAGTTGGCAGAATGGCTCGGTATGCACTGGCAGGCCGGCTCTGCCTCGACCAAGCGTTGCACCCTCGGGTTTCGTGCGGCGCGCGCACGCGCTCGACGAAGGCCGCGCGAGCAATCCACGATGCCCGAGTGTCTGTCGCCGGGGCATTTTCAGCAGAAATATTGTTTCGAATTCTTGTGCACGTCTTCGCGCATGAGCAGTTCCTCGGGCCACAGCCACGCATACTGGCTGTGCTGATCGAAGCGTCCGACAGGCACCGTGCTGTCCAGCATGAACGCATACGCAAGCACAACGTAATGTGTGCCGATGCCGTTTTCCGCCGCGAAGTTGTCCGGATAGTGATGCTCGTAGACGCCGACGAAGCGTGCAGCCGAGCGCTGCATGCCCGCAATGCCGAGCTCTGTTTCGACGATGCGCGTGAAGGCGGCGTCGAGCCATTCGTCCTTGTGGATGCGCCCGCCGGGCACGAACCATTTGCCGCGCGCCGGGCGATTGCGTCGCTCGCCCACAAGCACGCGGCCGTCGGCGTCGGCGACGATCAGGTCGATCCCGACAAGCGGTGCGAGCCGCACCACCTCGAGGAATTCGGTAGGCGACAGCATGGACGAGCGGATCCGTGGGGTGTCGGTCGTGTCGATATGATTGTCTCGAGCGCAGACGTTGCGCGCGCGGCGCATGACAATCAAGCGTCGCATTCATCAGCAGTCTAGGCGGGTCAATATCGCGTTGCACTGTCCAGAGCCGCCTAAGTCTCGCCATCGTGGGCCAAGATGCGGGTCGCGTCGCCCGTGCGATCAGGGCTTCGGCGCGACGTAGCCCGCGGGCGTGACGGCATTCGATCTGGCGACCTCGGCGTTGTCCGACACCACATAGACGGGCGACTCGGTCAGGCGCAGCGGAAGCATGCCGTCGTTGTAAGTCATGATGGTCGGGTTGCCCATCATGTCGAACACACTAACCTGACCCGCGCGCCCACGTGCGTCCACCTGAAGCGTGTAGTTCGCTGCGCGCGTGGCGTCGAACCCCGCCTTCGCGCTCCAGCGCGCGTTGTCGTGGCTCCACAACGCCGTGATCACCTTGCCGCCGCCCGGACGCGCGAACGCGTAAGCGTAGACACCCGCGGGCGTGCCGCGCAGCGGCCCGAGTGTATACGTACCGTCGATCAGCCGGGTCATGGTCGCGACCGCAAGCGCGGCCGGTTTCGGACTGATGTTCGAAGCGCCGTACATGCCCTTCGGATGCTCGAGTTCGAAGAACACGCCGTAGCCTGGCGTCGTCTCCGGCATGTCCGCGCCATAGAAGATGAACGTCGTGTCCGCGCCTTCGCCGAGCAGGATCAGATGCGCACGCGCGACGACCGCGCCCTGCGCGTAGAGCGTTTGCGCATCAGGATAGTCGGGCGCGTAGTTCGTACCGATGTCGTAACTAATACCCGTTTCGGTCACGAAGAGCGGGGCGCCCGGCTTGAGCACGTCGCGCATCGTCGCGCGCAGCCCGCGCATGGCTTCGGGCAGCGAAAGCGTGCCTTTTTCGGGCGCGCCGTACAGCCGCTCCGGCGGATGCGAAGGGCTCGTGCCGAAATCGTAGTAGCCGTGGATCGTCACGCCATCGAGATATTTAGCAATGCCAAGCGGGGCGAACTTCTTGAGCCACTCCGTGTTTTCCTGCACGCCTGCATAGGTCGGGCCCATCACGATCGCCGAGGGGTCGGTCGAATGTATGCCCTCGTGGACGGTCTTGTAGAGATCGACGAAATGCGCGTCCGTGTCTTTCCACGGCAACCCGCCGTCTTTGTCGGGCTCCCACGTGACCTGATAGTAGTTGTGCGCCTGGCGCGGGAAGACGCGAGCCCGGATGCGCGCAGACTCCGTGCCTACGCGCGACATGTAATCGCGCAACTGGGCCAGTGACGAAGGCACGTAGCTGTGGGTTTCCTGGCCGTTCGGGCTCGCCCACCCGGGAAAGCCGTCGAGCGTGATCAGCCGCATGATGTCGCCGGGCTTGAACTGGAGTTCGAGCTGGGAGCCGGCGGCGTCGAACGTATTCGGACCTTTGGGCTCCATGACGTACCAGCCCCGCTTGTCGTTGGCCCAGGCCAGACCGAGGTCGGTATAGAGCGGACGCAGGCCGTCGCCGCCGCAGCAGTGCTGTCCGGGCGCGATATATGCTGAGCCTTGTCCACCGAAGCGGTGCAGGTCCTGGCGCGCGAAGGTGGGTGCGGGAAGTGCTGCGCTGACGTCGGGCAGCACGCCGAACGTGGTGATCCCGGCCGGCCGGGTGCCACGCTGAGGCAAACCCGTTGAGGGCTGCGAAGCCAGCGACGCCGAAAACGCGAAGTAGCCCGCCAGCGGGAGCGTGCAGGTGAGCGACGTGACGCGCGGGCCGGCCGCCACCGTGAAGTTGCCGCTTGCCTGAGGGCGGCTCCAGGTATCCGTGATCTGCCACTGCACCTTGTCGTCGCGCGTCGCGCGCGTGGTCACGTCGATACGTACGCTCTTGCCGCGGGCAAAGAGACGTGTTCCGTCACTGCCGGGGGTATCGGCGGAGATGGGATCGTCGCCTGCGTCTGTCGCCGCGCGGCCGGCGGCGCTCCTGCAAACGGGCGCGTCGGCGGCGCGGCAACTCATCACCGGGAGCAGCACGCCGGCAACGCCGAGCAGGAGCGCTGCGGCCGGCAACCATGAAAAAGCGCGCGAACCCCGCGCGGCAGGAGTCATAAGTGCGGAGGCAAGGGCTGGGCGCAATCTCATTGGCAGGTTCCTCACGGCATGAAAGGGTAAGCCTAGTTGTTCGGGCAAGTCGTCTGACGCCAGCCTCCAGGCTTTTCGCGCAATTTCTCCCGGGAGCGCCGCGCGAGAGTTGTGCAGTGCTCGCGGAGCCCGATCATATAAAGCGGCTTTTTGTGAATTTTTTTATTGTGCAGCGCAAACAGGATTTAAGGGGTTTAAAATGCGCATCGGATGCTCGAATTCGGAACCCAAAGGCTTCTTAAACATCATTTAATCAGACGAATCGACCTGGAGTCTTTTATTGCCGATTCGCTTCCATCCCATGCATCTGCATTGATCGGAAGGCATCGAATGATTTTGTCGTAACAAAGGCGTATATACCTGCCTGTGCCGATTATCAGGCACTTTTGGCCAATTCGATGTAATCGAACCAATTGCCTTTCACGCAGTTTGCTTTTTGTCATTTGACGTGGCGCCCACCTTCTAATCGGTCCTCGACCGGACTAAATGCGCCAATGTCTCGCCAGTTTCGGTCAGTCATCGTTGCGGGAATTTTTCTCTGCCTATGATGCACTGCACATGGAATGCTATCGAAATGCTATTACCGGGACTTTTCGCTTGGTACGGGGGATTGTTTAGGGGAAAAGCATGGCGTACGCAAGTCTGGATTTGCCGTTGTTCAGTCGCCCGCATCTCGTGACCGCGGGCATCAGTCGAGAGGTGCGTCACATCGCAATTCTGCTGTTCGACGGTTGTTCGCTCCTCGGCGCCGGTATCGTGGCGGAAGTGTTTCATGTAGCGAACGAACTCTCGACAGACACCGCTCGCAGCTCACCTTACGACGTAAGCATTCTTTCGGCCGATGGCGGCAACGTGACGTGCTCGTCGTCCGTACGGGTCTGGACGGATGGACTCGATGCACGCCACTACGTCGGTTTCGACGCGCTGTTCGTGGCGGGTGGAAAGGGCGCCTTCGCGGCCGCCAACGACGAGCGTCTCGTCGCGTGGCTGCGTCGCGTGCATGCGAATACCGGCACGATTCGTCCGATTGGTGAAGGCCGTTCATTGCTCGAAGCCGCGAGTCTGTGCGGCCAGCGCACGCAACACGAGTTCGGCTCGTATGCGATGCAAACGGGACGCGAGGAAGCGGGCGGCGACGCCGGCGACCGGCTCGAATCGATGAAAAGCGCGCTCACGCTCGTCAAGCGCGACCTGGGCGTGGATGTTGCGCGCGCCGTGACTGAGCGGCTCATGCCCGATTCGGGCGGCAACCTGTTGCCGTTTCTAGGCGATGCGCTCGGCAGCGCACCGGCTGACAAAGTGCGTGCAGCCGCGCGTTGGCTGCAGGAAAACTGTCAGCGGGCCATTTCGATAGCGGACGCAGCGCAGGTCGCCGCGATGAGCGAGCGTAATTTTCTGCGCCGCTTCAAGCTGGAAATGGGCATTACGCCATCCGATTACTTACTGCATGCGCGCCTCGCGATCACCTGCAGCCTGCTCACCGATTCGGAATTGCCGGTCGACAAGATCGCGCGCCGCACCGGCATGGGCAACGGCGACCGCCTCGCCAAGATCTTTCGCAAGCGCATGATGATTTCGCCCACCGAATATCGTGAGCAAAGCCGCCGCGAGGCCGGCGTCGCTGTCACGTAACGCCGCGGTAACAACGGTCGCACTTCGTTACAAACGGGGGTCGCTCTTCACGAGCCGGGGTGATCCTGCCCGATATGAAGGAGTCCGAAGATGAATGAAAGGTCATCGATTCAAGAGGGACAAAGTCAGACCCGTGCAGAAAGCGGGCAAGGTCCAGCGCGTGAAGACATAACACCTTGCACGCGCATCGTGCCCGTGGTGCTGGCAGGCGGTTCCGGTACGCGGTTGTGGCCGATGTCGCGCGAGCATTTCCCCAAGCAGCTAATTGGTGTGGTGGGCCGCGATACGCTTTTGCAGGCAACCGTTCATCGGCTCGACGGCTTTTCGTCAGAATGGCAGGTCGCGAACTCGCCGATTGTTGTATGTGGTGAAGAACACCGCTTCGTGATCGTCGATCAGTTGCGTGCGTGCGGCATGGACGCGCGGCTCGTGGTCGAGCCGGCGCGGCGCGACACGGCTCCAGCGCTCACACTCGGCGCGGCGCTCGCGTGCGCGAACGGCGACGACGCCATTCTCATCGTGATGCCTTCGGACCATGCGATCACCGACCTGGACGCCTTGCAACGCGCGCTCGAATGCGCAGCGCGCCATGCGCAGCGTGGCGCGATCGTCACACTGGGCGTGCCGCCGCGTTCGCCCGAAACGGGGTTTGGTTACATCCGCGTCGGCGAGGCGATTGCCGACGGCGCGCACCGGATCGACGGCTTCGTCGAAAAACCCGCGCCGGAACTCGCAACGCAGTATGTCGCGCAGGGCGGCTACTGGTGGAACAGCGGCATATTCGTGATGCGTGCAAGCGTCTGGCTCGATTCGCTGCGCGCGCTGCAGCCCGACATGCATGCAGCGTGCCTTGCCGCATTCGTCGATGGCCAGCAAGACGGCCCGGTGTTCCGGCCGGCCGCCGATGCCTTCAGGGGCGCCCCGTCCGACTCGATCGATTACGCGGTCATGGAGCGGCTGTCGGCCAGCAACGGGTGGACGCCCGAAGGCGTGGTAGTCGCACTCGATGCGGGCTGGTCCGACCTCGGCTCGTGGGACGCCGTGTGGGCCGCGATGGAAAAAGACGAAGACGGCAACGTCGGACGCGGGCGCGTGGTATTCGAAGGCGCGGTCGCGACTTACGCGCACTCCGACGGCAGGCTCGTGGCTTGCGTAGGTACGTCGAACCTCGTGGTGGTCGAAACCGCCGATGCGGTACTCGTCGCCGACCGCTCGAAAGTGCAGGACGTCAAGGGGCTGGTTGCACGCATCAAGGCGGAGCACGCGCCGGAGGCGGCTTCGCATCGCAAGGTGCAGCGTCCGTGGGGCTTCTACGATTCGATCGATTCGGGCGAGCGCTTTCAGGTCAAGCGCATCGTCGTCACGCCGGGCGCGCGGCTCTCGCTGCAATTGCACCACCATCGCGCCGAGCACTGGACGGTCGTGCGCGGGACTGCGCTTGTCACCCGCGGTGAGGAATCCTTTCTTATGACGGAAAACGAGTCCACTTACATTCCGCTCGGTGTGCGTCACCGGCTGGAAAATCCCGGCAAGGTGCCGCTCGAAATCATCGAGGTGCAGTCGGGAGCGTATCTGGGGGAAGACGACATCGTCCGCCTCGACGATACGTACGGCCGCTGCGGTTGAGGGCAGCGGCACGGCCTGCAGGGAGAGAAAAAAGGGAGAAAGCATGCGCGAGCTACAAAACCTGATGGCGAGAGTGCTCGACGTATCTGCCGTGATGATCGGTGCGAGCGTGGCTTCGGAGATCCGCTTCGAAGATATCGTGCCGCGTGGCGTGAACGAAGCCTTCGTGTTGCTCTCCGCGGCCTTTGCGCTCGTGATCTTTCCGGCGTTCGAGCTTTACCAGTCGTGGCGCGGCCGCTCCAAAGCGTTGCTTGCGGGCCAGGTGTCGCTTGCCTGGCT
Source organism: Paraburkholderia heleia NBRC 101817 (assembly GCF_000739775.1). GTDB lineage: Bacteria > Pseudomonadota > Gammaproteobacteria > Burkholderiales > Burkholderiaceae > Paraburkholderia > Paraburkholderia heleia. The sequence continues at coordinate 195,330 of NZ_BBJH01000007.1, read as the reverse complement.
CGTGGTGCAGGGTTGCGCACTGATCTCGATGTACTCGACGATGCACCATGTCGACGTCGTTTCGCGTCTGTGGTTCGCTTACTGGACTGCACTTGCAGGCGGCCTGCTCATTACGTGGCGATTCCTCGCGCACGGCGTGCTTTCGCACATGCGGCGCGCGGGCATGAATCTTCACCAGGTTGCCATTGCGGGTTCCGCTTCGCAGTGCGACGAGATCTTGCGGCGCATCGATGCGGAGCCGGGCTCCGGTTTTCGCGCGAGCGCGCTCTACAACACGATGCCGCAAACCGCGCGACCCGCGAGCGAGAAAGACGCGCTGGTGTGCGAGACGTTCGAGGCGTTTGCGCAGTACATCCGCGAGCATGACGTGCATGAGTTGTGGCTCGCCCTTTCGCTTGCGGAGGAGCGCATGGTGGTGCGGCTCGTCAGCGAGTTTCGCAACGACCTCGTGAACATCCGCTTCATTCCGGACGTGCGCTCGCTGGCGCTGTTCGACACCAGTACGGTGATCGAGCTGCTCGGCGTGCCGGCGATCAACCTCGTTGCCTCGCCGCTGCCCGCGAGCGCGCAGTTCAAGAAGGCGTTGTTCGATCGTGTGTTCGCAGCGCTTGCGCTCGTGGGCCTCATGCCGCTTCTCTTTGGCATTGCGATTGCGGTGAAGATAACCTCGCCGGGCCCGGTGCTGTTCAGGCAGCGCCGCAAGGGCGCCGATGGCCGCGTGTTCACGATCTACAAGTTCCGCACGATGCGCGAGCATAAGGAGGCGCCCGGCACGGTGAGCCAGGCGACGCGCGACGACCCGCGCGTGACGCGCCTCGGCGCGTTCCTGCGCCGCACGAGCCTCGATGAATTGCCGCAGTTCTACAACGTGCTGCGCGGCGACATGTCGGTGGTCGGCCCGCGTCCGCATGCGCTCGAGCACGACGATCTTTATCAGAGCGTGGTGAAGGGCTACATCCACCGCTATCGCATCAAGCCCGGCATTACGGGCTGGGCGCAGGTCAATGGATTTCGCGGCGAAACCGATCGCCTCGAAAAGATGGAAATGCGCGTCGCGCACGACCTGTATTACCTCGGCCATTGGTCGTTCTGGCTCGACATGCGCATCATCGCGGCCACGATCGTTCACGGGCTGGTCGGCCGCAACGCGTACTGAGCGCCGCGGCGCATTCGGGCAGGCATCACCAGCAAGCAACACCAGGTTTCGGGAGAAGCAAGATGGCGATGAATTATGACGGCGCTTACTACGGCGCAGCAGGCGCCGACGAGCGATACCTAGGCGATTACCTGCAAACGATGGTGGCGAACTGGCGCGCCATCGCGGTCGTGACGCTCGCCGTCACGCTGCTGGGTGCGGCCTATGCATTTCTCGCTACGCCGACCTATCGTGCCGACGTGCTGTTCCACCTCGTCGACAAGGGCGACGCCAGCAAGAAGGACAGCAGCCTGCCGCCGCTCACGGGCATGTTCGACGAGAAGTCGACCGCGAACGGCGTGATCGAAATGCTGAAATCACGCAACGTGACCGAGGAAACGGTACGCAAGCTGCACCTCGATATTTCGGCGCGGCCGCGCGAAATGCCCCTGATCGGCGGCATGCTCTCGGGCATCATGACCGCGCCCTGGGCGCAGCGCCTGCCCGGGTTCCTGCGGCCGTCCGGCTACGCATGGGGCGGCGGCGACATCAAGGTGTCGCGCTTCGACACGCCCGAGGCGATGTATGAGCGCGACTTCACGATCGTTGCCGGCGAAGAGCCCGGCACCTTCACGCTGCGCGACCCCGACGGCATTCCGCTTCTGCAGGGCCGCGTGGGCGAGGACGTGAGCGCCAACACGTCGGTCGGGCCGATCGCGCTGCACGTCGACAGTCTGAGCGGGCCGCCCGGAACGCCTTTCCTGCTCACGCGCGCCTCGACGCTCACCACCGTCGACCGGCTGGAGAATTCGCTGCAGATCCAGGAGGTCGGGCTGCAGTCCGGCGTGATCCGCGCGAGTCTCGAAGGCCACAACAGCAAGATGACGGCCGCGATCCTCAACAACGTGGCACACGAGTTCATCAAGCAGGACATCGCCAGCCGTTCGGCGGAAGCGGAGCACATGCTCGCGTTCCTCGACGACCAGTTGCCGCAATTGCGCTCGCAGGTCGATGCGGCCGAGCAGAAGTACAACAAGTTCCGTAACGAGCACGGTACCGTCGATCTCGGCGAAGAAAGCCGGCTGCTGCTCCAGCAGGTGAGCGACAACAAGATCCGTCTCGAAGATCTGCGGCAGCAACGCGCGGAACTCGCGCAGCGTTTCACGGAGCATCACCCGGCCGTGCAGGCGCTCGACGCGCAGATCGGCACGCTGCAGGCCGCGCAGTCGCAACTCACGCGTAATGTGGCGCAGCTGCCCGATACGGAGCAGTCCGCCGTGCGCCTCTTGCGCGACGTGCATGTGAGCACGCAGCTTTACACGAGCCTCCTGAACAGTGCACAGCAACTGCGTGTGGCGCGCGCGGGCCAGGTGGGCGACGTGCGCGTGGTCGATTTCGCCGAAGCGCCCGATGATCCGGTGCGTCCGAAGAAGCTGCTCGTCATCGCGCTCGCGATCGGCGCCGGGCTCGTGCTGGGCGTGCTTGTCGCGTTCGTGCGCAAGTCGCTGTACGGCGGCGTGGAGCGCCCGGACGAACTCGAAGCCGCGCTTGGCGTGCCGGTCTTCGCCGTGGTGCCGCGCAGCCCGCAGCAACTGCGGCTGCAGCATCACGTGTCGTCGCGCCGGCGCGGGCTGCACGTGCTCGCGCAGCAGAATCCGCAGGACGTCGCGGTGGAAGGCGTGCGCAGCCTGCGCACCTCGCTGCAGCTCACGCTCAACGACGCGCGCAACAACATCGTGATGCTCACGGGCTCGCGGCCCGACATCGGCAAATCGTTCCTCTCGGTCAATCTCGCCGCGCTGGTCGCCTCGGTGAACAAGCGTGTGCTGATCGTCGACGGCGACATGCGGCGCGGCGACGTGCACTCGCACTTCGGCATCGCGCACCAGCCGGGTCTCTCCGACGTGCTGCTCGGCGCCGATCTGAATCAGGCCATCCAGCACGAGGTGCTCCCCGGACTCGATGTGCTCGCCAAGGGCTCGCTGCATTCGCATCCTTCCGAGCTGCTGATGAGTCCGCGCTTCGAGTCGCTGCTCGAAGAACTGGGGGCGCGCTACGACCTCGTGATCGTCGACACGCCGCCGGTGCTCGCGGTGACCGACTCGACGGTGATCGGACGCTATGCGGGCACGACGCTACTCGCGATCCGCCACGGCCGCCACCCGATTTCGGAGCTCGAGGAAACGGTCAAGCGCCTGCGCATCGGCGGCGTGAACCTGCGTGGGGTGCTGCTCACCGACGTGCCGAAGACCGGCGCGTTCATCGGCGGCGGGTATCGCGGCGGGTATTACGGTTACGAAAGCGTTTCAGGGTAGCAGCAGGTTGACAGCAGATCTGCGGCTGGCCCGGGGGGCCGCTGCGGTTAGTGGAACCACCGAATCCCATTTCGCTCACGCGAGGAGAGAACGATGGCGAAGGCTCGCAAGGTTGCGTTGATCACCGGTATCACCGGCCAGGACGGTTCGTATCTGGCAGAACTGCTATTGAACAAAGGCTACGAAGTGCACGGCATCAAGCGGCGCTCGTCGCTCTTCAACACGGACCGCATCGATCACCTGTATCGCGACGTGCACGACCCGGAACCCGGCATCCACCTGCATCACGGCGAGCTGACCGATTCCACGGCCCTGTTGCGCGTGATCCAGCGCGTTGCACCCGATGAAATCTACAACCTCGCCGCGCAAAGTCACGTCGCGGTGTCGTTCGAGGAACCCGAGTACACCGCGAACGCCGATGGCCTTGGCACGCTGCGCATTCTGGAGGCGATCCGCATTCTCGGCCTCACGCAGAAAACGCGCTTTTATCAGGCCTCGACCTCCGAACTGTACGGCCTCGTGCAGGAAGTGCCGCAGCGTGAAACCACGCCGTTCTACCCGCGCAGTCCCTATGCCGTGGCGAAGCTGTTCGCGTACTGGACGACGGTCAATTACCGCGAGGCGCATGGCATCTACGCGTGCAACGGCATCCTGTTCAATCACGAGTCGCCGCAGCGCGGCGAGACGTTCGTTACGCGCAAGATCACGCGCGCCATCGCACGCATCGCGGTTGGCCTGCAGAAGATGCTGTATCTCGGCAATCTCTCTGCCATGCGCGACTGGGGCCACGCGCGCGATTACGTCGACATGCAATGGCGCATGCTCCAGCAAGACGAGCCCGAAGACTTCGTGATCGCAACCGGGGTGCAGTACAGCGTGCGCGACTTCGTGCGTGCGGCGGCCGAGGAACTGGGCATCACCGTGCGTTTCGAGGGCAGCGGTGTGGACGAAGTCGGCGTTGTCGAGCATGTGGCCTCGCGCGACATGCGGATCGAACCGGGCGACGTGATCGTGCGCGTGGATCCGCGATACTTCCGCCCGACCGAGGTCGAGACGCTGCTCGGCGACGCCTCGAAGGCCCAGGAGAAGCTGGGCTGGAAGCCGGTTACCACGTTTCAGGCACTCGTCAAGGAAATGGTGCGCGCCGACTATCAGGCTGCCCGGTGCGATGCGCTCGTCAAACTGGCCGGATTCAAAGCTCTCGAACACCACGAGTGAACGCATGGACAAGAACTCCCGAATCTTCGTGGCCGGCCACCGGGGCATGGTGGGCTCGGCGCTCGTGCGCGCGTTGCAGGCGAACGGCTACTGGAACCTTGTCGTGCGCACCCATGCCGAACTGGACCTCACCGACCAGGCCGCGGTCAACCGCTTTTTCGAAGGCGAGCACATCGACGCGGTGCTGCTCGCGGCCGCGCGCGTGGGCGGCATCCTCGCGAATTCGACGCAGCCCGCACAGTTCGCCTGGGATAACCTGGCAATCGAGACCAACGTGATCCGGGCCTCGTACAACGCGGGCGTGCAGCGTCTCGTGTTTTTCGGCTCGTCGTGCATTTATCCGCGCGAATGCCCGCAGCCGATCCGCGAAACCTATCTGCTCACCTCGCCGCTCGAGCCGACCAACGAGGCCTACGCGATCGCGAAGATCGCGGGCCTGAAGCTCTGCGAAGCATACAACCGCCAGTACGGCACGCATTTCGTCTCGCTCATGCCGACCAACCTGTACGGCCCCAACGACAACTACGACCTCGGCAGCAGCCATGTGCTGCCCGCGCTGATCCGCAAGGCGCACGAGGCGCGCAGCAACGGCCGGCACACGCTGACCGTCTGGGGGTCGGGCAGGCCGCGCCGCGAGTTCCTGCACGTCGACGATCTCGCCGATGCAACGATCTTCGTGCTCGAGCACGAGACCGGCGACGGCGTGTACAACGTCGGCGTCGGCGAGGATCTCTCGATCCGCGACCTCGCGCAGCGCGTGTGCGACGTCGTGGGCTTCGAAGGCGAACTGGTGTTCGACTCGACCAAGCCCGACGGCACGCCGCGCAAGCTGCTCGACGTGTCGCGCCTGGGCGATCTGGGCTGGCACGCGCACATCGGCCTCCAGGAGGGGCTCGCCCGCACCTACGACGATTTTCTTCAAACCCATGCCGCGCCGGCGTACGAGGCGGGCATGCGGGCTTGACGGGGTTTGACGGGACCGATTGCCTGCAAACGATCGGCTCAAAAGGACGAAAGGCAAACGTCGTCTGGTTGGTGGTGGGCGTCGTGCGCGGACCGGATGCACGACGCCCGCTTTTTTTTCTCCCGGCGCGCGAGATGACTAAAAGCGTCACACAGCAGTTCAGGGACGGAAGCCACGCAATGAGAATCCTGATCTACGGACTGAATTACGCGCCCGAAGTCACAGGCGTGGGCAAATACACAGCCGAAATGGCAGAACTGCTCGCGGCGCACGGCCACGAGGTGCGCGTGATCTGCGCGCCGCCTTATTACCCGCAATGGCGCGTGCATGAAGGCTATCGCGCGGGACGCTACCAACGAGAAACGTTGCGCGGCGTGGGCGTCTGGCGTGCGCCGCTGTGGGTGCCTGCACAGCAGGGCGGCTTCAAGCGCATCGTGCATCTGGCGAGCTTCGCGCTCTCGTCGCTGCCGCTTCTCGCACGGCTCGCGGCGTGGCGGCCCCAAGCCGTCATGCTGATCGTGCCGACGCTCTTGTGCGCGCCCGGTGCGCTCATGCTCGCGCGCGCCGTCGGCGCGCGCAGCTGGCTGCATATTCAGGACTTCGAAGTCGATGCAGCGTTCGATCTGGGGCTTCTGCGCGGTGGCCAGGGGTCGCGTCTCGGGCGCGTGGCCCTCGCGGGAGAACGCTGGCTGCTGCGGCGCTTCGACGTCGTCTCGTCGATCTCGGCGCGCATGGTCGAGCGCGCCATCGACAAGGGTGTGGACGCCTCGCGCACCGTGTGCCTGCCGAACTGGGTCGATACCCGGGCGATCTTTCCGCTGCCGTATCCGGGCGCGTTCCGGCGGCGTCTCGGCATCCCGGAGGACAACACCGTCGTGCTCTATGCGGGGAACATGGGGGCGAAGCAGGGCATCGAAATTCTCGCGGACGTCGCAACAGCGCTCGCCGCGCGGCCCGATATCAGCTTCGTGTTCTGCGGCGACGGCGCGGCCAGGCGGGAGCTGATGGCGCGTTGCGAGCCGCTCTCGAACTGTCACGTGCTGCCGGTGCAGCCGTCTTCGATGCTCAACGAGCTGCTGAACGTGGCCGACATCCACGTGCTGCCGCAGCGCGCCGACGCCGCCGATCTCGTGATGCCCTCCAAGCTCACCGGCATGCTCGCGAGCGGCCGCGCGGTGCTTGCCATGGCGCGGCCCGGCACGAGTCTCTTCGACGTGGTCTCGGACCACGGGATCGTGGTACCGCCCGAAGACAGCGAAGCGCTCGCTGCAGCGATCGTCGAACTGGCTGGCGACCCCGCGCGCCGCGCCGAACTTGGCCGTGCCGCGCGGCGCTACGCGAAGCGCATGCTGTCACCGCAAGCGATCTTCGGCGTGCTCGAGGCGAGGCTTGCCGGGCTCGCGGGCGAGGCTGCCGAGCCGGCGGGCCAGATGCAAGCTGGGCCGCAGACTGCCGCAAGCGGCGCTGTTTCGGCGCAGCAATCCGTGCCGCGCGCGGGTAAGGGCGGATCGACGTTGCCGGAGGTCGAGCAGTCCGATGTGTGATCGACGGCGCTTAAGGCCGCTTATCGCCGCTTATGGCTTTGTGCGCCCTTCGGCCGCCGCTAGCAGAACTTACCAGGGCGATTTGTAGAGTTCGGCGTTGGACTGGTCCGGCGAGCCGTAGGGGCTGGCATACGGATTGCCATAGACCTGGGCGGTCGGGGACGTTGCGCTCGCGCCATAGTCGTACCCGGCGGCGGCCGACCGATGGGCCCCCGCAGGAGTACCTGCCGAATTCCTCGCTACCGCGTTGCCTGCGCGAGACCTGCCGTTCGAACCGATCCTGCCGCTCGTGCCGCTTCTTCCCGAAGCGCCGCTTCTGTCGTTCCCCCTGCCGCCGTTGGCGGCCGCCGCACTTGCTGCGTAATCCCCAGGCGTCACGACGTGCATATGCTTTTCGTTCGTGAGTGCGTCTTCCGCGTCGTCTGGAGAGGCGCCGTCGCTGTTGTATGGCGTCACGCTGTATGGGCTGCCCGACGACATGCGCGGGCCGCCTAGCAGGCGCTGTTCGTCGGATTGCTGGCGCTGCGCGGGGCTGGCGGGGGTATCGCCCTGGCTACTCTGGGCACTCGCGGCAGTGGGGGAGCTATCGGTGGCGGCGCCGTACGGGGCGTTCTGCGCAAACACTGCGCACGGCCACGCGGCCTGCAGCGCGGCGGCGATTCCATACGGCACAAGCTGACGACGATAAAAACTGGACATGGCATGGATCCCGCGTGCCGCGAACGATGCGGCGTCAAGCCTTCATGTTGCCCACCGCGCGTCGCGCCGCTGCGCCAAAACCCCTGCCGTGTCGGCCACGCGTGCGAGGCAAAGCGGTGGCGGCCCGATAATGAAATCGTGGCTTGATGCGTCCCGTGGTGCGTCCCGTGGTGCGGGCCGCCAGGCTTGCAACTCGCGGGCGGCCACCAGGGAACCGACCCGGATGGGCAAGGAGCGTTCATGACGGAAGCGGTCGAAGGGATAGGGACCCTCAAAGGGAGCGCCGGCGCGGCCGGGCGCGGGGAGGGGGCGGGTGAAGCGCCGCCCGCGGGCGGCGTGCCGCCACACGCCGCCCATGACGCACGAGCCGCGGAAATCCGCGTGATCGATTTGAGCCGTGCCGGCAAGGGCAACTACGTCGCGCGCCGCGGCAAGCTCGTGCAGGCCGCGTGGTATCTGGTCGAGGCCTGCGTGCTCGACAATCGTCTGCTGCCGCTCTCCGCGCTGCGCGTGGGCTTGCTGCGCCTGTTCGGCGCGAAAGTCGGCGAGGGTTGCCGCCTCGTGCACCCCATGCGCGTGAAGGCGCCGTGGAATCTGGAAATGGGCGACAACTGCTGGATCGGCGTCGACGTCTGGATCTACAACCAGGCGCCTATCCGCATCGGCTCGAACGTCTGCCTTTCGCAGGGCGCGTTTCTCAGCGCCGGCTCGCACGACATGCGCACGAACATGGACCTGCACGTCGCGCCGATCGTAATCGAGGACGGTGCGTGGGTCTCGTCGAAATGCGTGGTGCAGATGGGCGTGACGATCGGGCGCTCGGCAGTCGTCACGCCGCTCTCGGTCGTGCATCGCTCGCTGGAAGCCGGCGGCGTGTATGGCGGCAATCCGTGCCGCTTTATCCGCTGGCGCTTCGAGGAAAGCAAGCCGCCCAGGGCATAAGGCGGCGCCAGGCCCGCTCGTGTCGAGCAGGTTCGCTCAGCGCAGGAGCAGGTCCTCGGGCCTGCTCCTGTCCTGTTCAGGCGCAGGCCAGAAGGCCTGCTCCCGCCCGGACGAACGCCACCGGCTAGTATCCGCCGTAACCCACTGCGCGGCCCGCTGCGGCCGCCTGCGTGCTCGGCAGGATCAGGTTGATGACGCGGCTCCACTTCACGAGCGCCGACGCATCGACGAACACGACATCGTTCGGCTTCAGGTCGAACTCGTCCGCCGTGGCCATGGCTTCCGGGGAAGAGGCGTCGAGGTGGAAGACCGTGCGGTGGCCTTCCTTCTGCCCGCGCACCACGTACACCTGCGAAGCGTCGCCCGACCCCTGGCTGATGCCGCCGGCGTTGCCCAGCGCGTCGTTCAGCGAGAGGTGGCCGTTATCGAACGGCAAGGGCCCCGGATGCCCGACTTCGCCCAGCACGAACACGCGGCTTTCGTTGGCCGAATACACGCGCACGAGGTCGCCGTTCTGCAACAGGATCTTGTCCGGGTTCACTCCTTTTTTGATCATGTCGGGAATGTTCACCAGGATCGTCTTGTCGCCGCGCGTGACGCTGACCCGCGAGCGGTCGCCCGCCGCCGTGAAGCCGCCCGCCCGGTTGATCGCCTCGGGCAGCGACATCGTCATGTCGTTGAGCACCATGAGCCCGGGCGTGCGCACTTCGCCGTCTACGTACACGCGCCGGCTGCGGTACGACTCGATGCGCAGCGTCACCTGGGGTTTGTTCAGGTAGTAGGCGAGCTTGTTCGCCACGAGGTCGCGGGCCTGCATCTCGGTGAGCCCGGCCACGTGGATCGGACCCACGTAAGCCACCTGGATCGCACCCGACGAGTCGACGGTATAGCCCGACTGCACCTGGCTCGCGCTCTGGTCCTGTTGCCCGTTGCTGCCGCTGCTGCCGTTGGTCGGCAGATTCATCTCGGGGTGGTCCCACACGACGATGCTCAGCACGTCGCCGGGCCCGAGCGTGTACGGCTTGGGCGTGCCGAACAGCGTCTCGACATTGGCCGGGATGGTCGTCGATCTCGCCGCCGCTTCCTTCGCGACGAGCTCGTTGTTGATCTCGACGAGCGCGCCCGGTGGCGGTTGATCGCCCTTCGCGCCCGACGAGCGCGCGGCGTCGGTCGCGGCCTTCGCCTCGGTGACACTCGATGGCGCCTGCATGCCGGGCGAGAGCGCGCAGCCTGCAAGCAGGGCCGCGGCCGTCACCATGGTTGCCATCGCCGCCAGGGCCGCCCGTGCGCGGCCCGCCGATATTCTGCGCAAACTGCGCGCGCTCTGCAGCGCCGTTACGTCGGCGGTCTCGCCGCCGGAACAATCAGGTGTGCTGTTTAACATAGCCTTGCCCCCTTGCTAACAGGATTCGCACATCGCCACGAAAGTGCAACGCGGGCTCATCGTTCGACTCGTTATGACGCTTCAGCTGCGTTGCTTCGTCACCCCTGCCAATCCCCACCATTTCCGCTATCTGATGCCGCTTCTTTCGCTTATTCGGTTTGCTCCACGGGCTCGCCCTGCGCCACGGCGCTCATCGGGCGCCCTCGGCGAAATCGCGCGCCAGCGTGCAACGGATGTTCCTGCAACAAGCCCAGCAGCGATTGCACCATGCCGTCCATCGCGAAGCGCGCGTCGAACGTGCGCCGCGCCTGGGCGCGCATCGCGTCGCGCGCGCGCTCATCGAGTGCCCGCCATGAGGCGAAGTTGCGCTGCGTGCCGGCGACCGTGTCGGGCGCAACGAGCCCAGCGCCGTCCTCATCGATTTCGCGCCAGACGCCCACCTTGTCCGAGACCAGAGCGGGCAGCCCGCAAGCCAGCGCCTCCGCCACGGAAACGCCGAAGTTCTCCTGGTGCGACGGCAGCACGAACACGTCGCTGGCAAAAAACGCGCCCCACTTCAGGTTGCCCTGCAGCATGCCCGGCCAGCTGATACGGTGCGTAATGCCGTGCGACTGCGCCATCGCCTGCAGCGCGGGTTGCCAGTTGCTCTGGTCGGGGCCTGCCATCACCAGGTGTGCATCCGGCGTTTCGCGCGCATGTTCGGCGAACGCATGAACCAGCACGTCGCAGCCCTTTTTCGGATGCAGACGCCCGAGAAACAGCACGATGCGCTTGTTGCGCAAATGCGGCGACTCCTGCAGGAAGGCTTCGCGCAAGGTGTCCGGGTCCTCGCGAGGCGCATTGGTGCCGAATGGCACGACGTGCTCGTTGGCGCGGTACAGCCAGAACGATTCGCGCGCGAGCAGGCGTTCTTCGTCGGTCGTGAAGATCACGGCGGCCGCGTCGCGCAGCACGCGGAAATCGGCCCACGGCCAGTACGCCCATTTCTTCAGATGCTTGACCGGATAGGTGGCCTTGAACCACGGGTCGAGCATGCCGTGCGTGTACACGTAGTACGGCACCTGGGCGCGGCGCAGCGCGCGCCACGCGCCGAAGCCGTGGTATTGCCAGAGCCCGTGCACGAGCGCCGCGTCGAAGCGCCTCGCGTTCGCGCGCAGCCACGGCACGTAGCCGGGGCTGTATCCGTAGTGTCCGCGGCCCGGGCCCAGGGCGTGAAGCGGCAGCGGGAATTCGCGCACATAAGGCGCGTCGATCGGGTCGAGCGACGCCACTTCGATCTGGTGATCGAGCGCCGTCATCGCGAGACCGCTCTGACGAACGCCCTCAATCGGGCCGCCCGAGCGCGGGTCGACCGTGGACACGAGGTGCAGGATTTTCATCGGGGCTCCGGAGTCGCATACGTGTTGAGCGGCACCGGCGCCGCCGTGGGCGCCGTGGGTCGGAAGGCGGGCTCGCGCCCGTAGGTCGGGTGCAGGCGCTGGCGCTTGCGTTGCAGGTCGATGCGGTAATGAAGCTGCGAATACAACGCGACGATCAGGCCGAGCGCGATGCCGTACACGAGGCCCGAGAAACGCGTGCCGAGCGGATTGCCGCCGATCGAGGCACCCGGCAACGCCGCGAGCACGAGCAGCGCCATGCTGAGCGGCATGAGCATCGGGTGACGCGGCGCAATGCGGCGCCAGCGTCTGAATGCGCGGCCCGCGACGATGAGCGCGACGATCACCGCGAGCGGCATGCAGCCCCCGAACACGATGCCTTCGGCGTAGAGCTGGTACACCCAGAAGTTGTGGCCCGCCACCCAGTCGCTGGTATTGAAGTAGTCGTCCTTGCTGAACGTCTGGTTCACGTACTGGTAATAGATGGGCGAATAGCGGTAGAGGTGGCCATAACCCTTGCCGAACAGGACCGATTCCACCGATTCGGTGACCTGGTCGTACTGGTCGCGCATCTCTGCGATACGCGTGACCGTGGTCGGGTCGCGGTCGGACTCCGCGTTCTGCGCGGCCGTCACGCGCTGTGTCCAGTGTTCCGTGATCGACGGGAAGAGCCACGCCGTTCCCACGCCCAGCGCGACAACGAAGGAAAGCGCGATACCCGTGCGGAAAAACGATTTGATCAGATGACTGAGCGAGGGCGAAGCGAGCCACGCCGCAAACATGGCGAGCAGGATGGTCGCGATCAGCAGGCTGCGCGTGACGCTCAGCAATTCGACGACGAGCGTGGCGAGGAACACGAGTACCATCGTCGTGTTGAAGCGCCGGGCGACGATGAACTGGTGCAGCAGCATGGCCTGCAGCGCGAGCATGGTCGGCGAGACGATGCGAAAACGGATGTCGGCGAGCGGCCCGCCGACTGCCAGCAAGCCGAAGAAGAACGTGAACACGAGGCCCAGCACGTTCGCATAATAGAGCGCGCGCTGCAGCTGCACGACGCGAATGATGTGCCACGGGCGGCACGTGGCCCAGTAGCCGAGCGCGAACAGCAGGAACGGCAGGATGACGCGCAGGTATTGGCCAAGCGGGTTGTGCTGCAGCATCTGCGCAATGAGACTGCCGACGAGGCTTGCCACGATCGCGCCCGTCACGAACGAGCGCAGCCGCGTCGGACGCGCGAAGCGCGGGCCGATCATCGCGAGAATAAGCGCGCCTGTCAGGGCCGGAATGACGGCCAGCCATTGCGCGCTGTGGCCGAACTGGGAGTCCGGTGCCTTGTAGTCGAAAGCGAGAGGCACGAGGCACACCCATAGCCATAGTGCAGCATGTTTGTTTCGCATCGGCGTTTCTCCCGGTGCGGTGCGTAGGGTCGCGTACGTTGCGCAAGATACATGCGCGCCGCACGCGTTGGCTCGACTCAATATAAAACGCCGCAAGCGGCTTGCGCATGCGCGTGGCGGGAAGCGGCAGGGTTGTGGCGGCAGGAAAAAAATTCTGGTCTGGCGTGTGGTTTCGCCCACACACCTGGCCGAGAACGGCGGAAACTTGGCGCACGCTGCACGGCGCCTGCGTTCATGATGAGGCCGGCAGGAGTAAATTTTTCATCGTCTGCCTTGCGCAAGAATCCGGCATGGACGCAAGCGAGGAAAGGTCATGAAGTTACTACACGGAGTGAGACTGTCGACGAAAGGGCGCTCCGTCGAGCTCGACTTCGTGCGTGGCATCGCGATCTTTGTCGTGATGGGCTATCACTTCCACACGGTGCGCACGGGCCATCCCTGGGTCAGCGTGCTCGAGTACCCGCTGAAAAGCTTCGGCCACGAAGGCGTGAATCTTTTCTTCACACTAAGCGGTTTTCTGGTGGGCGGGCTGCTGCTGCGCCAATATTCGCAAACGGGCCGCATCGGTGCACGCCGCTTCATCGTGCGGCGGATCTTCAAGATCTGGCCCGCGTACTACGCGCTGATTTTTTTTCACCTGCTTGCCGGCCGCCATCGGCCCGATACGTTCCTCTGGCAGAATCTCACGCACATGCAGAATTACTTCGGCACCTCCATTGCGCAAACGTGGAGCCTCGCTGTCGAAGAGCACTTCTATCTGTTCCTGCCCGCGCTCCTGATCGTGCTCGCACATTTCCGGCTGCGCGCGAATGCGCTGATCGCCGTCATGGCCGGCCTCTGCGTGGTCGTCCTGAGCGCGCGGTGCATCGCGGTATCGCACGGCGACCTCGTCGGGGCGTTCAACTACACGCAGTACCGCATGGACAGCCTGCTCATCGGCGTCATCCTCGCGACCGTCTACTGGATGAAGCCCGATCTCTGGCGCACCCTCGTCGCCAGGAAGCGCTGGCTGTTCGGCGTCGTGGGGCTGCTTCTCGCCTGGCTCATCTTCGCGACGCCCGACGTGGCGCTGGACGAAAGCATCGGCTACACGATCCAGGCCGTCGGCTTTTGCGCGCTCATCATGCTCGTGCTCGAACATTCGGGCAGATTTCGCACGACGTGGGTCTATCGCGGGCTCGCGTGGCTCGGCGTGTACTCGTACGGCATCTACCTCTGGCATTCGCTCGCGCTCGCGCCCGGCGACTATCTGATCCACAAGGCGAGCGCGTTCGGGGTGCCGCCCCTCGCCGCCTGGCCCGTCGTGATCGTCGCGCAGTTCTTCATCGCCTCGGTGCTGGGCTATCTCACCACGCGTGCCGTCGAGTTCCCGTTCCTGCGCCTGCGCGACGCGATGTTCCCCGACATGCGCGCAGCCGTCCCTGCCGAGCGGCCCAACACGGGCGCGGCGGACAACAAGGTCGAAGGCGTTGCGTGATCCGCTGTGACAGGATCGGACTGATTCGGCTTGCTTGATATTGAATGACGTTTTTTTCGGGCGCTCATGCCAACGCGGCCTGCAGCGTGCGCTTGAACTGTTCGAGCGTGTTGCACGAAAGGAGGTGTTCGCCGATGGGCTGCGCGGAACCTGGGCCCGCGCCCCAATGCTGCGCGAGTGCATCGAGCGCGTGCGCGATCGTGGCGGGCTCGAGGTCGTCGAGCAAGGGGCCGAGCGCGCCGTCGCGGCAATACCAGCCGATCAGGCCGTCGGCGCTGGCCACCACGGGCTTGCGGAAGCGGTACGCCTGCACGAGCACGCCGCTCATGCCGTAGTGCTGCTTGTAACCGAGCCATACGGCGTCGCAGGCGGAAAAAAGTTCGCGCTCCATCTCATCGGAGATGAACTGGTTGAAGATCACCGGTGCGCTCGCGAGTCGCGGCGCGTGGGCGTCGATGAACGCGCGCGTTTCGTCGTCCTGCTGGCCCGCGATGACGAGGCACGGCGCGTCGGGCTTGTGCTCGAGCGCGAGCATCAGTTCGCGAATGCCCTTGCGTTCGCCGATCGCGCCGTACACGAGCAGATAGCGCGTATGTGCATCGAGCTTCAGTTGCTCGCGCGCGAACGCGGGGTCCATGCCTTCGATTTCGGGAAACGGGTCGGCCAGGTAGCTGAGCGGCGCGGCGCGCTGGGGTTTCGTCGTCGCGAACCAGTCGGGCAGCGTCGGGTCGATCGTGAAGAGTTCGCGCAGCCCGCGCGAGCGCATGGCGCGCCGAAACAGCGCCGACTTGGCCATGTCGACGAAGCGCCGGCGCGGCGTGCGCAAGCCGATGCGCGCATGATGAAACGTCATGCCCATGACGATGGCGATCCACGGCGTCTCGCCGAATGGCGAGTCGAACCCCGCGAGCGTGTAGAAGAAGTAGTCGGCATAGGGTGCGATGACGAGCCCCACGTGCATCGTTTTGCTCACCTGACGGAATGCCCGCGCATAGAAGTTGCGAAAGCGCATATACACGCTCGCCGCGAAATGCGGGCCGGGCGGAACGGTGTGCAGGTCGAGCAGCATGAGGCGCAGATCGGGCCGCGCTTCGCGCACGATGCGCTGCGTGAGCGGATGATCGGCATACCCGGTATCGGTGACGACGAGGCAGCGGTGTCCGGCTTCCACGCACGCCTGCGCGATCCACTCGACGTAGCGCCAGCGGTGGCCCGTGAAGTTCGGCTCGATGATGGCGATCCAGTCGCCGCCAACCGATGCGCGCGTGCCGGGAGGTTCGGACATGACGAGCGTGTCGGCCCCGGCGTCGGCGCGTGCGGCGGCGTCCGGGGTGTCAGGGGCGGCATTGCGATATCTGGCGATCGACGCGTTTTCCATGCGGGAGGCCCGACGAGCATTATTACGAACAAAATAGCAGGGGTGCGCAAGCGGCATGCGCCAGATTGCGGGGGCAGCATGGCCGAAAAAGCCTGGGGATATGCCGATCGCTTGAAGATTCACAAATCGCCGGCTCGCGATGGGTCGGTTCATGCATGGCCGCCCCGCGGATGGTCGCGCCGCGGATGGTCGCGCCGCGGATGGCCGCCCCACGGATGGCCGTCCCGTCCGATTCCACCTGGTAGATGGCGCGTCGTGGACGCTGCCGCGGGGTAAGGTCCAGAACGGGTCACGAAAACGCGTTCCCAAACATGCTTGAGGGGAACCGGGAAAAGGGGCTAAAGCTCCGACCCAGAGATCGACAACAGGAGAGGCATTTTGCGCGCAATGCGGCTGCCAGCCATACCGATCAAGGCCGGCTTCGGACCCGGCGCGGCGACCTGGGTGTTGCTGCAGCAGGTCGTCGTGCGCGGCCTCGTGGCCGTCAAGTTCCTCGTGATCGGGCGCATTCTCGGGCCCTCCGCAATCGGTCTCGCGAGCGTCGCGCTGCTCGCGGTCGCGATTGCCGAAGCGCTCTCCGATACCGGGCTCGCGCAAGCCGTCATACAAGGCCCGTCGCCGCCAACGCGCGCGGAGGCCGGCGCCGTCTGGACGACGCTCGCGACGCGCGGCCTGCTGATCGGTCTGCTGCTCGTCGCGAGTGCGCCGCTCATGGACGCACAGTTCCACCTCGGCGGCGCGATCGGCCTCGTGCAGCTCGCCGCGCTGCTCCCGCTCTTGCGCGGGCTCGCCTCGCCCGCGTATTTCATCACGCAGCGCGAGCGTCATTTCCAGCATATTGCGGCGATCGAAATCTCGTCCTCGTGTCTCGACTGCGGCTTCGGCATTGCGCTCGCACTCGCAGGCGCGGGCCCGTACTCGCTGCTCTTCGGCATGATGATCGGCGAGGCCTTCAAGAGCGTCGTCACGTGGATCGCCCTCTCGCCGCGTCCGCCGATCCGGCTGCGCTGGTCGGGCATCGGCCATTACGTAGGGTTCAGCCGCTGGATCTGGGCGAGCAGCGTGATCATTCTCATCACCAACCAGTTCGACAAGGTAGTGGTGGGCAAGCTGCTCGGGCCGACGCAGCTCGGCGCCTGGCAGATGTCCTCGAAGCTCGCGCAAATGCTGCTCGCCGACGCCGCGCTCGCGCTGTCGCAGTATCTCTTCCCGACCTTCGCCGCGCATCATCGTGGCGGGCCGCAATCGGCCGCGCGCCTGTTCCGGCTGTATCTCGCGGTGGCCGTGGCGGGGCTCGCGTGCGTGGTGATCGTGCTGCGCTTCGCCGCCGAGCCGCTCTTTTCGCTCGTGCTCGGCGCCGCGTGGCTGTCGGCCGTGCCGCTCTTTCGCATCTTCGTCATCAACATGGCGATCAGCGCGCTCAACTCGGTGCTCGCCTCGTATCTGCGCGCAGTCGGCGACGCGCGCGCCGTCACGGTCGCATCGCTGCTCCAGGTCGTGGCGCTCGTGGTGTCCGTGCCGCCTTCCTTGCATATGTTCGGTGTGACGGGCGTGGCATGGTCGATGACCTTCGGGCTGTCCGCGTGCGCGGCCTGGATGCTGTATCGCGTCTCGCGGCAGAAGTAGGCCGGCGTGCAAAGGGACCCAAACGGAACTCAAACGGGATTGAAGCGGGACTGAAGCGGCGATTCAGGCGCGCAGCGCCGCTTCGACGATCTCGGCGAGCTGGTGTCCCAGCGTAGGCGAGTTGAGCTGGCAGTACACCGCGTGTGCGGCGGCTGCGGCTGCGCGCATTGCGTCGGGCGGCATGGACCAGATGCGCCGTAGCGTGGCGCCAAGCGCTTGTGTGCCGCCGTCGCGCCCGAAGAAAAAGCCGGTGCGGCCGTCCTCGACATAGCCGGGCTCCGGGCCCATGTGCAGCGGCAGCCGGTCGTGCACGATGGGCGGCAGGCTTAACGCGAACATGTGCACGACGCTCAAGCCCGCCGAACCCGGATAGCAGCCTACGCGGCAGCGCCGGCTGATGGTCGCGATGGCGTCGTCGTCGAATACCGCGCCATACCAGACCACGTAGCGGCGATCGCTGTACTTGCGCTTCAGGCGCTCGCCGTGCTCGCCGTCGCCGATCACGTGCAGCGTGATGTCGTTGCCTTCGGCATGAAGCTGCCCGACCACGTCGATGAGCGGTTCGATCCCCGAGCCTTCGCGCAGCCTGCCGATGAAGAGCACGCCGCTCTCGGCGCCCGTCTTGGCGGCGGGCTCCACGCCGCACGAGACCGTGAGTGCGTTGTTCGCGACGACAAGCTTCGCGAGCGGGCAGCCGATAGCGATGAGCGAGCGCCGCGAAGCCTCGGTATAGCAGACGTAGCGCACGGCGAGCGCGACTGCGAGGCGGTAGCAGACCGTGCGCATGAGCCCCGCGCTCTCGTGCCGGTAGAGCCCCTGGCCGTGAATCAGCACGGGCACGCGCATCACGCGTGCGGCGAGGAGCGCAAGCCACAGCGACAGATAGCGAACGTCTGCAAAGATCAGGACGGCATCGGGACGTTCGAAAACGATGCGGCTCAGCACGCGGCTTTGCATGCGAATCCGCCGCGAGGGTAGACCCGCGAAACTCGCGATACGCGTTTCGACGAACTCGTCGCACTCGGGCTTCTCGCGCGAAAAGCCGTTGGCCTCCACGCCCTCGGAGCATGCGAACACCTTGACGCTGAAAAGACGGTTGAGCGACTCGATGACCTCGATGCGATAACGCGCGATCAACGGCTGCACGTAGAAGACCACCGGGCGTCTGAGCCGGGCGCCGGATCCGGTTTCGCAAACCGTTGTCCCGGAAGAGAGGATCTCGTCTTCCACTGGCTCGCTCCGACGTGTCGACGCAGTCATGTTGAGAGGATCTTTCCGGTGGGGCGGGTTAGTCGGTCATATTTGCGCGAATCCCTTTTAGCATTTGTAGGCGAGTCTTATCAAAAGAGGAATCCGAAAAATTCTATTGGATGGATTTACCGGACGGGGCTGCGCTATGGGCGATGCGTAATCGATAAAAGCGCAAAAACGGTGCAATAAATGCGGATTTGACTAACGGAAAAGACAGGCGGTAAAAGGTTCGCCACGGCGCGATGCGTGCTCGTTCGCAAACAGTTGGAATCAGTCGTTGAATAGATCGTTTCGGACAACTTGAATCCGGCCTGGCTGGCGGCGCCAGGGCCTCGTGCTAACCTCGATTCGAGTCGAAACGACCACCGGAATGCGGAGAACCCGATGACAACGCGCGCTACCGATGATCTCGCGTTTTCCATGGCCCCCAACAACGCAAAGGCGCGCATGCGCGTCGCGGTAGTGATCGCGACCAAGGGACGGCCAGCCGCTACCGCATGGGTCGTGCGTCTGCTTGCGCGGCAAACGGTGCGGCCGGATCAGATCGTGCTTTCAGGCAGCAGCGCAGACGACATCGGACCCTACGACGCAAACGGTTTGCGCGTGGACGAAATCATCGGCACGGCGGGTTCGAGCGTGCAGCGCAATCGCGCGCTCGACGCACTTGCGCCGGACATCGACGTGGTGATTTTCCTCGATGACGACTTCGCGCCCGAGTGTCACTGGATCGAGCTGTGCGTGGAGCTGTTCGAGCGCGACGCGAATCTCGTGGGGTTTTCCGGCCGCACGTTGCGCGACGGCGCGAACACGCAGCCGATCTCATGGGAAGAAGCCATTGCGCTCGTGGACAGTGCGCAAGCCGAAGTGATGCGGCGACCGCCGCTGCGGCCCTGCGTGGAACTGTATGGCTGCAACATGGCGTGCCGCGCGCAGGCTGTCGCCGATCTGCGCTTCGACGAGCGTCTCGTGCTGTACGGCTGGCTGGAGGACAAGGACTTCTCGCGGCGCCTCGCGCGCCGTGGCGCGGTCGTGTACTGCGACTATCTGCTGGGCGTGCACCTGGGGCTGCGAGGCGGGCGCGTATCGGGCCGGCGCTTCGGCTATTCGCAGGTGGTCAACGCGATGTACCTGTGCAACAAGGGCGTGATGTCGCGCAAGGAAGCGACCAGCAACATCCTGCGCGCGCTCAGCATGAACTGCGTGAAGTCGGTGCGCCCGGAGGCGCATCTCGACCGGCGCGGCAGGCTCATCGGCAACGTGATCGGGATCGCCGATCTGTGCATCGGCGCGGTGCGGCCCGAGCGCGCTGCGCGGCTGTGAGTTCACGCGCGGCGGCGCGGCGCCGGGTGAGCGCCGCGCGCTGCGCTCAGTTGCCCGAACCGCGCGCAATGCGACGCTGCTTCACCGCTTGCGCGAGGCCTTCGAGCACGCCCACGCTTTCGTCCCAGCCGATGCACGCGTCCGTGATGCTCTGGCCATAGGTCAGCTCGCAGCCTTCCTTCAGGTCCTGGCGGCCCGCGACGAGGTGCGACTCCACCATCACGCCGACGATGCGCTCGTCGCCCGCGGCTACCTGGCGGCCGATATCGGCGCACACCGGAATCTGGTTCTCGTGCTTCTTCGAGCTGTTCGCGTGGCTCGCGTCGATCATGAGGCGCGCGGCGAGACCCGCCTTGCCGATATCGCTGCATGCGGCGTTCACGCTATCCGCGTCGTAGTTCGGCGTCTTGCCGCCGCGCAGAATCACATGGCAGTCCTCGTTGCCCGCGGTCGAGACGATGGCCGAGTGGCCGCCCTTCGTCACCGAGAGGAAATGGTGCGGTTGCGAGGCGGCCTTGATCGCGTCGACGGCGATCTTCACGTTGCCGTCCGTGCCGTTCTTGAAGCCGACCGGGCACGACAATCCCGAAGCCAGCTCGCGGTGCACCTGCGATTCCGTTGTGCGCGCACCGATCGCGCCCCACGAGATGAGGTCGGCGATGTACTGCGGGCTGATCATGTCGAGGTATTCGGTGCCGGCGGGCAGGCCCAGTTCGTTGATCGAGACGAGCAGTTCGCGCGCGGTGCGCAGGCCGTCGTTGATCTTGAAGCTGTTGTCGAGGTACGGGTCGTTGATGAGGCCCTTCCAGCCCACCGTTGTGCGCGGCTTCTCGAAGTACACGCGCATCACGATCTCGAGCTCGTTCCTGAAGCGCTTGCGCTCTTCGACGAGGCGCTTCGCGTAGTCGAGCGCGGCCTTCGTGTCGTGAATCGAGCACGGCCCGATGATGACGATCAGGCGGTCGTCCATGCCGTGCAGGATGCGGTGCATGGCGCGGCGCGATTCGAAGATCAGCGTGGAGGCGGCTTCCGAGCAGGGGAATTCGCGGATCAGGTGAGCGGGCGGCGTGAGTTCCTTGAGTTCGCGAATGCGGACATCGTCGGTGTTGTGCGGGGGCATGGTCGTTTTCTCCTGATCCTGGGTGCGTAGCGTGCGTCGTTCAGACGGTGCTTCAAATCCGGTTAGATGAAGGTGAGGCTCGAAAGTGAGAGCGAAAAATAAGGGCGAAAAAAAACCGCCAGGCTTGGCTGGCGGTTTCTCGTGTGTTCGGGGTCCTGCGCGTACTGTCAACCCTCTCGATCCGCCAGCGGTCTGAGATACCAAAAGAAGTAAAAGTAAAACTTCGTGGCGAACATGGCGGTCTGGGTCGGAACGTTCGTGACTTCGGTGCGTTACGTCGAAAAGGTTGATTGCCTTTATAACCCGGCCTTCTCACGGCTGGCAAGCGGGGCGCGGTAAAAAAGCGGATTATCTGCGCAAAAAATGACTCGTGTGCAGAAAATCCGCACGGCGATGCGGAATATCCGCATCGCCGTGCATGGAGTGCGCGCGGGTCAAGGTCTCAAACCGTGCCGCCCACCGTCATGCGGTCGATTCGCAGCGTCGGCTGGCCCACGCCCACCGGCACGCTCTGGCCCTCCTTGCCGCACACGCCCACGCCCGAGTCGAGGCGCATGTCGTTGCCGATCATGCTCACGTACTTGAGCGATTCCGGGCCGCTGCCGATGAGCGTTGCGCCCTTCACGGGGTAGGTGACCTTGCCGTTTTCGATCATGTAGGCTTCGGAGGCCGAGAACACGAACTTGCCGTTCGTGATGTCCACCTGGCCGCCGCCGAAGTTCACGGCATACAGACCGTTCTTCACCGAGCCGATGATTTCCTGCGGATCCTTGTCGCCGTTGAGCATGTACGTGTTGGTCATGCGCGGCATGGGCAGCGCGGCGTACGACTCGCGGCGCGCGTTGCCCGTCACGGGCATTTTCATGAGGCGCGCGTTCAGCGAGTCCTGAATGTAGCCCTTGAGGATGCCGTCCTCGATCAGCGTCGTGCACTGCGTCGGGTTGCCTTCGTCGTCGATATTGAGCGAGCCGCGGCGGTTGGGCAGCGTGCCGTCGTCGACCACTGTCACGCCCTTCGCGGCCACGCGCTCGCCAATGCGCCCCGCGAACGCCGACGAACCCTTGCGATTGAAGTCGCCTTCGAGGCCGTGGCCGATCGCCTCGTGCAGCAGCACGCCGGGCCAGCCCGGGCCGAGCACGACGGTCATCGCGCCGGCGGGCGCCGGGCGCGCTTCGAGGTTCACGAGCGCGGCGTGCACCGCATCGTCCACGTACTTCGACAGGATGTCGTCGGTGAAATAGCCGTAGTCGTAGCGGCCGCCGCCGCCGCCGTTGCCGATCTCGCGGCGGCCGTTCTGCTCGGCGATCACCGTGACCGACACGCGCACGAGCGGACGGATGTCGGCGGCGAGCGCGCCGTCGCTGCGTGCGACGAGCACCACGTCGTACTCGCCCGCGAGCGCGGCCATGACTTGCGTGATGCGCGGATCGCGCCCGCGCGCCATTTCCTCGATGCGCTCGAGCAGCTTCACCTTTTCGGTCGCGCCGAGCGAGCTCAACGGATCGGAGGGCAGGTACAGATCGCGGCCCGCAATGCCGGTGAGGGACTTCGCCACCTGGATTTTCTGCTTGCCGCCGCCGGCCCTGGCGATCGAGCGCGTGGCGATGGCGGCCTGGCGGATCGCTTCGGGCGAGAGGTCGTCGGAGTAGGCGAAAGCGGTGCGCTCGCCGGACACGGCGCGCACGCCGACCCCCTGGTCGATGCTGAAGCTGCCCGACTTGACGATGCCTTCCTCGAGGCTCCAGGCCTCGCTGCGCGTGGTCTGGAAGTAAAGGTCGGCGTAGTCGATGCGGTGCGTGAAGATCTCGCCGAGCGTGCGCGTGAGCACCGCCTCGTCGAGGCCGTAGGGCGTGAGGAGCAGGTCCTTCGCGGTCGCCAGATTGCGGATACCGGGTTCGATGATGTTCATGCGCTCTGTGGGATCAATCGATGAGTCTGTCAATGGAGATTCGGGCGCCGTGCTGCGAAATCAAGCGCCTTAAACGGAGAACTCGCGTGGAATTCGATGGTGTGCATTCGCGGGCCGGTCGTCGCGTGCGTTGCATGCATCACGCGTCATGCGCAGTCGAGCACGCGGTGCCGCCACGCCGGAAGGCTCGCGCGCACGCTGGCGATGCGTTCGAGGTCGATGTCGCCGGCCACCGCCCCTGCGCCTTCGTCGCGCACGTCGACGATCTCGCCCCACGGGTCGATCAGCATGCTGTGGCCCCATGTGCGCCGGCCGTTCTCGTGGGTGCCGCCTTGTGCCGCGGCGAGCACGTAGCACTGGTTCTCGATCGCGCGCGCGCGCAGCAGGAGTTGCCAGTGGGCGCGGCCGGTGGTGTAAGTGAACGCGGAAGGCACGACCATCAGTGCGCAGTCACCCATGCGCCGGTACAGCTCGGGAAAGCGCAGATCGTAGCAGACCGACAGGCCGACCCGGCCGAACGGCGCCTCGAACGTGCGCACCTCGGCGCCGGGCCGGATCGTGCGGGCTTCGTCGAATGATTCGGCGCCTTTTTCGAAGTTGAAGAGGTGGATCTTGTCGTAGCGCGCGCGCTCCTCGCCGCTCGGGTCGAACACGAGCGTGGTATTGAGCACACGCGTTTCTTCGGGCGCTTTCAGCGGCAAGGTGCCGCCGATCACCCACACGCCATGGCGCCTCGCCGCATCGGCGAGAAAGCGCTGAATGGGCCCGTCGCCGTGCGGCTCGCGGATCGCGAGCTTGTCGCTATCCTTGTGACCCATGAAGCAGAAATATTCGGGCAGCAACACGAGGCGCGCGCCAGCGGCGGCGGCCTCGGCGATCAACTGGTCCGCTGCGGCGAGATTGCGCTCGCGATCGGGCGTGCTGACCATCTGCAGCGCGGCGACGCGAAACGGGTCGGGAGAGGGAGCGCTCATCGGCAGATCTTGAATGGGTTCGGGGTGCATGGCGCGCATGCCGCGTGCCCGCGGCGCACTGTTAATGGCAACCGAGTGGCAACTGAGCGGCGCGTAAATCAGTGCGCTGCGGCCGGCGCCTGCGCGTCCATCTTACCCTGATCGCCATGCAGCCGCTCGACGTGCGGTTTGGCCCACGGGCCCGTGATCGCGAAGTCCATCGCGAACGCGTGCTCGAGCGTCTGCGAGAGCACCACGTCGCCGATCAGCGCGCCGAGCCCGAAGAGCGGATTGATGATGGTCGCCGCGACCACGCCCGCGCCCGCGCTGACCGTCGGCACCACGTGCACGCGCAGGTCCTGGGTTTCGTGTGCGAGGTCCACGCTGCCCGTCATCGTCGCGCGCCCGGGCGCGGTGACGAGCCTGAAGTCGTTGGTGCTGCCAATGCCGTTCTGGATCTGCGCGGTGGCCGTCGCGCTGGTGAACGGCAGGCCTTCGCCGATGATGTCGCGGAAGTCCATCGTTGCGAAGCGCGCGAGGCTCTGCAGGCTCAGCACGCCAAGCAGCCTTGCCACGCCCGGATCGACCTTGAGAATCTGGCCGTGACGCAGATCGAGCGCGAGGTTGCCGTTCAGCGACGGGAAGTCGATGCGCGTGGGGCCGCCTCGCCATTCCAGGTTGCCCGAGAGCGTGCCCGAGCCGCTCTTGAGCACGTGCGGCCTGCCCGCGCGTATGAGCAGCGCGCCGGCGTCCTTGACGTCGAGATGGAAGTCGAGCGCCGTGCGGCGTGGCGTGTGCATCCCGTCGGCCGCAGAGTCGTCGCCGGCTGCCGTGTCGCCTACCGCGCGCCAGTTTTCCGTGGCGGTGAGGTGCGCGTCCGGATTGCTGATGTCGAGCTGGTCGAGCTGCCAGACCGGCACGCCGTTGTCGTCGAAGTTGTGCGCGTTCACCTGGAGGCGGCCGAGATCGCGCTCGCGCACGATGAGCTGGTTCACGACGAGGTCGATCGACGGCATGTTCTGCGCGGGCTGCGACATCGCCTGACCGAGCAGGTCGTTTTCGGTGGCGGCGGGCACGGTGAGGCGCGCGAGCCGCGCTTCGAGCGTGCCGGGCGCGCCCGGCACGGCGCCCGGCTTCCACGAGACGTGGCCCGAGACCTGGTTGGAGGCGACGTTGGCCTGCCATTCGTTGCCGCGCTCGCCGGTGCGCGACGCGCCGAGCACGACGTTCTCCCAGTGCCGCTTGAGCAGCGTGAGCATGCCGACGTGGACCGCGAAGCGCGACGGCAGGAACTGGCCGACCGCGCCGTTGGGCGCGAGCGGCGACGAGGCGGCGGCGGGTGCGGCCGCTGCTGCCGTGGTGGCCGATGCCGGGCTTTGCGGCGCAGCGGCGGGGTTGACCGCCGCCGCTTCGGAGGCCGCTTCCGGGGCGGCGTTTTGAGCTTGCCGTTCTGCTGCCCTTTCTGCTGCGCTCCGCGGTGGGGAAACCGGCGCAGCCGCCGTGCGCGCAGGCGTCGAGCCTTGCGCCTGCGCGGCTGCCGTGCCGCGCATCTGCTGCACCACGGCGCGCCAGGCGTCGGCGTCGAAGGCGGGCAGGTCGACGGCGGCGGTCACGCCTTCCGAGGGAAGATCCGCGGGCCGGTTCATCCCGATCGCACCGCGCACCACTTCGGGCACGTGACCCGGATGGCGGCGCATCACGTAACGCGCGGCAAGCGGCCCGAGCGTGAGTTCCGCATGTTCGAAGGCGGTGTCGTCGGCCCTGGCATCGGCGCCGGTGGCGGATTCGGCGGGCGCGCCCGTGCCGGGCTGCAATTCGAAGTTCAGCGGCATGGGCGTGCCGGCCGCCTTGCCGAACGGGGCGGGCAGGTCGAGAGCCAGGCCCGTGAGATCGGCGTTGGCCTTCACGTCGGGCAGGCGTCCGCGCTGGCCGGCCATCGAAAGCGAATAGGGCGCCGCGCCCGACAGGCGCCCGATCGCCGCCGCGGCCATGCCGTGCAGGTTCAGGCCGCGCGCCGCATCGACCGCCACGTCGCCCGCCACGTTCAGCGCATAGTGCCCGTCGTCGCGCATGCCCCCGCTTGCGCGCAGGTCGCCGCCGAGGAAGTGCGCCGTGAGCCGGTCGACATTGGCGCTGTGGTTCGTGAAGCGCACGCGGCCGGTGAGGTTCGAAACGGGCGGCACGTTCTTCGCCGTGAGCGTGTTGTTCTCGAAGCCGATGGCGCCCGCGAGCAGCACCTTCGGCATCGGATGGCGCGGGATCGTGAGCTTGAGCGCAAGCGTGGACTGCCCCTGCGCGCGCACCTTCGCGGTGGCGTGCTTCGTCATGTAGCCGATCGAGCTGTTGTCCGCGTAGTCGAGCAGGTCCGCGAGCGGCCCGCGCCCGCTGCCCTCGATCACGATATCGGAGCCCTTGATGCCCAGCTCCTCGATGCGCCCGCTCACGTTGCGCAGCACGAAGTTGCGGTAGTGGCCGCGATCGACGTCGAAGCGCAGCTTGTTCTCGTGCAGCTTGAACACGCCGTCGATGCCGTCGAAAGCGGGCCAGACGTTCGGCGCGCCGTTGCGCATCGTGCGCGGCGGGAACGGCGACGGGTCGAAGCGCCCGCCCGTGAACGGGGCGACGATGCGGAACTGGCCCGCGTCGGGCGCGCGCGAGTAAGGGAATTGGGTGAGGTCGCCGTGAATCTCGATCGTCGCGCCCTTCGACAGGCCTGCCTGCAGACCGTGGCCGAGGTAGATGCGCGTCTTCTCGGTGATGGCGGTGGGCAGGTAGCGCGGGATGGCCTTCACCTTGGCCTCGTCGAAATGGGCGACGAGGTCGAGCGAGCCGCGTCCCTTGCCGGGGTTCGTGTAGTGCGCGGTCATGTTCGCGCGCGCGTCGGCGTTCTCGATGCCCAGTTTCGCGACATCGACCGTGAACGCCTTCAGCCGGTTGCCGGGCTCGCGCTCGGCGGCCACCGTCCATTTGGCCGCGCCGTAGAGCCGGTCGAACGTGAGGCGGGGGTTGTCGAACACGCCGGGCAGCGTGATGGCGACGTCGTGCGTGTCGAGGTCGACGGTGCCGTGCGACTCGTCGGCGTCGATGTGCCCCCAGAGGTTCTCGACCCCCGGCAGTCCCGCGCGCGGGTGGCCGCGCGGCGTGAGGCCCGGCCCCGGCTCCTGCGCGTTCACGCTGATGCCCTGCAGGTCGCCCTTGAAGCGATAGTGGGTGACCGGCTCGACACCCGTGGAGCGCTGCTCGACGGCCGCTTCGCCCGCCTCGGGCTTCGCGCGCTCGAGGGAGAGATCGTAGTTCGCCACCAGTCCACGCGGGTCGAAGCGCACGAGCGCGCCTTGCACGCGCCCGGGCAGCGGCAGCGCGCGCATGAACTCGGCGAGGATGCCGAGATCGATGCGGTCGCCGCGCACGCTCATCAACTGGCCGTGCTGGAGCGTTTGCTGGCGAAAACGCGCATCGAGCGTCCTGAGCGCGAGCGAGCGCGTGAGCGGCGTGCCGTCGTCGAGCGGCGGCTGGCCCAGTTCCGCGTGGAAGTCGTGCAGCCTGAGCACGTAGTCGCCGGGCTGGATGCCCAGGCTCCAGTGGAAGCTCGCGACCGGCATGTCGAGGAGGGGCTGCGTGGGCCGCGTGCGCAGCGAAACGTTCGCGCCTTCCAGCGCGCCGCTCGCCTCGAGAATGCGCCCGTTCGAGAAGTGCGCCCAGATCGAGTTGTCGATGCGCCCCGCGTAGGTGGCAATCGGAAAGTGGATGTAGCGCGCGAGCGTAGGCAGATCGACGGGGCCGGTCGAGAGGTAGGTGTCGCCCGTCCAGCTGATCGGCTTGCCGGCCTGCGCGTAGTGCGCGTGCCTGAAGTGCGCGCGGAAGTCGAGCGGGCCGTGCAGCACGGTGCCCTCGGCCGGCGCCTGGAGCGCGACGCGGTGATCGTAGCCGTCGTTGAGAATCGCGAGGCGAATATGCGAGAGCGCGAGGTCGGGCACGTCGCGCGTGGCGTCGTGCCAGCGCAGCGTGCCGCCGCGCAGCACGATGGCCTGCTGGCGCATGAGCCAGGTCGTGAAGGTGGCGTTGCCCGTGTGTGCCGTGGGCACCGGCACGCCTGCCACAGTGAGCGTGCCGTCGTCCTCGCGCGCGATGTGCACGTCGGGCTGCTCGACCACGATGCTCGAGAGCAGCGGTTCGAGCAGCACGACCGAGCGCCACGACACCGAGGCGGTGGCGTGCGGCACGTCGAGCGCGATGTTGCCGTGGCGGTCGCGGATCGTCAGATCGGTGATGTCGATGCCGGGCTGAAAGCCCGACCAGTGCGGCGCGAGCCTGCCGATGCGGAATTCGGCGTGAATCTTCGAGGAGACGAGCTGCTCGATGCGCGGACGGAAGTTGTCCACGTATGGCAGCACGACGTAGCGCAGCCCGAGCAGCAGGACCGAGACGATGAAATACAGGACGAGCGCGATGATCGCCAGCACGCGCAACGTGTGGCGCAGGACCGGGTGATGATGGTGCGGGCCCCCTGGCTCGGTAGCCTGGCTGGCATGTCCAGATTGGGGTAGGCCGGCGTGATCGTTTCGCTCGGACATGCTGCGGCGGGTGGGGTATGGTAGCGTTGCGTTCCAACGACGAAATGTATCACAGCGGGCCGTCAGAACGACCATCCGGGGAAGCCGGGATGGCCGCGCGGCGCGTGATACGCATGATTTTTTGCACTGCAGCGGCGGCTATGCCGGATGCATCGGCGAAGCGCACCATGAGACCCCGCGCGCGGTGCGTGCGGTGCGTGCGTGGTGCGGGGCGAACCCTCGCAGTCGAGCCATCGGTATCGGCATCGTCACATCGACAACGTCATCAACCCAGGCGCGCGCGGCGAAACAACAGCGAACAGCGGGCCCTCCCGGCAAGCAGCACTCCATGACCGACATCCCTCTTCTGAGTTCCAGCTATTCCCGCTATGCAGCACGCGCTTACGCCGCGCGTCCCGGCCTGGCGGCGCAGGTCGAGGCGCTGGCAGCCGCGCCGCTCTCGCGCGAACGCATCGTCGCGCGGCTCGACGCGTTGAGCGAACAACGGCTCGCTGAAGCAAACGCCGCACCTGGCGCGCCGCTCAACGACGAGCAGTTGAAGACGGTCCTGCGCCAGTTGCGCGTGGAAGTGATCTGCGCCGTGATGGAGCGGGACCTCGGCGGGGTGGCCGACGTCCCCGAAGTGACCGGCAGCATGACCGACCTCGCCGAAGTCACGATCCAGCGCGCGCTCGCCTGCGTGAGCGCCGACCTCGAGACGCTCTTCGGCGAGCCGCGCGGCCCGGGCGGCGAGCGCCTCACGCTCGGCGTGGTGGGCATGGGCAAGCTGGGCGGGCGCGAGCTGAACGTTTCGTCCGACATCGACCTGATCTTCGTCTACGAAGACGACGGCGAAACCACGGGTGGCCAGCGCTCGCCCATCGCCACGCAGGACTTCTTCACGCGCGTGGGCAAGCGCCTGATCGGCGCCTTGAGCGACGTGACGGCCGACGGCTTCGTGTTTCGCGTGGACATGCGCCTGCGCCCGAACGGCGACTCCGGGCCGCTCGTGTGCAGCCTCGGCATGCTCGAAGAGTACTTCTACGTGCAGGGCCGCGAGTGGGAACGCTATGCATGGATCAAGGGGCGGCTCGTTTCGGCAGACGAGGGCGACAGCGCGCTGCGTCTGGCACGCCAGCTCGATTCGCTCGTGAAGCCGTTTGTCTACCGGCGCTATCTGGACTTCGGCGTGATCAGCGCGATCCGCTCGCTGCACCTGCAGATTCGCCAGGAAGCGCAGCGGCGCGCCATGATGCGCCCCGACAAGGCCGACGACATCAAGCTCGGGCGCGGCGGGATTCGCGAGATCGAGTTTAGCGCCCAGGTGTTCCAGCTCATTCGTGGCGGCCAGGATGCGGGCTTTCGCGTGCGCCCGACGCTCGCGGTGCTCGGCTACGCCGCCGCGCGCGGGCTGATCGCGCCGCAGGTGTGCGGCGAGCTCACGCGCGCCTACAACTTTCTGCGCGACCTCGAGCATCGCCTGCAGTACCGCGACGACGCGCAAACGCATGCCATGCCTGTCGACGCCGGGGAGCGCGCGGCGCTCGCGAAGTCGATGGGCTTTGCCGACTACGCCGCGCTGATGACGGCACTCGACGGCCACCGCGGCAACGTCGAGCGTCAGTTCGTGCAGATCTTTTCCGACAAGGTGGGCGGCGAGGGCGGCTGCGGCGCGTCCGAAGACGGCGCGGCGGCATGGGTCTGGAGCGGCGCGCTCATGGAAGAGGGCGCCGACGAGTCGTTGCTCGAGCGTCTCGCGGAACTGGGCATCGACGACCCTGCGCCGCTGCTCGCGCGCCTGCGCGGACTCTGGCAGTCGTCGCGTTACGTGGGCTTGCCCGAAAAGAGCCGCGAGCGCTTCGACAGCGTCGCGCAGCGCGCGCTCGAAGCCGCGCGCACGCTCGAGCCGCGTGAGCGCCGCGGCGACACGCTCGCGCGCATGTTCGACCTGCTCGAAGCCGTGATCAGGCGCGGAGCGTATCTCGCGCTGCTCTGCGAATATCCGGACGCGCTCAACCGCGTGCTCAAGGTACTGGGCGGCTCGCGCTGGGCGGCGGGCTATTTGATCCGCCATCCGCAACTGCTCGACGAACTGCTCGACGACGAGGCGGTTGCGTCGCCCTTCGACTGGCCCGAGTTCTCGCGCCTGTTGCGCGCGCGCCTCGCGGCGGCAACCGACGTCGAACAGCAGATGGACCTGCTGCGCCACGCGCATCAGGCCGAGGTGTTCCGCATCCTGCTCAACGACCTGGCGGGGCGACTCTCCGTGGAGCACGTGAGCGACCGGCTCTCCGAGCTTGCCGACGCCGTGCTCGACGTCACCATCGAGACCGTCTGGAAGCAGTTCGCGAGGCGCCATCGCGAGGTGCCGCGCTTCGCGGCGATCGCGTACGGCAAGCTCGGCGGCAAGGAGCTGGGCTACGCGTCGGACCTCGACATCATCTTCCTGTACGACGACGAGGACGAGCGCGCCTCGGAGATCTACGCGACCTTCGCGCGCCGCCTCATCACCTGGCTCACCACCGCCACCGGCGCCGGCACGCTGTTCGACGTCGATCTGCGCCTGCGGCCGAACGGCGAGTCGGGCCTGCTCGTGACCGACCTCGACGCGTTCCGCCGCTACCAGCTGCGCGAAGGCGACGCGGCGAACACGGCGTGGGTCTGGGAGCACCAGGCGCTTACGCGTGCGCGCTTCTCGGCCGGCGACGCGGCGATCGGCAGCGCCTTCGAGGCGATCCGCGTGCAGGTGCTGACCACGCCTCGCGACGCCGCGCCGCTCGCGAGCGAGATCGTGCAGATGCGCCAGCGCGTGGAAGACGGCCACCCGAACCGCACCGAACTCTTCGACCTGAAGCACGACCGCGGCGGCATGGTGGACATCGAGTTTCTCGTCCAGTACTGGGTGCTGCTGCACGCGGCGCAGGACCCCGAGCTGATCCGCAACACGGGCAATATCGCGCTGCTGCGCGAGGTGTCGCGCTTCGGGCTCATGAGCGAGGAGGAGGCCGAGACGATAGGCTCGGCGTACCGGCTTTATCGCAAGCTGCAGCACCAGCTGCGGCTCGACGGCATGGAGAAGGCGCGCGTCGATCCGGCGCGTGTGGAGCGCGAGCGCGGGGCCGTGCTGGCGCTGTGGAAGCGCGTGTTCGGGGAGCGGGGGGAGGCTTAGCGCGCGTGCGCGAGGCGTCGACGGCCGGCGCGCTTGATGTGCCCGATACGCCCGATACGCGAGGCGCAGTCTCGCTCAGGCCGCCAGCATCTCCTTCGCGTGGCGCCGCGTCGTCGCGGTAATCTCCAGCCCGCCCAGCATGCGCGCGACTTCTTCCACGCGGCCGCCCCTGTCGAGCGGCGTGACGGCCGAGACCGTGCCGCCGTTGCCGTCGCCGGACTTCGCCACCTGGAAGTGATGGTCGCCGCGCGCCGCGACCTGCGGCAAGTGCGTGACGCACAGCACCTGGCGCGCACGCCCGAGCTGATGCAGCAAACGTCCGACCACTTCGGCGACGCCCCCGCCAATGCCCGTATCGACTTCGTCGAAGATCAGGGTGGGCGTGGGACTCGCCGCGCTCGCGATCACGGCGAGCGCGAGGCTGATGCGAGCGAGTTCGCCGCCCGAGGCGATCTTCGCGAGCGGGCGCAGCGGCACGCCGGCATGGCCCGCCACGCGGAATTCGATCTGCTCCAGGCCATGCGTGCCGCCGATCGGCTCACCAGTCGAGCTGCTGCCGAGCGCCACGAGCGCGACCTCGAAGCTGCCGCCCGCCATCGACAGTTCCTGCATGCCTTGCGTGACCGCCGCGCCGAGCGCCTTCGCCGCCTTGGCGCGCGCCTTCGAGAGCTGGCGCGCCTGCACGAGATAGGCGTCCTGCGCCTTTTGCTCCGCGGCGCGCAGGCCGTCGAGATCGGACGCGGCGTCGAGCGCCGCGAGCTGCTGGCGGCGTGCCGCGTGTTCCTCGGGAAGCGTCTCGGCCGCGAGGCGGAACTTGCGCGCCGTCGAATGCAGCGCGTCGAGCCGCCGTTCCACCTGCGCGAGATGTTGCGGATCGAGATCGAGACGTTGCGCGTAATGCGAGAGCGAGTATGCGGCTTCCTGAATCTGGATCGCGGCCGGCTCGAGCGCGGCGAGCGCGTCGTTGAGCTCGGCATCGACCTCGGCGAGAGAGCGCAGCTTCGAGACGATCGCGTTCAGCTGCGAGAGCATCGCTTCATCGGATTCGGACAGCGCCGCGAGCGCGCCTTGCACGCCTTCGATGAGGTTGGCCGAGTTCGCAAGCCGCACGTGCTCCGCGTTCATTTCTTCCCATTCGCCCGGCTGCGGCGCGAGCTTGTCGAGCTCGGCGAGCTGCCACGCAAGGCGCTCGCGCTCGAGCTGCAGTTCGCGGTCGCGCGACATGGCGCTTTGCAGTGCAAGACGCGCGTCGCGCGCCGCGCGCCACGCGCGCGCGACGGTGGCGGCGAGATCCGTGAGGCCGGCGTGCGTATCGAACAGTTCGCGCTGCGCATCGGAGCGCATGAGCAGCTGGTGCGCATGCTGGCCGTGGATGTCCACGAGCATTTCGCCCAGTTCGCGCAGCTGCGCGAGCGTGGCGGGCGTGCCGTTGATGAAGGCACGCGAGCGCCCGCCGTTGTCCACCACGCGACGCATCATGACCGTGTGCTCGCCGTCGCCGTTCGCGAGCGCCTGCTCGTCGAGCCACAGCGCGGCATGCGCGGGCACATCGAACTCGGCGGTGATGTCGGCGCGGCTCTCGCCTGTGCGCACGACGCTCGCGTCGGCGCGCGCGCCGAGCGTGAGGGCGAGGGCGTCGATCAGGATCGACTTGCCCGCGCCGGTTTCGCCGGAAAACACCGTGAAGCCGCTGTCGAATTCGAGGTCGAGCGCGGCGACGATCACGAAGTCGCGAATCGAGAGATGGCGAAGCATGGCGTCTGGTTCTGCTTTTTTGGGGTTGGCTTTGATTACCGTGGGACCGCCGGCCGCGTGGCAACTGAGTGGCAAATGCGTGGCAACGGACGCGCGCGTCACGCGAAGACCCTAGTCCTCCGGATCGCCCTGCAGCAAGGGGTGCTCGTTCCAGTGCAGCTTCTTGCGCAGCGTGCGGTAATAACTGTAGCCGACCGGGTGCAGGAAGGGCACGGTATGGCGCGAGCGGCGCACCTCGATCACGTCGTTCAGCTCCAGCGCGGTGAACGACTGCATGTCGAAGTTCACGTTGACGTCGCGCCCCGCCACGATCTGGATGCTCACCTTGCAGTCGTCGGGCAGCACGATCGGGCGGTTCGAGAGCGCGTGCGGCGCGATCGGCACGAGCACGATGCCTTGCAACTGCGGATGCAGGATCGGCCCCTGCGACGACAGCGCGTAGGCGGTCGAGCCCGTGGGCGTCGCGACGATCAAACCGTCGGAGCGCTGGTTGTACATGAAGCGGCCATCCACGTTCACGCGCAGTTCGGCCATGCCCGAAAAGCCGCTACGGTTGACGACCACGTCGTTGAAGGCGAGCGCGTGGTAGATCGGGTCGCCGTCACGCGTGATGCGCGACTCCAGCAGCGAGCGCTCTTCGCGCTCGAACGAACCCGCGAGCAGTTGCGGCACGACCTCCTGCATCTCGGAGAACGCGATGTCGGTGATGAAGCCGAGCCGCCCGTGGTTGATGCCGATGAGCGGCGTGCGGTAGGGCGCGAGCTGGCGGCCGATGCCGAGCATCGTGCCGTCGCCGCCGAGCACGACGGCCACGTCCGCGCGCGCGCCGATTTCGGCAGGCTGCAGCGCGGGATAGCCTTGCGCGCCGATTTCCTCTGCGGTTTGCGCTTCGAACACGACCTCGAAGCCGCGCTTCGAAATGGTCTGGGCGAGCGCCGTCAGCGGCTCGGCGATGCCTGGCGTGTTGCTGCGCCCAACGAGCGCAACCGTCTTGAACTGGCTCTGGATCTTCTGGATCTGCATGCCGGCATTACACCATAGTCAGGTCGCGAAAAGAACCTGGCGCAGGCCGGGCGCGGCCCGCCCAGCCTTGCGCGCCGCGCCCTTCGGCCCGAAGCCGGTGACACGGCGATGACAACGCGCGATGTGACGGGCGAAGTGACGTGCCGCAGTGCCTTGGCGCAGTGACGCCGTAGTGCCGTGCGGCAGTACCCTCCAATACGCCCGGCGACGGCGGCCGATACAGGCCCGCCCAAGCCCGCCCGCGCTGCGGCGCGTCTGCCCGCCGGGCCCGGCCTGGCGGGACACTCGCGGCCAAAGCGCCATTAGGCTAAAATTTTGAGTCATGCTAGACCCCCGCGCACAAACCCTCCTCAAGACGCTGATCGAGCGCTACATCGCCGAAGGTCAGCCGGTCGGCTCGCGCACGCTGTCGCGCTATTCCGGCCTGGAGCTGAGCCCGGCGACGATCCGCAACGTCATGTCGGACCTCGAGGAGCTGGGTCTCGTGTCCAGCCCGCATACCTCGGCCGGGCGCGTGCCCACGCCGCGCGGCTACCGGCTGTTCGTCGATACCATGCTCACTGTCGAGCCCAGTACCGACGACGACGCGCTCACGCGCGCGGTGAAGACCACGCTGCGCCCCGGCGAGCCGCAGAAAGTCGTGGCGGCGGCGGCCAGCGTCCTCTCGAACCTCTCGCAGTTCGCGGGCGTGGTGCTGACGCCCCGGCGCAGCCACGTATTCAAGCAGATCGAGTTCATGCGCCTGTCCGACAAGCGCATCCTGCTCATCATCGTGACGCCCGAAGGCGACGTGCAGAACCGCATCATGGCGACGCAGCGCGACTTCACGCCTTCCGAGCTCATCGAAGCCTCGAATTACATCAATGCGCACTTCGCGGGCCTGTCTTTCGACGAGGTACGCCGCCGCCTGCGCGAGGAAATCGACGCGCTGCGCGGCGACATGACCACGCTCATGCACGCGGCCGTGACCGCCAGCACCGAAGAGCCCGAGAGCGGCGACACCGTGCTCATTTCCGGCGAGCGCAACCTGCTCGAAGTGGCCGACCTTTCCTCGGACATGGCGCGCCTGCGCAAGCTATTCGACGTGTTCGACCAGAAAACCAGCCTCCTGCAGCTGCTTGACGTCTCGAGTCACGCGCAGGGC
The DNA here is from genome assembly GCF_000739775.1 of Paraburkholderia heleia NBRC 101817. GTDB lineage: Bacteria > Pseudomonadota > Gammaproteobacteria > Burkholderiales > Burkholderiaceae > Paraburkholderia > Paraburkholderia heleia. The sequence continues at coordinate 159,678 of NZ_BBJH01000007.1, read as the reverse complement.
GTGCAGATTTTCATTGGCGGCGAGTCGCAGCTCGTGCCGATCGAGGAAATGAGCGTGGTGACCGCCCCCTACGAGGTAAACGGCAAGATCGTCGGCACGCTCGGCGTGATCGGGCCGACGCGCATGGCGTACAACCGCGTGATCCCGATCGTCGACATCACCGCGCGCCTGCTCTCGCTCACGCTCAGCCAGAACTGAGCCCCGCGTCGCCCGGCGCCCCCCGCCTTGGCATCGATCATCCCCGAAAGACGTGCCGCGCGCCATCGGCCGAATGGCCAACGCGCGATGAGTGCGCGATGGGCCGCCGCGTTGCGGAGGCCGGTTTGGCCCGCCAGGCCCGCCCGCTATAATGCTTGTTTCGTGCAACCGTTGCTGCGCATGCGCGCGGCGCCACTGATCGCCTATGCGTTTCGACCTGGAGCGGCCTTCGCAGTCCGCCGCGGCGCATCGCGTCGCCGTGCTGCTCATCAACCTGGGCACGCCGGACGCACCCACGCCGCGCGCCGTGCGCCGCTATCTCGCGCAGTTTCTCTCCGATCCGCGCGTGGTCGAGATTCCGGCGCCGGTCTGGCAAGTAATCCTGCGCGCGCTGATTCTGCCGTTTCGCGGCCGTTCGTCGGCGAGGAAGTACGCGGCGGTCTGGACGCCCGAGGGTTCGCCGCTGCGCGTGCACACGCAAAAGCAGACCGACGGCTTGCGCCATCTGCTGCAGATCAACGATTACACGGTCCTCGTCGATTACGCGATGCGCTACGGCACGCCCGACATCCCGGCGATGCTGAACCAGCTCAAGCTGGCGGGCGCGGAACGCATCCTGCTCATGCCGATGTATCCGCAGTACTCGGCGTCGACCACGGCCACCGCGTTCGACGCGGCCTTCGCCGCGCTGCGCCGCATGCGCAACCAGCCGGAAATCCGCACGGTGCGCGGCTATCATGACCACCCGGCGTATATCGCGGCGCTCGCGGCCCAGGTGCACCAGTACTGGCACGCGCACGGCAAACCCGATTTCGCGGCGGGCGACCGGCTCGTGCTGAGTTTTCACGGCGTGCCGAGCCGTACACTCGATCTGGGCGACCCGTACCACGACCAATGCCAGCAAACGGCCGCGCTCCTCATGCATGCGCTGGAGCTGACACCGGTCGAATGCCGGGTGACCTTCCAGTCGCGCTTTGGGCGGGCGCAGTGGCTCCAGCCGTACACCGCGCCCACGCTGCGGGAGCTGGGCGCGGGCGGCGTGCGCCGTGCGGACGTGTTCTGCCCCGGTTTCACGGCGGACTGCCTCGAGACCATCGAGGAAATCGGCATGGAAGTGCGCGACGAATTCCTCCACGGCGGCGGCAAGGAGTTTCACCGCATTCCGTGCCTGAATGCCTCGCCAGCGTGGATCGCGGCGCTAGGCGAGATCGTTGCGCAGCACCTGCAGGGCTGGCCCGTGCAGGCCCCGGCGCCGGCTGGCGCAGTGGCCTGACCCGGCGAACTGGGCGATCCGGAAAGCTTCTGATGAACTACAAGATTTCGACTGAACCTGGCGCGCGGCTGCGCATCGACAAATGGTTATGGGCCGCGCGCTTCTTCAAGACGCGCTCGCTAGCCTCCGACGCCGTGGGCAAGGGGCGCGTGCGCATTGGCGGCGACGCCGTGAAGGCGTCGAAGGACGTGCGCGTGGGCGACCTCGTCGAAATCGAGATCGATCACGTGGTGTGGGAAGTGCAGGTGCTGGGCATTTGCGAGGTGCGCGGACCCGCCAGCATCGCGCAGACGCTCTATGCGGAAACCGAAGCCGGGCGCGAGAGGCGCACGGCGGAGCAGGACCGGCGCCGGCTCTTTCGCGAACCCGCTGCCGTGTTGCAGGGCAGGCCGACCAAGCGCGACCGCCGCACTATCGACAAATTTTCGCGTGAGGGTTGAAGAGCGCTTCCATCGTGGCGTGCACGCCCCCGTATTCCGTCGTGTTTTCGTTCACGGCGCCCGACATGCAGATGGTCGTAGTTCCGGCGATGAGTACCAGCGCGACCACCGATATGGCAAAGGTCAGTTTCACGGTACTCCCCTTGGGATCGCAGCAAAACGGCCAGTTTCGGGGCCTGGTTAGCGTTTTTATGTGCGGCGATGCCGCTAAAAAATATGCTGACCGCAGGCCCGTTCGGTGCGGTGCCTGGCTCAGGGTAAACGCGCCGTGAGCAGCACCTGTTCCTGAGTGTAGGTCAGGGATGTCCCTTACTCAATTTCATTTTTGCGGCGCTGCAGTAATGGTTGTAACGGGCGATTTCGCGGCCTGGATGCCTGCATAAAAAAGCCGCGAGAGGCCCTTGAAACAAGCGATCCGGCACCCATGTGCTGTCGCAATGCACGAAGCCTCTGTCGCGTTGGCGCAACGATCGCCGGCGTTGCAGAGCGGGGCGCGCAAGGGCGTCCGAAGCTTTGTTCCCTTTTTTACTATTCAACGACGTTCAGCGACATGGAAAACACGCAAGAGAACCCGACGAGCCAGAACCCCACGCCCGCGGACGAGGCGTCGCAGGCAGCCCAGCCCCAGCCGGCCGGGGCGGCCGGGCAGGCAGCCCAAGGCGGCGTGGACCAGAACGCTGCGGCGCTTGCCGAGGCCGCACAGGCCGAAGCCCAGCTTGCCGAAGCCCGGGCGAAGGTCGCCGAATTGCAGGACGCCTTCGTCCGCGCCAAGGCCGAGACCGAGAACGTTCGCCGCCGCGCGCAGGAAGACGTCGCCAAGGCGCACAAGTTCGCGATCGAAAACTTCGCCGAGCATCTGCTGCCGGTGATGGACAGCCTCGAAGCCGCGCTCGCCCATAACTCCGACGACCTCGCCAAGGTCAACGAAGGCGTCGAGCTCACGCTGCGGCAACTGACCGGCGCGCTCGAGAAGGGCAAGGTCCTCGCCATCAACCCCGTGGGGGAGAAGTTCGACCCGCACCGTCACCAGGCCATCTCGATGGTGCCGTCCGAGCAGGAAGCGAACACGGTGGTGAGCGTGCTGCAAAAGGGCTATGTGATCGCCGACCGCGTGCTGCGGCCGGCGCTCGTGACCGTTTCGGCGCCGAAGTAAGAAAGATGTAAGTAGCGTCGCGGCCTGCAGGCACCCTAAGGCCCCGCGATTGAAAAAAATGATGGAACGCATAGCCTGAACCCCTTGAAATCGCCGTAACGGCACTTATTTGGGCAGCAGTTCCGTATTGAAGTGGACGCCAGCCGCGCAAAAGGGAAAACGCGGCTCGAGCATGCAGTTACCTGCGCAGCGCGAAAGCGGCGTCCGCACAGCGACCAAATTCTGGAGATTTGACAAAAATGGGCAAAATCATCGGTATCGACCTCGGCACCACCAACTCGTGCGTGGCGCTGATGGAAGGCAATCAGGTCAAGGTGATCGAGAACTCGGAAGGCGCCCGCACGACGCCGTCGATCATCGCCTACATGGACGACAACGAAGTGCTGGTCGGCGCACCGGCCAAGCGCCAGTCGGTCACCAACCCGAAGAACACGCTGTATGCAGTCAAGCGCCTGATCGGCCGCCGCTTCGAAGAGAAGGAAGTGCAAAAGGACATCGGCCTGATGCCCTACAAGATCGTCAAGCACGACAACGGCGACGCATGGGTCGAAGCGCATGGCACGAAGCTCGCGCCTTCGCAGGTTTCGGCCGAAGTGCTGCGCAAGATGAAGAAGACCGCTGAAGACTACCTCGGCGAGCCGGTCACCGAAGCCGTGATCACGGTTCCCGCGTACTTCAACGACAGCCAGCGTCAGGCCACCAAGGACGCAGGCCGCATCGCCGGTCTGGAAGTCAAGCGCATCATCAACGAGCCGACGGCAGCCGCACTCGCGTTCGGTCTGGACAAGGCGGAAAAGGGTGACCGCAAGATCGCCGTGTTCGACCTCGGCGGCGGCACGTTCGACATCTCGATCATCGAAATCGCGGACGTGGACGGCGAAATGCAGTTCGAAGTGCTCTCGACCAACGGCGACACGTTCCTCGGCGGCGAAGACTTCGACCAGCGCATCATCGATTACATCATCGGCGAGTTCAAGAAGGAGCAGGGCGTCGATCTCTCGAAGGACGTGCTCGCGCTGCAACGCCTGAAGGAAGCCGCTGAAAAGGCCAAGATCGAGCTGTCGTCGGGCCAGCAGACCGAAATCAACCTGCCGTACATCACGGCGGACGCATCGGGTCCGAAGCACCTGAACCTGAAGATCACGCGCGCCAAGCTGGAAGCACTGGTCGAAGACCTGATCGAGCGCACCATCGAGCCGTGCCGCGTGGCGATCAAGGACGCAGGCGTGAAGGTCGGCGACATCGACGACGTGATTCTCGTCGGCGGCCAGACGCGTATGCCGAAGGTGCAGGAGAAGGTGAAGGAGTTCTTCGGCAAGGACCCGCGCCGTGACGTGAACCCTGACGAAGCCGTGGCCGTTGGCGCCGCGATCCAGGGCCAGGTGCTGTCGGGCGACCGCAAGGACGTGCTGCTGCTCGACGTGACGCCGCTCTCGCTCGGTATCGAGACGCTCGGCGGCGTGATGACGAAGATGATCAACAAGAACACCACGATCCCGACCAAGCACGCACAGGTCTACTCGACGGCGGACGACAGCCAGTCGGCCGTGACGATCAAGGTGTTCCAGGGCGAACGCGAAATGGCAGCGGGCAACAAGCTGCTGGGCGAGTTCAACCTCGAAGGCATTCCGCCCGCACCGCGCGGCGTGCCGCAGATCGAAGTGACCTTCGACATCGACGCGAACGGCATCCTGCACGTGGGCGCGAAGGACAAGGCCACCGGCAAGGAAAACAAGATCACCATCAAGGCGAACTCGGGTCTGTCGGAAGCCGAAATCGAGAAGATGGTGAAGGACGCCGAAGCGAACGCGGAAGAAGATCACCGTCTGCGTGAGATCGCCGACGCGCGCAACCAGGGCGACGCACTGGTTCACAGCACGAAGAAGGCCGTGGCCGAGTACGGCGACAAGATCGACGCTTCCGAAAAGGAAAAGATCGAAGCCGCGCTGAAGGACCTCGAAGACACGCTGAAGAGCTCGTCGGCCGACAAGTCGACGATCGAGGCGAAGGTCGAGGCGCTGTCGGCGGCGTCGCAGAAGCTCGGCGAAAAGATGTACGCCGACATGCAGGCCCAGCAGGCAGGCGCGGCGGGTGCAGCCGGCGCGGGTGCCGCAGGTGCTGCCGAGCAGGGCGCGCAGGACAACGCGGACGACGTGGTCGACGCCGAGTTCAAGGAAGTCAAGAAGGACTAAGCCGGTTCGTGGCGGTCATGACCGTTCTGCCTGATCAGCGAACGGTCGTGATCCGGTCAAAGCGGCTACGAAAGCGGCCGCATCGGTTACGATGCGTGTCGGCATTGCAGCGCCTGGCGAGCCATCCGGCTCTCCGGGCACATTTGTTTTATGGAGGCCGTTCTCTTTCAGGGGCCGCCGCGGCGTGAGAAACGCCTGTGCGGATGTTCGGGGGAACGGCAAACGGGTCACGAGATCCAGCATTCAAGAGGAGCCGGCGCGCGCCGTGAAGCGCGAGGCCGGCGTTGAACCGATATGGCGAAACGGGATTACTACGAGGTTCTGGGCGTCGCGAAGAACGCGAGCGACGACGAAATCAAGAAGGCGTATCGCAAGCTCGCGATGAAGTATCACCCCGACCGCAATCCGGACAACAAGGATGCGGAAGAGCATTTCAAGGAGGCCAAAGAGGCCTATGAAATGCTGTCGGACTCGCAAAAGCGCGCCGCTTACGACCAGTACGGCCACGCCGGTGTCGATCCCAACATGGGCGGCGCGGGCGCACAGGGCTTCGGCGGTTTCGCGGACGCTTTCGGCGACATCTTCGGCGACATCTTCGGCCAGGCCGCGGGCGGCGCGCGCGGCGGCCAACGCGGCGGCCCGCAGGTGTATCGCGGCGCGGACCTGCGCTACAGCATGGAAATCACGCTGGAGCAGGCGGCGCACGGTTACGAGACGCAAATCCGCGTGCCGGGCTGGAGCGGCTGTGAAGTCTGTCACGGCTCGGGCGCGAAGCCCGGCACGAAGGCCGAAACCTGCCCGACCTGCCATGGTTCGGGTTCGGTGCGCATGTCGCAAGGCTTCTTCAGCATCCAGCAAACCTGCCCGAAGTGCCACGGCACGGGCTCGTACATTCCCGAACCCTGCACGAACTGCCACGGCGCAGGCAAGGTGAAGGAGACCAAGACGCTCGAAGTGAAGATTCCGGCGGGCATCGACGACGGCATGCGCATTCGCTCGGCCGGCAACGGCGAGCCGGGCATCAACGGCGGGCCGTCCGGCGATCTGTACGTCGAGATCCACATCAAGCAGCACGCGGTGTTCGAGCGCGACGGCGACGACCTGCACTGCCAGATGCCGATTCCGTTCACCACGGCGGCGCTGGGCGGCGAGATCGAAGTGCCGACGCTGGCGGGTCGCGCGAGTTTCACGGTGCCCGAAGGCACGCAGTCGGGCAAGACGTTCCGTCTGCGCGGCAAGGGCATCAAGGGCCTGCGTTCGAGCATCGCCGGCGATCTGTACGTGCACGTCCAGGTGGAAACGCCGGTCAAGCTCACCGAACACCAGCGCGAGATGCTCCAGCAGTTCGAAAAGTCGCTCGTGGAAGGCGGTTCGCGCCACAGCCCGCAAAGCAAGAGCTGGTTCGACCGCGTGAAGAGCTTCTTCGACTGATGCGCGTTTCCGGCGTCATCATGCAGCAGGCAAGCAGCAGGTAGTGATCGCAATGGCAGTCTATTCTGGCGCCGCAGCGGGTGATGCGGCTTTCGCGCTGCTCGACGACGGCGACTCGACGGCGGTTAGCCGCTCGAGCCGCCTCTATACGGGGTTCGTGCGCGAGCTTGCATGCCGGCGCGCGGCGGATCTCGACGCGGTGTGCGCGCAGGTGGACGCCGAACTGGGCAACGGACTTCACGCCCTCGTGACCGGCGACTACGAGTTCGGGCGCACGCTCGAATTCGCAAAGCGCAACGCGTCCTCCATCGAAACGCAGCACGGCCACGCCGCGCTGCGTTTTTTATTGTTCGAGCGCTGCGAAAAGCTCTCGCGCGCAGAGGCCGATGCATGGCTCGCGGCGCAGGAGGGCAATGAAGCGCCTGCGCCAGCGGGCGTGGCGGGCGTGACGGCCGGTGTCGACCGCGAGCGCTTCGAGCAGGACATCGCCGCCGTGCAGGACGCCTTGCGCGCGGGCGACTCCTATCAGATCAACTACACCTACCGGCTCGGCTTCGAGGCGTACGGTTCGCCGCTCGCGCTTTACAGGCGCTTGCGCGAGCGTCAGCGCGTGCGTTACGGCGCGCTGATCGCGTTGCCGGGCGATCGCTGGGTGCTCTCGTGCTCGCCGGAGCTGTTCGTGGAGAAGCGCGGCAAGACGTTGCGCGCGAAACCCATGAAGGGCACGGCCGCGCGTGGCGCCGATGGGGAGCAGGACGCCGCCGCCGCGCGTTTTCTCGCGAACGATCCGAAGAACCGCGCCGAAAACGTGATGATCGTTGACTTGCTGCGCAACGACCTCTCGCGCGTCGCGCAGGCAGGCTCGGTTCGCGTACCGGCACTCTTCAGCGTGGAGCCCTACGCGTCGGTCTGGCAGATGACCTCGACCGTCGAAGCGACGCTGCGCGAAGGCACGACATTCGCCTCCGCCCTGCGCGCGCTCTTTCCGTGCGGCTCGATCACGGGTGCGCCCAAGCACCGGACGATGGAACTGATCGAAGCGCTCGAGCATGCGCCGCGCGGGCTTTACACGGGCACGATAGGTTGGCTCGATGCGCCCTCGACGGGCGAGGCTTGCGGCGACTTTTGCCTCTCGGTCGTGATCCGCACGTTGACGCTCGATGCGCCCGCGAGGGGCACCGGCGGCACGCGGCGCGGCGAGATGGGCGTCGGGGCGGGCATCGTGCTCGACAGCGTGGCCGCCGACGAATACGAGGAGTGCCGCCTGAAAGCGCGCTTTCTGACCGATGCCGACCCCGGCATCGAATGCTTCGAAACGATGTACGCGACGCGCGCCGGCGGCGTGCGCCACGTGGAGCGTCACCTCGCGCGGCTCGCCGCGAGTGCGGCGTGGCTCGGCTTCCCGTGCGACGTCCAGGCGTTGCGAGCGCGCATCGACGCAACCTGCGCCGCGTTTGCGGACGCGACTAAAGACGCGACTGGAGACGCGATTCCAGACGATCACGCGCCACACCGTGTGCGCCTCGCGCTCGGCAAGAGCGGGGCGGCTACGCTCGCGAGCGCGCCGCTCGCCGCGCTCGCGCACGACACCGTGGGCGTGCTGCTCGCGCCGGATCACGGCTTCGCGCCGGTCGAATCCGCCGACGCGCTGTTGGTGCGCAAGACCACGCGCCGCGCCGAATTCGATCGCGCGTGGCACGAGGCCGAAGCACGAGGCGCCTTCGACATGCTGTTCTTCAACGAGCGCGGCGAGTTGACCGAAGGCGGCCGCTCGAACGTGTTCGTGAAGCTCGACGGCAGGTGGTACACGCCGCCGCTCGCCTCGGGCGTGCTGCCGGGCGTGATGCGCGGCGTGCTGCTCGACGACGAAGCATTCGGCGCCCAGGAGCGCGTGCTCACGCGCGACGACGTGCTGAACGCCGAAGCCCTCCTGCTGACGAATGCGCTGCGCGGCGCGGTGCCGGCACGCCTGATCCGATGAGATCACGGGCGTAGCGCCTCACCAAAAACAAAGCGCGCTCCATCTGGAGCGCGCTTTTCATTGTGCGAAGCCAGATCGACGGCTCAGAACACGTGCTCGGGTCCCGGGAACGTGCCTTCCTTCACGGCCTGTACATACGCGCGCACGGCCGATTCGATATCGGGCTGGCCCGCCATGAAGTCTTTCACGAAGCGCGGCCGCTTGCCGGGGAAAATGCCGAGCATGTCGTGCAGCACGAGCACCTGGCCCGAGCAGTCCACGCCCGCGCCAATGCCGATGGTCGGAATGCGCAGTTGCTTCGTGACTTCCGCGCCGAGTGCCGCGGGCACGGCCTCGATCACCACGAGCTGCGCGCCCGCGTCCTGCAGCGCCAGCGCGTCGCGAATCATCTGCGTGGCGGCCGCATCGCTCTTGCCCTGCACCTTGAAGCCGCCGAATGCATGCACCGACTGCGGCGTGAGGCCGATGTGCGCACACACGGGCACGGCGCGCTCCACCAGCATCTTCACCGTGGGCGCGAGCCATTCGCCGCCCTCGATCTTCACCATCTGCGCGCCGGCGCGCATGAGCTTCACCGAGTTCGCAAACGCGTCTTCGGGCGTGCCGAAAGTGCCGAACGGCAGATCGGCGATGATCAGCGCCTTCGTTTGCACACGCGCCACGCACGCCGTGTGATACGCGATGTCGTCGATGGTGACGGGCAGCGTCGTCGTGTGGCCCTGGAGCACGTTGCCGAGCGAGTCGCCGATCAGCACCGTATCGACGCCCGCGCGATCGCACAGCGCAGAGAAGCTCGCGTCGTAGCATGTCAGCATGGCGATGCGCTCGCCTGCGTCGCGCATGGCCTGGAGCTTGGGCACGGTGACCGCGCTGCGGCTCGTTTCCTGCAGGTAAGTCATGGGGAAATCCGTTGGGAAAGGGAAAAACGGGGTGGGGCCGCGCCGCTCGATCGCGCCGATGAAGGGGGTTATAGCGACGTGCCCTTGACGAAGGATTCCTTGCGGCCGCGCATCGTCTCGATACGCTCGGCGACGAGCGCGAGGTCCGCATCGGAACCTGGCAGATCCAGATGCTCCGCGCCGACGGTGAGCACCGGCGCATGATCGTAATGATAGAAAAAATCGTTGTAGCTGTCGCACAGCGCACGCAGGAATGCACTCGAAACAGGCAGCTCGCGCGGCAAGGCCCGCTTCTGGATGCGCGCGTACAGCGCCTCGGGGCTCGCCTGCAGATAGACGACGAGGTCGGGCAGGGGCGCCGATGACGTCAGACGCGAGGCGAGCGCGCGGTAGAGCGGCAGTTCGTCTTCGGCGAGTGTGAGGCGCGCGAACAGATCGTTGCGTTCGGCGAGGAAATTCGTCACGAGCGGCACGCCCGCTTCGCGGCGCGCGGCCACGTCGCGCGAAAGCTGCTCGCGCTGCAAGGCGATATGCAACTGCGCGGCGAGCGCGTGCGACGAGGGCGCCGTGTCGCGATAGACGCGCTCCAGAAACGGATTGTCGGCGTTCGATTCGAAGAGCGTCTGCATCGACCAGCGCTCGGCGAGCCGCTTGGCGAACGCGGTCTTGCCCGCGCCGATCGGCCCTTCGATCACGATGTACTGGAGCGCGGCTGGCCGCGTGGCGCGCGCGCTGGCCGCGGTGAGCGCGGTGACAATGGGCGGGGGTGTCGTGCTCATCGGCAGTTGCCCGAGGGCGGCGTGTCCGGTGCGGGCGCCGCGCCCATGCACTGGCACAGCGGCTTGACCTTCTCGATGCGCTGGTCGGCCACGGCGGCGAGAAACGCGCTGGCGGGCCCCAGGCCCGGAATCACGAGTTCGGGATCGATCTCGACGAGCGGCACGAGCGCGAACGCGCGGCCCGTCATGCGCGGATGCGGCACGATCAGGTCGGTTTCGTCGATGGTGGCGTCGCCGTAAAGCAGGATGTCGATGTCGAGCGTGCGGGGCGCGTTGCGAAAGGGACGCTCCCGGCCGAAGTGATGCTCCACGCGCTGGCACAGGCCGAGCAGCGCGCGAACGTCGAGACCCGTCTCGATTTTCACGACGCAGTTGAAATAGTCGTCGCCGCCCGCGTCGATGGGCGCGGTGCGGTACAGACTCGATTTGGCGACGACGGTGAGGGTGTGCTGTTGTGCGAGGCACACCACCGCGTCTTTGAGGGTCTGGCGCGCATCCCCCAGATTCGCGCCAATTCCCAGCCAGGCAACCGTCATGGCTTCACTTCCTGCGACTGTTGTTGCGGTTCGACGCGTGTGCGCCACGGCAAGCCGCGACGCCGCACGGCGTCAGTCCTCGTGCGGACCGGCGTGGCCGTCATAGTCCGCACTGCTGGCTTCATGCACGTCGCCGGCTGCGCCGGCTTCCGTTACAGCACCTTCGCCCGTTCTGCGGCTCTTCGCGCCGCCGCGGCGGCGGCGTTTGCGCGGCGAGCGTTCCTTGCCGCCCTGCGCGAGAAGCGCTTCGCGCGCGGCGGTGTCGCCGGAAATGAAGTCCGTCCACCATTGGCCGACTTCGGCGTCCAGCTCGCCCGATTCGCAGCGCAGCAGGAGGAAATCATACCCCGCTCTAAATCTTTGGTGTTCCAGCAGCTTCAGCGCCCCGCGGCCGCGTTTTTCGAGGCGCAGCTGCAGGCCCCAGATTTCGCGCATGTCCGACGAGTAGCGGCGATGGATCGCGAGCTTCTCGGTTTGCGCGTCGATCACGTCGTCCATGGCGCGATGCAGCGCCGGCACCGGGATTTCGCCCGCGGCCGTGTACTGCTGCCAGCGCTGCTGCACGTCGTGCCAAAGCAGCGTGGCGAAGAGGAAGCCCGGCGACACCGGCTTGCCCGCGCGCACCCGCGCGTCGGTGTTCGACAGCGCGAGCGTGATGAACCGCTCGCCCTGGGGCTGCTCGAGAATCACGTCGAGGAGCGGCAGGAGGCCGTGATGCAGCCCCTCCTTGCGCAGCCACCTGAGGCACTCGAGCGCGTGGCCCGAGAGCAGCAGCTTGAGCATTTCGTCGAACAGACGCGCCGCCGGCACGTTGTTGATGAGGTCCGCGAGCTTCGTGATCGGCTCGCGCGTGTGCTCTTCGATCTCGAAGCCGAGCTTCGCCGCGAAACGCACCACGCGCATCATGCGCACCGGATCCTCGCGGTAACGCGTGGCCGGGTCGCCGATCATGCGCAACAGGCGCGCGCGCATGTCGGCCATCCCGTTGTGATAGTCGAGCACCGTCTGCGTGGCCGGGTCGTAGTACATCGCGTTGATCGTGAAGTCGCGGCGCGTGGCGTCTTCGTGCTGCTCGCCCCAGACGTTGTCGCGCAGCACGCGACCACTCGCATCCACGGCGTGGGTCTTGCGGTCGAGCTCGTCACGGCGCATGCGTTTGGCGGGCGCCGGAGCGGGCGCGGCATCGGTGGGCGGAGCGTCCACCAGCGCGCGGAAGGTCGAGACCTCGATGATTTCCTGGCCGAACTGCACGTGCACGATCTGAAAGCGCCGGCCGATGATGCGCGCGCGGCGGAACAGCTTCTGCACCTGGTCGGGCGTGGCGTCGGTGGCGACGTCGAAGTCCTTGGGCGCGACGCCGAGCAGCAGGTCTCGCACCGCGCCGCCCACGATGAACGCGCGGAAGCCCGCCTGCTGCAGACCTTCGGTCACGCGCACGGCGTTGCGCGAGATGAGCGCGGGATCGATGCCGTGGACGTCGGCGGAAAGGATGATGGGCGTGGCCGGGTCGGGCGCGCCCATGCCGGCGCGCGGCTTCGGGGTCTTCTGCGCGCTGGCCGGCTTGCGGCGCGCGCGGGTGCTGCCGGCGGCGGCGCTTTCATGTGAGGCCGTATGCGGATCGGCGGCGGGGGCTTCGGCGTCTTGCGCCGCTTCGGCGTCGTCCTGGCCGAACAGCTTGCGGATGAGTTTCTTGATCACTGGGCTTGGAACAAATCGAGAATGCGCCAGCCCGCTTGTTGCGCGTGAGCGCGCAGGGTGTCGTCGGGGTTGGTGGCGATCGGGTCGGTGACTTTTTCGAGCAGCGGAATGTCGTTGTGCGAGTCGCTGTAGAAGTAGCTGTGCTCGAAGTCCGAAAAGCGCTTGCCGAGCGAGGCGAGCCATTGCTCGACCCGCACGATCTTGCCTTCGCGGTAGCTCGGCGTGCCCGTCGGGCGGCCGGTGAAGGCCGATGCCGGATGGCCGTCCACGGTTTCGACTTCGCACGCGATCAGCTTGTCCACGCCGAACACCTCGGCGATGGGCGCCGTGATGAATTCGTTGGTCGCCGTGACCACGCAGCAGAGGTCGCCCGCTTCCTTGTGCTTTTTCACGAGCTCGACCGCGCTCGGCAGGATGGTCGGCTTGATCACCTCGTGCATGTACTGGTCGTGCCACGCCTTGAGCTGTGCGCGCGAGTATTTCGCGAGCGGCGTGAGCATGGCGACCAGGTACGCGTGGATGTCGAGCTTGCCGGCCTTGTAGTCGGCGTAGAAGCGGTCGTTTTGCTGAGCAAAGCGCTCGCCGTCGACAATGCCGAGCTTCACCATGAAGCGGCCCCATTCGTGGTCGCTGTCGGTGGGGATCAGGGTGTGATCGAGATCAAAAAGTGCAAGGTTAGCCATGGGCGCTCATTTTACTTGAAGCGGGAGACGCCGTTGCCGCTGCCGGCGGGCGGCGTCGGCGCGGCGGGGTCCGCGGGGGATTCGGGGCCTGCAGGCGCGTCGTTCCGGGCAGGCGCTTCGCTGTCCTGCGATGGCGGCGTTTCCGACGTATCCGACGTATCCGGCGTTTCCGGCGTATCGGGCGTCGACGGTGTCTGTCCCGGCGGCCCGCTGGTCTGCGCCTCGGGTGCGGCGGTACCGGCCGGCGGATCGAGATCGCCGCGCAGCTCGCCGCTCATCTCGTTGCTCACGTCGGCTTCGACTTCGCCCTTGAGTTCGGTGCCCAGTTCCTTGTGGACGACGTGACGATATTTGGCCCCCAATTCGCCTTCGACGTTGTCGGTCGGCTTGTCGAAGGGGACCGGCGCCGGTGAGCGCGCCTGCAAGGCCGGCGCCCTCGGCGCCGCGTAGGGCTGGGCGTCGTCGGGCCCGGCGGCGGGGGCTTCCGGCTCGCCGCAGAAGAGCGTCGGCGGTGCGGGCGGCTCGTCGCCATCGGCGGGTGGCGTTTGCGCCGCCGCGTCGCCGCCGGCTTCGTCTTCGTGCGCGTCGCTCGTCTCTTCGGCGTCTGCCTGCTCCGCGGCGCAAAGCGCTTCGTCCGTCGGCAACGCGCTCGCGACGCTCACCAGATCGCCCACGCCCTTCGCCAGCATCGCGCGCAACAGCGGCAGCGTCACCGCGCGCTTCTGTTCGAGCGAGAAGCGGTCGAGCGCGTCGAGCAAGCCCATCAGGCTCGGCATGTCGCGCCGGAAATGCGTGAGCAGGTAGGCGGGCACGTCGTCGGCGAGCGCAATGCCGCGTTCGCGCGCCGCGAGCTTGAGGATGGCCGCCTTGCCTTCGTCGGAAAGCGGCGCGAGATGGAACACGAGGCCCCAGCCGAGGCGCGTGCGCAGGTCTTCGCGCACGGCGAGACCCATGGGCGGCGCGTTGCCCGTCGCGACGAGCGCGCAGGCGGGGTACGAGCGCACCTCGTTGAAGAGATTGAAGAGCGCGATTTGCTGCGCGCCCGAGAGCGCATCGCAGTCGTCCACCGCGTAGATCGTCACGCGCGGATCGAACGTGAACGCCGCCAGCGCGCTTTGCGGGCCCAGATAGCGCACGTGGCCCGGCGGCGCTTCGTCGGCGAGTGCGTGCAGCAGATGGCTGCGCCCGTTGCCGGGCTCGCCCCAGACATAGAACGTGCGATCGGCGATCGGGCCCGCCGTGAGCGCCGCGTCCAGACCGCGCAGGCGCGCGACCAGCTCGGCGTTGGCGCCGATATGGAAGTTGTCGAAGGTCGATGGCGGCGGGGTGCCGAGATCGAGCGTTAACTGTCGCTGCACGGTGTGTCTGGACGGAATCGGTTCTAGTAAAGCGTGCTCTCGTGAGAACCGGGTAGACCGCTGGACCGCGGCCGCCGCACGTTGCCGAGGGCGAGCGCGACCCCGGTCCAGATAACGGCCCGACGCTGGTGCGGTGCGAAATACGGTGTGTTCTGCGGCAAAACTCGGTTTCCGGTTGGGGGGCGCGAGGCGAGGCGCGTTCCAAAACTCGCTCCACCCGCGGCGGCGGGGCGCCGTCAATCGGTTAAAATCGCATTTTACCGACCTTCTGGCGCTTCCCCATGAATCAACCGAAATCCGGCCCCGCTAATCAGGACCTATCGCAGGCACAGTCGCAGGCACAGTCGCAGGGCCAAGGCCTCTCCTACCGCGACGCGGGCGTGGACATCGACGCGGGTGACGCGCTCGTCGACCGCATCAAGCCCTTTGCGAAGAAGACCCTGCGCGACGGCGTGATGGGCGGCATCGGCGGATTCGGCGCGCTTTTCGAAGTGCCGAAGAAGTACAAGGAGCCCGTGCTCGTTTCGGGCACCGACGGCGTGGGCACCAAGCTGCGCCTCGCGTTTCATCTGAACAAACACGACACGGTCGGCCAGGATCTCGTCGCGATGAGCGTAAACGACATCCTCGTGCAGGGCGCCGAGCCGCTGTTCTTCCTCGACTACTTCGCCTGCGGCAAGCTCGATGTCGATACGGCGGCCACGGTCGTGAAGGGCATCGCGCAAGGCTGCGAACTGTCGGGCTGCGCGCTGATCGGCGGTGAAACGGCCGAAATGCCGGGCATGTACCCCGACGGCGAATACGATCTTGCCGGCTTCGCGGTGGGCGCGGTCGAAAAGAGCAAGATCATCGACGGCAGCACGATCGCCCCGGGCGACGTGGTGCTGGGTCTCGCCTCGAGCGGCATCCACTCGAACGGCTTCTCGCTTGTGCGCAAGATCATCGAGCGCGCGCAGCCGGACCTCGCCGCCGACTTCGACGGCCGCCCGCTCGCCGACGCGCTGATGGCGCCCACGCGCATCTACGTGAAGCCGCTGCTCAAGCTGATGGAAACCGTCACCGTGAAGGGCATGGCGCACATCACGGGCGGCGGCCTCGTCGAGAACATTCCGCGCGTGCTGCGCGAAGGCCTCACGGCTGAACTGAACCACGCGGCATGGCCGCTGCCGCCGCTCTTCACGTGGCTGCAAAAGCACGGCGGCGTGGCCGATGCGGAAATGCACCGTGTGTTCAACTGCGGCATCGGCATGGCCGTGGTCGTGGCGGCGGATCAGGCCGATGCCGCCGCCGCGCTGCTCGCAGCCGCCGGCGAGCAGGTCTGGAAGATCGGCTTCGTGCGCGCAAGCCAGGCAGGCGAAGCGCAGACCGTGGTGGTCTAAGCCTCACGCGTTCCCACGCAAAAAATGCCCGCCATCGCCTGGCGGGCATTTTCTTTTGAGCGGGGCGAATCGCGTTACAGCACCGTGCGCACGTGCCACAGCTCGGGAAAGAGCACGACATCGAGCATCTTGCGCAGATACGGCGCGCCATTCGTACCGCCCGTGCCCTGCTTGAAGCCGATGATGCGCTCGACCGTCGTCACGTGGCGAAAGCGCCATTGACGGAACGCGTCTTCGAGATCGACGAGTTCCTCGGCCATCTCGTACAAATCCCAGTACTCCGAAGGATTGCGGTACACCTCGAGCCACGCTGCCTCGACGCTGGCGTCGTGTTCGGTCGGCAGGGTCCAGTCGCGGTTCAGGCGCCCGGGCGCGATCGCAAAGCCGCGCCGCGCGAGCAGGCGGATCACTTCGTCATAGAACGAGGGGGCTTCGAGGGTTGCTTTCACCTGCTCGAAAATCTCGGCCCGATGCTCGTGCGGCTTGAGCATCTGCGCGTTCTTGTTGCCGAGCAGGAACTCGATCTGCCGGTATTGATACGACTGGAAGCCCGACGACGCGCCCAGATACGGCCGCATGGCCGTGTACTCGGAAGGCGTGAGCGTCGAGAGGACGCTCCACGCCTGCACGAGCTGCTCCATGATGCGCGAGACGCGCGCGAGCTGCTTGAACGCGGGCGGCAGCGCGTCGCGGTGCACGTTGGCGAGCGCCGCGCGCAATTCGTAGAGCGCGAGCTTCATCCACAGCTCGCTCGTTTGATGCTGCACGATGAACAGCATCTCGTTGTGGTCGGGCGAGAGCGGATGCTGTGCGTTAAGCACCGCGTCGAGCGCGAGGTAGTCGCCATAGCTCATCGACTTCGAGAAGTCGAGTTGCGCGTCGTGCCAGCCTTCGCCTTGCGCCTCAGGCGCTTGCGCAGCGGGCGCGGCGGCGCCGTGTCCGAACGGGCAGCCGCCACGTGCGGCGCCGTGGGTGTCACGCGCGATTTCACCCGCGTCGGGCATGCCCGGGATTTGCATGTGATCGTTCATCTGCCGCTCCTCAGGTGACCGCGCCGCGCTCGGCGAATTCGGGTTTGCGCCAGGACCCGGTCGCGAGCACGTCGCGCAGCGTTTCCACGGCATCCCACACATCGACGTAACGCAGATACAGCGGCGTGAAGCCGAAGCGCAGCACGCGCGGCTCGCGATAGTCGCCGATCACGCCGCGCGCGATCAGCGCCTGCATCACCTCATAGCCGTGGGGATGCTCGAAGCTCACGTGCGAGCCGCGCTGGGCGTGTTCGCGCGGCGTGACGAGCGTGAGGCCGTATTCCTTGCAGCGCGTCTCGACCAGTTCGATGAAGAGATCGGTGAGCGCGAGCGACTTGCGGCGAACGGCCTGCATGTCGGTCTGCAGGAACACGTCGAGACCGCATTCGACGAGCGCCATCGACACGATCGGCTGGGTGCCGCACAGATAGCGGCCGATGCCGTTGTCCGGGCGATAGACAGGGTCCATCTCGAACGGCGACTTGTGGCCCCACCAGCCCGAGAGCGGCTGCGAAAACGCCTCCTGATGGCGCTTCGGCACCCACACGAAACCGGGCGAGCCGGGGCCGCCGTTCAGATATTTGTACGTGCAGCCCACGGCGTAGTCGGGGTTCGCGCCGTTCAGGTCGACCGGCACGGCGCCCGCCGAATGCGCGAGATCCCACAGCGCGAGCGCGCCCTGCGCGTGAATGTGCCCGGTGAGCGCGTGCATGTCGTGCATCTCGCCCGTGCGGTAGTTCACGTGCGTGATCATCGCCACCGCCACGTCTTCGCGGATCGCGGCGCGCAGTTCGGCAGGATCGTCGACGAGGCGCAGCTCGTAGCCGCGGTCGAGCTGCTCGATGAGTCCCTGCGCGATGTACAGGTCGCTCGGAAAGTTCGAGCGCTCCGAGACGATCACGCGGCGCTTCGGGTCGCGCGCGTTCTGCACGCGCAACGCAGCGGAAAGCGCCTTGAAGAGGTTGATCGAGATGGTGTCGGTGACGACGACTTCGTCGCCGGCCGCGCCGATCAGCTTCGCGAGCTTGTTGCCCAGACGCCTGGGCATGGCGAACCAGCCCGCCGTGTTCCAGCTGCGGATGAGGCCTTCGCCCCATTCGCCGCCGATCACGGCCTGCGCGCGCGCGGCAGAGGCCGAGGGCGGCACGCCGAGCGAGTTGCCGTCGAGATAGAGGGTCCCGGCCGCGAGCGTGAATTGCTCGCGCAGGGCGGCGAGCGGATCGGCGCGATCGGCTGCCAGGGCTTCGTTGCGGTCGTTCATGTCTGTGTTTCGTTCTGTGTCGGATTGAGCGGGGATTCAGCTGGCGGCGGCTTGCGGCAACGCGCGCAGCACGGCGCGCACGGGGCTGGCGTCGAGCGTCGAGAACTTCAGCGGCAGGGCGATCAGTTCGTAGTCGCCGGGCGCGACGGCGTCGAGCACGACGCCTTCGAGGATCGCCATGCCATGGGCGCGAATGCGGTGATGCGCGGCCATCGTCTTCGACTCCTGCGGGTCGAGCGAGGGCGTGTCGATGCCGATGAGACGCACGCCGTGCGCAGCGAGCAGATCGATCGTTTCCGGCGCCACGGCGCAGAACTGGCTGTCCCAGCGGTCCTGCGGCGCGTGCGCGTAGGTACGCAGCAGCACGCGCGGCGGGACGTCCGGAAGCGCGCCTTTCACGTGTTCGGGCAGCACGAGCGGCGCGGCGCCCACGCAATGAATTACGCGGCATGCGCCGATATACGTGTCGAGCGGCACCGCACCGATCGGCGCGCCTTCGGCGTCGTAATGCAGCGGGGCGTCGGTGTGCGCGCCGGTGTGCGGCGAGAGCGTCACACGCGCGACGTTGACCGGCGAGCCGGCCTCCATGCGCCATACGCGCTCGACGCCAACGGGCGTATCGCCGGGCCAGACGGGCGTTTCGGGGTGAATCGGGGGGGAAATGTCTTTGATCTGTGTCATGTCAAAGCCGGCTTGCGTCTGCATCGTCTCCATGTCGGCCGCACCTGGCGCTTAAGCGCTGAGGGCGGTCCCATGCAAAGCTATGCTTCGAATGATAGGCAACCCCGCGCGAAATGTGCTTGCGAAAAAAGCGCCGCAAACTTCGATTGTTGGCACATAATTTGTCTCAAGACGGGAATGGAGACCAAATATGAACGCAATCTCGCTGGACGCTACCGATTGCCGTATTCTCGCCGTGCTGCAAAACGAGGGGCGGATCAGTAATCTCGATCTGGCGGAGCGCATTTCGCTTTCGCCATCGGCGTGCCTGCGCCGTTTGCGGCTGCTCGAGGAGCAGGGGGTGGTGGAGCGCTACCGCGCGAGTCTGAACCGGGAGATTCTCGGCTTCGAGATGGAGGCGTTCGTGCAGGTATCGATGCGCAACGACCAGGAGAGCTGGCACGAGCGCTTCGTCACGGCGCTGCGCGACTGGCCGGAGGTGGTGGGGGCGTATGTGGTGACGGGCGAGACGCACTACCTGCTGCGCGTGCTCGCGCACAACCTCAAGCACTACTCGGACTTCGTGCTCAACAAGCTATACAAGGCGCCGGGCGTGATGGACATCCGCTCGAACATCGTCCTTACGACGCTCAAGGTGGAAGTGGGCGTGCCCGTGGACCTGATCGCGCAGCGCGAGCCGAAGAGCGCGCCGGCATAACCGGGAGCGACGGGGTGCGCGCCCCGCCCCGTCAATTATCCGCGAGGGACTGGAGCTGGTGGAACGCGCCGCCGTAGAACACGAGCGGCGAAGCCTCCGTGCCGTCCTCGCGTACGCCGCAGCGTTCCACTTCCCCGACGAAAATCACGTGGTCGCCTTCGTCGTAGCGGCTGCGGTTGTGGCACTCGAACCATGCGATCGCGCCGTCCAGCACGGGCATGCCGGTGTCGCCGGCCGCGTGCGAGACGCCCTCGAAACGGTCGCCCTTGACGGTCGCAAAGCGCTTGCACAGGTCGAGCTGCGACGCGGCGAGCACATTGATCACATAATGGCTGTTCGAGCGGAACACAGGCATGGACGCCGAGCGCGTGGCGAGGCTCCACAGCACGAGCGGCGGATTGAGCGAGACCGAATTGAACGAGCTGGCCGTGATGCCGATGAGCGTGCCATCGGGCGCGCGCGTCGTGATCACGGTCACGCCGGTGGCGAACTGGCCAAGCGCGCGGCGGAATGCGCCGTCGTCGAAATTGGGCGGGCTGGCGCGTCGGATCATCGGTGCAGGCCTTCACGGACCGCGCGCACGGCGGCGGGAGCAGAAATCGGGATCAACGTCATGTGGAAAATCGGCAAATTGTCACAATTTTAGCGGAAGCGGCGGATGGCGGGTCGCGCGGGGCGCCGCGCAGCGGTGTTCCCGGTGCGGTCCGCGATGGCGTCCGCAGTTACGTCCGCGGTTACGTCCGCAGTTACGTCCGCAGTTACGTCCGGATTCACGATCAAAGGAGCGAACAGCATGAGTCAGACAGTCGAAACGGCCACCCTGGGCGGCGGATGCTTCTGGTGCCTGGAGGCGGTGTATCTGCGCGTGGAGGGCGTGAGTGCGGTGGAGTCGGGCTACGCGGGCGGCCACGTGGCGAACCCGGGTTACGAGCAGGTCTGCGACGGTGAGACCGGCCACGCCGAGGTCGTGAAGGTGGACTTCGATCCCGCCAGGATCACGTATCGCGAGATTCTCGACATCTTCTTCGCGATTCACGATCCCACGCAACTGAACCGCCAGGGCAACGATGTGGGTACGCAGTACCGCTCGGTGATCTTCACGCACTCCGAGGCCCAGCGCGAGACCGCCGAGCAGGCGATTCGCGAACTGGCCGCAGAAGGCGTGTACGACGGCAAGATCGTCACCCAGGTGCTGCCGCTCGACGGCAACTATTTCCCCGCCGAGGCGTATCACCAGAACTACTTCGCGCAGCACCCGAACCAGGGCTATTGCTCGTTCGTGGTGGCGCCGAAGGTCGCGAAGTTCCGCCAGAAGTTCGCGCACCGGCTCAAGGCGGAATGAGCGTCAGCAGGCGGGATCGGTACCCGGGTTTCGATCCCGCTTCGCGCGTCGGTCTTCGTTTTGTTCGTCTTCTTGCGTGCCGGGCGGCGTTTCGTCCGGCGTCGCGTCGCGCGCGGCGTCCGGCGCCATTTCCCCGCGCAAGCGTTCCATCTCGTCCGCAATCGCCCGCGCGAGCTTCGCGCACGTGAGCGGCGCCGATCCCTCCGCCTTGTTATTGGTCGTGATCAGCACGGGCTGGCCCGCCATCGCGTAGCGCGCGGCCAGTTCCGCGAGCGTGACGCGCGTATGCGGGTCTTCGTCCACCAGCTTGTCGAACGGCTCGTAGCGCGCCTTCGCCTGCTCGTACCTGAAGCCGCTATGCAGGCTCCAGCGCACGATCAGCGGGCCGGCCGGGGTTTCGCCGTCCATCAGCGCGAGCGCGGCGGCCTGGCGCAGCGGGTCCGGCATGCGGGCGTGCAGGCCGACGCAGTAGCGCACGCCCGCGGCGCGCAGCGTGCGAACGAAGCGCGGCGTGAGCAGGATCGCGTCGCGGATCTCGACGGCGTAGCAGGGGCCGTCGCCGGGTGCGGTCGGCCCGGTCGATTGGGGCAGTGGCGGCAGCGCGGCGAGGAAGGCGGCTAGCCGCTCGACGAACGCCGCCGGGTCGGCTAGCAGCTGATCGGGCAGCGGCGGAAACTGGAACACGAGCGCGCCGGCCTTGCCGCCGAGCCCCGCGAGGCACGGCTCGACGAATTCGCGCGCGGCCAGCTCCGCGTTGAGAAAGCAGGGGTTTGCGGACACGGGCTCGCCACGCTCGCCGCGCACACTGGCGTCGGTGACGAGCGCCGGCGCTTTCACGATGAAGCGGAAGTGGTCCGGCACCTGCTGCGCGTAGCGCAGGTAATCGGTGACGGTAAGCGGCGCATAGAACGAGCGGTCGATGCTCACCGAGCGCAGCAGCGGATGCGCCCCGTAGGCCGAGAGGCCATCGCGGGCAAGCCTGGACTGGCTGTAGTCCTCGCCGTAGACGATGCCGCGCCAGCCCGGAAACGACCACGACGAGGTGCCGAGGCGCACGCTCGCGGGCAGCGCGGCGGCGGCGTCGAGCGTGTCTTGCGTCGCCACGGCGGGCAGCACGCCGCGGCCGCGGCGTTTGGGGGCGCCGGTGCCGGATGCGGGCTGCTTCGGCGGTTTGGGGCGCAGCTCGCCTTTTTCGTGCGCATCCACATCGGCGGCGTTCTCGCGAGTGGGGCGAGCCGGGCGCTGCGCCGCGGACTGAGCGGCGGGCTTCGCCGCAGGCGTTGGCACAGGCGCCGCGAGGCCGAACAGGTCGGGCTGCGGCTCGGCGCGGGCTTCGGCTTTCGGCGCGTTGCGGCGCGCAGCCGGGCGCGCGGCTGGGCCGACGGCGTTGCGGCGGGAATCGTTGCCCGGCCCAGGCGTCATGTCGCCAAACAGGTCGTGGCCGTCGTCGCGTTCGTTCATGCAGTGGCGTCGCGCGGTGGTGTGGTGATGGCGGTCGCGGGGCGAAGCCGCCCGGACCGGGCGCAACTGCGCGAACAGTCGATACGCCGGCGGCGCGGCGAACCGCGCCGCCGCCTGCGTCAGAGCGGCTTCTCGTACATATACCGGCGCGACCACGGCAGCGTCTTCGCGCTGCGGCCGGCCTTGCGGCAGACGATCTGGAAGATCGACACGTCGTCGTGCTCGAACGCGTACGCGCAACCCGCCAGATACACGCGCCAGATGCGGAACTTCTCGTCGTCGACGAGCTGTTTCGCTTCCTCGGCGCGCGCCTCGAAATTCTCCGCCCACAAATCGAGCGTGTGCGCATAGTGACGGCGCAGGCTTTCCACGTCAACCGCTTCGAGGCCGCCGCGCTGCGCCGCTTCGAGCGCGAGGCCGATGTGCGGCAGCTCGCCGTCGGGGAACACGTAGCGGTCGATGAACTCGCCGCCGCCGAGCGCCGTTTCGCCCGAGTCGGCGTCCGACGAGGTGATGCCGTGATTCATGGCGACGCCGTCGTCGGCGAGCAGGTCGTGGACCTTGCGGAAATAGCCCGGCAGATGCTTGCGCCCGACGTGCTCGAACATGCCCACGCTCGTGATGCGGTCGAACTGGCCCTGGACGTCGCGATAGTCCTGCAGGCGGATCTCGATGCGGTCTTCGAGGCCCGCCGCCCTCACGCGGGCGGTGGCGAGATCGAACTGGTTCTGCGAGAGCGTCACGCCCACGCAGCGCGCGCCGAACTTCTGCGCCGCCCGCAGCACGAGCGCGCCCCAGCCGCAGCCGATGTCGAGCAGCGTCTGACCTTCCTTCACCTGGATCTTCGTGAGGATGTGGTCGATCTTCTTGAGCTGGGCGGTGGCGAGGTCTTCGTCGCCGTTCTCGAAGTAGGCGCACGAATAGACCATGTTCTCGTCGAGCCAGAGCTTGTAGAACGCGTTCGAGACGTCGTAGTGGTACTGGATGGCCCGCTTGTCCGTGGACTTCGAATGCGTGAAATAGCGGCGCACGCGTGCGAGCTTGCCGGCGCTCGTGACGGTGTTGCGCGCGAGCGAATAGCTGATGTTGATGATGTCGGCGAGCTTGCCTTCGATGTCGATCTTGCCCTTCACGTAGGCCTCGCCGAGATTGTCGAGGCTCGGCGTTAGCAGAAGCGGCAGCGCCGACGCGCTATTGACCTTGAGCGTGACGGCAGGTGCGGCGAAGTGGCCGAAGTCGTATTGCTGCCCGCTCCAGAGCACGAGGCGGGCGGGCAAGTCGGCCTTGTTGCGCACTTCTTCGACCCACTGTGCGAGTTTCTTCTCCCAGAACATGCGTTTCTCTCCGTGTCAGATGAACGATCGGTGCCCAACGACAAAAGCGAATTGCGATGCAGGTTTTTTGGCAACAGCGTAATGGCAACAGCGAGCTACTGAACGACGTGCAACGAAAGCGGTGAGACGAAAACCTGGTGTGCGCGGCGCAAGTACGGCAAGCGTGTTACGCCGCGCGCATGCGCTCAGGGCGCGAGACGCTCGATGCGCCAGGCCGCGCCCGCGCTCTCACGCGTGTAGCGGATGCGGTCGTGCAGGCGCGACGGGCGGCCTTGCCAGAACTCGATGGCCTGCGGCACGAGGCGGTAGCCGCCCCAGTGCGGCGGGCGCGGCGGCGTCTCGCCATACTGCGCGGCGATCTCGCGCTCGCGGGCCTCGAGCGTCTTGCGGTTCGCGATCACCGTGCTTTGCTCGGAGACCCACGCGCCAATGCGCGAGCCGAGCGGGCGCGAGTTGAAGTAGGCGTCGCTTTCCTCGGCGCTCGTGAGTTCGACCTTGCCCTCGATGCGAACCTGACGCTCCAGTTCGATCCAGTAAAAGAGCAGCGCCGCATGCGGATTCGCGCCCAGCTCGCGGCCCTTGCGGCTTTCGTAGTTCGTGAAGAACACGAAGCCGCGCTCGTCCACGCCCTTGATGAGCAGGATGCGCGCGGCGGGGCGGCCTTGTGCGTCGACCGTGGCGACGGTCATGGCGTTGGGCTCGGGCAGCTTCGCGTCGAGCGCCTGGGCGAACCAGGTCTGGAACTGGCGGATCGGATCGGGATCGACGTCGGCGGCGTCGAGCGAGCCAAGCGAGTAGGTCTTGCGGAGATCGGCGAGGGAGGTCATCTTTTAGGCAGACGCTTCAATGCGGACAAGTATATCGAACAGGCGAATGTCGAACAGGCGAGGAAGGCGCCCGGCGAGGGGCGCCCGGCCTCGTTCGGCGCGATCAGGCAAAATACGGGTCTTGCGAGGACCGTGACAGCAGCGTGTGAGCGGTCCGAGGTCCGCTTACGATTGCCTACCGTCATGTCCAGTACCCCGATTTCCCCTGCCGCCGGCTCCGTCGATCTTACCGCGAGCCCCGCCGACGATGTTGCCGACCGTGCCCGCCGGTTCGGCGGAATCGCGCGGCTTTATGGCGCACCCGCGCTCGACGCGTTCGAGCGCGCCCACGTTGCCGTGATCGGCATTGGCGGCGTGGGCTCGTGGGCCGCCGAGGCGCTCGCGCGCAGCGCGATCGGCAAGCTCACGCTGATCGACCTCGACAACGTGGCCGAGAGCAACACCAACCGCCAGATCCACGCGCTCGACGGCAACTACGGCAAGCCCAAGGTGGAGGCCATGGCCGAGCGCATCAAGCTCATCGACCCGGCCTGCGACGTGCGTCTTGTCGAGGATTTCGTCGAGCCGTCGAACTTTGATGCATTGCTGGGCGGCGGCTTCGACTACGTGATCGACGCCATCGACAGCGTGCGCACCAAGACCGCACTGATCGCCTGGTGCGTGGAGCATCGCGTGCCGCTCATCACCGTGGGCGGCGCGGGCGGGCAGCTCGATCCCACGCGGATTCGCATCGACGACCTCGCGCTCACGATCCAGGACCCGCTGCTCTCCAAGGTGCGCGGCCAGTTGCGCAAGCAGCACGGCTTTCCGCGCGGGCCGAAAGCCCGGTTCAAGGTGAGCGCGGTGTATTCGGACGAGCCGCTCATCTATCCCGAGGCGGCCGTGTGCGATATCGACGCCGAGGCCGAGCACGTCACCACGTCGCCGGGTCATCACGGTCCGGTCGGGCTGAACTGCGCGGGCTTTGGTTCGAGCGTGTGCGTGACGGCGAGCTTTGGCTTCGCGGCGGCTTCGTACGTGCTGCGCGCATTGGCGCATCAGTCCAGCGGGCGTTAAAGCGGGGCGCAGGCGCGCAAGAAAGCGTGCCTGATAAGGCACGCCTTCGTATCGCGCTGGAAAGCGAACGTACCGCGCGCGCCGGCCGCCTTATTCGACCGCTTCCGCTTCGTGCAGGCGCGGCAGCAGGCGATCGAACTCGCGGCGCACGAGACCGTAGCACTCGCATGCGCGCGCTTCGAGGCGCTTGCGGTCGAGTACGCGGATCTTGCCGCGGCTGTGGTGGATCAGACCTTCGTCATGCAGCTTGCCGGCGGCTTCCGTGACGCCTTCGCGGCGCACGCCGAGCATGTCGGCGATCAGTTGCTGCGTCACGCTCAGATCGTTGGAGTCCACGCGGTCCACTTCGATCAGCAGCCACCGGCACAGCTGCCTGCTCAGCGAGTGGTGGCGGTTGCAGGCGGCCGTCTGCGCGATCTGCGTGAGCAGGGCATGCATGTACAGCAGCGTAATGCGGCGCAGGAGGTCCGAGCGCGCAAACTGCTGCTTGAGCGCCTGTGCGCTGATGCGGTACGCGAAGCCCGAACTTTGCACCTGCACGCGGTTCGGCATCGTTTCGCCACCGGTCAGCACGGGCACGCCGGTCATGCCTTCCCGGCCCACCGCCGCAATTTCGACGGAACTGCCGTCCTCCATGGTCGTGAGCATCGAGATGACGGCGGTCGTCGGAAAGTACACGTGATGAATGCGCTGGCCGCAATCGCAGAGCAGCTGTTCAGTGCGCAGTTGAACGAGTTCGAGATGCGGCGCCAACGCCTGCCATTCGTTTGACGGAAGTGCGCCCAGCAGATGATTGCCGTGCAGATCGGATTGAAGGGTCAACATGATCGGTCCTCGCGTAAAGCGGCGTTTGCCGCCTCCTGTTTTTCTGCTTCCGGCTACCGAATGGTTTGTTATCGCCGTTACCCGTACGGCTATTCGTTCGTTGCGCCGGCCCCATAAGCCACGTTGGCGTTTTGCGATCTTGCTTGTCGGCATCTACGCCTGTGTGGCGAACTCTACTTAGCAGGGGTTGTGCCAGCATCCGCGAAAGTGAAGGCGCTTGCGGTTCTGCGCGGCGCAAGCGATTTCCGAGGGGACACAAAGCCGCATTATTGTTTCAGTTTTGTACAACGCCAGCGCGGCCCCGTTTGCGAAGTCGCTAGAATTTGATGCCGCCAACGCCTTGATTTATATGGCGACTTTCGCTGCTCACCCGGATGCGCGAAAAATGAGTCCTTGCTGAAACATCGTTGGACCGTCGCCTTGAGCGCGTTGTGCGCCTGCCTTTGCAGCGACGCGGTTTTGATTCGCTTCTGTTGGGGCGCCGCCGACACTGTCGCAAAAACGTTCGGATGTGAAACATCACCTTGCGCGGCCGTCTTCGCGCTTCGTGCGTTGCCGCACATAACGATGACTGCGCGATGACTGCTCAATGACCGCGCGATGACCGCGGCCCCGTCCCAAGGAGAAATTTGCCTGCGTGCCGTGCGATCAATGTGGCTGCGCGTACAGAGCCGCGCGCTGCGTATTGTTCAAATGTCACCCGTACGCCAACCAATAACGAGACTCGGTGCATGACTTCGGGGGAGGGACTCGAATGAACAACGATGTGACATCTGCCGGCCTGATAGCCGCGACCAGCGAAGGCGACGCCGAACTCGTCGTTCAGCCCGTTGTGCTGGCGGGCGGTTCCGGCACGCGGCTATGGCCGCTTTCGCGCGAACACTGCCCCAAGCAACTGATCGATCTGCTCGACGGCGAGTCGCTGCTCGAGGCGACTGTACGGCGCCTCGACGGCGTGTTCCCGCATGCGGCCACCTCGCTGCCGGAATCGCACACGGCGGTTCGCAAGGCTGCGCCATTCGTCGTGAGCAGCGAGGACTTGCGCCATCTGACCGCTGACCGTCTTGGCCGCAGCGGCATGGCTGCCCGCTTCGTGCTCGAACCGCTCGCGCGCAACACGGCGCCCGCGCTGACGGCGGTGGCGCTTGCCGCCAGCGGCGACGCCGATCCCGTGCTCGTTGCCATGCCCGCCGACCATCTGATCGCCGATGGCGCCGCGTTTGCGGCCGCAGTCGAAGAGGCCGTGACGCACGCGGCGCGCGGCGCCATCGTCACGCTTGGCGTGCCGCCGCAGCGTGCCGAAACGGGCTACGGCTACATCGGCGCGGGTTTGCCGCTTGGCAGCAGCGGCGCGCGCAGCATCGAGCATTTTGTGGAGAAGCCCGACGCCGGGCGCGCGGCCAGCTATGTTGCTTCGGGCAACTATCTTTGGAACAGCGGGATTTTCGTTGTGCGCGCATCGGTCTGGCTCGCGGCGATCGCGCACAGCCGGCCGCTCATCGCGGCGCAGTGCGCGGCGGCCTTCGCTAATGCCTGTGTCGACGCTGACGGCACCGTCCACTTGAACCGCGACGCGCTCGCCGCCTGTCCGTCCGATTCGATCGACTACGCAGTGATGGAGTCGGTTGGCGTGAATGCGCGGCTCGCCGGCGTGGTGGTGCCGCTTCGTTCGGGCTGGTCGGACGTCGGGGCGTGGGACGCCCTGTGGCAGGTCTCGGAGAAGGACGGGAACGGCAACGTCGCGCGCGGGCGCGTGCTGTTCGAGGATGCGGCGGATACCTTCGTGCATTCGGACGGCCGCCTCGTTGCCTGCGTGGGCGTGCGGGGCATGGTGGTGGTCGAGACCGCGGACGCCGTGCTCGTTGTCGCGAAGGACCGCGTTCAGGACGTCAAGGCAGTGGTCACGAGGCTCAAGGCGCAGCACAGCGAGGTGGCGCGGCAGCACCGGCGCGTGGAGCGCCCATGGGGCTGGTACGACTCGGTCGATCAGGGCGAGCGCTTTCAGGTCAAGCGCATCGTGGTCAAGCCGGGCGGCCGGCTTTCGTTGCAGATGCATCACCACCGCGCGGAGCACTGGACCGTGGTGCGCGGCACGGCGCGCGTGACGCGCGGCGACGAGGTGCTCCTGCTTTCCGAAAACGAATCGACCTATATCCCGCTAGGCATGACGCACCGGCTCGAGAATCCAGGCAAGACGGCGCTCGAGATCATCGAGGTGCAGTCGGGCTGTTATCTCGGCGAGGACGATATCGTGCGTTTCGACGACCAGTACGGGCGGGTTCAGCAGGCGTAGCCGGCTGAACGCAAGGCGAGCGTGTCACGCGAGGACGCACGCCGCGTCCTCGCGTGCGAGTTCAGTTCAGCGTCGCGCTCAGCTTGCGCCGCCACTCGCTCACGAGCTGCGGCTGATGTGCCGCGAGATCGAACACCGAAAGCATGGTCTTGCGGCCCACGTCGTCGCGGAAGGCGCGGTCGCGCTTCACGATCTCCAGCAGATGCTCGAGCGCGCCCGCGTACTTGCGCCGCGCGATCAGCGCGTTCGCCAGATCGAAGCGCGCTTCGAGATCGCCGGGGTGGGCGGCGACCTGGGCTTCGAGCGCATCGGTGGGCGGCAGGTCGGCGGCGGCGTCGAGCGCGTCGAGGCGCGTCTTGAGCGCATTGAAGCGCGCGTCGATGCCCTGCGTGGTCTTCGGCGAGAGCAGCTCGACTTCCTTTTGCGCGTCGTCGGCGCGGTTGTCGGCGAGCAGCATCTCGATCAGGTCCATGCGCACCTCGTCGTTGCCCGGATCGAACGCGAGCGCGGCCTGCAGCGCTTCATAGGCCTCGTCGCGGCGGCCTTCGGCCAGCGCTTCCTGCGCGGCGCGGCGCGCGGCCTCGACGCCGTCGGGGATCAGGCCGTCGAGGAACTGGCGCAGCTGGCCTTCGGGCAGCACGCCCACGAACTGATCGACCGCCTGGCGGTCCGCGAACGCCACGACGTGCGGGATGCTGCGCACACCGAAGTGCGCGGCGAGTTCCTGGTTCTCGTCGACGTTCACCTTCACGAGCTTCCATTTGCCCGCGTATTCGGCCTCGAGCTTTTCGAGCATCGGGCCGAGACTCTTGCAAGGGCCGCACCAGGGCGCCCAGAAGTCGACCAGCACCGGCGCGAGCGCCGACGCTTCGATCACGTCTTTTTCAAAAGTGGCGAGAGTGGTGTCCATTGCGTCCTCGTTGGGAAATCCGTCGTATCGCTAGTTGGGGACGAAACGCCCGGGTTTCAATCATCCGCCGAAAGCGGCGAGCCTTTAGCGCGGCTTCTTCTCCGGCAGCGGAATCCATTCCGTTTCGCCGGGAACATGCCCCATTTCCTGGCGTGTCCAGGCCTCCTTCGCGGCTTCGATCTTCTCGCGCGAGCTTGCCACGAAGTTCCATTCGATGAAGCGCTCGCCTTCGAGCTTTTCCCCGCCGAGCAGCATCACGCGTGCCCCCTTCGCGCTCGAGAGCGTGACGGTTTCGCCCGGCACCAGCACGGCCATCGTGTATGGCTCGAGCGGCGTGCCGTCGAGCGCGAGATCGCCTTCCACGAGATACACGCCGCGCTCTTCGTGCTCCGCGTCGAGCGCGAATGCGCTGCCCGGCGCGAAATCTGCGGCGACGTAGAGCGTGCCGGAAAAGGTCTCGACCGGCGAGGTCGCGCCGAACGCCGTGCCTGCGATCACACGCATCGTGACGCCGTTGCGCGCGATTTCGGGCAGCGTGGCGGCGGCGTGATGGAAGAACGACGGCTCGGTGTCTTCGCGATCGAGCGGCAGCGCCACCCAGGTCTGGATGCCGTGCATGGTGAGGCCGGTGGCGCGGTCTTCATCGGGCGTGCGCTCGGAGTGGACGATGCCGCGTCCGGCCGTCATCCAGTTCACGTCGCCGGGGACGATCTTCTGGCTGGAACCGATGCTGTCGCGATGCATGAGCGCGCCATCGAAGAGATAGGTGACCGTGGCGAGCCCGATATGCGGATGCGGGCGCACGTCCACGCCTGAGCCGGGCGCGAGCGTGGCAGGGCCCATGTGGTCGAAGAAGATGAACGGACCGACGAGGCGTGCGGCGAGCGCGGGCAGCACGCGGCGCACATAGAGATTGCCGATGTCGCGTTGATGAGGCTTGAGAACCGCTTTGATCGATGAGGACATGAGGCTTCCTGGATGAGTCGGACGGCGCAGGTTATCGTCGAAATCGGCGCGGGCAGGCCGCGCGCGAGGCTGGCGCCCATTCTAACGCTGGCTTTCCCGGCGTGCGGCCAACCCAGGGGCCCGGCGCCGGCGGCACGGCGCTGGACGTCACGAAGTGGCGCGAGGCGGTAAGATCGCCGCTTCGAAGAAGAGGGATGACGCAAAAAGGAGGGAGGGGGATGTCGCCGAAGGACCTGTTGTTCGCGCTGGTGGTGGTGCTCGCGTGGGGCGTGAATTTCGTCGTGATCAAGGTGGGGCTGCACGGCGTGCCGCCGCTCCTGCTCGGCGCGCTGCGCTTCATGCTGGCGGCGTTCCCCGCGGTGCTGTTCGTGAAGCGCCCGCGAATGCCGCTGCGCTGGCTGCTCGCCTATGGCGCGACCATCTCGCTCGGCCAGTTCGCGTTTCTCTTCACTGCCATGTACGTGGGCATGCCCGCGGGCCTCGCTTCGGTCGTGCTGCAGGCGCAGGCGTTCTTCACGCTCGGTTTTGCGGCGGTGTTTCTGCGCGAGCGCTTTCACGCGCAGAACGTCATCGGCTTGTTGATCGCCGCCGGCGGTCTCGCGCTGATCGGCGCGCAGTCGATGGGCGGCGGTGCGCAAGGCATGACCGTCGCCGGTTTCGTGCTCACGCTGTGCGCGGCCTGCATGTGGGCGCTCGGCAATATCGTCACGAAGAAGGTGGGCAAGGTGGATCTCGTCGGCCTCGTGGTATGGGCGAGCCTCGTGCCGCCGCTGCCGTTTCTCGTGCTCTCGTACTGGATGGAAGGGTCGCAGCGCATCGTGGCTGCGCTTTCGGGCATCGGCGTGGCGTCGGTGGGCGCGATCGTCTATCTCGCGTTCGTGGCGACGCTCATCGGCTATAGCCTCTGGAGCCGCCTGCTTTCGAAGTATCCCGCCAGCCAGGTGGCGCCGTTCTCGCTGCTCGTGCCGATCGTCGGGCTCGCCTCGGCGTCGCTGCTGCTCGGCGAGCAGTTGAGCGCGGCCGAGATCGGCGGCGCCGTGCTCGTGATGGGCGGTCTCGCCGTCAACGTGTTCGGGGGCTGGGTCAAGCAGCGTCTCGGGGCCGTGCGCTCGTAACGCCCGCGCGCCGGATGAAAACGCCGCGCCAGCCCGAAGGCTCGCGCGGCGCTTCCGAAGCCGCCGGATGCCTCGCGCGGCTCAGGTCATGCGGCTCTTCGCAAGCGGCGGATTGGCCGCGAAATAGCGCTTGATGCCCTTGAGAATCGCGTTCGCCATCTTGTCGCGATAGGCATCGTCGTTGAGCTTGCTCTCTTCTTCGGGATTGCTGATGAAGGCCGTCTCCACGAGGATCGACGGAATGTCGGGCGCCTTGAGCACGGCAAAGCCTGCCTGCTCGACCGAGCCCTTGTGCAGCTTGTTGATTTCGCCCACCTCGTTGAGCACGAAGCCGCCGTAACGCAGCGAGTCGCGGATCTGCGCCGTCGTCGACATGTCGAAGAGCGCGCGGTTCACGGCGGCGTCGGCCGTCTGCACGCTGATGCCGCCGATCTGGTCCGACGCGTTCTCCTTGTTCGCCATCCAGCGCGCCGCGGCGCTCGATGCCCCGTGCTCGGAAAGCGCGAATACCGACGAGCCGCGCGCCTCGGGCGTGGTGAACGCGTCGGCGTGAATCGAGACGAACAGGTCCGCGCCCACGCGGCGCGCCTTCTGCACGCGCACGTTCAGCGGCACGAAGAAGTCGGCGTCGCGCGTCATCATCGCGCGCATGTTGGGCTGGGCGTCGATTTTCGCGCGCAGCTTCTTCGCGATGTCGAGCGCGACGTGCTTCTCGTAGGTGCCCGCGCTGCCGATCGCGCCCGGATCCTCGCCGCCGTGGCCCGGATCGATCGCGACCGTCAGCAGGCGCGTGGTGCCGCCCCGGCTGGACTTCGGCGCGGTGAAGCCGTAGTTGTCGCCGCTCGCGCTGTCGTCGTCATTGTCGTTGTTGCGCTGGGCGACGACGGGCGGCTTCGGCGCGGCAGGCTTGCCCGGACGCGGCGCGAGCACCGCCGGGGGCACTGGCGGCGCGGCACGCGGCGCGCCGGGCGGGGCGCCCGCGTCGTTTTGCGCGTAGCGCTCGAAAAACGCGTCGCTGTTGTCGTGCGCGGGCGGCGTGTTCGGGCCCGCGAGCGTGGACGGCGTGGACGGCGGGGCGCTGTCCTTCATCGCCTGGTGAGCGTCGAGCTGCTGCTGCTTGCGCTCGGTTTGCGCCAGCAGGTCCATGAGCGGGTCGGGCGCGACCGCCGGGTAGAGGTCGAACACGAGCCGGTACCTGTACGAGCCGATCGGGGCGAGCGTGAACACCTGGGGCTTCACGCCGCCCTTGAGGTCGAACACCATGCGCACCACGTGCGGCTGATACTGGCCCACGCGCACGGCCTGGATCTGCGGATCGTTCGGCGTGATCTTGGAGACGAGGTTCTTGAGCGCGTCGTCGAGATCGAGCCCGGTGAGATCGACGACGAGGCGATCGGGGCCCTGCAGCAGTTGCTGCGTGTTCTGCAGCGGCTGGTCCGATTCGATGGTGACGCGGGTGTAGTCGCGCGCGGGCCACACGCGCACGCCGATGACCGAAGTGGCCCACGCGAGGCGCGGCACGGCAAGACCGAGCACGAGCGTGGAGGCGCCCGCCTTCAGAATCTGCCGGCGACGCCAGTTGTGCGTGGCGGTGGCGGCCGATTCGATCGAGCGGAACGGTTTGATTAACATCTTTCTAGACATGCCTTTCCTGATGCGCTGTATGCGTAGGCGGTGAGCACGCGGCCTGCGCCGCTTGCGTCCGGCTCCAGCGAGAACACGAGGTCGGGTACGCCAAGCAGGCCGCCCGCGCGTTGCGGCCATTCGACGAGGCATACCGCATCTTGCGCGAAATATTCGCGAAAGCCCGAGTCGGCCCATTCGGCCGGATCGCTGAAACGGTACAGATCGAAGTGATAAAGCTGGAGTTCCCCATGCGGCTTGCCTGGCGTTGCGACCGTGTACGGTTCGACGAGCGTGTAGGTGGGGCTGCGCACGCGGCCCGTGTGGCCGAGCGCGCGCAATGTGGCGCGCACGAGCGAGGTCTTGCCCGCGCCGAGGTCGCCGTGCAACTGCACGTGCAGGCCGTGAAAGGGCGGCGCGCCGTGGTTTTCCACCGGATTCGCGCGCAGCGAATCGAGCGCGTGCGCAAAGCGTGCGCCGAAGGCGTCGGTGGCGTCGGCATCGGCGAGATCGAAACGGCGCTCGAGGAGAACCTCGGCGGAGGGATCAAGCGAAAGCGGCGCGTGGTCGTGACCGGGCGTGTCGGGCATTCTCGTAAAATGACGTCATGAACCCCACGCATTCCCCTCCCAACTCCGCGCAGGATGCGCGCGCGTCTTCGGAGGCGCTCGACCCGACGTCCGCTCAGGCGCATGTTCAGGCACGTGCGCCGCGAGATTCGTCTGCGCCTGCTGCCGGGCAGGCCATGCCGCTCGATGAGGCGGCGCTCGCCGCGCTCGCGGCGCGCATCCGGACGTGGGGGCGCGAGCTGGGGTTCGGTGCGATCGGTATCAGTGACACCGACCTTTCCCATGCCGAGGCGGGCCTCGCCGCGTGGCTCGAAGCGGGCTGCCACGGCGAGATGGATTATATGGCCAAACATGGGATGAAACGCGCGCGGCCAGCCGAGCTTGTGGCCGGCACGCGACGCGTGATCACCGCACGCATGGCCTATATGCCCATCGATACGCTCGCGCCGAATGCAGCGGGAAAGACGCACGAAAGTGCTTCGCAAGGTGGGCCTGATCACCGCGAGAGCGCTGGCGCCGAAATTGGCACAAACGTTGCCCATCAAAGCATTCACGCCGACTGGCGTCTGCGCGAGCACGCGCGTCTCGCCGATCCGCATGCCGCCGTCGTGTCGGTCTATGCGCGCGGCCGCGACTACCACAAGGTGTTGCGCGCGCGGCTGCAGCAACTTGCCGGGCGTATCGAGGCCGAGATCGGCCATTTCGGTTTTCGCGTGTTCACCGACTCCGCGCCGGTGCTCGAAGTCGAGCTTGCGCAGAAGGCGGGCGTGGGCTGGCGCGGCAAGCACACGCTGCTCCTGCAGCGCGACGCGGGCTCGCTGTTCTTTCTCGGCGAGATCTACGTGGACGTGCCGCTGCCCACCGACGCCGACGCACCCGAACACGGCGCAGCCGGCGCTGCGCCCGAAACGCCGGGCGCGCATTGCGGCAGTTGCACGCGCTGCATCGACGCGTGCCCGACGGGCGCGATCACCGGGCCGTATCGCGTGGATGCGCGCCGCTGCATCTCCTATCTCACGATCGAGCTGAAGGGCAGTATTCCCCTGGAACTGCGCGAGCTGATCGGCAATCGTGTGTATGGCTGCGACGACTGCCAGCTCGTGTGTCCATGGAACAAGTTCGCGAAGGCCGCGCCCGTGGCGGATTTCGACGTGCGTCATGGGCTCGATCGCGCCAGTCTCGTCGACCTGTTCGGCTGGAGCGCGGCGCAGTTCGACGAGCGCATGCAGGGCAGCGCGATACGGCGCATCGGCTATGAAAGCTGGTCGCGCAATATCGCGGTGGCGATGGGCAATGCGCTGCGCGCAACGCGCGAAGGCGCGGACATCGGGCGCGACGCCGCGCGCGCCGCGATCGTGAAGGCGCTGCGCGAGCGCGCGCACGACGAGTCGGCCGTCGTGCGCGAGCACGTGCTTTGGGCGCTCGAAGCGGCGTGATGCGGATGAAGACGGCGGAGGCGGGCATGGACCCGAAACGGGACGACGGCGCGCTGGCAATCGCGCGCACAACGCGGCACCATGGCGTGCAACGTCCGCGCACGGCTTTGCATGGGATCGGAGTGAGCGCTGAAGCGCTGACTCCGAATCGACGGGAGACGACGATGTTCAACGCAGTGATCGACGCGCCGTTCGGCAAGGTCGGCATCCGCACGCTCGGGCAAGCGCTGCGCGAGATCGTCTATCTGCCGGGACAGACGGCGAGCGTCGAGCCCGATTGCGAACTCGCCGCGCGCGCGGCCGCGCAGATCGGCCGCTATTTCGAGAACGCCGACGCCGCTTTCGACCTGCCGCTCGCACCGCTTGGCACCGGATTCCAGCGGCGCGTGTGGGACGGCATCTGCGCAATCGAAGCGGGCGAAGTCCTCACCTACGGCGAACTCGCGCAGCGCATTGGCGGGCACAGCCCGCGCGCCGTGGGCCAGGCATGCGGCGACAATCCCTTTCCGCTCGTGATCCCGTGTCATCGCGTGGTGTCGGCGAGCGGCCTCGGCGGCTTCGCGCATCACGGCGGCGAAGGCTTCTTTCGCGACGTGAAGCGCTGGCTGCTCGCCCACGAATGCACGTCGAACCGGTTTGAGCTGCGATAACAGAATGACGATGACGACGAACCCGCCGCCGCTTGCCGCAAGCGATGCCGCCGACGAAACGGAAGCACTCGACCCCGCCGCGGCCGAAGCGCTGGTATCGAGCCTGAGCGCCATCGACACGTTCTGCGACGCCATGTGGCTCGAGCACGGTCTCTCGCGCAACACGCTCGACGCCTACCGGCGCGATTTGCGCCTGTTCGCGCAGTGGCTCGCGCGCGAGCGCTCCAACGCGCTCGACACGACCCACGAAGACGATTTGCTCGCCTACAGCGCGCGCCGCAAGGACGATAAATCCACTTCGGCGAACCGGCGCCTTTCGGTGTTTCGGCGCTACTACGGCTGGGCGCTGCGCGAGCAGCGCGTGCATTCGGACCCGACCGTGCGCATCCGCTCGGCGAAGCAGGCGCCACGCTTTCCGTCGACCTTGAGCGAGGCGCAGGTCGAGGCGCTGCTGGGCGCGCCCGACGTCGAGACGCCGCTCGGCCTGCGCGATCGCACGATGCTGGAACTGATGTACGCGAGCGGCCTGCGCGTGACCGAGCTCGTCACGCTCAAGACGGTCGAGGTGGGCATGAACGAAGGCGTCGTGCGCGTGCTCGGCAAGGGCTCGAAGGAGCGGCTCATTCCGTTCGGCGAGGAGGCGCACGCGTGGATCGAGCGCTACCTGCGCGAGGCGCGGCCGGCGCTGCTCGGCGCGCGCACGGCCGACGCGCTCTTCGTGACCGCGCGCGCCGAAGGCATGACGCGCCAGCAGTTCTGGCACATCATCAAGCGCCACGCAGCGGCGGCGGGCGTCCATGCGCCGCTCTCGCCGCACACGATGCGCCACGCCTTTGCCACGCACCTGCTCAATCACGGCGCGGACCTGCGGGTCGTGCAGCTGTTGCTCGGCCACAGCGACATCTCCACGACGCAGATCTATACGCACGTCGCGCGCGAGCGGCTGCGTCTGCTGCACGAGAAGCATCATCCGCGCGGCTGACCGTGGCATACGCGTTTGGCGCAGTCGTTGCAGGCCGTGCGATTACAATGCGCCGATGAGCAAAACGAAACACGTGTCCGAAACGCCCGCCACGCAGATGCTGCGCCGCGCGGGCGTCGCATTCGGCGAGCATCCCTACGAGTATGTCGAGCATGGCGGCACGGAAGAATCCGCGCGCCAGCTCGGCGTGGACGAGCATCGCGTCGTCAAGACGCTCGTGATGGAGGACGAGCACGCGAAGCCGCTCATCGTCCTCATGCACGGCGACCGCAAGGTGTCGACGAAGAATCTCGCGCGGCAGATCGGCGCGAAGCGCATCGAGCCTTGCAAGCCCGAAGTCGCGAACCGCCATTCGGGCTATCTGGTGGGCGGCACGTCGCCGTTCGGCACGAAGAAAGCCATGCCCGTGTATGTCGAGTCGACCATCCTCGAACTCGACGAGATCTGGCTCAACGGCGGCCGCCGCGGCTATCTCGTGAGCCTCGCGCCCGCGGTGCTCACTTCGCTGCTGAACGCGAAGCCGGTGCAGTGCGCGAGTGTCGAGTAACCGTCAAACGAGGCGCGACGCCCGCTGGGCGCATTCCCCGCCCGTTCCCGTTGCTTCCCTGATTTACCCTGGGTTGTGCGTGCTTGTGCCGTCTGCGCGGGCAGGGCACGCCCGCGCTTCGGTAGAATGGGCGCCGTCGCGCGTGGCCGGGCGGCGGCGACCTTCGCTGGCGCCCGGCGCGCATCGTTCCACTTCATCCGGGTTTCGTGCATGTACAACCTGTTCGTCGCCGTTCTCGCCTATCTGATCGGCTCGGTTTCGTTCGCCGTGATCGTGAGCGCCTTCATGGGCCTCGACGATCCGCGCTCCTACGGCTCCGGCAATCCCGGCGCGACCAACGTGCTGCGCAGCGGCAACAGGAAGGCCGCGATCCTCACGCTGATCGGCGACGCGTTCAAGGGCTGGCTGGCCGTCTGGCTCGTCGTGCGCTTCGGGCCGCGTTACGGTCTGGGCGACGCCGCCGTCGCGCTCGCGGCGATCGCCGTGTTCCTCGGCCACCTGTATCCGGTGTTTTTCCGTTTCAAGGGCGGCAAGGGTGTCGCCACCGCGGCCGGCGTCCTGCTCGCCGTGAATCCGGTGCTCGGTGCCGCCACGCTCGCCACCTGGCTCATCGTCGCGTTCTTTACGCGCTACTCGTCGCTCGCGGCGCTGGCGGCCGCCGTGTTCGCGCCGCTCTACTACGTGTTCATGTTCGGCCCGCGCATCGTCGCGCTCGCCATCCTCGCCATGAGCGTGCTGCTGTTCTGGCGGCATCGCGCGAACATCGCCAAGCTCATCGCGGGCAAGGAAAGCCGCATCGGCGAGAAAAAGGCGGCGGGCGCAGGCAAGTAGGCCGGCATGACAGGGCAGGGCGTTGCACTCTATTTGTCTGATAATTTCGCCTGTCGTCTGTCATCCTGCTGCCAAGTACGCCATCCATGCGTGCATCTGCTGCGGGTGCACCCTCAAGAACACCGTGTGGCCTGCCGTAAACCCTGATAGTTCCAGATCAGCTTTTTGCGGCTTCCTTCTTCTTCTCCCACACGGCACTCCCCCATGTTTTCCACCATCCGCGCGCGCATCGTCGCGCTCTGCGTTGTCATTGTCGTGAGCGCGCTTGCCGCGAATACGGCGCTCGATTATTTCGTCGCCGACTCGCACAACAAGGACTCGATCGACAGCACGCTCACGGCGCTCGAAGAGAGCCACGCCCAGGGCATTGCCGAGTGGGTCGCGACGCACGTGCGGATGATCGACTCGCTCCAGGACGCCGTGCTCGCGCCGGATCCCGTGCCGGCGCTCAAGCAGATTGCGGCAGCGGGCGGCTTCACGAACGTCTACGTGGGCTACGCCGACCGCACGGCGAAGTTCTCCGACGCCACCGGCATTCCGCCCGACTACGACCCGACCGGGCGCCCGTGGTACAAGCAGGCCGTCGCGGCGGGCAAGGCGGTCGTCACGCCGCCCTATGTGGATGTGGGCACCGGCAAGCTCGTGGTGGCGTTCGCGGAGCCGGTCATTCGCGACGGCGCCGTGAAGGGCGTCGTCTCCGGCGATGTGGCGATGGACAACGTGATCGCCAACGTCCGCTCGATTCATCCCACGCCGGCGAGCTTCGGCGTGCTCGTCGACGCGAACGGCGCGATCGTCGCGCACCCCGACTCGCAGCTCACGCTCAAGCCCGTCGCGGAGCTCGCGCCCGAACTCGCCGGCGATCGCCTGAACGCGCTGTTCTCGGCGAGCGAGCCATTGAAGGTGGACGTGAAGGGCGACATCAAGCTCATGCGCGCGCAAACGATTCCGGGCACCGACTGGCGCCTCGTCGTCGCTTTCGACCGCGCCGATGCGACGGCGGCCATGCGCTCGCTGCTCACGGCGTCGCTCATCGCGCTCGTGGTGATCGCGGTGGCGGCTGCGGCGATCGTGGCCGCCGCGACGGCCGTGTCGTTCCAGCGCCTTTCGCGCGTGCGCGACGCGATGGACGCGATCAGCGCCGGCGAGGGCGACCTGACAAAGCGCCTGCCCGCCGTGGGCAACGATGAAGTCGCGCAGATCGCGCGCTCGTTCAACGCGTTCATGGACAAGCTGCGCGACGTGATGCGCCACATCCGCGATGCGAGCGAGTCGGTGCGTACCGCGAGCGACGAGATCGCGGCGGGCAACGTCGACCTGTCGGGGCGCACGGAGTCTGCTGCGGCGAGCCTGGAGGAAACCGCTGCCTCGATGGAGGAGATCACGGCGACGGTCGCGCAGTCGGCGAACGCGGCGCAGCAGGCCGACGTGACGGCCGCCACGGCTTCCCAGGCGGCCTCGCGCGGCGGCTCGGTGATCGGCGACGTCGTGCACACGATGGGCGACATCGAAAAGGCCTCGGTGAAGATCGCGGACATCATCGGCGTGATCGACGGCATCGCGTTCCAGACCAACATTCTCGCGCTGAACGCGGCCGTGGAAGCGGCGCGCGCGGGGGAGCAGGGCCGCGGCTTCGCAGTGGTGGCGGGCGAGGTGCGCAGCCTGGCCCAGCGCAGCGCGCAGGCGGCGCGCGAAATCAAGGCGCTGATCGAATCGACCGTTTCGAGCGTGACTTCGGGCTCGCAGCTTGTGCGCCGCGCCGGCTCGACGATGGACGAGATCGTGGCGAACGTCTCGAACGTGACGACCATCATCTCCGAGGTCACCCATGCCGCCGGCGAGCAGACGCGCGGCATCCAGGAAGTGAACCGGGCGGTCAGCCAGCTCGACGAGATGGTTCAGCAGAACGCGGCGCTCGTCGAGCAGTCGACGGCTGCCGCAGCGGCGCTGCGCGGCCAGGCGGCCAATCTCGCGGATGCGGTGGGCCAGTTCAGGCTCGATTGAGGCAGGCGCACGACCGGATGACGCGGGAGAACGGCGCTGCGGCGCCGTTTTTTTCACCTTGACATGCAACCATATGGTTGCATAATCGATGCATGAACGACGACGCCGTATTCCGCGCGCTGGCGGACGCGAGCCGCCGTCAGCTGCTCGACCGCCTCCATGCGAAAAACGGCCAGACGCTGACCGATTTATGCGAGG
Organism: Paraburkholderia heleia NBRC 101817; assembly: GCF_000739775.1. GTDB lineage: Bacteria > Pseudomonadota > Gammaproteobacteria > Burkholderiales > Burkholderiaceae > Paraburkholderia > Paraburkholderia heleia. The sequence goes on along the minus strand of NZ_BBJH01000007.1, from coordinate 119,039 downwards.
GGCTGGCCATCTCGCGCCAGGCGGTCACGAAGCATCTCGCGGTGCTGGAAGAGGCGAATCTCGTCGCGACGCAGCGGCATGGGCGCGAGAAGCGGCATTTCATCAATCCGGTGCCCATCGGCGAGATCGCCGCGCGCTGGATCGGCAAGTTCGAGCACGAGCGCGTGGGCGCGCTCGTCGACCTCAAGCGATCACTCGAAGGAGACAGCCATGAGTAGCGACAAGCACACGCAAGGCAGCGCCGCCGGCGATTCGACGTTCGTCTACGTCACGTTCATCCGCACCACGCCGCAGGCGTTGTGGACAGCGCTCACGAGCCGCGCGTTCACCGAGCGCTACTGGTTCGGCATGCATCACGAATGCGACTGGCAAACGGGCTCGTCGTGGTCGCTGCGCTTTGCCGACGGCCGGATCGCCGACTCGGGCGCGGTGGTCGAAGCCGATCCTCCGCGCCGGCTCGTGCTGCGCTGGCGCAACATGTTCCTGGCCGAACTTCATGCCGAGGGCGATTCGCTCTGCACGATCGACATCGAGCCCGTCGAGCACGCGGTCAAGCTCACGATCACGCACAGCGTGGCGCGGCCGGGGTCGATCTTTATCGAGAAGGTATCGGGCGGCTGGCCTCGCATCCTCTCGAATCTCAAGACACTGCTGGAAACCGGCGAAGTGCTCATGCCGCTCGTGGCGACGGCGGACTGAGCGCGAGCAAAGCGGGGCGCGTGAAACGAAACGGGGCGGCCCGAGCCGCCCCGCGATGCGCCGGACCTGCCGCCTTAATCGCGGAAGTTGTTGAAGTCGAGCGGCGTATCGGTCACGTCCTTGCGCAGCATGGCGATCACGCTTTGCAGGTCGTCGCGCTTGGCCCCCGTCACGCGCACGGCGTCGCCCTGGATGCTCGCCTGGACCTTGATCTTGCTGTCCTTCACGAGCCTCACGATCTTCTTCGCGAGGTCGCCCGATACCCCCTTCTTCACGGTGATGACCTGCTTGACCTTGTCGCCGCCGATCTTCTCGATCTTGCCGTAGTCGAGGAAGCGCACGTCCACATTGCGTTTGGCCATTTTCGACACGAGCACGTCCTTCACCTGGCCGAGCTTGAAGTCGTCGTCGGCGAACGCGGTCAGCTCGCGCTCCTTTTGCTCGACGCGCGAATCCGAGCCCTTGAAGTCGAAGCGTGTGGAGATCTCCTTGTTGGATTGCTCCACGGCGTTCTTTACTTCGATCATGTTGGCTTCGCTGACGACGTCAAACGATGGCATTGCTCTCTCCAAAAAGTACGGGGTGCGCAAACGGCGGTGCCAAACCGACGCAAACCAGGCGACGCAAGCCAGGTGCCCGCGGTTCGCAGCCGTATTCCGCGGGCCGCTGACGCATTTCCAGGCGGCGGGGTTTGCGCACTCGTTATAATCACGGACCGACGCCATTCTACCGGCGCCGTTGCGTTTGCCCAAGGCGGCTCGCCCCCGCCCGCAGGCGAGTGGGCGGTGCACAGGTGCCCGCCGGCGGCTATTTCCGCCTTCGCGGCCATTTTTCGTCTGCTGTCTGTGTCCGGTTCTTCCTCGATGCCCGTCGTCCAAACGTCCGTCACTCCGTCCCCAGTGTGGTTCGCCGCCGGCTTTGCGCTGCGCGCGCACAACACATTTGGCTTCGACGTGCGTGCGCGCTATGCGTGCCGGGTCGAAAGCGAGGCCGATCTCGCCGCCGCCGTGCGCGACCCGCGTGCCCAGGGCTTGCGCACGCTCGTGCTGGGCGGCGGCAGCAACGTCGTGCTCACGCGCGACTTCGACGGTCTCGTGCTGCTCATGGCGCTGGCCGGCAAGCGCGTTGCCAGTGAAGACGGCCACGCCTGGTACGTGGAAGCCGCCGCCGGCGAGAACTGGCACGATTTTGTGTCCTGGACGCTCGAAGTGGGTATGCCGGGCCTCGAGAATCTGGCGCTGATTCCAGGCACGGTGGGCGCGGCGCCCATTCAGAACATCGGCGCCTACGGGCTCGAGATGGCCGAGCGCTGCGTGTCGGTGCGGGCCATCGAGATGGCGACGGGCAAAGCCGTCGAGTTCGACGCCCCCGCCTGCCGCTTTGGATATCGCGACAGCTTCTTCAAACGCGAAGGGCGCGACCGCTTCGTCATTACCTCGGTCACGTTCCGCCTGCCGAAGGTCTGGCAGCCCAACGCGGGCTATGCCGATCTCGCGCGCGAGCTGGCGCAGCACAACGCCGGCGAGGCGCCGCATGCGCGCGCCGTGTTCGAAGCCGTGGTCGCGGTGCGGCGCGCGAAGCTGCCCGACCCGCTCGAAGTCGGCAATGCGGGCAGTTTCTTCAAGAATCCCGTGATCGAAGCGCAGCAGTTCGAAACGCTCATCGAGCGCGAGCCGCAGATCGTTTCGTACCCGCAGGCCGACGGGCGCGTGAAGCTCGCGGCGGGCTGGATGATCGACCAGTGCGGCTGGAAGGGCCGTGCACTGCGTGCAGCGGCGGTGCATGAGCGTCAGGCGCTCGTGCTCGTCAATCGCGGCGGTGCGACCGGCGCGGACATTATTGAGCTCGCACAGGCGATCCAGCGCGACGTGCTCGCGCGCTTCGGCGTGGAGCTGGAGCAGGAACCCATCAGTCTCTAAGGCCAGTTACGAGGCCTCTCAGGCAGCCACCGGGCGCCGCCCCTCGCCATCAGCCCCCGCGCATCACCCTCAAACCACCTTGTCCTGGGCCGCGAACACCGGCCCCTGCACGAAGCGCACGTCGTATTGCTGCAACTGCTCGAACTGCGCCGCATCGGTCACGCGGTTGAAAATGAGCGGTATGCGCAGCCGCGCCGCATAACTCACGAGCGGCTTCACCATCGAATCGCGCAGCGCGGACGCCGCATCCATCTTCACGAAGTCGGGCCGAGGCGCCTCCGATACCGAAAGAATCTGCCCGGCATTGGGCAGATTGCCCGCCACCTTGAATCCGTACCGCTGATAGCTCTTTGTGAGATAGCCAAGGAACGTGCGGTGCGCGACCGCCGCCGCCGGCAGCTCGATCACGATGCGCCCGGGGTTCAGCCCGAACGACACCAGCACGTTCGAGAAATGCCGTCCATGGTCGTACTTCACGCTCTTCAGGAGCCGCTCGTGCACGCGCAGGAAGAGCAGCCCGTGCTGCTGGCCGCCCAGAAAATTGATCGCGTGCAGCGCGCGCACCATGCGGTCGACCGCGACGAGGTCGGGGTCGTCGAGGGTGTCGCTGAATGCGTCGCAGGGCGCGAGCTGGCCGTCCTGTTCGCGCAGCGTGACTGCCTGATAGCCGAGTTCGTCGCCAAAGCGCGAGGCCATTGCGAGATCGGCGGTGAGCGATTGCGCCCCGCTGTGCACGCTGATGTCGTAAATCGGCTCGTAGGCGCTCAATAGCTCCACGCCGCGCCGCCGTGCCACGGCTTCCTTGGCGTGCGCGCCAGTGCCCATCGCCAGATGCTCGCCGAGAAACGGATGGGCGGCGGCGCGGGCAACGAGCTCGGGAATGGTGGGAGCAATCATGGTGATCTGGCGGGAAGCGGGTGAAAAGCGCGAACCCCGCACGGGGTCGCATGACCCGATGGTAGCAGCCTGCAGCCGCCCCGGATGGACTGTTTGGTCATAACGTTATCGACCGTTCGCGCCTGTTCTGGAGGCTGCCGGTTGCTCGCCAGGGTATACGCCTAATTTCACTAATCGTAATTGGTTTTACTATCCGAAAATCGCGTGACGTCATGTCATGACCCGAGAACGTGGAGAGAGCAATGAACGCACCTTTGCGGCACCCGACTGATGTCCAGCACGGCTACATGAGCGGTTTCGCCAACGAATTCGCGACCGAGGCGCTGGCGGGCGCGCTGCCCGCAGGCCAGAACTCGCCGCAGCGCTGCGCCTATGGCCTGTACGCGGAGCAGCTTTCGGGCACCGCGTTCACCGCACCGCGCTCGCACAACCGCCGCACATGGTTCTACCGGATCCGTCCGGGCGCCGTACATCAGCCGTTTGCGCCGGTCACGTCGCGCCTCGACGTGAATGGCGCGCCGCGCCTCGTCGCCGATTTCGGCGAGGTGCCGCCCACGCCGCCCAGCCAGCTGCGCTGGGACGCGCTGCCCATGCCCACGGCGCCCACCGATTTCATCGACGGCTGGGTGACGATGTCGGGCAACGGCTCGGCGGCCTCCATGAGCGGCTGCGCGATCCACCTGTACGCGGCGAACCGGCCGATGGTGGACCGCTTTTTCTACAACACCGACGGCGAGCTGCTGATCGTCCCGCAGCAGGGGCGGCTCGCCATCCGCACGGAAATGGGCCGGCTCGACGTCGAGCCCTTCGAGATCGCCGTGATCCCGCGCGGCGTGCGCTTCACGGTGGATCTGCCCGATGGCGAAGCACGCGGCTATATCTGCGAGAACTTTGGCGCGCTCCTGCGTCTGCCGGATCTCGGCGTGATCGGCTCGAATGGCCTCGCGAATCCGCGCGACTTCCTCACACCCGTCGCCGCGTATGAAGACCGCGAAGGCGAGTTCGAACTTGTGACTAAGCTCAATGGCCAACTCTGGCGCGCCGACATCGGCCACTCGCCGCTCGACGTGGTGGCGTGGCACGGCAACTATGCGCCCTACAAGTACGACCTGCGCCGCTTCAATACCATCGGCTCGATCAGCTACGACCACCCGGATCCTTCGATCTTCCTCGTGCTGCACGCGCCCACGGACACGCCGGGCGTCGACTCGATCGACTTCGTGATCTTCCCGCCGCGCTGGCTCGCGGCCGAGAACACGTTCCGTCCGCCCTGGTATCACCGCAACGTGGCGAGCGAGTTCATGGGCCTCGTGCACGGCGTGTACGACGCCAAGGCCGAAGGCTTCGTGCCGGGCGGCGCGAGCCTGCACAACTGCATGTCGGGCCACGGCCCGGATGCCGAAACCTTCGAAAAAGCCTCGAATGCCGACACGACCCAACCGCACAAGGTCGGCGACACGATGGCCTTCATGTTCGAGACCCGCACGCTGATCCGCCCGACGCGCTACGCGCTCGAAACGAGCCAGTTGCAGGCGCATTACTACGAGTGCTGGCAAGGCCTCAAGAAACACTTCAATCCGGAGCAGCAGTCATGAACAGCACCATGACGGACGAACTCAAGACGACGCTCGACGCGAGGCGCAAGAGCTGGGTCGAGAGCGCGAACGACGCCCAGTGCGATTTCCCGATCCAGAACCTGCCGTTCGGCGTGTTCAGCGATACCAGCAATGCAACGGCGCGCGTGGGCGTGGCGATCGGCGACCTCGTGGCCGACCTCGCGGTGCTGCACGAAGCCGGCTTGTTGCGTCTGCCCGCGAATGCGCAGCAAGATGTGTTTGCGCGTGCCGCGCTGAACGACTTCATCGCGCTTGGCCGCGAGACGTGGCGCAGCGTGCGCGTGCAGCTTTCGTCGCTGCTTGCGCGCGAAACGGCCACGCTGCGCGACGACGCGGCGTTGCGCCAGCGCGCCTTCGTGAAGCTCGCCGACGCGAAGCTGCATTTGCCCGTGCAGATTCCGGGCTACACCGACTTCTACTCGTCGAAGGAACACGCGACGAACGTCGGCTCGATGTTTCGCGATCCGAAGAATGCCCTGCTGCCGAACTGGTCCGAGATGCCGATCGGCTATAACGGGCGCGCTTCGTCGGTGGTGGTGAGCGGCACGCCGGTGCGCCGCCCGAGGGGCCAGTTGAAGCTGCCCGATCAGGAGCGTCCGGTGTTTGGTGCGTGCCGCAAGCTCGATATCGAGCTGGAAACGGGCTTCATCGTCGGGCGCGGCAATGCGCTCGGCGAACCGATTGCGTGCGAAGACGCCGAGGACCACATTTTCGGCATGGTGCTGCTCAACGACTGGAGCGCGCGCGACATCCAGCAATGGGAGTACGTGCCGCTCGGGCCGTTCAACGCGAAGACCTTCGCTTCCACGATCTCGCCATGGGTCGTCACGCTCGATGCGCTGGAGCCGTTCCGTGTCGCGCAGCCGGCGCAGGAGCCGCAGCCGCTCGACTACCTGCGTCACGAAGGCAACCATGCGTTCGATATTGCGCTCGAGGTGCGGATGCGTCCCGAGGGCGCTCAAGAGGCGACGACCATCGCGCGCACGAATTTCCGCCACATGTACTGGTCGATGGCGCAACAGCTCGCGCATCACACCGTGGCGGGGTGCAACACGCGCGTGGGCGACCTGATGGGTTCGGGCACGATCTCGGGCCCGACGCCCGACTCGTTCGGCAGCCTGCTCGAACTCACGTGGAACGCGAAGCATCCGCTCGAACTGAAGAGCGGCGGCACGCGCGGCTTCATCGAAGACGGCGACGAACTCACGCTCGCGGGCTGGTGCCAGGGCGACGGCTATCGCGTGGGCTTCGGTGCCTGCGCCGGCAAGATCCTGCCGGCGCTGAAGTAACGGCGCGTTAGTCTGAAAAGCAGAACGGCCGATGCGCTTTGAAGGCGCATCGGCCGTTGCTTCGTTCGTGCTCGTGTTATGCGCGCGCGTGCGCCAAACCTCGCGTACGCTCCCAGCGCAGCGCGCCGAGAAACATCAGTGCGCCCGCGAACAGTACCCACAGCATGGCGTCGCGGCCCGCGTGCTCCATCAGCGCGCCCGTGACGATCGGGCCGCCGAAGCTCGCCGCGCTCCACGCCGCGCTCACGAGCGCGCTCGCGGAAACCAGCGAGACGCCTTCGAAACGCTCGCCGCACGCCACGATGGCGAGCGTATAAATGGAGCCCGCCGCAGCGCCGAGCACGAAGAGGAGCGGCCAGCGCAGCCAGGGCGTCTCGACGACGAAGGGCAACAGCGGCAGCAGCACCGCGACGATCACGCCCATGAGCGCATGCACGCGCTCGCGGCCGAGCCGGTCGGCGAGCCAGCCGATGGGGAATTGCATGGTCGTGTCGCCGAGCAGCACGACCGAAGCGAACAGCACGGCCACTTCCGTGTCGATGCCGTGACCCATCGCGAAGAGCGGCAACAGCGAAAGCGCGAGCGTATCGAACAGCGCGAAAAAGCCGGTGGCGACGATGAGCGCGGGCATTTTCGGCATCACGTGGCGCCAGCTTCCGTGCGGCTCGTGCATGTCGGTTTGCTGCGGATTCGAGCGGATCGCCGCGAGCATCGGCAGCGCGATGAGAAAGAGCGCGCCGCAGATCGCGAAGCGCCACGCCGTATAACCCGCGATCTGGCTCACGAGCACCGGGCCCGACATCTGGAACAGCGTGAACGTGGTCGCGTAGATGCCCACCACGCGGCCGCGGTTCGAGTCGTCGGCGAGTTCGTTGACCCAGGCCTCGCCGAGCGTGAAGAGCAGCATGAGCGCCGCGCCGCAGAGCATGCGCAGGAGCGCCCAGAGCCAGAGATTGCCGCTTGCCTGCATCAGCGCGGTCGCGACGGCGACGGTCAGCACCGCGCCGACGATCACCTGGCGCGAGCCGAAGCGTGTGGAGATCCATGCCGTGAACGGCACGACGGCGAGCCCCCCCAGCGCCTGGGCGGCCGTGAGCAGGCCGACGATGGCGGTGCCGTAGCCGGCGTCGGTGAGGGCGAGGGCGGTGAGCGGAAGCGTCGCGCCGGAGCCAAGGCCAACCACGGCCACACTGAGGATCAGCGCGAGAAAGTCGCGGGTGAGGACGGTTTTCATCGGGCGAGATCCTACTACGTGCGCACGAAAATCGCCGCGCAGGCGCGCGTCAGGTCGAGCACGCGCGCCTCGCCGCGACACGCAATGCTCAATGCGACTCAATGCACGATGCGGCTGTCCACGTCCGCATCGAGAACGCCATCAGGCGCAGGAGGTCGGCCCGGAAACCGCCACGCGGCGACGCGCACGCCGATCGATGTGCGCCGAAACCAGCGTGAGCGCGAGCGCAGCGAACGCGGTGGCCACGCCCACCCACGGTAGCGCCGTGAGCGGCGCGCCCGCGCTGATCGCCACGCCCCCGATCCACGCGCCGCCCGCATTGCCGAGATTGAACGCGCCCTGGTTGAGCGTGGAGGCGAGGTTGGGTGCCTCGCTCGCGCGGTTGACGATCAGGATCTGCAACGGCGGCACGATCGCGAACGCGAGAATGCCCCACACGAAGATCGTCGCCATGGCTGCGATCGGGTCGTGCATGGTCAGCGAGAACGCGGCGAGCACCACGGCGATCATGGCGAGGAGCGTGAGCAGCGAGCGCATGAGCTTCCAGTCGGCGAGCCTGCCGCCCAGCGTGCTGCCGACTGTGAGTCCGAGCCCGAACAGCAGCAGCACGAACGTGACCTCATGCGGCGAGAAACCGGTCACGTCTTCGAGAATCGGCGTGATGTAGGTGAACACGGCGAAAAGGCTGGCCGAGGCCAGCACGCTCATGCCGAGCACCATGAGCACCTGCGGGTTCTTCAGCACGCCGAACTCATGCACGAGGCTCGCCTTCTGCATGTCGATCTTCGCGGGCAGGCACAGCTGCAGTGCCGCTGCCGCGAGGATGCCGATGGCCGTCACGGCCCAGAACGTCGTGCGCCAGCCGGCAATCTGGCCAAGCGCCGTGCCGAGCGGCACGCCCAGCACGTTGGCGAGCGTCAAGCCCGTGAACATCAGCGCGATGGCCTGGGCACGACGGTTCGGCGCGACGAGGCCGGCCGCGACCACCGAGCCGATGCCGAAGAACGCGCCGTGGCAGAACGCGGTGACGATGCGCGCAGCCATCAGGATCGAGTAGTTCGGGGCGAGCGCACATAACAGGTTGCCGACGATGAAGATGCCGATCAGGCGCATGAGGGCCTGCTTGCGCGGCACATTGGCAATGGCGATGGCGACGATGGGCGCGCCGATCGTCACGCCGAGCGCATAGGCGGAGACGAGCATGCCCGCCGCCGGGATCGAGACCGAGAGGTCGCGCGCGACGTCGGGCAGCAGGCCCATGATGACGAATTCCGTGGTACCGATACCAAAAGCGGCAACGGCAAGAGCGAGCAGGGGCAAGGGCATGGCGTGGGGTCGGCGCAGGACGGCGACGGGCGTCAAGCGCGTAGCCGTTTTATTTAAGTCAACGCGGAATTGTACTGAAAGCCGGCACAACGCATACGGCACGCTTTTCAATGCTGTCGGGAAAACAACAGCTTTTCTCGCCGGACTCCGTTCACCGTTCCTCCCTGTTTCCCGACTGACGATCTCTACGGTTCGCGTGGCTCGAGCGGTTCGCCATGACGGCCCGCGCCGGCCGCGAAGCGCGCCGCGAGCGCGAGCCCTTCGTCGAGCACCGCGCGGTAGCCGAGCGCGCCTTCGCGGCGCAACGCCTCGGCGGTGTCGGGCAGCATGCTGTGTTCGAGCGCCGAGCGGCGGTCCGCGAGCAACGCCGCCTGCGGCAGCGCTGCGAGCTGCGCGGCAAGCTGCACGGCAGCCTCGCGCGCGCCGCCTTTTGCGACCACGCGATTGGCGAGGCCGAACGCGAGGGCTTCCTGCGCATCGACGGCGCGCCCCGTGAGGATCAGATCGAGTGCGCGCGACAGGCCGATCAGGCGCGGCAGGCGCACCGTGCCGCCGTCGATGAGCGGCACGCCCACGCGGCGGCAGAACACGCCGAGCACCGCGTCTTCCTCGACCACGCGCAGGTCGCACAGCAGGGCGAGTTCGAGCCCGCCCGCAACGGCATAGCCCGAAATCGCCGCGATCACGGGCTTGCTGAGCGACATGCGCGTGGGGCCGAGGGGGCCCGGGCCGTTGCCGTCCGCGCGGATTTCATTGCGGCGTTCGGGGTCGGCGAGCGCGCCGAGGTCCGCACCCGCGCAGAACGTGCCGCCCGCGCCGTACAGCACGCCCGCGAGCCATGCGGGGTTTGCTTCGAAGCGCGTGAAGGCAGCAGCGAGTGCATTCGCTACGGGTCTGTCGATCGCATTGCGCTGCGCCGGGCGGTCGAGCACGAGAATTGCTACACGTTCCTGAGTTTCGATACGGACGTGCTCGCCGAAGGTTTCGATCGTCATCTGCGGCTCCTCGATGCGTCCCGCATTCGTCATAAAAATTTCATGGTCCATCCGTAGCTTAGGCCGGTTTCATTTCCTGAACTGCGCTTTCCGCACCGCACGCATGCAATCGACGTCCATGTCCAGCATCACCTCCGTTCCGGATGGCTCGCCCTATCCCGCTTGTGGACCGTTGTGGACCGTCCCGTTGCCCGATCACGAGGCGTATGACCATGTGCGCTTCAAGCGCGTCTTCACGACCGACGGCACGCGCCACGTCGTCGTGATCGTCGATCTGCGCGAGCTGCTTGTCTGCGCCAACCGCGACGACACCGACTACGTGCTCAAGCCCGTCGACGACTGGCATAGCGGGAAGATTCGCGGCATTCGCGAGTTTCTCGACCCGGACAACGAGCGCGTGCCGCAGATGCCCTACGTGACGATCAGCAAACGCCGCGTGGCGGGGTTGGCCGGATGGCTCGGACTCGCGCACGAGGGCGTGGTGGCGTTTCGCAATGGCCAGCATCGCGCGCGCTACCTCGCGTGGGCTGGGGCATTGTGGCTACCCGTGGAAGTGCACGAGCGCGAAGCGGCGTTGCTGCGCGAGATGTGCGGCGCGGGCGAGGGAGGTCTGCTGGTTCCGGTCGACGGCAGCACGCCGCGGCTTTGACGCGCGGCCGCGCGCGCACCGCATGTTCACTAACCGCGCGTTCGCAAGCGGCACGTTCTCAAGCCATCGGGCGGGCGCACTACGGCCGCCCGATGTGGACTCACGCCACGCTCAGCGGCCGGCTGGGTGCGCCAGTCGAACTCGGCGGCGTTGGCGCTGCATGACGCGCATGCTCGAAATGCTCGACCGTGTAGTCGACGAAGCGGCGCGTCTTCGCGGGCAGATACTGGCGGCTCGGATAGACGATCGACATGCGTGCGTCGGGATCGTCGATGTCGTAGTCGGGCAGGAGCCGGCGCAAGGTGCCCGCGGTGAAGTCGTCGGCGACGAGCGGCGCGGGCACGATCGCCACGCCCATGCCGGCCAGCACGGCGAGCCGCACCATCAGCATGTTGTTGACGGCGTAACCGGGCTGCAGCGTGACCTGCTGCGCACGCTCGCCGGGCTTCGCAAACTGCCACGTCGCGTTGCGCTCCTCGGGAGGCAGCGCGACCGCCGCGCATTGCGCAAGCTGCGCAGGCGTATGCGGCTCGCCGTGCTCCGCGAGCCACGCGGGAGCCGCGCACGGAACGAACGTCGTGGTGCCGAGCGCGCGCTCCACGCACTCGCCGTTGCGTGCGGGCGTGGCGCCGACGATGCCCACGTCGAAGCCGTCTTCCACGAGATCCACGGGCCGTTCGGCGAGCGTGAGGCGCACGTTCACGCGCGGATACCGGCGCCGGTATCCGTCGATGAGCGGCGTGAGCGCGGCAAGCGAGAGCGCGCCCGCGGCCACCACGCGCAGCGTGCCGCTCGGCTCGCTTTCCGTTTGCGCCAGCGAGCGCTCCAGATGATCGAGTTCCTCCAGCACGCAACGACAGCCTTCGAGGTAGCGATGTCCTGCCTCGGTAAGCACGAGATTGCGCGTGGTGCGATTGATGAGGCGTGTATTCAGGTGCGCTTCGAGCATCGCGACGGAGCGCGTGACGAGCGCGTTGGAGACGTCGAGCTGCTGCGCGGCGCGACGAAAGCTCCCGGTTTCCGCAACCGTGACGAAGACGCGCATGGCGTGTATCTGGTTCATGTGTAGCCTCGTATGCTCGATGCATGGACCGGTTGAGGGACACTGCAACTGCTGGCGAAGTTGAGTAACGAAGCGGCGTGTCGCGTTGTTATGCTTAATGTGACTCGAATTGACGATTGCGATGGAGGACTACGGAAAGCTAACAAAAATAATATTGACAGTCGGTGAGAATTACAACGGTCAGTTTCATGTCTGATTCGCTTTTATCTGCGGTGCATTGTGTGTCATTGCGGTCTGTAAATACGCGGGAATTCACCAGCCGGGAATGGCAGGGAATCGCCGCGAATTGATTTTCTGCTGCGTGAAAGAACCGGCGCGCAGCCGCCTCGAATCGCAATACGCTTGAAGTCCGGGCCGCATCCGGCGTGATTTGCCGGGTCACGGTTCGGCACGCACCCTGACGAATTCGGCGCGGATCCTCATGTGCACGTCGTCCCCGACAGCGGAGGACCATTTCGTGAGCCCGAACGCTGTCCGGCTGAAATGGCCGTCGGCGGTGAAGGCCAGCGTCTGCCGGGCGCCCGGCGGATCGTGCGGATCGGTGTCGAAGGTGACGTCGAGCGTGACGGGGCGCGTCGTCGTGCGGATCGTCAGATCGCCTGTCAACAGGCCATTGAACGGACCGATGCGGACAAGGCGGGTGCTGACGAAGCGAATGGCCGGGTAGTGCGCCACGTCCAGCATGCCGCCGCCTTCGGCGATTCCGGCGACAAACGGCGCGTTCGCTTCGAGGCTCGTCGCGTCGATCGTCACCGTGACGCGGCCCGAAGCCAGGCCCTCGAATCCATCGAGTTCGGCGCCCATACGGCTGAAGCGCATCGTGAGATTCGAGTGCCAGGCGTTCGCGACGTCGAATGTCACACCCGAACGGGCTGGATCGAGTCGATATTGTGCCGACCGTGCGGACGTATCGATCGAATCGGCCGGATCGCCACTGGCCACGGCAGCTGCGCAGGCCGTGCAGGCAAACATCGCGATTGCGGCTGCATGGGTTTTGAGGCGAACCATGGTCACGCCGCGCCGACGAATGGGTTGCGATCCAGCACGCTTTTACCTCCACTTTTCGGGATGTCCGCCAGGCTCGCCGCAGACGTCGACAGCGATCCCGGAATCGTGACGTACTGAAGACACCGGGGGAACGTCCCGCATGCTCCCTTTATTCCGCCGCGCCTGAAAGCACGATTCGCTCAGGTGATTTGGGCATTCGTGCTGGGCGACTCAAGCGCCTGTTGCCGTTTGCCCCAAGGGGATTTGACTGGAGTCTTTGAAAATCGATGCGCTCCGTTGGAAAACTGAAAGAAAAATATTCCCGGCGGCAGTGGAATAGGAACGTACATACGAGGTTTACCCAGCAACAAGGAGCCGGCCACGGAACGATCGGGCCAGATCCGAGCGCAAACGGACAACTTCCACGAAGCCTGCACATGAGCCGAACGATCATTCAGCCTCTCTGGGTTCGCACGACACACTGGATCAACGCCGTGGCGGTCGTGTTGATGGTGATGAGCGGCTGGCAGATTTACGATGCCTCGCCTGTCTTTGCCGGCCTGAAATTTCCCGCGAGCATGACCCTGGGCGGATGGCTGGGCGGCGCATTGCAGTGGCATTTCGCGTTCATGTGGCTGCTGGTCGCGAATTATCTCGTCTATGTGATCCTCAATATCGTTTCAAAGCGCCTGTGGAGAAAGCTTCTCCCGATCCGTTCGGGTGCGCTATGGCAGGATCTTGCCGCCGCGCTGCGCGGCAAGCTGGCACACGAAGATCCGACGCGCTACAACGCTGTCCAAAAGCTCGCGTATGTCGTTGTCATCGTCGACATCGCAGTCGTAATCCTTTCGGGCCTGGCGGTCTGGAAATCGGTTCAGTTTCCCCTGTTGCGAACGCTCATGGGCGGATACGACAACGCACGGGTCGTGCACTTCTTTGCCATGAGCGTTCTCGTCGCATTTTTCGTCGTGCACGTCGTCATGGTCGCGCTTGTGCCGCGCTCGCTGCTCCTGATGATTCGCGGACGGTAATCGAACATGCACCCTCGCAAAAAGCCACTCGATGCGTTTCTCGTTTCCAACGCGGATTCGATCGTCAAGGACGCGCGCAGCGAATTGAAGAGTCCCGCTCGCAGACTGCTCGGCAGACAGATCCTCACGCTCGGCGGCATTGCGATGCTCTCGGGTTGTGATCTGTCGAACGACAAGTCGGTGAATACCATGCTGCGCAAGATGTCGTTCTTCAATGACCGCGTGCAGGCGCTGCTGTTCGACCCGCACAGGATGGCGCCGACGTATCCGGAGTCGATGATCACGCGGCCGTTCCCGTTCAACGCGTTCTACGACATCGACGACGTACCGGAAGTCGATCCTGCGACTTATCGGCTGCAAGTGGGCGGACGCGCGAACGGCAAACGCATCTGGACCCTCGACGAACTGCGCGCGCTGCCACAGGAAAGCCAGATCACGCGCCATATCTGCATCGAGGGCTGGAGTGCCATTGGGCACTGGGGCGGCGTGCGTTTCTCCGATTTTCTCCGCCGTGCGGGCGCCGATACGACAGCGAAGTACGTCGCGCTCCATTGCGCCGACAACTACTGGACCAGCATCGATATGCCAACAGCGTTGCACGCGCAAACGTTGCTTACGCTGACCTATGACGGGGACGTGCTGCCGCCGAAATACGGCTTTCCGATGAAGCTGCGCATGCCGACCAAGCTCGGCTACAAGAATCCGAAGCATATCGTCGCCATCACGGTGACGAACGAGTATCCCGGCGGTTACTGGGAGAACCAGGGCTATAGCTGGTTCGGCGGTTCCTGAAGTGCAATCGACTCTTTTCTCAATGCCTGTCCGCTACATGGAGCATTCATGACTATTCGACTCAAGGTTGGCGCGGCCCTTGCCGCAATGGCGCTTGCCGGCAGTGCGCTCGCGCAGACTCCTGACGCGAAGCCGGTGCGTATTCGCGGCAATATCGTTTCTCTCGATGGCGATGTTCTCAAGGTCCATCGGCGCAGCGGCGATACGGTTGCGATCGATCTCGCGGCCAACGTTCCCATCTCGTCCGTCAAGTCGATGCAGCTATCCGACATCAAGCCGGGTACGTTCGTCGGCACGGCCGCGACGACCGGTACGGACGGCAAGCTGACGGCGACCGAAGTCGTGGTCTTCCCGGAAGCCGCGCGCGGCACGGGGGAGGGGCACTACGCGTGGGACCTCGGCCCGAACAGCACGATGACCAATGCGAATGTCGATACTGTCGTGCAGGGCACGGACGGCCGCAATCTGAAGCTGTCGTACAAGGGCGGCAGCAACGAGGTCACGGTGCCGCCGAATGTGCCCGTCGTCACCTTCACGCCGGCTGCACGCTCCGATCTGGCGCCAGGCAAGCAAATCTTCGTGGTCGCGAAATCCGCGTCGCAGGGTACGTATGCCGCTCAGCGCGTGGTGGTCGAAAAGAACGGTGTCGTTCCACCCATGTAAGAGAACGTGTTCGGATTGCGCTGAAACTCCTGGGCAATCACGACTCACGCGCCGGACCGCCACGCAAACCCCTTCCCGGTCCGGCGCGCCTTGCGCGCCGCTCAATAGCCACCGCCTGAGGAATTGGTCGAACTGCTCGACGCGCCGTTGCCGCCCTGATTCATATCGCCGCTCGCGGAAACCGATCCTGAAACCGCGGCCATGCCGAGGCAAACGAGACACGCAAGCACCATCCTGAATCGCTTCATGATGATTCCCTCCTGGGAAGCTCGCAGGAAGTCCTGCACAGGGCTATCCGGCGAGGCATTAGCCGCGCTATGACGACGACGCCGAGCTGGGAGGGCATGCGGACGCGTCGCGCGGCTCATCGCGAACGCAGGCATCGACATAGTGACTAACGCGGCGCGCCTGCCGCTTATTCCCCGCGCGCGTTTTGTGCGCTATGTGCGCTATGTGCGGCGTGCGCGGCGTGCGCACGCACGCTCTTGCGATGAAGCGATACCGAAAGCGCCACGGCGCAAGCCGCCGCGATGGCGGCGAAGAGAAACACGGACCGATAGCCGAACAGATTCGCCACATAGCCGGCGAGCGGGCCGGTAATGCCCAGCGAGAGGTCGAGGAACACCGAGTAGGCGGAAAGCGCCGCGCCGCGGCTGGCGGGCGGCACGAGCCCGACCGCCTCGACGCCGAGCGCCGGGAACACGAGCGCGAAGCCAAAGCCGGTGAGCGCCGCGCCCGCGAGCGCGACTTGCGGCGTGGGCGCGAGCCACAGCAGCAAGAGGCCCGCGCATTCGCACGAGAACGAGACGATGGCGACGCGAAAGCCGCCGAAGCGCTTGATGGTGTTGGCGAACAACAGCCGCGCGCCGATGAACATCAGACCGAACATCGTGAGCGTGAACGCGGCGTTGGGCCAATGGCGCGCGGCGTAGAACAGCGTGATGAAGGTCGCGATGGAGCCGAAGCCCGCCGAGCCGAGCGCAAGGCCGATGCCGTGCGGCAGCACGCGCGTGAACACGCTGCGATACGACATGCGCTCGCCGTGCACGATCGGCACCGGCGCGATGGGGCGCGCGAGCCAGAAGCCGAGCGCGGCCAGCGCGATGACCGAAATGCCGAGTATCCAGTAGCCGAGGGCGTGTGCCATTACCACGCCCAGCGGTGCGCCGATCGCGAGCGCGCCGTAGGTGGCGATGCCGTTCCAGGAGATTACCTTCGCGTTGTGCGCGGTGCCCACGCGGCCGATGCCCCAGAGGATCGCACCGGTGCCGCACAGGCTTTCGCCGCAGCCGAGCAACAGGCGGCTCACCACCAGCAGCGCGAGCGAGAGGCCGGGCCAGTGATCGACGAGCGTGCCGAGCAGCAGCAGCACCCCGCTCGCGCCGCAGATCGTCAGGCCGATCGTCACGGTTTTCTTGGGGCCGAGCGTATCCGCCGAGCGGCCCGCGAGTGCGCGCGAGCAGAGCGTGGCGATGTACTGCACGCTGATCGCGGCGCCCGCCACCACGGTGCTGAAACCGAGGTCGTTGTGCACGTAGCCGGGCAGCACGGCGAGCGGAATGCCGATCGTCAGGTAGCAGAGGAAGGTGAAAAAGACGACCGGAATGATCTGCAGGGTCGTCGACGCGGCTTTGCGCGGGGGCGCCAAATCAACGGACATAGGGGAAATGCGGATGGAAAACGGCGGGAAAGCCGTGATTGTCCCATGGAACCGGTTTTTATGCAGAAATTGAAAAGCTGTTCCGGCTGGCGGAACACGCGTTTTCTGCGCAGATATCGGCGTTCGGACGCGCAAATGGTCAGTCGAATATGTCCGATACTCGTGAATCGGTTTGGATATCACGTGATCGAGACACTTCAACATAAGCGCAGCCGCACTGGAGCACGCCGATTTATCGATCCAACGATATATCCCCCATGCTCCTCCCGCTATGGGTTGCCAATATTGGCAGTGATAGTTTTCGAATCGTCCACTCGAGCGGCATACGCCTTTTGCGAGCCGCAGCCAACGACGAGCCAGAAACCATGAGCCAGCCGATCCGCTTTTACCACCGCAACGCGATTCGCGAAGTCAGCGACGCGGGCGTCACCCGCACCGTTCTCCAGTACCTGCGCGAAGACGCGCGCTGCACCGGCACCAAGGAAGGCTGCGCCGAAGGTGACTGCGGCGCCTGCACGGTCGTGGTGGGCGAGCGCAACGAGGCGGGCGGCGTGAGCTTCAAGGCCGTCAACGCCTGCATCCAGTTCCTGCCGACGCTCGATGGAAAGGCGCTGTTCACCGTCGAAGACCTGCGCCAGCCCGACGGCTCGCTGCACCCCGTGCAGCAGGCCATGGTCGACTGCCACGGCTCGCAGTGCGGTTTTTGCACGCCGGGTTTCGTGATGTCGATGTGGGCGCTCTACGAGAAGCACGGCCACGAGCACGCGGGCCAGTCCAGTCACGCCTGTGGCGCCAGGGGCGCGTGCAGCGTGCCTTCGCGCGACGAGATCGCCAATGCGCTCACGGGCAACCTGTGCCGCTGCACGGGCTACCGGCCGATCCTCGACGCCGCCGAGCAGATGTTCCAGTCCGGCGCGCCGAAGCAGCCCATCGACGTAAAGGCGCTTGCACAGACGCTCGCCACGCTCGAGCGCAAGGACACCTTCCACTACGAGAGCCGCGGCCAGCAGTACGACGCGCCGCGCACCGTCGAAGCGCTCGCCGCGATCAAGGCCGCGCGCCCCGACACGCGCATTCTCGCGGGCAGCACCGACATCGGCCTGTGGGTCACGAAGCAGATGCGCGAACTCGGCGACATCGTCTACGTGGGCCAGGTCGACGCGATGCGGCGCATCGGCGTGAGCGACGCATGGATCGAGATCGGCGCGGGCGTGAGCGTCGAGCGCGGTTATGCGGAACTCGCCCGGCACTATCCGGAACTCGAGGAGATGTGGCAGCGCTTTGCCTCGCTGCCTATCCGCAACGCGGGGACGATCGGCGGCAACGTCGCGAACGGTTCGCCCATCGGCGACTCGATGCCGGGGCTCATCGCGCTGGGCGCGCGCGTGGTGCTGCGCGGCGGCGAGGTCGAGCGCGAAATGCCGCTCGAAGACCTCTACCTCGCTTACCAGAAGAAGGACATGGCCGGGCACGAGTTCGTGCTCGCGCTCAAGGTGCCCACGCGCACCGGCGCGCGCGCGAACCTGCGTTTTCGCACCTACAAGGTCTCGAAGCGCTTCGACTCGGACATCTCGGCCGTGTGCGCCGCCTTCGCCTATATCGCCGATGGCGACGTGATCCGCGAGCCGCGCATTGCCTTTGGCGGCATGGCGGCGACACCGAAGCGCGCGACCCACGCGGAAGGCGTGCTCGCCGGCGCGCAATGGCACGAAGCCACGGCGCAGGCCGCGATGATCGCGCTCGGCAACGACTACGCGCCGCTGTCCGACATGCGCGCGACGAGCGACTACCGCCTCGAGGCCGCGAAGAACACGCTGTATCGCTTCTGGCTCGAAACGCGTCCGCACAATCCGCTTGCGCCGCAGGCGCTCAATGTGCGCAACGTAGCCGCGGAAACGGCTTGAGACATCCAGGACCCGGAAAAGACATACGGAGAACGAAACAATGAACCAGCAAGCCGAACCGTTCCTGGACGAACTCAAGGCGCGCGAGCCCTTCGCGCAAGTGCACGTCTCGCGCCCGCACGAGTCCGCGCATCTGCACGTGAGCGGCCGCGCCACGTATACCGACGACATTCCGGTCGTGGCCGGCACGCTGCACGCCGCGCTCGGGCTTTCGCAGAAGCCGCACGCCCGCATCGTCTCGATGAACCTCGCAAAAGTGCGTGCGACGCCCGGCGTCGTGGCCGTGCTCACGGCCGAGGACATTCCCGGCGTGAACGACTGCGGCCCGATCGTCCACGACGATCCGGTGCTCGCCGATGGCGTCGTGCAGTACGTGGGCCAGCCCATGTTCATCGTGGTGGCGACGTCGCACGACACGGCGCGCCGCGCCGCGCGCCGCGCCGAGGTGCAGTACGAAGAACTCCCCGCCGTGCTCACGGCGCAGCAGGCGCGCGCCGCCCAGCAGTCGGTGCTGCCGCCGATGAAGCTGGCGCGCGGCGAGGCGTCCACGCGCGCCGCGCGCGCCGCGCATCGGCATGAAGGCGAGATGCTGCTGGGCGGCCAGGAGCAGTTCTACCTCGAAGGCCAGATTGCCTACGCGGTGCCGAAGGACGACGACGGCATGCACGTGTGGTGCTCCACGCAGCACCCGAGCGAAATGCAGCACCTCGTCGCGCATGTGCTGGGCGTCGCCTCGCACAACGTGCTCGTGGAGTGCCGCCGCATGGGCGGCGGCTTCGGCGGCAAGGAATCGCAGTCAGGCCTCTTTGCCTGCTGCGCGGCGCTCGCCGCGTGGAAGCTGCTGTGTCCCGTGAAGCTGCGCCCCGACCGTGACGACGACATGATGGTCACGGGCAAGCGCCACGATTTCCACTACACCTACGAAGTGGGCTACGACGACCAGGGCACGATCGAAGGCGTGTCGGTCGACATGACCTCGCGCTGCGGCTTTTCCGCGGACCTTTCCGGCCCGGTGATGACGCGCGCCGTTTGCCACTTCGACAACGCCTACTGGCTGCCCGACGTCTCGATCGCCGGTTTCTGCGGCAAGACCAACACGCAGTCGAACACGGCGTTTCGCGGCTTCGGCGGCCCGCAGGGCGCGTTCGCTATCGAATACATCATGGACGACGTGGCGCGCACGCTCGGCCTCGATTCGCTCGACGTGCGCCGCCGCAATCTGTACGGCAAGACGCAGAACAACGAGACGCCTTATGGCCAGGTCGTGGAGGACAACGTCATTCACGAGCTGATCGACGAGCTGGTGCAAACGAGCGGTTATCGCGCGCGGCGCGCCGCGATTCGCGAATTCAACGCGAACAACGCCGTGCTCAAGAAGGGCATCGCGCTCACGCCGGTCAAGTTCGGCATCGCGTTCAACGTCACGCACTTCAACCAGGCGGGCGCGCTCGTCCACATCTACACCGACGGCTCGGTGCTCGTGAATCACGGCGGCACCGAAATGGGCCAGGGCCTGAACACGAAGGTCGCGCAGGTGGTGGCGCAGGAACTGGGCATCGAGTTCGGCCGCGTGCGCGTGAGCGCGACGGACACGAGCAAGGTCGCGAACACATCCGCTACGGCGGCCTCGACCGGCACCGACCTGAACGGCAAGGCGGCGCAGGACGCCGCACGCCAGCTGCGCGAGCGCCTCGCCGCACTCGCGGCGACGACTTACGGCAAGGGCGAAGTCAGCGCCGCCGACGTGCGTTTCGCCAACGACTCGGTGATCGTGGGCGAGACGATCGTGCCGTTCGAAACGCTGGTTTCGAAGGCCTATCTCGCGCGCGTCCAGCTCTGGTCCGATGGTTTCTACACCACCCCCAAGCTGTACTGGGATCAGGCGACGCTGCGCGGGCGGCCGTTCTACTACTACTCGTATGGCGCGGCAGTATCGGAAGTGGTGATCGACACGCTCACGGGCGAAATGCGCGTGCTGCGCGCCGATGCGCTGCACGACGTGGGCGCGTCGCTGAACCCGGCGCTCGACGTGGGCCAGGTGGAGGGCGGCTTCATCCAGGGCATGGGCTGGCTCACCACGGAAGAGCTGTGGTGGAAGCCCGACGGCAAGCTCATGACGCATGCGCCGTCCACCTACAAGATTCCGACCGTGAACGACACGCCGGCGGAATTCAACGTGCGGCTCTTCGAGAACCGCAACGCGGAGGACAGCATCCACCGCTCGAAGGCCGTGGGCGAGCCGCCGCTGTTGCTGCCGTTCTCGGTGTTCTTCGCGATTCGCGACGCCGTGGCGAGCGTGGCCGATTACCGCTTCAATCCGCCGATGAATGCGCCGGCCACCGCCGAGGAAATCCTCAAGGGCGTGCGCGCGGTGCGGGCGATGGCGCGCGAGGGGGCCGCGAAATGAATCAGCGTCCTGAACATTGCGTGCGCGTCGACGAAACTGGACGCGTGATCATCGGCCGCCGCAGCACGCCGGTGCCGCACTACGCGCCGATGCACATCGTGCTGTTCGGCGCGGGGCACGTGGGGCACGCGCTCGTCACGCTGCTCGGCATGCTGCCGTGTGTCGTGCAGTGGGTGGACGAGCGCGACGAGCTGTTCCCCGACGAGGTGCCCGCCAACGTGCAGATCGAGGCGACGGACACGCCGGCGGCGATCGTCGACGACGCGCCGGCGGGCGCGTACTTCCTCGTGATGACGCACAATCACGCACTCGACTTCGAGCTGACCGAGCGCATCATGCGGCGGCGCGATTTCGCATGGTTCGGCCTGATCGGCTCGAAAACGAAGCGCGTGAAGTTCGAGCGGCGGCTCATCGAGCGCGGCGTGCAAGCGCAGCGCATGAACGAGATGACGTGCCCGATCGGCGTGGCGGGGATCGTCGACAAGGCGCCTGCGTCGATTGCGGTCGCGGTCGCCGCGCAACTCATGCAGATGCGGGTGGCGCAGCGCCCGGCGGTGGTGAGAACGGCCGCGCTCGTGCGCGCCTGATTGCACGAGTTGCACCGGGCGAAACGGGCGCCTCGGTGATGAGGGCGCCCGTTTGCGTGGGTTCGGGCAGCTTTGTTCAGGCAGCTTCGAGCGGCGGCGTGGGCGCCGCTGCGCCGCTCGCGCTCGCGGCCTTCCTCGCCCCGGTGCGCTTCGTGCCGCGCTCGGCGGTCAACGATCCCGACACCGCTTCGATCAACCCGCGCAGCCATTCCACGTCGCTGGGTCTGTCCGGCTGCGGATGCCACATCTGATAGCAGTGAATGCGCGGGAACGCGAACGGCGTCTCGACGACGGCAATGGGCATGAGCTTCGCGTAGTGCTGCGCGAAGCGCCGTGTCGTCGTGAAGATCAGATCCGATTGCAGCAAGACCTGCGGCACGAGCCCGAAGTAAGGCAGCGTCGCGACGATGCGGCGCTCGGCCTTCGCCTTTGCAAACCCCAGATCGATCGCACTGGCATGCGAGCCTGTGTAGGGCGTGGGCGCAAGGTGGGGCGCGGCGAGATACGCCTCGCGCGTGAGCTCGCGGCGCGCGAGCGGATGATCCGCGCGCATCATGCAGACGACCGTGTCGGAGAACAGGTCGCTGCGCGCGAAACGCGCCTCGGGCTTCGGCCAGTTGCCGATCACGATGTCGAGCTCGCCGGCGTCCAGCGCGCCGTGATGGTCGAGCGTAGGCGAGAGCGAGAGGATTTCCAGCCGCGCCGCCGGCGCCGTCTCGCGAAAGCGCGCGATCAGCGTCGGCATGAAGAAGTCGTTGAGGTAGTCGGGGGCGGCGAGACGAAACGTGCGCTTCGAGCGCTCGGGGTCGAACTCGCCGTGCGGCGTGGCCACGAACTCCACGTCGCGCAGCACGCGCTGCGCGTGCTGCAACAGCGACTCGCCATATTCGGTCGGCACCATGCCGGCCTTGCCGCGCACGAGGATCGGATCGCCCAGGATCTCGCGCAGCCGGCGCAGCGCCGTGCTGATGGCGGGCTGGGTCTGGTTCAGGCGCAGCGCTGCCTGCGTGACGCTGCGCTCGACCAGCAGCGTGCGCAATACGCGCACGAGCCAGATGTCGAGGGTGAGGGCGTTATCGTCGTCCATGGGGTGTGGCGGGCAAGGGCGCGTGCGCGACGACGCACAGCGTTGCGCGTGCGGATTCAGCCATAACCATATGCCTGCTCGCGCGCCGCCGCCATAGGGCGCACGGCATGACCGGCATCAGAAGACATCGGAAGGCAGCGCGCCGGGCGGTTCTGCGGCGCGCTGCCCGTCACCCGGTAACCGGCTTTGCGAGCCCGGAAGGCAGCGCGCTGATGCGCTTGACCTCGCGCGAGTCGAGCCAGTTCGGGCTGCGCGCGCAATAGAGCACCATCGGCAAGGCGTCCTCGCCCCAGAAGAGCTGCTGGTTCATCCAGAACGTCGGCACGCCGAACACGCCCATGTTGATCGCGTCGTTGGTGTTGCGGCGCAACTGCGCGCGCACGACTTCTTCCTCGATCAGCGACTCGCCGTGAGGAATGCCCACGCGCTCGCAAAGCTGCTCGAAGCCCTCGTCGCTCGACGGGTCGCGCCCCTCGCGCCAGATGAAGCGGAAGATCTCGCGCACGCACGCGAAGTCGCCGCCCGCCGCGATGGCGAGCAGCATCGGCCTGACCGAGTCGAACGGGTGAGCGGGCGGCATCTTGAACGGAATGCCCAGTTGCTCGGCGCGAAAGAGCGCGTGCCGGTAGGTGAAGACGCGCTTGGCCGGTATCGCAGCGCTCAGCGGCTGGCCCCAATGGCGATATAGCTCGGACAGCAGCACGGGCGTCGGCACGAAGTCGAAGCCGGGCCACTTGTCGTGCTGTTCCAGCAACAGATACGAAAACGGCGACACGAAATCGTAGAACCAGGCTGGCTTGCTGGTGTCGATGCCGTCGATCATGCTGTTCCTCCGCTCCAGGGCGATATCCGGGCCATTGCCTGCATGGCCCATTGTTCGGTTCAAAATGCGTGCAGCGGCGCTAATGCGTGCGCTCGCCTGTTTCATTGCCGCCGCTTTCGTTTGCATGGCTCGCCTCTGTACCTGCTGTACCCGCTGTGCCTGCGTCGTTGCTCCCGCCTTCCGGCGCCTCCGCATTGCCGGCGCTTTCCTCTGTCTGCTCGTCTTCGGCACCCGCGTCTGCGTCCGGCGCTTCGCGCGTCCCGGTGAGCCGCGCGCGCACGAAGCCGATATGCTCGCGCAGCACGTAGAACTGTTCCGCATAGGCTAGCGGCATTTTCATGCCGTTCACCGATTCCTCGATCTTGTCGAGCTGGCGGATCAGCGCGCGGCGCTCGGTGGGCGAGTTGTCGGCCATCGCGGCGCGCTCGAGTGCGATGAGCGAGCCGTACCAGCGGTAGATGCGTGATTTTACCCGCCAGGCGTAGAGCGAAGGCACGATCCGCAGGCCCGGAATCAGCACGACGATGATCGGCACGAGCAGCACCACGAGCCGGTCGGCGAGACTCGCCACCCAGAACGGCAGCAGGCGGTACAGGAAGCTCTTGCCCGACTTGTAGTAGCGCGCGGCGTCGGCGCTGATCGGGAAGTCCTGGGCGCGCGGCGCGGGGAACTCGCCGGCGCGCTGCAGCAGCGTGGAGCGGCCGTGCACTTCCTTGGCCGCTTCGATCAGGAGGTCGGAGAGCGCGGGATGCAGCGAGTCGCGCGCGACCAGTTCGGCCGTGGGCGCAATGAAATGCAGGGGCGCTGCCGGCAGGTTGCGCCCGAAGTCGAACGCGCCCATCGGGATCGTAATGGCCGTGAGGTACGGAAAGCGGCGCGCGTAGGCGTCGGCCTGGACGAAGTCGAAGAAGCGTATGCCCGGCATGCGCGAGAGGCGGCCCATGACGGGCGGCTGCGCGGAGTCGCCCGCGAGAATCGCGACGTCGATCTTGCCTGCCACGAGTTCGCGCGCGGCGTCGTCGCCGGAAAGCGGCAGGAGCTTCGTCGCGCCGCCGGGCTCGATGCCGTTCGCCTTGAGCAGCGTGAGCGCCAGCTCGCGCGTGCCGCTGCCCTCGGCGCCGATGGCGATGCGCTGGCCTTCGAACTGCGAGAGGCGGCTCGCAACGGGGCCGTGATAGAACACGACGAGCGGCACGTACGCCACGCTGCCGAGCGAGACGAGGCCGCCCGGCACCTTGCTCGCGAGGCCGTCCTGCACGAAAGCGACGTCGACGTTCGACTTCGGGTCGGCGAGACGCTGCAGGTTCTGCGCCGAGCCCTCCGATTCGAGCACGTTCAGCGTGATGTTGTTGCGCGCGAGGATGGCCTTGTACTTTTCCGCGGCGTTCCAGAACGTGCTGCCCCTGGGGCCCGCGCTCATGGTGAGCGTGTTGGGCGGCGCGGGCTGGATGAGGCGCACCGCGAGCCAGATGGCCGCCGCGCTCACGAGCAGGATGGGACCGAACGTGACGGCCAGGTCGCGCCACGAGATCGCCACGAAGCGCGCGACGAGACGGGGAGGGGGTTTGCGGCCGGTGCGGGACTTCATCGGGGTGGGGCGGGCCTCGGATGGTTCGGGGAGTGCGGGGCGGGGTCCGCGTCGGGTCCGGCCTGGCGCCGGGTGGGACCCGACGCGGGCTCTGTGGAGCCGATGGTACATGAGAATCGGCGTTGCAGCGGCATGCCCGCGCGCCTCGCGGACACCTTGAACGCATGCCGTATGCGTCTACGCTAAACTCTTTGCGCTTGCGCCACAGCCAGGCTAAATTGTGATTCGCCTGCTGCGCTTCGGAAGGTGCGCCGGGACCCGGGAGTGGTGGAGAAGTTGAACGAGCGGGCTCGCGCGAGCATCAATTCATAACAACAGGAAACGGGCTCAGACCTGTTCCGGCGGGTGTAATTCGACGTCCTTTCATCCTTTTGCCTCTCGCATCGCGTCCAGACCCTGGCTGCGCACGCGCGCAATGCGCGCCGTGCGCTGTCATCGGTAGTGGTAACAAAGCCGTCAGATCGTAGCTGACGGGCGGCCTTCGAGCCGTCCGCCGGCAAGGCAGGCGGTCCTATTCCAGGCAACAATCCGCAACAACGCGAAGACACAAGGAGAAAACATGAAATCGGTCGCTATTCTGAAGACGCTGGGCGCGGCACTGTGCCTGTCGGTGGCTTGCAGCGCGTCCTATGCACAGGACAACTCGGCGAGCGCACCGGCGGCTGCGATGGCTGCTCCGGCGACGTCGGCCAAGAAGGCCGACCGCAAGCTGGGCTACACGGTGCGCAAGGCGCTTTCGAAGACGCAGGGCCTGGACGTCTCCAAGATCAACGTGCGTTCGCACAATGGCGCAGTGACGCTGACCGGTACGGTGCCGGACCAGGGCCAAATCGACAAGGCCGGCGAGGTCGCTCAGGGCGTCGCAGGCGTGACGTCGGTGTCGAACAAGCTGACGGTCAGAGTGCAGCAATAAGTGCCGCAATAAGTGCGGAAATAGGCGCCGTGATGCGTCCCGCACACGGGACGCCTGCGGCCCACGCAGCACCAGAAAGCCCGGCTGTCACAAGCCGGGCTTTTCTTATGCGCCTGCGCCTGACAGACTACGGTTGACGTGCATTGGACGCAGGTTGCCGCTCGATGCCGTCAGCTTGTGCGCCTCGCGCGCCAGCCCGCCCAGCCGGCATGCGATTTCGTCATGTTGCGCCGCGGCCGCCAAAGTGTAGCTTGACACACAGATTTCCTGCGGTTGGGGGTATACCGTGGATATCGCGCGTCTTTCCCGAGGTCGAGCGCGGCCTCATTGCTGGAAAGCAGGAAATCGCCATGACCATTCACACCTACACCGACTTGCCCCTCGTCGACCGGGCGGCCTTCGAGCTGGCCTGTGCGCGGCACGGCTTTGCGCCCATGCAGTTCGACATTCGTGGCGAAGCCGATCCCAACGACCCGGAGCACGGCGACATGCTGATCGTGCGGCGCGGTGCCTGGGCGCAGGCTTACCGTATCGATGCCCGCGGCCAGTGGCTGCGCCAGTTCGAGGTCGATCTCAACGGGCGATTTTTCCGCCAGGCGCCCTACGCCTGAGTGCCTGCGCCGCGCGCGCGATGCAGGCGACGTGCGCCGCGTTCAGTTGAGGACGAGCCGTACGCCCACGAGCGTGAGCGTCGCGGCGAGCAGCACGCGCAGCAGCTTTTCGGGCGCCTTCGAGGAGAGCAGGCTGCCGATCGCGATGCCGGGCAGCGAGCCGCACAGGAGCGACAGCAGCATGTGCCAGTCGATCGAGCCGAGCAGCCAGTGGCCGGCGCCCGCAAGCAGCGTGAGCGGCACGGCGTGCGCGACATCGGAGCCGACGATCCGCACCGTGGGCAGCGCCGGGTAGAGCAGCAGCAATACCGTCACGCCGATGGCGCCCGCGCCCACCGAGGTGAGCGAGACGAGCACGCCCAGCACCGCACCCGTGAGGATCGTGAAAAAGAGCGTGCGCGCTTCGCCCGGCGCGTGACGGTGGCGCGAGGCGAACGCCGCGAGCTGCGGCCGGAAGATGAGCGCGACGGCCGTAATGAGCAGCGCCACGCCCAGCACGGCCTGGATCAGATGCCCGGCGCGCGGCGTGTCCATGCCATAGCGGTGCAGCAGGATCAGCGTGATCGTCGCCGCGGGCACGCTGCCGGCCGCGAGCCGCAGTGTCACGCGCCAGTCCACCGAACCCTTGAGCCCGTGCACGAGCGTGCCCGTGGATTTGGTCGCGGCCGCGTAGAGCAGGTCGGTGCCGACTGCCGTCGCGGGGTGGACGTTAAAGAGAAGCACCAGGATCGGCGTCATCAGCGAGCCGCCGCCCACGCCGGTCAGGCCGACCAGAAATCCGACGAACAGGCCGGACAGCGAATACAGCAGATCGATATGGGGGAAGGACATCGCGCGCGAAGAGGCCGGTTCAGGGGGCTACGCCGCCGCCTGACGCGTTGGGAACAGCGCGCGCCGTAAGCGGCGCGTCAGGCTGGACAACGGCCAGGGCTGGCGGCGAAAATCCGCTATTGTCGCAAAACCGGCGGCCTGGCGCAGGGTTAAGCGAAATCGGGCGCGTTCCGCCTCGCTTTCAATTGCCTTAGCACGCTCCCTCGGGCAGGATGCGGGCCAGATGCCGGCTCGCTACATCGCGTGCCTTTAGCGTCCCGACGCGCCCAGGCACGTGCCGAACAGCGCCGCACAGGACTGGCGCCGCCATAACCCGAATCCAACATGAATCCCGGCATCCTCTACGCGTTCGCTGCATTCGTTCTCTGGGGGCTCTTCCCCATCTACTTCAAGACGCTGCACCAGATCCCCGCGCTCGAAATGCTCGCGCACCGCATGGCGTGGTCGCTCGTGTTCGTGTTCGCCGTGCTCTTCGTGCGCCGCCACTGGCGCTGGTTTGGGCCCACGCTGCGCGAGCGCCGCCTGCTCGGGCGCTTCGCGGCGAGCGCCGTGCTGCTCTCGGCCAACTGGGGCATCTATATCTGGGCCGTCAATGCCGGGCACATCGTCGAGGCGAGTCTCGGCTACTTCATCAATCCGCTCATCAACGTGCTGTTCGGCTATGCGTTCCTGCGCGAGCGCCTGCGCGCCCTGCAATGGGCCGCCGTGGCGCTGGCCGCCGCGGGCGTCGTGTGGCTCACCTGGCAGAACGGCGCGCCGCCCTGGATCAGTCTCGCGCTCGCCGTGACCTTCGGCGGCTACGGGCTCCTGCGCAAGACCGCGCAGCTCGGTGCGCTCGAGGGCCTCGCGCTCGAAACCGTGCTGCTCTTTCCCGTTGCGATCGTTTATCTGACGATCGTGGGCCTCGCGGGAGCTAGCCACTTCACGCACGCCTCGCGCGGGCTGCAGCTGCTGCTCGCGGCCTCCGGCCCGATCACGGCGGTTCCGCTGCTCCTCTTCGGCGCGGCCGCGCGGCGCATTCCGCTGTCGATGCTCGGTCTGATCCAGTACGTCACGCCCACGCTGCAGCTGCTCACCGGCGTGCTCATCTACGGGGAGCCGTTCGGCGCCGTGCGCGCCGTGGGTTACGGCGCGATCTGGGTCGCGCTCGGCCTGTATTCGCTCGAAGGCGTGCGCAGCCTCGTGGCTGCGCGCGAGCGCCGCGTGGCGTGACGGGGCTTAAGCGGCGGTGCGCTGCCGGGCATTGGCTGACCTCCCGGCGGCGCGGTAGGATGCCGGGACAATGTGCTGCGCGGTGGTGGCGAATCGCATGCCGGTTGCGCGATGCAGCCGCGTGAATCGGCCGCCACCCGCAATGCCTTAACCCCCAGTCAGTTCTCCGTGGAGTGTCCCGAGCATGAGTATCGAAGCCGTTCGCCGGTTCGAGGAAGAATTCGCACCACGCATCGCGGCGAAGCTGGCGGAACAATTCGGCCCCTCGGTGCACGTCGATGTCGTGCCCAGCGGCGGGCATGGCCATCCCACGCGCGTGCGGCTGCGCGGCGTCGCGAACGGGCACTGGCATCCGTATGTCTATCCGCTGAACGTCGCGCTGACCTGGGACACCGAGGAGATCGAGCGCCTCATGGAGCCCGGCGGCGAAGCGCGCTTCGAGCACTACCTCGAAGCGACCGGGCGCAAGCTGGCGTCATGGGAGTCGGCGCGCTCCGTCGATTTCGCTTCGCGCACGCAAGGCGAGCCGGAGGTGCTGCTAGGCGGGCTCGATTTCGAGGGCTAAGTGCTCGCGCGCGTTTCGCCGTTCAGTTCGCGTCCTCGTTGACCGGCAAGTCCCCGGCCGGCTCCTCCTGGGCGTCCTTGCCCGTATCGTTCGCGCCGGCAGTGCGCGATCCGCGCAACCGGATGGCCGGCACAGCGTGCAACAGACGACGCGCGTGCCCGTGCAACGGCCAGTCGACGAACTGGTAGAGCGCGGCGCCCATCGCCGTAGCCACGATCATCGTGAGTGCCACGCCGAGCGGCGCAGTCGCGTCAAAGCCTTCGATAGCGTCCGGCAGCAGCTTGCGTGCAGCTTCTACACAATATGGATGGCTCAGATAGATGGCATAACTCGCATTGCCGATGAATATTGCTGCGCGAGTCAACGAGCCCGAGCCCATCGCCGGTTCCAGGCTCAGCGTGCTGCCAATCAGCACGAAAGCCGGAAGGCCGTAATAGAGCAGCGGTGCGTCGGAAAGGTCGTGCCAGTTAATGTAGGCCATCCATGCATAGGCTGCTGCCGCGACGCACCCGGCAAGCGGCAGCTTGATCCGGACTCCCGATTTCCAGGTCTGGTAGGCCAGGAATCCGAGCGGGAATTCGAACATCCGCTGATTCATATAGAACGCGGCGAACACGCCGTCCGAGTGCGACGCCTTCGCCGCGCAAAAGATCGCGAGGATCAGCGCGGAGGTGAGCACCAGGCGGTGACGGCGCACCAGCATCAACGAAACGGCTGTGACCACGTAAAACAGCATTTCGTAATTCAGTGTCCAGCCGACGAACAACATCGGGAATATCTGGCCACTTTCCTTGCGATAGGGAATGAAAAAAAGCGACTTCAGCAGATTCCCGAGGTCTGCTGTGGTCGAATTCAACAACTCGGGCGCGATGAGTGCCCCGACGAATACGCCAAACGTCAACACCCAATACAGCGGCACAATACGCGCAATGCGGTCCGCGAGAAAACGCTGTGCGGTCAATGCGGGGTTGTCCAGCACGAGCGCGATGACGAACCCGCTTATTACGAAGAAAATGTCGACGCCGAATTCACCGAACGTGTGTCCCGTCGGCGACATGATGTGAAAGAAGATGACCGTGATCGCCGCGACAGCGCGCAGCACGGTGAGGGATTTGAGCTTTTGCATGGTGGAGGCGCGATCCGCGCGTTCGCCAATGACTGCCGGAGCGGAATCTGCTGCGTTTGATCGCGGCTATTCTGACATCGCGCCAAAGTATGCAAATGCGTAGTTTTGTGGGCGGCCGTACAGAAGTCAGCAATTAGTGAAAGCGTTACCTTGTCCGAAATTCGAAAGTCTCTGTCCGCACAACCGGGCAACGACACACTACATTGACGCCTGGTTCGATATCGTCTCCGCGCAAGCCGTTGCGCGAAACCCGATGACACGGAGTCCCGCCATGCAAGCCATCCAGTTCAAGACCTTCGGCAAGCCCGAGGTGCTCGAGTACGTCGATCTGCCCACGCCCGTGCCCGGCGCCGGAAGTGCGCTCGTGCAGGTGCGCGCCGCCTCGGTCAACCCGAGCGACGTGAAGAACGTCTCCGGCCATTTCGGGCACACGGTGCCGCCGCGCGTGCCGGGGCGCGACTTCAGCGGCGTGGTGGCGGCGGGCCCCGACGAATGGCTCGGCGCCGAGGTCTGGGGCACGGGCGGCGACATCGGCTTCACGCGCGACGGCACGCACGCCGAGTTCATCGAGGTGCCCGTGGCCGCGCTCGCGCGCAAGCCCGCGGCCCTCTCCCACGCGCAGGCGGCGGCCATTGGCGTGAACTTCGTCGTGGCATGGCTTGGCACCGTCGATTACGCGCGCCTCACCGAGGGCGAGACGATTGCCGTGATCGGCGTGTCGGGCGGCGTGGGCGGCGCGGTCGCGCAGATCGCGAAGGCGCGCGGCGCACGCGTGATTGGCGTGAGCCGCGAGGCGCCGCTAGCCGGTTCGCCGGCCGCGCGCCTCATCGACGCCTTCGTTCCCATGAACGAGCGCACCGCCGCAAGCGTGCGCGAGTTGACGGGCGGCGCGGGCGCGGACGTCGTCTACGATGCCGTGGGCGGCGTCGCGTTCGAACTGGCGCTCTCGCTTGCGAAGCGGCGCGGCCGTGTGGTCGAAATCAGCGCAACGGGCAAGCGGCGCGTGGAGTTCGACCTGATCGACTTCTATCACAACGAAACGCAGCTCTTTGGCGCCGATAGCGCGAAGCTCGGCGTGGCCGAATCCGCGCCGCTCATGCGCGCCATTGCCGAAGCATTCGACGCGGGCCAGTTCGAGCCGCCCGTCGTGGCCGCGCACTTTCCGCTCGCTCGCGCCCGTGAAGCCTACGAGGCGGTCGCCGCTGGCACGCCTGGGCGCGTCGTGATCGACATGGCGTGAGCGCGAGTCGAACGAACGGGAGAGGAAGATGAAGGGGTATCTGGTGTCGTTCGCGGTCGGCGCGCTCGCGGGGCTGCTCTATAGCGTGCTGCACGTGAAATCGCCCGCGCCGCCGACCATTGCGCTCGTCGGGCTGCTCGGCATGCTGGCGGGCGAGAACGCGGTCGGCTTCGTGCGCGCGTGCGTCGCGCATCTCGCGGGGTGAGCGGGGCAACCCTCGCTCACCGCGCTAAATATCCATGCGCGCCCAGCTTGTGAATCGGTTAGCTCACGCCTCGGCCCGCACGAGCCGCTCGGGCAGGCGCGCGCGCAGTTCGCGCGCGTCGAGCGCCGCAAGATCCTTGTCGAGTTCGAGCGTGACGAGGCTGCGCGTTTGCGCGTCGATCGCCTTGCGCAGCGCGCCCAGGAACGCGGGCGGCGCCGCGAGCACGAGCGTGCCGTAGCGCGCGTCGTTGCGGGCTTTCGCGAGCGTCGTCGCGATCTGTGCCGCGAACACGGTGGCTTCGTGCTCGTGCTGGCTGGTATCGGGATCGGTCGCACTGCGGCCGAAGCCGACGCGGTCGGTGGTGCGCCCCGGTTTGTCGGTCACGAGGTTCTCGTCCGACATGCGGCCCTGCAGATGGAGCAGCGTCTCGACCTCGTCGATGGCGCCCAGCGGGCTTTCGGCGGCGAAAATGCGCGCGGTCACACGGTTGGCGACGACAACCCAGATCGTTTTCGACATGTTCGACTCCCTGCCATGGCGCCCGGCCCATGCGGCGGCCGGGCGGAGTGAGTGGACTCGCGCCACGCGGCGTGAACACCAAGGGTAGCGCGCTTCGGGCCGCGCGGGGCGGGAAGTGCCGCCGCGCTCATGAGCGCGGCCCCCGGCGTTCGCCCGGTGCGCGAAAGTGTCGGAACAGCGAGCCGCGTGCCCGATGGCCCGCGTGGCCGAAGACCCGGCGCTGGTCGAGGAACTGATGCGCGCGTGCGCGAGCTTGAGGCGGAAGTCTCACGGCTGCGCGAACGCGTCACGCAGTGAGCGGGCGCTCGCACCGCGATTCGCCCATGACCGGCTTACTTCGCCTTTTCTGCTGTGTTGGTGATCGCCTGGCCGCCCTTCGAAATGTCTTCGCCTGCGCCAGCGATGGTGTTGCAGGCAGCGAGCGTCACGGCGAAAAGTGCAAGCGCAAACGCGAGATATCGGCTCATTTTGGCTCCCCGAATGAAATAAACGTCAAATAAGCGTCGAATGGAAGCGGCTGCGGGCATGCAGATTGCGCGCAACCGCCGTTTGCGATTGTACCTGCGAACCGGGGACACATGCGCCGAGGCTGCGCGGCGGTCCCGCCTGCATGGAATCAAGCCGTATTCAGTGCTTGCGCGTCCTGCGCACGACGAGCCACTTGGGCGAGCGAAAGCGCACGATGCTCACATAAAGCCAGACGTACGTGAGCGCGAACAGCACGACGAAACAGAACAGGTGCAGTGTGTGGCGCCAGAACAGCGTGGCCGGAATCACGGCGATCAGGCAGAGCAGCCACAGGTAGGGCGAAGTGAGCGAATTGCGCCGCGTGAGTTCGCGTGCATTGCGCGCGCCCACGACCCAGCGCATGAGGCGCTTGTACACGAGCATGTGCAGGTGCACGCCGTCGGGGATGCCGGGCGACATGCCGCGCACGAACTTCTTCCGGTAGATCGAGAAGCAGGTCTCGAAGATCGGATACATGAAGAGCAGCACCGGATACCAGGCCGACACGTCGCGGTTGCGCATGACGAGCAGGATCGACAGTTCGGCAAGCATGAAGCCGATGAAATACGCGCCGCCGTCGCCGAGGAAGATCAGGCCCGCGGGGAAATTCCAGATGAAGAAGCCCAGCACGGCGCCCATCATGATGAACGACGCGGAGAGCACCACCGGGTCGTGCACCTGGAAGGCCACGTAGGCGAGCGAGGCGAACATCATGAACGCGACCATCGAGGCGAGGCCGTTGAAGCCGTCGATGATGTTGATCGCATTGGCGAGCGCGGCGACCGCCAGCACGGTGATGACGAACGAAATCGCCGCGTAGGAAAGCAGGAAGTCGAGCGGCGGCACGCTGATGCGCGTGACCGCGATGCCGAGGAACCAGAACGCGAGCGCGGCGGCGGCCATCGTGCAAAGGAGGCGCGCAAGCGGCGAGACGCGCTTGGTCAGATCTTCGATGAGCCCCGAGGCGAACGCGGGCAACCCGCAGGCGACGATGCCGAGTATGCCGCCCGAGACGGCCGGATACGCCCCGTGCAGCTGCGCGGCGGCCACGATGAGTCCCGCGAGGATGCCCGTTCCGCCGATGCGCGGCACGGGCCGCACGTGGAATTTCTGCACGCCCGCGAGATCGGAATCGACGGAGAACCTTTCATGCAGATGCGCGTAACGCACGATCAGCAGCGTGACCAGCAACGAAACGAGAAAGCCGAGGGCGAAACTGAGCATGAAAGGAAACCGCGACCGGAAGAAGGAATGCGCGATTATACAAAGGCCGACACGCCGCCCGCCCGAAGCTCATGGGGGCAACGGCGCGCGTGCGTTCCGGTCGGGACAACGCGTTGGCTGACGCGCTCAGGTTCCCGGCGTGTTCGCCGGTGTGATTTCGAGCAGGATGACGTGGTCGGGCACGTCCACGGTGAGCTGGCGCAGGTCGCGATGGCTTTCGAGCGGCTGCGCCGAAGCGAGCGGATCGTAAAGGTCGACACGCCTCGCTTTGCCGCCGAAGTCGATATCGACATGCGCGGGCGGGCTGGTGAGCGGCGTTCCGGTCGCACGGTTCCAGATGAGCGTTTCGTTCCAGAGCACCAGCACGAAGCGTCCGTCCTTCTTTTGCAGCAGCAGGCTGTTTGCCGATGCCGGCATATCCGAAAGCGTATACGCGAGCGTGCTGAGCGCTGCCGCGTTCGCGCGCCCCGGGGCGTTGGCGTTCAGGATCCACGTGAGATTGCGAATGGCGTAGGCCACCGGCTTCGGGCTGTTGTCGTTGCGAAAGAGCCCGTAATGCATTTCGTCGTTGTTGCGCGCCGGATCGGGTTTTTCGTCGAGCAGTTCATACACGTAGAGCCGCTTCACACCCGCCGCCGCCGCATCCATATAGCCGTTGAGAACGCCCTTGGCCTGTGTGCGCTCGTCGACGCCGAGCATGTACCAGCCCGCCTGCGGCAACGAGAAGTAGCCGAACTCGGTGATGACGAGCGGCAACTGGAATCGCTGGCCGAGGTGAATGGCGGCAAGCATCCACTTGTCGCCGTTCGCGTTCCAGAGAGGCTGCTCGCCGTTTTGCGGATAGACATGCTGATTCGCGTAATCGGCCGAATTCGTGCGCGTCTCGACTGACCTGGGCTCGAAGCCGGTCGCGTCGTATACGGGCACTCCTTTTAGCTCCGGCGTGCCGTGTACGCGTGCGTAGAGGTCGCGCTGCACGGCGAGCCCGGCGGCGGCGCCGGTAAGCCCCTGGTAAGCGACGGGAAAATTGTTCAGTTCGTTGGGACCTTCGATGGCCGCAACGCTGCCGGGCACCTCGGTATTCAGGTTCGCAACCTGCCCGATCTTTTTCTCGAAGTCCGCGCCCATCAAAAAGTTGAATTTCACGCCGCGCTGCGCGAGATAGACATAGCTTGCGAACGGGATGGAGGAGCCCGGCGCGTAGTCGCGAACGTGGTGGATGCCTAGCCACGCCATGTCGTCGGCGACGTTGTGCACATTGACGTACGCGCCGTCGGTGTAGCTGACGTGGGTGACGACGGCGAGCGTCTGGAGGAAATCCCCGGCTGGCATGGCGCGCACGGCGTCGCTCGCATGCACCGCCGCTGCGCATGCGAGCGCGCAGATGCCTGCCGCGAGGCTTTCGGCCACGCGCAGGCCCGACCGCCGGAGTCGCGAACCGGCCGTATCGGCGCGCGGGCCGTGAGTGGTCGTTACGGAATGCATCACGGCGTATTCCTCGCGTGAAACGGTAGCCGGTTACCGGCTACCCGCGCTTGCTGGCTCCATGCCGGCACGTCGTCTGGCTCAACCACATTGGCGGCGCAGCCAGAAGCCATCTTGCCGTGTCCTTGCCTCGGTCGTGTGTGCGGCGGCGAACGGATAAGTATTGCGCAGGTGATTAGATTCCCGTTACCACAGATGTCGCGATCAAATAATGAAAATGGAATCGAAACGCGCGATCTTCGGGGTAAACATTTAGGAATACGTCATATTAATCGGCGCTCCTGTCGTTGCAGGAGCGCCGTGTTATGTGCGCTTTCGCACATAACACGGCGCGCGCATGTGGCTTGCAGGGCGGCTCACGTGCGGCCCGGATCATGAGGCGGCGACGATCACAAACCGTTGGTGGGATTACGCACGGTTCCTGCGTCGCTTGCGCCGTAATGTGTCGTCGTGGCTTATCAGGGCGGGCGTCGCGCACGTATGGATAGCCCGAGGCAGGGAGATCCGTGCGTTCGCCTGTGGCGGACGACCGCGCCAGACGACGAACGTCTGACGAACACGACACGCACTGGGGTAGGGAAATGTCAGAGCTAACGCAACGGTCAGATCTTACGCAACGTACGGTCGATATCGTGCTGCAACGTACGGTCGATGTCGTGCTGATCGTGCTGGGCGCCGTATGCGCCGTACACCTGAATCTGAATTCCGCACAGGTGGCCGCGGTGCATCACCCCGATCCCACGCTGGTGGCGTTCTGCGCCGCGCTCGCCCTCTCGGTCTTTCCCGCCTGCGGGACCTATGGCACACGCGGCAGCCGCTCGCTTTTCAGCGTCGCGGGCCGCACGGCGTTCGCCTGGCTTGCCGTACAGCTCTGCGGACTCGTGCTGCTTTATGCGATTCATCACGATCATCTGCTGGCGTTGCCGTGGTTCATGTACTGGACATTGACGACGGGTATTTCCCTGCTGTTGTCGCACACCCTGTTCTTTTCGGAATTCAGCGTGCTGCGACTGACCCGTGCATGGTGGCGCCGGGAAACGCTCGAGGTCGATTCGCGCAGCACGGTTCGTAGCGCCGTAATTGGACACGCCCTGAAGCGTCTGTTCGATATCGTGGCGGCCGTGAGCGCGATCGTCATGCTCTCGCCGCTGCTCGCCGTGCTCGCGCTGCTGGTCAAGCGCGATGGCGGCCCGGCGTTATATGGCCATACACGTGTAGGCCGCCATGGAAAGAAGTTTCGTTGTCTGAAGTTCAGATCGATGGTGATGAATTCGGAGCAGGTGCTCAAGGATCTGCTCGAGCGCGATCCCGAAGCCCGCGCCGAATGGGAGCGCGAATTCAAGCTGAAGAATGATGTGCGCGTGACGCGGATCGGCCACGTTCTGCGGCGCACGAGTCTCGACGAGTTGCCGCAACTCTGGAACGTCCTGCGCGGGCAGATGAGTTTTGTCGGCCCGCGTCCGATCATCGACCAGGAACTGGAGCGCTATGGCGAGGCGAGAAAGTACTACCTGATGGCGACGCCTGGCATCACGGGCCTGTGGCAGGTGAGCGGGCGCAACGATATCGACTACGCGACGCGCGTATCGCTCGACGTTGCCTATGTCATGAACTGGACCTTCCGTAAAGACATCGGCATCTTGTTCAAGACGTTTTTCGTCGTGATTCGCGGTACTGGCGCGTATTGAGCTGCAAAGCGCTGCAAACGCGCCGCAAGCGGAACTTCAGGCGGGCGGCAAACGTGTTGGCGGGAGACGTGGTTGACATATCAGGTATCCGGGCCACACCGCATGACCCGGAACGCGTGTAACGGATTGGGGGTGTTGCGATGGGACTCAACGCGATGGACTGGATCGGGACTGTGCATGCGCGTGTCGCGCGCAATGACGGGCTGGCGGGCTCGCTGCGCCGCGGGGCCGCGTTTGCCGTTTGCCTCGCGCTCGCTGCGCTGAGCGGCTGTGCCATGGCGCCGGGCATGACGTACAGCGCAGGAGCAGGGGACGTCGGTGCGACGTCTGGCACGGCGGTGCCCGATAGCCTCGCGGCCAAGGGAATCGCGGGTGCGCCGTCCGGCAAGCTCGTCGAGATCACAAGGGACCTCGTGGACAAGGAAGCTGCCGCGCGGCCCAAGGGCATTCCCGAGGACGTGGAGAAGATGTTTGCCAAGGCCACGCCGTATGAAATCGGCCCCGGCGATATTCTCAGCATCGTCGTCTGGGATCACCCCGAGCTCAACCTGCCTGCGAGCGGCGGCGGCGGCGACGCGCCATCGGGCGCCAGTTCGGTTGCATCCGGCTACACCGTCGATAACAATGGATTCATTCAGTATGCCTATATTGGTCCGCTGAAAGTCGCCGGTCTTTCGGAAATGGGCGTGCGCGACATCCTCGCGCAGAGGCTCGCGAAATACGTGCGTCAGCCGCAGATCACCGTGCGTATCGAGACCTATCGCAGCAAGCGCGTGTATCTCGACGGCGAGGTCAAGACGCCGGGCGTGCAGGTGCTCAATGACAGACCGATGACGCTGCCCGAGGCGATCAACCGCGCCGGTGGCTTCACCGCCAATGCCGACCGCTCGCATGTGTCCGTGACACGTGGCGACGCCACCGTGGATATCGATATGCCGGCGATGATCCGCAAGGGGTTCAATCCCGACCGGATCATTCTGCACGATGGCGACCTTGTGCGGATCTTCGCACAGACAGACAGCAAGGTTTTCGTGGTCGGCGAGGTCGAGCGTCCAGGAGGCGTGATGTTCAATAACGGACGTATGTCGCTCAACGAGGCACTGGGCAACGCGGGAGGGATCAACCAGTCGTCGGGCGACGCCTCGCAGGTGTATGTCGTGCGTGGCCGCGATACCAGTCAGCCGACCGTGTTCCATCTCGACGCGAGCAGCGCGTCGGCCATGGCCACGGCCGACTCGTTCGAACTCAAGCCCAACGATGTCGTGTTCGTCGATACGTCCGCTCTCGTGAAGTGGAGTCGTGTCATCAGCCTGATTTTGCCGACGACCCAGGCCGCGGCCACGAGCCGTGCAATTGGATACTGACGCACACATGAACAATACCAACCACACGAACCGCGTCAGCCGACCTGTTCGCTATCGGGGGAACAAGATGAATCATCGCGACTACCTGCTTGAAGGGCCTGTGGAGACGATCATGCCGATCGCCCCCGACGGCGGACATATGGGCAACCTGCTGGATACGCTGTATGCGGGCCGCAAGACGATCCTGATCGTCACGCTGGTGTTCTCGCTCATCGGCACCCTCTATGCGGTACTGGCGTCGCCCGTCTATCAGTCGGACATGCTCATTCAGGTGGAGGAGAGCCCGAACGCGGCAAAATCGGCGCTGGCCGATCTTTCCTCCCAGTTTGCGTTCAAGACCCAGGCATCGGCGGAAATGGAGGTATTGCGTTCGCGGATGGTCGTGTCGTCCGCGGTGGATGCCACCAAGCTCTACATCAAGGCGACGCCGCGCTATTTTCCTGTGGTGGGCCGTTGGGCTGCGCGGCATCTGAGCCTCGACCGCTGGTCGGGATGGGGCGGTTACGCATGGGGCGACGAGGCGATCGAGGTGACGCAATTCGACGTGCCGACGCGCCTGGAAGGCCGACCGTTCGCCTTGACCTACCGGGGCGATGGGGCCTACACGCTCGAGGGCGGTGGCATCACGCTCGAAGGGCATGTGGGAGAAGCGCTGCACGCGCCGACGGTGGGCGGCTCGATCGACCTTGTCGTGGGCCGTATCGACGGGCAACCGGGCACGGTCTTCAACGTGATGCGTCTGTCCGAACTGAGCGCGATCCAGGGGCTGCAGGCCGCGGTCGCCATCACGGAAAAGGGCAAGGAATCCGATGTCATTGGTGTTTCGCTGGATGGCGAAGACCCGGTGCTCACCAGCACCATTCTGAACGCGATCGGCAACGAATACATCCGGCAGAACGCCCAGCGCACGCAGGAAGAAGCGGAAAAGCAGATCGCATTCCTCGACCGGCAACTGCCTCTGCTCAAGGCCCAGCTCGAGAAAGCCGAGAACGAATTCAACTCGTTTCGCTCCGAGCACGGCGCGGTCAATCTGGATGCCGAAGCGTCGGCGCTGCTGCAGAGTTCGGCGCTGGCACAGCAGCGTATCGCCGATCTGCAACAGCAGCGCGCGCAGGCGATGGCCCGTTTCACCGACGACAATCCGGCTCTCGTCGCCATCAACGGGCAACTCTCCGAAGCGGAGAAGTCGCTGGAGCACCTGGCGGGGCAGACCCGTGCGCTGCCGCCGTTGGAACAGCAGGTCGTGCGCCTGCAGCGGGAAGTGACCGTCGATACGAACATCTATACGAACCTTTTGAACAGCCGCGAGCAGTTGCGTCTGATCAAGGCAGGGCGCGTGTCGAATGTGCGCATGATCGACGCGGCGGTGCCGCCTGAAGGGCCGATCCGGCCGAAGCGCGCAATCATCGTGGTCGCGGCCGTGTTTACCGGATTGTTTGCCGGCGCTGTGCTCGTGCTGCTGCGTCAGCGGCTCAATCGCGGCGTTTCCGTCGTGGACGAGATCGAAGCGGGCACCGGACTGGCGGTGTTCGCGGCCGTGCCGCGCAGCCGGATTCAGCATTCGCTTACGCGTCGCTTGCCGCACGGCGCGCCGGGCGCGAACACGGTGCTCGCACACAAGGCCGTGTTCGATCCGGCGGTCGAGAGCCTGCGCAGCTTCCGCAGCGCGCTCGAACATTCGCTGGAGGACGCAGCCAATCGTGTCGTGCTGCTGGCGGGGCCGACACCGATGGTCGGCAAGTCGTTCGTCTCGGTCAATCTCGCGGCCGTATTCGGTGCCTCGGGCAAACGTGTGCTCCTCATCGACGCGGACCTGCGGCGGGGCACGCTGAACCAGCATATGGCCGTGCCGGGTGCGCCAGGCGTCACGAACATCTTCGACCCCTGCCAAAGCTACGACCACGTGGTGAATCGCGACGTGATGCCGGGCGTCGACTTCGTCGCGACCGGCGGCTATGTGACCAATGCCAGCGAACTGCTGCGCAAGGACGCCTTCAGGAATTTCGTGGCATGGGCCAATTCGACGTATGACCTCGTGCTGATCGACGCGCCGCCGATCTTGCCGGTGGCCGACGCCGGGATCATCGGCCGACTGGCGGGCACGGTGTTCGTGATCGCGCGCCAGGGCGCGACGAGCGTGGCCGATCTGCGCGAGTCGGTGCGTCGCTTTGAACAGGTTGGCGTGCCCATTCGCGGCGTGATCTTCAACGACATGAC
This sequence comes from Paraburkholderia heleia NBRC 101817, assembly GCF_000739775.1. Lineage (GTDB taxonomy): Bacteria > Pseudomonadota > Gammaproteobacteria > Burkholderiales > Burkholderiaceae > Paraburkholderia > Paraburkholderia heleia. Next base: position 78,116 of record NZ_BBJH01000007.1, on the reverse strand, counting down.
ATCGCGTCCGGGGCGCTATGGCAACGAATATGCCGCGTACGGCTATTCGAGCTACGGCTTCGCCAAGGATACGGGAGCGGCAAGGGCGGAATAGAGGGAAACTGCCGGGCGCGTTCGATGGAGGTCCGTCCTGGCGAATATCAATGTTGTGTCTGATTATTCTGATGGAAAAAATGAACACTCTACGCGACATTCAGATCGTCACGACAGCGAGAATTTTTCGTGCCTTTGGCAAGAGTGGCTATGGGCGCCGGCTGATAGAGGGAGCGGGCAGCACGAGAGTCGGGGCCGCGGCATTGGGAATGGTGCTGGGATACCGCCGCAGTTTCCGTACACTGGGTGAAGCCGAGAGGGCGGTCAAGCCTTATGGCAAGGGCGGACACGAAAGTACCGAAAATGTCGACCTGCATATCAGCTTTTCGGCCAGGCTGAGCGACTACGCCGCGTTTTACTACCTGCGGGATCGGGTGCTTCGCGTTCAAAAGGTATTCGATCTGGGTGGGAATGTCGGCAACCTTTTCTATTGCTATCGAAATTACATACCGCTTAGGGACGACGTAAGCTGGACGGTTTATGATCTGCCGGAAACCATTGCGCGTGGCGAGGCGTTGGCGAGCAGCAGGAACATAAAGAATCTCAGGTTCACCGATAATTTCCAGCAGATCGACGGCGCGGATTTATTCATTGCGAGCGGGTCCCTTCACTATTTCGACAAGTCGGTGCCGGAATTGCTGGCGCCGGTTAGCCGGCTCCCCAAGTACATATTGATTAACCGGACTCCGCTCACGGACGGTCAGGATTTTGCAGTCGTTCAGGATGGCGGGCACATCCGGGTCGCGTGCATGCTTTATAACCGCGCGAAACTGATTGCAGATTTCAGGCGTTTGGGCTACCAGGTGATGGGTGAATGGCAGTCGCCTGATTTCCGGGTTCCGGTGCTCGATCGGCCTTCCTCCAGCGTAGGCGCCTTTACGGGTCTGTGGCTCGAACTCCAGTAGATTTCGCGCATTTTTTCTTCCTCCGATAGTCCTTTGCAGGCGCACGGGTGCCTGCCTTTGCACGTCATTCGCATTCGATTGCTCAAGACTCGTTTTAGACGCGCGAGTTGGCATGGCATGAGCGACGGCGAACATTCGTCGGCACGAAGAGAGGCCACACTGCAAGCAATATGAATCGCATCGCGTGGCCCATCAAATCCGGCCATGAGCGACGCCCTGGACTCTGCGATGAACAACGTGCATGCCCCGAATCTCCTGATTAATGGCCGCTTCCTCGGTCGCCGCGCGACGGGTGTCGATCGCTTTGCATTCGAGACCATCCGCGCGCTGGATCAGTTGATCGAGCGGCGCGATCCGCGCGTCGCCGGATTGCGCACGGAGATCATCGTGCCCGAAGCGCTGGCCGCCATGCCGAATCCGTTCCGGCACGTCGGCCTGCGCGCGAGTGGAAAAGGCGGTGGCCTGCGTTGGGAACAACTCGCATTGCCGCAAGCGGCAAGCGGCGCGTTGCTGCTCAATCTTTGCAACTCCGGGCCGCTGTGGTACCGCCGTCAGATTACGGTGCTGCACGATGCGGCGCCCGCGCGCGTGCCCGACAGCTACAGCCGCTCCTTCGTCGCCTGGTATCGCCTGATGGCGCCGCGCCTTGGCCGCATATCGCAACGTGTCATCACCGTGTCGGAATTCTCGCGGCGCGAGTTGTGCGATGCCTACCGCATTCCGGCAGAGAAGATCGGTGTCGTGCCGGAGAGCGGCGAGCACATGTTGCGCGTGCATCAGGATGCAAACGCAGCGGCGGCCGTGACGCTCGACGAGCGTCCCTTCGTGCTCGCCGTGGGCAGTCTCAACCGTCACAAGAATTTTCAGCTCGTGGCCGAGGCCGCGCGTCTCATTCGCGAAGCGCAGTTCGACATCATCGTGGTCGGCGGCGGCGACGCTCGGGTCTACGGAACGGGCCAGGATGCGTTGCCCGCGTTCGTGAAGCATCTCGGATACGTGAGCGATGGCGAACTTGCGGCGCTCTATCGGCGTGCAGCGTGCTTCGTTTATCCGTCACGCTACGAGGGCTTCGGGCTGCCGCCGGTCGAGGCGCTGGCGCTCGGCTGCCCGGTGATCGCTTCCCGGCTGCCTGCTGTCCAGGAGGCGTGCAGCGACGCCGTGCTCTATACCTCGCCCGACGATCCCGCGGAGTTGGCGCACTTGCTCGAGCGAATCACGAGCGACGCCGCGTTGCGAGAGAGTCTGCGTGAACGCGGCCGCGCACGGACCGCGGAACTCACCTGGCAAGCGACTGCCACCAGGTTGATCGAGGAGATCTCGCCGTGGCTAATGTAACGCTCGCATCCAATCTCGCCAACGACACCCGCCGCTTCGGGCGTGTCGCGCTCGTACACGAGTGGCTCGTCACCTATGCGGGGTCGGAGAAGGTGGTGGAGCAGATTCTTCAGCTCTTTCCGCAGGCCGATCTATACAGCGTCGTGGACTTCTTCCCGGAGTCGCTGCGGGGTGTGCTCGGAGGCAGGCATGCCACGACCTCGTTCATTCAGCATCTGCCGCGGGCGCGCAAATCATTTCGCACCTATCTTCCGCTCATGCCGCTGGCGATCGAGCAGTTCGATCTTTCTTCCTACGACCTCGTGATTTCTTCGAGCCATGCCGTAGCCAAGGGAATTCTGACCGGGCCGAATCAGGTGCACATCAGCTATGTGCACTCGCCGATCCGGTATGCGTGGGATCTGCAGCATCAGTACTTGTGCGAGGCCGGACTGCAGCGAGGCATGAAAAGCTGGATCGTGCGAGCGCTGCTTCACTATATGCGCATCTGGGACCAGCGCACGGCGCATGGTGTCGATGCCTTTGTGGCCAATTCTGCCTTTGTGGGGCGGCGTATCCGCAAAGCCTATGGCAGCGAGGCCACCGTGGTCTACCCGCCAGTCGACGTGGAGCGGTTCGAACTGGGCGGCCAGCACGAAGACTTCTATTTGATTGCTTCGCGCATGGTGCCATACAAGCGGATACCGCTCATTGTCGAGGCGTTCGCAGCGATGCCGTCGCGGCGTCTCGTGGTGATCGGCGACGGCGCCGACTTTGCGCGTGTGAAGGCGTGTGCCACGCCCAATGTGACGTTGCTTGGCTATCAGCCCGACGAGGTTCTGGTGGACTACATGCAGCGTGCGCGGGCGTTCGTCGTTGCCGCAGAAGAAGACTTCGGTATTTCAGTGGTGGAAGCACAGGCGTGTGGCACGCCCGTCATCGCGCTGGGTCGCGGCGGATCGCGCGAGATTGTGGTGGATTCGCCGGATCCCGAGCGCGGTACGGGCCTCTTCTTCGGCGAGCAGAGCGTGGAATCGATCGTCGATGCGGTGGAGCGCTTCGAGCGGCAGCCGCCGCTCAAAGCCGAGGTCTGCCGTCGCAATGCCATGCGCTTTACGGAGGAGCGATTCAAGCAGGAGTTTCTCAGTGTCGTGGAACGCGCGATGGACGCAGATAAAGTGCCGGCCGATACGCCGCCTGTGGTGCGGCGCTGGCACTCGGCCTAAGTCGGCTCAATAACGAGACCGTTCACGCGCGCATGCGGGATGGACGGGATGGGGGTTTCGGCAAGTGGAACTGACGATATTCGGAGTCATCGTGTTCGTCGTCGGACTGGCGGCGCTCTACGTGTCGTATCGCGGCGCGATTTACGGCATGGCGGTGTTTTCCCTGTTCGGATGTACGCTCGCACTCGCATTGGGCGGCATTGGCATCTTGCCGGCGCAAGTCTTTCTCGCGTTCTTCGCACTCAGGGCGTTCAATCTCGCGGGCGGGAAGGGCCTTGCCGACGCGGTCACGCAGGACAAGCCCGGCTTCTGGCTGCTCTGTACCTGCCTGTGGGGTGTCACGGGTGCCATCCTGCTGCCGCGATTGCTGAGCGGCGCAACACTTGTGTTCCCCGTCGACCGCAGCAGCCAGTTCATCATATTGCAGCCGCTTGGCCCCGTGTCAGGCAATCTGTCTCAGTCGATCTATTGCATTGCCGATCTCGTGGTGTATTGCTCCATGTTTGCGTTCCTGAAATATCGTGGCGTGTACCGGACGCTCGCCAACGCCATCTTTCTGCTCGCCTCCCTTGACGTGCTTGCCGGCGTCATCGATATCGTCGCGCACGCGGCAGGCCTCGACATCCTTTCGGCCATCAAGACGGCCCAGTTCGCCGATTTGACCGGCCAGGAAATGGCCGGGATGGTCCGCATCAGCGGCACGTTCAGTGAAACCTCGGGTTTCGCGGCTTTCACGCTGCCGATCTTTGTCTTTTGCCTCAATCTCTGGCTCGTCGGCTATCGTCCGAAGTTGTCCGGTCCGCTTGCGATTTCAACGGGATGCCTGCTGCTGCTGTCGACTTCGGGAACGGCCTATGTCGGGTTAGGGGTGTATCAGTTCGTACTGCTCGTCAGCCGGCCCGGTGTTATCTCGCGTTTCGCTCCCGTACGCAAGCAACGGCTGTGGGTTATCTCCGCTTGCGCGGGCTTGTTGGGCGTGCTCTACGTGATCGTCTTTCTGCCCGGGGTAGTGAAAGTGCTCAGCGATTTTGTCGACGCGGCGATTCTGAGCAAGGCGGGTAGCGACTCCGGTGTCGAGCGAATGGGGTGGAATGCGCAAGGCATCACCAACTTCTTCGACACGTACGGAATAGGCGTTGGGCTGGGCAGTATTCGTGCGTCGAGTTTTCTGGTCGTGCTGGTGGGAAGCCTGGGTATCGTGGGCGTGGTGTGCTACGGGACGTTCCTTGGGAAGTCGCTGCTGGTGCCGGTGCCTGCGCATTACCCGTTCACGGAGCGTGCCGTCTGCTATGCAGCGCGCCACGCCATGATTGCAACGTTGATCGTAGCGTCGGCTTCGCTCAGCGTGTTCGAACTCGGTTCCTGTTTCTATATATTTGCGGCCGCAGCGGGCGCGCTCTCGTCGCGTGTGCCGCGACGCGTGTCCGCGCGCGGCGGATGGGCTGTCAGGGGGGCTCATGAATAAAGTTCAAGCGTCGCTATCGAAGATCGAGTTGTTAGCGGTTTATTTCTCGTACGTGGTCCGGTACATCTATCCGCTCATTCTGGTTCCCTATTACGGAAGAGTGCTGGGTTCGAACGGCTATGCCGTGGTTCTGGCGGGGATGTCGTTGTCCAGTACCATCTGGCTGTGTGTCGACTTCGGCTTTTCCACCATCGGAGGACGGGATATCGTCCATACCGAAAACACCAGCGAACGCGACGCGATTTTTCGGGATCAGTTCACGGCGCGGCTGTTGTTGTGCATTCCGGGCGTGATCATCGGCGCAATGGCGGCTTGCAGGTCGGAGATCATTTCCGGTGTGCCCGGTGTGAGCTTCTTTGTCGTCGTCGGCGGGCTGCTGAACGCCTTTAACCTGGGCTGGTATTTCACCAGCACGGGGCGCCCGAGGACGAGCGTGATGATCGAAATGCTGGGGCTCATGCTCTCGCTCACGCTGCTGTTTTCGTTCATTCGAAAGCCGGCCGATATCGACCGGGTCTTCCCGGTGATTTTCGCTTCGAACCTCGCCCAGACGATGCTGGCCTATTGGCTCGTTCGAAAGGAATACACCGGGGTCATTGCGCCCCTGCGTGCGGCCATCAATCTGATCAAGCGCTCGGCCACGATCTTCATCTACAGTGGCACGGCGGTATTGGTGCTTGCCGCGTCCACCTATATTTTGTCGCTGCTGGCCTCGCCATCGGAGGTGAGCGCCTTCGGTCTCTCGGAGCGCCTCGTCTCGGCCGGACTGAGCATCATGGCTCCTGCCTCCCAGATTCTCGCGCCGAAGATCATGTATCTGGTGACCCGTAACGAGGCACGAGCCAATCTGCTTGCCCGACGGACATTCGCGATCTTCTTTTTGGGGGCGGTAGCCGGCGTGATCCTCACGAAATGGCTTTCCGAATGGCTCGTACCGCTGCTGTTCGGGCCGGAATTCGTTCACGCAGTCCCCATTCTGAAGATCATGGTGCTCGTTATGCCGCTTGCCGTTTGTACGCGCGTATTGGGCATGTACTTCCTGATTCCCCGCAAACTCGAGAGACTGCTAGCCGTGAGCGGCGTGACGGGCGCGCTGGTGAATCTGGCTGCGGCCGTTCCCCTTGCCGGTCACTGGGGCGCCACCGGCATGGTGTTGGCGCGCTTGCTGGCCGAGGGGTCCTTGCTGGCCATGCTGGTCATCGGCAGCTGGCGCGCGGGATTGCTCCGCGACATTTTTGGAATCGGCGAAGGGTTCACGTGGCAAACGAGATTTGGCAGATGGCTCGAATAGCCGTCGTTACCGCACGTGCGACAGATGGCGGTGCACTGGCTGAGGTGCGGGTAGCGTGTGCCGGAGCATCCTCCAATGGTCGATGTGGAGCGCGGTCGATTCGAGCGTTAGTTCGTGAGTAACCAGGGTGACGCAAATGAGTCAGTCTTCCTTGAATAGAAATCCGAAAATCTGCCTGATCTTCGCCACGCGCGGCCGCGCGGAGATTCTTGAACATGTCGTTGCGTTCGTCGGTCAGCAAACGGTAAGGCCCGATCTCATCATCGTGTCCTGCGTATCGGATGAGGACGTTGGTGACCTGGCGGCCGGCCCCGGATTAGTCGTGCTCAAAGGGAAGCCTGGGCTCACGGCACAACGCAATCTTGCCTTGAACCATGTGCCCGGGGACGTCGACGTCGTGATTTTCCTGGACGACGACTTCTTGATGCATGGCGCCTGGATTTCGGAGGCGCTCAAGGCGTTCGATAGCAATCCGTCCATTGCCTGCGTCACCGGTACAGTCATCGCAGACGGCATCCATGGGCCGGGTTATTCCTTTGAAGAAGGGCGGGCCATCGTGGCGAGAGCGGGCGATCTGCCCGCAAGAATGGTCGTGGCGCCGACCGGTGGTCCCTACGGCTGCAACATGGCGTTCCGGGCCAGCAGCATCGCCGGTCTTCGCTTCGATGAGCGCCTCGTCCTGTATGGCTGGCAGGAGGATCGCGATTTCGGCGGCCAGATCTGGAATCGAGGTAGCCTGGTTGTCCGAATCAATACCGCACTTGGCGTACACCTGGGCGTTAAGCGAGGCAGAGTGTCCGGGTGCAAACTTGGCTACTCGCAGGTCATCAATCCGCTCTATCTGGTGAAAAAAAGAACGATGCCTTTGCGCCCTGCGCTCGATCATGTCATGCGCAATGTGGCGAGCAATATGGTGCGAAGCGTTGCGCCGGAGCCCTGGATCGACCGGCGCGGGCGCCTGCTAGGCAATCTGATCGGCCTATGGGATTTCATGCGAGGAAGGCTGACGCCAGAGCGGCCGGAGACATTCTAGAAGCTGCCGGACAATCCTGATGAACAAGTCCTCCCATCTGGCGGTGCCCGATTGCCTGCGCGGCGTCGCAGCCATATCGGTCCTGCTTTTTCATCTCAATCACTGGCTTGGGATTGCCTGGCTGGCCCCCAACGCGGGCATTGCTGTGGACTTTTTCTTCGGACTGTCAGGTTACGTCCTGTGTGTGGCCTATCGCGGCCGATTCGATAGAGGAATGAGCGGTGCGCTCTTCGCGCGAATCAGACTCATACGGCTGATGCCGATGATTGTCATCGGCACCTTGCTGAGTGCATCGTATCTGGCGGCGAGGGTGATCCTGCTTCACGACGCCGACATTCATCCAGGCTGGCTTGCGGCCGCTACGCTGCTCGGCCTGTCGTGCATCCCGGTCTTTGGCGCTCCGCATGCAATTGGAGGGCCGCAGGTGTTTCCGCTCAACGGGCCCGAATACACGCTATTTCTCGAACTCGTAGTCAATCTCTTCTGGATGCTTACGCGCCGATTCGACGGCATGAAGTTCGCATTCGCCGTGGCGCTCGCCGGCTACGCGCTTACCGCGGTGTCCGGTATGGGAGGCGATACGCCGGAGACGTTCCTCTCCGGCTTTCCGCGTGTATTTGGCCCCTACTATCTGGGCGTTCTGCTGTATCACGGTGATGTGAAATTCGGGCTGCTCTCGTTGAGGATCTGGAAATCGCTGTTCCTTCCGGCATCTGTCGCGACCGTTGTCATCATGGCGTGGAATGGTCAGATCCCCTTCGTCGTACAGTGGCTGTGGGCTGCCTCCGTGATGCCGCTGCTGATCCTCGGCGGTTCTTCGGTTGCCCTCGTTGGGCCTGTACGGGCAGTCGCGCTTGTTTTGGGCGAACTGTCCTATCCGGTGTACGCGTTGCACTACCCGCTGTTCGTCTGGCTCAATGGAATCTATCAGGCGTTGATGCACCGGAAGGATCCGCTTATCGAGGCCGCCTTGTTCGTTCCGCTAATCCTGCTGGCCAGCTATCTCATCATGCGCTTCGTCGATACGCCCGCGCGCGCTGTTCTGGTCTCCCGGTTTGGCCGATCAACCGTCAAACCGGTACTCGATAGCACGGCGGCTGATACGCCCGTTTGAGCCGATGCGCGGGAACGACCCGTCGCCGGGGCGGGCATACGCACGTGTTTGCGTGCGGTAGCCAGCAGTGCCGCGCTCGCTGCGCCGATAGCATACCGTCTGGAGAAAGCCGCGTTATCGCGCGTCACGCCGGCAGCGGCGTCGTTGACGTATCGCGGCGGCTGTTCGAGCGATGGTCCGGTGGGCCAGTGGGACTTCATGTGAGAAAGACTGACGCTTGCGTGCATGGGAATGGTATGGAAAGGATCGCGTCGAAAACGATAGCGTTCAACGGCAAGTTCTTCGGGGCAGGGCCGACGGGCGTGCACAAGGTGGCCGAGGAGCTCATCGCCGCGACCGATGCCTTGATTGCAGGGCAGGCCGCAAACGGCATGGATTACGCAGTCGTTGCCAGAGATGGCGTGCAGGTGCCACCCTACCGCCATATTTCCTGCGTTCGCGAGCGCCCGTGGGCCCGCAGGATGCACAAGATCGCGTGGGAGCAGTTTTATCTGCCCCTGGCGGGCAGAAAGGGCTTCATTCTCAATCTGTGCAATCTCGGGCCACTGCTCCATCGCAACTCGGCGACGCTGATACACGATGCCCAGGTGTATTCCGCGCCCGAATCGTATTCCCTGTCGTTTCGGCTCTGGTACAAGTTCCTGTTCTTTTTCATCGGCAAGCGGCACAAGATCATCTTCACCGTTTCCGAGTATTCCAAAAAAGAACTCGTGCACTATGGCGTAGCGCGCGCAGACAAGATCGTCGTCGTGCACAACGGCTGCGATCACGTCTTGCAGATCCGGCCAGACGATAGACAAATTGCCGTGTTGGGCCTCGATCGGAGGCGCTATGTCGTTGCGCTCGCGAACACCCAGAAGCACAAGAACATCGGCGTGCTGCTCAAGGCCTTCGCGGGCGAACCGTTGAGAGACGTCCCACTCGTGCTGTTCGGCGGCGCGACACGAGCTGATTTCGAGCGTCTCGGACATGCCGTGCCGCCCAACGTGCGATTTACCGGCCGGATTACCGATGCAGAACTCGTCGGGCTGCTGGCCAATGCCGGCGCGCTGGCGTTTCCTTCCCTGACCGAAGGGTTTGGTTTGCCGCCGCTGGAGGCGATGGCGCTCGGCTGTCCGGTGGTGGCCGCGCCCTTCGGCGCGCTTCCCGAAGTTTGCGGAAACGCTGCGCTTTATACCGACCCGCTAAGCCCGGATGCGTGGCGATTAAACATTCACTCTGTGCTCGACGACGAAGCCGTGCGGCAATCCCTGATATCCGCCGGGCACCGGCAGGCCGGCGACTTCACATGGAAGCGCGCGGCACGCGACTTGTTCGAGACAGTCAAAGCCGTGAACGGCTGATCTTATTAAAGAAGGCGATATTTGGGGGCAAGCCATGTCTATAGATGTCGATTTCTCATTGGCGCTCAATGATCGAACCGGCAAGCTATTTCTGGGCAACGATATTATCTCGACGCTTGGCGGCAGGGTCGCGAGTATCCACTATGGACGATTCCACGAATTTCCACGCAACGATTTGATGCGCCGTATCGCGGGCAGGCTGACCCACAATGAAACCATTGCGAGGGTGCATCGCTCGCGGCTGGTTTCGCTTTTGCCGGTCATCCGCGATCCGCGTCCTACACTGCATCTCGACCCGCTGAGCGTCGTACGCCATCGTCTGGAAGCGCGTGACATCGTGCTTTGCCACGATGTCGGTCCGATCACGCATCCCCAATACTTCGCGCCGGGCGTGGAGGACCTGTACCTTCGGGCCTATGACCAGATCCGGAAGGTGAAGCCTCACATGGTATTTGTCAGCAAGACCTCTCAACGGGAATTCCACGAGCTGTATGGCGATGACTTTGCCTCGTCGACCGTCATCTATATTCCAACCCGCTTGGGAGTCAAGGAAGGAGAGGGGCGTCCGGTGAAGGGCGTCTCGCCCCGTTTTCTATTGACGGTGGGGAGTATCGGCGACCGTAAGAACCAGGCCCGTTGTATCGAGGCGTTCTCGGCGAGCGGGCTTGTGGAGAAAGGGTGGCAGTATGTCATTGTCGGAGGGCGCGAGCCCGGTGCCGACGCCGCCATCGAACTCGCGAGGCAATCTCCGGGCGTCGTGATGCCGGGCTATACGCAGGATGACGAGCTTCGTTGGCTCTACCGCAATGCATCCGGTTTCGTCCTGATGAGTCTGCTGGAGGGATTCGGAATGCCGGTGATCGAGGCGATCGAGCATGATTTGCCGTGCCTCGTTTCCCGCGCGAGCATCCTGACGGAAGTGGGCGGGGACGCCATGCTGTGCGCCGATCCGCTGGCACGGGAATCCATCGCATTCGCTATGCGTTCGTTGGCGGAAATGCCGGGCGAGGAGCGTAGCCGGCGAATTTCCGAAGCGCGCGCGCATCTCCAGACATTCGCGCGCGAACCGATACTGGCTAGCTGGAGAGAACTGATAGAGCGGGTGGGCTGAGTCGCTGGATCGTATCGGCCCCATGCGGGGCTGAGGACGGGCTGCCTTATTTCCCAAACCCTATTTCGGGACATCCGCAAACCTGTAAAGCCATGCCGTTGTCCCCTTCAGCGGTACCCAGCCAGGACCGGGCGCGATTTTCGGCATCGACAGCGACACAACGGCTCGCGCGCCGCTTTGAGAGAACGCTGTCATCACCTGTTCACGCTGTTGCGGCGTAAGCTGCGTCCAGAAGATTTCACTGTAATCCGGCCAGAGGGTCTCGTCCTTGCGATCGAAGCGATTGCGGTCTTCGGGTTCGATACGGTATGGGAGAGCGCCGAACTCGGCGACGATGCGCAAGCGCGACACGTAGGCCCAGCTGACCCTGACGGCAGGCTCGCTGTCCCGGATAACCGCCACCGCGTCGCCCGGTTGTAACCCTGACGCAGTTAGCGCGTTCGCGAGTTGCCATCTCGGGTCATCGTGATAGTCCGCCCGGCGAAACGCCGCATTGAACGAAGGCGCATCGGTCAGCGCCAGTTCCCCGATAGCACCTGCACCATAGATGATGACGAGCGCGGTGGCGAGCTGGCGACGCGAAGGCAGCTTCACGTCCATCAATGGTGCACAGGACACAAGCGCCAGGACCATCATGAATGCGCTGAGATAACGATCTTCGACATGAACGAGGAAATACGTGCCAAAGCCGGCGACAGTGGGCAGCAGCAAGGGCCACATTCGCACCGTTGTCTTGATGAGCGCCGCTCGCCATGGCCGCCTCGCGAGGCACAACAGGAAAGCCGCCGCGATCGCCACCACGCTCGGGTGTTGCCTGAGTATCTGCTGCAAGCTCCATAGCGAGCGGCCCATTGCGATAAGTTCGAGCCGCAGGCTGAAGAATGATCGAAAGCCTTTGTACCAGTATGCGACGTCGTTATAGGGCGGGTAAGTCGTGTGGAAAGGGGTCCCAAAGCCAAAAGCCGGCAAGCCCGCTACCAGCTGACTGGTCGGATGGATCGGCCGGCCGAACTGAGCCGGACCGCCTTGCCAGTTGGTCAGATGGGGCAACTCGTTGACGTGCCAGGGGACATTCAACGCGCCGGAGGCGCCAAGCGTAAATTCGCCATAGGACCAGGAGATTCCGGCGACATAGGTGGCAAAGAAAATGCCAAAAACGCCCGCTACCACACCGAACGGCCGCCACAGGCGTCCTCGCGCGCAGCAATAGATGAAAAGCGTGAGAAGAAACAGGCAAGCAAAGGGAGTGAATACCCCTTTTACCCAGACACCGACACCGAGGACCAGACCGAGCAAAATCGCCGATAACACGTCTTTCCTCCGGATCAGGGCGAGAAGCAGGCCCGAACCAAGGAGGAAGCCAGTGGTGACGAGCATGTCCGGGCACACGGCCGAAACCGTGTCAAGCCCGAGGCAGGCGCCAAGAAAAACGCAAACCCCGATCCAGATCGTAAAGGGATGCTGGATCAGCGCAAGTGAACCAGGCCAGTACAGCGCGAACGCATGTCTGATCAGACCGCGCCAGGACGCGTAGGCAACCAGATAGATCAACCAGTTTGCGACCGTGATCGCATACCATTCTCCCTCCGGGGTGGGGGCGGCCAGCGCCCGTGCGGCGGCAACGACGGCGGGATATCCAGGATTCCAGAATGGGTTGAAGATTTCTCGCCAATCCATGTGCGTGACTGCCCAGCTGACATTCAGGTACGAAATCCAGTCGCCGTAGTATTGCGTCCGGCCGTAAATGCCTTCGACGATCCCGAGTGCGCCGATGACGATCCAGGAAAGGACGAGATGTGCATTCCCGGGCGGCCATTTAATTGTCATGAAAGCATCTCCGCGCTCACAGCCAGAAGATCAATAGAGAAGGGAATTAACCGCCCTGAGGTCCGATCAGCAGAACGGGCCATTAACGCCAGATATCAGCCGAGGTATGACTCCCCGTTCGACGTCGTTCCGGCTGTTACTTGAGGTCCAGACGCCTCGTGTGAGCCCGTGCAAGACAAGTCACGCGACGAATGTAGCCGGCGGGCGCCGGCCCCTCTGTGCGTTGGACAACGCGGTTTTCGATCGGACAAGGCAGACTTTCCCGTTTGCACTCGCATACAACGCGTGGCTTGCCCCTCGTCGTCTGCTCCCGAGCGGTGAATGGTAGCCCGTTGTATCAGGGCCATCTGGATGCGATGGGACGCGGCGACGCACCGTGCCCCAGTACGATCTTGTAGAGGGAGTGGGAAAACCCACGTCCGTTGCGGTTGGGGATTTCCTTCTGTCTGAACCCGCGAGTTATGTCTGTCAACACACTAACGTAGTGTCCTCGCGCGGGTTACCTTTGCAGCGCAAGCCATTGTCGAAAGCAGCCGGGAAGCGCCATGAGACCTTCGAATACGAGCTCGAGATATGCGACGCTTGACGGACTGCGTGGCGCGGCGGCGATAGTCGTTGTCTTCGTGCACTTCCATGCGCTGTACCACCTGCCCGACATTGAACACGGCTATCTCGCCGTGGACCTCTTTTTTGCGATGAGCGGCTTCGTCATTGCCAATGCATATGACAGACGGCTTTCATCGGGAGAATTGAGCTGGCAGCAGTATTTCGTACTGCGGCTGTTCCGCCTGTACCCGCTATACTGCGCCGGCCTCGTGCTCGGCGTGATTGCCCTGCTGTACCGGCTTCCCGCATCCGACTGGCGTGAAATTGCTTCCGCGGTCCCGGCCGGTTTGCTCATGTTGCCGACGCATGCCCCTTTACGGACTTTCTATCCTTTCCCGGAAAGATACGACTTTATTTATCCGCTGGATTTTCCCGCCTGGTCGTTGTTTTTTGAGCTCGTTGCAAGCCTCGCCTATGGCCTGTTCTTTCGCCATCTGACGACAAGGCTGCTCATCTTCGTCATGTGTGTGTCGGCTGTTTCACTCACGATAGCGGCTTATGTATCGGGCCTGGCGCACGGCGTCGCATGGCCGACGTTCTGTGTGGGATTTGCGCGACTCGGCTATGCGTTTCCAGCCGGTCTGTTGCTATACCGGTTTCATCGACCGGCGCGCAGGCGCGAATCGCTTTCGGCGGTCCTCATCGTCGCAATCGTGTTTGGCCTGCTCTTCATGCCATGGTCGACGCTTCATCAACCCGCGGTTGATCTGCTGATCGCGCTCGTCGTCCTCCCGGCAATCGTGTGGGCAGCATGCCGGGTGGAGCCCTCCGCGCGCTTGTTGCCGCTCTTCGCGTTTTCGGGGGCGATCTCGTACGCCATCTATGTCCTGCATGTGCCATTCGCGTTTCTCGTCCAGGATCTCGCCTTTCGCGGCCATTTTCTTCCGCACCCGTATGCCGTGAGTGCAGTGCTCCTGTTGCCCGGCATCGTGCTGCTTACATGGTGCGCCGACCGGTATTACGACACGCCGGTGCGCAGGGCGTTGCTCGCAGGCTCGCGCCCCTGGCTCAGGGCACGACCGGTGCGCACTGCCGCGGCGGACGCGACTATGCCAGAGTAAGGTGGGGGCGCCGCCAGGCCTTGCGGCAACGGGAAGAAAGCGCGGCACCAGCGCAGGCGCCACCGCCTCGGCGGGAATTGGCCCGCGGTGCAATCGCTTCGCGGCGCTCAGGACGACGGTGCGTCGTCCGGCGACGGGAGCTTGTTGAACGCGGGGGGCATGGACGCAGGTGTGCGGCGCTCGCGCTCGTTGAAGGTCCACTTCGAGTTGAGCAGGTAGGTCAAGCCCAGAACGAGCGCGGTCGTGACCAGTTGGGCGAGGAGATAGTTCAACCCAGGAATTGCCGTGAAGAACTTCATGCACACGCCGTTCATCAGTACGCCAAGCAAAGCGATGATGGCGAACTTCGGTGCTGTCGACATCGGGTTGCTGTTGCTTCGGAACGTAATCTGGCGGTTGAGACTGTAGTTGACGATTGCGCCGGCGCCCGCTCCGGCCATGGAACTCACGGCCGCAGAGGCGAGGCCGGCGTGGACCATCGCAATGAGAATCGCATACTGCGCGCCGGTGCCGATCGCACCGACGCCAGCATAGACCACGAACCTTCGTGCCGCGCGCAGGTCAGGCATCGTTCGCGCCTGCGGATTGATAGCGGCGGCGAATCAGGTACACCGGCCGGTTCTTCGATTCATGGTAGATGCGGCCGATATATTCGCCAAGTACGCCTATTCCGATCAATTGAACGCCGCCGAGCAGAAGGACGGCCGAGATCAGCGACGCGTAGCCCGGTACGGCGACCCCTTGAATCAGGGTACGCACAATGAGAAACGACGCATACAGAATGGCGATACATGCCACGAAGCTGCCGACGTAGGTCCATACGCGAAGCGGCAACGTGCTGAAACTCGTGAAGCCCTCCAGCGCGAAGTTCCACAGTTTCCAGCCGGAAAACTTCGACCGGCCGGCGAGGCGAGGTTCGCGCACATACTCGACGACGGCGGTCCGGTAGCCGACCCAGGCAAACAGCCCCTTCATGAAGCGCCGCGTCTCGGGAAGCTGTTTGAGCGCATCCACGACCTCGCGCGTGATCAAACGGAAGTCACCCACGTTTTCCGGGATCTTCGTGTCGCACATCGCGTTGTGTATGCGATAAAAGATTGCCGCGGTCTGGCGCTTCAGGAAGGAATCCGTGAGCCGGCTCACGCGTTTGGCCACGACGACGTCGTGGCCTTCTCGCCATTTCTCGACCAATAGCGGGATGATTTTCGGCGGGTCCTGCAAATCCGCATCGAAAGGAATCACAATGGCGCCGCGCGCCTCGTCGAGCCCTGCCGAAAGCGCAGCCTCCTTGCCGAAGTTGCGCGTCAGGTCGATTACACGGATGCGGCTGTCTTCCTTCGACATGCCGATCAGCATGCGCAGCGTGTCGTCGCGGCTGCCGTCATTCACGCAGACGATTTCGAACCCGGTTCCGTCGATCGATTCGAGGACAGGAATGACCGTGCTGAAGAAGGCGCCGATCATCTCCTCTTCGTTATAGAACGGCACGACTAGCGACAGCAGGCAGGGCTCGTCACCGCAGGGAGCTTCCGCGAGCGCAGGACTCGTTCGCGCAGCCGTTTCGCGCGCGCCTGCCGGCGAGGTTGACGCTTCCCTCAACAGAGGCTCCGCAGCCAGGAAGTGAGGGCGGCCGATATAGTCCATGATTACCTCGCGCAGATGCCGCGGTTGTCCGACTGGCGTAACGATTTCATCGCGGGCGTTCAGCGTTTGACCAGCCGCCGAACCGCATTCAGCGGGGACTTCAATCGGGTCACAGGCGTGTGAACGACTTCCGCAAACGTTTTGGGATGGCGGTGTTCCAGCGTCGAGATGACCTTTCTCTTCAAGCTGTCGCGCAACGGCGAAACACCGGGGGGCAACGGCTTCAGTCCCATCATGCGCAGAACGTAGTTGGCCTGGTACACCCGCGCGCGTTGCTCGAGCGACCTCATGCAGTAGTTGATGCTGATACTCACCGAAATGTTGTCGTCATTCTTCACCCAATGCGGTGCCAACGAGGGGTGATGCACCACTTCGCCCGGGTTGAGCCGGAAGATCGTGCCGCGACTCTGCAGTTGACGACGATAGCGCGCGGCCTCGAAGTTGCCGGCGTAGTAACGCTCCACCTCCTGGTCCGGCACCAGCTCGCGATCGGTAGCGGGGAAGAGGCATACGTCCTTCGAGCCCTGCAACTGGAAGAGGAAGTTGGTCTCGTGATCGATATGGAAGGGTGTCGAGATCTTTGGCGAGGAGACCAACAGCGTCATCGTCACCAGGGTGATGTCGCTGCGCAGCGGGTAATCGGACAGCTCCTCGAGCTCGGCGGTAATCGAGTCGAGGACATGGGCGTAGTCCGCGTCGTAAAGGTGTGCCTGCGTTAGCTTGATCCACGAGTCGTTTTCGTGAACGCTCGCAAACGCCTCTTTCAGCCGCGTGCTATGCGGCATGGCGCTGAATTTCGACTCCAGCGAACTATTCCTGAAGTTGATCGCACGGACGTTACCGTTCTTTTCCAGCATCCGCTGGGCGACCTCGGCGATCCTGGGGATCTCGAACAAGCCGCTTTCATGTAATAGATGATGGAATTTGAACGGATGCAGATTGAAGTTGCTTTTGAATTCCTGATGGCAGGCGTGCAGGATTTTTCTGTCTGAGGTGAGTTGGGGTGATGCTTCGGCCAACACCGCGCCATTGCTAGTCACAGACATGGCACACCTTCGCAGGTTAGAGGGTAGTGCTTGCAGGCTACTATCGTGTCTATGGGCCAGATGTGCGCTGACGAACATCCAGGCCATTTTGGGCGTTTACCCGAAATTGAGCGGTATTTTTAACCGGTTCACGGCGAGTTGCCGGTGGGGTATCGGCCGCTCTGAAGCTGGGCCTGAGGAAGTCGATCACCTCGGCATCTGTGATCGGCGTGATATGCAGCCCGAAAGCGGCGTTCAGCGAAGTGACAAGGTGCTGCGTCCAAAGCGTATTCCAGACTACGCCCGCGTGCGAGTCTGCAAGGACGGCATTGTGCGGATCGTCGCCGGAGGTATTGGTAATCGCCCAGCCAGGCCCCAGATGCACCGTCTTGTAGTTCGGACGGCCGTGTTCGTCGCGATGGCCCCACAGGCTTCTGAACCACGCGCCATCTTCGAGAACATAGACGTGGCGGTCCGCGGCGGCGAGCGCGCGCAAGCCATTGTTGAAGCGATCGATGCCTGCGTCGATATTGGCTATCTCTTTCGCAGATTGCCAACTGTCGAACTCGCCCGACCAGTCCGCGTTGCTGCCTGCGGCCGAGAGCACGATATAGGTGTCCGGGTGATGTTTGCGGATCAGCGCGACGGCCTCGTCCACTGCCTTGATGCAGGCGTTGATCGCGGCCACGGGGCGCGGCGCGGCCGGATCGCGGGACAACTCGTCGAGAACCTCGTGGCTGCCGAGATCGTTGGCGCTTGTCCTGATGAATACGATGCCACCTCGCCAGGCCTCGGGTTCCGTGTCCATCAATTGGACAAGACGAATCGCCTGGCGCTGCGAGTGCCCCATGAGTTCGTCGCAGGTCGCACCGCTAATCGCGAAGTTGTAGCGGTAGTCCTCCTTGGGGGGCGTGCGGGCGAGCGCACCCAGGGCTTCGCTGGCAATAGCCCAATACTTCCCGGTTCCCCAGACGCCCCATTTGCCCTGGTCGATCTGGTCTCCGCGCAACTGGGCGAGCACCTCGGTCCACTGCCAGGTGGTCGCGCGCCACTGGCCTCCTCGCGCGTGCGGATCGCCCAACATGAGTGTGTCGTGATAGGACTGGCTGTCGGAGTCTCCGAGCACCGCAAATCGTATCCGTCCAGACGGAAGCTCCGACGCCGTTGCGACGGCGACTGGCGCACGGCGAAAGAGGCCAGGAACGGCGAGTCTGGCAAAAAGGCCAGCGACGGTCAGTGCGCCGAAGCATGCGACGAGCAAGAACCTGCGCGAACGGGACATAGGCCATTTGCCCTATTGTGACGTTCCGGGATCATCACGCCTCATGGGCGCTTTCCTGTTTGCCACTCACTGTTTCGGCAAAGCGTTCCAGCAGTTGCTTACCCATGACCGCCGCGCCGGCGGCGCGGAACATCTGGTTGTGCATGCCCGGAACCTCGGTAACGATCAGCTTGCCGCTGACCACTTCGCCCCAGCCCATGTCGTGCGCAAAGAGCCGCCCCTTGAGCACCTGGCCGCTGCGAAAGATCTGAACATTGCCGTCGTAGGGTTTCGGACGATACCGTACCTGCTGCTCCCGCAGATAGCCGATATTGCGGCCATACCAGAGGTTGTCGTCGATCATGTTGTTCGCGCCGTCGTTCTTCAGGATGCCGAACTTCACCGCCAGCTGCGTGAGATGCAGCCAGCGCACGGTCCGAAACTGCTGGAGGAAGGCAATCATGGACATCTCGCCGCGCTTCGCGAGGCGGTAGTCGCGCGGGATGTCGTCCATGCGCACCTGGAATTTGCGCAGCAGGCGATCGTACCAGGGCATCGTTTCGCGATACCCCGGGCACCAGGAATCGGTCAGGACGACCAGTTCCACCGTTTCGCCCTCGCGGCGCAGTTGATGCGCAGCCTCGAGCGCCATCGCGCCCAGCACGCAGTAGCCCATGAGGATATAAGGGCCGCGTGGCCGGATCAGCCTGATGAGCCGCACGGCGTCCGCGGCGAGATCCTCGAAAGCGCGCAACGGGAAGTTGGGCTGAGGCGTCTTCGGCACCATGGGAACATCGACGATGGGCCGCTCGTCGCCGACCTGTTTAGCGAGCTCATAGAGTACCGCGATGTTGTTGAGCACGATGACGGGCGTTTGCGAGCCCTCCTCGTTGAAGTGCACGACGTAGTGCGCTTTCGCTTCCAGCTCGGCCCGGCTCATAAAACCGCTGACGCCGACGCCACCCGCGACTTGCGCCAGGTCTTTCGCGGCAGCCTGCTCCGGCGGCCGCTGCGGCATGACCTCGGCGGTTTCCAGCACCTCGCGCCATTGGGCCAGATGCCGGTCGATCGTCTCGATGTCGTAGAGGTCCGTGTCGCCCTCGCACGAGATGCGCCAGCCTTCCGGGCGCCGCACCATGAAGAAGTTGAGGTCGTAGAGCGCGCCCGCATTGAAGGAGGGCGATGTCGTCGCGGCGAAATCCTGGCGGCGGACTTCGTCGCCCATGCCGACGAAGCTTTGCTGCAAGGCGAAGTTGACCGAGCATAGCGGCGGCCGCTGCATATCGGACACTTCGCCCGCTATTTCCATCATCTCTTCGAACGGCAGATGAAGATGCTCGATGGCGTCGCTGAGCTTGGCGCCGCATTGCGCGGTCACGTCGGCAAGCGTGCTGCTCCGGTTCACGTCGAGGCGCAGGATCACCGTATTGATGAGCGGCCCGATCACGCCCTCGAGTTCCTGCTGATCGCGCACCGACATCTGCGTGCCCATGGCGACTTTGCCCTGGCCAGTCGCCTTTTGCAGCGACATCGCAAGGGCCGCCGCCGCGACGCTGAAGAGCGTCACGCCTTGCGCCTTGGCGGCCGCGATCAGGCGCTCGCTGAGCGCGTCCGGCAACAGAATGGAGCGAATGACGCCCTGGAAGCGCCGCTGCGGCGGCCGCGGACGATCGCCTGCCACGTCGAAACGGCTGAAGCCTTTCAGTTCCTCGCGCCAATGGACGCGAGCGCGATCGATCGCCGCGCCGGCCAGGAACTCGCCCTTCCAGAGCGCGTAGTCGCCGTGGTGCAGGTCGACGTCGGGATAGTCGGGATCATGGCCCGCGTGCAGCGCCGCGAGTCCTTCCACGAGTTCGCGCACGAGGATCGCGAAGGACCAGCCGTCCATCACGAGCGAATGGAAGGTCAGCTGCAACTCGCCTTGCGTGCTCGACCTCGGCAACCACACGGCCCGGAAGAAGGACGCGCACGACAACTCGAAAGGCGTGCGCGCCTGCTCCTGACCCACGCGCTGGGCCTCGGACAGCGCCGCCTGTTCGTCCAGACCGCCGAGATCCACCACCTCGAGCCGGAAGGGGACGCGGCTCCAGACCTGCTGGCGCAGCCCCGCACCCGTCATCAGGAAGCCCGTGCGCAATATCTCGTGCCGCGCGACCAGTTCGCCGAGCACCTGTTCGATGCCCGCGGCCGTGAGCGGCCCCGACAATTGCAGCCGGAAGGCGATGTTGAGCGCGGAGGCCTTCGGCGACGCCTTCTGCTCGTGCCAGTAGCGTACCTGGCAGGCGGTCGCCGGGAACAGGGCATGGCCCGCTTCGACCTCCTGCACAGGTGCGATATTCAAGGCTATCGAGTTCATCGCTCAGGCTCCCTCGGCAATCCTGCGCTTGAAGTTGAGGATCGACGGCCTCGCCACGGCAGGCGCTTCGACCAGCGCGTCCGTCTGCGTGCCGTCGAGGCTCGCGGCCAGCTGCTCGATCGTGACGTTCTTCATGAGCTGACGCGCATCCACGCCCAGCCCCCGTTCGTTCATTCGCGCGACGATGCGAAAGAGCTGCAGGCTGTCCGCGCCGAGGCTGAAGAACTTCTGGTCGATACCGACCTGCTGGAGGCCGAGCACGTCGCCCCAGATCGCGGCGATGGTGGACTGCGTCGGCGTCAGGGCCACGGGTGCGGCCTGGGCGACGACGATCTGCGCCGGTTCGCCCGGCTGCGGCTCGACAGCCGCGGATTCGACCGGCATCGGCGCTGGCGGCACGACCTTGAGCGCGGCATGCGGCTGGCGCACCGGGGCGGCTACCATATCGGCCGTCGGCACGGGCAGGGCCTTGCGGTCGAGCTTGCCGTTCGGGGTCTGGGGCAGCGCATCGAGCGTCATCCATAGCGTCGGCACCATGTAGGACGGCAGTTGACCGGCGGCATACGCTGCGACCGCGCTCTGGTCGGGCTTGTCAGAGCCCGTGCCGACCAGGTAGCCCACGAGGCGCGGGCTGTCGCCCACGGTGTGCAGGGCGACGGCGGCTGCGGCAACGCCGGGCGCCCGGCGCAAGGTGGCCTCGATATCCTCGATCTCGATGCGGAAGCCCCGCAGCTTGATCTGCTGGTCGCGACGGCCCAGGTGCTGCAGCGAGCCGTCGGCGAGCCGCTTCGCCAGATCGCCGGTGCGGTAGAGCCGGCGCGGCGCGGCGCCTTCGATGGCGACCGACCTGAACGCGGCATCCGTCAGGTCGGGGCGGTTGAAGTAGCCCTTCGCCAGGCCTTCGCCGCCGATCCACAGTTCGCCGCTCACGCCTTCGGGCGCCAGATGCAGGTCGTCGGTCAGCACGTGCAGGTCGGTATTGGCGAGCGGTGCGCCGATCACCACCGGTGCGTTCGCCATGACGCGCGAGGCGGAAGACCAGATCGTCGTCTCGGTCGGGCCGTAGAGGTTCCACACCTCCGCACCGGTCGCGAGCAGTTCGTCGGCGAGGTCGCGCGGCAACGGCTCGCCGCCGCACAGGATCTTGAAGCCCTTCGGCGCCTTGAAGCCCGCCTCGAGCAGCATGCGCCACAGCGAAGGCGTCGCCTGGAGAACGGTGGCGGCTTCTTCCTTCAGGCGCGTCACCAGCTCGAAGCCGGTGCGCACTTCCGCGTGCCCGGCGATAAAGGTCCGCCCGCCCGCGATGAGCGGCAGGAACAGCTCGAGACCCGAGATATCGAAGGAGAACGTCGTCACCGCGACGATGCTGTCCCTGACCGTGAAGCCCGGCGCGTGCGCCATCGAAAGCAGGAAGTTGCTCAGCGCGCGATGGCCGATCTCCACGCCCTTGGGCTGACCCGTCGAGCCCGACGTGAAGATCACGTAGGCCGAATCCGCATCCGTTACGGCGGGCAGCGCGACAGTCTCGTCGTCGTCCTGCGCGAGGAGCGCCTCCACGTCCAGCACGCGATGCGCGCCCGGTTCCAGCAGCGTGAGGCTCGCTTCGTCGCTGAGGACGGCGGCGATGCCTGCGCCATCGAGAATCTGGCGCAGGCGCGCAGGCGGCATCGTCATGTCGAGCGGCACGTAGGCGCAGCCGGCGCGCCATACGCCGATCATGGCGGCCACGGTCGTCGCCGTGCGCTCCATCGCGATGGCGACGCGCGAGCCCGCTGCGATTCCCGCCGCCACGAGCCGGCGGGCGATCTGGTTGGCGCGCGCGTCGAGTTCGCCGTAGGTGAGGCTCGTCGATTCGTCCGACACGGCCGTCGTATCCGGGGCCTGCCAGGCCTGCGCGGCGATCAGCGCCGGGGTCGTCTGCGAGAGATCGTAGTCGCGCCGGGACGCGTTCAGCTCGTCGCGCAGATGGTGGATTTCAGCGTCGCTCAGCAGCGGCAGGGCGGCGACCGGCGTTTCGGCGTCGCGTGCGATCGCCGTCAGCAAGGTTTCGTAGTAACCGAGCCAGCGCTGGATCGTCGCTTCGTCGTAGACGTCGGTGTTGAAGTCGCAATCGAGCCGCAGGCCCTGCGCCGATTCGATCACGTTCAGGAACAGATCGAAGTTGCTGTAGGCCTTCGCGTTCGGCGTGAAGTGCGTGGTGACGCCTGCCATGTCGAGTTCGCCGTCGACCTTTTCCAGGTTGAACTGCAGATCGGTCAGCGGCAGCCGGTTGAGATCGCGCTTGATGCCGAGATCGCGCACGAGCGCGCCGTAGGTGTAGTTCTGGCGGTCGCCTGCGTCGTAAAGATGGTCGCGCACCGCCTTCATGTGCGTGGCGAAAGGCTTCTCGCGGTCGAACTTCACGCGCAGCGGCAGGAAGTTGACGCAGTGCCCGACCAGCAGCGCTTCGCCTGCTTGCGACTGGCCGGCCATCGGTGCGGCGATCACGACATCGTCATTGCCGGACAGGCGGCCGAACAGCACCTGGGCCGCGCCGAACAGCGTGGCGAACAGCGAGCAGCCCTGCTTCGAGGAGGCGGTCTTGACCTGCTTGAGCAGGTCGGCGCCCAGATGGCGGGTCGTCGAGGCGCCGCTGAAGCTCTTGCGTTCCGGGCGCGGACGGTCGCCGGGCAAATCGGGTTGCGGCGCCGGGTTGCGATGGACGTTCATCCAGAACTCGCGCGTTTCCTTCTCGACGCCGATTTCGTCCTGCGCCTTGGCGAAGGCGAGGAAGCTCTGCACTTCGTCGAGTTCGGGCTGCGTGCCCCAGACTTGCGCAGCGTACAAGGCGGCCAGATCGCGCAGGATGATGTTGATCGACCAGCCGTCGCAGACGATGTGATGCGCCGTGAACACGAACGCCCACTTCTGCGCTTCGAGGCGCACCAGTGCGGCGCGCGCGAGCGGGGCCTGGGTGAGATCGAAGACCTCGCGGGCTTCCGCGTCGATGATGGCCTTGAGCTCGCCCGCCGGATCGGCGTGGCCCGAAAGGTCGATCGGGACCAGCGGCACGGTCGTCGCCGGTTCCGCGAACATCCTGTCTCCCACGCGCGAGAAGTGCACGCGCAGCGCATCGTGGCGGGCGACCGTCGCGGCGAAGGCGCGTTCGAAGGCGGCCTCGTTCAGCTTGCCGTTGAGTTCGAGCGTGAACGACTCATTGAACGCGAGCGAGGCCTCGTGGCCCTGCTGGGCCGACATCCAGATCTCCTTCTGCGGCTCGGTGAGCGCCGACTGCGTGAGCGGCGGCTCGGCCTGCGCAAGCGCCGCGGCGTCGTGCGCGCCGCCGAGAATGCCGACGCGCTGGAGCGCGTCGATACTCGCGATGAAGGCGTCGCCGATCTTGCGGATGTCCTCGTCCGAGTGGCTCGTCGTCAGGAAGCAGGGGAAGCCTTCCATGATGTGCACGCCGAGGTAGCGCATATACGGATAGAAGAGGCTGCCGAGGCGATCCTCGCCCGCGAGATTCACATAGAACCAGCTCGAGAAGGACTCGGCGCGCGTGGCGATGCCGACCTTCTCCAGATGCGCGTTGATGCGCTGCACGAGGCCGGCCATGCGCTCGCCGAGCCCTTCCTGCAGTGCCGGGCCCGCTTCCTTGAGATGCAGCAGGACGGCTTTCATCGCGGCCAGCACGACGGGGTGGCGCACGAACGTGCCTGCGAAGAACGTAGGCGGCACTTCGGGTACCGAAGCATCGCCGAACTGCCATTGACCGCCGTCGAGCGCGTCCATGTACTGCGTGGTGCCGGCGAGCACGCCGATGGGCAGGCCGCCGCCGACCACCTTGCCGTAGGTCGCCATGTCGCCCTGGATGCCCCACAGGCCTTGCATGCCGGCCGGATGGACGCGAAAGCCCGTCACAACCTCGTCGAAGATGAGGGCCGAGTCATTGGCGGCCGTCACGTCGCGCAACTGCTGCACGAACTCCTTCGGACGCAGATTCGGATGGCGCGACTGCACGGGCTCGATGAGCACCGCTGCAATGTCGTCGATGTTGGCCTTGATCCACTCGAGGCTTTCGGGGCGGGCATACGGCAGCACGACCATGTTGCCCACGGAGGTCTGCGGGATTCCGGGGGCGAGCGGGAACGCGCGCGGCACGCCCGCTTCGCTGCCGGGCTTCACGAGCACTTCGTCGAACTGGCCGTGATAGTCGCCGTCGAAGCAGACGACCTTGTCCTTGCCGGTCACCGTGCGCGCGAGGCGCATCGCCGCCATCACGGCTTCCGAACCGGTATTGCAGAACGTGACGCGCTGATGGCCCGTCATCTCCGAGAACATCTGCGCGACTTCGCCCGCGAGCGGCGACTGCGGTCCGATAGCGAAGCCTTCTTCCAGTTGCGCGTTGACCGCGGCGACCACGAAATCGGGCGTGTGGCCGAACGCGGTCTGGCCGTAGCCGTTGACCACGTCGATGTATTCATTGCCGTCCACGTCCCAGATTTTCGAGCCCTTCGAGCGCTGGGCGACGATCGGATAAACAAGCTCCTTCCATTCCTCGCGGAAGCCGCTGGCGGTGCGCGGGTCGGCGAGCACGGCCCGGCAGGACTGCGTGCGCGCCTTGGAGGTGGCGGTTTTGGCCGAGTAGCGCGCGGCCAGATCGGTGATGAACGCCTTCTGGGCGTCGGTCATCTGGGCCGAATGCGTGGCGCCGGGCTTGTACGCGGTGAAGCGCGAGGGGCGGTTTTCCTCGAACTTGATCTCGGGGCCGGCAGCGTGCGCGGGCGCGGCGGCGGGTGCGGGCGCTGCCGTTGCAACGGCCGGGGCGGCTGCCACGGCTGCCGGTGCCGCGATTTGTGCCGCTGCAGGTTGCTGCACGGCCAGTGGCGTACCTTGGAGCACCTCGAGTTGACGCGCCATCACCGACTGCATCGCGGCGAGCTGGTCGCGGATCACCGACTGGAGGTCGCCCGTGGCCGGCGCAACAATCGCTTGCACTGCTACAGGCGCGCCCACCTGAACTGCCGCAACGGCGGCAGGCGCGGCCGCAGCCTGAACCGCGACCGGCGCAACAGCAGATGCCGCAACAGGCGCAGCCTCGGCAGGCACTTCCGGATCAGGCGGCATGGCGCCATCGAGGAACTGCGCGAGGGCAGGCAGCGTCGGATAGTCGCTCATGATCTGCCGGAAGCTGATCGTGACGTCGTAGCGGCGGCGCAGCTGGCGGGACACTTGCCCCATGAACAGCGAGTCGTAACCGAGATCCCAGAAGGTCACGTCCGGATCGGACGTATCGGGTGCTTCGCCGGACATTTCGGCGAGCAGTGACGCCAGTTCGGCAATGAGACGCGGTTTGCGGTCGATTTGGACGGTTTGGGCCATGGCGGTCTGAGGAATATCGATTAGGGCTTCGGACGGGGCTGGTGCGGCAATCGCTGGAACAACGGTCGTCGGCTGGCGTGAAGAGGCGGGTGCCGGGGCGTCAATCCAGTGCCGTTCCGGCTCGAAGGGATAGGTCGGTAGCGAAACGCGGCGGCCGGCTTGCGCCCGCAGCGTTTTCCAGTCCGGCTTGACGCCGTTCAGCCACAGGCGCCCGGCTGCCTCGGCGAGGACGGCGAACTCGCGCTCGCGCGTGGCGAAATCGGGCAGCGAGGTAATCGCGCCCTGATGCCGGTCCTTGGGCAAGCCCTGCAGGACGAAGGTCGAGAGCGTGCGTCCGGGGCCGATTTCGAGCAGCAGCGGCTTGCCCTCTGCCGTGACCGTGGCCAGCGCGTCGCTAAAGCGCACGACATTGCGGCAATGGCTGGCCCAGTACTGTCCCGGGACCGGCTGATCCATCGCCGCCCACTGCCCGGTCACGCAGGACACGTAGGGGATCTTCGGTCTCGCGAAAGAAAGGCCGTTGGCCACTTTCGCGAGATCGTCGACGACGCCCGACATCATGCGCGAGTGGAACGCGTGCGAAGTGTGCAGACGCCGATGCTCGATATCGCGCGCCTTGAGCGTGGCCTCGAAGGCCTCGATCGCGGCGAAGGGGCCTGCCACGACGCTGAGCGCGGGCGCATTGATCGCGGCGAGATCGACGTCTGCGGGCAGCATCGGGCTGAGCTCGGCCTCCGACAGGCGCACGACCAGCATCGCGCCCGGCTCGGCCGACTGCATGAGCGCGCCGCGTTGCGCGATGAGGCATAGCGCATCCTCGAAAGCGATCGCCTCTGCCACGCAAGCGGCCACCAGCTCGCCGACGCTATGGCCGATCATGGCTGCCGGCCTGATGCCGCGCGAGATCCACAACTGCGCCAGCGCATATTCGACGAGGAAGAGCGCAGGCTGCGCGTAGATCGTCGAGCGGATCGGGTGTGGGGTGTCGTCGCCTTCCGGGACTTCGCCGAGCAGCAGCGTGCGGATGTCGAGGCCGAGGTGGGGCGCGAGCGCCTCGGCGCCCTTGTCGATCCATTGGCGATAGACCGGCTCGGTGCGATAGAGCTCGGCGCCCATGCCCGGATACTGCGCGCCCTGGCCCGGAAACATGAAGACGACCGTCGGCGTGGCCTGCGGCGCCTGCGCTTCGATCGCGCCTTTCTGGAGCCTCGCCTGGGCCTGCTCCACGCTCCCGGCGATCACCACAGCACGGTGCGCGAAATCGCGGCGCCCCGTTTGCAGCGTCGCGGCGACGTCGGCCAGCGCGATCTCCGGATGGCTAGCGAGATGGGTCGCGAGATTCGCCTTTGCGCGTTCGAGTGCGGCGGCGCTGCGGGCCGATACGGGCAGGATCTGGAGTCCTTCGCTTTGCGCGTTCGAGGCGCTACCGCAAGGCGCCTCCTCCAGCACCATATGGACGTTCGTCCCGCCGACGCCGAGCGAACTCACGCCGGCACGGCGCGGCGTGGCGCCATCGGTCCAGGGACGCACGGCCGTATTGAAGAAAAACGGACTGTTGCTCGGGTCGATGCCCGGATTGGGCGAACGGAAATGCGTGAGCGGCGGCAAGGTGCGGTTGCGCAGGGCGAGCGACGCGGCGATGAAACCCGTCACGCCCGCAGCCGCGTCGAGGTGCCCGACATTGGCCTTCGCGGAGCCGAGCGCGCAGAACTGCCCGCCCTCGGCGCCGCCCAGGCGAAACGCCTGCACGAGGCCCGCGAATTCAATCGGATCGCCGAGCGGCGTCGCCGTGCCGTGGGCCTCGATATAGCCAATCGACGATGGATCGATGTCGGCCTCGGCGTGCGCGATGGCAATCGCGCGAGCCTGGGCATCGACGCTCGGGGCAGTGAAGCCGACCTTGTCGGAGCCGTCGTTGTTGATGCCCACGCCGCGGATCACGGCATAGATCGGATCTTCGTCGGCGATGGCGTCTTCGAGACGTTTGAGCAGGACCACGCCCGCGCCGCTGCCGAATACCGTGCCCTTCGCATCGGCATCGAACGGACGGCACACGCCGTCGGGCGCGCCCATGCCGCCTTCTTCGTAGAAGTAGCCGCGCTTTTGCGGGAAGGTGATCGAGACGCCGCCGGCCAGCGCCATGTCGCAGCGTCCCGCGCGAAGATTTTCGACCGCGAGGCTGATCGCCGTGAGCGACGTGGAGCATGCCGTCTGTACCGAGATGGCCGGCCCCGTGAGCCCGAGCTTGTAGGCGGTGCGGGTGGCGACGAAGTCACCGGCCCCCATCAGCTTTTGATACTCGCCGATCTGGAACTGGCTCGTAAATTCGTCGATGACCGCGCGATCGGACAGGACGTGCTTGAGGAAGTAGGTGTTCATCGACGTGCCGGCGAACACCCCGACGGCGCCGGCGATCGTTGCCGGGTCGTACCCGGCATCTTCGAACGCTTCCCACGCGATTTCGAGGAAAAGGCGTTGTTGCGGGTCGGTCAGCGCCGACTCGCGCGCCAGCATGCCGAAAAAGCCCGCATCGAAGCGGTCGACATCCGCGAGTATCGGCCGCGCCTTGACGTAGCTTTTATCGCGGCGCGAGCCGTCATCGAAGCTGTCCTCGAGTTCCGCCACGTCGAAATGCGTGACGCAGTCGCGCCCAGCGAGGATGTTGGCCCACAGTTCGGAGACATTGCGCGCGCCCGGAAACCGCCCGGACATGCCGACGACTGCGATGGCTCCGCCTTGCGCCCCCCGGCGCTGGCGGATTGCGTCTTTGTCCGGTGTTGGGAGTGTCGTGCGCAGTTGCGCGGCCAGTGCCTCGACATTGGGGTGGCGGAACAAGTCCACCAGCGCGACCCTGGCCGCGACGTCGCGCGCGATGATGGCGTGCGCGCGCATCAGATCGAGCGAGCGCAAGCCGAGGTCGAAGAAGTTCGCGCGGCGATCGACGGGCTTGCCGAGAAGCCCTTCGAACACGGATGCGAGCCTGTCTGCAACATCATCGTCCACGGGTGGGGCCGCTGCCGATGCTTCGGATTGCGTATCGATTTGTGCAAGCAGCGCTTTGCGGTTGATCTTGCCATTGGGCGTCAGTGGAAAGTCCGGCAGCACACGCAGCTCCGACGGCATCATGTAGTCGGGCAGCGCGGACTTGAGATAAGCGCGGATTTCCTTCAGGAGGCCGGCGGCGTCCGCGGCATCGGCTTTTACGAAGCCCGCAATGGCTTTGCCCATGCGGCCGTCGAACGCCGCCACGGCCGCGTCGGCCACGCCGGGCGCCACGCGCAGTGCATGCTCGATTTCGTCGAGTTCGATGCGTTTGCCCGCAATCTTGATCTGCCGGTCGTTGCGGCCCAGGAATTCGATCGCCCCGTCCGGGCGGCGGCGCACGAGGTCGCCCGTGCGGTAGAGCCTGGCGCCGGGTGCGAAAACGTCGTCGACGAACTTCTCGGCCGTCAGCTCGGGACGGTTCAGATAACCGAGCGCGACGCCGTCGCCGCCCGTGACCAGTTCGCCGACTTCGCCGTCGGCAACCGGCACGAGCTTGTCGTCCACGATGTAGGCGCTCGTGCCCGCGATGGCGTAGCCGATGGGAATGGCGTCGCCATTGGCGAGCGCCTCGCCGTCGCGCGGAATGCGGTAGCAGCAGGTAAAGGTCGTGTTCTCGGTCGGGCCGTAGCCATTGATGATCTGCAGACCCGGATGAGCCTCCATGACCTTGCGTACGTGGACGGGGGACAGCACGTCCCCGCCCGTTAGCGCCTCCCTGAGCGGAAGAAAGGCTTCCAGCCGATAGTCGGCGAGCGCATTGAAGAGGCCAGCCGTGAACCAGGCGCTGGTAACGCCGAGTCGCGCTATCTCGGACGCGATCGTGTCGAGAGAGGGCTGGACCTCGTTGACGATGGCGGCGCAGCCGCCGTTCAGGAGCGGTCCCCAGATCTCCAGCGTGCTCGCATCGAAGGCGAGCGGCGCGAGGTTGAGGAAACGCGTGTGGGGCGCGAGCTCGGTAAAGGTCTGGCCCTGCACGAGGCGCAGAATCGCGCGCTGCGGCACGATCACGCCCTTGGGCTTGCCGGTCGAGCCGGAGGTGTACATCACGTAGGCAGCGTCGTCACGGCTGCTCGCGTGGAGCGGTGCGGGCTCGGCCGCTTCGGCTGCCGCCACGACATGCTCGAGATCGACCGAGACGCCGTTCAGTTCGCCGACGCTGGCGAGCGCCGCCGCTTCGGCGATGATGAGCCTGGGTGCGCAATCGGAAACGATAAAATCGAGCTGCGCCTTGGGATAGGCGCGGTCGAGCGGCACGTAGACGGCGCCCAGCCGGAGGATCGCCAGCATCAAGGCGAGCGTGTCGCGGCTGCGCGAAACCATGATCGCGCAGCGCTCGCCCGGCTCCAGTCCCATTTCATGCAGGACGGTTGCGAGCCGCGCCGAACGTGCGCCGAGGGCGGCGTAATTTTCTTCGCCCGTGGCGTCAATCACAGCAAGATGATTGCCGAACCCGGCACATAGGGCATCGAAGCGCGCTGCCACGCCGGGCACATGATCGGTCCCGTCCGGCAAAACGCCTGAAAGTCCATCTCTGTGTGACATTTGCTACTCCCCCACAATTTCGACGAAGGTCCCGTACCGGGCAAGGGCTGGCGATGGGCTCGCGGCACTTGCGCAGAACGGCAACCGGTCACGGGAAGCACAAGCGCCAGGCGGCTTTGCGCACCTGGCTCGTGTCCCAAGTTTGAAATTTGCTGTAGGAGGAAGGTAATCTTCCGCGGGATGCCTATCCGTTCGCCGTCGCACACACGATGTGCTGCAGCAACACGTCGCGCTCGGACTGCATGGGCGTGGGGGCGCGCGGGCTGTGGCCCGCCTTGCGCCGTGCGGGTGGGTTTGGCGGCAATCGCGGCGCGGGTCCTGGGTGCGCTCTTTCGGGGCGAAAAGCGGCGTGATGTTGTGCGTCACAACAACCGGATCGCGCGCTGGACGCTGGACGCGACGATGACGGTGCGCCCGAAGCCTCGCGAGATCAGTTCATGTCGACGATCGACCAGCCACTGTGGCGGGCCGCCACGGCCCCCGCGCAGGTTGCGCTGGGTGACAGGGCGCGAATGCACCAATGCGACGCTTCTGCCGCCTCGCCGCCGACGAACCGGGGTGTCGTGTCGCCGTGAACGGAAAGATCGAACTCGAAATGCTCCGGCGGCAGGATGAAGCCCGTGCCGAGCGCTTTCAGGCTGGCCTCCTTGCGCGCCCAGGTTTCAAAGAAAACCGTTTGCCGTTCCGATGCCGGGAGCGCGTCGAATTGTTCGCGCTCGCGAGCGGAGAAGACTTCGAGCGGCAGGCTTTCCTCGATCGGACGATGATGTTCTACATCGATGCCCACTTCGAAGCCGCTCGAAACGGCGAGCGCCGCCGTGTTCTCGCTGTGGCTCAGGTTGAAGCAGATCCTCCATCCAGCGGGCTGGCTCGTGCAAAACGGTTTGCCTTCCGGACCATATTCGAGTGCGATCGCCCGCGGGGAGCGCGCGAGATAACGGCCAAGAATCTGTCTGAGTTTTCCGCGTCCGCTCACGTAGCGGCGGCGATGCCGTTCGAAGCGAAAGTTGCCGGCCCGCTCGTGCTCCTGTGCGGATAGCATTTGCCAGTACCGATCAAAATCACTTTCGCAGGCGTCAAGGTCCCATTGCCAGACGTGGACTTCCTGCGGGGCCGGCGGCGTGAGTGGCGACGAGGACATTGAGGGCCTGATTCGACTTGGAGACATGCCGGTGCGGCACGGGGCTTCGCGCACCACCCGGTTGAGTCCGCAACGAGTGTCACACGCACCAGAGAATGTACAGATACAACTCTCGCGGATTTGTTGGGCAACCCACGGAACCGCACCGGCGACACGGCCTACGATTCATCAAGGCGTGATGCAATTACGCTGCACTGCGTGCGCGCATCCGTGCGGGGATCGACGAGTCGACGCGGCAATTGCCGGAACAAGGTGTCGAGCAAACCTGTGGCGCTCACCGGAAGTAGCCAGGCTGCCTGGTTCTTTGCGACACGACGCGGCGCTGGACGAATCATCTATGGCCTTGGCTTCCAGAACGCCGGTCGATTGCCTTCGTTATTGAACTGCGTCAGCGTTGGCGTTCGAGAGAAACCGGGCCGAAGTCCGCTGGAGGAAGATTTGCCGTCAATATCCGTATGATTCTGGAAAGTAATATCAATATTTTTGTAATGTTTCTCGCCAAACGAGTGTGACCTGCTTATGCGAACGATGTGGCAATGCAAGGCTGAGTGTAATTAAAGCGCTACCAGAGCAGGCCGGATGGTTTTGCTCTCTGCGCAAGGAAGTTGTCGAAATTCAGATTCGAGGTGCGGGATGCGGTGTGATTTTGACAATGCCTACAACGTGAGTGTGATCATTCCACACTACAACAGCCTTGATTTGCTGTGGGTAGCAATAGAATCGATATCCAGTCAAACCGTTGTTCCGCAGGAAATTATCGTCGTAGACGATGCATCGGGGCTGCAGTTCGAACTGCCGGGTCGTTGCGGAAACAACATTGTCTTGCGCCTCATTCGCGAAAGCGAGAACCATGGTGCGGCGTGGTGTCGGAACCGGGGCATTGAAGAGGCCACCGGCGATCTGATCGCCTTCCTCGACGCCGATGACCGATGGCTCCCTAACAAGCTCGAGCGCTGCATCGCCGCGTTCGGCCCAAAGCCCGCCGGAAACGAAGCGAAGGTTCTCTTCAGCAACGTCGTGCTAACGGATGCGGGGCGGCGTATCCTGGGCAACCGTTCCCCCTATGATGGGCAGTCGATGCTCGACTTCATCCTGCTGGAGGGGGGCTATATTCAGACCTCGTCGATCATGATGTGGCGTCATCAGTACCCGCTGATCAGCTTCGATGGATCGCTGCGCCGTCATCAGGACTGGGATTTCGCCATTCGGGCCGAAATGGCTGGCTGCGTATTCGTTTATTTGCACGATGCACTGGTGGAGTATTCCCTGAGCGAAAGTCCCGCGAGAATATCGAAGGCGATCAGTTGTGAACCCAGCCTGGTATTTTTTGAAAAATACAGCAAGCTGATGTCCAAAGGGCATGTCTCATCATTTATATTTAATGTTCTGATTTACAAGAAAATGAGTATTGCCTTGAGACTTGCCATTGTCGAGCGGGTTTTGTTGAGAGAGGTAGAGCTTCCCAGCAAGGACTGGGCGTCACTGTTTGCGAGGCTGGTTATCGGTTGGGGAGGTGTGAATTTAATCAAACAGTTGATACGGATATTCCTCGACCAGGATTATTCGGCTTGATTTGCATCGGCCTCGAAAAATAAAAGTTTCAGCCGGCGGCCCGGCAAGCTTGCAGACCCAGTTTCCTCCCCTCCCGTTTGACCCGCCTTTAATTTCGAAGCGCTAGACCAGGACTGGTTCTTCCCCTTTATATCTCCCCGATCGCCCGATTATGTCGTGGACGTTCATAAACGTCGAGCGCGCCATATCCGGTTGGGGTTGTGTATGTCGGCGCACAGATGGTGCATCTGCGCTCTGCTCTAATCTCAGAGCCGATACCGCCTGCGTGTGGAGAACGTTTCGACTTCGAGGTCCCAAATGCGTCAATTTGTCCGCGATTTGTTTTACTCGTCTGTCGCCGATAAACAGGTCAATCTACCGCTGCCGCCGACGTCGCTCGCGATCCATTCGCGCAAGCTCAATATCCTGCTGCTCGGCACCTGTTCCGTGGAGATGCTCGTCAAGCGAAGCGCAAACTCCGGGCACACCATCCGCCACATACTGATGGGCTCGAGACGCCACGCCCCGATCCCGGAGGCTGCGCCAACCGATGACGTCGTCGTCGTGAATTTCACGCTCCGTCACATTCTGGGCGAAGTGACACAAACGCCCGAACCGGTGGTGGACATGGTTTTTGCGCGTTTGCGTTCAGACGGCGAAGTTCGCTCCTTTCTGGAGAGAACGGGGGAATATCTCGCCCAGAAGGTGGCGCAGGTCGCCGCGCAGATCACGACGGCTCCGATTGTCTTCATGTCGTTTTTCGAGCCGAGCTTCAATTACGACGGCGATCTCATCGATCCATTCGCGATGACATCGCCTGGATATCTGGTGCGTGAGATCAACCGGCTTCTGTCTGACGCCGTGCGCAGGACGAATAATTGCTATTTTCTCGATGCCAACGAAATATTGAACTTTGTCGGCCGCCGGCACCTGCAGGACGACGTCCTGCTGAGCAGCTCCCATGCCTCGTTCATCAACGACTGGGATTTCAAGCTGGACGCGAATCGGCTGATTGCGCCTAAAGCAATTGGGAATATCGTGACCTATGAGGTCGCGTCCCGCGAATTTACTCTCGCGTTCCTTTCCCGGATCGAAGCGATAGTCAAGGTTATCGAGCAGCGAGACCCGGTGAAGCTGATTATCGTCGACCTCGACGACACCATGTGGCGCGGCGTGGCAGCGGAAGGCGAGAGCGTGAGTCTCGAACAACGCATCGAAGGCTGGCCGATCGGTCTAGCCGAAGCTTTGCTCTTCTTCAAGAAGCGCGGCGGATTACTGGCGATCTGCAGCAAGAATGAAGCAGCGCCCACCATTGAACGGTTCAACGCCATCTGGCGCGGCGCCATTACCATGGACGACTTTGCGTGCGTGCGCATCAACTGGAAGCCCAAGTCGCAGAACATCCTTGAAATCCTCGAGGAGGTGAATCTGCTTCCGGGCAACTGTGTCTTTATCGACGATAACGACCGTGAGTTGTCGGAGGTGAAGGCGGCGATCCCGGCCATTCGTTGCCTCGGCGGCAACCATTACGACTGGCGGCGCATCATTTTGCGGTCGGCCGAAACGCAGGTCCCCATCGTCACCGAAGAGTCATCGCGCCGCACCGAACTCGTGCGCGCGATCTCGCAGCGCGAAGCCAGCGCCGACACCGGCAATGGCGTTTCGCGGGAGGCGTGGCTAGCTTCGCTGCAACTGCGCCAGTCGTTCTTCCTGATCAGGACACCGCAATCGAGGCACTTTGATCGCGCGTTCGAACTGATCAACAAGACGAATCAATTCAACACGACCGGGAAAAGATGGGAGCGGTCGGAGTTCGAGACGTTCATCAGGCAGGGCGGATACTGCGTGGTCTCTTCGCTGCGGGACAAACTGATCGACAACGGCATCATCTCCGTTTGCCTGATTCGTGGCGAGAAGATCGTCCAGGTCGTCCTGTCGTGCCGCGTGTTTGGGCTTGGCGCGGAGCTGGTCGTCGGGGCGATTGCGACGCGCCTGGCGCTGAAGTCCGGCGCCGAAGTCCGCGCCGAGCTGGTCGATACGGGAAGGAACGCAACCTGCCACGACTATTTCAAGAGGCTCGGGTTCTCCCAAACGGCTGCGGGATTGTACTCGCGCACCGCGAACGAACTGCCGTCCTATATCGAGATCGAGAATAGGGGCGCGGCCGAGTTTCCACCTGTGCGGATTTAGTGCAGCGCTCGATCGAGGCGTTTGCAAGACAACGCAAGCTCTCGACCGCCATCCACGGCCCCCAATGAAGGTGACCGGGTGGGAAGGCCCGGTATGCTGACGTGGCTGCTCCCGCAGCGCTGGTTCTACAGAGAGGTCAAAAAGAATGATTAGCCCGACCAGTCCCTTCCCGGTTTTTGCCGCTGTGCTCCTCGCACTCGCGACTGCCAAAGTCTTGATCTGGCGATTCGGCGCTCCCAACGCTGCGGGACGCTTTGCGACGATCGACGGATTGAGAGGATACCTGGCGTTTTTCGTTTTTCTGCACCATTCCTGCATATGGTACTTCTACATCAGAACCTCGCAGTTTGACTCACCCCCAACGAATTTCATGGCGAATATCGGACGAGCCAGCGTGTCACTGTTTTTCATGATTACCGGCTTTCTGTTTTCGACGAAAATAATCAATGACAAAGAGAAGGGCGTTGACTGGGTCAAGCTTTACGTCTCCCGGGTCCTGCGGCTGACGCCATTGTATCTGTTCGCCATGCTACTGCTTTTCGTAGCGGTCGCTTGCATGTCGGGTTTCACGCTGGCGCAATCTCCTTTAACGCTGACGGTCAATGCATTGAGATGGATAGGCTTTTCAAGTTTTGGTGAGCCGGATCTCAACGGAGTAGAGGGCACGAAACTCATTTTATCCGGTGTGCCGTGGACACTCGCCTATGAGTGGGGATTCTATCTTTGCCTCCCGCTGCTGGCGGTCGTAATTGGAGCGATTCCGCCATTTGCGGTATTGATTATCGGACTTTTCGGCGTGCTTGACCTAGTTCATTTTCACGCAGAATCAAGATTCCTGGCGCCGTTTCTTGGGGGGATCATTGCGGCACTTCTTTGCCGTCACGCCTGGTTCCGCAACCTTTCACAGAAGAAGATCGTCTCGCTCGTTGCAATCGCCGCGATCGCCGGGGCGATCATCCTGTTTCCGACGACCTATGCGCGCATCCCGTTGGCGCTGCTCTCCCTGAGCTTTGCCGTGATTGCCGGCGGCGCCACCTTGTTCGGCGTCTTGACCAGCCAGCTATCCCGCATGCTGGGAGAGCTTGCTTACAGCATCTATCTCCTGCACGGGTTCATTCTGTTTACGCTTTTCAACCTTGTCGTTGGAAAGCAGGGCGCGAGAATATTCACCCCTCTGGAGCACTGGTTCACGATCCTGCTGACCACCCCCGTCTTGATTCTCGTCAGCTATACGACCTTTCGATTGATTGAGAAGCCCGCCATGCAATACACCGAAAGCGTTAGCAAATGGGTGCGCCAGGTCGTATTGACGAAGCGCGGCGCGTTGGAAGAGTCGCTTTGAATGCATGCGCGCGGCTTCCACTTTGACCGGCACCAGCAGCAACCCGTAGTGTTCGAATCTGCAGGGGAATATCGGCCGGCAGCCGGGTCAGGAGGACCGGGTCAGGGGGAGTCGCAAGGGCCAACGGCAGGCCACCGCCGCAACCAGCAGAACGTAGGTTGCGAGGAAGTAGTAGGTTAGAGAATGCACCCGAATATCAAACAATCCTTCGAGGCATAGAGGCACGATGGTCAGGAAAGGGAAAATCTTTAAAAACAATCCCACCCACCCATCGCCTCGTGACGAAAGGATCATGGACAAATAGAGGCAAACCGCAAAAACGCTGAAATCATAGGACATCAACCTCGGGTTGAGCAGAATGAGAATGGCGAGGAAATAAAACAACTCGCTCGCCGAGCTGATCTGCACAGCGCGTTGCCCATGCCTGACCCGCAGAACTACCGAAATCAATATGACGAGAAGCATCAGGAAAAGATGGAGGACGAACCCGACCTTTCCCATCCCAAACCTGGAAAACACACCAAAAATAGTCAGCCCTGCGTCCCCATGCTGGACGATCTGATTGTAGATGGCGCCCTGGAATCCCGCCCACAGTTGTGGGTAGAGGGCAGGTTGGGCGATGTAGATGCCGGCAACCGACAGCAGCACCGCGACGAATGCGAACCAGCTGCGGCGGGGCAGAACGAGATAGAGCAACGCATAGGCAAGGAAGTAGGGCTTGATGGCAGAAAATAATATGATCGCGATCGCATGCGGCACCAACGTGTAGACGGACCGCTTCGTGTATAGAAAGTAGGATAGCGACACGAGGAGCAGGTGAGCGAAGACGCTGATGTTTCCCGTCTGGATCGAAGCAAAGCCCGATCCGCCAATCAGGAAGCCAAGAATCAGGCAAGGCGCCAGGCGATGATAGGGGATCAAGGACTTCAGACTCAGGCTAACGCAGGCAATGCCTGCCGCCGAGGCTAGAACCAGGAAGGCAAATGCTGTCGGGAAGTCGACAACGGAAAATACCTTGAGGAAAGCGGGCGGGTAAACAAATGGAAAGTCGCCCGATGCGCATACGTAGGGGTCCGGTCCCTGCGAGTAGCAACTCAGGCCTTTCTCATAGACATGGTAGTCCCAGAAAAACGAGCCGCCTGTTCCGCTGAATGCGAGAACCAGTAAGAAACAGGTGGCGGCAGACAGGCTCCATAGAGGCCATGACTTGTCGTCGGTAACGCTCGCGATATCCAGCTTCAAGGACGCCCCCATTTCGGCTGATGATCATCAAATGGCACGGCAGCCGTGCGGCTTACGCATTACTCGCAGCTTCATTGGAAGCCTCACACGCGCTTTGCCAGATTCAGAGGACTACCGTAGGCGATGGCAGGGCCTGGGTCTGTGCACTAGCGCACGTCGCCGGATGGTGGCTGGCATATGGGAAGGCAATATGGGAAGGCAAAAAACTCGAGGTGCCCTGATGCGATATCAGATCGCGAGCAGCATGCTCAAGCCCGATAGTGCGATCACAGCGAGGCTCGCACGATCCTTGAACGCGAATACGATCGGGTCGTCGTGCATCGTGCCGCGAAACGCGCACATCCAGATCCGGCTCACCCAAAAGAGCGTGAGCGCAAAGGTGGCCCACAACGCTTGTGGATGGAGGTACAACGCCTTCATCTCCGGCGTATTCAGGTAGAGAGCGAGCACGAGCACGGCGAGGTAGGCGGAAGCCGTGCCGAACGAGCGCAGGATCGAGATGTCCTGGGTGATGTAGCCGCGTCCGGCGGCTTCAGTCTTGCCTTCGCGCAGGATCATGTCGAGTTCGACATAGCGCTTGACCATGGCGAGCGAGAGGAAAATCGGCACGCAGAAGAGGATCAGCCAGTACGACAACGGAATACCGGTTGCCGCTCCGCCCGCGATGACGCGCACGGTATACAGGCACGCGAGCGTGAATACATCGACAAGCGTCACGCGTTTGAGTGCGAACGAATAGGCGACAGTGGTCGCGAAGTAGGCGGCCAGCACGGCTCCAAACTCCCACGGCAGGAGTGCCGCGAGGCCGCCGCCGATGCCGAGCAGTGCGATCGTGAGCAAGATGCCGAACTTCAGGGACAGCTTGCCGGAAGCGAATGGCCGGCTGCGCTTGCGTGCGTGGCGACGGTCGGCGTCGAGATCGAGCATGTCGTTGAGCAGGTACACCGACGACGCGGCCAGGCTGAACGACAGGAAGGCGATGCACGCGGCGGAGAGCGTGGAAAAATCCGTGAAGCGGTGGGCAGTGAGAAGCGGCACAAAGATCAGTACGTTCTTCACCCATTGATGCACGCGCATTTCCTTGAGTACGAGTGGAATCAGCCGGCGCTTCTCTTCGAAAAAGATGACGGCGGCATTTGCCTTGCGGGCTGCAGAGGCAATGTGACTGTCACCCACCACGATCGCCTTGCGAGCCTGGCGCCATACCGGCAAGTCCGCGCGTGCGTCGCCACAATAGTCGAAGCCGTGGTCGCCAAACTGCTCGACCAGCGCCCGCGCCTTGTTTTTTCCGAGCAGGTTGTTGGTGACCGTGCTCGCGAGCACGCCGCTAAAGAGTCCAACGTGTGCGGCGATCTGGGAGGCGAGGCGCTGGTTCGTGGCCGTGCACAGATACAGATCGCGCCCGCTAGCCCGCTCGTCTCGCAGCCACGCGAGCAGCTCGGTGTTGTAGGGCAGGACGCCGACGTCCATGTTCACCCGCTGTGCAATCTGCTCCTTCAGATAAGCACGACCGCGCAGTGCCCAGACAAGGCACAGGAAGATCGACAGCGGACTCTGCTTGACGAGTACGAAGAAGGCTTCAAACAACAGGTCGGTGCGAGTGAGCGTTCCGTCCAGGTCCACGCACAGCGGGACTGGGTGGGCGGCGGGCGTGGCCATGTTCATTCTCCGTGCCGGGACAGGAACAGGGGGGTCCCCTGATGGAACCTGGTCGGAAGCGGGGCACCGGCGGCACGTGCGCGGTCCTCGATCCGGGACAGCATCGTAACTACGGCGGCGCGCAGGCTCTGTGCTGCAACGCACACGTACTCATGCAAACACGAAGCGTTTGTCGAGCTGGTATTTCGTGACATAGCCGATCACCAGGCCGAGTGCGCCGCCGGCGAGGCGCGCGATTTCATCGTGAAAGAGCGCATCCGCGGCGAACTCTACTGCCCAGAAAACGACGGTCGTACCGAGTCCCATGGCGACGTACAGCGTGAACGTCCGTACGCCGTGTGCGACGCTGCGGTGCTCGTAGCGGAATATCCAGGCCTTGTCGAGCAGGTATTTGACGATGAGCCCGACGCCCGTGCCCACGCATACCGAAATGGGCACGGCAAATTCGCCCTGGTACAGATGGAACGCCAGGCTCTGGCTGCCTAGGTTCGCGCCGATCGAAATGGCCGCGAACACCGCGTACCAGAAGACGAGGCGGGGGCGGCTCAGCACGACGCCGGTGGCCGGGCTGCTCATAGGGAAATCCTCTTGAATACGAAGCCGGGCAGCGAGCGGATGACGAGCATGATCTCGGCCCAGAACCACGGCGTATAGATCGAATCCTTGCCGCGCTCCACGGCGCGCACGATGTCCGCCGCCACGCGTTCCGGTGAAGCGACGAGCGGACCGGGCAGCGCGAGTCCGGCCGTCATGGGGGTGTTCACGAAGCCCGGCTTGATCGTCAGAACTTTCACGTTCGACTTGAAGAGCCGCGCGCGCAACCCTTCGCAGAAGGTTGTCACTGCTGCCTTGGCGGCGCCGTAGACATAGTTCGAAGGGCGCCCGCGGTCGCCTGCCACCGACGAGATGACGGCGATCGATCCGCTCTTCTGTGCTTCGAACACACCGGCGAGCAGTGTGAGCAGGGCGATTGTCGAGAGCGCGTTGACGGTGATTTCACGCACGGCGGCTTGCGGATCGCGTTCGCATTCCGACTGGTCGGAGAGCGTGCCGTGTGCGAGTAGAACGATGTCGATGCGGCCAAGCTCGGTCGTGGCGGCGTCGAGCATCGGGCGGTGCTGTCCGAAATCGTTGACGTCGAGAACGAAGGTGCCGACTCGCCCTGCGCCACGTACGCGCAGATCCTGCGCGACGGCCTCGAGACGCGTCGCATGGCGGCCAGCCAGCATGAAGTTCGCGCCGCGCTTGATCCATTCTCGAGCGCAGGCCACTGCGATGGCGGAGGAACCGCCGATGATCAGAATGTTCTTGTCCATTAGCGGGTTGTCCGTTGCCAGAAGCGCGACATCAAGGCCGGATCGCGCAGTTGTTCGAGCGCCTGCCACGCAGGGTAGGCGGCGCGAAAATCCGCACCGCTCATGTGAGCATCTTTGGCCGGATACTGGCGGCCGCCAGCGTCGCGCACGATCGCGTCGAGCCGCGCGAAAAGCGTGGCGTTGCGCGTGTCGTGCTGGGGAAAGTCGAGTGCGAGCGAGATGCCCTGCATCGGGAACGAGAGCAGCCCAGGGGACGCCAGCGGACCACAGCGTTTGAGCACCGCGAGGAACGAACCCGCGTGGGTCGAGGCGATCGCGTCGAGGAATGCGTGCAACGCGTCGCGAGCGGTTGCATCGGGCACGACCAGTTGATACTGCTGGAAGCCGCGCCGTCCGTAGAGGCGATTCCAGTCCCTGATGCTGTCGAGCGGATAGAAGTAGCTCGCGCAATTGACCACCCCGGGGCCCGCCCTGGCTGCCGCCCGGCGGTAATAGAGCTCGTTGAAGAGCTTGAGCGTGAAGCGGTTGACAGGCGACCAGGGCGGCGCGAACGGTACGCTTCGCACGGCTCGATTCGGCATGTCGAAGCATTGGTCGCTCGCATGGTCGGCGCAGACATAGATGCCGCGCCCAAGAGACGTGCCGCGCCCCAGACAGTCGATCCATGCCACGCCGTACTCATGCTGCGCGTCGTACTCGTGTGACAGTGCGAGAAACGCGTCGAGATTGCCGAACGGAATCGTCTGGGTGGCGAGGCGGCTCGACTGGACGGGCATCAGCTGCAACTCGACCCATTCGACGATCCCCGTGAGGCCAAGACCGCCGATCGTTGCGCGAAAGAACGCAGCGTTTTCTTCGGGCGCGCATTCAAGTGGCTCGCAATCGGAGCGCAGCAGCGAAAATCGTCGAACGTGTCGGCCGAACGTGCCGCGCACGTGGTGGTTCTTGCCGTGGACGTCGTTGGCGATCGCGCCGCCGAGCGTGACGAATTGCGTGCCGGGCGTAACGGGCAACATCCAGCCGCGCGGTACCGCGAGCGCGAGCACTTCGCCGAGCGTGACGCCCGCCTCGGCGCGCACGACGCCGGTTTTCCAGTCTGCGGCAATGAAGCGGTCGAGACCACGCAGCGCAACAACGTGATCGGTGGCGGCGAGACAACTGTCTCCGTAGCTGCGCCCATTGCCGAACGGCAACGTCGTGCCGAAGCGCGTTCCCGCGTCGCGAAGCGCGGATTGCGCGTTCTCTCGCCAACCGGGCTCGCGGCCGGTTTGCGGTGCGTACGGGTAGTGGCCCCAGGAACTGAGCTTCGAGACGCTCATGTGCAGTCGCCGGACAATGAATTGACAGTTGGCGCATGTTAGGCGGGATGCCTCGGAATTACCGTTCGCCGGAGCACAAAGCCCGCCTTCAAGCACGCACGTGCTCCCTCGCTGACAGCGTTCGGGATCACGGGCGAATCCAGTTGATCGCGAGACGTACCAAAAAACGATCTGTGGCGTAGCCAAACGCGACGGGAGTGCGCCGCGTGGTCATCCGTGATCGACGCGCTGTATTTCTAGCGCATCCGAGGGCGCGGCTGCGTCACGTGGCGGAACAAGCCTGTCATTTGTCGGGGCCTCGGCAATTGCGGTCACTCATATGGCCGCGCTTGGCATTGCCGATTGCGACCGGGCCCTGTTGGTGAATTTAGCCATCGTGTGCGGGAATCGTCGTCCAGTCAGCTCCTGGCCAGCGATATTGCGCAATGATTGAGTGCTATTTCAGCATTTGTAAATTCGAACTTTTTTCGCTTTGGTGCATTTGCCTCGAAACTATTTCCGTGTCGCCCTGTTCCGCCGCCTGTTAGCAGATGTCCATTCCATGTCCCATTACTTGCAAAGCAACAGCAGTCGCTCCTGGTCCGGACACGGCCGCGCATTGACCTGTTCCATGGCGGCGGTGCGCGGCGGCGCGGCCGCCTGCGCAGCGGCACGATGTGCGAAACAAGCCTTCAGACGTTGCTCAACGGGCGGATAGTATTGCCAGCCTTTGCCGAGGCCCGGCAGTTCGAGTTTCACCTGCTTCCACTTTGGATGGCCGTGCTCCTGCAGGTTGGTGAAGTTCTCGCAGAGCGAATCGCCAAAGCGCTTCAGGTTGCCGACCGTGCCGCGCAGGTTGTAGTCGTAGGTGACGAGAAAGGCCTTGACCGTCCACGTCGGCACGTCTTCTTTCAGCCAGTTCGGGTAGCTCGACACATGGATCGTCGCGGGATAGTAGGTTTGCTTCGCGCGCGCCGTTTCTGGCGCGTTCGGATCGACGCGCAGGAAGCGGATCTGCTGCAGCAGTTCGGGATTCATGTCGGTAAAGAGCTTGGCGGGCTGCCCGGCGACGATGATCGCCACATCGATCTTTTTGACGATGAGCGCAGCCAGTGCGTCTTCGTTGCTCAGGTGCTGCGCGTTCTGCTCGGGAATCGGCTGGCCGAACATGAGTCGGTACAGCGTCGTTGCCGACTGC
This sequence comes from Paraburkholderia heleia NBRC 101817, assembly GCF_000739775.1. Classification (GTDB taxonomy): domain Bacteria; phylum Pseudomonadota; class Gammaproteobacteria; order Burkholderiales; family Burkholderiaceae; genus Paraburkholderia; species Paraburkholderia heleia. Next base: position 34,556 of record NZ_BBJH01000007.1, on the reverse strand, counting down.
GCGGTGCCGCTGCCGATCAGGCCGACGCTGATCACCTTGTCCTTGATCTCGTTGATCGTCTTCATCGGCGAGTCGCTACGCACGACGAAGTAAATCTCTTCGTCATAGAGCGGCATGATGAGCCGCAGCGGCCGGATCAGCTTGCCCGCCTCTTCGTTGCCGGAATTCGCCATATCGACGTAGGCCTGGTAGACGTCGGATTGCACGAGCGCGAGTTTCACGCCGCGCTCGAAACGCATGCGCTGCACGTTTTCCGCAGAGCCTTTCGACGGGATCACCTTGAGGTCGATGCCCGCCGGCAGCGCCACCCATTTCGCCAGGTCCTGGCCGATCTGAATGTAGGTGCCGCGCTCCGGACCGGTCACGATCTTGTAGTTCGCGTCTGCTGCGGCGGCGAGCGCGGCCGTCGAAAAAAACTGGATGATGAGTACCGCCAGTCCCGCGAGTATCGCTTTCGGCATGGTCTCTCTCCCGCCTTTGTATGCGTTGTACGGCAGACCTGAATATCCGGAAATCCTCTTCAATGACTGGTTTCGGAGGATGCGGCGTGCTTCCACCCAAGTTGGAGAATCGCGCGCTCCTGGGCATCGGCACCGTTTTCGTCACTGGCCGGACTGGCGGCGGATGTCGTAACGCTCGCGCTCGCACTGCCGAGGTCCGGTGGATTCCCATTCGCCGATGCGCTCGTCGCGCCCGGCAGCGGGGGAGGGGAGGCGGCTGTGACCGGGTCGTTCGGTACGGCCGGTCTGGCGGCGTGCCAGTCTTGCGAAGAAGGCAGCGGTACGGTGCTTGCACCGCGCGGCAGTGGCGCGCTCGCATCCGCTTGCGCGGCGCCATTTGGCGAACGCAGCGGGGACCAGCCCGTCGCTACGATGGCTCGCTCCATCAACGAGCGCGCGTGCAGGCTGCCTGGATCCATTGCCAGCGCCTTCGATGCCTGTTCTCGTACACAATCCCAGGCACGTTGCGAGGCACATCGTTCCGCGCCTTGCAACGCGCTATCGCGGCGTTGCGCCGGTGCGCTGTCGCGCTGTATCTCGCGCGCCTGATTGTCTGAGTCACGCGCGAGTGCGGCATTCGCGTTCGGCAAGCCTTTCTCCACGAGGCTCGCACGAGAGGCGCGTACTTCTCTTTCCTGCCCGCGCCTTTCGCCGTACAGCAGAAACGCAGCGTATGCGATTGCGGCGATCAGCCAGATCAGCAATACGCCCTTCACGAAAAGCCCTTTCCCGGTGCGCCAGAACGGCCGCTGATCCTCGAGTCGATAGTGGTGCAAATAGTCGGCCTGCACCGACGGGCGAGGGGATGCGGCCGCGCCGGCAAGCGATACCTTTGCGACGGCAGGCATGGGCGCTGCCGCGGAACGAACGACTCCTGGCATGGCTTTCGGGCGCGCGTGCGCAGCCGTGCCGAGCGGGCGATCCGTGCCGCAGTAAGGGCAGGAATCGACTTGCTGGTAGAGGGCCCCGCCGCAGAGCTTGCACGGTGTGGGAAAACTCCGGTTCCAGGTCATCTGAGCGGACATGCTGTCGCTCCACCGTCATGGCGACGCCATTTCGGCATGTTCAGGATCGTCGTTGAAGCGATCGGCGAGGCCTCGCGGAACCCACGATCTGCATGCGCAGGAGAGCGGCGGTGCCTGATCAGGCACCGCCGCTTGAATGATCATATGAGTGATTTTCCATTCATACGCAAATTGCCAGTGTTGTCTACCGCACATATGCGCTGCCCGCCGGACGAACGGACCCGAGTCGGGCCCGCCGTGGTCCTGGCAACGAAGCCGGTTTGACCGACGACTCGCGAACTGGAGCGCGGTTTGCTGTGTGCCATGCCTGCACAGTGATATGGCACTCAAATGGATCGGCGTTGGGGATTTCCCCGAGAGGCGTCCCAAATGGCTCAGCAGGCCGGGGTCTGCCTGCTGAATATATCTCCCCCCAGATTCATGCGGTTCCCTGAGGAGCCGAGCGTCATGGAGGTCTATCGTATTGTTTTAATTGAAGAATATTTCAATGTGGCACTCAAATTGGGCGGCCGATAGTGCTTAACTTCACTCAGCCAAAGTGGCTCCAAGGCTGTCTCGATCTAACGAAAATTCCCCATTCCGCCCCTTCTTGAATTTGTCATTCCTCGTCCATATAATTAGCACTCACCGCACGGGAGTGCTAACAACGCTCGGTGCACAAACTTCTCTGGCTGGCGGTTACCGGCAGCCAGGTTTTCTTGAGTCGCTTCAAGTCCTAATCAAGAGAGAGGATCTATCCATGAACCTTCGTCCTTTGCATGATCGCGTGATCGTCAAGCGCCTGGATCAAGAAACCAAGACCGCTTCGGGCATCGTGATCCCGGACGCAGCGGCAGAAAAGCCGGATCAAGGCGAAGTCCTGGCCATCGGCCCGGGCAAGCGCGACGACAAGGGCGCCCTGATCGCGCTCGACGTGAAGGTTGGCGATCGCGTCCTGTTCGGCAAGTACGCTGGCCAGACCGTCAAGGTCGACGGCAACGAACTGCTCGTGATGCGCGAAGAAGACATCATGGCCGTGGTGAACAAGTAAGTTCATTCCACCGCTCACTATTCAAGAATCCAAGGAGTTAGAAGATGGCAGCTAAAGACGTCGTGTTCGGCGATTCCGCCCGTTCCAAGATGGTTGAAGGCGTGAACATTCTCGCCAACGCAGTGAAGGTCACGCTGGGTCCGAAGGGCCGCAACGTGGTTCTCGAGCGCTCGTTCGGCGGCCCGACGGTCACCAAGGACGGTGTCTCGGTCGCGAAGGAAATCGAGCTCAAGGACAAGCTCCAGAACATGGGCGCGCAAATGGTCAAGGAAGTCGCTTCCAAGACCAGCGACAACGCCGGTGACGGCACGACGACGGCTACGGTTCTGGCCCAGTCGATCGTCCGCGAAGGCATGAAGTACGTCGCATCGGGCATGAACCCGATGGACCTCAAGCGCGGCATCGACAAGGCCGTCGCAGCAGCAATCGAAGAGCTGCGCAAGGTCAGCAAGCCCTGCACGACCAACAAGGAAATCGCGCAAGTCGGCTCGATCTCGGCAAACAGCGACACGTCGATCGGCGACCGTATCGCTGAAGCGATGGACAAGGTCGGCAAGGAAGGCGTCATCACCGTCGAAGACGGCAAGTCGCTGCAAGACGAGCTGGAAGTCGTCGAAGGTATGCAGTTCGACCGCGGCTACCTCTCGCCGTACTTCATCAACAACCCGGACAAGCAAGTCGCCGTGCTGGAAAGCCCGTTCGTCCTGCTGTTCGACAAGAAGATCTCGAACATCCGCGATCTGCTGCCGGTTCTGGAACAAGTCGCGAAGGCTGGCCGTCCGCTGCTGATCATCGCTGAAGACGTCGAAGGCGAAGCTCTGGCAACGCTGGTCGTCAACAACATCCGCGGCATCCTGAAGACCGTCGCCGTCAAGGCTCCGGGCTTCGGCGACCGTCGCAAGGCCATGCTGGAAGACATCGCGATCCTGACCGGCGGCCAGGTCATCGCGGAAGAAACCGGTCTCACGCTCGAGAAGGCAACGCTGGCCGAGCTCGGTCAAGCCAAGCGCATCGAAGTGGGCAAGGAAAACACGACGATCATCGACGGCGCAGGCGAAGCCGTGAACATCGAAGCGCGCGTGAAGCAGATCCGCACGCAGATCGAAGAAGCGACGTCGGACTACGACCGTGAAAAGCTGCAAGAGCGCGTTGCCAAGCTGGCAGGCGGCGTGGCAGTGATCAAGGTCGGCGCTGCGACCGAAGTCGAAATGAAGGAAAAGAAGGCACGCGTGGAAGACGCGCTGCACGCAACCCGCGCTGCCGTTGAAGAAGGCATCGTCCCGGGCGGCGGCGTTGCGCTGATCCGTGCACGTACGGCAATCGCCAGCGTGAAGGGCGCCAACGCAGATCAGGACGCCGGTATCAAGATCGTCCTGCGCGCGATGGAAGAGCCGCTGCGCCAGATCGTCACGAACGGCGGCGAAGAAGCGTCGGTGGTCGTGGCAGCGGTTGCAGCTGGCCAGGGCAACTACGGCTACAACGCAGCGACCGGCGAGTACGTCGACATGGTCGAAGCCGGCGTGGTCGACCCGACGAAGGTTACGCGTACCGCGCTGCAAAACGCAGCTTCGGTTGCTGGCCTGCTCCTGACGACGGACGCAGCTGTCGCTGAAGTGCCGAAGGAAGATGCTCCGATGCCTGGCGGCATGCCCGGCGGTATGGGCGGCATGGGCATGGACATGTAATCCAGGCGCACGCCTGAGTTACATCGAAGTGCAGGGGACACGTCGCGAGACGTGTTTCCCTGGCCCGAAAAAAACCCGCAGCGATGCGGGTTTTTTTTCGTGTGTGCGGCTTGCGTATTTTGCGCGGGCCGCCGCGCCGCGAGCGTTATGGCTTCGCTTCGCCGGGCGAGGCCTCGTCCGTGTCGGCGTCGTTGCTCCGCGCCCAGAAGAACCGATCGGGCAGCCACGCGCCCATGCCCGGCCTGAACGCGCTCTGCACGGCCTGATACACATACTCCTGCGCCTCGCGCACGGCCTCGGGCGGCTCCTGGCCGTTCGCGAGCAGCGCGGCGATGGCGGCGCCGAGCGTATCGGTCAGGCCCATCATCGGCTGCATGGCGCGGTCCCACAGGTCCTGGCGCAACTGGCCGTCTTCGCAGTACAGCGTGTTGACGACCCGATGCGTGCCCGTTTCCATCGCCAGGATGTACTCGCAGCCCATGGCGAGCAGGTGCGCGATGGCGGCGTCGACGCTGGGCGCTTCCGCGTCGCCGTCCGGCTGCGCGAGCGCGATCAGCGTGGCGGAGTCGGCCACGAGCAGCGTGGTCTGCGGCACGAGCAGGTCGGCCATCGCTTCGCGCAGTTCGTCGGCGGCGAGCACGTGCTCGTCGTCGAGCGTGAAGTCGGGAGCGAGGATGAGCGGCAGGTCGTCATAGTCGGCGACCACTTCCGCAATCGCGCTCACGACTTCGGCACGCGCGCCTGCGCCTACCTTGAACGCCGCGATGGGCATGTCTTCGAGCAGCATGCGCGCCTGGGTGGCGACGGTTTCCGGATCGAGCCCGGTCACTTCGTCGCAGCCCGCGGAGTCGCGCACCGTGTAGCCGGTCAGCGCGGTGACGCCATGGCATCCCATGCTGGCGAGCGTGAGCAGGTCGGCTTGCAGTCCGCCGCCGCCCGTCGGGTCGGAAAGGCCGAAGGTGAGGACGATGGGAGGGGTGTCGCTGGGCATGAACGTGGCGAGATGGATTTGGACTTCAGGCACGGCGTACCGTGCCGTCATAAGAGAATGCTTTAATTATGCGGCTTATCGATGAATCCGGGGGACGGATGCCCCCGGCGCACGCAAGGATTTTTTCGCACGACACGGGCCGTTCGCGGCGACGCATTTCGTTTGACCCCGTGCAGGCCAGATTTCCTCTTGCTAGGCATGGAAACGGCAACAAGGTACCATCATGGCTCTCGTTTCCCCGATTTTTTTTCCGACTGGTTTCGGACTTTTCGACGCGGCATAAGAATGGAATATAGAAGCTGGATGTGCCTGATCTGCGGCTGGATTTACGACGAAGAAGCCGGTTTGCCAGACGAAGGCATTGCCCCGGGCACGCGCTGGGAGGATGTCCCGATCAACTGGACCTGCCCCGAGTGCGGCGCGCGCAAGGAAGACTTCGAGATGGTCCAGATCTGAGCGCGTTGCTCAGGTAGCTGGCGATTGCCGGCGCGCAGTCTGGCTGCAGATTCCAGAAGTGTGGCGGGTGTGGAGTGCGGTGTCGCAACGGCGGGCATCGTGTTTGCGCCTGCCGTCGCGATTGTCGAGATCGCCCGCCTGGTCGGCCCGCTCACGTTTTCGGCGCTGCCCTATGAGTCATCCTTCAAGCTCTGATGTGCGGTTCGAAGCGTTGCCGAATCCGCGCGGCGGCACGGTGCCGTTCGCGCTCGGCGCGCTCGCCCAGGCGCTTGCCGCGCTCGACGAGCAGCGCGACGTCGCCCGGCCGCTGCGCCAGGCCGCCCGCACGCTGCACGACGCCGGCTGGCTTGCCGCCGCGCGCTTTGCCGACACGCTGCTCCTTGCTTCCCCGCTCGCGCTCGCCGCGCCGGTGCCCGTTGCGCCGCCGCCCGGCTTGCCCGCGCGGCCACTGCACGCGTCCGAGGAAGAGCCCGGCGCCGAAATCCGTCTCTTGTTCAGTGAAGCGCTCAAAGAACTCGTCGCCGCACTGGAACGCCGCAATCTGCGCGAGCTGGCGTGCTCGCCCGCGCTTTTCGCGCGGCAGCACGCGATGGTGGCCGCGCTCGCGGCGCACATGCCGGGTGTCGGGCTCGCCTACGAGGACATCGCGCTGCTGGGCCGGCCGCTTGCGCCCGCCACGCTGCATCCGCAGCCGGCGCAGCGCTTTGGCCAGGTGCGCGCGCGCTTCGAGCAGGCGCTCCTGCATGCGCTGAAATCGCAGTTCGGCAACGGCAGCCGCGCGGCCAGCGCGCTCGCGCTCGCCGCGTTCGACGAGATGGACGCCTGCATGGCCGAGCTATCGAGCTCCGATCCTTACGACTTCTGGCGGCTTGCGGCGGCGTGCGGACGCGCGCTGCGGCGCGGCGTGGCGTCGTGGGGCGACGAGGGCGTGCGGCGCCTCTACGCGCGTTGCAATCTGCTGATCGGCGAACATGCGCGCGGCCTGCGTTTCGCGCCGCAAACGCTCGTGCGCTCGACGCTGGCGTTGCTGTGGCGCGACTACGCGCTGTTCGGGGCCGCCGCGGAAGACACCGCGGATGTCGATCTGCTGCATGACTACGGCTTGACCGTGGAATGGCACATCGCCGGCACGCAAGCTTCGGAAGCGCTGTGGGAAGCCGGCAGCGCGCAGGCCGGCGCGCTCGCGGCGCGCGTGGCGCCCACACGCGAGCTGGGCGCGCTGGTCGTGAACGGCAACGCGTATGAGGATTTTCTGCAGACTGCCGATGCGGCGATGATCGCGCTCGGCACGCACTCGCGCACCCTGACGTTACGCGGCGTGGGCGCGCCGGAGTCCGCCGAGGCGCTGGTCGCAGCCGAAGCGGCGTACCGCATCGGCGCCGCGGCCTGGGCACTCGGGCTCGGCCACATCGGCCAGCTCGCGGATGCGCTGGGCCTCGCCTGGCGGCGCACCGCGCACGCGGCAACGCTCGCGGCCCTCGAGGCGCGGGGCGCGCCGTCGGTTCAGGCGCCCGGCGCCGAGGCCATCGAGCACGCCAGCGAGGCGCTGCGCGCCATGCTCCACAAGGTCGCGGCGGGCGTCGCGCAGCCCGATGCCACGCCCGCAGTACGTGCGCTCGGGGCGGCGATCGTCAACGGCGCGGCGCAAGTTGCCGTGCAAAATATTGCCCACTGACCGCCTCCGGCCTCTGGATTCGCGACGCGGGCCGTACGTCGCAGAGTCAGGCATCGGCCTTGCGCCACCGGCCCATTGCCTTGCAAGGTCACAGCATGCGCGTGTTAGAGTGAGCCATTCCGTGCAATGCGCAACGCGTAGCGGCTGGCAGGGTGCGAGGCGGCCATCGGGCGCCCGACCTCCGGCCCGGCCGCGCGCCGCCATTGCGCATCGTCTTTGCTAGAATTCAAACCATGTCCAAGAGTACCGATCGCATCAATCTGACCAACCAGTTCCTGATCGCCATGCCGAACATGGCGGATCCCACGTTTTCAGGAACGGTGGTCTACCTTTGCGATCATTCGGAGCGCGGCGCGCTCGGTCTCGTCATCAATCGGCCCACCGACATCGATCTCGAGGCGCTCTTTTCCCGCATCGACCTCAAGCTCGAAATCGAGCCGCTCCTGCATGTGCCCGTCTATTTCGGCGGCCCGGTGCAGACCGAGCGGGGTTTCGTGCTGCACGCGCGAGCCGAGGGCACGAGCTATACGTCTTCGATGTCGGTGCCGGGCGGCCTCGAGATGACCACGTCGAAGGACGTGCTCGAAGCCGTCGCCAACGGCAACGGCCCCGATCGGTTCCTCCTCACGCTCGGCCATGCCGGCTGGGGCGCGGGTCAGCTCGAGGACGAAATTTCGAAGAACGGCTGGCTCACGGTCGAGGCCGATCCGAAGATCGTTTTCGACGTGCCCGCCGAAGAGCGCTTCGAGGCGGCGCTCGCGTTGCTCGGCATTTCTTCTTCCATGCTCTCGGGCGAGGCGGGTCACGCATGAGCGTGGCCGCTGGGCGAGGGGCCGGCGAGGCCACCTTGCTTGCGTTCGATTACGGCGAAAAGCGCATCGGCGTCGCGCTCGGCAATGCCCTCACGCGCAGCGCCCGGGCGCTCACCGTCATTCCGAACAAAAGCCGCGACTACCGTTTCGAAGCGATAGCCGAGCTGCTGCGCGAGTGGCAGCCGGATCTGCTCGTCGTTGGCTTGCCGTGCCATCCGGACGGCACGCCGCACTTCATGACGCAGCACGCGAAGCGCTTCGGCAACCAGCTCAATGGGCGCTTCGGTTTGCGGGTGGTGTGGGTGGACGAGCGCTATTCGTCCGTCGACGCCGAAGCGCGGCTGCGCGAGCGCGGCGAACGCGTCGAACATGTCGACGCCGAAGCGGCCTCCGTGATTCTTCAGCAGTACCTCGACGAACTCCCGCTCTGACCAGCCTGCGAGTGGCCCGATGATCATTCCCGACGCTGAAGCGCTGTATTGCGCCCTTCTTGACGAGATCCGCGCGGCGTACCACGCCGATGCGTTCGGCGCGCCCGGCGGCGTGGCGATCGTCGGCATTCATAGCGGCGGCGCGTGGATCGCCGAGCGGCTCGCGCAGGATGTCGGCGCGCCCGAATGGGGCGTGCTCAACGTCGCGCTGCACCGCGACGACTACGCGAAGAAGGGCTTGCACAGCAAGGCAAGCCCGACGAAGCTGCCCTTTGCCGTGGAAGGCCGCCACATCCTGCTCGTCGACGACGTGCTGTACACGGGCCGCACCGTGCGCGCCGCGCTCAACGAGCTGTACGACTACGGGCGTCCGGCTTGCGTCGAACTCGCGGTGCTTGCCGAGCGCGGCGGGCGAGAGCTGCCGGTGTCCGCGCGTTTCACCGGCGGCGCGGTGAGCGTCGGTGCGCGCGAAACGCTTGTGCTCGCACACAGCGCGGACGGTCTCTTCGCTTTTCACGTCGAGCCGGGCAGCGGCGACTGAGGCACGCATCGAACACCTTCAGCGGCAGCGACGGCAGACGTCCGGGCGTCTACGCCGGCCACGCGCCGCCCATCAGATCAGGAATCACGCGATGAACACACAACCCGCGCCCGCAGCGTCCCCGGCGGACGACACGCGTTTTCGCTACGGCTTTCTCAAGGGCAATCCGCAGCTCACGAAGAACGGCGAGCTCAAGCACCTGCTGTCGATAGAGGGCCTTTCTCGCTCAATCCTCACGCACGTTCTCGACACCGCCACGCAGTTCGTGAGCGTGACCGACCGCGAGGTGAAGAAGGTGCCGCTCTTGCGCGGCAAGTCGGTGTTCAACCTGTTTTTCGAGAACTCCACACGCACGCGTACCACGTTCGAGATTGCGGCCACGCGTCTTTCGGCGGACGTGCTCAACCTGAACATCAACGCTTCGTCGACGAGCAAGGGCGAATCGCTGCTCGACACCATCGGCAACCTTTCGGCGATGCACGCCGACATGTTCGTCGTGCGCCACGCGTCGAGCGGCGCGCCGTACCTGATCGCCGAGCACTGCGCGCCGCACGTGCACGTGATCAACGCCGGCGACGGCCGCCACGCGCACCCGACGCAAGGCCTGCTCGACATGTACACGATCCGCCATTACAAGCGCGACTTCACGAACCTGCGCGTGGCGATCGTGGGCGACATCCTGCATTCGCGCGTGGCGCGCTCGGACATTCACGCGCTCACCACGCTCGGCGTGCCCGAGGTGCGTGCCATCGGCCCGCGCACGCTGCTGCCGGGCGGCCTCGAGCAGATGGGTGTGCGCGTGTTTCATAACCTCGATGAAGGCCTGAAGGACGTCGACGTGATCATCATGCTGCGTCTGCAAAACGAGCGCATGAGCGGCGCGCTGCTGCCTTCCGCGCAGGAGTACTTCAAGAGCTGGGGCTTGACGCCCGAGCGCCTCGCGCTCGCCGCGCCCGACGCGATCGTCATGCATCCGGGGCCGATGAATCGCGGCGTGGAAATCGACTCGCAGGTCGCCGACGGCCCGCAATCGGTGATCCTCGATCAGGTGAGCTTCGGCATAGCGGTGCGCATGGCGGTGATGGGCATCGTCGCCGGGAACAACGACTGAGACGGCGAGAACGACAAGGGCAGCAGATGAAAATCCGTATTCAAGGCGGCACGCTGGTCGATCCGGCGGCCGGCACCGGGCAGCAGCAGGACGTGTACATCGAAGCGGGCAAGATCGCCGCGCTTGGCGCGGCGCCCGCGGGCTTCCAGGCGGACCGCACGCTCGATGCGCGCGGCCTCGTGGTCGCGCCCGGCCTCGTCGACCTGAGCGCGCGCCTGCGCGAGCCGGGCTACGAGCACAAGGCCACGCTCGACTCGGAGATGAACGCGGCGCTCGCGGGCGGCGTGACGAGTCTCGTGTGTCCGCCGGATACGGACCCCGTGCTCGACGAAGCCGGCCTGGTCGAGATGCTCAAGCACCGCGCGGGCAAGCTCGCGCGTGCGCATGTGCATCCGCTGGGCGCGCTGACCGTGGGCCTGAAAGGGCAGGTGATCACCGAGATGGTGTCGCTGACCGAGGCGGGCTGCATCGGCTTCACGCAGGCCGACACGCCGATTGCCGATACCCAGGTCCTGCTGCGCGCGCTGCAGTACGCGAGCACCTATGGCTACGCCGTGTGGCTGCGGCCGCAGGACGCGTATCTCTCGAAGGGCGGCGTGGCCGCGAGCGGCGCGGTGGCTTCGCGCCTGGGCCTCTCCGGCGTGCCGGTGAGCGCGGAGACGATCGCGCTGCATACCCTCTTCGAACTGATGCGCGTGACGGGTGCACGCGTGCACGTGCAGCATCTGTCGTCGGCGGCGGGCGTGGCGCTCGTACGCGCCGCGAAAGCCGAGGGCCTGCCGGTGACGTGCGACGTGACGGCCAACCATCTGCATCTGATCGACATGGACATCGGCTATTTCGACGCGCAGTTCCGGCTCGACCCGCCGCTGCGTCAGCAGCGCGATCGCGAGGCGATTCGCGCGGGCCTTGTCGACGGCACGATCGATGCGATCTGCTCGCAGCACACGCCTGTGGACGACGACGAGAAGTTGCTGCCTTTCGCCGAAGCGACGCCGGGCGCGACGGGCCTCGAGCTGTTCCTCTCGCTTACCGTGAAATGGGCGCAGGAGGCGCGTGTGCCGCTTGCGAAGGCGCTCGGCCATGTGACGTCGGCGCCGGCTGCCGTGATGCAGCGTGACGCGGGACGGCTCGCCGTGGGCGCGAACGCGGACCTCTGTGTGTTCGATCCCCATGCACACTGGCGCGTCGAGCCGCGCGCGCTCAAGAGCCAGGGACACAACACGCCGTTCCTCGGCTATGAGTTGCCGGCCGTGGTGCGCGCCACGCTCGTGGCGGGGCGGGTAGGCTTCGAGCGTGGGTTCGATTGAGTGGCGAATGAGGTTTCGAGCGCGCATGACAGATTTGTGTCATGCGCGTCTGCTAGGATCACGCGATTCAGCCTATCGTCAAACATGAGCCTTTTCATCCGCAAGACCCGGTTGCTCGCGCATCTGCTGCGCGGCGCCTTGACCGTCGCGCTGCGTTTTCCACGCGCAAGCGCCGACCGGCGCCACGCCATGAACCGCGCATGGTCCCTCAAGATGCTCGAGCTGTGCGGCATGAAGCTCGTCGTGCACAACGACTCGGCGCGGCTCGACACGGGCGCGCTCGTCGTGAGCAACCACATCTCGTGGATCGATATCTACGTGATCAACGCGTGGCGTCCCACGCCGTTCGTCTCGAAGGCGGAGATCCGTAACTGGCCGCTGATCGGCTGGTTTGCCCAGAACCTCGACACCGTGTTCATCGAACGGGAGAAGCGCAGCGATGCGAAACGCATCATGCATGAACTGGCCGGGCGTCTGACGCGCGGCGAGCTGATGTGCGTGTTTCCTGAAGGCACGACCTCGGATGGGCTCGCGCTCAAGCCGTTTCACTCGAACATGTTCCAGGCGGCGGTGTCGGCCGGGAGGCCCGTGCAGCCGCTTTGCATTTTGTATGAGGACGCGCAGGGGCGGCAGTCGGTCGCGCCGGCGTATATCGACGACCTTTCGCTCAAGGATTCGCTCGACGCGATGCTCAAGGCTGGGCCGCTGACCGCTCATGTTTATGTGGGCGAGGCGATCGAGGCGGGCGATGATCGGCGCAAGCTGGCGGCGCGTGCGCAGGAGGCGGTGGGGCAGGCGTTGGAGAGGATGCAGGCGGAGCCGGCGGCACATTCGCACGGCGTGGCGCAGGCGACTTGACGCCAGAAGGCGTGCGCCCGCGCGAATTCGTGTGTTTTAGCCGTTCGTCGCGCGGCAACTCTCGCAGGGCACCTGCGTGAGGATGCGTTCGCCCGGATCGCCGACAAGATGGATTGCCGAAAGCTGCTCGCCCCAGACGCAGCCCGAGTCGAGCCCGACCAGGTTCTTGCGCAGGGTGAGGCCAAGGGCGGCCCAATGGCCGAATACCACGGTGGTGTCGGCCGTTTTGCGCCCGGGCACGTCGAACCACGGCATGAACCCAGGCGGTGCGGAGTCGAGGCCGCCGCTGGTTGAGAAGTCCATCACGCCCTCGCTGTCGCAAAAACGCACGCGCGTAAGCGCGCTGCAGGTCACGCGCAGCCGCTCGATGCCCTTGAGATCCCTGGACCAGCGGTTCGGCTGGTTGCCGTAGAGACCGGCGAGCGTCTCTCGCCAGTTGTCGCGGCGCAACGCTTTTTCAAGTTCGTGCGCGAGTTCCATCGTGAGTTCGACGTCCCACTGCGGCAAAACGCCCGCATGCACCATCAGCATGCCGTTCTCGTAGTGGGCGATCGGGCGGTGGCGCACCCAGTGCAACAGATCTTCGGCGTCGGGTGCGTTCAGGATGTCGTCGATGGTGTCGTCTTTCTTTGACTTACGGATGCCCGCCGAAACCGACAGCAGATGCAGGTCGTGATTGCCCAGCACTGCCACGCCGCGCTCGCCGAGATTGATCACCTCGCGCAACGTTTCGAGCGATGCGGGACCGCGATTGATCAGGTCGCCTGCGAACCAGAGCGGCGTGTCCGGGGACGGAGCGGCTTTAGCGAGCAGTTCGCGAAACGGGGTGAGGCAACCCTGGAGGTCGCCGAAAGCGAGAGGGGCTGTGAACGGCGCTTGCTTGGTCATTGAATCGGGATCAAATGCGGGATGACGCGGGACAAGAGGATGACGGTAGCACAGGAATAGTTTTGCCGCGTGACGTGAAGGACAAATGATGGGAGCGATCAATGCGGCCTGACGATATGGCCCGGAAAACGGGTGACTTCATTGTTACCGAGCGGCAGGTGTGAGCGTTGTCCGCAGTGGCATGATTACGTAAATGTTAAATCGCAATTTGTCAAGCTGTTTCAAGATGTTAGCAGTATGGCATTCGCTCAGGCTGGCCTTATAATTATGGGTCATAAAATCAGAGCTAGAAGTATGCCAAGTGGTTGAAAGCGGGTATTCGCTCGTCAAGCAGCCAGTCTTAAGCATTCTTTAGAGCATTCTGCTGTCGGGGTCTGCAGGGCAGATTTGCTGTCAAACTCGCGCTATAAAGGAGTTCCATGATTCTCGTAACGGGCGGCGCCGGCTTTATCGGCGCCAACTTTGTGCTTGACTGGCTGGGTCAGTCTGACGAAGCGGTGCTGAACGTAGACAAGCTGACCTACGCAGGCAATCTTGGAACGCTGCAATCCCTGCAGGGCAATCCGAAGCACGTCTTCGCGCGCGTGGACATCTGTGACCGGGCGGCGCTCGACGCGCTCTTCGCCGAGCACAAGCCGCGTGCGGTGCTGCATTTCGCAGCGGAAAGCCACGTCGACCGTTCGATCCACGGTCCGGCCGATTTTGTTCAGACCAATGTGGTCGGCACCTTTACGCTGCTTGAAGCGGCGCGGCAATACTGGAACGATTTGCCTGAAACCGAAAGGGCGGCATTCCGCTTCCTGCATGTGTCTACCGACGAGGTGTTCGGTTCGCTCTCCATAACCGACCCGCAGTTCTCTGAAACTACACCGTACGCGCCCAACAGCCCGTACTCAGCGACCAAGGCCGGCTCGGACCATCTCGTACGTGCTTACCACCACACGTATGGCCTGCCCACGCTCACCACGAATTGCTCGAATAACTACGGCCCATACCAGTTCCCCGAAAAGCTCATTCCGCTGATGATTGCCAATGCACTCGCCGGCAAGCCACTGCCCGTGTACGGCGACGGTCAGAACGTGCGTGACTGGCTATACGTGGGCGACCACTGCAGCGCGATCCGCGAAGTGCTCGCGCGCGGTCAGAGCGGCGAAACGTATAACGTTGGCGGCTGGAACGAAAAGAAGAATCTCGAAGTCGTGCATACGTTGTGCGATTTGCTTGACGAACTGCGCCCGAAGGCTGCAGGCTCGTACCGCGACCAGATCACCTATGTGACGGACCGCCCCGGCCATGATCGCCGCTACGCGATCGATGCGCGCAAACTCGAGCGTGAACTGGGTTGGAAGCCGGCCGAGACGTTCGAGACGGGTCTGGCAAAGACTGTGCGCTGGTATCTCGACAACCAGGCGTGGGTCGACGAAGTGGCTTCCGGCGACTACCGCAAGTGGGTTGAGACCAACTACGCGCAACGCGCGTAAAGGTACCGTCATGGCACGCAAGGGCATCATTCTCGCTGGCGGGTCGGGAACCCGTCTCTATCCCATTACCCACGTCGTATCGAAGCAGCTGCTGCCGGTCTACGACAAGCCCATGATTTATTATCCGCTGTCCACGCTGATGGTGGCGGGTATTCGTGACGTCCTGATCATCTCGACGCCGCAAGACACGCCTCGCTTCGAGGCCATGCTCGGCGACGGCAGTCAGTGGGGCATGAATATCCAGTACGCGGTTCAGCCATCACCCGATGGTCTGGCCCAGGCCTTCATCATTGGCCGCGATTTCGTGGGCAACAATCCGTCGGCGCTGATTCTCGGCGACAACATTTTTTACGGTCACGACCTCGCGAAGCAACTCGAGCACGCGAACGGACAGGAAGACGGTGCAACCGTGTTCGCGTATCACGTGCACGATCCCGAACGCTATGGCGTGGTGGAGTTCGACAAGCAGTTTCGGGCCCTCTCGATCGAAGAGAAGCCAGCGAAACCGCGCTCCAACTACGCGGTCACGGGCCTGTACTTCTACGACAAGCAGGTCTGCGATATCGCGGCGGATATCAAGCCTTCGCCGCGCGGCGAGCTCGAAATCACCGATGTCAATTCGCGCTATCTCGCCAACGGTGCGCTCGATGTCGAGATCATGGGGCGCGGTTACGCGTGGCTCGATACGGGCACGCACGATTCGCTGATCGAGGCAGCCACTTTCATTGCCACGCTGCAAAAGCGCCAGGGTCTGGTGGTCGCGTGCCCTGAGGAGATTGCGTTCCGGCAGCGCTGGATCAGCCCGCAGCAACTTGAGACGTTGGCTGCTCCGCTGTTGAAGAACGCCTACGGGCGCTATCTGCAAAATCTACTTTCGGACCCCCTGGCATGGCCATCAATGTAATAGCGACTGCTTTGCCGGACGTCAAGATCATCGAGCCCAAAGTGTTCGGTGATGAGCGAGGCTTCTTTTACGAAAGTTTCAATGCACGTGACTTCGCGAGCGCAGCGGGCGTTCGTGCAGAGTTTGTCCAGGACAACCATTCGCGCTCTGTGAGGGGCGTGCTGCGCGGCTTGCATTACCAGATTCAGCACCCGCAGGGAAAGCTCGTGCGCGTGGTGAGTGGTGAAGTGTTCGACGTGGCGGTCGATATCCGCCGCAGTTCGCCGAGCTTCGGCAAGTGGGTGGGCGTGTACCTGTCTGCCGACAACAAGCGACAACTTTGGGTGCCTCCCGGTTTCGCACACGGATTCTGCGTGACCTCAGAAAGCGCCGAGTTCCTTTATAAGACGACCGACTACTGGTACCCGGAGTTCGAGCGCAGCCTGCTGTGGAACGACCCGGCGCTAGGAGTCGAATGGCCGCTCGACGGGGCGCCTCAAGTTGCCGCGAAAGATGCGGCAGGGCGGTCACTCGCCGAAGCAGAGGTATTCGCATGAGGATTCTGCTGACTGGCCGCAACGGGCAGGTCGGATGGGAACTTCGCCGTGCGCTGTCGCCGCTCGGCGAGATCGTCGCGTTTGATCGCAATGAAGCTGATCTGGCGAAACCGGAGACGCTGGCGAAGCTGGTCGCTTCGGTGCGTCCGCATGTGATCGTCAATGCGGCGGCTTATACAGCTGTTGACAATGCGGAGACCGACATGGCGCTCGCATACCGGGTGAACGCTGAAGCGGTCGGAGTGCTGGCAGAGGCCGCGCGCGAGCAAAACGCGCTGATGATCCACTACTCGACCGATTACGTGTTCGACGGCTTGTCGAGCACGCCGTACATCGAGACCGATCCGGTGGCGCCGTTGAACGCCTACGGCGCAAGCAAGCTGGCCGGCGAGCGGGCGATTGAAAACGCGGCTGGCGACTGGCTCACGCTGCGCACCACTTGGGTGTACGGCCCGCGCGGGCGCAACTTCCTGCGAACCATGCTGCGCGTGGCCGGAGAGCGGGACAGCCTGCGCGTGGTGGCCGATCAGACCGGTGCACCGACCTCGGCGCGCATGATTGCGGATCTGACGGCCCATGTGGTGTCGCAGGCACAACGCGAGCGCAACGCCGGCGAATTCGAGTCTGGCTTGTTCCATATGACGGCAGCGGGCCAGACGACGTGGCATGGATTCGCGAGCGCGATCATCGAGGGCGCGCGTGCGTCAGGGAAGATGGCGATCAAGGCAACGTCGATCGAGCCGATATCTTCGGCCGAGTATCCGACGCCGGCTCGTCGTCCGCTGTACTCCATGCTCGACAACGATAAGTTCGACCGGCGCTTCGGGCTCGGTCGCCTCGATTGGCGCGAAGGGCTGGCGCTGGCGCTTGGCGATCTTCTGGAGCAGTAAGCGCGTTCGGTATTGAAAACAGGAACAGGTATGGAATCACCAAAACGGCTGCTGCATCCGCTTGCAGTCGTGTACTC
Organism: Paraburkholderia heleia NBRC 101817; assembly: GCF_000739775.1. GTDB lineage: Bacteria > Pseudomonadota > Gammaproteobacteria > Burkholderiales > Burkholderiaceae > Paraburkholderia > Paraburkholderia heleia. The sequence goes on along the minus strand of NZ_BBJH01000007.1, from coordinate 17,355 downwards.
GCTCACAGAGAACTGGCATCTCATCGTGGAGTTTGTCAAACGCGAGGTTGCCGGCCGCTACAAGGGTTCGTTTCTCGGACTCTTCTGGTCGTTCATTACGCCGCTGTTGATGTTGAGCATCTACACATTTGTGTTTGGCTTCGTGTTCAAGTCGAGATGGCGGGCGGGCTCCACCGATCACATCGAATTTGCCGTTGTCATGTTCGTGGGTGTGCTTACGCATACCTTGCTGTCGGAGTGTCTGACGCGTGCACCGATGCTCGTTGTCGGCAATCCGAACTACGTCAAGAAGGTGGTCTTCCCGCTGCAGACGCTGCCGTGGATCGCGATTGGAACAGCGTTGTTCCATATGCTGGTGGCGTCCGTGATCCTGTTAGTCGCGATCCTGCTGTGGCAAGGTCATATTCCCTGGACGGTGATTTTTGTACCCGTGATCCTGCTGCCCTTTGTCGTCCTGACAGCTGGCCTCGTCTGGTTCCTGGCGTCCTTCGGGGTGTTCATGCGCGACCTGGGGCAAGTGATGGGCATCGTGTCGTCCTTGCTCATGTTCATGGCCCCGGTCTTCTATCCGCTCTCGTCGGTGCCGCCGCGTCTGCAAGCGATCATCATGCTGAACCCGCTTACTTTCGTCATCGATCAAATTCGTACCGTCGCCATTTGGGGTGGCCAGGTCAACTGGGCCGGCTGGCTTTTGTACTCAGTGATCGCGTACGTCGTCGCATCGCTCGGTCTCCTCTGGTTTGAAAAGACGCGCAAGGGGTTCGCCGATGTCCTCTAATACTGCTCAGCCGATCGCAGTCGAGGTCAAGGGCCTCAGCAAACGATACGAGATTTATTCGGACCCGCAAGATCGTCTCAAGCAGATGATCTTTCCTCGTGTGTCGCGATTGTTCGGCAAACAACCGAAGGAGTATTTTCGCGAGTTCTGGGCGCTTCGCAAGGTCGACTTGACGATCGAGCGCGGGGAGACCGTGGCGATCATCGGACAGAACGGTTCCGGCAAGTCAACCTTTCTCCAGCTTGTGTGCGGCACGCTTTTCCCGACCGAAGGGCTGGTGGCACGCAACGGTCGTGTTGCCGCGTTGCTTGAACTTGGCGCCGGTTTCAATCCCGAGTTCACCGGTGAAGAGAATGTGTATCTCAGCGGCATGCTGTATGGGCTCACCGAATCGCAGTTGAAAGAGCGCTACGACTCCATCATCGAGTTTGCGGAGATCGGCGATTTTGTGTCGCAGCCGGTGAAGACCTATTCGAGCGGCATGTACGTCCGGCTGGCATTTGCCATTGCGGCACACGTCGACGCGGATGTCCTGGTGGTCGACGAAGCATTGTCTGTCGGCGATGTGCGTTTCACGCAGAAATGCATGCGGTTCTTGCGCGGATTTCAGAAGACAGGAACGCTACTGTTCGTGAGCCACGATGTCGGCGCGGTGACCAGCCTGTGCTCTCGCGCTGTCTGGCTCGATCATGGTTCGGTGCGCATGGATGGGTCGGCCAAAGAGGTGGTCGAGGCTTATCTTGCCGAGCAGCATGTGCTCGATCGCAAGGCACAGGGCGTGGCCGTGACCGCGGCAAAGTCCGAGCGGGCTAAGGCCAAGATGAAAGCACTTGATGTTGTCGATCCGCGGCTCGATCAACTGAGGCCCGCGAACTCCATCAAGGTATTTGAATTCGATCCGGAGGCGCATGAGAGCGCATTCGGTGCGGGCGGGGCTTCGATCGTCGATGTCGCTCTGATTGACCAGGATGGACGGCAGGGGCAACTCATGCAGGGCGGGGAACTGGTTACCCTTCAGCTGAAAGTCGCCGTGCACAAGCAGATGGCTGGACTGATCTTTGGCTTCTACGTGAAGGATCGTTTGGGGCAACGGTTGTTCGGCGATAACTCGCACCTGAGTTACGAAGACGTGATCGAAGGAAGCGAGGGCGACGTCTTTGTTGCCTCTTTCCGGTTCCGCATGCCGATCCTGCCAGTTGGTGCGTACTCCATCGACGCGGCGGTTGCATCCGGCACCCAGGACGATCACACACAACAGCATTGGCTCCACGACGCATTGCAGTTCCGCACCGTCGACAGCACGATGCGTCACGGCTTGATTGGCATCCCTATGCTCAGTATTAGCGTCGAAAAAGAGAGGTCACTGGCGTGATCGAGTTCACCGGTGAACGGTATGTCCCGACCGAAGAAGGGGACATGCGCTATGAACATTTGCACCGTTATGGTTGGGCCGCGCAGACCGTCAAGGGTTTGCATGTGCTGGACATTGCCTGCGGTGAAGGATACGGCTCGGCCATTCTGGCCAAATATGCCAAGGCTGTGACTGGCGTCGACATTTCGCAAGAAGCGGTCGACCATGCAGTCGAGTTGTACGGCAATGTCTCGAATCTCTCCTTCAAGCAGGGAAGCGCAACGGAGATTCCGTTGGCCGACGCGAGCGTCGACGCGGTCGTCTCGTTCGAGACACTCGAACACCTGACGCAGCACGACGAAATGCTTGCGGAGATCCACCGTGTACTTAAGCCGGGCGGTTTTCTCATACTGTCGTCGCCCAACAAGCAGGTGTACTCGGACGATCGCAACTTCCATAACGAATTTCACGTTCGGGAGTTGTATTTCGAAGAACTCGACGCGCTGGTGAAACGCTATTTCGGCGGCGTCACTTACTATGGACAGCGCCTGGCCACGAGTTCGGTCATTCTCCCGGAAGACCGGCAAGACGCTGCGTATTCCGCGCTCACACTCGATCAGGCGGGCGTATCCGTCCGGACACCGAAACTCGGCGCGATCATGTACTACCTGGCGGTCTGTTCGAAGGATGCTGAGCATGGGCAGCCCAGGCTGGAGGCATCGGTTTTCTTCGAAGAGGGTAGCGATCTCTATGCCCGGCAAGAGGAACTTGCGGTATGGGCAAATAGCCAGACCAGTGAAATCGAGGCGCGCGACATTGAGATTCGCCGATTGCAAGGTGAATTTGCTGACCGGACAGCTTGGGCCTTGTCGCTTGACGAGGAACTTCAGCTGCTGAAAGCGACCGGGAAGACTGACACGTCCAGCCTCCGCGAAATGCATGAGGCACTTCAGCGCGAACGCGACGAATTGCGAACGGTACTCGGCCGAATGCAAGTTGAACTCCAGCGGCTCAGATTGATTGAAAGCGGCGACAGCTCCGCCATCCTCGAGAGGTATGACGCAATTCGCCATGAGCGCGACGAATTGCAGACGGGTCTCGGCCAATTACAGGGCGAACTGGTAAGGCTCCACGCGTCCACCTCGTGGAAGATCACACGCCCGCTGCGCGGCTTGGTGCGGCTCGCCCGAGGCGATTTTTCGCCGATACTGCAGCCGCTTCGCCCCCACGCCAAACGCTGGGCGCGTTCGGCTTACAAGTCGCTGCCGCTCAGTCACGGACAAAAGAGCAAACTCGCCAATTTGCTATTTCGCGTTGCTGGCCCGTTGTTCGAAGGCGTGGTGTTTTACGAAACATGGAAGCGTCAGCGCGCGCCGCTGACCCAGATTTTGGGGCGCCCGAAAATCAAGCCGGAAGAGTTCGACTCGGTGCTCGCCGCCTTGAAGCTGCCGGTGGTGGAGAATCCACTGGTATCGGTTGTCATACCGGCGTACGGTAATTTGCCGTACACACTCGCCTGTGTTCGGTCGATCGTCGAGCATATGCCAGCCGTTTCGATCGAAGTCATTGTTGCCGAAGACGCGTCCGGAGACACAGATATTCTGCGGATGCAAGAGATCCCGGGTCTTCGCTTCCTGTCGAACCCGACCAATCTGGGCTTCATCGGTTCGTGCAATCACGCGGCGACGCACGCTCGCGGCGAGTACGTTTACTTCCTGAACAACGACACGGAAGTCACGTCCGGCTGGCTCGACTCGATGATCGCATTGTTCAACGCGCGACCCGATTGCGGCATGGTGGGTTCCAAGCTCGTCTATCCCGATGGTCGTCTGCAGGAAGCGGGCGGGATCATGTGGAAGGACGGCTCCGCGTGGAATTTCGGGCGTCTCGACGATCCGTCGAAAAGCGCCTACAACTATGTCAAGGAAATCGACTACGCCTCGGGTGCGTCGTTGCTGCTCCGAAAGGAGCTATGGGACGAACTGGGTGGTTTCGATGAGTACTATCTGCCGGCCTACTGCGAAGACTCCGATCTGGCATTCAAGGTCCGTCAGGCGGGTAAGAAGGTCTATTACCAGCCGGAGTCGGTCATCGTCCACTATGAAGGGATTTCGAACGGAACGGACACGGGATCTGGCATCAAGGCTTACCAGGTCGAGAACCAGAAGAAGTTTCGTGAGCGTTGGCACGAGGTCCTCAACTCGCAGCACTTCGATAATGGCACGCATGTGAGTGCGGCGCGTGATCGCACGCGTAACCGCAAGACCGTTTTGATCGTTGACCACTATGTTCCGCAGCCCGATCGCGATGCGGGATCTCGCTCGCTGATCTGCTTCATTCGCGTGTTTCTCGAGATGGGGCTTAACGTCAAGTTCTGGCCGCAGAATCTCTGGTACGACGAAGCCTACGTGAAGCCGTTGCAGCAAATGGGCGTCGAGGTCTTTTATGGTCCACAGTTCATCGATGGCTTTGATGAATGGATCAAGAATACCGATCAAACCATCGACTTCGCATTTTTGAATCGGCCGTATGTCAGCGAGCCGTTCATCGAGCCGCTGCGCAAGTATGCACCCACTGCCAGGTTGCTCTACTACGGCCACGATCTGCACTTCGAGCGCACCTTGAAGCAAGCGGAGGTATCGGGTGAGCAGAAATTGCTGCGCCAGGCCGAAAGCGAGCGCCAGCTTGAGCTGAAAGTCTGGAACTCAGTCGATCGGGTGTATTACCCATCGGCGACGGAAGCCGAGACCGTCAACAAGATGGCGCCTGGCGTGGCAGCGCGTGCATTGCCGCCTTACTTTTTCGAGCCCCGTCCGGACAACGAGAACGAGGATACGTTGCACGAGCGCAGCCAGATTGTTTTCGTCGCTGGGTTTGGTCATCCACCCAACGTCGACGCGGCGAAGTGGCTCGTGAACGAGATCATGCCGCGCATTAGTGCGGAACTGCCGCACATACAGCTTTCGCTGGTCGGCTCCAATCCGACCGACGAGGTGAAGGCGCTGGCCGGGCCCAAGGTGGTGGTAACCGGGTATGTGACCGACGAGCGGCTGGCCGAACTGTATGAGCTCGCGCGCGTGGCCGTGGTGCCCTTGCGCTTTGGCGCGGGTGTCAAAAACAAGGTCGTTGAGGCAATGAACTTTGGCACGCCGCTTGTGACGACTCCCGTTGGCGTTCAGGGGCTGGCGGGTCTCGAAGACATTCTGCCTGTGACCGACGATCCGGCTGTGTTTGCCTCCAGCGTGATCGAACTGGTGCGCAATGACGCGAACTGGTTCCGTGTTGCAGAGGCGGGGCGGGCTTACGTCGCCGCGAACTTCTCGAGCGCGGCAATTCGTGAAGTGTTTGCGCAAGATCTGGATTTCAACCATTGATTTATCGCTTATGACGACCTCTTACGTACCCGGAACGGTGCGCGCGCGCGCACCGCTGCGACTTGGACTTGCTGGCGGTGGCACGGACGTTTCTCCGTATTCCGACGATTTCGGCGGGCTTGTGCTGAACGCCACCATTGACAAGTTCGCGTATGCGACGATTACGCCCCGCCAGGACGGCATCGTCGAGCTGGTGGCCGCGGACAACTCCGTGCACTGGTCGGGCACGGCTACGGCCTCCCTTGACCTGGTTAAGGGCCTGGAGTTACACGTCGGCGTGTACAACCGGATCGTTCGTGACTACAACGCGGGCGAGCCGCTGTCCGTGCATGTGACGACGCACTCCGAAGCGCCGCCTGGATCGGGGCTGGGCTCGTCGTCGACGATGGTGGTGGCGTTGGTCCATGCCTTCGTTGAGTACCTGCAGATTCCGCTCGGCGAATATGACATTGCGCAACTTGCTCACGATATCGAACGCGTGGATCTTGCGTTTGCTGGCGGTAAGCAGGACCAGTACGCCGCCACGTTTGGCGGCTTCAATTTCATGGAGTTCTACAAGGACCGGGTGATCGTCAACCCGTTGCGCGTGAAGCATTCGGTGCGCGCGGAACTCGAGTCTTCGTTGGTCCTGTTTTACACGGGCGTGTCCCGCGAGTCTGCGCGGATCATTCAGCAGCAGACCGATAGCGTGAAGAGCGGCAACTCGACGTCGCTTGACGCATTGCACCGTGTGAAGGAAGAAGCCGTAAAGATGAAAGAAGCCATCCTCAAGGGTGACTTCGACAGTTTCGCCGAGTCGATGCGTCTCTCGTGGATCTCGAAGAAGCTGATGGCTACGAGCATCAGCAACGCGAGCATTGACGCCATTTACGACGCGGCAATTGCGGCTGGCGCGCGTGCGGGTAAAGTGTCCGGCGCAGGCGGCGGCGGTTTCATGATGTTCATCGTTGACCCGACAAAGCGACCAGACGTGATTCGCGCCCTGGAACAATTCAACGGTCAGGTATTTACCTGCAATTTCACCGAACATGGTGCGTATTCCTGGAGGACCTAATGAAAGACACGATCCGGAATGAAATTTCGAAGGCAATCGACCTCTTCACCGCAATTCACGCCGACGAAGTCCTGCTGGATAAGGTTGCCGGTTTCGCACAGAAGATCGTCGACACGTTCAAGGCCGGCAACAAGGTACTGATCGCCGGTAACGGCGGCAGCGCGGCCGATGCGCAGCACATTGCGGGCGAATTCGTCAGCCGCTTCAATTTCGACCGCCCAGGTTTGCCCGCGTTTGCGTTGACCACCGACACTTCGGCATTGACGGCCATCGGCAACGACTACGGCTACGAGAAAGTGTTTGCGCGCCAGGTCCAGTCCGGTGGCGTCAAGGGTGACTTTTTCTGGGGCATCTCGACGTCGGGCAAGTCGCCGAACGTCCTGCTCGCCATGGAAGAGGCCCGCAAGAAGGGTATGTACGTTGCGGGCTTCACCGGTGCAAGCGGCAATGCGATGCTGGAGCTGTGCGACTTGTGCATTGAAGTACCGTCGCGATCGACGCCGAAGATTCAGGAAGGTCATATCCTGCTGGCCCACATCATCTGTGGACTGGTTGAATCGAGCTTGTTCACCCCGGCATGATTCCCGCAATCGTTCTCGCTGGCGGACTCGGAACGCGCCTTCGTTCGGTTGTGCCTGATCTGCCAAAGCCGATGGCTACGGTGGCGGGCAAGCCGTTTCTGTGGTGGGTCCTGCGCCGTCTCGAGCAGCAGGGTATTGCCGATGTCTATTTGTCCGTGGGCTACAAGCGCGACGTGATTGAGGACTACTTCGGCGACACCTTCGGGGCACTGAAGGTGCACTACGTCGTCGAAGACGAGCCGCTTGGTACTGGCGGGGCCATCGCCCGGGCGATGGCCCAGATTGGTGGCGGCGAAGCGTTCGTGCTCAACGGCGACACGATGACCATTGTCGATTTCGACGAACTGCGCTCCGCGGGTGCATCGGGTGAGGCCGACGTCGTTATGGCGGTGGCGCAGCTTGATGATGTAGCCCGGTACGGTGCAGTGGATTTCGACGCCGCCGCGCCGCGCCGCGTTACCGCATTCCGCGAGAAGGGGCAGACGGGTGCGGGCTACATCAATGCCGGGGTCTATCTGGTCAAGCGAGCCTCGTTCATGGGCTATGTGAATCAGGAGCGCTTCTCGTTCGAGCAGGATTTTTTGCATGCGCATCTTGCCGAGCTTCAGGTGCATGCGGTTCCGGCTGTTAGTCAGTTGATCGATATTGGTGTGCCGGAAGACTACGCGCTGGCACAGACGCTCGTACCGCAGATGGTGGCTTGAGACAATGGCAGCATTGAAACGCGCGCTGTTTCTCGATCGCGATGGGGTCGTCAATGTCGATATTGGTTACCTGCATCGCGCAGAGGACTGCGTGTTCGTACCGGGAATTTTTGAGCTGGTGCGTGAGGCGCGTGAAGCGGGCTACGACGTGTTCGTCGTGACCAACCAGGCGGGGATCGCACGCGGCTACTATAGCGAAGAGACGTTTGCGGTTTTCACGAAGTGGATGCTTGAGCAATTCGCTGCGCAGGGTGCGCCGATCACGCAGGTGTATTACTGTCCGCATCACCCGACCGCGGGGATTGGTCAGTATGGAGTAGTCTGCGACTGCAGGAAGCCAGCGCCGGGGATGTTGTTAAAGGCGGCGCGTGAACATGGAATTGATTTGAGTCGATCGGTTATGGTCGGCGATGCGATCACCGACATGGAGGCGGCCCGCGCGGCGGGAGTGTGCCAGTGTTACTGGCTGCAAAATCCAGCGGGTGGCGATGAGGCAGGTGAGGACGTTGTGCGCGTTTCGGCGCTTGCCGACGTTTCACAGCGAATTGCTCCACCAACTGACGCGTCGAGGTGACCGTGCGGTTGGGCCGTGTTGCAAGCGCTATGACTTCAGCCATCGTGTGTCCGCGGTTTTTCAGCTGGAAGCGTGCCCTGAGCTTTGGGGCATCGGTTGGTGAAATTTGGACCAGGTTGGCTGGTGGCTTATTGAGTATATTGGCCCCCAAGCAGTCGCAGTGGGGTGGCGTCGAAGACGACGGCTGATGACTAGCCACGTCGCGTACACGATGTTTTTTGCCGGAGCGTTCACGTTTGGCGCCTCGAAGTGGATCGTTCCGCACTTATGGCATGGCGTCGCATTGGCGCTGACGCTGTATTTGACGAGCGGTACGGCGCACGTGATCGCATTCTACTTGTTCGTAATCTGGGCGATTCTCTTTGTCGGTGGCCTGCAATGGCTCGGACGGCTGGTTCGTCCCAGGAACGATGTGAGCTATGGTGTCTATATCTATGGCTGGCCGAGTGCCCAGATCATACTGTTGACAGTCACGGCTCATATGAGCCCCTATATTTTGGCTGCGCTGTCGCTTTGTCTCGCCGGTTTTTTCGCTGCCCTCAGTTGGCGTTTGATCGAGAAACCCTCTATCACCATGGGAAGGCATATTGCCTCGCTCAACTTTCGTGGGTGGATTCGCTTTTTGTGTGGTGCTAGGATGATTGAGGACATTTATGCGAAGCGGGTTTTTGGCTCGATGTGCGCCCTGCTGGTCGTTTGCGTACTTATGCAGCACATCACGTATAGCCATGCATTCGTACCGGTGACGAATATGGCAATGAAAATACGCGCGTTTGGGCCCACGGAAGGCAAGGCTGGCGTGCCGTTGAATGTGCAACCTGACGGCTCTTCCGCAATGTGGATTTCCGTTGATTCGGTGCCTCAAGAAGGGGCAACAGTCGTCTTTGCCGGACGCCGGCTGGTTACAGCATTAGGAAAGGATGTCGTGACGGCTACGGTAGACCAGAATCTGGTCGCGCATGCCGGAGAGAAACCGATCTTTATTGAGCGTCGACTTCTGGATCATGTCGAGCGGTCGAACGCGGTCGCAATGAATATCACCCAGTGACTGGTTCGGGAAGCGAACCAACGGGTGGGTTGGTTGTTCGGGCCATCGGATAGGTTGCTTAACCAGCGCGCCAGAGCGAGTGGGGCGGATCCTGAATGGCTACACGCTCTGAAGGGTACCCGGAATCCGCTGACTTCCGATGTGTTGATCGCTATATAATTTCGAGATACCGCTTTACCAGCAACGAACTAAGGCGACGATAGCTTGTTGTCCCAAATCGACTCCGGGAGCCTCCGCGGGGACCGGCAAGGGTTACCGCGCGCGGTACGGCGCCCGAAGAACCGCCGGGCGCGTTTGATGCAGTCGCAAAGCATAGTCGGTCAGTTTGAGAGAACGCGAGGCGCAGTTGGCGCTGCAACACAAACGCCCAGCGGCAGAGTAAGACATACATAGGGATTTTGATGAAAGCAGTCATTCTTGCCGGTGGCCTTGGCACGAGGATTTCCGAGGACACGATTAATCGTCCCAAGCCAATGATTGAGATTGGCGGCAAGCCGATCCTTTGGCACATCATGAAGGTCTACTCGACCTACGCAATCAACGAGTTCGTCATTTGCTGCGGTTATAAGGGCTACGTCATCAAGGAATACTTCGCGAACTACTTCCTGCACACCTCTGATGTCACGTTCGACATGCAGACGAACGCCATGGAAGTGCATCAGCGATACGCGGAACCTTGGCGCGTGACGCTCGTCGACACGGGCGAAAGCACCATGACCGGCGGCCGCCTGCGGCGTGTCAAGGACTTCGTCAAGGACGAGGACGCTTTTTGCTTTACCTACGGCGACGGGGTGAGCGATATCAATATTGCCGACCTCATTGCTCACCACCGGCGCAATGGGACAATGGCGACGTTGACTGCTACTTATCCGCCTGGCCGTTTCGGAGCACTCGACATCCGCGGCGGCAGGGTGCATTCGTTCCGGGAAAAGCCGAATGGCGACGGGGGGATGATCAATGGGGGATTTTTTGTGCTATCCCCGAAGGTGATCGACTTGATTCAGGATGACTCGACGGTATGGGAACGCGAGCCGCTCGAGCAGCTTGCGGGCAGCGGTCAATTGACCGCCTACGAGCACAACGGATTCTGGCAGCCGATGGACACGCTAAGGGACAAGAATTTGCTCGAGTCCCTTTGGCAAAGCGGCAATGCGCCTTGGAAGACCTGGAAATGACGCCCTCTTTCTGGCAAGACAAGCGCGTCTTTCTTACCGGGCACACCGGTTTCAAGGGGAGCTGGCTAACCCTTTGGCTGCAGTCTATGGGTGCTCACGTCACCGGTTTCGCGCTGTCGCCTAACACCGAGCCCAATCTGTACACGCGTGCTCGCGCAGCCGACGGCATCGACTCCGTTATAGGGGACATCCGCGACGCGGTAAGCCTGCGCAATGCAATGGAGCGTGCACGGCCTGACATCGTCATCCATATGGCGGCTCAACCGCTGGTTCGAGAGTCTTATCTGAATCCGGTTGATACGTACGCGACCAATGTGATGGGCACGATCAACGTGCTCGAGGCGATACGGAGCCTCAGTACAGTTCGTGCGGCGGTGATAGTCACGACTGATAAGTGCTACGAAAATCATGAGTGGGAGTGGGGCTACCGCGAAAACGAGCCGATGGGTGGTTACGACCCGTACAGCAGCAGCAAAGCCTGCACGGAGCTGGTGACTTCGGCCTACCGGAACTCGTTTTTTAATCCGGCTCGACATGCGGAGCACGGCGTAGCAATTGCAAGCGCACGCGCGGGAAACGTAATCGGCGGAGGCGATTGGGCGACCGATCGGCTGGTGCCGGACATCGTCCGCGCCCTTCGCCGCGGCGAGGCAGTGAAAGTTCGGAGCCCTCGCGCGATACGGCCGTGGCAGCATGTTCTCGAGCCACTGGCGGGATATCTGCGGCTCGCCGAAGCGCTCTATGCCAGCGGGCCACAATTCGGCGAGGCTTGGAATTTCGGGCCATACGATTCGGACGCCCAACCTGTCGGGTTCATTGTGGCGGAACTGGTGCGGCAGTGGGGAGGGGATGCAAGCTGGGTTCTGGATACCGACCAGCATCCCCACGAGGCGGCGTATCTAAAACTAGACTGTTCCAAGGCGCGCGCCAGACTAGATTGGAAACCGCGATGGAACCTTGCACTGGCGCTTGAGAACATTGTCAGTTGGTACAAAGCAGAAGCGCGCGATGAAGATATGCGCGCATTCACGTTGAATCAAATTGATCGCTACGTGCGACTTTGAAGTAAGTATAGCTATGAATAAAGATCAGCTCCGCGAACAAATTGCCCATCTCGTCCGTCAGTATGGAGAGATGGCTACCAAAGCCCCAGAGTTCGAACCTGGAATCACCGTCGTGCCGCCTTCCGGAAAGGTCATTGGCGCGCGCGAAATGGAACTGATGGTTGAAGCTTCCCTGGATGGCTGGCTGACGACAGGGCGCTTTAACGAACAGTTCGAAAAAAAGCTGGCCGAGTACATTGGCGTCCAGTACCTGATGACGGTGAACTCCGGCTCTTCGGCGAATCTCATTGCGTTCTCAACGCTGACCTCTCCGAAGCTTGGCGAGCGTGCCATTCGCCAGGGAGACGAAGTCATCGGCGTCGCGGCTGGATTTCCCACGACGGTGAATCCGATCATCCAGTTTGGTGCTGTGCCCGTCTTCGTCGACGTCGAACTGGGCAATTACAACATCGATCCCAGCAAGATCGAGGCCGCCATTTCGCCGAAGACGAAAGCGATCATGCTCGCGCATACGCTTGGTAATCCCTACAACCTGGATGTCATCGTCGCGTTGTGCAAGAAGCACAATCTGTGGTTGATCGAGGACTGCTGCGACGCGCTGGGATCGACGTATCGTGGTCAGCGAGTCGGTACGTTCGGTGACATCGGTACGCTCAGCTTCTACCCGGCGCATCACATTACGATGGGCGAGGGTGGCGCGGTGTTCACGAACAATCCCGAACTGAAGCTCATCGCGGAATCGTTCCGCGATTGGGGGCGTGACTGCTATTGCGCGCCTGGCAAGGACAATACCTGCGGGAAGCGTTTTTGCTGGAAGCTCGGCGATCTTCCGGAAGGATACGACCACAAGTACACCTATTCTCACTTGGGTTACAACCTGAAGATCACGGACATGCAGGCCGCCTGTGCGCTGGCGCAGCTTGACCGGCTCGATGGCTTTGTGCAAGCACGTAAGGACAATTTTGCGTTCCTTCACGAGCGTCTTCAGTCTTGCAGCGAATTCCTCATCCTTCCGGCGGCGACGCCGGAATCTGATCCTTCCTGGTTCGGTTTCCCGATTACCTTGAAGCCGGATGCCGGGGTGCGCCGCGTCGATCTGCTCGGTTACCTCGATCAGCACAAGATCGGGACACGACTCCTCTTCGCGGGCAATCTTACGCGTCAGCCCTACATGAAGGGTCGTGAGTATCGCGTGAGCGGTACGCTCGAAAATACCGATGTCGTAATGAATGAGACGTTCTGGGTCGGAGTCTACCCGGGGTTGAGTTGCGAGATGCTCGAACACATTGCCGAGAAGATTGAAACCTTCCTTGGCGTGAATTTCTGAGCCGAAGGGCAATATGCGCCAAGCGCTACCACGAGAGGATCTTGACCACGTCGTTGGTTTGACTAGCGACATCTGGCGCAATCTGAGCGGAACCCGGTGGTTCGTGACCGGTGGTACCGGGTTTATCGGATCGTGGTTTCTGGAAGTGATCCAGCACGCGAACGAGTCTGTGAATGCCGACATTGACGTGGCGGTACTGAGTCGCACACCTCAGCGGGCGATAGAGTCGGCTCCGCATCTTTTTGACCCACGTAGCCGGATCACGTTGGTCGCTGGAGATGTCACGAGCTTTGCCACCAACATTGGTGCTATCGATGTGTGCGTACATGCGGCAACGGACGTGGGCGATACCACTAAAGCGGCCGACTATCAGCGCATATTCGACTCAGTGACACTCGGGACGCGGCGTGTTCTCGATGCTGCGATCGATAATGGAGCATCGCAGTTTCTTCTCACGTCGAGCGGTGCGGTATACGGAACGCAGCCTCCCGAGCTCGAGCGGATTCCTGAATCGTATGGCGGCGCCCCCGACCTGCTCGATTACCGCACGGCTTATGGGCAGGGCAAACGCGCTGCCGAGTGGCTGGCGACAACCGCTCTCAGTCGTGGCCTGCCTCGCGTCGCTATTGCCCGTATATTCGCGTTGCTCGGTCCTGGCCTGCCGCTCGATGGCCCGTTCGCCGCGGGAAACTTCATCCGCGATGCCCTGGCTGCGCGGCCGATCGCGATCCGCGATGGCCGTCCAGTTCGCAGCTATCTCTACGCTTCGGACGCTTGTATCTGGCTGTTGCGCATCCTCCTAAGCGGCGCAAACGGAGGCGCCTATAACCTCGGATCGGAGCGACCGGTATCGATTGCGGAACTCGCCAGCGCAATCGAGCGCTTGTTTGATCGCGAACCGCGAGCGGAGGCTTCAGACACTCCGTCAAGCGCTTTACCGCCAAGATACGTGCCGGACACAACGAAAGCCCGGGCTGGACTTGGCTTAGCCGAATACACGTCGCTCGAGGCGGCATTGACGAAGACCATAAACTGGAGCCGCGCAGCGGCAATAGCATGACGCGATTTAATTCGAAGCGTATTCGAAAGGCCATCCTTGAGATGGCGTTCAGCGGCTCTACCGTCCATATCGGTTGCGCTTTTTCGATTGTCGAGTTGTTGGCTGTGCTTTATCGCGGGCATCTGCAGGTTGACCCCAAAAACCCGGACTGGTCGAATCGCGACTATCTGGTTTTGAGCAAAGGCCATGGCGTCATGGCGCAATACGCTTGCCTTGGCGAATTGGGATGGATCGGTTCTGACGAACTCGAGAGGTACTTCGGCAACGGCACGCGGCTTAAGGGACTGGCAGATGCGCATGTGCCGGGTGTCGAAGCGACCACTGGATCGTTGGGGCATGGGATGCCGGTCGCCGTTGGTCTGGCGCTTGGTGCAAAGCGAAGCGTCACGAACCAGATGTGTTATGCACTTGTCGGCGATGGTGAGCTCAATGAAGGAACAATCTGGGAAGCGGCACTCTTCGCCAGCCAGTTCAAACTGGATAACCTGATAGTTATCGTCGACGTCAACGGCTTTCAGGCGATGGGCCGAACTGACGAAGTCATTGGACTTGGCGATATCCGAGCCAAGTTCGATGCGTTTGGCTTTGAGACTGTCTTGATCGACGGGCACGATGAAAACGCCATCGACGCGGCGTATGGTCGGCTCCGGATTTCGAAAAACGGCAAGCCGAAGGCGATCGTCGCACAAACGGTTAAGGGCAAGGGAGTTCCGTTCATGGAGAACAACAATGTCTGGCACTACACGCGTTTGAACGCTCAGACGTTTGGCGCTGCAATATCAGCACTGGAAGGCGACGCATGAGAGCAGCTTTTTCCGACGCGCTTGTCGCTCTCGCAAAGCGGGATCCGAAGGTCCTCTTGTTGACTGGCGACCACGGGTACGCGCTTTTCGATCCGTTCATCAAGGCGTGTGCCGATCAATACATGAATTGTGGCATTGCCGAGCAAAACATGGTCGGCGTTGCTGCCGGTCTCGCGAAAGCGGGATATAGACCATTCGTGTATGGACTCAGCGCGTTTGTGCCTATTCGCGTGCTCGAGCAGATCAAGATTGACGTCTGCTATGAAAATTTGCCGGTGACCCTGATCGGGGACGGTGCGGGCGTGGTGTACGCGCAACTTGGCACGAGTCATCAGTCCACAGAGGACATAGCGGTACTTCGCGCAGTTCCTCAAATCAATATTTACTCTCCCGCCGATCGGTTCGAACTCACCTCCTGCATGAACCGGATCTATGACGAAGGCCGGCCGGCGTATCTGCGAATGGGCAAAGCCGATCTCGGCGATGTCCATGGTGCGTTGCCCGATGCCGGGTCCGCGGACGATCTCGTTCCCGTCGGCGGCAACAGGGCGAGATACCTCTTTCTCGGAACCGGGTCGGGGGTCAAGCTGGCAGCACGAGTTGCACAGATTATCGGAGGCGCAGATGTCGTGTCGTGCCCCCGACTTAAACCGTTCCCTGAAGCCGCGCTGCATGAGATCGTCAAAGGCCGCGAGGGCATCGTGACATTCGAAGAGCATGCCATTGACGGCGGCTTGGGAAGCATAGTCGCTGAGCGTCTGCTCGGCTCGTATAGCGGCAAATTCCTTCGCATTGGCATCCAGGATCAGTTCAGTACACTGTGCGGCGACTATCGATTCCTGATGGAAAGCCACGGACTGGCGCCGGAAGCGGTGGCCGAACGGATTGTGAAGGCCTTTAATGCAGGCGCCTGAGACAGAGCAACCGCGTGCGGGCATAGAGGAAGAGGCTGCCGGTACGGGCAAGCATGGTGCGATCTCAATTACGCGTACTCACTGGCAGCTTCTGCGTTTTTTGATCGTCGGAGGCATCAATACAGTATTCGGATATTCCGTTTTTGCCGTCTTGACCTGGTTCGGCATGCGTTATCCCTTGGCTATTGGGCTCGCGACGGTTGCAGGCGTCAGTTTTAATTTTCAAAGCATTGGACGCCTTGTCTTTGGTGGTGCGCCGCGCTCCAGATTCTGGCGCTTTGTCGGCGTTTATTGCCTGGTTTACCTCTTCAATCTGGGCGGTGTTCGTCTTCTACTGGCTGCCGGCGCAAGTGTGTATGTTGCCAACGCCGTCGTCCTGCTGCCGCTCAGTCTGATTGCTTTTCTACTAAACCGCCGCTTCGTATTTCCACGCTCATGAAACATATCACAGTCGTTACGCCGTGCTATAACGAAGAAGAAAACGTCGAGGGTATCCACGAGGAGGTGCGTCGGATATTTTCCGATATTTCTACTGTGACGTACGACCATTTGTTTATTGACAATTGCTCTACTGACTCAACTGTTAGTAAGTTGCGTGCGATCGCTGCGAAGGACCCGGCGGTGGGGGTCATCGTGAATGCACGTAATTTCGGACACATTCGCTCGCCAATGTATGGATTGATGCAGGCAAAGGGTGATGCGGTAATTTTGCTGGTTGCTGATTTCCAGGATCCTCCGGAATTGATCACGCAATTCATCGACAAGTGGCTCGCAGGGGCGCCGATTGTTGTCGGGGTTAAACCGGAGGCGAAAGAGTCTGCAATCTTTTTTGCATTGCGACGCGCGTACTACCGGCTCGTCACGCGAATTGCAAACGTACGCCTGATTCAGAATTTCACCGGGTTCGGTCTCTATGATCGGAAGGTGATTGAGATAATTCGGAGGATCGATGACCCGTATCCTTATTTTCGCGGCCTGATTTGCGAAATAGGATTTAATGTCGTTCAGATTCCGTATGTCCAGCCGCGAAGAAAGCGGGGCATTTCGAAGAATAATTTCTATACGCTATATGACATAGCGATGCTTGGGATTACTTCTCATTCGAAAGTTCCGTTGCGGCTGGCGACGATCGCCGGATTTGCGATGGGGACACTAAGCCTGTTTGTATCAATCGCGTATCTGATTCTGAAGCTTGTTTTCTGGAACAAGTTTGCATTCGGAAGCGCCCCACTGCTCATCGGATTGTTCTTCTTTGCCTCTGTGCAGCTTTTTTTCACGGGGTTGCTCGGAGAGTATGTTGGAGCGATCCTGACGTATGTGATGAAGCGTCCCCTTGTTGTCGAGAGCGAACGAATTGGTCATGCCGCGAGCATGGCAGGCGACGCCGAACTGCCAAAGGATGAGATGTCCATATAGGGTTGGCATAGGGGGCCGAGTCGGGGAGCAATTCTCGACAGCGCGAGAGCTTTGGGTATTGGCTTTCACGAACTCCCTCCTCTGTGCCAGAGACGGCATTGCGCTGCTCGAGTTGCCTGGCGCTCCTGCCTA
>NZ_BBJH01000008.1 GCF_000739775.1 Paraburkholderia heleia NBRC 101817 | reverse complement strand
CGACGCTCTGATTCATATTTGCGGCGTATTTGCAGCGTTATAGACCGCGCACGATGCCACCATCCACACGGATGTTTTGCCCCGTGATGTACCCCGCAGCATCCGACAACAGGAACGCCACCGTTTGTGCGATTTCCTGTGTTTTCCCGAAGCGGCCAACCGGAATGCGGGCGACGATCTCGGGCGTTTCGGGCCAGCTGTCGATAAATCCCGGTAGCACGGAGTTGATTCGAATATTGTCCTTTGCGTAGCGATCGGCATAAAGGCGCGTGAACGAACTCAACGCGGCGCGCAGCGCAGAAGAAACAGGCATGGCCTGCTCAGGCGCACCAGCGGCAAAGCTCGAAATATTCACCACCGCGCCGCCGCCTTGCTCGAGAAACGCGGGTGTCACGCGACGCAGCACGCGAGCGACGTTGAGCAAGATGAGATCGAGTCCGAGGTGCCACTGTTCGTCTGCGACGGAAAGCAGATCGCCCTTCGGCGGATGCCCCGTGTTGTTCACCACAGCGTCGATGCGCCCATACTTTTCGAGCGTTTCGCCGACGAATCGGTCGATACAGTCCGGCTCGGTTACCGAGCCCGTAAAGCCGAACCCGCCAAGCTCCCTTGCCAGCTCGGCCGCGCTGCCGGAGGGCGACATCAAGGCCAGGCGGTAGCCGCCGGTTGCCAGTTCGCGCGCAATCGCCGCGCCCATACCCTTGCCGGCCGCCGTGACGAGTGCTACTTTTTCTACTGCCATCGTGCTCTCTCCTTGAATGGGATTCAGCGCATCAAAGCTGCGCCATATGGGAACCGTCCAGAAACTGTATGGCGTTACGATTGGATTGTCGAATGATGTTTCTTATAGTCTGACAATAAAATATCTACTGGCTCGTTGGTGGATCACTGCGGGCTGATTATCGGCTTTCCACTAGCCAATAGACCCGTTGAAACATTCATTGAAGCCACGCCATCTGCCGCCGCTAAATGCGCTTCGTGCGTTCGACGCATCCGCCCGGCACCTCAATTTCCGCCTCGCGTCCGAGGAGCTCGGCGTCACGCAAGGCGCCGTGGCGCAACAGGTTCGGGTGCTGGAGGAGGCCCTGAATTTGCCCCTTTTCGTGAGGGGGCCGCGAGGTCTCGCTCTCACGACGCAGGGGCAGACTTACTTCGCTGCCGTTCAACGGGCGCTCACGATCGTCGCCGACGCGACCGCGGAGCTGAACCGGCGTTCAACGTCCCTCACAATCAGCACCACGCCGTCCTTCGCTTCGAAATGGCTGATACCCAGGCTTGCAGCGTTTGGAGAGCAACACCCGGACATCGACGTCCGGATCATTGCTGATGCTGCGCTGTGCAACTTCAGGTCCGACGGCGTAGATATCGCGGTTCGGCTCAGCAAGCCGCCGTTCGCGAAAGGTCTCGTCAGCGACCTGCTATTTCCGCTGCAGGTGTTCGCCGTAGCCAGCCCGCAGCTGCTCAAATCCCATTGCCCGGTGCGAACGGTCTCGGACCTGGAAAACTATGTGCTGCTCCACGATTCTCATGATCTGTGGCCGGAGTTTTTCAACGCACTGGGCTGCACACATGAACTGGGCGTGCTGAAAGGCCCGCACTTCAGCCAATCGTCGCTCGCCATCGATGCCGCCATTGCGGGGCAAGGCATTGCGCTCACGAGCGAGCATCTCGTCGAGCGCGATATCGCGGCTGGAAGACTGCAACGCCTGTTCGATTTTTCGTTGCCCCTGTCACTGGGCTATTACATTGTCCTTCCGCAGGCCAGCGTCCGGTGGGAAACGAGCCAGAAGCTGCGCACCTGGCTGCTCGCCCAATTCAAATCCGCATCGAAAACGGCGCCATAAAGCGCGTTGAAGCGCGCATCCGCAGGCAGCAAATTCTGCGCCACCATCCGCATTGCAGTGCAGCGCCTTACCGTGAGGCAGTCCGTGCGCACGCATTCATCGTTCGATCACCTTCCCGGTGCATAATGACCGAACCGCCGATGCAGTCGATGACTATCCGCCAAGGAGTTCATCATGCTAGCGAGGAACGAAGAATTCGTCGCCCATCTGCTCTCCGACGTCATGGAATTTGCTCGGGCGCGCTTGCCCGAGCCGACGTTCCAGATCGTCGAGCCTTTCCTGCGGCACTACTACGATTTCGCCGACGCCGAGGATCTGCGCAGCCGCAGCATCGCCGACCTCTACGGCGCCGCCATGGCGCACTGGCGAACTGCGCAGCGCTTCGTGCCGGGCAGCGAACGCATGCAGGTCTACAACCCGATCGTCGAGCAGCACGGTTGGCATTCGGACCATACAGTCATCGAAATCGTGAACGACGACATGCCATTTCTCGTCGATTCGGTTTCCATGGCCGTCAACCGTCTGGGGCTCGCGCTGCATTCAGCGCTGCACCCCGTATTCCGGATCTGGCGCGGCAAGGACGGCACAATCGAGCGGGTGGATGAAGCCGGCGCCAGCGCCGGCGATGGCCAATCGCAACTCGCCTCGTTCATCCATTTCGAGGTGGACCGCTGCGGCGATGCAGCAAAGCTCGACGAATTGCGCAGCGACATCGCCAAGATGCTCGGCGACGTGCGGGCGTCGGTAGAAGATTGGCCGAACCTGCTCGAGGCTGCGCGCACCACCATCAAGACGATGAAAGCGCGCGAAACGAGCGCAGAGGATATCGAAGCTCGCGCGTTTCTCGAATGGATGGTGGCTGACCATTTCACCTTCCTCGGCCAACGCGATTACGCGCTGGTTTCGCATGACGGCGGGTACGCCCTGCGCGGCGTGGAAGGCTCGGGCCTCGGCATTCTGCGCGAATCGCTGCGCGCGCCGGGCGCGCCCGACATCACGCCGTTGCCTCCCGCCGCCGTAGACATCATCAGCGGCGCGTGGCCCATTTTCCTGACAAAAGCGAACTCGCGCGCCACCGTGCACCGGCCCGGCTATCTCGACTACGTTGGGGTGAAACTCGTCGGCGCGGACGGCAAAGTGTGCGGCGAACGCCGCTTCGTGGGCCTCTACACCTCGACCGCCTATATGGTTTCCACCGCCGAAATCCCGATCGTGCGGCGCAAATGCGCGAATATCGTGCAGCGCGCGGGGTTTCTGCCGAAAGGCCATCTCGGTAAATCGCTGGTGACGGTGCTGGAAACCTATCCGCGCGATGAACTGCTGCAGGCGAGCGAAGACGAGCTTTTCGATATCGCGCTCGGTGTGCTGCGCTTGCAGGAACACCAGCGCACGCGGCTATTCGTGCGGCGCGACCGCTTCAACCGCTTCGTTTCCTGCCTCGTGTACGTTTCGCGCGACAAGTACAACACCGACTTACGGCGGCGGATTGCAAACCTGCTTGTGGAGGCCTTCAACGGCATTTCCGTGGAGTTCACGCCGCTGCTTTCGGAGTCGGCGATCGCGCGGATCCATTTCGTCGTGCACGCCGAGCCCGGCTCGATGCCCGAAGTCGACACGAACGAACTGGAAGCGCGGCTCGTGCAGGTCACGCGCCGCTGGCAGGACGATCTGGCCGACGCGCTGCTAGATGCATTCGGCGAAGAGCAGGGCACGCGCCTGTTGCATCGCTACGCCGATTCGTTTCCGCCCGGTTATCGCGACGACTATCCGGCGCGCACGGCGGTACGCGACATTGAACTGATCGAGCGGGTGCAGGGGACGCAGCACATCGCGATGAATCTGTACCGCCCGATCGAGGCGGGGCCGCGTACGTTTCGCTTCAAGGTCTATTGCACGGGCGAAGCGATCGCGCTCTCGCGCAGCCTGCCGATGCTGGAACATCTCGGCGTGCGCGTGGATGAAGAGCGGCCCTATGTGATCGAAGCGCCGTCCTGCGCGCCTGCATGGGTCCACGATTTCGGCCTCGAACTTGCGGACGACGCCGAATTCGACATCGAACGCGTGAAGGGGCTATTCGAAGACGCGTTCGAAAGCGTCTGGAACGCCCGCATCGAAAACGACGATTTCAACCGGCTCGTGCTGCGGGCCTATCTGAGCGCGCGCGAAGTCACGATCCTGCGCGCCTATGCAAAGTATCTTCGCCAGGTGGGCTCGACATTTAGCGACGCCTATATCGAGCGTGCGCTAACCGGCAATCCCGCGATCGCCCGGCAACTCGTCGAACTGTTCGTACTCCGGTTCGATCCGCGCGACTCACAGGCACGGGAAGAGCGCACGGCGCTCATGCTCGAGGCCATTGAAAGCGCACTCGACCAGGTGCCCAATCTCGACGAAGACCGTATCCTGCGGCAGTTCCTCGGCGTGATCAATGCGACGGTGCGCACGAACTATTTCCGCCGCGATGCCAACGGCGCAGAACGGCCCTCGCTCTCGTTCAAATTCAATCCGTCGAAAGTGCCGGGCCTCCCCGAACCCAAGCCGATGTTTGAGATCTGGGTCTATTCGCCGCGCGTGGAGGGCGTGCATTTGCGCGGCGGGCGCGTCGCGCGCGGCGGTCTGCGCTGGTCGGATCGCCGCGAAGACTTCCGCACCGAAGTGCTCGGCCTCATGAAAGCCCAGATGGTGAAGAACGTCGTGATCGTGCCGGTGGGGTCGAAGGGCGGCTTTGTCGTGAAGAACCCGCCGCCGGCGAGCGATCGCGAAGCATGGATGCGCGAGGGCGTCGCGTGTTATCAGACTTTCCTGCGCGGCCTGCTCGATCTCACCGACAATCTCGTGAACAACGCGATCGTGCCGCCGCCCGATGTCGTGCGCCACGACTCCGACGACCCGTATCTCGTCGTGGCCGCCGACAAGGGCACGGCCACGTTCTCCGACTACGCGAACGCGATATCCGCCGAATACAGCTTCTGGCTCGACGACGCTTTCGCCTCGGGCGGCTCCGTGGGCTACGACCACAAGAAGATGGCGATCACGGCGCGCGGCGCATGGGAGTCGGTCAAGCGGCATTTCCGCGAAATAGGCGTGGATACGCAAGGCACCGATTTCACCGTGGTCGGCATTGGCGACATGTCGGGCGACGTGTTCGGCAACGGCATGCTGCTCTCGCCACATATCAGGCTCGTCGCAGCCTTCGATCACCGCCATATTTTCCTCGACCCCAATCCCGATACGGCCGTGAGCCTCGCGGAACGCACGCGGCTCTTCGCGCTCGAACGCTCGAGCTGGGCCGACTACGATCCCGCTGCGATTTCGGCAGGTGGTGGCGTGTTCGCGCGCACCATGAAGACGATCCCGCTTTCGGCCGCGGTGCGAACAGCGCTTGGCATCGAGGCGGCAGCGCTCTCGCCGACCGAATTGATTCGTGCGATCCTGCTTGCGAACGTCGATTTGCTCTATAACGGCGGCATTGGCACGTATGTGAAAGCCGCGCGCGAGACCAACGCACAAGTCGGCGACAAAGCCAACGACGCGGTGCGCGTGAACGGCTCCGAACTGCGCTGCAAGGTCGTGGGCGAGGGCGGCAATCTCGGTGTCACACAGCTCGGGCGTATCGAATTCGCGCAGCACGGCGGCCATATCAATACCGATGCGATCGATAACTCAGCAGGTGTAGATTGTTCGGATCACGAAGTGAACATCAAGATCCTGCTCGGCCTCGTGGTGGCCGACGGCGAGATGACGACGAAACAGCGCAATGGCTTGCTCGCGGAGATGACCGACGAAGTCGGACTGCTGGTGCTGAGAGACAACTACTACCAGACGCAGGCGCTTTCGATTGCGGGCCGCTACGCTGTGGAACTGCTCGATGCCGAATCACGCCTCATGCACTGGCTCGAGCGCGCAGGGCGTCTGAGCCGCCATATCGAATTCCTGCCGACCGACGACGAAATCGCCGAACGCCAGGCCGCGAAACTCGGGCTCACGTCGCCAGAGCGCGCCGTGCTGCTCGCTTACAGCAAGATGTGGCTCTACGATGCGTTGCTCGACTCATCCGTGCCGGAAGACCCGCTCGTTGCGGATTTGCTGATCGACTACTTCCCGCAGCCGCTGCAGCAGCGCTTTAGCCAACCCATGCAGCGGCATCCGCTGCGGCGCGAAATTCTCGCGACCCATTTGACGAACGCGCTCGTGAACCGCGTGGGCTGCGCATTCGTGCATCGTTTGATGGAGGAAACCGACGCACAGCCCGGCGAAATCGTGCGCGCGTGCATCATGGCGCGCGACGTATTCGGCCTCAACGATATCTGGCGCGCCATCGACGCGCTCGACAACCGCGTGCCCGACGACGTGCAGGCGCGCATGTTCGTCGACATCGCGCGGCTGCTCGAACGCGCGGCGCTTTGGTTCCTGCGGCATCTGCAGGCAGGTGTGGTGGATAACGATGGCATGAGCACGCTGCTCGCACGTTGCCGAGACGCCGCTCAACGCCTCGCGCCGCAATTGCCGACGCTGTTGCCCGAAGCGGATCTCGAAGCGCTTTCGGCACGCCAGGGCGAGCTCGTGAAGGCGGGGGTCGAAAACGCGCTTGCGCTGCGCGTGGCGAGCGGAGACATTTCGGTAGCGCTGCTCGACATCGCCGATGTGGCGGCGGCGTGCGACCGCCCGCTGGAGCGCGTTGCGGCGGCATACTTCGCCCTGGGAACGCGGCTCAACTACAGCTGGATTGGCGAGCGTGCGGCAACGCTGCCGACGCCGACGCATTGGGACACCATGGCGCGCGCGGCGGCGCTCGCCGAGGTGGCGCACCTCAAGCGCGCGCTCACCACGAGCGTGCTCGCACAAGGCGCCGATGCCGCCGACGCGCAAACGCTCGTGGACGCATGGTGCGCTCAGCACGAGGCTGCGCTGGAGCGTTATGGACAGTTGCTGACGGAACTGCGTGCTTCGAGCGGCGTGAGTCTTTCCGTGCTGCTCGTGATTGCGAGGGCGATGGCGGCGCTCGAACGGGCTTGAAGCGCTGAGCGATGACGGCGGTGCAGGCGGCTCACGCGGTGGCCGCTTCGGTCACCGCCTGCGTGCTCGCCACGGCCGCCGCATGTTCGCGAATCAGACGATAGACCGTCTCGCCGGGCACTGTCTCCGATTCGAGCAACTGGTCGGCGATCGCGCGCAGCACCGGCTCGTTCGCACGCAGCAACGCGAAACATGCGTCGTTGAGTTCGTGCAGCAGCCCGTTCGCGTGCTCGATCGCGGTCTTCAACTGCAGGCCCGCGACCTGCTGCGGCAGCGCCGCGAGGCTGAACAGATTGCCGTCCGCGTTGAAGCCGTGCTTCGACACCATGTCGAGGCTGATGCGCGAGGCTTCCTGCAAATCCTGCGCTGCGCCGCTCGATGCTTCGTGAAACATGAGCAGTTCCGCGTTGCGCCCGCCGAGCAGCACCTGGATCTCGTTGCGCATTTCGGTCTCGCGATACAGGTACTTGTCCTGCATTTTCGTGATCAGCGCCACGCCCAATGCCCCGCCGCGCGGCAAAATCGTCACTTCTTCGAGCATGCCGGTGCCGAGGAGGGCGGCGACGAGACCATGCCCCGCTTCATGGATCGCGATGCGCGTGCGTTCGTCGTCAGAAAGCGCGCGCTCCGCGCCGTTGACGTCGCCAATGCGCGCAATCTTGATCGCCTCGAGAAAATGCACAGCGGCCACTTCCTGCTTACCGGCCTTGCGCGCGACGAGACCCGCCTGATTCACGATCATCGAGAGCGTGGCCGGTGAAAGGCCCGTGGTCAGCCGCGCAAGCTGGTTGAAATCGAGGTCGTCGGCTTTCGTCTTCAGATTGCCGGCGTAAAACCGCAGAATTTCCGCGCGATCTTCCAGGTCGGGCAAACGCACCTGCACCGTGCGGTCGAAACGGCCTGGGCGGCGCAGCGCTTCGTCGAGATTGTCCGGATGATTCGTCGCGGCGACGATGATCACACCTTCGTTCGAGCCGAACCCGTCCATCTCCGCGAGCAGCTGGTTGATGATGCGGTTGCTTTCCGCTTCAACCGGGCCACCGCCTGTATCGGTGCGCTTGCCGAGACCGTCCGCCTCGTCGATGAAAATGACCGTGGGCGCGTTTTTGCGCGCGAGTTCGAACAGGCGCTTGACCTTCTGAATACCCACGCCGTAATACTTTGCGCTGAAATAGCCGCCCGTGATGGCGATGAAATTCGCGCCGCATTCGCCTGCGAGCGCCTGCGCGAGGCGCGTCTTGCCCACGCCTGGGCCGCCCGTCATCAGCACGCCGCATGGCGCTCGCACACCCATGCCGGTGAACTGCGCCGGCTCGGTGAGCCACGCACGCACGTCGGCGAGCGCGGCTTTTGCTTCGCCTGCGCCGATCACGTCGTCGAAGCGCAAAGTCGGCGATTCGCCTAGCAATTGCGCGCCGCCCCCCATTTCCCGGCGCATGAACCACAGCAAGCCCCCTAGCATCAGCACAGGCAGCACCAGACTAAGCGCGTCGCGCACGCGGTCGAGGGCTTCTGTCCAACGCTCGGCGCCGATGTGCACATCGGCGTGAGGCAACCAGACGAGTTGCCAGGAAGGCGCCGCGCCCGGCCTCAGGTCGCCGAGCAGCAGGGCGTTCGCGAACGCGCCATTGTGATCGGCCACATAGTACCTTTCGCCCTTGATCGTCGAGACGAGAATCGCTTCGCGGCTCACGCCGATCGCGGCGACATCGCGGTCGTGAATATCGCGCAGCAATTCCGAGGCATCTTTCTCGCGCTTCGTCCATGGCGACGCGTCATGCCGCATTTCGCTGGCGACACCGGTAAGCGCTGCCGGCTGGGACCGCGCAAGATTCGCTTCATGTCGCCAGTAAAGAAAACCAGCCGTCGCCGCGAGTGCGGCCGCGCAAACACCCGACGCCACGTATCGGCCAAAGCGTGACCACCGCGAATTCCTTGCCGGTTTCATGAATCCATTCCTGCCCGACGCCGCTATGCCGACGCCGGAAAATCTATCGTGGGACTGGAGGCGCTCGAACGTCTCGCCTTGCGTAGTCCATGGATAGTCAGGAATACGAAAACGACCCTTTTAATTGCGCTGCTCCTTTCGAATTATGCCTGCGTTGGGAGGCACGCGAAAAAGGGGATTGACGGATAAATACCTTTCAATCCTGTGATTTAGTGTAGTTGCATGGTTTCTTAGGGGGTGCGAACGGCGATGTACGCCTGTTTGGGTGATTTTTCCAGGAGGGCCAGACCGTGACAGAATCAAGGGTAGATCGGCAACCCTTCCCGCATCATCCGCTCGCGCAGAAATTCGAACGTGAATTCCCGCAGACGCGGATTGGACTTGCGTAGCAGCTCGACGGCCTGCGTGAGCGAGTGGCCCCCGTTTTCCAGTGCGTGCGCGAAGCGGACGATTTCGTGGCGTTGTACGAGTGCATCCAGGTTGCATCGCGGCGCCGCCAATGTGCGCATTACGCCGTTTCGCGGCACCGCACCTCTCACGATGCAGAGCATGTGAATCGCGTCGAACAGATCTGCGTTGAGTGCGGTCATGCGCAATCGCGAGACAGGAGTCGCACCGGCACTCGCAAGCGATTGCGCGATTGGGTCGAAAACGGGCAGCGGATCTCTTCCCAGGCGCCGCAGCAGCTTTTCCGCACAATGACGCTCGGAAACGGGCGTGAAGGCGCTGCCGCCGGTGCGCGGCATCGCTTCGAGGTGGTAGTAGCTGCCTCGCGTCGAGATCGGGCCGCACGACAACGGTTTCTGATTGAGCTTCCTCAGATGAACCAGAGGCGTCACGTGGTGCGTTTCCCAAATGCACGGTACGTGAAAGCGTCCGCGTACGGGGCTCATGCTGCCCGCTCTCGAGGGTGCCAGAGGCGTTCCCGCCACTTTGCGGTGCGTTTCATCGTTGCGCCTGCGTGTGACATGCTTTCTCCGTTGCGTTGACATCGACAATGGTGGCTGATATCAGTTCGGCATCCTGATCGAGTGCTGAATTCACCCATGGGATATTCTCTTCAATTCATCAAGGTTGCTACGTGTCGCGCCGGCTGATATGGCGCATGACTAGCCAGCCCGCAACGAACAGACACGCCGCGAGCGTGGCAAGCGAGCGCGCCGGTGCGATTACAAACTGGTTCGTCAACACGCCGCGCATCAAGTCGACACCATAGGCGGCGGGATCGAATACGGCGGCAAGCAGGATCCAGTCCGGCGCGAGACCGAGTGCGGAAAATGCGAAGGCGGCAAGCGCCATGGCGAGGATGAGGAGTGCGAGGCGCGGTGCCGTGAGCCCGATTCCGACTGTAGGGGAGAACGGCAGCAGGCGTGCGCTTTGTATCCAGGCAAGCGTCGCGCCCGCGGCTATCTTGCCCGCGGCGATCTCGGCGCGCTTCGCAGGAGAAACCAGCAAGGCGTTCAGAAGGCCCGTTTGCCGGTCGTGCACGAAGGCTTGCCGAAAGTCGATCGCGAATACTACGTGATGCAGGGCGACTTCTACACGAATGGCAAATATAACGATCAAGGCATGCAGACCTTCGATATGGAGAAGGCGATCGACGAACAGCCGACTTACGTATTGTTCAACGGAAGGGAGGGCGCACTGACTGGCGATAACGCGTTGAAAGCGAAAGTGGAAGAAACGGTCCGGCTGTTGGTGGGTAATGGCGGTCCGAATCTGGTATCGAGTTTCCACGTAATCGGCGAAATTTTCGATCGGGTTTGGGACGGATCGAATCAACACTACGAAGAAAGCGTGCAGACAACGCTGATTCCGGCGGGTGGCTCGAAGGTCGTCCAGTTCCGCACGGAGGTTCCCGGTACGTTCCTGCTCGTCGACCATTCGATTTTCCGCGCCTTCAATAAGGGTGCGCTGGGCGTGCTCAAGGTCGAGGGTCCAGCCGCGCCCGCGATCTATTCGTCTTCTGCAGCTGCACAATAGTGGGGTGTCGGCTGCGAAGCCGACGCGCCGCTATTCCTTCGTTCGCTGCGCAACATGGGTTATCCGGTCCCGCACGACGCCGATCGCCTGCTTGAGGGCGTAGACATCCTGAAAATAGCGATATGGAATGCGTATCCGGCTCGCATTCGCGTCGATGTTTTCGATTTCTTCGCTCCATTGCGCGATCTGCGAGCGCGTCGGCTCGCGGTTGCTCCACACTTCGTCTTCGAGTGCCTTGATTTCGCGGTACCAAACCACGAGCCGCTTCTTCATCCGCGCTTCGAGCAGGCGCGGCAACGCCTGAAGCAAGCCAATCAGGAGCGCAGCGAATGGCACGAGGATCAACAGCCGTCGTTCGATCACACTCGCGAGCCAGAACGGCAGAGAGCGGTACAGGAACGGCTGACCGGATTTGAAGTAGCGGACGCTTTCGTCGGAGATCGGGAATTCCTCCGTCTTCAGGTTAGGGAACGTGCCGAGCGGGGTGAAGTAATCTTCGCCGCCGTGAACGGCATGAGCCGCGTCGAGCAGCAAATAGACGAGCGCCGGGTGCAGCGTGTTCTTTGATACCAGCAGCGCCGTTGCCGCGAGCAGCGTGACGTCGGTGCGCGGCAGATCATCTGCGACACTCGTCGACGCGCGCGGCAAGACGATCTTTGAAAGCGATGGGAATTTTTGAACCAGCGCGTCTGCCTGCGCGAAACTCATCAGTTTGAGATGGCTGTTCAGCAGCGTCTTCTGCATCCCGGCGTCGGGCCTGCCGATGAAGAAAGCCGCATCGATCTGACCGCTTTCGAGCCCCTGGTAAGCCGCCGGTGCATCCATTTGCAGGAGGGTGGCGTTCTGGCTCGTGATGCCGCTATAGCCGAGCAACACCTGCGCGACGTTAAGCAGGCCGCTGCCGGGCACGCCCGTCGAAATCTTCTTGCCACGCAGTTGCGACAGCCTGTCGACCGTCGTGTCGCCGCGATAGAAAACCCAGATCGGCTCATACGACACGGCAGCTATCGTCTGCAGACCGTCGGTCTCCTTCGGGCCGGTGGTCCCCGACTGGATGAAACCGACTTCGTAGGCGCTGTTCGGGTCTCTCAACCGCTCATAATTTTCCACCGAGCCTGAAGAACTGCGGATATCGAGTTTGATGCCCGCGCGCTTCAGGATGGGCGCATAGCGATCCGCAAAGCCGCGATAGATGCCGTTGTCCGCGCCGCTGGTCATGACGATGGTGCGTTGGAACGCGGGCGCGGCGACGATCGCCACCATCCAGCCAAACGCAGTCAACAGAACGATTACGCCGGCGATCAGGAAGCGCCGCTTCGTCTTGGTCATGGGTGCTTTCTGGCTGCGATGCAGTGCCGGATTGTGTCGGGGCATCGTTATTTACGCCTCCAGGATTTAGCGCAGCAAGGTCTTTATTGTAGCGGCGTCATCTGCGCCGCCCCTCGAGACACCCACGCAACGTTCGCGCAAGCCGGATGGCCTCACCCGCATCCGCAACGTTCGCGAACCCCATCACAAGGCCGCGCGGCGTGTGCTGCGTGCGGGCATTCGCGTACCAGACCGAAAGCGGCAGCACGGCGAGCCCTGCTTCACGGGCGAGGGCGGCGACAGCGACGTCGTCTACCGGACCATCAGGGCCTTCGCTGAACCGCGCCGCGAACTGGATTCCCCCCGGCGGCAATTCGACAATCAGCCGTTCGCCGAAGGCCTGTTCGAGTGCGTGCACGATCAGCACGCGCCGTTGGGCGTACAACGCACGCATGCGCTTCAGATGCCGCGCAAAATGCCCCCGCTCGATGAAATCCGCCAACGCCGCTTGCAACAGCGTCGGCGATCCGGCATTCATGCTGTACGCCACCCGGGCGACGCGCTCGACGGCCCGCTCCGGCACCACCGTATACGCGAGCCGCAAACCGGGAAACATCACCTTGCTGAACGTGCCGCAATAGATCACATGATCGTGCCGGTCGAGGCTCTTCAGCGCCGGCAAAGGCCGGCCGAGATAACGGAACTCGCTGTCGTAATCGTCTTCGACGATCCAGCTCGATGCTTGTTCTGCCCAGTCCAGCAGCGCCATGCGTCTCGCGAGAGACAGCGTGCGCCCGAGGGGGCTCTGATGCGAGGGCGTGACCAGCGCGAAGCGCGCCTGCGCATCCAGGCGTTTGCCGCGTTCGACATCGATACCCTCGTCATCCGCCGGCACCGCTACAAGCTGGACGCCGGTCTCGGCCAGAAAACCGCGCGCGAGCAGATAGCCCGGATCTTCGAACCATACGCGATCGTTCGGGCGGGCGAGACTGCGCAGCACGAGTTCGAGCGTCGCCCGATAGCCGCCGGTCACGAACACCTGCTCCGGCACACAGGTCACCCCGCGCGACAACCCGAGGTAGGTGGCGATGTGTTCGCGTAGGGGCCGGTAGCCGGCCGGATCGGGGTATGCGAGCATCGCTCGCTCGCCGCTGCGCGCGCGATGCGAAACGAGACGATTCCATACCTTGACGGGAAACGCGTCGAGTGCCGGCAACCCGGGCTGCAGCGGCCGCGGCTCGCCGCTCATGGCGGCGGCAATGGCAGGCTGGCGCGGCTCCCCAAGCGCGCCGGGCAAGTCTCCCTGTGCTTCCGGCGCGGCCTTTTCCTTCGCGGTTTGCCTGCCGTTCGAATCCCTCGCGATCTGCGATGGGCGCGTGACCGACGCCGGCAGCGAGGGCGACACGAAGGTGCCTGCTGCACCGCGCATCTGCAGGTAACCCTCGTCGACGAGGATCGTATAGGCCAGCTCAACCGTGCCGCGTGCCGTGTTCAGCTGAGTGGCGAGGCTGCGCAGCGCGGGCACGCGATCGCCGGGACGCAGATGGCCGGCAGCGATCGCCGTTCTGAAGCGCTCGCAGATCTGCAGGTAGATCGGCGAGTGCTGCCGGCGATTGACATCGATGGTGAATGTGGCGGGCGGCGCGGGCATGACTGTTTTGCTGGCAAGGTGTGCGGAAGTGACTTGGCCTGGTCGAAACGTCAATTCCTGGCACTTTTCGATAGTTCATGATCTTCCCACAATAGCCTCACGCGATGCGACGGCGGCGAAATCGTTCAGTCGATGCGACGCCCGCCAGGCGCTTTTGCGCGTTCACTGCCTCTCATCTGGAGAATCTGTCATGAAGATTGTCGTAATCGGTGGTTCCGGCCTGATCGGGTCGCGTCTCGTGAAACTGCTTGGCGACGCGGGTCATGAGGCGCTTGCGGCGTCGCCGCGTAACGGTGTGAACGCCGTGACAGGGGAGGGCCTGAGCAATGCGCTAGCGGGCGCTGAAGTCGTCGTGGATGTGGCGAATGCGCCCTCGTGGGAGCCCCAGGCGGTGCTCGACTTCTTCCGCAACTCGGCGCGCAACCTCGGCAAAGCGGAAGTGGCCGCTGGAGTACGCCATCACGTCGCGCTGTCCATCGTCGGCTGCGAGCGCACACCGGAGAACCCGTATTTCGTTGCCAAGGTTGCGCAGGAGGAAGCGATCGAGGCGGCGGGCGTGCCATACACGATCGTGCGCGCGACCCAGTTCATGGAATTCATCGGCGCAATCGCCGATTACGGCACGGAAGGCGGTACGGTGCGCGTTGGCGACGGACTGTTTCAGCCGATAGCCGCAGATGACGTCGCCGCAACTCTCGCGCAGGTCGCTCTCGCCGCGCCGCTGAACGGCACTATCGACATCGCCGGCCCCGACCGCGTGCCGTTCGCGGAGATCGTCTCGCGTTATCTGAAATCGGTGGGCGATGCCCGCCCGGTGGTGACGGATCGCGATGCGCTCTATTACGGCGGTCGCGTCGAGGAACAATCGCTTGTCCCGCTCGGCGACGCGCGGATCGGCCGACTCAGTCTCGACCAGTGGCTGGCGCGAGCATGAGCAAATTGGCGGTCAGAACGCCGGTCGCCAAGCTTTCGCAGGCATCGCGAGCCGGCGCCCGTTTAAATTGCGCGACTATGCCAGGAGGGAATGATAGGTATTTATACCAATGCCGAAATGGGTATCGAGGAAGGCCAATTTTTCATTAGAAGGATATTGGACTTCTCCATAGACTGTGATCCCCCCGCTTGAAAACCGGGGTGCAGAACGTTATGGGGCGGTCGACGCATACGAGGTTGACGGGCCGCGGGCGGAATCTTTCCATATTAATAAAAAGTCGTCACGGCCCGGGTGAGAGGTCGATTTGACACATCGTGAATCGGGGGAGATATGCTCAAGAGGTTCAGCATAAAAGGTGGACTGACTTGCGTCATTTCGGTGTTCGTTGTCATCCTCGCTGCGACGAGTTCCGCGGGAATTCTGGCGCTGAAGCTGAACAACGACGCGCTGCGAGCCATGTATGAAGTGGATACCAGTTCGCTGGTCGCGCTGAAGACCAGCGATGCGTTGCTTCAGCGTGCACGCGTTTCGCTCGATAGTTACCTTTCGCTATATGGTCTGGGCGACCCGGAGCCGGCCTTGCTTTCGGGTGCCCGACAGGATCTAAAGGATTCCGAACTGGAATTCTCGAAGTATCTTTCACTGCAGCCAAGGGCGGATTCAGAAGCGGTGAGGCAGTTGACAGAGCGCCGCCGGTCTGTGCTCGACAAGGCAGTCCTGCCGGCAGCCGAAGCGCTCGGCCAAATGGATTTCGGCCGTTTCAAGGCGCTCCAGGGGAAGGCAACACAGGATGCGGTGGCCTCTTATCAAAGCGCGATGAAGGAACGGGAGAGTGCGGTCGTCGACTCGCAGCGGCAACGTTTTGCGCAGGCGCAGTCGCGCTTTCATTGGATGGTGGCCATGCTTGCCGGAACGGCGATAGTCGCACTTGCCGTGGGCATCATCGCGAGGCTGATCCTCGTCGGAATCGTTGTGCGCCCTGTCGCTGAAATCAAGACACATCTCGCGCGCATTGCCTCAGGCAATCTTCAGGGTGACGTGCTCGCCGAATATCGGAACGAGATGGGAATGCTCATGGCGGACGTCAGGACAATGCAGGACGCGCTGGTGCGAACTGTCCGCAGCGTTCGCGGCGGAACGGAAACCATCAATGTCGGCGCACAGGAGATTGCCTCCGGAAGCGCAGATCTTTCGCGGCGAACCGAACAACAGGCAGCGTCGCTTGAACTTGCAGCCGCGAACATGGCGCAGTTGACGCGGGCCGTCAAGAAAAACGCGGAGACAGCCAATACCGTGAGTCGACAGGCATTGGTGGCTTCACAAACAGCATCTGCAGGCGGCGAGGTAGTCCACGAGGTCGTCCGGACGATGCAAGGCATATCGGTGCATTCCAGCAAGGTCGCCGAAATCGTGGGCCTGATTGAGAGCATCGCCTTCCAGACCAACATTCTGGCGCTGAATGCTGCCGTCGAGGCAGCACGGGCTGGAGAACTCGGGCGCGGTTTTGCGGTCGTCGCGAGTGAAGTCCGAAGTCTTGCTCAGCGAAGTGCCCAGGCGGCAAAGGAGATCAAGCATTTGATCGGCGCCACCGTCGGGAAGATCGACGAAGGTTCGCTGCTCGCGCAAAGGGCGGGCACGATCATGACAGAGGTCGTGTCGTCAGTTGCAGCGGTAAGCGGCTTGATGGCTGAGTTGCACCGGGCTACGCAGGAACAGAGCCAGGACATTGAACAGGTGAGTGGGGCTGTCCTGCAAATGGACACCGCTACTCAGCAAAATGCAGCACTCGTTGAGCAGGCTGCAGCCGCGGCCCAGTCGCTCAAGGAACAGGCTGCGCTGCTCGACGATGTCGTTTCGGAATTCAAGATTGCATCGTTCTGCTCGTAAATATCGGCGTGCAGCCCGTTTTTTTAAGCCTTTCACACGATGAATGCGGAGGGAATTATCTCCACCGTCCCGCCTCGATTATTTGGGGCGCCCGGGACGGATTCGATGCCCCGGATTCGCTTGAAATCGCGGGAAGGTGCCCGCTGGAAAAGAGCGCATGCCGCTCGAAAATCGTGCAGATTTCGCCTGCGGCAAGCAGTTTTTCAAGTCCGTAGGCGCGAGCCGGCGCTAATAGACGGTATTTCACATCCGCACCTTCGAATTGAATCTCGACCAGTGATTTGTCGACCAGTTCGCCGATACAGTCCATCACGGCTTCGCTGGATAGCGTGGCATCGCGGGCGATCTGAGACGCGGCCTGCATCGTGAAGGCGCGGTTGAAGACACTCAGGCGCCTGAACACCGTTTGCTCGTCGGCCTCGAGCATGTCGAAGCACCAGTCGAATGCGGCGCGCAGAGACTGATGTCGGGGCTGGGCGGTGCGATAACCGCCGGCAAGATAGTGCAGGGGTTCGTCCAGCCCTTCGCGGATACCTTCCAGTCCAAGTACGGAAGCGCGTCCGGCCGCCAGTTCGAGCGCGAGCGGTATGCCTTCGAGGCGGCGGCAAATTTCCTCGACCATCCGGAGCCGGTCATCGCTCATCTCGGCGTTCACGCCATTCGAGTGCAGCCGCCGCAGGAAGAGACCGATCGCGGGGGAGCGGAGCACGGCATCGCGGCTGACGCCTGCGTCCGGTAGCGCGAGCGGGCCGACACGATAGATCGTTTCGAGGGACACGCGCAGGCGGAACCGGCTGGTGGCGAGAATCGTAACCCGGGGATTGGCACGGCTCGTCAGGTCGACGATTTCGGCCACGTGCTCCACGACGTGTTCGGCATTGTCGATGACGAGCAGGCCGGGCCAGCCGGCCAGCGCATTCGCCACGATGCGCGGATCGGGCTCGTTCCCGTTGAATGGCGCGTCGCAGACGTCCGCGAACGCCTGGGCAACCGCCGCGCGCGTGACGTGCGCGGCCAGTTCGACGAAGCGCACGTCGATCGCCTGCTCTGTGGCGAGCCGGTGCGCGATTTCACGGGCGATTCTCGTCTTGCCGATGCCGCCCGCGCCGACGAGCGTCACGATGCGCGCCGAGGACATCATCGAGCGAATTTCGGCGATTGCGGCGTCCCGCCCGAGCAATGCTTCGCCCGCACGCAGTACATTGGGCTCACGCGCCGGTCCGGCTTCATGACGAGCCGACGGCATGATTCGCACGTCCGGGGCCGCCGCCAGTTGGTAGCCGCGCCCCGGCACCGTCAGGATCAGCTTGCGGTCCGCGCCCAGCGCCTTGCGGATCGCCGAAAGCTGCACATGGATATTGTTCTCTTCGACGATCGTATCGGGCCAGACCGCCTCCATGAGTTCGTCCTTGGAGACAATGCGTCCTGCCGCCAGAGCGATGGTGGTGAGCACATCGAACGCACGGGATCCAAGTTCCACCGCCTTGCCGCCGCGGCGTAGCGCCCGCAACCCGAGATCCAGCTCGCATTCGCCGACCTGAATGACCGGCGCGTGCGCAGCGAACGATGGAGAGAGTGCTGTCGCGTGATTCATGTCTTTTTTGCTCGGTATGGCTCTGGCAAGGGACTGGGCGCGCGGCAACCCGCCTGGCTTATGGCACGCCGATATCGTGAGCGGCTTGATTGCGCGCGGGCCGTATCGAAGTGGATGATAGGCGACACGTCTTTTCCTCACTGTTATCCATAAATTAACTTTTGTTAATCTACCGTTTCCGCAATAGCGGCGCAAAGCCCCGTACTCATTGGGGGAGCGGCGCCGCAGAGCGCCGGCGCCAGGTGCTGGACGGCACATTAACCAAATTTAATGACACGCCGGAAATCGAAATATCGGCGCTGGACCGATAATTGGAGGCGAGGTGGCAGAAGCAAGGAAGATCGGGCTTTGCACGAGCAGCGGCGCGGCGCCGCTGCCGTGTATGGTGGCCGCCCGGAACCGCGAGTGGCTGGAATGAAGATCTTGTTAGTGGAAGACAATCAGCAGGTAGCCGGTTTTCTGAGGAAGGGGCTCGAGGAGGCGGGGCACGTGGTCGACTTCGCCGACAACGGGCGGGACGGCACGTTTCTCGCCATGGGGGGTACGTACGACGCGGTCATTCTGGATCGCATGCTGCCGGGCGGCGTGGATGGGCTCGGCATCGTCGCGGCACTGCGGGCGACGGGCAGCAAGGTGCCGGTGCTGATCCTGAGCGCGCTCGATGCCGTGGACGAGCGCATTCGCGGGCTGAAGGCGGGTGGCGACGATTACGTGGTCAAGCCCTTCGCGTTCGCAGAGGTGCTGGCGAGGCTCGAGGTGCTCATACGCCGCTCGCAGAACGACGCGCTCGAAACGACGCTCAAGGTGGGCGACCTTTGCGTCGATCTGCTTTCGCGAAGAGTTACGCGGGCGGGCAAGGCGATCAGTCTGAAGCCGCGCGAATTCAAGCTGCTCGAATACATGATGCGGCATGCCAATCAGGTCGTGACGCGCACCATGCTGCTGGAGAATATCTGGGAATATCACTTCGATCCGCAGACCAACGTGATTGATGTGCACGTCAGCAAGCTTCGGCAAAAGATCGATGCGGGATTCGAGAGTTCGCTTCTGCACACCGTGCGAAATTCCGGGTACATGCTTTCGGCCGACACATGAAATCGAGCCCCCTATGAAGCCGCGAACTCATGCGGCAGCGTCATGAATCGAGAAGACCAGGTCGTTCAAACGTTGTGTGACGACGGTGCGCTCGTCCTGTCACGCGTCAAAACGCGGGGCGCGGCGCGAACGCGGCTCGCCGCGCGGCCGTCGGCAAGCCAGCCTTCTGCGGAAGTCCTGTCGTTGCTGGAGAACGCCTATGGGCTGCGCACGCGGCTCGACAGTCCGCGCTTCACCCAGCCGCACGCGCTGTTACGGGAGAGCCGGCGCACCACACTCTTTCTCGAGGATCCGGGCGGCAGCGTTCTCGCTTCCATGCAGCCGCACCTCATGTCGCACGGCCAGTTGCTTGCGATAGCGTCGAACGCGGCGGCCGCGCTCGATGCATTGCATGCGCGCGGGCTCATCCATCACGACATCCGGCCCACCCACCTGCTGGTCAACGCAAAAACCGGCGGGGTTGCGCTCACCGGGTTCGGGTTGTCTTCCGATGCCGACGCCGCAGGCAGGGATGTCCCGCAGCCGCTCCTGTTCGCGGACGCGCTTCCATACGTCGCGCCGGAGCGCACCGGACTCGTCAACCGGCGGCCCGATACGCGTTCCGACCTCTACTCGCTAGGGGTCGTTATCTACTGGATGTTCACTGGCCGATTCCCCTTTCTGGCCCAGTCGGGCGCCGAGTGGCTGCACTGCCATACGGCGAGAAAGCCTGTCTCGCTCAAGGAATACGCGCCGGAGGTGCCCGATGCCGTTGCCGCCATCGTCGAGCGACTGCTCGCGAAAGCCGCTGAAGACCGATACCAGACCGCGAGAGGCCTGGAGCACGACTTGCGGCTTTGCGCCCTGCAATGCCGGCGCGGAGCGCACATCGAGCCGTTCGCATTGGGCGCTGCCGACTCGGACGACCGCTTGTTTATTCCCGGGCGCCTGTATGGGCGGGAAGCGGACGTGGGGGCGCTGGTTGCGGCCTTCGACCGTGTCGCCCGGGACGGCTCGCCGGAATGCGTTCTGGTGTCCGGCTACTCGGGAATCGGCAAGTCGTCGCTGGTCGAGGCGTTCCATCAGGTGATGTCGGGTTCGGGCAGCCAGTTCGCTGCAGGAAAATTCGACCAGTACAAGCGGGATATTCCGTACGCAACGATGGCTCAGTGCCTGGCTGCGCTCGTGCAGCAGATTTTCGACGAGGAAGAAGCGGAGATCGGCACATGGCGGCGGCGCATACAGGACGCGCTGGGTTCTCACGGCCAGCTGATAGTCGATCTGATTCCCGCACTCGAACAGTTGGTCGGCCCGCAGCCGCAGGTTACCGAACTCCCGCCGCAGGATGCCCAGACACGGTTCGTCGCGGCGCTCACGCGATTCATAGGCGCCTTCGCCTTTCCCGGGCGCCCACTGGTGCTTTTTCTGGACGATCTCCAGTGGCTGGACGCCGGCACGATCTCGGTACTCGAGGCATTGGGTAAAGGCCAGGACATCGGCGATCTGCTGCTCATCGGCGCGTTTCGCGACAACGAAGTCGGGCCCACGCACCCGCTGACGCGGGTAGTCGATGCGATGCGCGCGGGGCGGGTTCGCGTTCATGACCTGTTGCTGGCTCCGCTCGGCGTGAAAGACGTGGGCCGCCTCGTGCGCGATGCGATGCACGGCGATCAGCCAGCCACGGTGCAACTTGCGCAGGTCATGTTCGACAAGACTGGCGGGAATCCTTTTTTCGCCGTGCAGTTCCTGCAGGCGCTGGCGGACGAAGGCTTTCTCACGTTTGACAAGGTGCGTCGCGAATGGGTGTGCAACGCGGATTGGATTGCGCGTAGAAGTTTTCCCGACAGCGTCGTGGATCTGATGGTCGACAAGCTTGGCCGCCTGTCGGATGCGACTCGCGGCTTGCTGGTGGATTTCGCGTGCCTTGGCGC
Organism: Paraburkholderia heleia NBRC 101817; assembly: GCF_000739775.1. GTDB lineage: Bacteria > Pseudomonadota > Gammaproteobacteria > Burkholderiales > Burkholderiaceae > Paraburkholderia > Paraburkholderia heleia. Next base: position 251,461 of record NZ_BBJH01000008.1, on the reverse strand, counting down.
CCGTGTTTCGTCTGCGGTTCTCGCGCGCGTGAGCGGTCAGTCGGGCGAAGCGATCGATGCAGCCCTCGCGGAAGCTGTCGCCCAGGGCGTCGTGTATCGGCAGGCCGATGGCTACGCGTTCGTTCACGACCGGATTCAGGAGGCCGCGTACGCATTGATGGCCGAGGCGGATCGCGCATCTGCGCATCTGCGCATCGGGACCATGCTGGACAACGAGGACGACGATCAGGATGTCGAGCTCAATATCTTCGAGATCGTCAACCAGTACAACCGCGCGATTCATGTCGTCGAGGACTTCGGAGTGCGCGCGCGCGTGGCCGGTCTGAACTTGCGCGCCGGCCGGCGCGCGAGGGGCTCTGCGGCCTATGGCTCTGCGCTCGCGTATCTGACGCTCGGAAGCGATATTCTCGGCAGTGACGCGTGGCGGACGCACTACCACGAAAAATTCTCGTTCGAACTGCTGCGCGCCGAATGCGAATTCCTCACGGGCAACGCCGCGCTGGCCGAAGAACGTCTGTGCGAGCTCGCAGCCGCCGCCAGCAACGTGCCGCACAAGGCCGCCGTCGCGTTTCTTCGTGTGACGCTCCACACGGCACTCGATCGGATGCAGGCCGCTGTCGAAATCTGTCTCGGCTATCTGCGCGAGGTCGGCATCGACTGGGTTGCGCATCCCGACCGCGCGGCCGCCGTTGCCGAGTACGCGGCGCTGCGCGAGCGGATCGGACAGCGAACGATCGCCTCCCTCATCGACCTTCCGCTGCTCCAGGACGACACGCTGGAGGCCACGCTCAATGTGCTGACCGCCGTGCTGCCGCCGGCCTTCTTCACGGACGAGAACCTGGTGTGTCTGGTGTTGTCGCGCATGGCGAACCTGAGCATCCGGCATGGCAATACCGATGCGTCTTCGCTGGGTTTCGCCTACCTGGGCATGGTGGCCGGCCCGATTTTCGGCGACTACCGCGCGGGTTTCGAGTTCGGCAGGCTCGGACTGGCACTCGTGGACGAGCGGGGGCTGGGGCGGTTCAGGGCGCGCGTGTACATGTGTTTCGCCTATCACGTGATGCCATGGACACAGCCCATGCGCGCGGGGCTACCGCTATTGCGGCGGGCGTTCGAAGCGGCAACGCAGAGCGGCGACCTCACCTACATTGGCTTCAGCAGTTGCTGTCTGGTCACGAGCCTGCTTGCGGCGGGCCATCCGCTTGCAGACGTCGAGGACGAAGGCGTCGAGCGTTTGCGTATCGTCCGCGCCGCGGGGTTCGGGCTGATCGTCGACATCATGACCGCGCAGTTGTCGCTGATCCGCGGACTGCGGGGGCTGGCGCCCTGGCTCGGGTCTGCCCATGCGGACCATGCGGATGAGGCTTCTCTGGAGCGGCATCTGGAAGGCAATCCCGCACTCGCCATCGCGGCATGCTGGTACTGGATACGGCAGTTGCAGGCGCGTTTTTTCGCCGGCGACATTGGCGGCGCGCTAGAGGCGGAAAAGCGCGCAGCGCCGTTGTTGTGGACCACTTCGGGCCACTTCGAACTCGCGGAATATCACTTCTTCGGTGCGTTGGCGCGCCTGCAGTGGCATGACAGCCTTGCACCCGCAGAACAGGCCGCCGACCAGGCTGACAACCAGGCCGCGCTGGCGGACCACGTGGAGAAGCTGCGCGGCTGGGCCCGGCACTCGCCCGCGAACTTCGCCTCGCGCGCCGCGCTGGTCGAGGCCGAACTCGCGCGCGTGCAAAAACGCGAGTTTGAAGCCATGCGCCACTACGAGCACGCAATCGGCCAGGCACGCGAGCAGCGTCTGTTGCATGTCGAGGGCCTTGCCAATGAGACCGCCGGCCGGTTCTATGCGGACAACGGGTTCGCGGCTATCAGCGTCGTGTACCTGCGCAACGCGCGGCTCGCGTACCTGAACTGGGGGGCGATGGCGAAAGTCAGGGCGCTCGACGCGCGCCACCCGGGCCTCGTGCCGGAGGACACCTCGAGCGGGTCGGGCGGCCCGGTGGCGAATCAACTGGCGATGGAGACGGTCGTCGAGGCGTCGCAGGCGATCTCCAGCGAGCGCGTGCTGGAGCGGCTCATGCACACGCTGATGACCATCGTGCTCGAGCACGCCGGCGCCCGGCGCGCGCTATTGATCCTGCCGCACGCGGAGCAGCTCTGGATCGAGGCGGACGCCAGCGCGCTGCGCGAGGGCAACACGGTCAACGTAGGCCGGCGCGCGGCTTCGTCCGATGCCGTGCCGCTCGCGATGCTCCACCACAGTCTTCGCACGCACGAGCCGGTGCTGGTAGACGATGCCTCGATGGAGAATCCCTTCGGCGCCGACGAATACTTCAGCAGCCGCACCGCACGCTCCGTGCTGTCCCTGCCGCTCGTCAAGCAGGACCGGGTGGTCGGCGCCCTGTATCTCGAGAACGAACTTGCACCGGGCGTTTTCACGCTCTCCCGGCTGGCGGTGCTCAGGCTGCTCGCATCGCAGGCCGCGATATCGATCGAGAACGCAAGCCTGGAAGAGGTCGAGGCGCTTCTCGAGGAAAAAGACGCCTTGTTGCACGAGGTGCACCACCGGGTCAAAAACAACCTGCAGTTGATCAGCAGCCTTCTCAACCTCCAGGCGGCACGCGCCGAAGACAGGCCGACGGCGGAACGCTTCCTGGACAGCAGAAACCGGGTGCGCTCGATGGCGATGGTTCACGAGAATCTGTATCGGGCGGGGAATTTCGCGCGCATCGACATGGCGTCTCACATCCGCAATCTATGCGCGCATCTTTCCCGCGTTTATGAATTGAGCCAGCTGAACGTGTCCCTCGACGTGAGGGTGGACGACGTGCAACTCGACATGAACCGGGCGGTGGCGTGCGGCATGATCGTGAACGAACTCGTCTCGAATGCGCTCAAACATGCCTTTCCGCAGGGGCGGCGTGGAAATCTGCGCGTCCAGCTGATGTCGGACGGCGAGCGTCGGTGCAGCCTGAGCGTATCCGACGACGGCATTGGATTGCCCGCCGATTTTTCCGTCGAGGAGGCGGATTCTCTCGGCTTGCAACTCGTTTCCGACCTGGCCCGCCAGCTGCATGCCTCGGTCCGGCGGGACAACGGCGCGGGGACGCGCTTTGTCATTCACTTCACACTTTAAGGACTCAACGGGCTTCATCATGGCATCCGCGCGCATACTCATCGTGGAAGACGATCGTGTGGTGGCACGCGATATCGCTCAGCAGTTGGTGCGCTGCGGGCATGCAATCGCGGGCAGTGTCGCGAGCGGCGAGGAGGCGATCGCGGTGGCGGCGCAGGCGCCGCTGGACCTCGTGCTCATGGACGTGCGTCTGGAAGGCAACCTGGACGGCATCGATACGGCGAGGCGGCTACGCGAGGCGCATGGTCTGCCCGTGGTATTTCTCACCGCCTACGCGGACGAGGAGACAGTCCGCCGCGCGACCGTCACCGAACCGTTCGGCTACGTGCTGAAGCCCTTCGAAGACCAGCAACTGCGCACTGTCGTGGAGATGGCGCTGTACAAGCATGGTGCGGAGCGCCGGCTGCGCGACAGCGAGCATCGCTATGCGGTCACGCTTGCCAGTATTGGCGACGGCGTGATTGCGACCGACTGCGAATCGCGCATCACGCTGATCAATCCCGTGGCCGAGGCGTTGACCGGATGGTCGCGCGAGGAGGCCGCTGGTCGGCCGCTCGCAGAGGTGCTCGTGCTGATCGACGAGGACACGAACGTGCCGCTGGGCGACAGGGGCACCGCGGTTCTGGGCAGGCAGGCCCCGGTCGACTTGCCGCTCAGGACCAGGCTGGTCGGCAGGCATGGACGCGAAGCTCCGGTCGAAGCCCGAGGCACGCCGATAGTCGATGATGTGGGGCAGGTCGTCGGCGCGGTGCTCGCCATCCGCGACGTGACGCAAACACGGCGCGCGGCGCAAGCGGAGATACTGCGCGCAACCAACGCGCGACTGGACGCTGCCATGCAGGGGTCCAACGTCGGCGTATGGGATCTCGAACTCGATGGCGAAGACGAGCGCCATTGGGTGCTGCGCTGCTGGAACGCGCACGAGTGGCTTGGCTATGGCGAGCATGCCGGCGCTCCCAGCTTCGAGCGGTTCATGGAACTCGTCCATCCCGACGACCTCAACCGCTTTGGCGAGGCGTTCAGGAACCAGGCCGAAAGCGGCGGAGCGTTGGCGATCGAGCACCGCCTGTTGCACCGCGACGGCTCATACCGATGGGTTCTCACGCGCGGCGCGCCGCGCAGGCATGCCGATGGGGCGGCTGTCTGCCTGAGCGGCACGTTGATCGACATTACCGCTCTCAAGCGCGCTGAACAGGCGCTGCGCGTGGCGCGAGACGAGGCGGAGGCCGCAAATAAAGCCAAAGATGAATTCCTCGCCAATATCAGCCACGAGCTGCGCACTCCGCTGAACGGCATCCTCGGCTATGCACAGGTCCTGCGCCACGACGACACGCTCGTACCCCGCCACAGGTCGCACGTCGCAGTCATCGAGCAAAGCGGAACACATCTGTTGACGCTGATAAACGACTTGCTGGAGTTTGCGCGTATCGGCGCGGGCCAGACCGAACTGCAACTGGCCGATGTGCTGCTCGCGCCGTTTCTGGAAATGCTTGCGGACATGGTCGCTGTGCGGGCGAGGGAGAAAGGCCTGACGCAGACCCGCGTGATCGCGCGTTGCCTGCCGGCCGTGATTCGGGTCGACGAAAAGCGCCTGCGCCAGGTGTTGCTCAACCTGCTTTCGAATGCCGTGAAATTCACGGACGAAGGCGAGGTCACATTCGCGGTAAGACAGATCAGCCCCGGCCTCCTGCGGTTCGAGGTATCGGACACCGGCGTGGGCATTACGCGCGACCAGCTGGAGCGCGTGTTCAGGCCGTTCGAGCAGGCGGGCGATACCGAGCGGCGCAGCGCGGGCGTGGGTCTTGGCCTGTCCATCAGTCAACAGCTTGTATGGCTCATGGGCAGCGAGATTCATGTGGAGAGCGAACTTGGCCGAGGGAGCCGCTTCTGGTTCGATCTCGCGGTGCAGGTACCGGGCGATTCGGTATGTGCAGCGTGCGGCGCGGATGGCACGGGGAGTCAGGACATCGACACTGCGGCGCACGAGCCGGCGGCTGGCACTTCCATGCCTTTGCCGTCCGTTCCAGTGGGCCTCGGCACGGGCGCGCCGCTGGCCGTTCCCTTGCACGAGGACATGGAAATTTTGCATCGTCTGGCGTTGCGGGGGCAGATGCGCGATGTCATGCGTCACGCCAATGCGCTACTGGAAAGCGACGGGCGTTACCAGGCATTCGTGCTACGGGTACGTCGGCTCGCCGAAAATTTCGAATCGAGAGAACTGCTCGCGTTCATCGAGCGGCATTGGAATGGAAGAGAACCGGCATGACAGAGAAACTCGACAGCATTGCGCCGCTTGTTCTGGTTGTCGACGATACGGCGTCGAATCTGGGCCTGGTGGTCGACTTTCTCGAAGGCAATGATCTGCGTGTGTCGATTGCCCGCGACGGCGAAGAAGCGCTCAGTCGCGCGGATCTCGTGCGGCCTGACCTGATACTGCTCGACGTGATGATGCCTGGGCTGGACGGTTTCGAGGTGTGCCGCAGGCTCAAGGAGAATCCGCGCACCCGCGCGGTCCCCGTCATTTTCATGACCTCGCTTTCGCAGACGGAAGACAAAACGGCCGGCTTCCACGTCGGGGCGGTCGACTACGTGACCAAGCCGCTGCAAATGGAGGAGCTGCTCGCGCGGGTCAAGACGCATCTTAAGCTGGGACGCCTGCAGAAAGCCTTGATAGAGCAGAACGCACGGCTTCAGGAAGAGGTGCGCTGCCGCGAGGCCGCGCAGGAGGCATTGATCGAAATGATCAACAGCGTGCGCAATACATCGAATGCCATCGCTCACGATCTACGCACCCCGCTGACCGAACTCCGCTTCAGGATGGAGTCGATGATCCTCGACCTCAAGAAGAAGGTCGACGGCGATACGCTCGAACGGCTGGAAGGCGCGTTGGGCGACATCGACCGCGTCATCGGTATTTTCAACGCGCTGCTGCGGCTCGCGGAAATCGATGCGGGCGTACGCAAGTCGGGATTCGTGCAAAGCGATGTCGCTCACATCGTCGGCGAGGCGGTGGAATTCTATCAGCCGCTGGCGGAGCTGCGCGGCCTCGTGCTCACCCCGAGTGGCCCGGACAGCTTGCCCGCGCTGGTCGATCCTCTGTTGCTCGCCCAGGCTATCGGCAATCTCATCGACAATGCGCTGAAGTTTGCGGGCACGCACGTGGATGTTCGCCTGAGCCGTGCCGGCGGCTCGATTGAAGTTGCGGTGGCTGACGATGGTCCCGGTATTCCGGATGGCGAGAAAGTCAGGGTAACCGAACGGTTCTATCGCGGCGACGCGAGCCGCGGGACGCCCGGAGTCGGTCTCGGACTCGCGCTCGTCAAAGGGGTGGCGGCCTTGCACGGCGGCACGCTGCGGCTCGAGGACAACACGCCGGGTCTGATCGTAAAGCTGGCCCTGGCATGCTGATCCCGGCGGTCGGCACGACGTCGCGGCAAGCCGAAAAACGTACCGCAATTCAGCGCTCCATTCAGGACTTTTAACGAAGTTTGTGGCAACCTGTTTGCTCCAGAATGGAGCGCGCGTACGCCGTTGATGCCGCATCGTCGCTGCTTTTGCGCGCCATTCACGCTTGCGCCTGATGACGTCGCTGCCTATAGTGCGAAATCGCAATCAACAGGAATCCGCCTGGAAAAATCGTGCCGTCATCCCGTATTCGTCGATCGCCAGAGAACTTAAAGGACAACGCGAATCTATCGCATGAGGCGCGGCTCATTCTGGCGTTGCTCGAGCGCGTTGGCGGCGAGCGCGGCGAATGGCTGCCCGAAGACGCCTTGCTACGTGACTTCGATACGCTGATCGATCACCTCTTGCAAGGCAGTCCGCAACGCGTGAGCCTCGGCGCGCTGATGCGCGACGCGCTCGCGGCGACGCATGCGGGCACACGAGGAGTCCTGCACGGCCTGTTGATGGCGAGCGCCGCATGCATTGACGGTGCAGATCGTCTCGCATTGCTGCTCGATCGTCGCGGCCCTGGGCTCAGCACAGCGCAGCGGCTGAGTACGCTTGGCTGGATCGCCGGTTCGCCCGCGCAAGGCCTTACGCCTTCCGGGCTCGCCCAGGCGCTGGGCATTTCGCGTCAGAACCTCGCGCGGGCGATAAACGGCGAAACGGGCGAGACGCCCAAACGATGGCTGCTTCGCATTCGAATCAAACGCGCGAGGAACATGCTGACCGATCCCGACCTGACATTGAGCGATATTGCCCGGATCTGTGGTTTCAGCAGCCATGCGCATTTTTCGCGCGCCTTCCGGGATATCACGGGCATGACTCCACAATGCTGGCGCAAGTGGCGCGGTGTGCCGGTTACGGCGCGTCGGCGCGGCTCATCCAGATCGTGAATCCGCCGGGCCATGTGCGAGCGCAGCGAGATAGCGGGCGTGGCGTTGCGCGAGAGGGGTGGCATCGTCGTCGCATCGCAAGCGTTCGAGCGCGTAGGTGCGCAGCGTTTGGCCCAGGCGATAGGTCACGAGCGGGCTCTCGCACTCAACCGTGATCATCGATTTCGCGGCGAGTTCGCATATGCCTTCCATCGCGCATGTGTCTTTCAGCGTCTTGTCGCAGGCAACCGCGCGCACGGCGTCGAGCGTGAACGCATGGTTGAATACAGCCAGGCGGCGAAACAGCCTGCGCGTCGGCGCGCTGAGCAGGCGGTAACTCCAGTCGAGGTTCGCCCGCAGTGTCCGATGGCGCGGCAACGCCGTGCGATAGCCCGAGGTGAGCAGGTCCATGCGTTCGTCGAGCCGCCGGTTCAACTCCACCACGCCGAAGAGCGGTGCGCGCGCCGCGGCCAGTTCGATTTCGAGCGGATTGCCGTCCAGCCGTCGGCAGATTTCGGCGACATGGTGGATCAGGTTGTTCTCGATGCGGATCGCCTTGTCGGCGGACGGCGCCCGCGCGAGAAAGAGCTGGACGGCGGCCGTGTCGAGCGCCTCGGCAAAAGACGCCGCGGACGACGGCACCGCGAGCGGGGCGAGCCGCATCACACGCTCGTGTGTGCCGTAAAGCCGCTCCCGGCTCGTCACGAGCACACGCAGCCTCGGGTTGTCGGAGACGATGCGCGCGACGAGGGAGCCGACCTCGTCGATCAGGTGGTCCGCCGTGTCGAGCACGACCAGGCTGCGCCGTTGGGCTAGCGCGCGGCGTATGCGTTCGAGTGGCGCTGTGCCGTCGTCAGTTCCCGCACCGCATCGGTCTGCGATCGCAGCGAGCCGTTCCTGCTGGCTCTGCAACATCGAAAGTTCGACGAAGCAGGTATCGAATGCCGCCACGGTGCCAAGCCGATGGGCGATAGCCAGCGCCAACGCCGTTTTGCCGATACCCGCCGGTCCCGTGATCGTGAGCGTCTGTGCAGCATCGAGAGTGGCGAGCGCAGCGTCGATCTCGGCATGTCGGCCGATCAGCGGCGTCTCGCACGAAGGGCAAAGGGCCGTGGCGTTCCGCGCCTGGGCAGCGGGGGGCGAAGGCGGGCGGGGGCGCACGGCCTCTGGATGGGCGAACCGATAGCCACGGCCGTCGACGGTGACGATACACGCGCGCGCGTCGCCCAACGCCTTGCGCAATGACGATAACTGAACGTGTATGTTGTTTTCCTCGACGACCCTGGCGGGCCACACGCCGCGCTTCAATGCTTCCTTGGTGACGATCTCACCACCGGCTCGAACCAGCGTGGCGAGAACGTCGAACGCGCGCGCCCCGAGCGGCTGCGGCGCGCCGTTTCTGCGCAACTCGCGCATGTCGAGATCGATTTCGTATTCTGCAATTCTGATCATGCCAATGGAGCGCCACACGCAATTTCGTGCGGACCATTCTAGGCAGGCGTACGCGAGACGGTCTTGCATCTTTTTGTCGTGTTTTACACGAACGGATTGCCGTCCCAAAGACTCGGCGCGCGATACGCCGTCCCCCGGTATTAAATTTATTTAATGCGGCTTCCCGCGGAAACAGGCTATCTTGACGAGCCGTAGACGATTTATGTTTGGCCCACGTTCGCCAGACACCGGACGAGAACGCCATGAATGCGGAATACGCTGGCAATGCAGCCGCTTATTTTCATCTTCCTGAAGCGCGCATTCTGCGGAGTACGTCGCTACACAACGCGGACATCACGATCACGCGGCTAACGGCCACGAAGAACACGGTCAACCTCACTGAGCCGATCCCGCCCGCGAACGCATTCGTCTTGTCGCTGCAACTCCAGCCGTTACCCAGACACGAATTGTGGCTCGACGGCGAACACGAACCGGTGGCGCCCTATGGGCGCGGCGCGATCTCCGTCGTTGATCTCGCGGCGCGCCCCACGGCCTTTCTTCCTACCGCATTCGACTGTATCCAGTTCTACTTGCCGCAGGCGACACTCGAGCAGTTGGCGGCGGCCGAAGACCGCGCGCCCATTCGCGAACTGGCCGTGCCTCATGGGGCGCACGACCCGTTCGTCGAATCGATCGGCAAGCTGTTGCTGCCGGCGCTGTCCGAGGCGCGTGCGCCACGGCTCTTCGTGGATGGCCTCGTTGTCGCCCTGCATCATCATCTGGCGGCTCGCTACACGGGCGCTCGCGTGCGCGAACCTCATGGTCCGGGGCGCCTCGCACCCTGGCAGGTGGCCAGGGTGAAAGCGATGATCGATGCTCATCTCGACGAAAACCTGTCCATGCCGCAACTCGCCGCGGCGTGCGAACTCTCACCGTGGTACTTCTGCCGGGCTTTTCGAATGACGATCGGCATCGCGCCTCATCAATGGCTCATGCGTCGTCGTATGGAAAAGGCGCAGGAGATGCTGGAGAAGACGGACAGGCCGATCGCGGAGATCGCGTTGCGGTGCGGCTTTTCGGATCAAAGCCATTTCACGCGCACGTTTTCGCGCATGACCGGCGTGCCGCCAGGGGCATGGCGGCAGCCGCAGTGACTCGCCGCGCTCAGCTTGCCGCGGAGTTGGGCAAGGCGCCGGATATCGGGCGCAGGCGAGTCCATATCGAAGAGGCTGTCGAATTGCGCTAACAGCGCCACGGCGCGAGCGGCGTCGTCTCTTTCGAAATGATGCGTGGCGAGGTCGAGCGCGGCGCGCAATTTCCAGATCACTGCGCCGTGTTCGCTCGCGAGCGTCATGGCGGCATTCAGGAAGTGCCGTGCCTGTGTTTCGCACTGTGTGCGCGCCTCACGCGCTGCGCCATCGAGCGCGTGCGCTTGCCGAAGCGCCACGCAGCCCCTGGCCCGCAGCAGTTCGGGCAGGAAGTAATGCTCGCCGTGGGTCTCGCTGCGCTTGATCGCGTCGTCGAGCCTCGCTGCGGCCTCTGCGAAACGGTGAGCGCCTGCAAGCGCCTCGGCACTCGACACGATAAACGGCGCGATGACACGCCGGAACCCGCGCGCAAGGAGGCGCTGAAGCGCGGGCTCTAGCCTTGCGAGCGCCGATGCTTCGTCGCCCGACTGCAGATCTAGCTGGACGGAGAGGCATTCCGCGAAATCTTCCCAGACGGCGAAGCGATGCGTCGCCACCTGCGATCGCAACAGGGCGAGATAGCGCGCCGCGGCTTGCACGTCGCCACATTGAAGCGCGACCGGCACCGCCACGGTGGCGAGCACGTGGCTTAGCGAAGGCTCCAGCTTGTCCCGGCGTACCGGATTCAGCGACATTTGTACCCGTTGCATCGCCTGCTCAGGCTTGCCCTGAAACCAGGCAATGCGTGCGAGCGTGCCATTGCAGAAAATGAGCGGGTCCACACCCGGCGTGCCGCAGGACGCGTCCGCCGGGTCCCGTTCACTGAGCGCGGCAACGGCGGATTCGAGGCGCTCGCGGGCCTGCTCGTGCTCGCCGAAGCAGTGGAGCGAAACGGCGAGCATGGCTCCGGCCAGCACGACGCCGCGCGACCCGCCATGCTCCGCGGCTTGCTGGAGGCGGGTGGCGTAGCGGATCGAGGCCTGAACGTCGGCGATTGTCAGCGTGGCGTTCCAGAGGCCCCAGAGGGCGCGCGTCACGAACGCATGGTCGCCCGCCGCCTGTGCGAGCTGCAAGACGCGTTGCCACATCGATATGGCGACCTCGACGTCGTCGCCCACGGAGATGAGCGTGGAGGCGTAGGCGGCGCACAGCCGCATTTCGCAGACAACATCGACCGAGCCGTGGGGCAACGTGTCGAGCACTTCCAGCGCATGCCGTGCCCGTTCGCAGCATTCGTGCACGAGCGAGGCTTCGAGCAGCGTGCCGACGAGCGCCCCCGCGAGCGCGACGCCCTGGGCCGGATCGCCGTTCTCGGAGAACGCCCAATCGTAGGCGCTGCGCGCGTCGTCGAGAGAAAGTCGCGTGTTGAGGTCTGTGCCGTGCCGGCTGCCTTCCGCGTGGGCAACGCCGCTTTCTTCGATGCGCTTTTTCATGTAGCGCATGTGCCGCGACGCGATGGCGTGCAGTTCGCCTTCGTCGCGCTGTTTTTCCAGCGCATAGGCGCGCGTGCTCCTGGTCAGCCGATATGTGGTGATCGGACCATCGAATTCCACGTTCAGGAGCGACTTCGTCGCGAGTTCGCCGAGACTCGCGACGACCACTGCGATCGACATGCCGGGCTCGGTGGCGACTGCGCAGACCGCATCGAACGTGAAGGGGCCCGTAAAGCAGCCGATGCGGCGAAAGAGAATGCGCGACGGCGTGTCGAGCAACGCGTAGCTCCACTCGAACGTCGCGCGCAAGGTCTGGTGGCGCGGCAATGCCGAACGCAAGCCGCCCGTGAGCAGGTCGAGCTGGCGGTCGAGCCGCGAAGCCACGCCTTCCACGCCGAGCGTGGCCACCCGCGCCGCGGCGAGTTCGATGGCGAGCGGCAGGCCGTCGAGGCGCCTGCAGATGTCGGCGGCGAGGGCAATGCTCCGCCTGTCGGTGACGCAGTCCGTTGCGAGCGAGCGCGCGCGGCACAGAAACAGCTCGACCGCCGGCGAGGCGAGCAGCGCCTCGGTTGGCAGCCCGGCCTCGGGCACGGCGAGCGGCTCCAGGCGCAGCACGGATTCGGCACGGATGTGCAGAGCTTCCCGGCTCGTCACGAGCACGCGCACCAATGAGCTGCGCACGGCCAGCGCCTCCACGAGCCGCGCGGTCACGTCGATCACATGCTCGGCGTTGTCGAGCACGAGAAGGCACCCGGAATGGGCGAGAGCGTCATACAGCGCGTCGGTCCGGCGCTGCCCGTCTTCCATGGGAAACCTGAACGCTTCGGCGAGGATATCGAGCACTGCCTCGCCCGAGGCGGCTCGGGCAAGCTCCACGAAGCATACCGATCGACCGCTGCGGCAATGCATTGCGTTCGCAGCGTGGAGTGCGAGCGCAGTCTTGCCGATGCCGCCCGCGCCGACGACGGTCGTGACCGGTCCGCGATCGACCTGGTCGAGCAGTTGCTCGATCTCGGCGTCGCGCCCGATCAGCGGCGAGACGAGTGGGGGGAGCGCGGGGAGTTCATGCGCGGGCTCGGCACGGGAGCGCGACCCGGCCGCCTGGAGGGCTCTCGCAACCAGCAGATAGCCCCGGCCAGGCACGGTCTTGATCAGATCGCGATCGGCGCCGAGCAGCTTGCGCAACGCCGCGATATGCACCTGAAGGCGATTCTCTTCCACGATCTGGCCCGGCCAGACCGCATCCATAATGTCGTCTTTCGACAGAATGGCGCCATTGGCACGATAGAGCGCTTCGAGAATATCGAAAGCGCGCGCGCCGATTCGCTGCGGAAGGCCATTCTGCTGAATGTTTCGCTGATCGAAACTGACCTGCAACGATCCTATTTGAATCATGGTCGTCTCCGGCCGACGGGATCGTGAATATCCCGACGGCGCGCATCTGATCGAGCGTTGGCGATAAAACGATGTGAGGCCATCATTCCCAAGCCGGTTGGGCGTTCCGGGCTTGCTGGAACGCGGTCGAGCGCAGCCGGATAACGTTCAATACGGCAATTTTGCGCAATGCGAAGTGTAAACAAAGGAGAGAGGGGCGTCTTGAACAAAAATGCTCGGCGCCTGGACAAAAAGATGTCTTTAAACGCCTGCGAGCGCGGCTAATGTCCATTGGGACGCTATTCGTGCCGCCATGGCGTTCATCGAGTGGCATGTACGAATGTCACGTCGAAATCCGAACCTTGTCAGGTTACGCGAGCCAAATTGCTGGTTACGCATTGGGCGTTGTTCGGATTGACCTCGTAGCCTTCGAACAGGCGGGTCAGGCGTTCGCTTTGCACGTCCGTGGCCACGAGCCAGCCCGGCAGCAACGCGACACCGGCTCCGCTCGGCGCCGCTTCGCGAAGGATGTCCGAGTTGTTGGACTTGAGTCTTCCGGTGACCACAACTTCGGATTGCAAGCCATCCTTGCAGAAGGCCCAGACCTGCCGGTCGGCGCCATAGGAAAAGCGCGAGGTTTGATGCGCTGGGGAGTGAAGCCGTGAGCGGCGTCCAGCCCTGCGCGGGAAATGGCGTTTAGTGCCCTTGCCGGCGGCCCGCGGCCATGTGAAGATCGAGTGCTTCGGAAGCCTCCAGTACGCAAGCGAGAATCGAGTGGTCTGCATTGGCTGGCCACGTGCCCCGCCGATAAGGGCGGTAGACGGCATCGCCACGGTTCACGGTCCTGCCCGTCACGGTGCAGACCGTTTTGCGGCGCGAGTGGGTGCGCTTCCAGATCTGATCTGCGTAATGGCCGCAGGTGGCGTCATGCCAGCAGAGCGAGACGACCGTGCTGGAAAGACGCTCGAGTACGCGGATGCGGCCTGAAAATGGCGTATGGGATGCCGATCGCGACGTCCTCTGCGGCGAACATGCGCGATTTGCCTTGCGCTTCACGCCTTCCTGTTCCGCCGCCTCGACGTCCGCGCTCGAGCGCGAAGCGCGTTCGAGCGAGAGGATGGTCTGTTTCCATGGTTCGTCGTTTGCATAGGGTTCCATTGGGCAGCTCCATTTCGTATGCATGCGATCGGGCCCTGGCCCGCTCGCGTGGACACGTCACCGTTGCAGGGCGTCGCGCGGAAGGACATCGCATCCAGGCTGCGCGGGAGACTCCATTGTGAGTCGTGGCAGCTAAAAGGTCCTGAGCCGGGGGATGAAAACTCCTGAAATCCCGAAGGTATGGCATGCAGGTCAGGAAGGTCGGCGGAATCCGGTTTGCGCATGCAGGCGGCCGCCTGGCGCCACCGCCTGCATGCGCTCAGTCCGATGCGGACGCGAAGGCCGGATAATCAATATAGCCCCGCGCGTCGCCGCCGAAGAACGTGCCCGGGTCGGCCTCGTTGAGGGGGAGTGCCGCGCGCAGACGAGCGGGCAGGTCCGGGTTGGCAATGAACGGACGGCCGAACGCGATGAGATCCGCGCGGCCGCTTTCGATCGCCTGTATCGCGGTTTCCAGCGTGTAGCCGCCTGCCAGCATCAATACGCCGTTGAATCGCCGCCGCATGAGCTTGATGATGGCGTCCCAGCGGGGATCATACTTTTCGTCTTTCACCGTGCCGACGATAGCGGGCTCGACGAGGTGCAGATACGCCAGATTCCGCCCGTCGAGGTGCTCGGCGATATGCCCGAAGGTGGCCTCGGGCGTGTCGTCGCCCATGCCCATGAAGCGGCCCATCGGCGTGAGCCGCACGCCGACGTTCACTGCTCCCACTTCGGCGCCGACCGCATCCACGACTTCGAGGAGCAGGCGTGTGCGGTTCTCGATGCTGCCGCCATAGGCATCGGTGCGGCGATTGCTGTTGCTATTGATGAACTGATCAATAAGGTAGCCGTTGCCGGCATGAATCTCGACCCCGTCCATACCGGCTTGCATGGCATGGCGCGCAGCGACGCGGAAGTCCTGCACGATCTGTGCGATACCCTCGAGCGTCAATGCCTGGGGCACCGGCACATCGGCCCAGGCGCCGTTGCCCGTGCTGTCGACGATGAACGTCTTGCCCGGCACGGGCATCGCCGTTGGGGCGACAGGCAGGCCTGCGCCGGGCTGGAAGACCGGGTGCGAGACGCGCCCCACGTGCCAGAGCTGCAGGAAGATCTTGCCGCCTTCGGCATGGACGGCCTCGCTCACGGCGCGCCATCCCTCGATTTGCGCGGGGCTATGGATACCGGGCGTCCAGGCATAGCCCTGCCCCTGTTGCGATATTTGCGTGGCCTCGGTGACGATCAGCGCCGCGCCTGAGCGTTGCCGGTAATACTCGACGTTCATGGGCGTCGGCACATTGCCCGGCTGGCCCGCGCGCGAACGCGTGAGCGGCGCCATGGCGATGCGATGGGCGAGTGTATGGCGGCCGAGGCGAATCGGTTGAAAGAGAACGTCAGACATGGGAATCTCCGTGCATGAGAAAGGGAGTGGGATGTCTGCAACGTTATCGACGATGGGGACCACGGAGAATCCGTCTCATGTGCTAAGCAGTTTTGCGCCGGACGCAAGCTATCGGACCGGCGGCGCGCCGCTATGACGGTGGGCGGCGAGACGCGGCTGCGTCCGGCGCCATGATGCGCGCCTGAAGCGGCATCACGCCCGGCGGCGCCATGCGCCCGGGGGGACGCCGACGACCCTGAGGAAGACGCGGCTCAAGTGGCTCTGATCCGCAAAGCCGCAGGATGCCGCGATCTCCGAAAGCGTCATGTCCGTGGCGTCCATGAGCGCGCGCGCTTGCTCCGTGCGCTTTTCCAGGACCCATTGATACGGCGTTTGCCCGGTTTCCTTCGCGAATGCGCGGATGAAATAGCCGCGTGACAGGTTGCATTCGCGCGCGACATCGGCAATCGAGAGGCCGTTGCGGGAACAGTCGAGCAGCATCTCTTTCGCACGGGCCGCACAGGCGCGCGACAGCGCCCCCTTGACGCGTTCTTCGGCGGCGCGCAGGTTGCCGTATTGCCGCGCGAGATGCGTGCCGATCGCCACGCCGATCTGCTCGATGAGCAGCGTGTTGACCGGGCCGGATGTCTCGAGGCTGGCGGCAAGCGCACGCGCGAGATGGCCGAGCACGGCATCTTCCTGTTCGTGCGCGCAGGTCAGCCCCTGCACAGCAGGCACGTTGTGCTCGTCGGTCAGGTGATTCAGGAAAGCGTGAGACAACTCGACCAGCAGAAAGTCGAAATTGCCATATAGATCCGCCCGGTAATGCTCGGAGAAGTCGCGGATATAGATCGAGTTGTCACCAAAGCGGCGATCGATTGTTTGCGCACCGCGGAAGATCTTGCGTCGGTGACCGTTTCGCAGCGAGACGCCCACGAGAAAGCCGCGCTCGCATCCGGGCATCGCGATGCGTTCCAGCTCCGGCTTGTCCATGCACTTGCGAAAGAACGTGATGTCGCCGGTCTCGACTTGCACGTTCCGGCGCAGATTGGTGGAAACGCACCCGAGTGAGTCTTTCGAGCCGGTTGATGTATTCGGCATGGACGGGGGTGAAATCATCGGTGGGATCCGTACGCATTGGTAATGCCCTGTAATAATTCGTAATTATGGCGCAGAAAGGAAACGCGCGCTGGCCGTTTGGACGGTAACCGGGGGCGCTGCCTCGGGACATCGAATCGTCTTGTTGTTTAGCGTCGAACCGCACCTTTCCGGTATCTGAATGTGCCATTAAGCATATTTAAGTGCCGGAAAAGGACCTTTTATTGCTGCGTCTCTAAACTTTGTTCCCGATGCGGGGCATGGCCTGTTTGCATCGTGGACAACAGCACACGCAGACCCATCACGCGCCACCCCGCGTATGGGTAGGCAACGACGGAGAACAACGATGAACTTGCAAGAAAACGCGAACGCGCCGTCGCCGACGCGACGCAGAATGCTTTCGGCCAGCGCAGGGGTGGCCGGTGCGATCGCAATGTCGGGTCTGCCCGCCGTGGCGTCGGCTGCCGGCGGCACGGCCGCGCACAGCGCCAGCGAGCATCAGCGCAACGGCAGCTATGTGAAGACCAGGGATGGCACCGAGATCTACTTCAAGGACTGGGGCACGGGCACTCCGGTGGTCTTCTCGCACGGCTGGCCGCTATCGGCGGACGCGTGGGATCCGCAAATGCTCTTTCTGGTGAATCAGGGCTATCGCGTGATCGCGCACGACCGTCGGGGACACGGGCGCTCGGGCCAGCCGTCCGCCGGAAACGATATGGACACCTACGCAGACGATCTGGCAGCTGTGCTCGATGCGCTCGATGTGCGCAACGCGATGCTCGTCGGCCACTCGACGGGCGGCGGCGAGGTGGCGCATTACATCGGCAGGCACGGCTCGAAGCGGGTAGCAAAGGCGGTGCTGATCGGCGCTGTGCCGCCGCAGATGGTCAAGTCGGCGGCCAATCCCGGCGGCCTGCCGATGTCCGTGTTCGACGGCATTCGCGACGGCGTGGCAGCCAACCGCTCGCAGTTCTACCTCGACCTCGCTACGCCGTTCTATGGCTTTAACCGTCCGAACGCGAAGGTCTCGCAGGGTCTCGTGCAGGACTTCTGGCGGCAGGGCATGCAGGGCTCGATCAAAGGCCAGTACGAGTGCATCAAGCAGTTCTCCGAGGTCGACTACACGGAGGACCTGAAGAAGATGGACATGCCGACACTCATTCTGCACGGCGACGACGATCAGATCGTGCCGATCGACGATTCGGCGCGCCTGTCGGCGAAGCTCGTCAAGCACGCGACGCTCAAGGTCTATCCCGGCGCACCGCACGGTATGTGCAGCACGCATGTTGCCGAGGTGAACGCGGATCTGCTGGCGTTCCTGAAGGGCTAAGGCCGGTTGCCGGCTTTCGCTCGCGCGGCGTGACAGGCGTGAGCACGGAGCGCGTCATGAAGCCTGAACTTGCGGCAACACCGGACGAAGTGGCGGGCGTGATTATTCCGCGCACCGCGCTCGCGGCTCTCGCCGTCGAGAACGCGTGCGCGGCGCTCGATCCCGTTCTGGTCGGACACGCGCGTCGTGTATTCGTGTTCGCTGCGCTCGACGCCCGTCGCGGGAGACAAGCATGTGACACGGAAACACTCTACGTGAGCGCGATGTACGCAAACATGGGCCTGAGCCCAGCCTATGCGCACTCGAACCTGCGCTACGAGGTGGACAGCGCCGATGCGGCGCGCGCGCTGCTTGCGGGTGTCTCCCCCCACGTGGCCGAAGACGTGTGGCGGGCGATCGCGTTGCACACCACGCCGGGCATTCCGGAGCATGTCTCGCCGCTTGCGCGCCTGCTGGCGCAAGCGGCGTGGACCGATCTTGTCGGCGAGCACTACGACGCGTATACGTGCGCCGAGCGCGGGGCCATTCTCGCGGCCTATCCGCGCGAAGCCACGTTCTCCGAAGACGTGATCCGGGCGATCGGCAGAGGCGTCGCCCATCGCCCGCACACGACGAGCGGCACGTGGAGCGCGGACATTCTTGCCCGCATCGATCCCGACTACTGCCGGCTGAATTTTTGCGGGCTCATTCTGGGCTCGCGCTGGACTCGGCCGGACAGGGACTTTCTTTCCCACTCAAGAAGACAAAAACCATGAAGCACCATTTCATTCCACTGCTGGCCGCACTCGCATTGACGAGCGTTCACGCCTTGGCCGCCGATGCGGCAACGTCTTATTCGCCGCCTGTCGTGACGCACGCGCCGAACGCCGCGCCGGTCGCGGCACAGGAGAAAGCGGCGCGCAAAGCGGCTCGCCACGCCGCGAAAGCCGCCGACCGCAAACTGGCGGCAACCGTGCGCAAGGCGGTGACGAAGGAGGGCGATGTGCGGATGGCAAACGTCGTCGTGCTCGCAAAATCGGGCGTGGTCACGCTCACCGGAACGGTTCCCGAGGCCACCCAGATCGCGGCCGCGCAGCAGCATGCGCAAGACGTGGAAGGCGTGAGTCAGGTCGTCAACCGGCTGACAGTGCGCACGCCCGGCAACTAGGCGGCCATCAGCCGGCGTTACGCCGGCTTGCGGCGTTGCGTTGGCGTGGCCGGCGGCAAGTGGGCCGCCATGCGGCTCCTATAGTTCGATGAGTTTTCTCAGCGTGTCGCCCGCCAACGGCATTTCGCGCACCCGCTTGCCGGTCGCGTCGAAGAGCGCATTGGCGAGTGCGCCCGCCGCAGGCCCCATCGAGGCCTCTGCCGTACCGAGGAACGGTGCGCCGGGACGGTCGATCAGGTGCACGTCGATGCGCTTTGGCGCCGAGTCGAAGCGCAGGATCGGGTACGTTCCCCAGTCGAAGCTGCGAATGCGGCTCGTGTCGTAGCGCAGTTTCTCGTGCAGGGTCCAGCTGGCCGATTGCACGATGCCACCTTCGATCTGGTTGCGCGCACCGTCAGGATTCACGACCTGGCCGCAATCCACGGCGGCCTGCGCCGCTTCCAGCCTCACGAGACCCGTCTCGGGCTCGACGGAGATTTCCACGGCGATTGCGACATACGCCATCAGATTCTTGTATTTCGCGAACGCGAAACCCACACCGCGATTGCGCGCGCGCGGCGGCCGCGGCCAGCCGAACTGCTTCGCCGCAAGCTGGATCACGTCGCGCGCGCGTGGGTCGTCCATGTGGCGCAAGCGGAATTCGACGGGATCGATGCCGGCCATGTGCGCGAGATCGTCCATGGTGCTCTCGATGGAGAACACGTTGGTATGCGCGCCGAGCGAGCGCATCGCCGAAGTCTGCAGCGGCATGGTCGGCGAGAAGTTGTTCACCACCTCGATGTTGGGCAGCGTGTAGAGCGGGATGCCGTTGCGGTCGCCGCCGCCTTCCGGTTGCAGCATCGGCGTCGAAGGCGCGGAAACAAAGGGCTTTTCCAGCATGCGCGCGGGCAGCAGCCGCCCGGCGTTGACGATGCGCTCGTTGTGCGAGCTGCTCCAGAGCGCGTATTGCCAGTCCACGATGCGCCCGCCCGCATCGATCGACGCCTTTACCTCCGTCACCATGGCCGGCGTGAAGTGGTCCCACGTGTGTTCCTGTTCGCGCATCCACTGCACGCGCACCGGATGCCCCGGCATGGCCACGGCGATCAGCGCGGCATGCGCGGCGGCATCGTCGGCGCCGTTGTGGCCATAGCAGCCGGAGCCTTCGGTGTGGACGCAGCGCACGCTTTCCTTTGGCATGGAGAGCATTTCGGCCAGCGCGTCGCGCAGCGGATAGACGCCTTGTGAATGGGTCCAGACGGTGAGCTGGCCCCCCTCGAGATGCGCGACGGCGCACGAAGGCCCGATCGAGCCGTGCAGCAAATACCGCTTGATGAAGCGCGCTTCCAGCGTTTTCACGGCGGGCGCGGAGGGAACATGATGGTCCGCGATCTTGATCTGCTGCGTGCAGAGCGGCTTGAGGTCGCGATGCACGGTTGCCGGATCGGGCAGGGCACGCCCCGGCGACCATTGGCAGCTGGCCGCAAGGGCGCGTTGCGCCGTTACCGCTTGCCATTCGCCTTGCGCCACCACGGCCAGCATGCTGCCGTCGCGCACGATCCTCACGACGCCGGGCATCCTCATGATGGCGGCTTCGTCGAATGCGAGGAGTTTCGCGTCGTACACGGGCGGCATGACGACGCGTGCGTGCAGCATGCCCGGCAGCTGCATGTCCTGGACATAGCTCGCGCCGCCCGTGACCTTCGACGGTATATCGAGCCGCGGCAACGGTGTGCCGATCACGCGGAACGTCTTCGGGTCCTTGAGCGGCGAATTGGGCGTTGCGTTGCGATGCAGGTCCACGAGGCCGACGGCTTCGCCGTAGTGCATCGTGCGGCCGTCCTGTGTGCGAATGATGGCATCGCTCGCGCTGAGCGTGCCGGGATCGACGCCGAAGTGCTTCGCGGCGGCGCCGACGAGCAGCCCGCGCACTTGCGCCGCGGCATTGAGCAGCGCACTGCCGCTGTCCGCCATGGTGTGGCTGCCTGCCGTGAGGCCCTCGTCGGGCGAGGCGCCCGTGTCGGCGGTGAGGAACCTGATGAGCGAGGGCGCCATGTCCAGCTCTTCGGCGGCGACCTGAAGCAGCGCCGTGCGCACGCCCGTGCCGAGTTCGACCTTGCCCGTAAAGACTGTGACCTTGCCTGCGGGCGTGATCTTGATCCACGCATCGAGCAGCGGATTGGTTTTCAGGCTGCCGGCAAGCGCCTGGGTCTCCTTCGCGACGTGCACGGCCGCGCCTTCGTCGGCGATGACCTCCTGGGCGAGTATGTCCGCGCCCTTGACCATGCTGAACGCGACGAAGAGCGCGCCAGAAATCATGAAGTGCCGGCGGCGTTCGTCAATGGGTGCGTCGATGGAATCGTCGTCGTGGTGGCTCATGATGCCGTCTTCGCTGCAGTGATGGGATGCGTGGCCGGGGGGCTCGCCTGTGGTGCGCTCAGGCCCGCGACGTCGCGGATGGCGGCGAGAATGCGCATGTGCGTGCCGCAACGGCACAGGTTCGGCTCCATGTGCACGCGCACCTCCTGCTCCGTGGGATGCGGGTTGCGATCCAGCAGCGCCTGCGCGCGCATGATCATGCCCGCGATGCAGTAGCCGCACTGCGCCGCCTGATGCTTGATGAACGACTGCTGCAACGCGCCCGGGTGCGCCGCGCTGCCGAGGCTTTCAAGCGTGCGAACCGGCTTCGTGCCGATCGCGCTGACTGGCACGAGGCAGGAGAAGGTCGCTTCGCCGTCCACGATGACGGTGCACGCGCCGCATTGACCGAGTCCGCAGCCGAACTTCGCGCCATGCAGCTTGAGATCGTTGCGCAGCACGTACAGCAGCGGCGTGGATGGATCGATGTCGAGCGCGTGCTGCGCGCCGTTTACGTTCAGTGAAATCATCGCGCACTGTCCTCCTTTCTGAGCTGGGCGACGAGGGGTTCGGCGTCGGGCCACGCGGGTCGTGTCGAGTAGGCGCCGCGGAGGTAGGCGACGAGGTCGGCGATTTGCTGGTCGTTGTAGACGCCCATGAACGCGGGCATGTAGTTCATCACGTCTGCGCCGTTCCAGTCGATGCCGTTCAGGATCATCTGCACGGCGTTGCGCGGCGTGCCCGAGTTGACCGCCGTGCTGAACGCGAGCGTCGGACGCTCGCCGATCGTCTGCATGGGTGAGCCGGGACCGTGGCACTGCGCGCACGAGGCGTTGAAGATGACGGCGCCGCGCTGTTCGGCGGGCGTGGCTTCGCGTGCCGCGACGCGCACGGCAGGCGTGGCTTCGCCCGGCGCGCCCTTCTGGAGCGAGAGGACGTAGGTGGCGATCGCCTCGACGTCTTCCACCGGCACGGTCGCGAGATCGCGCGTGACCGGCAGCATCGGGCCTGCGGCGGCGCCGTGCTCCGAGGCGCGTCCGGTGCGCAGGTAGGCGACGAGCTGCGTCTTCGTCCACGGCTTCGCCGCGCTGTCCAGCGCATTGAGCGGGGGCGCTTCCCAGCCGTCCACCACGCCGCCGTCGAAAGCGCGGCCGGCCTTCTCGCCGCCGATCGCGTTCAGCGGCGAGTGGCACGAGGCACAGTGGCCGAGACCATCGACGAGCAGCTTGCCGCGGTTCCACTGCGCGTCCTGCGAAGCGTCCGCTTCGCGCGCACCTGTGCGCAGAAACAGCAGGTTCCAGAACGCCACCGGCGGCCTGAAATTCAGCGGGAAGACCAGCTCGTTGGCCGGCGTACTCGCCTGAACCGGTTCGCGGCTCATCAGGTAGGCGTAGGCGGCGGCAATGTCGTGGTCGGACATGCGGGTGAAATGCACGTACGGAAACGCGGGATAGAGCAGATGCCCGTCCCGCGAGATCCCATGCCGCACGGCGCGCGCAAAGGCGGCCTCGGACCACGTGCCGATGCCGGTTTGCGGATCCGGCGTGATGTTGGTCGCGTAGATCGTGCCGAACGGCGTGGCGAGCGGCAGGCCGCCCGCGAAGGGACGGCCGCCTTTCGCCGTGTGGCAGACGATACAGTCGCCGAGCGCGACCACGCGTGCGCCCTCGCGCTTGAGCGGCGCGTCGAAGCTGTCCGGCGACGGCGGTGTAATGGGCGCGACGGGCGGTCTGTACATGATTGCCGCGGCGGCCGCGAGGCCCGCGACGATGATTGCCGCCGCACCGATCCAGAGTCCTCTGCGGTTCATGAAGGCTCCCGCTGCGCGACCGCATGCGCGGCCCGGGTCGTCGCGCCCGCTCGCGCGCGCCGCATGGGCGCGAAGCTGGATGTCTCGGCGTGGCTCAGCAAGTAGGACATGGTCAGGATTCCTGAAGCGGATGAGACGGCCGGGCATCGGTCAGCAACGTGCCGCGCACCGGGTCAGGGGCGCGGCAGACCGGTCAAGGCGTGCTCGCGTTCGCGCGCGCATGCGGGCGGCCCACGAGCAGAAAATGGACGAACGAGACGAGCGGGAAAGCCAGCGCGACGCCCGCGACGAGCGCCCAGCCGCCGTGTTCATACAGCGTGCTCGCCAGCGCCGAGCCGATCGCGCCACCGACGAAGATGCTCGTCATGTAGAGCGCGTTGAGACGGCCGCGGCTCGGCGCGTGAAGCGCGTAGATTTCCCGCTGCCCGAGGACCATGTTCATCTGTACGGCGAAGTCCAGCACGATGCCCGTGACGACGAGACCGTATACGCCGAACGCGGGATGAATCAGCGCGGGCGTGCAGGCCAGCGCGGCAGCGATCAAGGCGATGAACGTGGCCCGCACGGAGTGGCCCGCATCGGCGAGGCGGCCGGCGACCGGCGCGGACGTCGCGCCGATGGCGCCGACCAGCGCGAAGACTGCGATCGCGGACTGCGAGAGGCCATAGTGGCGAGTGAGTTCGATGGGCACGGCGGTCCAGAACAGGCTGAACGAGGCGAACATCAGCCCTTGATAGAAGGCGCGGTGGCGCAGCACCGGCATGGTGCGCACGAGGTCCAGCAGCGACCCGATGAGCGCGAAATAGGACGCCTGATGCTCGGGCTGGCGGCGTGGAATGGTCAGCGCGAGGATGGCCGTGACGAGCGCCATGAGCACTGCCGCGGCGGCGAACACGAAGCGCCAGCCGAAATGATCGGCGACGACGCTTGCGAGCGGGCGCGCGAGCAGGATGCCGAGCAGCAGGCCGCTCATGATCGTTCCGACAATGCGGCCGCGCGCGTGATCGGGCGCAAGGTGTGCCGCGAGCGGAATGAGGATCTGCACGGCGACGGAGCTGAAGCCGATCAGCAGCGAGAGGGCGAGGAACCCGCCGGGAGAGTGCGCGAGCGAGGCCGCCGCGAGGCTCGCAATCGACACGAGGGCCGTTGTGATCATGAGCTTGCGGTTTTCGAGCAGATCGCCGAGTGGCACGATGAAGAACAGGCCGAGTGCATAGCCGATCTGCGTGAGCGACACGATCAGGCTCGCCGAACCGGCCGACATGTGCAGCGACGGGCCGATCAGTTCGGTGATCGGCTGCGCGTAGTACAGGTTGGCGACGATCGCACCGCAACTGAATGCGAACAACGCAATGAGTCCCTGGGTGAGCTTGATTGCCTGCGTCTTGTGGCCAAGCGTGCTCGAGGGCGTGGGCATGATGGTTCCTTGAACGATGAAGTCACTGTGGCGGGGGCGATTCGATACTCGAGCGCAGCGGGTCCCCGTCGTCGCGACACCGGAACGGAAGGGGCGATGTCGGTTGCGTCGAGATTAGGCATTCGGCGACGGCATCGGAATACACCCGCGGCGCAACCGCCCATTGCGCCGTGCGCAACGCAAGGCCCCAGGTTCCAGGCGCGCCGCAGTCGCTCCCGCGGCGGCTCCGCGTGTCTATGTGACGCTGCAAGCGTGTCACGACGCGCCTGAAAAGTCTTGAATCGGGCTGTTAATTGTTGCGTGCCCCCCGTGAATCCGCGTTGAAAGTCGCGAGAAATGATCGGACGGCAAAAAGAGAGGCGTGCCGGCGCCATTCACCGACTGCAGCCGCATCACGCTGGCATAATCGCCGTCATGGACAAGCTACTCGCACTGAACACCCTGCTCGAAGTCGCCGATGCGGGCGGCTTCGCCAGGGCCGCCCAACGTCTTGGCGTGGCGACGTCGTCGGTCACGCGCCTGATGGACGCCCTCGAAGCCGCGCTCGGCACGGCGCTGCTCACGCGTACGACCCGCCGCGTGAGTCTGACCGAAGCGGGCACGGCATATGTGGAGCAGATCTCGAGGATCCTCGACGACCTCGCCGAAGCCGACGAGAGCGTGATCGACAGCGGCGCCGCGCCGGCTGGCGCGCTGCGTATCACCGTGCCATCCGTTTACAATCGCGTCGTGCTCGCGCCGCATCTCACGGCGTATCTGCGCGAGTATCCTCGCGTCGCGCTCGACGTGGTGGTTGCCGATCATTTCGTAGACCTTGCTGTCGAGCGCATCGACGTCGCGGTGAGAATCGGGTTGCCGTCGGCAGATCCCAATCTCATCGTGAGGAAGTTGGCCGGGAACCCGCGTATTGTCGTCGCGAGCCACGGGTATCTCGAACGCGCGGGCATGCCCCGGCATCCCGGCGAAATCGTGGAACACGAATGCCTGCGCATCGCGTATGGCGGCAGTTACCGCGCGCACCAGGTCTGGACGTTCGCGCGCGGCGATCTGGAGGAAAAGGCGAATGTGCGCGGGCGGCTCATTTCCAACAACCTCGACATGCTGGTGGCAGCGGCGCTGGCCGGCCAGGGGCTGGCGCTCCTGCCCGCGTGGCTCGTCAACGAGCATGTCCGCGCGGGCCGGTTGATGCACTGCCTCGCCGACTGGAGCGTGACACCGCACAACGGCGACGCCGTCGCTTATGCCGCGTATCTGCCCAACCGGCGTCATTCGACCAAGGTGCGCGCCTTGCTGCAATTCCTCGAGGCGCGGGTGGGGCAGGAAGCCG
Organism: Paraburkholderia heleia NBRC 101817; assembly: GCF_000739775.1. GTDB lineage: Bacteria > Pseudomonadota > Gammaproteobacteria > Burkholderiales > Burkholderiaceae > Paraburkholderia > Paraburkholderia heleia. Next base: position 225,594 of record NZ_BBJH01000008.1, on the reverse strand, counting down.
GTTAAGGCACGGCGTGCTTCGCGGGATCCGCGTCGCACGCTCCAAAATCAAACGTGAGTTCAGAACGTTTCAGTCCTGGTTAATGCGCACCGCGGCGAAGGGTGACACGATGAGCGAACACCATGCCGGCGCTTGTATGCATTCCCTCAAGGCGGCATTTGATCGACGCAGACGATATGACCGCGAACACCGCCGTGAGCACGAACTCTCCCGAATCCGACCACCCGTTCTCTTCGCTGGAGCATCGGCAGCACCAGATGTTTCCCTGCCTTTCCCCAGCGCAGATCCGCAGCGCGAGCCGCTTTGCCGGCCGCAAGGCGTTCAAGGCCGGGGCGTTGATCTTCGAAACCGGCCGCGTGGCCGAAGGGCTGCATATCCTGCTGAGCGGCCGCGTGCGCATCTGTTCGCGCGACGCGCAGGGGTGCGCCACGCTAGTGACCGAGCATCATGACGGGCATTTCATGGGCGAGATGGTGCAGCTCACCGGCAAGCCGTCTCTCGTCGATGCGATTGCGCTAACCGATTGCGACACGCTCGTGCTAAAGCCGGAGCAACTGCGCGCGCTCATCATCGCGGACGCCCAGCTCGGCGAGCACGTCATGCGTGCGTTGATCCTGCGGCGCCTCGGGCTCATCGAACAGGGACTCGGTCCAATTATCGTCGGCTATGGCGACGACGCGCGGCTCGTGCGCCTGCAGGGCTTCCTGCGGCGTAACGCGTATCCCGCAGCCGTGGTCGACGCGCGTAATGATTCGGAGGCCGTACGGTTGCTTGCTGGGCTCACCTCGGAGCCCGACGACTTCCCGCTCGTGTTTTGTCCGGACGGAACGGTCCTTCGCGCGCCGGACGAAGTGGAACTCGCCACCCGGCTTGGCCTCGTGCCGACGTTCTGCGCTTCGCAATGCTATGACGTCGCGATCGTCGGAGCCGGACCGGCCGGCCTCGCGGCGGCAGTCTACGCGGCATCGGAAGGACTCTCGGTGGTGGTGTTCGATCGGCGTGCGCCGGGTGGCCAGGCCGGCGCGAGCGCGCGCATCGAGAACTACCTCGGTTTCCCGACGGGTATCACGGGGCAGGCACTCGCAGCGCGCGCCTTCCAGCAGGCGCTGAAGTTCGGCGTGCACGTCGCCATTCCGATTGGCGTGGAGCGCGTCGAGCGCACGTCCGGCAGGTTCGCGCTCGCGCTTTCCGACCGCCAATGCGTCCGGGCGCGAACGGTCGTGGCGGCGAGCGGCGCGGCGTACCGCAAGCCCGATGTGCCAGGCTTCGAGCGCTTCGACTATAAAGGGGTTTACTACTGGGCATCGCCCATCGAAGCACGTCTCGTGAGAGGGCAGGACATCGTGCTGATCGGTGGCGGCAATTCGGCGGGGCAGGCTATCGTGTTTCTCGCCAACTTCGCGCGAAGCGTGCGCGTCCTGATTCGTCGAGACAGTCTCGATGCCACCATGTCGCGTTACCTGATCGATCGAATCGGTGCCTTGAGCAACGTCTCGATTTGCGCGGGCTGTACGCTGGCGTCGCTGGAAGCGAGCCACCGAAGTCTCGAGCGCGTCCGGATCCGGCATCGGGATGCGGGCAGCGAGACCATCGAGACCCGGCATCTATTTCTCTTCATCGGCGCCGATCCGAAGACCGACTGGCTGAGATCGACTGGCGTACACCTCGACGCGCACGGCTTCGTCATGACAGGCCCGCCGAATGTGAGCAGCGAGTCGGACAGCAACGACGCGGGCTGCCTCCCGCTGGAGACGAACGTGCCGGGTCTTTTCGCTATTGGCGACGTGCGCTCTGGCGCGGCGAAGCGCGTCGCCTCGGCGGTAGGCGATGGGGCAGCGGCGGTGGGGCAGATCCATGCCTGGCTAAGGCGGAGCGCGGAGCAAGTCAGTACGTCTTGAGGAACGGATAAGGACAAGCCGGACTGAAGTCCCGCGGTCATCGGCGCCGCGCTTCAAGGTTCGAGCAGACGTTGCAGCCGCAACTCTTCGAGATCGAGTTCGGATTCGATGCGATGCAGAACCGCATCGTCCACTTTGCCGGCGCGGTGCAGGTCGAGCAGCGTCGCGCGCGACACGCCGACCAGTTCGAGTTCGACGCGCAGGAAGCGCGCGCGGTGCTCGACCCGATCGGCGCCGGATGCGTGCGCATCCTGGTTGGCGTTCACGCGAACCTGGTATTCGGCGAGCAGGCGCTCCAGCGTGGCGCGTTCGATATCCGACGGGCGCTTGCCGATTTCATCGAGCGCGGCAAGAGACGCACCGAATGTTTGTGCGCGCGCCTCGTGCTCGGACATGGTATGGCGCGCGGCGGGGCGCAGCTTCAGCAGCCGGATGAGCGGCGCAAGGCTGCCGCCCTGCACGACGAGCGTTGCGATGATGAGCAGGAAGGTGCTGAACACGATCAGGTCGCGGCCCGGGAAATTGCCGGGCAGCGCAATCGCGGCGGCGAGGCTCACGACGCCGCGCATGCCGGCCCAACTGAGCACCACGGCCTCGGCGAACGACCACGGTTGGCCGCCTGTGCGCCTTGCGCGCAACCTGCCTGGCTGCCAGATGGCGGCGAATACCCAGACGGGGCGCGCGGCGATGGCCGCCGCGGTCGCCGGCAACGCGACATGCAGCCCGGCCGCCAGCACGGCGCCTTCGTGATTCACGCCCGCGAGAATGCCGTGCAACGCGAGGCCGATCAGGATAAAGACGAGCGCGTCGAGCACGAACACGATCGCTTCCCATGTCGACCTGGCCTTGATGCGCATGTCGGCGTCGAATACCCGGTGCTGGCGCACACCGAGCACGAGCCCGCAGGTCACCACCGAGAGCACGCCCGAGCCGTGCACGGCCTCGGCAATGCCGTAGCTCGCCCACGCCATCACGAAGGTCAAGACGATGCCGAGCATCGGATCGCGCAAACGCGGCAGCACCCAGCACATGGCCTGGCCGCAGGCGAGCCCCACTGCGACGCCGATCAACGTGAGCGCGAAGAACAACCCCGTTCCGCTCGCCGCAGTGATAGAGGCCGCCAGCGCGGCGGAAACGGCCATCTGATAGAGCAGCAGGCCAGAAGCGTCATTCACGAGACTTTCGCCTTCGAGCACGGCGACAAGTCTTGCGGGCAGTGGATTGCGCTGGAGAATCGCTTTTGCGGCGACCGCGTCGGGGGGCGAGACGATTGCGCCGAGCGTGAAGCAGGCGGCCCAGGACAGGTCCGGGTTGAAGGCGCGTACGGCCACCGCAACGGCAACGGTGGTGAACGCGACCGCCCCGAGCACGAGCGAGGCGATGGTGGCGAGCTCCTGACGGAATTCCTTCCATGCCGTGTAGAACGAACTCGACATGAGCAGTGGCGGCAGCACGGCCACGAGCAGCAGGTCGGGGTCCATGTCGGGCACGCGCTTGCCGGCGACGGCGACTACGCAGCCGCCCAGCAGCAGCATGACGGCCGGCGGGATCGAGGCGCGCCCGGCGAGCCAGGTTAGCGCGCCCGCGCCACAGATCAGCAGCAACAGGTAGTGAAACAGCTCGACGTTGCTCATCCGCGTGCCGGCAGGTGAGGCAGTGCGGGAACAGGTATATGGCGATGCATCACGATGATTGCCGGTCCCTGGCCGCAGCGTCGGATACTTGAGCGCCCGGCAGCGAGCCGAACATATGCTGGCCGCATTTTGCTTCGCGCCACGCCGCGCGCGGCTTGTCGCCCGAGAGCATGCGACGCGCGAGCGGAAGAATCTGCTCGCCGGCCAGCATGCCTAGCAGCCCCACCAGTGCAATGGTGGGCGGAGCCGGAGACTGCACGCCAATTGCGTAATAGACAACGCCAATAAGGATGCCCGCAAGCAGCGAAAGAATATACGGTTTCATGATACGAATCTCGTTGACGGCCGCTGCGTGGAAACAGGCTGCACGGCTGGTTATTCGCAACGGTATCGAATTTTCATAATCGGGAAAAGGGTATTCAGATTATTTAAGGGTAAATTTTCTGGAATTAGATTAATTCCATTTTTTAGTTGTTGAATGTCCTCTTTAGCGTGTCAAATGACCGCAGCTGGCAAACGATAACGCCAGCGCAATACACCTTGGTCACCTCGCGGTTATAGCCGCGAGGTAGTGTCTCTTCTCCCCCGGTTGAAAGGAAATACCAGTCATGAGCAATCCGAAGCTTGAAGTCCTCACTCCGCAGAACAGCCAGCTGATCATCATCGATCAACAACCGCAGATGGCCTTCGGTGTGCAGTCGATCGACCGCCAGGTGCTGAAGAACAACGTCGTCGCGCTTGCCAAGGCGGCCAAGGTGTTCGACGTTCCGACCACGATCACCACGGTCGAAACGGAAAGCTTCTCGGGCTATACGTACCCCGAACTGCTCGACGTATTCCCGAAACACAAGCTGCTGGAACGCACGTCCATGAACTCGTGGGACGACCAGAAGGTTCGCGATGCACTCAAGGCGAACGGCCGAAAGAAGGTGGTCGTGGCGGGTCTCTGGACGGAGGTCTGCAATACGACGTTCGCGTTGTGCGCCATGCTCGAAGGCGACTACGAAATCTACATGGTGGCTGACGCTTCCGGCGGTACGTCGAAGGATGCGCACGACTTCGCGATGCAGCGCATGGTTCAGGCCGGCGTCGTGCCCGTCACGTGGCAACAGGTCATGCTCGAGTGGCAGCGCGACTGGGCCCGCCGCGAAACGTACGACGCGGTCATGGCGATTGCGAAGGAGCATTCGGGCGCCTATGGCATGGGCATCGACTATGCCTACACCATGGTTCACAAAGCCCAGCAGCGCACGGCTGCGCCGCACGAGCTGCTTGCGGCAGTGCCGGCAAAGTAATTGCGTTCCTCGCGGCCCCCGATGCCGATGCGGCGCGTTTCATGCAAAGACGCTGCATCGGCAGGCGCAGGCGGACAGGTGCCGTCAGCGCTCGGGCATTGCCCATGGTGCATGGGCCAGATGTTCCACGAGGAAGTCGATCAATGCCGTGACGCGTGTGGTGCGCATGAAGCCGGGGGGCATGACGAGGTTCACGTTGATGTCGGCGATCGCCCACTCGCCCATGACATGCTCGAGTTCGCCGCGCTGCAGCGCGTCCCACACGAGAAACTCCGGTTGCAGGGCGATGCCCTGCCCGGCGAGCAGCGCAGGCGCGATGACGTCGGCGTTGTTGGTGCGGATACGCCCGCGCACAGGCACCGCATGTTCGTTGCCGGACGCCGTATGGCGAAAGCGCCAGCACTCCGGCGTCGGCAGGTTCGTATAGGTCAGGATGGCGTGCCGTTCGAGATCGCGCGGATGCGCGGGACGTCCGTGCTGTTCGAGGTAGGCGGGCGCCGCGACGAGCGGACGGCGCACGGCGCACAGGCGTCGCGCGCGCAGCGAGGAATCGCTGAGTTCGGCAATCCGGATCGCGACATCGAAGCCGCCCGCCACGATGTCGACCAGATGGTCGGTGAGCATGAGTTCGACATCGACGCCGGGGTAGCGAGAGAGGAACTCGGGAAGCAGCGGCGCGAGATACCGCAGGCCAAACGACATCGGCGCGTTCACGCGCACGACGCCGTGCGGCTCGAGCGCGAGTGCCGATGCTTCGCTTTCGAAGTCTTCGGCCGCGGCGAGCACTTGCATCGCGCGCTCGCGCAACTGTTCGCCGGTCGGCGTGAGCGAGAGCCTGCGTGTCGTGCGGTACAGCAGCATGGTGCCGAGTTTTTTTTCGAGGCGGGCGATGGCCTTGGAGACTGTGGGCTGCGAAATGCCGAGCAGTTCGGCCGCCTTGGCGAACGAGCCGGTTTCCGCCACGCGCAAGAAAATGGCCCAGGCTTCGAGATCAGGGAGATTTTGCATGTTGGAGCATGTTGCAAACGGAACGTCGAGTGGGCCTGCCGCGTCGATGCGGGCGCAACGCCGCTGCGCGTACCCGGAACGGATCCCGGCGGCATGGGCCGGGATGCAAGCCCTCTCATTTTAATCCTTCGAAGAGTCTGAGCGTATGGAAACGTATCTCGTGTCGCTTGGTGCGGGCGCGCTCGCCGGCGTGATCTACAGCGCCATCAAGGTCCGCTCGCCGGCGCCGCCTCTCGTTGCCCTCATCGGTTTGCTGGGCATGGTAATCGGCGCGCAGGCCATCTCAACCCTCAAGCCGTTGTTCGGCTTTTAATCGAAGTACGTGAAGCGAGGAAACGCACATGTGTGCAACCGCCACCCATCCCGATCTCATTCTGCGTAACGGACGGTTCACCACGCTCGACCGTTCGAACCCGACTGCCACTGCCGTGGCGATTGCCGAAGGCCGCTTCGTGGCAGTGGGCAGCGACGCCGAGGTCATGCCGCTCGCGGGCGGCGCGACCCGAGTTGTCGATCTCGGCGGCCGCCCAGCGCTCCCCGGCTTGATCGACAATCACCTGCATCTGATTCGTGGCGGCCTCAACTACAACATGGAGTTGCGCTGGGACGGCGTCCGCTCGCTCGCCGCCGCCATGGAAATGCTCAAGCAGCAAGTGGCCATCACGCCCGCGCCACAATGGGTGCGCGTGGTCGGCGGCTTCACCGAGCATCAGTTCGAAGAGAAGCGGCTGCCGACCATCGAAGAGCTCAACACGGCGGCGCCGGATACTCCCGTGTTCATCCTGCATCTGTACGATCGTGCGCTCCTCAACGCAGCTGCGCTGCGCGTAGTGGGCTATACGAAGGAAACACCCGAGCCGCCGGGCGGCACGATCCTGCGCGACAGCGCGGGCAACCCCACTGGCCTGCTGCTGGCGAGTCCCAATGCCTCGATCCTCTACGCGACGCTCGCGAAAGGTCCGAAGCTGCCGCCCGAGTATCAATACAATTCGACGCGCCATTTCATGCGCGAACTCAATCGTCTTGGCGTGACCGGCGCAATCGATGCGGGCGGCGGCTCGCAGAACTATCCCGACGATTACGAAGTCATCCGCAAGCTCCATGAGGCGGGCGAGATGACGGTGCGCATCGCGTACAACCTCTTCACGCAGAAGCCGCAGGCCGAAAAGGAAGACTTCGCGAACTGGACACGCACGGTCAAGTATCACGATGGTTCGGATTACTTCCGGCATAACGGCGCGGGCGAAATGCTCGTGTTCTCGGCGGCCGACTTCGAGGACTTCCGTGTCGCGCGCCCCGAACTGCCGCCCGGAATGGAAGGCGAGCTCGAAGGCGTGGTGCGCGTGCTGGCGCAGAACCGCTGGCCGTGGCGGCTGCATGCCACCTATGACGAAACCATCAGCCGCGCGCTCGACGTGTTCGAGAAGGTCAACCAGGACATTCCGCTCGCGGGCCTGAACTGGTTCTTCGACCACGCGGAAACCGTTTCCGAGCGCTCGATGGACCGCATCGCCGCGCTCGGCGGCGGCATCGCCGTGCAGCACCGCATGGCCTACCAGGGCGAGTATTTCGTCGAGCGTTACGGCGCGCAGGCGGCGGAAGCCACACCACCCGTTGCGAAGATGCTTGCCAAGGGCATCAAGGTCTCGGCCGGTACCGACGCCACACGCGTGGCGTCGTACAACCCGTGGGTGTCCCTTGCGTGGCTCGTGACTGGCAAGACGGTCGGCGGCCTGCGGATGTATCCGCAGCGCAATCTGCTCGATCGCGAAACGGCGTTGCGCATGTGGACGGAGTACGTCACCTGGTTCTCGAACGAAGAAGGCCGCAAAGGCCGCATCGCCGTCGGGCAGCTCGCCGACCTGATGGTGCCGGACCGCGACTTCTTTGCGTGTGCAGAAGACGATATCGCCGCGACGACGGCGTTGCTCACGGTCGTGGGCGGCAGGATTGTCTGGGGCGCAGGCCCGTTCTCGCAATACGACGCGCCGATTCCGCCCGCCATGCCGGACTGGTCGCCGGTGCGCCAGTACGGCGGCTATGGCGGCTGGGGACGCGGGTACGCAGATCAGCAGCGCGAGGGCGCGCCGTTGCAGCGCGCGGCGGCAGCCGCGATGTGCGCATGCGCGAATGCGTGCGACGTGCATGGCCACGGCCACGCGAGCGCATGGGGCAGCACGTTGCCGACCTCGGATGCCACGGGCTTCTGGGGTGCGCTAGGCTGCTCCTGCTGGGCGATCTGACATGACGGTGCTGAGCGGCCGTCGCAACCCCGTATGGGTGCGTGCGCTGCTTTCGCAGTGGTGGGTCGCTGCGCTCATGCGCCTCGCGCTGGTGTCCGCGTATCTGATCGGCGGCGTCGACAAGGCGCTGCACTTCGGCAGCGCCATCGCGGAGCAGGCGCATTTCGGCCTGCATCCGCCCGCGCTGTGGGCGGCACTTGCGATCATGGTCGAGGTCGGCGGTTCGCTGTGCATCGTCCTGCGCCGCTTCGTCTGGATGGGTGCGGGCGGCCTCGGTATGCTCACGGCCGTGGCGATGCTGGTCGCCAACGATTTCTGGAATCAGACCGGCACCGCGCACTTCATGGCACTCAACAGTTTTTTCGAACATCTGGGTCTGATCGCGGCGCTCGTGCTCGCGACCATGCTCGGCGATGCACAACCCGCGGCCGGCGACGGCCGCATTTGATCGATCAGCAAAACGAAATATCAAGGAAATCCCGTTATGAAAGCCATTCGCTCCGTACTCGTTGCCCTGATGATCGCGGGCGGTCTCGTCGCTGCGCCCGTGTCGTTCGCCAAGCCGCCGGTACTGCCGGCGCAGGCGCCGTGGGTCGCGGTCGGTCCACAGTACGACACGACCCACGTGTACGTTGCGCCGGAAGATTTCGACCGCTTCACTGACAGCTTCGTGGCGACATTCGGCGGCAGCAAGTCGAAGCAGGGCGTGTTCCAGGTTACGCCGACGCCGAGCCAGACGATGTCGCAACTCGTCTTCACGCCGGTGGGCACGATCTCCGTGTTCGGCTTCAAGACGCCCGTTCCCTGGCCGTTCGGTGCTGAGCGCACGGGCTACCTCGTGACCGACATGGACGCGGCGGTGAAGTCGGCGCGCGCGCTCGGCGCGGACGTGATCGTCGATACGTTCCCTGATCCGATCGGCCGCGACGCGGTCGTCACGTGGCCGGGCGGCGTCAACATGCAACTCTACTGGCACACCCAGGCGCCGCATTACGATGCGCTCCTGACCGTGCCCGAGAATCGTGTGTACGTGTCGCCGCAAAACCTGCACAAGCTGGTCCATGCCTATGTCAACTTCTCGCACGGCAAGGTGGTGTCCGACGAAGCTAACGCACCGGGCGTCGAAATCGGACGGCCGAACGACACCTATCGCCGCGTCCGCATTGAATCGGGCTTCGGGAAGATGACCGTGCTCGTGACCGACGGCCATCTGCCTTATCCGTTCGGGCGCGAAATGGCGGGCTACGAAGTAGCGAATCTCGCCGAGACGCTGGAGAAGGCAAAGGCCGCGGGCGTCAGCGTGCTCGTTGCGCCGTTCACTTCCGAAGGACGCGCCGCCGCGATTGTCCAGTTCCCAGGCGGCTACATCGCCGAGATTCACGCTAACGCGGCGAAATGAAACACGAGGACACGATACTCGCCGCCATCGCCGGATTCGTCGACACGCTGAGCTTCGTGGCGCTGTTCGGGTTGTTTACCGCGCACGTCACAGGCAACTTCGTGCTGATCGGCGCCGGCATTGCGGGCTACGGCAAGGGCGTCGTGCTCAAGCTGATCGTGTTTCCCGCATTCGTCGGCGGGGTTGTGCTCAGCAGCCTGCTGGTGCGGTCGCTCCCCGCGGCGTATGCACGTCAGGGCGCGCGCCTGCTTCATCTGGTGCAAGCCGTGCTCATGGTCGGTTTTTGCCTCGCGGGTGTCTGGGCGACGCCGGTCAGCCGGCCCGACAGCCTGCCGGTCATCGTGGCCGGTGTGGTCGGTGCGTTTGCGATGGGCGTGCAGAACGCGCATCCGCGCCTGATCCAGCGTGCCGGCGTGCCGAATACCGTGATGACGGGCAACGTCACCCAGGCCATCCTCGACGTAGTCGACATGCTGTCCGCGAGTATGGCCGGGAGCGCGCGCGACGCCGCACGCGCGCGCTTCGCGAAGATGATGCCGGCCATTGTCGCATTTGCGATCGGTGCGGTGGCTGGAGCGCTGGCGTTGCGCTACGCAGGCTTTTGGGCGCTGCTCGCGCCGGCGTGCGCGCTTGCGGGACTCGCGTTCGCCACCGGCGAATACGAGCGCGCGGCGACGCCAGGCACACGTGAAGCACGGTGAGCCGGGCGGACACATCCAATCATAAGCCGGCAACGGCAAGGAAATTCATGGTATCGAGCACGATGCGCAGGCGGCGGTTCGAAAAGGCCGCCAGCGTGACGGCCATCGCAGGGCTGTTGCTGACGGCCGCCGATGCGGCGTTCGCGCAAACCGCCACGCAATCCGCAGCAGGGATAAGCCTCACGGCCGATCCGGTGGGTACGGGAAATACGGCTGGCACCCTGGCGGCGCAAACAGAAAACACCCAGACCGTCGCCACATGCGACGTCAAACGTCCTGTCGTCATGTTCAACCGCTGGCAGGAGGACTGGTCCGTGCTCGCCAATCCGTGCGTTGCGCGCAAGCCGCTCGACGGCCTCAAATACATCCCGCTCGGCGGCGACCCCTCGTCGTATCTTTCGCTCGGCGTGAATCTGCGCGAGCGGATCGAAAGCAACAACGCGCCGCTGTTCGGCATCGGTTCCGCTCAGTCGGACACGTACCTGCTCCAGCGCGTCGAAGTGCACGCCGACGCACATCTCGCGCAGCACTGGCAGTTCTTCGTGCAACTCGAGGACGCTCGTCCATTCGGCAAGAACACAGTTACGCCCGTGGACAAGAATCCGCTCGATGTCGAGCAGGCATTCGTGACCTATACGGGCGCACTCGGCGGCGGCACGGTCAAGGTTCGCATTGGCCGCCAGGAAATGGCGTTCGACTTGCAGCGTTTCATTTCGGTGCGTGATGGCCCGAATGTGCGCCAGGCGTTCGACGCCGTCTGGGCCGACTACGAATATCAGAGGTGGCGCTTCATTGCGTACGCGACGCAGCCCGTGCAGTACCGCGACGCGACCGTCTTTGACGACGTGTCGAATCGCGATCTCACGTTCAGCGGCGTGCGTTTCGAGCGCCAGTCGGTGGGCCCCGGCGATCTGTCCGGCTATTGGTCCCGCTATAACCGCAGCAACGCACGATATCTCGATGCGAGCGGTCCCGAGCACCGTGACGTATGGGACCTGCGTTACACCGGCACGCAAGGGCGCTTCGACTGGGACGCCGAAGGCATGTTGCAGACGGGTACGGTCGGCAACAGCACGATCGGCGCGTGGGCGATCGGCACGCTCGCGGGCTACAAACTCGACATGCCCTGGTCGCCGCGCATCGGCCTGCAAGTCGATGCGGCTTCGGGCGACCGGCATCCGAACGATGGCCGGATCGGCACCTTCAATCCGCTGTTTCCTAACGGCTACTATTTCACGCTGGCCGGCTATACGGGCTACTCGAACCTGATTCATGTGAAGCCTTCCATCACGCTCAAGCCGACTGCGAATCTCGCGCTGCTCGGTGCGCTGGGTTTCCAGTGGCGCGAGACGACCGGCGACGCCGTGTATCAACAGGGCAGTCAGGTCGTGCCCGGCACGGCAGGCAAGGGCAGTCTGTGGACCGGTATGTATGTGCAGTTGCGCGCGGACTGGACGATTGCGGCGAACCTCATTGGTTCGATCGAAGCCGTGCACTTTCAGGTAGGGAACACGATACGCCAGGCCGGCGGTCACAACGCCGACTACGCGGGTATCGAACTCAAGTACGGCTGGTAGAAGACGCGTGGGGTCCGACCGCGATGCTGATGATCTTCTTCGTCTTCGACGGCTTCTTCAAGGTCGTCGCATCAGTCGAGCAGGATGCGAAATCAACAACCTAAGCGTTGCCTGTTCGATGCCGGGCACGCCGCCGCTCGCGCATAATGGGTTAGCAGGTCGAATGAATTGGAGAGCATCTGTTGTAATATCGAAAAGGACCGGATCAGCTCAGTTGGAAAGCGCATTGAAAACGGTTGCAGGTTTCTTTTCATGCAAGGAAGCGGCGTGCAACTACAGGAGCGAGCATGAGAAGCAGCGATAAGCGACGACTCATCGGTGCCTTGTTAGCATTCGCCACCGTAAATGGCACAACCTATGCGAGCGCCCAAACAAGTACAGGTTCCGCTGTCGATAGGTCCGCGCAAACTGGAGCGGTGGCGCCGTCTACGCAGCGAGGCAGGTCGGATACGATGCTGGCTGGTGACGTCCGCCGTGCTCTCGTTCGGACACCAGGCCTGAATTCCATGAATATTCAGGTCCGGGTACGCAGCGGTATCGCTACGCTGACAGGGTCGGTGCCACACCACTCACAGATCGCGCGGGCCGGGAACGCGGCAAGGTCAGTCCGTGGTGTCAGGGCGGTAACGAACCGGCTAACGTTACGAACCGGTCCTGGCGCCGGGCGCTGAGGCGCGGGTTCTTGAACTTTGATCGCGGTGGCTCGTCGACGTATTCCTTCAGCGAATCCGGGTCGGAAATATTCCTCTGTGGTCTGACCGGCTCGCATAGCCTTATCGGATGCGGCTTTCCGGGAAATCGTGCGTTTACCCTGGCCGCTACCCTGGTCAAGTGATGTCGTCTTTTTCATCATTCCATTCCACCGCTTCCCTCCTGTCGCCCTGACAAAGCCGGCTACTCCATAGCCGATTGTCGTCCCCCGGTCAAAAAGTCGTTCGCTGTCAGTCAACCGCAGAAATTTTTCGCGACCGACGATTGGTCGCACTGCGCGGTTCTGCCTGGAGAACACCGCATCAGATCGCAGCCGATTTGCGACCCCTTGCCACCGGAGACACAGACGACATGACTAATAACATCGCAAACGACACACGCTATGAAAGAAAGACTGTATTCCTGCTTGCACTTGGCTTCGGCCTCGTTGGACTTGACCGTTGGCTAATCACGCCGCTCTTTCCTCAGATGATGCGTGATCTGAACCTGACATATCAGGATCTCGGCAACGTTACTGCAGCCTTAGGTCTCACGTGGGGCATATTTGCTGTTCTGATGGGAGGAATCTCCGACAGGGTTGGTCGTCGGAGAATCCTTATTCCTTCCATTATCCTGTTTTCCTTTCTGTCAGGCGCAACCGGGCTGGTCAGCGGGATCTCGGTTTTAATCCTGTCGCGGGTTCTCATGGGTATGACCGAAGGCTCGAATTGCCCGACGAGCTTCGCTGCCGCAGCTGACGCGTCCCCGGCCGAACGTCGCGGGCTGAACCTTGGCTTCATCCAGGGATGCTTCGCGTTGTTTGGTTTGGGGCTCGGGCCGATTATTGCCACGCAGTTGCTTGGTGTCGTGCCGTCGTGGCGTATCGTTTTCGCCATCGTCGCAGCGCCGGGGCTTGTGCTCGCCTATCTGATGTATCGAACGATTCGCGAACCCTCGCTTATCGCCGGAACGGTGGTCGACACGCAATCCGCGCAGAAGGAAAGCTGGAAATCCGTAGTCCGATACCGCAATGTCCGATGTATCTCACTGAAAGCAAGGCCGGTGTGTTCGATACGCTCGATCTTCCCGGCGTAGTCGGAAAGCGCACGCTCACTGTGTTTCGGCGCCGCCACGGCATCTTGCCGAGTCCTGCGGTCAAGTTGCTTGAACAGTTGCGCCTGTTGACTGTTGGGGCGGAAAGCGTCGCGGTGGGGCGTACTCAGGAGCGAAGCCAGTAGACCTCGCCGAAAATGAGCAAGCCGCCTTTCAGAGCATTGGCGAATGCAGATGGTCGGGATGATCGAGCATGTCCGCCACGAGGTGCAGCGACTCCTCCATGGCCGTTGCATCGCCGGGCCCGCCAAGGCAGATGCGCACGGCATTGGGCGGATTGCCATCGGTGCTGAATGCCGCGCCCGAGACCACGCCAATCTGCTTCGTGCGCAAATGCGATGCGAGTTCCGAAGCACTCCAGCCCGTTTCCGAAGGCACCGTAAGCCAAAGATGAAAACAGTCGCTGGACGCTTCGATTTCGCGCGCCGCAAACACCTGTGCCGCGATGTGCTGGCGTACTGCGCATTCATTGCGAATGGCCTCGAGCATTTGCTGCGCAACGCCACTTTCGATCCAGCGTGCCGCGAGATTCGACATATACGGGCTCGCCATCACGGTGGTCGCGCGCAACGCGCCCGAAAGCCGCTCCGCATGACGCGCGCCCGGCGCGACGACGAAGGCCACACGCAAGCCTGCGCCGAAGCACTTGGACATGCCCGTCACGTAGTAGGTGAGCTCGGGCGCGAGCGTGGCGAGCGCGACAGGCGGCGTTTCGCAGAGCATGCCGTAGGCGTCGTCTTCGATGATGGGCACGTTGTAGCGAAGCGCGATATCGGCAATATGCTCGCGGCGGGTTTGCGAGAGCGTGCGCGTGGTCGGATTCTGTAGCGTGGGATTGCAGTAGAGCACGCCGGGCTTGCGCGTCTTGCAGAGCGCTTCGAACGCCGTGGCGTTGAGGCCTTCGTCGTCGCGGGGCAACGGTGCGAGCGGCATGCCCAGCTGATTTGCGATCACTTTCAAACCGGGATACGCGAGGCAGTCGGTACAGATGGCTTCGCCGGGCTTGACGAGCCGCAGCAGCAATGCGACGAGCGCATTATGGATACCGGGGCAGACCAGCAGCGCATCCGCGCGAAGCGAAGGCAGCGTGTGGCGCAGCCACTGGCTCGCCATGCTGCGCTCGAACTGCGAGCCCCCAAAATCCTGATAGCGAAGCATGGACCACGGGTCGGCCGTGCCGATGATCTGCGCCGCCGACTCCGCGAGCAGCGCCGTCAATTCCGGCGGCTCGGGCGGCATGTTCATGGTCATTTCCAGCGCGGTGCCAGCGCGAAGCGGGACCGCGGGCGGCCGTCCTCGCACGTATGAACCGCTGCCCGCGCGCGAATCGATCAAGCCCCGCTTGCGCGCTTCGGCATAGCCGCGCGCGAGCGTGGTGTAATTGATCTTGAGTGCGTCGGAGAGATCGCGCAACGCCGGCAGGCGGTCACGTGGTCGCAGGCGGCCGCTCGCCACGTCTTCTTCGATGAGATCGGGAATGGTCTGATAAACGGGCTTGTCACTTTCGGCAAGCCGTTTGAGCCAGTGGGCGGTCATGTTCGACATAGGGCATTGCGCAAAAGCGCCTTCCAGGATGGGCTGATTCATTCTAGTGAGAATGAGTCGCGAAAAATAAAACAATTGATTGCAGGTGATCGCATCGAATGATCCGAAATGATGCATGCATGCACCTGAATCGCTGGCGTGTTGCCCAACGCCGGGGCGAACGCGGCGCTGTGCGGATTGCGACCCACATCATCCACGCGCGCCTCGCCCGCGCTTCGCGAGAAATCATCACCTGGATCATTCGCGGCACGCGGCATTGATTGGCAATTGATTGCATGACGCGTGCCACTTGATGGCATACCCGTTGCGAAAAGACAGACGCCGGCCACCGGTCGGCCACAGTCCTCAATCATTGAACGGAGTCATGCAATGCCCGCCATCACCACGCCCGCCCACAAGACCGGTGACTTCCTCGTCGATTACGAAGAGAAGGTTTTCGAGGACGTCAAGGCAGAACGCGGCGAGAAAGCGCTCGTCACGTTCCATACCGTCGCGTTCGAAGGTTCCATCGGCTTCGTCAACATGCTCCAGGCCACGCGCTTGCAGCGCAAGGGGTTTGAAACGTCGATCCTGCTCTACGGCCCGGGTGTGATGCTGGGCGTGCAGCGCGGTTTCCCGACGCTCGGGGCCGAAGCCTTTCCGGGTCATCTGAACTTCAACAACCAGTTGATGAAGTTCATGGCCGAAGGCGGCAAGGTCTACGCGTGCCGCTTCGCGCTGCAGGCACTCTACGGGCAAAGCGAAGCCGCGCTGATCGAAGGCGTGCGGGCCATCAATCCGCTCGACGTGCTCGACCTGAAGCTGCTGCATCGCAAGTCGAACGCGCTCGTGATCGACACCTGGACGGTTTGAGTTCGCACGGGTATCGCCATGTCGACTCCATCCACGAAGCGCATCGTTCGCGCCGCCGCCGTGCAGATCGCGCCGGATCTCGAATCGTGCGCGGGCACGCTCGCGCGCGTTTGCGACGCGATCGTCAGCGCCGCTCGCGAGGGCGTGCAACTGGCCGTGTTTCCCGAAACGTTTCTGCCGTACTACCCGTACTTTTCGTTCGTGCTGCCGCCGGTGCAGTCGGGCGCAGAGCATCTGCGGCTGTACGAGCAGGCGGTGACGATACCCGGCCCGGTGACGGAAACCATCGGCGCGCTCGCGCGCGAGCACGGCATGGTGATCGTGCTCGGCGTGAACGAGCGCGACCACGGCAGCCTCTACAACACCCAGTTGATCTTCGATACTGACGGCCAGATCAAGGTGAAGCGGCGCAAGCTCACCCCCACGTTCCATGAGCGAATGATCTGGGGGCAGGGCGACGCAGCCGGCCTGAAGGTCGCGCACACTGCTGTGGGCCGCGTCGGCGCGCTCGCCTGCTGGGAGCACTACAACCCGCTGGCGCGCTACGCGCTGATGACGCAGCACGAGGAGATCCATTGCAGTCAGTTTCCGGGTTCCCTCGTCGGGCCGATCTTCGCCGAGCAGATCGAAGTGACGATCCGACATCACGCGCTCGAGTCGGGTTGTTTTGTTGTCAACGCAACGGGATGGCTGACCGACGCGCAGATCGCCTCCGTCACCAGCGATCCAAAGCTGCAAAAGGCATTGCGCGGCGGCTGCAATGCGGCGATCGTCTCGCCCGAAGGCCAGCATCTGGCCGCGCCGCTGCGCGAAGGCGAGGGCATGGTGATCGCCGATCTCGACATGGCGCTCATCACCAAGCGCAAACGGATGATGGATTCGGTTGGCCACTATGCGCGGCCCGAACTGCTCAGTCTCGCGATCAACGAACGACCCGCCACGCCTGTTTTCTCCTTCGACGACACGCCCGTCACCGCTTCATGGAGCTCCCACGATGAATGCCAGCGTCAATTTCCCGGAATCGAGCCTGCAACTCTTGACTGAGCTGCAGTCGAGCGGCCTGCGCCTTGCCGCGCCCGATCACGAGGGGCTGTCGAGGCGTGGCGGCGCGGGGCCGTCCGATCACAAGGCCGTGGTGATCGACGGCGTCACGCTGATGGTGCCCGTGCATACGCACAGCGCGCACCAGTCCGCGTTCGTCGCGAATGCACCCGACGCCAACGGCGTGAGCGTCCTCAAGCGCGGCAGTATCCCCGTCGCGCAGATCGCGTTCGCAAGGCAGCCGCGCTTTTACAAGCTGCAAACGCTCGACGGCGTGCCGTATTCGCACATCGCCACACTGCATGGCACCGACGTGCTTGCCACCACGGTGCTGCAAACCTGTATTCGCTACGAGAGCCGCAAGAAGGCGTGCAAGTTCTGTGCAATCGGGCAGTCGCTCGCGGCGGGGCGCACGGTCGCACACAAGACGCCGGAACAGCTTGCTGAAGTGGCGCGCGCGGCCGTGCTGCTCGACAACGTGAAGCACATGGTGCTGACGACCGGCACGCCGTCCACGCCCGATCGCGGCGCGGCCGTCCTGTGCGATAGCGCGCGTGCGATCCGGCGCGCGGTCGATTTGCCGCTGCAGGCACAATGCGAGCCGCCTGACGACGATGCGTGGTTTGCGCGCATGCGCGAGGCGGGCATCGATTCGCTCGGCATGCATCTGGAAGTGCTGGGGGAGGCCGAGCGCGCGCGCATCATGCCCGGCAAGGCGACGGTGCCCGTGAGCCGTTACATGGCGGCGTTCGAAGCGGCGGTCGAGGTGTTCGGGCGCGGCCAGGTGAGCACCTATATCCTCGCAGGCCTCGGCGACACGCCCGAGCGTGTACTCGAAATGGCGCAGCAACTGCTGCGTATCGGTGTGTATCCGTTCGTCGTGCCGTTCGTGCCCATCTCCGGCACGCCGCTGGAAGATCATGCGCCACCCACGGCGGAATTCATGCGCTCGATACTCGCGCCGCTTGGCGCGATGGTGCGCGAGGCCGGCCTGCGCACGTCCGATATCAAGGCAGGCTGCGGAAAATGCGGCGCGTGTTCCTCGCTCTCTTCGTTCGAAAAGGTGGCCGCATGAACGTCATTCATCCGGTCGCCGGGGACGAGGTCATGGTGGTGCGCTGGGCGCGTTATGAGTGGGAGCGAGAAGCCGCGTTTGCCATTCGCCGCGCCGTGTTCTGCGAGGAGCAAGGCATCTTCGCACAGGACGATCGCGACGAGATCGACGCGCACGCGCAACTGCTCGTTGCCGTTCTCGATCCGCACAGCGAGTCGCCGCAAGTGGTCGGCACCGTGCGTATTCATCGCGACCACGCGACGGAAGCGACATGGTACGGCTCGCGCCTCGCGGTGAGTGAACCATACCGGCGCCATGGCCGCATTGGCGCGACCCTGATCCGTCTTGCCGTGAGCAGTGCTCACGCCTTCGGCTGCGAGACGTTTCTCGCGCACGTCCAGGCGCAGAACGCGCCGCTCTTTCGCCGGCTGCACTGGCACACGGTCGAGGAGGCGATGTTCTTCGGGCGTGCGCACCACGTCATGCAGGCCGACCTTGCGCACTATCCTGCCTGCGCCACGCCTTTCGACGGCTTCGTCATCGATCAGCGGAGGGCAGCGTGACGCTCGACGAAATCGTAGCGAAGCTGCGTGCGGGCCGCGGCGTCGCGCACAAGACCGATATCGCGCCGATGCTGGCCGCGCTGGGTGCGGGTAGCAACGACAACGCGGACTCCGCGGTGATGGCGGCGGGCGACGACTGTGCCGCCATACCCGACGGCGACGGGTATCTGCTCTTCGCGGCCGAAGGCATGGTGAGCGACCTGATCGAAGCGATGCCGTGGTTCGCCGGCTACTGCTCGGTGCTCGTGAACGTCAGCGACGTATGCGCGATGGGGGGCCGTCCGATTGCCGTCGTCGATGTGATCTGGAGCGATGGCGTAGAACCCGCCGCGCCGGTGCTCGAAGGCATGGCGGCGGCGGCGCGGCAACTGGGCGTGCCGATCGTCGGCGGCCATAGCAATGCGCGCAGCGAGCGTACGCAGCTCGCCGTGGCAATACTCGGTAGAGCAAAGTATTTGCTTTCGAGTTTTGCAGCCCGGGCCGGCGAGAAGCTGCTCATGGCCGTGGACCTGCGCGGCGCCTTCGTGGAGCCGTATCCATACTGGAACGCCGCGACCGAGGCGCCCGCACAACGTCTGCGCGGCGACCTGGCGGTGCTCGCGGAACTTGCCGAAAGCGGGCTCTGCGCGGCCGCGAAGGACATCAGCATGGCGGGCATCGCGGGAACCGCGATGATGCTGGCCGAGTGCTCGCGCGTGGGCGTGTGCATCGATCTCGATCGATTGCCCAAGCCTGCGGACGTGCCGCTCGCACGCTGGCTGGAGATTTTCCCGAGCTATGGCTATTTGCTGAGCGTGCGGGACGAGCACGTCGATGCGGTCATTGCGCGTTTTCAGGCGCGGAACATCGCATGTGCGCAGATCGGCGAGATTCACGGCGAGCCCTCCATCGACCTGCAACTTGGCGGTGAAACGCGCAGCGTCTGGCGCCTCGATGCGCAGCCGTTCATCGTGCCTGCCGACCGCCGCGCGACGCGCGCGTTCGAGCAATCGACCGTGTAGTCATCTATCTGAGCTTCCCTCGCGGAGAGGAATCATGCCTGTTACCCATTTCGTGGTGCGCTGGCCCGACGGCCACGAAGAACGTTGTTATTCCCCTTCGACCATCGTGCGCGAGCATCTGCAGCCCGGCGTGTACCCGCTCGAACTCTTTCTCGTCAAGGCGCACGACGCGCTGAGCGCGGCGTCGGAGCGCGTGCGCGAGAAGTTCGGCTACGCGTGTTCGTCGGCACGAGACCAGTGGACAGCGATCGAGCTTGCCGCACAACCCTACCGTTCGCAACCGGCGGCTCAGGTGACCGTCGTGAGCGTAGACTGAATCTATCAAGGAGGTTTGCATGTCCACCCAGACTCTCGCGGCCAACCCGCCGGTTCCCGAAGAGCATTTCAGCGTGGCGGTTGTCGGCGGCGGTCAGGCCGGCCTGTCGATGAGCTACTACCTCAAGCAACGCGGCATCGATCACGTCGTGCTCGAAAAGCGCGCTGTCACGCATACGTGGCGCGAGCAGCGCTGGGACGCGTTCTCGCTTGTCACGCCGAACTGGCAATGCGCGCTGCCGGGCTACCCGTATCGCGGCGACGAACCACACGGCTTCATGAAGAAGGACGAAATCATTACGTGGCTCGACGGCTTCATACGCCATGTCGATGCCCCTGTGCGCGAAGGCGTTGCCGTTACCCGCGTGTCGAAGCGGCCCAACGGCGGCTTTCTCATGCAGACCAGCCACGGGGCATTGAGCGCCGATCAGGTCGTGATCGCCTCGGGCGGCTATCACACGCCGATCGTGCCGCGCATGGCCGAGCGGCTCCCCGCGTCGATCGTGCAGATGCAATCGTCGGCGTATCGCAATCCGGCGGCGTTGCCCGAGGGCGCGGTGCTCGTCGTCGGTTCGGGGCAGTCGGGCGCGCAGATCGCCGAAGACCTGCATCTTGCCGGGCGCAAGGTCGTGCTCGCCGTCGGTGAGGCACCGCGCTGCGCGCGCTTCTATCGCGGCCGCGACGTGGTCGACTGGCTCGCCGATATGAAGTACTACGACATGCCGGTCGAAGAACATCCGTTACGCGAAGGCGTGCGCGACAACACGAATCACTACGTCACGGGCCGCGACGGCGGGCGCGACATCGATCTGCGCAAGTTCGCGAGCGAAGGCATGGAACTGTACGGCGTGCTCGAGGATTTCGCCGACGGCGCGCTGCGCTTCAAAGGGAATCTGCGCGCCAATCTCGATAGCGCCGACGAAACGTATAACCGCATCAACGCTTCGATCGATCGTTTCATCGCGCACAACGGTATCGAGGCGCCGCCGGGCGAGCCCTATCGTCCGGTCTGGACGCCGCCGGATGAGCGCACGTCGCTCGATCTCGCCGCGAGCGGCATCGGCAGCATCGTCTGGTGCATCGGTTTTCAGCCCGACTTCAGCTGGATCGATCTGCCTGTCTTCAACGGGCGCGGCTATCCGGGCCACACGCGCGGCGTGACGGCGCAGGAAGGGCTCTATTTTCTGGGCCTGCCGTGGCTGCACACGTGGGGCTCGGGGCGTTTCTCGGGCATCGCGCGTGACGCCGCGTGGCTGGCCGACCAGATTTCAGCGCCTGCGAGGCTCGATGCGCGCGCGGCGTGACAGCGAGCGTGCGCCCGCGCAAACCCGCACGCATTACATCGCGGGCATGCCGGAGCTGGCTTTCGCTGGACTGTCCGAGCAGTGGCTCCTGCGCACCTGCGGCCAGCTGCACTGGAATGCGCTTGCGGCACAGGCACAGCTGAACACGCCGGACTTCTACGACGACGAAGGCCGCAAATCGTATGCGGCCTTCACGGCGATTCGCGTGCGCGAAGCGCGGCTCGAAGACGTGAGCGAGAACCAGCGCTTCGCGATCGAAGCGGATGTGAGGCGGATCGCGGGCGCGCGCCATTTCGGCCTGTTTCGCGTCTTTACCACCGAGAGCGTGGTGACGAACGTCGAGATGATGTCCACGTTCGTACGGCGCGAGCAGGCCGGCGACAACCGCTCGGTGTGCAAGGCGATGTTCGCCGGTTCCCCCGCGCCTGCGACGCCCGCCGCCGCGCAGGCGCTGATCGCGCAAGCGAAGCGGCTGCGCGTGGGCGACTGGACGCGGCATGGCCGTCTCGATCGCGCGGCGCATGCGGTCGAGCATGTGGTCGACTATCTGCCTTGTCCCTCGCTCGATTTCAACGGCGCGCACCTGCTGTATTTCGCGAGCTTCCAGTCGATGGTCGAGCGCGCCGAGTGGCATTGGCGGTCCGCGCAGCACTCCGCGCCGCCCACGCTGGCCGAGCGCGACATGGTGTTCTATGGCAACGCGAATGTCGGCGACCGGCTCACGCTGTCGTTCGGCGCGCGCCACGCGGGCCACGACGGGCTCTCGCACTGGTGCACCATTTCGCGCGCGGCGGACGGGATGCGCATCGCCGAAGTCATCACACATAAACGGTGGTCGCATGAATGAACGAGGCATGGCGCCGCGCAAGGCGCTCTATACGAAGACCGACCTCGCCGACGTGCCCTGGCTCGATGCGCGTCCAGGCGAATATCCGTTCCAGCGCGGCATTCACGCGACGATGTACACGCAGCGCCCATGGACCATTCGCCAGTATACGGGCTACGCCGACGCCGCCACCTCGAATCTCGCGTACCGGGGTGCGCTCGAACGCGGTGCGAAGGGGTTGTCGGTCGCGTTCGATTTGCCCACGCATCGCGGCTACGATTCCGACCACAATCGTGCGGCCGCCGATGTGGGCATGGCGGGCGTTGCGATCGACTCCGTCGAGGACATGAAGCGGCTCTTCGATGGTGTGGCGCTCGACGCCGTCTCCGTATCGATGACGATGAGCGGTGCGGTGTTGCCCGTGCTCGCCGCGTTCATCGTTGCGGCCGAGGAGTCGGGCTTCGACGTGGCGCAACTGCGCGGCACGATCCAGAACGACATCCTCAAGGAGTTCATGGCGCGCAACGCGTATATCTTCGCGCCTGAACCTTCGTTACGGATCGCGACTGACGTGGTGCACTACCTGCTCGCCCATTTGCCTCATTTCAATGCGATGTCGGTTTCCGGTTATCACCTGCACGAAGCCGGTGCGGATGGCGCACTCGAACTTGCGCTCACGCTCGCCAACGCGCGCGAATACGTCCGGCGGCTAGTCGAACAAGGGGCCGATGCAGATCGCGTATGTGCCCAGTTGAGCTTCTTTTTCGCCGTGGGGCGCGACTTTTACGGCGAGATCGCCAAGCTGCGCGCCGCACGGGTGATGTGGGCCGAGTTCGCGCAGGCACTCGGCGTGCGCTCGGCGCGCGCGATGCAGCTGCGAATGCATTGCCAGACGGCGGGATCGAGTTTGCATGCACAGCGTGCGCAAAACAACGTCGTGCGCACGACAGTGGAGGCCATGGCAGCCGTGTTCGGCGGCACGCAGTCGCTGCACACGAACGCGTGGGACGAAGCGCTGTCGCTGCCCGGCGACGCGGCCGCTACGCTCGCGCGCGACACGCAACTGATCCTGCAGCACGAGATGGGGCTGTGCGACGTGGTGGACCCGTGGGGCGGCTCGTATCTGATCGAAGCACTCACGGCGCGTATGGTGGAAGACGTGAAAGCGCTGCTCGCCGAAATCGATCATCGAGGCGGCGTGATCGCCGCCATCGAATCGGGCTGGGTACAGGCGGGGTTGCATCGCGGCGCGGCTCGCACTCAGGCGCAGATAGACTCGGGTGAGCGCGTGGTAGTGGGCGTGAATCATTGCCGCGAGGCACATGCCACCGGGAGTGAGCGGCTCGAAGTCGACGGACGCGTGGTGCGCACGATGCAGGTCGAGCGCTTGCGGCAGATGAAATCAATTCGCGATGCGCCACGCGTGGATACCGCGCTCGATGCGCTTGCACAATGCGCTCGCACGGGTGAGGGCAATTTGCTCGCCGCGACGATTGATGCGATTCGCGCGCGCGCCACAGTGGGAGAGTGCACTGCGGCGCTCGAGCGTGTGTGGCCGCGCTGGCACGCCGCGCTCACATGCGAGGCGTCCGCCTGGTCGGGCGCGTGCGAGGGCGACGCCGCGTGGAGGGCGGCGCAGCACGCTGTTTCGCGCTGGTGCGCAGCAAATGGACGCAAGCCGCGGATGGCGCTCGTGAAGCTAGGTCAGGACGGCCACGATCGCGGCGCACGTGTTGTAGCGGCTGCGCTTGGCGACGCAGGTTTCGAAGTCAGCCTGGGACCGCTGTTCGCAACGCCGCACGAGGCGGCTGGCTGGGCCGACTCGCGCGAGCCCGATATCGTCGGGGTTTCGACGCTCGCGGGCGCGCACGCGACGCTGGTGCCCGCGCTACTCGACGCGTTGCGCGAGCGCGGCTGCGGCGCGCCGGTGGTGCTCGGCGGCATCGTGCCAAAAGCCCATCACGAATCGCTGTTCACCTGCGGCGTGCTCAAGATATTCGGGCCAGACACGCCGCTTGGCCAGATTGCGCAAGATATGGTTGGAATCCTGAATGAAGTGGCATTGTCCCTACGGGGTTGCTGCACGACATGATGCGTTGTTCAAGTTCCCCGGTGCGGTGCTGCGCGGATGAGATCGCCCTGGTGCTTTGTCGTGTGCGCCGAGCAGGCGCATCGACCATGTCCCCGTGCGGCGCGATCGGCACGCTCAAGCCATTCCATTCGGACGTCGAAGTGGCGGTGTTGAGGTCAGTCTGGGTCTACGAACGACCCGGCTAACGAACGGCAGCTTCTCATCGCGCGCAGTCGCGCCCGATCGGGAAAGCGGACAGCCGCCGGCGGCAACTGTCTGAGCCTTGGGAGCAGGAAGCGTTCAATGACGTTCTGCGTTCGCGGAGCCGCCCTCCGCGGGCAGAAGGAACAGGCGTTCATCCCATACGACGGGCTGGCTTTCGGATATGACGATCTTCGCAGCGTCCGGATGTGCGGGATTCACCAGGGCATTGGTTTCGGCGCGCGCAACGACCGAAGGCACGATCAGGATCGCAGAGCGGCATTCCTCCAGCCAGAGGTTGCCGAACCCACGTGCGATCTCGGGGGACGGTCCGTCCCATCCTCCCGGGAGCGTGGCCGTTGTCTGCCTTTCGATCCGCACACCATCGGGAACCTGTGCCTCGACCCAGACGTGCGTCTTTGGCACCTTGCCGATTCTTGCGTGAACCAGCACCTCCAGCATGGCGCCCGCGAAGGTGAGCGCGCCATAGATGACTGGACGGCCTGGGCTGTTGAACCGGCCGCCGACCAGCATGGCGCCGGTACCGCTCCAGACCGGATGGCGTCTGTCGGCGATGCGGAAAATCCTCATCAGGCTGGCAGTCCGTAGAAGAGCTTCCAGAGCAGCTCTTCAACACGGCGCGCGCCCAGCTCGGTCAGCGCGACCTCGAGCGGCGCGCGCCCCTCCAGCAGGGGATGGGGCGTCGCAAGGAAGGTTCGCGCATCCGCCGGGTCGTCCCAGACGTACGCCGCGCTCGCGTAGACCCGCGCGAGTCGCTCTGTTTTTTCCGATTCGTCAGGTGTGAGCCTGTCGCGCCGACGTTTGTAGGTTGCCTCGGGGACGATGCGCGCCTGGAGCGCACGCCTTGACTCCGCGGTCAGGGCGATCTGCTCGACGCCGTGCCGTAAGGCAGATTTGGGCAGGCCTTCAGCAACCTGAGCCTCGAGTTCGGCAATCGAATGCGGAACCGGGCTGAGACCCATGACTGCGGCGATTTTCTCGGGGGAAACGAGTTGCATGGTACGTACCCGCCGTTGATCAATTGAGCCGATATTATAGCTCAATTGATCCTGCTCGGCGTGGGATTTTCGCGGGCCACTGCGGCGCCGGGAAGCACAAGGCCGTGGCGTCCGCGCGTGGCGGCGCGCGTTGTCGAGCACCGCGAGTACCGCCTGGCGAACGCGTGCCGCATCGCAGCGCAGGACCACCGGCGCGAGAGTCAACTCCACCGCGAGCCCGGTGCTCTCCAGCACGTTGCGCATCGACTCGACCGCGCGCCGGACTTCGACGGACACGTCGGTCGGTGCGAGCAGCATGTTGAGCCGGCCGCTGTCCTGGAGCGTGACCACGCGCAGATCGTCGACGAGCCGACTCAGACCCTCGACGTGCAGCAACAGGTTGCGCAGTTGCGCGTCGTCGGCAGGAAACACGCCATCGCGCACCGGGCATCGGCGTGAACGCGATGCGGCACCGGCGCGCGGCCCGAATTGCTCTTTACGTTACGTGGCGTCGACCCCCGCCGATCTCGTCAACGGCACAGGTGCAAATCTGTCCGGGACAGAAGCCGCCCCGGCGTCCGGCAGGGTGCTCGACAATGCCGGTCCGGGCGGCAGCAGATTGACGGACCATGGCCGAACTTCAGGCGATGCACACGCTTGTCGAGCCTCTTACTCATCCCGGGGCTCGCGTAAAACCTGAACCGTCCGCGAGCGCAGCAACTGCTGCGCTCGTTTAGTCGTCGTCTGCTGCTTTAACCGGAGGCAGCGGCGCGATAAGGTCGACGCTCCGTATTCGCCGGAAGTTCGGCATTTCCGCAGTCACCATGTATCGTTATAACGAATTCGACAAGGCCTTTGTGGCGAGCCGCGCTGCCCAGTTTCGGGACCAGATCGAGCGCTGGCAAACTGGCAAGCTTAGCGACGCGGAATTCCTCCCGCTTCGTCTGCAGAATGGCTGGTATGTCCAGCGGCATGCGCCGATGCTGCGTGTCGCCGTTCCATACGGTGAACTTTCAAGCGCGCAGATTCGCGTCCTGGCGCGCATTGCACGCGAGTACGACGAGCCTGACGCAGAGGTCTACCGCCGTGCACTGGAGGCCCAGCGCAAGCTCGGCACCGTTCGCCTGCCGACGCACCACGCGCACTTCACGACGCGCACCAACGTCCAGTTCAACTGGATTCCGCTGTCGAAAGCGGCCGATGTGATGGACCTGCTCGCCACGGTCGACATGCACGGCATCCAGACGAGCGGCAACTGCATCCGCAATATTTCATGCGACGAGCGCGCAGGCGTGGCGCCCGACGAAATCGCCGACCCACGGCCCTTTGCCGAAATCATGCGGCAATGGACGACACTGCATCCCGAGTTCGCGTTTCTGCCGCGCAAGTTCAAGATCGCGGTGACGGGCGCCATGGAAGATCGCGCGGCGACCGGCTGGCACGACGTCGGGCTGCGCCTCCTTCACAATGAAAACGGCGAGCTGGGCTTTCGCGTCACGGTGGGCGGGGGCATGGGGCGCACGCCGGTCATTGGCATCGTGTTGCGCGAATTCCTGCCGTGGCGGCACATCATGAATTACATCGAGGCGGTCGTTCGCGTGTATAACCAGTTCGGCCGGCGCGACAACAAATACAAGGCGCGCATCAAGATTCTCGCGAAAGGCGAGGGCCAGCGCTTCGTCGACGAAGTCGAGGAGGAGTTCCGGCAAATCGTCGAGTTCGACGGCGGTCCACATACGATCCCTCAGACCGAACTGGAGCGCATGCGCGCGTATTTCGTCGTGCCTGAGCAGGTGGCCGCCTGCCGCCCCGCCGACACCGCCGCTACCGCTGCACGCGAGGACGCAGCCCGGCAAACGCCGCAGTTCCGGCGCTGGCTCGAGCGCAACGTCGCGCCGCACAAGGACCCGTCGCTGCGCATCGTCACGCTCTCGTTCAAACGCGTCCTGCAGGCGCCAGGCGATGCCTCGGCAGAGCAGCTCGAACGCGTGGCGGATCTCGTGGACCGCTTCTCGGCAGGCGAAGCGCGTGTCACGCACACACAGAACATCGTCCTGCCATGGGTGCATGTCGACGACTTGCTGCCGCTCTGGCGCGCGGCCGTCGACACTCAGCTCGCCAGCGCCAACGTGCATCTGCTCACCGACATGATCTCGTGCCCTGGCGGCGACTTCTGCGCGCTCGCCAACGCCCGCTCGCTGCCGATCGCACAGAGCATCATGGAGCGCTACCAGGACCTCGACGAGCTAAACGATATCGGCGAGATCGATCTGCATATCAGCGGCTGCATCAATTCGTGCGGCCATCATCACAGCGGGCATATCGGCATACTCGGCGTCGATAAGGACGGCGCAGAGTGGTACCAGATTACGCTCGGCGGCGCGGACGGCTCTGCGCGTAGCGGCGATGCGCGGCCCGGCAAGGTCATTGGCCCGTCGTTTGCCGCGCACGAGGTGACCGACGCAGTCGAAGCGGTGCTCGGCTGCTATCTGGCGCTGCGCGTGCACGGGGGCGAGCGTCGCGAGACGTTCATCGAAACCGTGCGCCGGGTCGGGCACGAACCGTTCAAGGCGGCCGCGGACGCCGTTCGCGCAACAGCGGAGGATCCCGCATGAAGACCGTTGCCCGCATTCGCGTGCTTAGCGCACCCGACCATGCCGCCGATGCAGCCACGCCAGTCCTTGCGTTGCCCAACGACGCGGACCCGCTCACCTATGCTGCCGAAATCGCGGGCGCCGCGCGAGTCGAGCTGCACTTCCCGTCGTTCACCGATGGCCGCGCGTATAGCCAGGCTTATCTCGTGCGTCGCCGGCTCGGCTTCAAGGCAGACCTGCGGGCAACGGGCGAGGTGCTGATCGACCAGTTGCTGCAGATGGAACGCATGGGCTTTTCGAGCGCGGTGCTGAAGGAAGGCATTGGTCACGAAGAAGCCCGGCGGCAACTCGACCGTTTCGCGGCGTTCTACCAGGCTGATGTCACGTGTGCGTCGCCCTTACGCGACAACGAAGAGGATGGCATTACATAGCGCTCCTGCCACGCTAAATTTGCGCGCCTGCTCTCATCGGGGCGCCATGATGCGCAACACAGGACGCCCGTCGACGTCCCTCAGCGGGAACCAGGATCGATGCGTCTGCTCGTCGACAGCTACGACATGTGCGTTCGGTCCGACCGTGCCTTCACCGGTCTTCGACACGCGGGACGCGTCCACGCTGAACATCGATACGACGCCCGTCTCACCGGCGACGTATGCCGTGCGCAACGCGGGGTCATACGCGAGCACATCCGGATCGCCGCCGGTGTCGAACGCCGAGACAACCTTCATCGAATGCATGTCGAGCACCAGCAGGCGGTCGTTGTCCTCACAGGCAATCAACGCGAGGCGCGATTCCGGGACGATCAGCAGTCCGTGATTGCCTTTCGCGCCCGGCAGATCGGTGCGGGAAACGATCGTGTTGCTGGCTGGGTCTATTTCGACCAGTTGGTGTCGTGTCTGCACGTTGACGAAGATGTGCCGCGAAGCCGGGTCGTATTGCGAATTGCCAGCTTCGCCATCGAGCGGAATCGTCGCAATACGGCGATTGCTCGGGACATCGATGACCGTCTCCGTTTCTCCGGTCTCATCTGACACGAAGAGCCTGTGCGCGTCGGGCGCATACGCCATGCCGTCCGGATAGACGCCGCCGGGCGCCCGGGCAGTGATCCTTAACGTGTGCTCGTCGATCGCGATAACCTCGTTCGTGCCGGTCGCGGAGGCATACACACGGGACAGTTCGGGCACGGCAAGCACCCCGTGCACAGCGGAGACCCCAGGTATGCGGGCGACGACGCGCGATGCGAGTGTGTCAACGACGACGACTTCGCTGTCGCCCAGATGCGCAATGAACAGCAGATGCCTGCCAGGGTCGTAGCTTTCATAGTCGAATCGTGACGCGCGCCCTGGCAGCGGTACATCCTCCACGTGTTTCAGTGGCAGGTTGCCGGATATTGCATCATCCGCTCCATGTGCGCTACAACCGGCAGCCACCGCGACCGCTAGAAGCATGCCGATGCATCGCGCAACGAAGCGATGGCCCGCACGCGTACTTTTCACGATGATCCTCCGTCCAGTCTGATATGACGGAAGGCGGCGAGCACCGCGAGATCGTAGGCGATCTTGAGCGTACCGCATGCAATCAGTGGGGCGCTGAGCCATCCGGCTCCAAGCAGCCCCCCTGCGATCGTTGGCGCGATCGCCGCGGCGAGGCTGCGCGGCACCGCGGTAAAGCTCGCAGCGGCCGGTCGTTCGGGCGGTGTCACGACAGCCATCACGTAAGCACTACGGGTCGGCACATCGAGTTGCGACAGCGCGCTGCGCACGAGCAGAAACAGCAGGGTGACCGGCAGTGAAGGCGTAAAAGCTGCAGCGATCAGGCACACGCTCGATGGGATGTGGGTGAACACCATGGTGTTGAGCAGGCCGATCCTGCGCGCCATCGGTGCAGCGACCAGTTGCGAACCTGCACTGAGCAACCCCGACCAGAAAAAGAACTGTCCTGCGGCGGTAAGAGAAAGGCCAAAGCGCTGCATAAGCCACAGCGTCAGAAGCGAGTTCACGAGCAACCCACCCGCAAACGCATCAACGCTGAACAGCAGCGCGAGGCGCGTGACGATCGCCCGCGAAGGACCGAGCGGTGCGCGTGCAGCCATGGTGTGCGGTTCACGCTTCGGTAGCCGCAGATACAGCAGGAAGACGGCGAAGCCCGTTATCGCGTAGACGATAAACATCCCGCGCATGGCGAGGACCGCGGAAACGCTGGAGTGCGCCGCGATCCAGTCGGGAAGCCCGGCAAGCAGCGCGCCCAGTGCGGCCGACAGCGCGCCCACGAGGCTGTAGCGGGCGAAGAGCGCAGTTCGCGCGTCGCCCTTTGCAGATTCGGCGAGGCGTGCATGCTCGAGCGGCAGAAACAGGCTGACGTCACCCGAGCCTGGATTGAGCGTGCCGACAAAAGCCACTACGAGCAGCGGCCAGAGTGACGACAGGAATCCAAACGCAAGGCCGGTTGCCGCCATCAGGGCGGCAGCGAAGAGCAGCAGCGCACGCAGCGGATAACGGCTACCCAGCAGGCCGACGACAATCGTCGCTATGGCCGAGCCGAGCAGGGTGGTGGTGCCGATCAGGCCGACCGTGAGCTTCCCGAAACCGAGCGACAGCAGATACGCTGGCAGCAACACGGCGACGAATCCGTCGCAAATCCCGCGCAGGCTCCGTGCCGCAAGCAGCAGCCACGCACTCCGCTCCACGCCCGCAGGCGGGAGCGGGATCGAAAGTGGCGTCCTCGCAGGAGTCATCGCATTACCCTGATTCACGCCTCGACGTTACTTCGCTTCGCGCGGTCGAGCGTCACACCGCAGCGCGCGACGGCATCGCCGATTTCACAGGCATTTCCCGCAATTTTTCCGCACGCCTCGCATTACCGCACGTGCGGATGGAACTGCGGATAGAGAACGGCGCCGATCAGGGCCGCTGCGACGACGGTCACGGGCTCCGGCAGGTTCCTGAAGCACGTGCGCGGTTGTCGTGCTCAAGGGCGCATCCCCGCAGCGCCGCTTCTTTCGCTGGCTGAGAAGTGCGCGTACATCGCATCGAGCACCGGGCTCATGCCGTCGAGCAATTGGTCGTCGTCGGCCGCACGTTCGCGGGTGCCTGCCATGATCGCTTCGAACCCGATAGCTTCCGGCACGCTCGCGCCGCCCACGTCGAGCGCATGAACCATTACGCCGAGCCGCAGGAGCGCCGGATCGCTGTCCAGACCGAAGCTTGCCAGCAGCACCTCGAACGTGACGCGCTCGCCGACATGAGTAAAGGCGGCACCGTCGAAATCGAAGCCGAGCGCGTTGTCCGGGCAGGCGCCGGGCGACGTCAACCATATAAAGCTCGCGTCGCGATCGATGAACCGGCGGATCAGCCACGCACTTGCCACACGGTCAACCCACAGGCGCCTGCGGGTCGCCCAAATCCGCCCCTGATAGTCATCGACGGACAGCGATCGGATTGCGCGGTCTGCCACGTGCGGCTCGCCGGGCGAGAGCACCGTGTCCACGTGTGCCGCAAAATCTTGCCAGGCCGCCTCCGCACGCGTGGCCGCCTCGCCCGGAAAGAAGTCGACGCCGACGATGGTCACGTAATCCTTGCGCAGGCGCCTCAATACCTTTGTGAGTTCGGCGGCGGACTGACCGGAAACCGTTTTGCGGGTATCGGCGAGCGTGCGGATGAAGCTGTCGTATTCGTCGGCGCGATCAAACAGCGCGCAGAATTCGGCCTCCTGCGACGCGTCCAGACTGGGCGCACGCAGCAGGTGCGCGGCGCCCCCGCTTTCGCCAATCGCGGCCGAAAGCTCGCGCAACGCGCTCTCACGCTCCTCGGTGTACGGCAGCAGATAAATGCCGTCGCGCAACACGGCGCAACCCCGCGCCTTGAGTGCGCGCCAGAAGCGCATGCGCGCGGTCGCGTTCTCGGTGGGAAGCGTCAAAACAAGAAGTGACCAGCTCAGCAGCGTGCTCATGTAGATTATGCTACTCATATGTAGCGTAATCTACAAGTTAACTTTGTGCGCGCGTCAGACCGTGCAGTCAGTAGCTGTCGTGCAATCCCGGCATCACGCTCGCTGGACCTCCGTCGCACTTGCGGCTGCAGTGCACGCTTTGGCGGCGCTGCTTGCGACGGCTCTGCCCGGCTCGATGTCGCCATTCATCGTTGCAGGGCATTCTCCCCGGACTGAATCTGGCATCGGACTTTGCGAACTCAGAGGACCTGGATTCTATTTGGGCACTGACAAGCTTAACGCCGGGAGGCCGGGTAAAGAACTGAAAAACCGGCATTTCAAATGTTGGTGGAGAAAGGTGTTTTGAGCGCTTGTACGCAAAAGTTCCAGTATCGCGGACGGCTACGTGACCAACGCACGCCAAACAAACGGGCGTTTCGTTCAGTATGGTTCACCGGTTCCACGGCCGGGTAACGCCTCTCAATAAATTCGAATCATTCGAATGATTCGATTGACATGGTTGGAGGGGTAGTTCTAGACTGCTTCCATCGCGAGACATGCTCTGCGCGCCACCCACAGGAGATATCGATGCCGAATTTCATCAAGCACATTGCCTTCAAGGTCGAGGACGTCGAAAAGGAGCGTGCGTTCTACGAGAACGTATTTGGCTATAAGCACGTCAACACGGTGCGCCGCAAGGGCGTGAACGGCGACCACATCTCCCATCACCTGAGCGACGGCTACATGGACCTGACCCTGATCCACTACGAGTCATCGAATTCGGACGAAGCGGATTTCGCGGGCCCGGCGCCGTGTATTCATCACATCGGCATGGAAGTCGAGGACCTCGACGCCTTCATAGAGCAGATCAAGGCGAACGGCGGCCAGATTCTTACCGAGCCAGGGCATCTGCCGGTAAAGTTTCGCTCCCCGAATGGTCCCGTCGCCGAAGTCGTGCCGATGAAGCGCTGGGAGAAGGACACGCTCGCGGCCGGCGTGCACGGCGAAGTGCTCGAATAACAGCGGTTTTCCGGCATGCTGGCTCGCTTCACAATGACGTTATAGTCAGCACGTAGCCACCACGACGCGCCCTCAAGAAAGGGTGCGCGCGAGCCTTGGATAGATGGGACGAGGCGCTCGAGCGCCTCGTCCTGTCAACAGGAGACAGGCGATGGCATTCACTCGTTC
Organism: Paraburkholderia heleia NBRC 101817; assembly: GCF_000739775.1. Taxonomy (GTDB): domain Bacteria; phylum Pseudomonadota; class Gammaproteobacteria; order Burkholderiales; family Burkholderiaceae; genus Paraburkholderia; species Paraburkholderia heleia. The sequence continues at coordinate 192,556 of NZ_BBJH01000008.1, read as the reverse complement.
CGCGAGACGGTTGAGCGCTACGAACGGCGTATTGTTTGTGCTGTGCATCATGTCGTTCCTGATGTACGTGGACCGCACCAATATTTCCACGGCAGCGCTGGTGATCCGGCGCGATCTGCAACTGAGCAACGTCCAGCTCGGGTTCGTATTTTCCGCGTTCGCGCTGACTTACGCGGTCGCGATGATCCCGGGCGGCTTCATTGGCGACCGCCTTGGTTCGCGCAAAATGCTCGCGATCTGCGGCGTGCTCTGGGGCGTCGGCACATTGCTCTCGGGTTTCGCCGGCGGCTTCTTCACGCTGCTGCTGGCACGCTTCGTCGTTGGTATCGGCGAAAGCCCGATCGTCCCAGCCTCGGCTCGCGCGCTCACAGCATGGATGAAACCTGATCAACGCGGGTTTGCGCAAGGAATCACGCACGCATGCGCGCGTCTTGGCAATGCCTCGACGCCCATTCTCGTCGCAGTCCTCATTGGGGCGTTTTCATGGCATGCGGCATTCATGATTCTCGGCGTGGCGAGCCTCGCATGGGTCGTGCTCTGGATCTGGTATTACCGCGATAATCCCGCTGACCATCCTGCCATTACAGCCGAGGAAATCGCAGGGCTACCCGCGAATGTCGGCAAAGCGCGCGTACCGATGCGCTGGAAGCCGCTATTGCGCGCGCTTTGGCCCGCGACGGTCGTGAGCTTTTGCCACGGCTGGATTCTCTGGTTCTTTCTGAACTGGATGCCCTCGTTTTTTGAGCAGTCCTATCATCTGAACATCCGCCATTCCGCAATCTTCAGTTCCGGCATTTTTCTGAGCGGAGTCGTTGGCACTACGCTCGGCGGCACGCTGAGCGATTTACTGCTCAAACGCACCGGCAATATCCGCGGTTCGCGCCAGACCGTGATTACGATCGGCTTTCTCGCACCGATTGTGTTCTTCGTGCCGATGTTCCTGCATCCATCGCTGACGGCAGCCGCGTTTTCTCTTGCCGCCGCGCTATTTCTCTCCGAACTCGTGACGGCGCCACTGTGGGCTGTGGCGATGGACCTTGCGCCGAATCACGCGGCCACGTCCAGCAGCATCATGAATACGGGGCTCGGTATTGCGGCGTCGGCGTCGCCGCCGCTCGTCGGCTGGCTCGTCGACGCGACGCATTCGTGGCAACCGGTGTTCGCGCTTTCGATGTTCTTCCTCATGCTCGGGCCGATCGCCGCCAACTGGATTCGTCCTGACCGCCCGTACCTTGGCGAGCTGGAGGCGTCGAATGCGCAGCACGTACCAGATACACTTGCCCCGCAGATGGACGCGTCGTGACGTGTGCCGTATCCGGGCGACAGGCACGCGAGGCGTTTGAAACGCCGCCTAGTCCTGCAATCCGCGGATGTTGCGATAGACGCACTGGCTCGATTCGACGAAGCGCACGCGGTACTCGACCGGCTTGTCCTTGAACGTGTAGGCGGTGCGCTCGATGCGCAGCACGGGTGTGCCGACCGGCACGTCGAGCGCGAGCGCGAGCGCCTCGTCGGCGACCGCGCCGCCCAGGTCTTCGACCACGCGCACGACCGAAATCCCGAAACTTTCCTGATAGAAGCCGTAGATCGATCCACGACGTGCGGCGAAAGTCTCTGCGCTGAGACCCGGAAAGAGGTCGAACGGTATCCACAGATGATCGAGCATCAAAGGCGCGCCGCTGCGCAGGCGCAGATTCTGTATGCTCGCGAGGCGCGCGCCGCGCTCAAGATTCAGGACCGACGCGAGCGCGGGTGTTGCGCGTTCCTTGCCGAAGCGCAGCATCCGGGCGGTAACGTGCACGGCGTTGCCATCGCGATCGACGAAGTTGAAATACTGATCGAACGCGTGCTCGTCGGCGAACTTCGCGACGATCGTGCCGCGCCCCGCACGACGAATCAGCAGGCGCTCCGCCACGAGCTCCTCTACCGCCCGCCTGATGGTGCCGATGCCGACGCCGAACGCTTCGGCCAGTTGCGGCTCAGTGGGGATTTTCTCGCCGGCCGCCCATTTGCCGGTGCGTAGCTGCTCGAGAATCCCTGCGCGGACGATTTCATACAGCGGCTGGTCGCCTGAGTTGCGAATTCCTGGCATGGGTTCAGCAGAAGAGGACCTGGAGTCAAGGAGTACGCACGGGTTGGGCGCGCGCGTAAATGACGGAAGGATACAGGATTGGCGCTGCAGGTCCAAATCGGGCGGGGTCAGCGCAGCTTCTCGATCTTTGCAGGCGCGAAAAGCCGCTGGGCATGAATGCAGGGGCCGATGACGCTGGCTAAGCGGTCAAGGTAAGGGTGGTGCAACAGCTTGAGTTCCGCGGCGCACCTCGGCGTGCGGGTCGCGTTGATCAGGTGCCACGTCTAGTCCACGTCGGCCCCGACCTGATGCTCATCCACGTCGGCGTCGGTATTGGCCATACGATCCAGTGCCTGCAGCATCCGCTCCTTGCCCTTCGACACATGGCGGAAGCTCGTCTCATAGCTCAGGTCGACGTTGCGCGCCTTCAGGGCGTTCACGATTTGCCGATGCTCTTCGTTGGACTCCAGCAATGCGCCGCTCTGAACGAGTCCATGCACGCGGAAGAGATGGAACTCCTTCACAAACGCACGATAAACCTTGAGAAGACGGGAATTGCCGGTCGAGCGAACGATGAAATCGTGAAACTCCTGGTTCACATGATCGAACCGTGAGAAGTCGCCTTTTTCAGCGGCCTCCTGCATCTCGTCGACATAGCCGTCGAGTTGCTTTTCCATCGACGCAGTCAAAGCAGGAGCGAGAAGGGAGGCGGCCAGCGCGGTGAGTCCGGCACGCAGGTCATAAACCTCAGCTGCATCGTCGCGCGTCACACGCTGGATAAAGACGCCGCGCTGCGGAATCAGATAGACGAGCCCGAGTTCGGCCAGGGCGCGACACGCCTCACGCACGGGACCTCGACTTACACCAAGCTTGTCGGCGACGGCCTTTTCGTTGAGCCGCTGGCCCGGCTTCAGCTCGCCGCTCAAAATCATCCTCTCGATCTCGTGCTGCACAACACCCGTTAGCGTGTGCGCCCGAAAGTCGGCGAGAGAGACAGTACTCGAAGGGTTTTCCATATCCATAGGCGGAGTTTATGAGCGCGAATGGAAAATGTCAACACTTTACTTTTTTGGCGTATGTAGCCCGAGTTGACTCCCGCGTTGGACAGGGCAGGTCCGCACATGCGCCTCGCACCACTTCAAAACTTCGTTGTGTACCCTAACATGAGGACGATCTGGTTCGGCGTACTCGAACTCGAAGCGAGGTCGCCAACCGTGCCACCCGCGGCGACAAGGCTATTGCCGTCTTCACTGAACGTGGTGCCGCTTGCATGCGAGTACGCGCCGATCGCGTAAAGCATGGTGCGTTTGGACAAGGAATATTCGGCACTCAACGCAACATTGTTATAGGTCGCCGAGGAGGCGCCACTCGATTTTGTGTAGGTATACCCGGCAATCATCGTGAATGCCGGGGTCATCTGGTAGGCCAGCGACGTCGCTGCCGTATTGAACGTCTGCGTTCGATTGAATGCCGCGTAGGTCGCGTACGGTTTCCACTGGGCATTGCTGTAACGAACGTTGGCGGTAAATTTGCCAAATTCGTACTGCGTGGCGACGTGGACGATCATCCGCGAACCGACGAACGGCGTGTCGCCGAAAAGCGGCGTTACCGAGCTGTTCTGGGTCTGGTCAGCGGTGCCGGCGCCGCCGGGTCCGTCATTACGTGCATAGACATAACCCGCTGCCACCCCAAAACCACCATTGGTATAGGCCACGGCCGCGGACGATGAGCCTTGCGACGTGAAATCGCCGGCTACGCCACCTAAGCCATACATCAACTCGAACTGGAGGCCGCGGTAGGTCGGGCTGGCATATTTGATCGCGTTCTGAAGACGAAAGGTATTGTCGTTGTTGTCGGCGTCGCCCGGCGTAGTAAATGCGGGGCCGTAGTTGTCGGCCGTCAGCGGCTGCACAAGATCGACGGTCGTATCCAGTTGTCGGCCCATCGTCACGGTCCCGAGGCTGTCGCTCGCCAACCCAACCCACGCTTGCTTTCCGAATAACCGCCCACCCTGGCTCGATTTCCCCGTATTGATGTTGAAGCCGCTTTCCAGTTTGAAAATCGCCTTCAAACCGCCGCCGAGATCCTCCTTGCCCACCATTCCCCACTTGTTGGCAGTCAGATTGGCGCCTTGCAACTCAACCAGAGAATGATTTCCGACCTTGTTGTAGTAGGTTAGCGCTTCGTCGAGTTCGCCGTACAGTGTGACGGTACTTTGTGCGTGGGCGCCCGGCACAAATGTTAGCGTCGGTACAATAGCCGCTACGCCGGCCCAGATTTTCTGATGGTTCATTTTGTCTCCTGTCTATATTTTCGACTACTAATTATTCGTTTCAAAAAATTATGCCGGTTCGAATACGGCGACCTTGTTGCTCGAGTCCAGATACACGAAGATCCGGTGCGTACGGGGATCGACCGTCAAGGTATGTGTGTCCTTTTCCGCCGGAAGGTGATCAACGACCTGGTTCGTGTCGAGATCGATCACTTCGAGCTGGCCGGATTTGTCTCCGAGAAAAATGCGCCGTGCACGTACGTCTATCGCAATCTGGTCGATATTGCCGCCATCGAACGGGATGCTTGAAACGAGTTTTCCATCGGGATCGGCAACAAGGACCTTGTTGTCGCGGCTTCCGATGATCAGATGTTTGCCCTGGCTGTCGTAAACCATGGGCTTTGCATCTTTCTTGAGGTTGAAGTCCCAGACGGCTTCTACTTTTTGTGTCTTCGGATCGATCACATCGACGACGTTGTCGACGGGTTGATAGACGCGCGCGAGACTCGGCACATACAGATTGACGTCGGGTCCGTGTTTCGCCGGATTGGGGGTCAGCGCGATGTCGCCGACTTTCTTGAAGGGCGGCCGATCCATGAATACGGACTCGGTATCGCTGTCGTCGTTGCCCACGTAGACGCGGCCCGCACGAGTGTCGATGCTCACTCCGTCGGAGCCTTTCCCGCCTGTGTCGACGCTTGCCACTTGTTTGTAGGAACGCTTGTCGATCACCACCAGCTTGTTCGCCGTTGCGTCGGCGACAAACGCGTAGCGGTCGTTCAATGCAATGCCGTTACCGTCTTCTATGCCGCCGATCGCGGCTTTGACTTTGAGATCGTCTGCGTCAATGACCACCACTGAGTGGTTAGGCGCTTGCGCCAGCCAAACCTCATTGACGGCGGGATCATATACGACCCAATCGCCGTGACCGCCTTTGCCGGGCAGGTCGATTGTCTTCACAAGTTTGTAATGCGATTGTCCCTCCGCCTTCGCGATTCCGGTAAAGGTACAAGCCGCTACAACGGCAAAAAATCCCATCCGCAGGAAAGGTCGCATGTTGTCTCCAATCATTATTTAATCGAATCAGAGCGACGCCGTTTCGGCATCGGTGATTCGGGTGATTGTCACTTCAAATCAGGTGCTCCAGATCATCAAATTCGTACTACATATTAAATTGCGAGGCGCGTGCTGCACGAACTCGCGTGGCAGGGCGCAGCTGAACGCAAACGACCGCACCTGGTCTTGATGCGGCAATGTAAAATGCGATACGCCAACTGTCAACATTTTTCTTTTTTTAAGTTTGACGAGGCTGCAGCGTGACGTAGCGGGCGATCGGGCAGGGCTTTTTGACAAGTGAGTCGTCCATCCCGGCTCGCTACTGCGGAATGTGGGGACGAGACACGTCGTCGGCACGCCGCATCGCCTGGGGAAGACCCTACGGTTAAATGAAAAGTGTTGACAGTTTTCATTCGGCAATTAGAATTTGCACATGAACACTGAACTGAACGCTTCCTCCGTCACCGTCACCGTTGCCGAGTTCCGCGCCCATACGCTCACAGGCGTCGTGCAGCGCGAAATCGAACGGATGATCCTGAGTGGCGAACTCGCGCCAGGCCAACGTCTGAACGAAAAGGCTGTCGCGGACAAGCTCGCGGTGAGTCGCGGGCCCGTGCGCGAAGCTTGCCGTGCACTTGCCGAACTCGGTCTTGTCTATCTCATTCCGAATCGCGGCGTATTCATCAAGCGCGTGACGCGCGACGACGCCATCGAGGTCTACGACCTGCGCTCCGGCCTCACCGCGCTATCGGCGTCGCTGCTTGCGCCGATGCTCACTCAAGAGATGGCCGGCCAACTGGAACGTTATGTCGATGACATGCAGGACGCGGCCGAGAAGGGCGACTTCGCACGCTTCGATCCACTCAACCTCGAATTCCATGACTACATCGTGCGCTCGACCGGCAACTCGCGCTTGATCAGGCTGTATCGTGGTTTTGTCAAGGAGTTTCACCTGTTCCGCGTTCACGGGCTGGTGCAGCGCGGCGCCTTGCTGGAGTCGAACGCGGAGCACCGCGAGATCGTGGCCGCGCTGAAAGCAAAGGATATCGAACTGAGCTACCGCATGAGCTTTGGCCACGTTTCGCGGGGCAAAGAGCGCATGCTCGTTTCGCTCGACGGCATGACGAAGAACGGCGAGGGCGGCAACCAATCTGTCAGCGAAGCCGCCTGGCATTGACCTGTTCTTCGCGGTGCGAAGCGCACGCTGAACCGGGTTGGAAGGTCCGCGCACGAACCGGGTTCATTATTTGGTAGTACAAAAGAGAATCACCATGCATGTCCGGCCTGGCTGTCTGTCGGGCATGTCAACGCACCAGGATCGCTACTTCTCAATTCTTATGCTTGAGCTATCTTTAGCATGCCAAAACACGGATCGCAGCCGGGCGTTGCTCGACGGCCGCGTACGGATCGAGGGCTGCCGGATCAACTTCATCGAGGGCCCGGCGGAAGCGCTGTTTCAGCGCGCGTTTCGTCATGAGGAATTCGACATATCGGAGCTGTCGCTCGGCACGCACATTCTCACGACGGCGCGGGGCCAAAGCCGCTATATCGGCATTCCGGTGTTCCTGTCACGCTCGTTCCGCCATTCGGCAATCTACGTGCGCAGTGATCGCGACATCGATGCACCCGAAGCGCTCAAGGGACGTCGTATCGGCGTGCCCGATTTCCAGCAGACCGCAGGCATCTGGGTTCGGGGCATGCTTGCCGACGAATACGGCTTCGACCGGCGTGATGTGACGTGGGTAGTGGGCGGCCTCGAGCAGGCCGGGCGCCAGGCGCGCATGCCGGTCAACCTCCCACCCGAGTTGAACATCGAGCCGGTAGGCCCTGACGAGACACTGGCGGCACTGCTCGACGCGGGCGACATCGACGCCGTGATCGCACCGCGCCCGCCGTCCTGCTTCGGCCGCAATGCGAACGTGCAACGGCTCTTTCCCGACTTCCGCTCGGCGGAGGAAGCGTGGGTCCGCAAGACAGGTCTTTTCCCGCCGATGCACATGGTCGGCATTCGCCGCGCGCTGGTCGAGCAGCACCCATGGCTGCCCGTGAACGTTTATCAGGCGTTTCGCAAGGCGCACGAGATCGCGATGCAGGAAATCGTCATTACAGACACGCTGCGTGTGATGCATCCCTGGATCGCGTCCGAGGTGGAGCGCGTGAAGGGCGTGATGGGCGACGATTACTGGCGCTACGGCATGGCTGGCAACCGCCATGACATCGATACGCTGCAGCGCTACGCGACCGATGATGGCCTGATCGACGGAGCGGTACCGGTCGAGCAGTTGTTTGCCGTCAGCACCTTCGACGCATTTAGTTTCTAGGGAGCCCTCGCAATACCTCTCGCATTCCCCCTCGCGATACGCAATACATTACAAAACTGGAGACGATCGATGACAAAGAGGTTGACTGCATCTCGCGCCGCACTCGCGATGTGCACAGCGTTGCTCAGTGCGCAAGCGTTTCCGGCCCTCGCGGCCGACGCCTGGGAGCCGCACCGGCCGATCGAGATCGTGGTGCCGAGCGCGGCGGGCGGCGGCCTCGACCTCGTGGCACGCACGCTGCAGAACGCCATCGTGCAGGAAAAGCTGTCGAACAAGCCGGTGACGGTACTGAACCGCCCGGGTGGCGGCGGCACGGTCGGTCTCGCATATATCAACAATCACCACGGCGACGGCCACTACGTCAGCGTTCAGGCGTTGCCACTCATCACCAACCAGATCACCGGCCTGTCGAAAGTCGGCGTCGGCGACGTGACGCCGCTCGGCATGTTCGTGACCGAACAGGTGGTGTTCTCGGTGCCCGCGTCGTCGCCGATCAAGACTGGCAAGGACCTGATCGCGATGCTCAAACAAAACCCTCAAAACGTGACGATCGGTGTATCGAGTTCGCCCGGCGGGCAGAGCCACGACGCCGCAGCGCTCGTGGTCAAGGCGGCCGGCCAGGATCCGAAGAAGTTGAAGATCGTGTTCTTCGATTCGGGCGGCGAAGCGGTGACCTCGCTGATGGGCGGCCACGTGACCGTGACGGCGACGCCGGCTGGCACGGTGATCGGACCGAGCCAGTCCGGCCGCACGCGCATGATCGCGGTCGCCGGTGGCGAGCGCGATGGCGGCGCGCTCGCCGACGTGCCGACCTGGAAGGAGCAGGGACTGGACGTGGACTTCACCACCTGGCGTGTGCTGGTCGGACCGAAGGGCATGAGTGCCGACGAGATCGCGTGGTGGGACAACGTGTTGCAGAAGGCGACGTCGTCACCCGAATGGGCCGAGGCGGTCAAACGCAACGAATGGACGGCTGCGTATCGCAACAGCGCGCAGACGAGGCAGTTTCTCGACGAGGAAGCCGGACGCCTTGGCCCGCTCATGGGTGAACTGGGCCTCGCGCGGAACTAATCACCAGAGAAAGGTTTGACCGGTTTCCAGTCCGGTCGGACAGCCGCCCCCGGCTGCCGCCAGTTTCACTTTTATCTTTTCATCGCTGTAAATATAGACATGGAGAGCCATATGTCACGCATCGTTCACCTCGCTGTCAAAGTTCTCGACCTCGACGAGGCCACCCGTTTCTATACCGAAGTGTTTGGCTTCACGGAAGTCAAGACGGGCCGTAATCGTCAGCACATCTCCCGCCACATGACCGACGGCCATATCGACTTCACGCTGATGAAGTACGACAGTGAAGAGTCGCACGAGGCGCAACTGGCCGGTCCCGGCCCGCGTCTGCATCACTGGGGCGTGACGGTCGACGACCAGGAAGTGGCCGCCGAAAAGATTCGCCAGTACGGCGGCGAAATTCTCTCGGCCAAGGGCGAAGGCGCGCTCAAGTTCCGCGCACCGGACGGCACGATTGCCGAGGTGGTGAAGCCTGGCCGCTACAACGAGAAGTAAGTCGGGCCACGCCGGAGACGAACCACGCCACTAATAGGCCGTGTTCGTTTCCGGCACCCGCGCTGCGCGGCCGCAGAACTGGAGGAGACATGAAATCTATCAAGGGCGACGTAGGTCTCGCCGTGTGCGTGATCGCCCTGGCGGCGGGCTATCTGGTGCTCAACATGCAGTTGCCCGAAGTCAGACTGAGCGATCCGCTCGGCCCGAAAGCTTTTCCCGCGCTAGTCGGCGCAGGACTGATCGTGTCGGCTTTGCTGTTGCTGCTCGAAACGCGCAGCAAGCGCAAGACGCGTCCCAACACCGAGGCGCGCACACGTGCCGCGCACGTCGAACCAGCGCCCAAGGTTCAGCCGACGGTGCTGATCGGGATGATCGTCTGGGCCATCATCTATTACGCGTGTTTTGAGCCCGTCGGCTATCTGATCTCGACGAGCGTGTTCCTTCTCGGTCTGCTCAGCTACTTCAACCGCAAGCGTCACGTGATGAACGTGATCGTCGCCTTGGGTGTGGCGCTGGCGTTTGACCTTGTCTTCTCCAGGCTTCTCGGCGTTCCGATGCCGACGGGGTTGCTGTCATTCTGAGGCCCGCATGATGGAAAGTCTGCAAGGCATTCTGCATGGGTTGTCGATCGCGGCAACGCCGACCCATCTGCTGTATACGCTGATCGGTGTCTTCATCGGCACGATGATCAGCCACTTGCCCGGAATCGGACCGTCGGCGGGCATCGCGCTGCTGATTCCGGTGACGTTCGGCATGGATCCGACTTCGGCATTGATGATGCTGACCGGGATTTATTACGGCTGCATGTATGGCGGCGCGGTGACGGCGATCCTGCTGAATACGCCCGGCGATGCCGCCGCGGTGATGACGGTGCTCGACGGTTATCCGCTGGCGCGTAAAGGGCGCGCGGCCGCCACGCTCGCGATCGCCGCGACCAGCTCGTTCATCGCCGGCATGATCGGCGTGACGCTGCTGTCGTTCGTGGCGGCACCGCTTGCGGCCGTCGCGCTGCATTTCGGTCCCACCGAATATTTCGCGCTAATCTGCTTCGCGCTTTCGACGGCCAGTGCGCTCACCGGTGAGTCGCTCGCGAAGGGCATGATCTCAGTGTTCCTCGGTCTTGGACTCGCCACCGTCGGGATCGATCTCCAAAGCGGGGTACCGCGCTTCACGCTCGGCTTCACCGAACTGCAGGACCGCGTCAACTTCCTCGTCGTGGTGGTCGGCCTGTTCGCGATCTCGGAGGTGGGCCGCATGGTCGAAGGAACGCTCGGCGGCACGCTGCACACGGTGCGCGTCGAGGGCAAGCTGTGGTTCTCGCGCGAAGAATGGCGCCGTGCGCGTCCGGCGGCCCTGCGCGGAACGTTTGTCGGCTTCCTGTGCGGCGCCGCGCCGGGTCTCGGCGGCACGCTCGCGTCGATGCTCTCGTACGTGCTGGAAAAGAAAATTTCCAGGCATCCCGAGGAATTTGGTCACGGAGCCATCGAAGGCGTAGCCGCGCCCGAGGCGGCAACGAATGCGGACACCTGCGGCGCATTCGTTCACCTGCTGGCGCTCGGCGTGCCGGGATCCGGCTCGACCGCGGTGATCATGGGCGCGTTCATCATGTACGGCATCCAGCCGGGACCGCTGTTGTTCCATACGCAGCCGGACCTCGTGTGGGGGCTGATCGCGAGCATGTACATCGGCAATATCATGCTGTTACTGTTGAACCTGCCGCTCGTCGGGATTCTGTCGCGCATCCTGTATGTGCCGCCGGGTGTGCTGCTGAGCCTGATTCTCGTGATCGCATCGGCCGGCGTGTACTCGTTCAACAGCGATACCTTCGACCTGTATATGGCGCTCGGCTTCGGCGTACTTGGTTATGGGTTCCGCAAGTTCGATATTCCGAAGGCGCCGTTGTTGTTCGGGCTGATTCTCGGCCATACGCTCGAGCAGTCGTTCCGCCAAGCGTTGACCATCTCGAACGGCGATCCGACCGTGTTCGTGCGCAGTCCGATTTCCGCCGGGCTGCTAGTGTGCGCGTGCATTAGCATAGGCGCGTCGATCTGGAGTCGCCGGCAGCCGCCAAAGGCGTTTCAGGAAACCCAGGAGCAATTGACGGAACACCAGCTCGCCGACGACCGCCGTTGAGCGCCGGCGCCGCCCAAACCCGCTATTCGGAGTCCAGATGAATACGCAGCCCAGCAGCCCGGTGCACGACGTCTCTTGCGTGGACATTGCCGCGCTCTTTGCACGCGTCGGGCTGACGAGCTTCGGCGGCGGGCTGTCCGCATGGCTTTACCGCGAGGTGGTGACGCAGCGCGGCTGGCTCGACGAAGGGGAGTTCCTCGGCGCGATGACACTCGGGCAGATCCTGCCCGGTTCGAACGTGGTGAACCTTTCCGTGTACGTCGGGTACCGGATGCGCGGATTGCCGGGCAGCGTGGTGGCGGTCGTCGCGCTGCTCGCTCCCCCGATGATCGTGATCGTGCTGATTGCGAATGCCTTCGACACGTGGATACAAGGCGTGGCAGTCCATGCGTTTCTTGAGGGAGTCGCGGCAGCCGCGGTCGGCATGACGGCGGCGGTCGGCGTGCGTGGGGCGCGCGCCGTCAAGGATGGGCGGCGTTGGCCGCTCGTGGTGAGCGTCGCGGTGTTCGTCGCAGTGGGCGTACTGCGCTGGCCACTCGTACCGGTTGCATTCGTTGCAGGCACGGCCGGCGTGCTACTCTCGCGAGGGACAGCGCCGGATGCGTGACAACATTTATCTGCAATTGATAGCGGTGTTCGCACCGCTATCGCTGCTCTCCATCGGCGGCGGACAAAGCGTCATCGCAGACATCAACCAGCAAGCCGTCGCCATTCACGGGTGGATGACGCAGCGCGAGTTCATCGACCTGTTCGCGATCTCGCGGGCGGCGCCCGGTCCTGGCTCATTGCTGGCCACGCTGATTGGCTGGAAAGAAGCCGACTGGGCCGGCGCGGTCGTCGCATCCCTCGCGCTTTTTTTGCCGTCGTCGCTGCTTGCGCTCGCGGCAACGCACATCTGGCGCAGGCACGATCGCCATCGATGGCATCAGCGTATTCAAGCGGGACTCGCGCCAGTTGCGACAGGACTCATCCTGGCTAGCTCGCTGACGGTATTGCGCGCGGCGGCGTCAACCTGGCCGGTTTGGGTTCTCGCGCTTGCCGCACTGGCCGTATTCATGTCGCGGGCACGGATCAATCCGCTTATTGTTCTCCTTGTTGCGGGCATGTTGAACATCCTGCTGGGCAAAATCAATTGAGGGAAAATGACATGCAACTCTATGGAAGACGCAGTTCGATCAACGTGCAGAAAGTGCTGTGGTGCCTTGCCGAGCTTGAGCTTGTGGAAGGTGCCGATTTTCAGCGCATCGACGCGGGATTGCAGTTCGGTGTCGTCGATACGCCGGCGTACCGGACGCTCAATCCGAACGGCCTGGTGCCGACGCTCGTGGATGGCGGGCAAGTGATCTGGGAGTCGAACACGATATTGCGCTACCTTGCGGCGACGCGCGGCGCAGCGCACCTGCTGCCATTGGATGCGGCAGGGCGCTCGGAGGTCGAACGATGGATGGACTGGCAACTGGGCGCATTGTGGGCGACGTTGCGCGTGGCGTTCCTCGGGCTGACACGCACGCCGGAACCGCAACGCGACTATGGAGCGATTCGCGCGTCGTTTGCCGAGTCGGCTCGTCTTCTCCGTATTGCAGACGAGCGACTCCAAACGCGCGACTACCTGGCATTGGATCAGTTCACGCTCGCCGATCTCGTGGTGGCATTGGCCGTGCACCGGTGGTACGGCCTCAACGATCGTTTCCGCACGTTGCTTGCTGCGCAGCCGGAGATGCCTTCGCTCGTTCGTTGGCTGGATGCCCAACGGGCGCGCCCGGGGTTCGCTGTTTCTCATGGGTGATCAACGCGGGGATTATATTGGGTCGGACTCTAATTATAAAAATCGATAAATTATATTATGTCAAATAAAGCAACTTCCGAATCCGACAACACCTGAACCGCGCGCCACCCGGACTCCCGGCGTCCTCGCCTCACGCTCATTCCCCAATCCACGAACCGCGCAAGTCGCTGTCGTGCATGAGTTGCAGCAGCGTTTGCGCCGGGCGGGAAAGCCGCTTGCCTGCGAGCACGATGAATTCCACATTGGGCAGCGCCGGCAGGCTTGCGACGTTCACGGGCGGCGCCAGTCCGCGCGCGGCAAGGTATTGAGGCCGCACGGTGACGCCGAGTCCGGCGCGCGCCGCCGCCACGCAGCCCGAATGGCTGCTGCTCGTGCATACCAGTTGCCAGCGGAAGTCAGTCTGCGCAAGCGCGTCGAGCACCACGGCCCGCGTCACGCTCGGCTCGGCGACAAGGATGAGCGGCAGCGGCTGCGCGAGATCCATCGTCGTGCCGGCGCGCGCGAGCCATTCGAGCCGTCCGGTGAAGAGCACCGCGCCGCGTTTGTCGCCCAGTCGCCGCTTGCCCACCATCAGGTCGATGGCACCCGAATCCAGCAACTCGTACAGCCGGCCCGTCATCCCAATGGTGATCTCCAGCTCCACATCGGGGTGCGCGTTGCGAAACGCCGTCAGCACGGCAGGCAGCGGGCCGAGCGCAACGTCGTCGGAACAGCCGAGCCGCACCCGCCCGCGCAGGCGCGGCGCCCGGAACTGCCACTCGGCGCGGTCGATCGCCTGCAGGATGCTGCCGGCATGCGCCAGCATCGCCTCGCCATCGGACGTGATGGCGAGCGAATGCGTATCGCGAATAAAGAGGCGGCGCCCGACCGCCGCTTCGAGCCGGCGCACGTGATCGCTCACGCTCGACTGCGTCAGTCCGAGCTGGCGCGCCGCTTCCGTGAAACTGTGGCAACGCGCGACTGCCTCGAAGGTCCTGAGCCAGATGGGATTGAGCATGGCGGATGGTTATCGGCAATGTCGATGACAGTCAAAGTCTCTACTGGGGTTCCCGATGAGCGATGGTAACAATATCATGACGCCATTGATGACAATTGCGCCGCAAAGCCGTACCCGCCCCGACGCGGCGCGCCGAGAAGTTCCCGATGAACAATAATTCGAGCCACACGGCGCTACTATGGATCGTCGCCGCGGGCTTTTTCATGCAGACGCTCGACACGACGATCGTCAATACCGCACTCCCCTCCATTGCGCGCAGCCTTGGCGTAGGACCGCTCGTGATGCAGCCGGTCATCGTCGCATACACGCTGACCATGGCCATGCTCACACCCGCTTCGGGCTGGCTTGCCGACCGTTTCGGCACACGCCGCGTCTATTTCGTCGCGATTCTGATCTTCGTGCTCGGCTCGCTGTGCTGCGCGAGTGCGCACACGCTCGCGCAGCTCGTGGTCGCGCGCGTGCTGCAGGGCATCGGCGGATCGATGCTAATGCCGATCGGCAGGCTCGCGGTGCTGCGTGCGGTGAGCGGCGAGCAGTACGTCTCGGCGCTCGCGCTCATTTCGGTCGCCGGCCAGGTGGGGCCGATCGTCGGCCCGACGCTCGGCGGCTGGTTCGTGCAGGCGATCTCGTGGCACTGGATCTTTCTCATTAACGTGCCGATCGGCCTCGCCGGCGTGTTCGCGGTCCACCGCTATCTGCGGGACGCGTCGGGCACCGCCGCGCCCCGCTTCGATCTCGCCGGCTGCGCACTCGTGTCGCTGTGCATGATTGCGTTCTCACTGGCCTTCGACACACCGGTCCAGACGCATCGCGCCGCGTGGTCCGCCGGGCTCTTCGCAGTCGGCATCGCGGCGGCCTTCGCTTACGTGGCGTATGCACGCGACCGCCGCGATCCGCTTTTCAAGCTCCGCTTGTTCGGCGAGCCGAATTTCAGCGTCGGGCTGATCGGCAATCTCGTCTGCCGCATCGGCTCGAGTGCCGTGCCGTTTCTCGTGCCACTGCTCATGCAAATCGAGCTCGGCTACTCGCCGCTGCGCTCGGGTCTCATGATGCTGCCCGCCGCGCTCGCCGGGACGGTTGCCAAACGCTGGATTGCGCCGCTGATCCGCCGTTACGGCTACGAGACCTTCCTGTTGGTCAACACGCTCGTCGTGGGCGCATCGATCGTTGCGTTCGCACTGATCTCGCGCGGCACGCCTGTCGCCGTGGAGATTGCCGTGCTGGCCATCTTCGGCGCGGCCAACTCGATGCAGTTCGCCGCGATGAACAGTGTCACGCTCAAGGATCTCTCCCACGAAGACGCCGGCAGCGGCAACAGCCTCTTCTCCATGGTGCAAATGCTCGCAATGGGACTCGGCGTCACCATTGGCGGCGCGCTCGTGAGCCTTGGCGAGGCACAGTGGGGTTCGGTGGCGCCCGGTTTTCGCATGAGCTTCGCGGGTGTGGGCGCGATCACGCTGGTCTCCGCACTGATCTTCCGCCGCATCGACACGCAGGCGCGCGCCGCCGCTTCGCCTTCTGCAATGGCGTCGGCGGCCGCGCGCCGCTGATCCCGCAAGCGCCTCGCATCTGGGTAGCGCGTGCGTAAGCGAGCGCGTAGAAGCCGACGAATGCAGTCAGTGCGCAAGAATCCCCATCGCGCGTTTCTTCAGATCCAGGAAGTGCGGTTCGAATGCAACCTGAGGCGTACGCGGCCTTTCCAGCTCGATGGGTACGTCGAGCGCCACCCGCCCCGGTCGCGCCGAAAGCACAACGAGGCGCGTACCGAGAAAGATCGCCTCGTCGATGTCATGGGTGATGAAGACGACGGTGCAGTGGAGCTGCTCCCACAGCGCGGTCAAAAACGTCTGCATCGAACTGCGCGTCTGCGCATCCAGCGCGCCGAAGGGCTCGTCCATCAGCAGCACCTTCGGCTTCATCACGAGCGCCCGCGCGATCGCGACGCGTTGCTGCATGCCGCCCGATAGCTCATAGGGCTTGTGCCGGGCGAAGGACTCCAGCCCGATGATGCGCAGGATGTCCGCCGACTCCTTATGCCGTTGCGCCTTGGGCACCCCATGCAGGGACGGCCCGAACTCGATGTTTTCTTCCACGCTGAGCCACGGAAACAAGCCGGCCTGCTGGAACACGACGACCCGGTCGGCCCCGGGCTGGTCCTTGATCTCGCCATCGATATAGATATTGCCCTTCGTGGGCGAAGTCAGACCGGCGAGCAAATGCAGCAAGGTCGTCTTTCCGCAGCCCGAGGCGCCGAGCACGGTGATGAATTCGCCGCCCCGGAACTGCAGGTTGATGTTTTCCAGTGCCGATGTGGCGCCGAATGTCTTGTACAGTGAATCGATGACGATGTTCAAGTTCGTCTCCTGCTAGACCGTCGATGAGTCAATGCGCCAGATGTTTCGAGTACTGCGGCGCGACGTTGTTGTCGAAATTCGCCGGCACACTCGGAATGCGCCCTATCGAGTTGAGCACCTTCGCCGTATTCACCAGAGTCAGGTACGTCGCGGAGGTTTTGACGCCTGCGTCGAGGCCCATGACTTTCGGCGTGGTCTGGTCGGCGCCCGAAAACAGCTCGTAACCGGCCAGTTCGCTCGTCGCAACCGGCACCGTCACGCCCGTTGCTTTCGCCATCTCCGCGAGCGCCTTATCGCGATCCTTCATCGTCACCTGATAGCCCTGGTCGAGCGCCGCGACGAAACCGCGGACCAGGTCCGGATGCGCCTTCGCCCACTCGGAGTTGGCGATACAGACGTTGTAGCTCGAGGCTTCCCGCGGCAAGTCGCCGTCGGTCTTGATCGCCTTGCCGCCGGCCGTGCGCAGCGCGCTGAATACCGGATCCCAGACGATCGCGGCGTCGATCGCTCCGGTCACCCACGAGGTGCGCATCTGGGGCGGCGCCATATTGATCTGCGTGACGGAGGCATACGGCACATGCGCAGCCGCGAGGAAGGTCGCCAGTTCGAACGAGGCCTGCGAGCCGGCAACAATGGCGATCTTCTTGCCTTGCAGCCCGGCGACGTCGTGGATGCCGCTATCCGGCTTGACCACGATGCCCGCCGCATTCGTATAGCGCTCCTGGTTGTACACGATGGTCATCGGCAAGCCCTGTGCGATAGCGGTGACGAGCGGCGGAACGCCGAGCCCGCACATGAACGTGAGACTGTTCGATGCCAGCGCACTCATCGCCGCCGGACCCGAGCTGAAGAGCTTGTACTGGACGTCGGCGTTCATCTGCTTCTCGAACAGGTGCTCGGCCATCGACACCATGTACGGATCGGCGCCATTGTCCTCGTAGCCGATGATCACCTCGGGCTTGCTCTGCGAATGCACGGCGCCGGGAACCAGACAACTGCTCGCCAGCATAGCCGCGCTCATGCCGTAGATCCATTGCATCTTTTTCATTTTTCGTCTCCTCAGTCACCCGATCAGTTATGTCCGCGCCACGGTACGACGATATTTTCGATTTTTCGAATCGCCAGCTCCATTGCATAGCCGATCAACCCGATGATCACGATGCCGACGATCACGATGGCAACCTGCAAGGCCTGTCCGGCGAACTGCACGAGCCAGCCTAGCCCGCTGCTTGCCGCGATCAGTTCCGCGGCGACGAGACAGGTCCACGCTACGCCGATACCCACGCGCATCGCGGTGAAGATCTCCGGCATTGCCGAGGGCAGCACGACCTTGCGGAAGATTTGCGCGTTGCTCGCACCGAGCGTGCGGGCCACCTCGATGCGCAGAGGCGGCGTGCTTTTCACGCCCGACATCGTGCCGATGATGATGACGGGAATGGTGCCGACCAGAATCAGAATGGCTTTAGGCAATTCGCCGATGCCGAACCACACCACCAGCAGCGGAATATAGGCAAGCGGCGGCACCGGCCGGACGAACTGCAGCAGCGGATCGATGATGTCGAACACAATCTTGTTGCGCGACATCAGCAGCCCGATGGGTACGCCGATCGCAATCGCACCGACAAAACCGATAACGATGCGAAAGCAACTAATCAGGATGTCGCTGACAAGCGACTGGCCGCCATAGCCGTTGTGGACGATTTCGACGAAGGCCTGCCACACCGCCACCGGCGAAGGCAGCGCGAACGCCGGAAAGATGCCCGCCATCGATACGGCCTGCCAGAGCAAGACGCATATCACGAGCACGCCCGTGGTCAGCCAGTAAGAATTCAATTTCCCGTGGCCGCGGCGAATCTTGATCACCGGCTCGATCGGCGAGTCCGCGGAATGCTTCATCGTCTTTAGTCTGGGTAAGGCTCTCACCGCCGTCTCCTCAAGTTGAAAAACAATGCGCACGCCAGCGCGAAGCTCCGCGTCCGGTTCGGGTTCCGTCTCAATTCAAGTATAGTCAGCGGCTACCGGGGCAAATTTCGGCTTCTTTTATTTCGCTCGTGCAAACTCGCCCGTTTAGTCAAGCATTCTCAATCAATAAAGCGGCGGGTAGTACCAGGCGGGAAGTTCCGATGGGGCCAGCCGGGAATGACCGCTGTCTGCCGCTTTCCCGAAGCGCAGCAGCCAATTTCCTCCGATTATTTGAAATCCGCGATTCCCGGCCCCAAGGCCCGCCGGCCGGTCGCGCTGCGCCGCAGCAAGGGCCCGGCGAGCGTGTGTACGCGTCGAGTGTCTTTCGGAAAACATCGTGCTGAACGTCTCCTCGCGAACCGTCGCTCCAAAATTGTCGCTCCGAAATTGACCTAATCGACTCGGACGGCCAGAGTTGAATATCGTGTGTCGATTGACTGGCCGATCTAGCCGATATCCCGCCGCTCTTCCGTCTCTCACTGCCATCATCGATTTCCAGGAGCCAGCATGCCGACCCGTACCCCGGCCGCCCTTTGGGCACAGCAATTCCGACGGTCACCGGAGTCGAAAACCAGTCTGCAGCACCAGATCCGCGAGATGCTGGTGGCCTCCATCCTGGACGGGCAGCTGCCGCCAGACTCTGTCCTGCCGTCGAGCCGCGAGCTGGCCGAGCAGCTCGGCGTGGCGCGCAATACCGTGGTGCTCGCCTACCAGATGCTCGTGGAGGAAGGCTATCTGGTCTCGCGCGAACGCAGCGGCCACTTCGTCAACCCGGGGATGCTGGAGGGCCTGCACGGCGTAACGGTCCAACAGCGGGTCCAACAGCGGGTCCAACAGCGGGTCCAACAGCGGGTCCAACAGCGCGTCCAGCAACGGGTGCGGCAGCCCGAGGTCGTCAAACCCCATGACGCCGCAATGCCCGCCCCGCCCTCATGGAAGTCGCGCATCGTGCGCCCGCCCTCGGCCCAGCGCAACATCGTCAAACCCGCCAATTGGCAGAACTACGCATATCCCTTCATCTACGGGCAGTTCGATCAGTCGCTCTTCCCGACCAATGACTGGCGCGAGTGCTGCCTGAAAGCGCTCTCGATCATGGAGATCCGCAACTGGGCGCCCGACTTGATCGAACGCGATGACGAGTCGCTGATCCAGCAGATCCGCACGCGGGTGCTGCCACGGCGGGGCGTGTTCGCCATGCCCGAGGAAATCATCATCACAAACGGCTGCCAGCAGGCGCTCTATCTCGTCGCCGACCTGCTCTGCGGCAGGAACACGACGGTCGGCTTCGAGAATCCGGGATATCCCGATGCCCGCAATATTTTCGTGAATCGCAACGCGCAGCTGCTCGAACTGCCGATCGACGGAGAAGGAATCGATCCCGTGCGCCTGCGCGACTCGCTCGCCCGCTGCGATTACGTGTTCGTCACGCCGAGCCATCAGTGCCCGACCACGGCCACCATGCCCCTCGCCCGCCGCCAGGCACTGCTCGAACTCGCCCAGCAGCACGACTTCGTCATCATCGAAGACGACTACGAGAGCGAAAACACTTTCTCCGGCACGCCGCATCCGGCCTTGAAGAGCCTCGACACGGCCGATCGCGTGATCTACGTCGGCAGCCTTTCGAAGACGTTCGCTCCCGGACTGCGTCTCGGTTACGTGGTCGGCCCGCAAGAACTCGTGCGCGAGTTGCGCGCGCTGCGCCGCCTGATGGTCCGCCACCCGGTGGCCTATATCCAGCGCGCGTTCGCGACGTTTCTCGCGCTCGGACACCACGACGCGCTTCTGCGCCGGCTCGCGCATGCCTACAAGGAGCGAGCCCGCGCGTTGATGGCGGCGCTCGACGCCCACCTGCCCGAGGTCCGTTACGTGTCGATCGGCGGCGGCGCGTCGTGCTGGGTCCAGGGGCCGGCGTGGCTGGACGCCGCGCGCCTTGCCGACGATGCGCGCGAGGCCGGCATTCTGATCGAGCCCGGCGGCGTGTTCTTCGCCGACGAGGCCGGACCCAGCCCATGGTTCCGCATGGGATTCTCCGCCATCAAGCTCGAGAAAATCGAACCCGGCGTGCGCGCGCTCGCCGAGGTCGTGCGCAAGCAGCGGCCTGCCTGAGTCTCCCAGAAAGTCTCCGGGCACTGGCCCAGGCGAAAGCCCGGCACTGGTGCTACCGCCGTCGGCAGGCAAACCCTAACGTGTCGATATACCGTACCGCGCGCGACGCCTCGCGCAGCGGACGGCACCCGCTTTCCCAGTGGAGACACGTATGGCAGACACGCTCGGCGCCCAACGCGCCGTCACGGCCGGCACGCTCGCCGCCTTTTCCGATGCCTTCAACCGCCATGACGCCGACGCACTGATGGGGTTCATGACCGAAGACTGCGTGTTCGACGCGGCCGGCGGTCCCGACATCCATGGCACCCGCTTCGTCGGGCGTGAGGCGGTACGCGCCGCTTTCGAAGCGGTCTTCCGCTCGTTTCCGGACGCCCATTGGGGCAGCGGCCGCCACTACGTCGCGGGCGAACGCGGCGTATCCGAATGGGTATTCAGCGGCACGCATGCCGAAGGCTGGCGCATCGAGGCCGAAGGCTGCGATCTCTTCGAGTTCCGCGACGGCCTGATCGCCGTGAAGCGCGCGTTCCGCAAGGAGCGCCCAAGGCAGCCCGGTTGACCGGCGTGCAGCGGCGCAGCGGTCGCCAGTGTTTTGAAACGAAACGTTCCATTCCATTTCAGATTCACCCATCGAGGACGGAATCCCTTGACCCTCATAGGGTGCCGAATAGCATTCAAAACACGGCGTTCCGTCAAACGATAACCGGAGACAGTTGATGAGCGAAAAGACCCCCACCCAGACGGCTGGCGGCCCGCAGGACATGACCCCGTCCGAGGCCTTCGTCGAAACCCTCGCGGCCAACGGCGTGACCGACATGTTCGGCATCATGGGCTCCGCGTTCATGGATGCGATGGACATTTTCGCGCCCGCCGGCATTCGTCTCATTCCCGTGGTTCACGAGCAGGGCGCGGCGCACATGGCCGACGGCTACTCGCGCGTATCGGGCCGCCACGGCGTCGTGATCGGCCAGAACGGTCCCGGCATCAGCAACTGCGTAACGGCCATTGCGGCGGCCTACTGGGCCCACAGCCCGGTCGTGATCGTCACGCCGGAGGCAGGCACGATGGGCATTGGCCTCGGCGGCTTCCAGGAAGCGAATCAGCTGCCGATGTTCCAGGAGTTCACGAAGTACCAGGGCCACGTGACGAACCCCGCGCGCATGGCCGAGTACACCGCGCGCTGCTTCGACCGCGCGATGTCCGAAATGGGCCCGACCCAGCTGAACATTCCGCGCGATTACTTCTACGGCAAGATCAAGGCCGAAATTCCCCAGCCGCGCCGGCTCGACCGCGGCCCCGGCGGCGCCGAAAGCCTGAACGAAGCAGCCGATCTGATCGCAGCCGCGAAGTTCCCGGTCATCATTTCCGGCGGCGGCGTCGTGATGGGCGATGCGATCGAGGCGTGCGAGGCGCTCGCCGAACGCCTCGGCGCGCCCGTCGTCAACAGCTACCTGCACAACGATTCGTTTCCGGCGAACCATCCGCTCTGGTGCGGCCCGCTCGGCTACCAGGGATCGAAGGCCGCGATGAAGCTGATCTCGCGGGCGGACGTCGTGATTGCACTCGGCTCGCGCCTCGGCCCGTTCGGCACGCTGCCGCAACATGGTATGGACTACTGGCCAAAAGACGCGAAGATCATCCAGATCGACGCCGATCACAAGATGCTCGGCCTCGTGAAGAAGATTTCGGTGGGCATTTGCGGCGACGCGAAGGCTTCGGCGCAGGCGCTGACCGAGCGCCTCGCCAACCGCACCCTCGCAAGCGACGCCAACCGCGCCGAGCGCGCGGACCAGATCGCCACGGAAAAGGCCGCCTGGGAAAAGGAACTCGACTCGTGGACGCACGAGCGCGACGCCTACAGCCTCGACATGATCGAAGAGCAGAAGCACGAGCGCACGCCCACCGGCGGCGAGTATCTGCATCCGCGCCAGGTGCTGCGCGAACTCGAGAAGGCGATGCCCGAGGACGTCATGGTGTCGACCGACATCGGCAACATCAACTCCGTCGCGAACAGCTATCTGCGCTTCAACAAGCCGCGCAGCCTCTTCGCCGCGATGAGCTGGGGTAACTGCGGCTACGCGTTCCCGACCATCATCGGCGCAAAGGTGGCGGCGCCCCACCGCCCCGCGATCTCGTATGCGGGCGACGGCGCCTGGGGCATGAGCATGATGGAAACGCTCACCTGCGTGCGTCACAACATTCCGGTGACGGCCGTCGTGTTCCACAACCGCCAATGGGGCGCCGAGAAGAAGAACCAGGTGGACTTCTACGACCGCCGCTTCGTGGCCGGCGAGCTGGAAAGCCCGAGCTTCGCCGGCATCGCGAAGGCGATGGGCGCGCAAGGCATCGTGGTGGACAAGCTAGAGGATGTGGGCCCGGCGCTCAAGCGCGCGATCGATCTGCAGATGAACCAGGGCAAGACGACCATCGTCGAGATCATGTGCACGCGCGAGCTGGGCGATCCGTTCCGCCGCGACGCGCTCTCGAAGCCCGTGCGTCTGCTCGACAAGTACAAGGATTTCGTCTGAAGGGCCAGCAGCAACCCGCGCGCGCCATAGGTTGCAAAGCGGCGCACGCGGACTTGCGCGTTTGCCGGCCGCAGGCGGGGCATCCGCTTGTGGCCGGTTTTCGTCTGGTGACGCCAGGTGCTGGCGCGAGTCCATCCGTTTTTGAGCCCATGACACCATGAAAGCCCTGAACCGTATCGTCGAGAACGCACGTCTCGCGCCGATGCGCATCGTGCTGTGCGAAGCCGATGACGCACGCGTACTCGCCGCCGCAGCGCGGGCGAACCAGGAGGGCATCGCGCGCATCCTGCTCGTGGGCGACCCGGGCGCCATCCGCGCGGCCGCCGCGCGCGAGTCGGTCGACCTCGGCGAGATCACGCTGATCGACCCGCAAGACAGCGCCTGGCGCGCGGCCTTCGCCGACGAACTGGTCACGCTTCGCCGTGCCAGGGGCATGACACCTGAGCTTGCGTGGGAGGAAGCCGCGAAACCGCTCGTCTTTGCCAACCTGATGGTGCGTCTCGGCCACGCGGACGGTTCGGTGGCGGGCGCCGTTCACACGAGCGCCGACGTGGTGCGCACGGCCATCCAGCTGATCGGCGTCGAGCCGTCGTTCAAGCTCGTCTCGAGCTTCTTCCTGATGATGCTGTGCGAGCCGTTTCATCGCTATAAAGGCGCCCTGATCTTCTCCGACTGCGCGCTCGTGGTGGACCCCGACGCCGCGCAGCTCGCCGAAATCGCCATGGCCGCCGCCGACAGCGCGCGCAGCCTGCTGATGGAAGAGCCGCGCGTTGCGATGCTGTCGTTCTCGACGAGCGGCAGCGCCCACCATGCGAGCGTGGACAAGGTGATCGAGGCGACGCGGCGCGTGCACGAGCAGCGCCCCGCCCTGTGCGTGGACGGCGACGTGCAGCTCGACGCGGCGCTCGTTGCGGAGATCGCCGAGCGCAAGATCGAGCATTCTCAGTGCGGCGGCCACGCGAACGTGCTGGTCTTCCCGAATCTCGACGCGGGCAATATCGGCTACAAGCTCGCGGAACGCCTTGGCGGCGCCAAGGCCATCGGCCCGTTGATGCAGGGTCTGAACCGGCCCGCCAACGATCTTTCGCGCGGCTGCTGCCCCGAGGACATCTATTACGTGATCGCGACCACGGCGGTCCAGGCGCAGACGGCCCGCCAACGCGACGTCACTCACTCGTTGGAGCCCCACGCGGCATGACGCATGAGAAGGTCCCGGCTGACGGTTTGATGTGACCTGGGGATGATGGCCCGCGCAGGAATCGATATCTGCGCACAGGCCGCCGACATTGCGCTAACGCGGCGCCCCGACCCATCCTGCGAGCGCGATCAGCCGCGCCATATCGAGCGGCTCGCCGGAGTCGATCGCGACGCAATGCCGGTAGTACGGACTGAGGTCCAGCCCGACACCTAACCCGATCACGTCGACATCGCGCATTGCCTCGTGGCGCGCTACCACCTCCTTCAGGTGATTGTCGAGATAGAAAGCGTCGTTCGTCTGCGCCGTGGCCGTGTCCATCGGGCTGCCGTCCGAGATCGCGACGAGAATGCGCCGCGCCTCGCTGCGGCCCGCGAGCCGGGCGCACGCCCATTCGACGGCTTCCCCGTCCACGCCCTCGCGAAAGAGGTCCGCCTTCAAAAGCGCGGCAATGGCCGGGCGCGCGCGCCGCCAGTTCTCGTCGGCGGACTTGAATACCATGTGACAGGTCTCGTTGAGGCGCCCCGGATGCGGCGGACGCCCGCCTGCGAACCAGTCAGCCCTCGCGCGGCCGCCGTTCCAGGCGAGCGTCGTGAAGCCGAGCACTTCGCTCGCGATGCCCGCCTGCTCGCACGCGCGCGCGAGCAGATCGACCATCGTCGCAACGGACTCGATATGCGCCTTCATCGATCCCGAGCAATCGATCAGGAAGCCCACCACGCAATCGCTGCGCGGCTCGTATCGCTCGCGCCTGAACACGCGCCGCTCGGCGGGCGAGCTGACGACCTGCGCGAGGCGCCTGCCGTCGATGCGGCCGTCCTCCTCGCCAAAGAGCCAGCCATCGCGCTGCGGCACCGCAATCGCCATCTGCAGCGCGCGCGCGAGGCGCGCGACGTTGACGCCACTCGCGGCGATGCGCTCGTCGAGCCGCTCGCGATACTCGCGCAGCAGCGTTTCGCGCACGCGCGCGGCGGGCCGGAACTCGCGGTCGTACGCTGTCGTGTAGGCGCGATAGCCATTCGCCGCTTCGGCGAGCACGCGGCTCACGCCGGTCGGCGCGAGCGCGGGCAGTTCGACCGTCGTTTCGTCGAAATCGACCCACAGCGAGAACGACGTCAATGCGTCGTCGGGTGCGCGCGCTTGCCCGGCGTCGTCTACGGCGCTTGCCGCGCGCGCGTCGTCGAGCATCGTCGCGACGCGGCGCGCCAGCTCGCGGGCATGCGCCGCATAGGCGCGCTGGTCTGCGCAAGTTGCACGCAGCCCCGCAAGCTGCACGCCGATCGCAGGCGCAATGCCGGCGCGCGTCGCCTCGATCAGATCCTCGGTCTCGTCGAGCACGGGCCAGCCGCTCACGCGCGACCAGACAATCTGCGTCACCGTATAGAGCAGAATGCCGAGATGGCCTTCGGTCAAGCCCGCCCGGCAATAAGCGCGTGACCAGGTTTCGAACCGGTGTCGCAGGTTGTGCGCGAGTCCCGGCATGCCGGGCGGCAGTTGCGCCTCGCAGCGCATCTGCTCGAACCACTCAAACAGCAGGCGCTCGATCGGCGCTTCGGGAGCCAGCTGCCGGTGCAACGCCGCGTCGGAATGGAGGAGCCGCTGCGCGGCGGCGTCGGCGGCGCCGCGCAGCGAGGCGAACTCGTCCTCGTAGACATCGCTGCGCAGATGCGGCGCATGCAGCGGCAAGGGCCGCGACTCGCGGCAAAGCCTGCCGCCGCGATAATGGAGCGCGGCGTCGCCCGTGAGCGCGCGCACGGCGGCCGCGCATAGCGCCTCGCGCCGCAGCGCGGTGCGCACGGCCTCGGGCGCAGGCGTGGAGCTCACGCGCGCGGCTCCCGCGGCGCGCCGCCTTCGCCGCCCTTCGCGGCGGGCGCGGCGTCCAGCTCGACGCCGAAGCAGCGCTGGTAATACTCGGCGACGATCGGCCGCTCAGCCTCGTCGCACTTGTTCAGGAACGTGAGCCGGAACGCGAGTGCGGGATCGCGGAAAATCTGGCAGTTCTCGGCCCAGTCGATGACGGTGCGCGGCGACATCAGCGTGGAGAGATCGCCGGTCGCGAAGCCCTTGCGCGTCATCGCCGCCATGCTGATCATCGAATCGACGAGTTGCCGCCCTGCGTCGTCGGACATCTCGGGCACGCGGGCGAGCACGATGCCGGCCTCTTCCTCGCGCGGCAGGTAGTTGAGCGTGGCGACCACGTTCCAGCGGTCCATTTGCGCATGGTTCAGCATCTGCGTGCCGTGATACAGGCCGTTGAGATTGCCGAGGCCGATCGTATTGGTGGTCGCGAAGAGGCGGAAGTGGGCGTGCGGGCGGATCACGCGATTCTGGTCGAGCAGCGTGAAACTGCCGTCGCGCTCGAGAATGCGCTGGATCACGAACATCACGTCGGGGCGGCCCGCATCGTATTCGTCGAAGATCAGCGCGACTGGCCGCTGCAGCGCCCATGGCACGATCCCCTCCTGGAACTCCGTGACCTGGCGGCCGTCGCGCACCACGATCGCGTCCTTGCCGACGAGATCGAGCCGGCTGATATGGCCGTCGAGATTCACGCGCACGCACGGCCAGTTCAGGCGCGCCGCGACCTGCTCGATATGCGTGGACTTGCCCGTGCCGTGCAGCCCCTGCACCATCACCCGCCGGTTGCGCGTAAAGCCGGCGAGTATGGCGAGCGTGACTTCGGGGTTGAAGCGATAGGCCTCATCCACGTCCGGCACGTGGGCGTCGCGCTCGCTGAAGGCCGGCACCCTCAGGTTCGAATCGAAGCCGAAGCGCTCGCGCACCGACACCATGCGATCCGGACCCTCCATTGCGCATTCCGTGGTCATCGCGTTTTCCTTATCGCTTTCATGACTGCATGCAGGTTGCGGCTTCATTTTTCGATGCGGCCCGTGCCGTGTGACCGGCGCAACGCGGTTTTTCAGGTTTGCCTGCATACCACTGCGAACACAGAAAAACACACCCGCCTCAAGCCTTCTCATCCCGCCTGAAGTACTGCAAATAAAGCATGCGCTGCCCAATGCGCCTGAACGGCGCAAACGGATGCCCAGGCAGCGGCGTGGTAAAAATCGGCAGCGTCTGCTGCCCACCCTTACCGGCGATCCGTTCAGCAAGCCGCCTTCCCGCTTGCTGCGAATAAGAGACCCCGTTACCCCCATAGCCGAGCGCATAAAACACCGATTGCCGCGGATCGGGCTGGCACACCCGAGGCATCATGTCGTGGCTCACATCCACCCACCCCCACCACGAATAGTCGATCTGCACGCCGCGCAGCGCCGGAAACTTGCGCGCCATGCCTTCCCTGAGCAGATCGAGATGGCGCGGATTGGGCGCATCCTCGCCGGTGATCGCGCTGCGGCTGCCAATCTGCAGCCGGCCGTCGGGCAGGAATCGATAGTAAAAGCGCAACGTGCGCGTGTCCGTGAGCACCTGGGTCGTGCGAAAGCCGCACGCGGCGATCTCGGCTTCGGTGAGCGGGCGCGTGACCATGGAGTTCGAGAGGATCGGCATGATTTTGCTGCGCAGCGTGGGATGCAGCGTCTGCGCCGTGTACGCCCCCGTCGCGATGCCCACCGCGCGCGCGCGCACGACGCCCCCCGGCGTGCGCAGATGATGCACGCCGTTGACGGTTTCCCATCCCGTCACCGGACTGCTGGTGTGGACTCTGGCGCCTGCGGTACGCGCGAGACGCAGATACCCGAACGCGAGCTTCAACGCGTGGATGCCGATTCCTTCGGGCTCGTGCAGCGCGCCGGCCGCCTCGTGGTCGTCGATGAATTCGCGGCGAAATGTCTGCGCGCTCAAAAGCTCCGAGGGGTACCCGAATACGTCCTTCCAGACCTTCGCCTCGGCGGCGAGCTTCGCCATGATGCGCGGCCGGTGCGCGATCAGGAAGTGGCCACCTGGCTGCGGATCGCAATCGATCTCGGCAACGAGTTCCTTGAAATGATCGAAGCCCTGCTGGATCTCGTCGTGCATTTTCAGGGCGACGTCCTTGCCCCAGCGCTCGATCCATTGCGAGCGCGAGAGGCGGCCCGAGGCATTCTGCCCCTGTCCGCCATTGCGGCTGCTGCAGCCCCAGCTCGTGCGGTTCGCCTCTAGCACCACGGCCTTGATGCCATGCTCGCGCGCGAGGCAGAGCGCCGTGGCGAGCCCCGTGTAGCCCGCACCGATGATCGCGACATCCACGTCGAGATCTTTCGTGACGGGGCCGTCATCGGGGGGCGGGCTGCCCGCCGTCGCGACCCAGTAGGTCGGCGCGTAATCCTTGCCGGCGCCCGGGCCCGGCGAGACGAGCGGATCGTACGTGGGGTCGTACTTCGTGGAGCCGGCATCGCTCGCGGCAAAGCCGGCGGCGGAATCGACTGTGCTGTATCCCATGATCAATGCTCCACAGGCTTCGTGAAGACACTTGCACGCTCCGCTGCGAGAGCGGTTCCTGCCGACTGCCTGTTCGTCATGCCTGTCTCCTGTCGAATTGAGCCGGCGCTTCGGCGCTCTGTTGGGAAAAATTCTAGGCAGACCAGAATTACACAGGTAGAGCCAGTGGCCCGGTATCGCCTGGTACAGCGGCCTGGTGCCGTTGCCTGGTGCAGCGCGGGAATCATTTGCATGACGTATCGGGGTAATCCGCTACGTAACCCGGTGAACTTTGCGCTCATACTGAAATGTGCCCGGAAACTCGAACAATTCGTTTCAATTCCACGCCCTTCAGGAGGAGCCCGATGCGCGACATGGCGCGAGAGACGAAGCAAAATCCGCCGCAAAACAGGGCGCAAGACCACGCCCCCGCGTTGCGCGAAGCAGCGTCGGCGGACGACGCTCGCGTGCTGCGCGCGCTCGTGGTGCTGGAGCAACTGGCGTCCGCGGGCCAGCCGTACACGCTCTCGCAGTTGTCCGCCCGGCTGCATATTCCCAAGGCGACGCTGCTGCGCCTCATCGATTCGCTGGAAGCGCGCGGCTACGTCATTCATATGCCCGACTCGCGCGGGCACGACCGCAGCCTCGCGCTGGGCCCGCGCGCGGCGCACCTTGCGCTCGCCACGCTCGCCAACAACACCTTCACGCGCTCGTGCCGCGTGCTGCTGCGCACACTCGTGGAAGCGCTCGGCGAAACCTGCAATCTCACCGCGCTCGACGGCGACCGCGTCCTCTACATCGAGCGTGTCGAGACAACGGAGCCGTTGCGCATGGAAATGCACCCGGGCATGCACGTTCCGCTGCACTGCACCGCGAGCGGCAAACTCTTTCTCTCGCAGATGTCGGTGCTCGAGCGCAACGCGCTGCTCGAACGCCTCGTGCTGACAAAGATGACGCCCCGCACGCTGACCGCCCCCAAGGCGCTCGCGGCCGAGCTCGAACAGCTTGCGGTGCGCGGCATCGGCATCGACAACGAAGAGTTCGTACGCGGCATGGTGGCGATTGCGGTGCCGGTGCGCGACCCCGGGAGCAAACACGTGCTCGCCGCGCTCGCTGTGCATGCCCCGACCGCGCGCGCGACCCTCGAGGAACTGCTGGAGTCTGTGGCTCGCATGAAGCAGACGGCGAGCCGACTCGCGCCGCTGCTCCAGGGGCTCTCGCTCGCCTGAGCGGGCGCCGGCGCGTCGCCGCTTCGGCGGCAAAACGGGCGCGCTTCGCCGCGGCTTTCTGATGCCGTTTCGGCAGTTTCCGTTTCACTTTCCGCCCCTGCGCACGATCGCCGCTTGCGGTCGGCATCCCCTTCCCCGACATTGATCCGAAAACGCGGCACGTCACGCCGCCCCTGGATTTCGAGGAGACGGGATTCATGGACCATGAAGTCGACTACCTGATCGTCGGCGCCGGATCGGCCGGTTGCGTGCTCGCCCACCGGCTGAGTGCCGACGCGCGCAACGCCGTGCTGCTGCTCGAAGCCGGCGGCGAGGACAGCAGTCCGTGGATCCATGTGCCGGTCGGCTACTTCAAGACCATGCACAATCCCGCGCTCGACTGGTGCTACCGCACGGAGCCGGACGAAGGCGTGGCCGGCCGCCAGATCGACTGGCCGCGCGGCAAGGTGCTCGGCGGATCGAGTTCGCTCAACGGCCTGCTCTACGTGCGCGGACAACGCGAGGATTACGATCGTTGGGCGGCGCTCGGCAATCGCGGCTGGAGTTATGCCGACGTTCTGCCGTATTTCAGGAAGTCCGAGGATCAGGAGCGCGGCGCGAACGCCTGGCACGGCACAGGCGGACCGCTGAAGGTCTCCGACTTGCGCCTGCGTCGGCCCATTGCCGATCACTTCATCGCCGCCGCACAGGAAATCGGCATCCCGGCCAATGAGGACTACAACGGCGAGGTTCAGGAAGGGGTCGGCTATTTTCAGCAGACGGCCTATAACGGCTTTCGCTGGAGCACCGCGAAGGGCTTTCTCAAACCCGCGCGCAAACGCAGCAACCTGATCGTTCAGACGCGGGCGCAGGCGTGCCGGATCCTGTTCGAAGGGCGCCGCGCAGTCGGCGTGGAGTATCTGCAGGACGGCGTAAAGAAGCGCGCGCGGGCGCGCGTCGAGGTCATTCTCGCCTCGGGCGCGATTGGCTCGCCGCAGATTCTGCAGCACTCCGGAGTTGGCCCTGCGCACGTGTTGCGCAACGCGGGCGTTGCCGTGCTGCTCGACCTGCCGGGCGTCGGCCAGAACCTGCAGGACCATCTTCAGGTGCGGCTCGTGTTCCGCACGCGCGAACGCACGCTCAACGACGAGGTCAACCATCCGTTGCGCAAGGCCTGGATCGGCCTGCAATACGCGCTCTGGCGCACCGGGCCGCTCACACTGGCGGCCAGCCAGGTGGCGGTTTTCACGCGATCGAGCCCCGCGGTCGAGCGCCCCGACATCCAGTTCCACATGCAGCCGCTGAGCGCCGACAAGCCCGGCCAGGGCGCGCATCCTTTCTCGGCGTTCACGGCTTCCGTCTGCCAGTTGCGGCCCCATAGCCGCGGCAGCGTTGAAATCCGCTCCGCCGACCCGCTCCAGTACCCCGCCATTCGCGCCAATTATCTGTCCGACCCGCGCGACCATCCCGTCGTGATTGGCGGCATACGGGTGGCGCGCCGCATCGCCGCCGCGCCGTCGCTTGCGCCGCACATCGTGTCCGAGTTCGTGCCCGGCGAACGATATCAGAGCGATGCGGAGTTGCTGGATGCGGCGCGCCAGTTCAGCCAGTCGATCTACCACCCCGCGGGCACCTGCAAGATGGGCCGCGACGCGACGGCGGTCGTCGACGAACGCCTGCGCGTGCACGGCCTCGCCGCGCTGCGCGTCGTCGATGCGTCGATCATGCCCGAGCTCGTCTCCGGCAATACCAACGCCCCCGTCATCATGATCGCGGAAAAAGCCGCCGACATGATTCTCGAGGACCACGCGAGCCTTTCCCGGGTGCAACGGGAGCACGCCGAGGCCTACCCCTAACGAGGCACGGGACTCGCGTAGTACATGCAGCACCGAGCGACACGCAGCAAACAAAGGATCCCTTACGAAAATACCTGCTTTTCAAGGAGCCGCACCGTACGAGGTGCGTCCCAAAAAGGAGACAGCCATGAACGCATTGCCCCGCACCGACGCCCGGCAGATGAGGCGCGT
The DNA here is from genome assembly GCF_000739775.1 of Paraburkholderia heleia NBRC 101817. GTDB lineage: Bacteria > Pseudomonadota > Gammaproteobacteria > Burkholderiales > Burkholderiaceae > Paraburkholderia > Paraburkholderia heleia. The sequence continues at coordinate 160,621 of NZ_BBJH01000008.1, read as the reverse complement.
GGTCGTCGCGAGCCTGATCGGCGCGACCATCGAGTGGTACGACTTCTTCCTGTACGGCGTCGTCGCCGGCATCGTCTTCAACAAGCTTTATTTCCCGGGCGGCGACCCCCTCATTTCGACGATGCTCGCCTACGGCACCTTCGCGGTGGGCTTCCTGAGCCGCCCGCTCGGCGGCATTGTCTTCGGTCACTTCGGCGACCGGCTCGGCCGCAAAAGCATGCTGATCATGACGCTCTCGATCATGGGCGTCGCCACCGTGTTGATCGGCACCGTGCCGACCTATGCGCAGATCGGCCTGTGGGCGCCCGCGCTGCTGCTCATCCTGCGCGTCGCGCAGGGCCTGGGCCTGGGCGGCGAATGGGGCGGCGCCGTGCTGATGGCATTCGAATACGCGCCCGAAGGCCGGCGCGGCCTCTATGCGAGCATTCCGCAGATCGGCCTCGCGATCGGGCTTTGCCTCGCCTCGGGCGTGGTCGCCCTGCTCTCCTCCGTGCTCAGCAATGCGCAGTTTCTTGCCTGGGGCTGGCGCGTGGCGTTCTTCCTGTCCTTCGCGCTCGTCGCGATCGGCATGTATATCCGCCTGCGCGTACTGGAAACCCCCGAGTTCGAGCGCGTGAAGCAACAGGGCGCCGAGGTCCGCGTGCCGATCGCCGAGGTGCTCGCCCGCTATCCCGGCAACGTGCTCGCCGGCATGGGCGCACGCTTCATCGACGGCGTGTTCTTCAACGTCTTCGCCGTTTTCACGATCGCCTACCTCACGCAAACGCTCAAGCTCTCGCGCACCGACGCCCTGTTCGCCGTGATGGCCGCCGCGTTCACGATGATCTTCACGATTCCGTTTTTCGGCCGCCTTTCGGACCGCATCGGCAGAACCCGCATCTACTTCTGGGGCTCGCTCTTCACGGGCTTGTCGTCGTTCTTCGGCTTCTGGCTCATGAAGCACAGCGGCGGCTCGCCGGTGTTCCTGTGGATCGCCGTGATCATTCCGCTCGGGGTCGTTTACGCGTCGGTCTACGGGCCCGAGGCCGCGCTCTTCGCGGAGCTGTTCGACGCCAACGTGCGCTACTCCGGCATCTCGTTCGTCTATCAGTTCTCCGGCATCTTCGCGAGCGGCATCAGCCCGATCATCGCGACCTGGCTTTTGCAGCGCAACGGCGGCGATCCGTGGCTCATCTGCCTCTACACGATGTTCGCGGGGCTCGTGAGCGCGCTCTCGGCCGCCTGGGTGGGCCGCCGCCATCACACGCGGCATCTTGCCATGGGCAGTGTGCGTTGAATGACTCGCCGCGCTTCGCGCGCGGCATGCCATGCGCCACTACGCGGCGGCACGCATGCAACACGCACGCGTGCCGCCCATCGCGCAACATCGCTTCGGTTCGCGTATCGATGAAGCCCGGAAAAGGGAGGCCGACTCCGATCAGATACCTGAGCCTCCTTGTCTCGCCTTGTCTCCTTTTTGGGGGCCTGGGCACCCTGCTCCCGTCGCGAGCAAGGCCGGCCAGGCCGTCTTGTTGTACGGGGTATCGGCTGACAAAAACGCGCGCGGCTAGTGCCAGACGCGCCCTATCGTTGCGTCCGGGCTGAGCCCGGGCCGGCGCCGCCTCCTGCCGGCGCCGCCCAGGCGCCGCGCCGATAGCTGAGATAATGAGACCGCCCCAGCCTCAAACCCCACCCCAAGGAGCCACTGTGAGCCAATCCGCATCCTCGTCCGCCCCCAATCCGGTACGCCGTGTCGCGTTCCTGGGTCTCGGCGTGATGGGCCATCCCATGGCCGGTCATCTCGCCAAAGCCGGGCTCGACGTCACGGTCTACAACCGCACCGCCGCAAAGGCTGCGCAATGGGTCGCCGAATACGGCGGCCGCGCGGCTGCCACGCCGCGCGAAGCGGCCCAGGGCGCCGATCTGGTGCTCGCCTGCGTCGGCAACGACGACGACCTGCGCAGCATCACGCTCGGCGCGGACGGCGCCTTCGCCGGCATGGCACGCGACGCCGTGTTCGCCGACCACACGACCGCCTCCGCCAACGTGGCGCGCGAGCTTTCGGCGCAAGCCGCCGAGCATGGCCTGCACTTCATCGACGCGCCCGTGTCGGGCGGCCAGGCCGGTGCCCAGAACGGCAAGCTCACGATCATGTGCGGCGGCGAAGCCGCAGCCTTCGAGCGCGCAAAGCCCACGCTCGCCCACTACGGGGCGGCCGTGACGCTGGTGGGCGCGGCGGGCGCCGGCCAGCTCGCCAAGATGGTCAATCAGATCTGCATCGCGGGCCTCGTGCAGGGGCTTTCCGAGGCGATCAACTTCGGCGAGCGCGCCGGGCTCGACATGGCGCTCGTGCTCGACGTGATCGGCAAGGGCGCCGCCGCGAGCTGGCAGATGGACAACCGCGGCAAGACCATGATGGCCAACCAGTTCGACTTCGGTTTCGCCGTGGACTGGATGCGCAAGGACCTCGGCTTCTGCCTGGACGAAGCGAAGCGCAACGGTGCGGCGCTGCCGGTCACGGCGCTCGTCGACCAGTTCTACGGCGACGTGCAGCGCCTGGGCGGCAGCCGCTTCGACACGTCGAGCCTCATCTGGCGCCTGCGCAAGCTCGACCGCGGCGCATAAGGCGTAGCTGGGCGGCGGCCCCCGGAAGCTCCCGGAAGCCTTCAGTGCCGCCGCATGGCGTGCCTCATGCCCGCGCCCCGCGAGGCTCAGCGCCACCAGCGCAGCGGGCGCCGCAGCATGTGACGTTCGAGCCGCACCGTCGGCATGCTGTCGAGGAACGCGAAGGCCCCCGCCTCTTCCGGGCCCATGCGCCGCTCGCGTTCTTCGTCCGCTTCGACTGTGCGCGCGGTATCGATGAAGAGCGCCGCCACGATGCCCACCGCCAGCAAACCGGCGGAGATCATGAACGGTACGTTGTAGCTGCCGGTGTGCTGGATCAGGTAGCCGAACACCACCGGCGACACCATCCCCGCAATGCCGAAGCCCGTGTTCATCATGCCGCCCGCCGTACCCGCGTACTTGCCGGCGATATCGAGCGGCAGCGTCCACAGCACCGGGTTCGTGATCTCGAGGAAGAAGAACGAAGCGGAAAGGAAGAGCACCGCGGCCATCGGGTTCGAGACGGACACCATGGGCAGCAGGAAGGCGAGCGAGCCGCCCATGCCGGTCACGAGCACCGCGCAGCGCGCGAAGCGTAGCCGGCCCGTCCACTTGTAGAGGCGGTCGGAAACCACGCCGCCAAGCGTGTCGCCCACCACGCCTGCGAGCAGCGGCAGCGCGGTGAAGAGCGCGAGCTGCTTGAGGTCGAAGCCGCGCGACTCCTTCAGATACGACGGCAGCCACGTGAGATAGACCCACAACAGCCAGCCATAGCAGAAGTCGACGAACGTGACGAGCCACATGCGCCGCACGAGCTTGCGCCACGGCGTCGCCGCGCGCTTCGCGCGGTCGCAGTCGCCCTTGCAATAGCCGATCTCGGCGGTCTCTTCGGGCGTGACGCGCCGGTTCTGTTCCGGCGAGTTCGTAAACACGAAGAGATAGAGCACCGTCCACATGAGGCTCGCGATGCCGAGCAGGATGAATGCGTCGCGCCAGCCGCCTGCCACGACCACCGCGAGCACGAGCGGCGGCGTGACCGCGCCGCCGAGGCGCGCGAAGCTGTGCGTGATGCCCTGCGCGAAGCCGCGTTCGCCCACCGGCATCCAGTACGTGAAGGCGCGGGTGGCCGTGGGGAAAGCCCCGCCCTCGCCCACGCCAAGCGCGAAGCGCAGCCCGACCAGCATCGCGACACTGCCGGCAAAGCCCGTGGCGAGCGTCGCCGCGCCCCAGATCAACGAGAGCACGGTGAGCACGAGCTTCGGACCGAACTTGTCCGAAAGCCAGCCGCCGATGATCTGCATGAGCGCATAAGGATAGGCGAACGCGGAGAATACCAGGCCGAGCTGCACCGCGCTCAGGCCCATTTCGTGGCGGATCAGCGGTCCCGCGACCGCGATGTTGACGCGGTCGATGTACGAGATGAAATACATCAGGCACATGACCGCGAGAATGATGTGGCGCGTCTTGACGCGCTGCGCGTGCTGCTTCATGTTGTCGTCTCCTGAGTCTCTCTTATGTGTCGCCGGGTCGGATGCGCGTAGCCGCGTATCAGCCCGAGGGCGTCACGAGCTTGAGTCGCTGGACCTTGCCCGAGGGGCCGCGCGGCAGTTCGTTCACGAAACGGAACTCTTTCGGCGTCTTGTAGCGCCCCAGTTCGCGCAGGCAGTGCGCGCGCAGATCGTCCGCATCGGGCGCGCCCTGCCAGTGGGCATCGCGCGCCACCACGAACGCGACGATCTCCTGTCCATAGGCGGGATCGGGCACGCCGACGGCCGCCGCGTCCAGCACGCCCGGATGGCGCAGCAGCGCCTCGTCGATCTCGCGCGGCGCGATGTTCTCGCCGCCCTTGATGATCAGTTCCTTCGAGCGGCCGTTGATATAGAAGTAGCCCTCGTCGTCGCGATAGCCGAGGTCGCCGGAGCGCAGCCAGCCGTCGGCGGTAAACGCCTTCGCCGTGTCCTCGCTGCGCTTGTAGTAGCCGTTCATGACCTGGGCGCCGCGCAGCACGATCTCGCCGCACTCGTTCGGTCCGCATTCACGGCCGTCACGATCGATCACGCGCGCTTCGCCGCCCGAAGGCAGGCCGATGCTGCCGATCCGGCGCCGCGATGCATCGTATGGATTGCTAAAGACTGGCGCGGCGGTCTCGGTCATCCCCATGGTCTCGATGACGCCGATGCCGAAGCGCGCCTCGAATGCGCGATGATGGTCGGCGGGCAGCGCGGCAGACGCGCTGCGGCAGAACTTGAGCGCGGAGAGATCGAGCCCGCGCGGTTCGTCGCCGTTGAGGAGATAGGCGACGATGGTCGGCACCACGTTGATCCATGTGCAGCCGTAGCTGGCGGCATCGCGCCAGAACGTGCGCGCGGAGAAACGCGCCGTCAGCACGACCGACCCCGCGTGCCACAGCGGTGCAAGCAAGGTCACGACGAGGCCGTTGATGTGATAGAGCGGCAGCGATGCCAGCACGCGGTCATCGTCGGCGAGGCGGTGCTCGAGGCTGATGTTGCGCGCGTTCGCCTGGAGGCTTGCGTGGCTGAGCAGCACGCCCTTCGGCGCGCCGGTCGTGCCCGAGGTGTACATCAGCAGGGCGATGTCGGCAGCGTCGGGACCGCAGCGGGTTTCCACGGGCAGCGATTCCGGGCCCGGAAGGACCGGGAGGCCCGCGAGGCTCGAAGCCGGCATGCCGCTCGCCACATCGGCTGCCGCCGTTTCGAGCGCGGGCAACACCGGCAAGGCGACAGCATCCGGTTCCGTGCGCACGAGCGCGATGTTGCGCGAGACGCCCTGCTTGCGCAGCGCGGCGAGGGCCGCCGCGAGCGCGCCGCTCGTCTGCGCGCTCGCAAAGATCATCCGCGTATCCGAATGCTCGACGATATAGGCAAGCTGGGACGCCTGGCAAAGCAGGTTGAGCGGATGCGCGATCAGTCCGCTGTACATCGCGCCGAGCAGCAGCGTGGCGGTCTGGATGCCGTTGCCCATCAGGACCGAAACGACGTCGCCCGGCTTCAGGCCTGCGTCGCGAAAACGGCTCTCGAGCGCGCGGCAACGCTCGAGCAGCGCGCCGAAGGTCAGCGTCGCGCCCGCCGTGTCGCTTTCGGCGACTGCGCCGGCGTCTTCCGTGATGAGTTCGTCGGGTGCCGCCAGCAGAAAGGGCTTGTCCGGGTACTGTGCGGCGCGGGCTTCGATCAGCGCGCGGATCGTGGCGGGCGCGCTCATTGGCCGAACCTCCGGAAATAGTCGCCGAGCAAGGTGTCGAGCTCGGGAACGCGCTCCGCGATCGGGTACGCCACGCGCGTGATGTTCAGGTACTGGCGAAAGCCGAGATTCTCCGAAAAGTTGTTGCGCCCCCAGGTCCCGCAGCCCATCGAGAGCGAGAACGGCAGACCGTTGTCGAAGTTGCCGCCCGTCGCGAAGCAATGCGCCTGGTTGACGATCACGCGCGCGACCGGCAGCGTCGAACCCAGCGCCACGGCTTCGTCAGGGTCGTCCGTGTGCAGGCCGACCGAGTGACCCGCGCCCATATAGGCGTAGAGGCTGCGCACGATATCCGCCGCCGCGCCGAAATCGCGCGCGCGGTAGACCGTGAGCACCGGCGCGAGCTTTTCGCCCGAAAACGGATGGCCCGCCCCGAAGCCGCTCTCCTCGACCATCAGGAACGCGCTCTCGCGCGACGCCTTCTCTGCGATTTCGTCGAGGCCGGCGCCGCGCGCGATCTGCGCCGCGGATTTTGCGGTGCAACGCGGCGAGAGCTTGCCGTCGGTCCACATCGCCGCCTGCAATTGCGCCTTTTGCTGCACGTCGAGCAGCACGCCGCCACATGCGGCGAGTTCGTGCAGCATCGCGTCGTAGACTGCCTCGTCGATCACAACGCTGTTCTCCGACGAGCAGCTCGTCGCATAGTCGAAGGTCTTCGAAGCGGCGATCTTGTGCGCCGCATCGCGAAGGTTCGCCGTGCGCGTGACGATCGACGCCACGTTGCCGGCCCCCACGCCGAAGGCCGGCGTGCCGCTGGCGTAGGCCATGCGCACATTGGCCTGCGAGCCGGTCGCGACCACGAGGTCGGCCTCGCGCATCAGCGCGGCGGTGGCGGCTTTGTCCACCGGCGCGGGCAGCATCTGCACGAGCGCCGGGTCGAGGCCCGCCCTGGCGAACTGCGCATGGATGAAACCGATGAGCGCCTCGCACGCGCCGTAACCCTTCGGCGAGGGCGCGACGATCACCGCATTGCCGCATTTGAGCGCGTTGATGATCTTGTTGGCCGGCGTCGCGGCCGGATTGGTGGATGGCGTGATCGCCGCGACCACCCCGACCGCGCGCGCGATCTCGACAATGCCCGTGGCCTCGTCTCGCGCAATCACGCCACAGGTCTTTTTGCCATGCAGGTCGCGCAGCAACCCGAGTGTCTTGCGGTAGTTCTTGCGGAACTTGTCTTCGGCGTTCCCGAGTCCCGTGTCATGCACCGCCAGCCCGGCAAGTTCGCGGTTGCGGCCGGGCTCCATGATCGCCCACGCCGCAGCCGCTGCGGCGTCATCCAGGGTTGCCTGCCCGGCGAACTCGAACGCTTGCTGCGCCGCACGCGAACGCGCCACGAGCGCGGCGATCTGCGGCGCGGGCGCCTCGGGGTTGCCCGCACCAACGGCATGGGCAACGGTCTCTCTCACATTCATCCGTGCGCTCCGATCAGATAATTGGCTGTACTGCCAATCTATTCATCGGCGCGTGAATGCGAGTCCCGATTCCCGCGCAATCGGCGACACCCGGCTACGAAGGAGCGGAATTGGCGATTTTCGGGACTTTCACCAGTCCCGAAAATCGCGCCGGGAGATGCACAATAACGGGAAAGCTAGCGTCGACCGCACAAAGCAACCGACGCAGGAGACAAGCGTGTCCACATCGAACCAATCGAATGCGGCGGCAGTCCGCGCGTTCCGCGTGCTGGAAACGCTAGCCCAGGCGGGCCGTCCTTTAGCGATGATGGATCTGGTGGATGCACTCGGTTTGCCCAAGCAGACCGTACACCGTATCCTGGCCCAGCTCACCGACGCGTGGCTCGTCACGCGCGGCGCGAACGACAAGCTGTACGAGTGTTCGGCACGCGTGAGAATGATGGCGGTGAACGTGCTGATGCATGCGGGGCCGGCGGCGGCGCGGCACCTGCTGCTCGAACAGCTCGTCGAAAAGATTGGCGAGACCTGCAATCTCACCATGCTCGCCGGCAACGACGTGGTCTATGTCGACCGCGTGGAGACCGAATGGCCGCTGCGCATGCATCTGCAGCCGGGCTCGCACGTGCCGCTGCACTGTTCGGCAAGCGGCAAGCTGCTGCTGAGCTTTCTGCCCAAGGAGCGGCGCGACCGCATGATCGACACATTGCCGCTGCGCGCGCATTCGGAACAAACGATCACCGACCGCGAAGCGTTGCGCAAGGAGCTGGCGGTGACACGCCGGCGGCAGCTCGCGATCAATAATCAGGAGCATTTACAGGGCTTGATCGCGATCGCCGTGCCCGTCATGCTGGACCGCAACCGCGCCTGCGCGGCAATCGCCGTCCAGGCGCCGGTCGGGCGCCTCGCGCTCGACGACCTGCTCGCCTTCGTGCCCGACCTGAGGCACGCCGCGACCGAAACCGCGAAGACGTTCCGCGAGTAAGGCGGCGTGCAGCCGCCGGCAACGCCTCGAGGCCAGCGACCTCCTGCCTGGAACCAGGAACTAAAACCTAGGAACGCTGATAGTAGAGATTCTGCGGATGCCGTGCCTCGGCAAAGAAGAACCAGCGCTCCGCCACGAGACCCGCGTACTGGATCACAGCCGCCAGGCACAGCACCGCGAACGATAGCCCGACCGGTCGCATGCCGCCTCCGATCGCGACGAGGCAGAAAGGTGCGAGGAACGCCGCGATCAGGAACGTCCACTTGATGCGTTTGAGCGCGCGGGGTGTCTTGCCGTGAAAGAACTCGCGCAGATTGAAGGCGCCCGCCGTAAATCCGCGCGACTTCTGCTCGACGCGTGCCGCGCGAATACCGGTCGCGCTTTGCACTGTCGATTTCGGGCGCAGGCGTGCATTGCGGACAAGCGAAGCCGTGCGCGACGCACAGCCCGCCAGCGTCAACACGCATGCGCAGACGGCAAGCGGCACCGTCATGGCCGGTGCGAATCTCGCAGCGCATGCGGTCGCGAGCGTGAAGCCGGACGCGCAGCCGAGCAGGACGAAATTGACCAGCGTGAGCGGCGTCGCCCATTCCTGGAGAAAGCGCAGGCACGCGTAGATCATCGCGGTGCACAGGAAGAGCAGCAGGCTCGCGACGACCGCCACGCCGCCGATTGCCAGCGAAAACGAGGCCCCCAGCAGGTGGGCGAGGCCATAAGCGAACGTGCAGGCCAGAAACGCGGGAAGACAAAGGCATTCGCGCGAAAGCCACGAGGTGCGCCACATCGCGATGGCGCGCCATGCCCGCTCGGGATGGCCGAGATGAAAGAACGACGCGACGAGCCCCAGCGTGCCCAGTGCGCACGAAAGCGCCGCACCGACGACATAGAACATCGCCGGAACCGCCGCCACCTCGCCGAAGCCGAGCCGTTGCGCCAACTCCACGCCGACGAGCGCGATCAGCAGGCCCTGGCCCGCACCGCTCAGCGTGGTGAGAAACACCACTGAAAATGCCGGATTCATACCGTTCTCCACACTTCGATTCGGGGCGCGCCATGCGGGCGCGCTGGCGTGTTCACGTGCGCGTAGCGATCGACGCGAGATTGAGTGCGCCGTGCTCGACCTGCGCTTCCAGGGTATCGGCCGCTCCCGCGCCCGATGTCTTGCACGAACACGAGCCGCTGCCGCAGGACGTCACCGGTTGACGCGGCAAATAGTGATTCGACGGCCGGGTGCCCCATTCGGGCATCAGCTGATAGCCGCCCCGTTCGCGGATCGCCTTCGACACGACCGACTCAGGATCGTGAATGTCGCCGAACAGGCGCGCCGAGGTCGGGCACGCCAGCACGCACGCGGGCTTGCGGTCGCGCTCCGGCAGCGCTTCGTTGTAGATGCGGTCGGAACACAGCGTGCACTTGGTCATTTCCTTGCGTGCTTCGTCGATTTCCCGCGCGCCGTAGGGGCAGGCCCACGCGCAGTATTTGCAGCCGATGCAGCGGTCGTAGTCGACCAGCACGAGGCCGTCTTCCTTGCGCTTGTAGCTTGCCCCGGTCGGACACACCGGCACGCACGGCGGGTCCTCGCAGTGCAGGCAGGACTTGGGGAAATGAATGGTGTCGGCAAGCGGAAATTCGCCGGCTTCGAACGTCTGCACGCGGTTGAAGAATGTGCCCGACGGATCGGCGTCATACGGGCGAAAGTCGGCAAGACTGCCCGCCTCGCCCGACGTGTTCCATTCCTTGCAGCTCGTCACGCACGCGTGGCAGCCCACGCAGACGTTCAGATCGATTACGAGCGCCATCTGTGTCATCGCATGCTCTCCGGTTCACTTGCGTTGCGCGGCTTTCACAAGACGCGCGGCAAACTCGCCTCGCCCGGCGAAATACGTCTGCACGACGCGATGGATGAAGCCCCCCGCGCCGTTCGTGCCGACGGAGCCGGGCAGCGCGGGCATGGGGGCAAACTGCGGCAGCGTGTGGTCGGCGTGAGCCTCTGCCGGATAGATGCGCACGCGCACGTCGTACCACGCGGCTTGCCCCGTGACCGGATCGGAGTTCGACGTGCGCGCATGATCGGCGCGCTTGACTGGAATCTCGTCGGCGATCAGGTGGTTCAGCAGGAAGCCGCGCTGCGACTCGTTGGCGTCGGGTCCGAGATTCCACGCACCCGCCGACTTGCCGATGGCGTTCCACGTCCAGACCGTGCCCGGCTCGACGGCTTCGCTGTAGCGCGCGAGGCAGCGCACCTTGCCCCATTGCGATTCCACGTAGATCCAGCCGCCGTCCTCGATGCCCTGCGCCGCCGCCGTGCGCGGATTCATGTACAGATAGTTCTCGCCATGAATCTGCCGCAGCCAGGCGTTCTGCGAGTCCCACGAGTGGTACATCGCCATGGGACGCTGCGTGACGGCCGCGAGCGGATACTGCGCGTGATCGGTCGCGTCGTGCTCGAGCGGCGGATGCCAGAACGGCAGCGGATCGAAATACTGCTCGATGCGCGCGCGCAAATGCTCGGGCGGCTGCCGGCCCTTCGTCTTGCCCTGCGCGGCGAGCCGGAACTTCTGCATCACGTCCGAGTAAAGCGCGATGACGATCGGCTCGCTGAACTTGCGAAAACCTTTTTCGACGGCGAACTGCAGGTAAGGCCCGTTGCAGTTGCGCATGTACTGCAGCGGCTCGGGCAGCGTGTAGTGGTAGACGCAGTTGTGCTTCGCGTACTCCTCCCACTGCCGCGGGTTCGGTTCGCCAACCAGCGCCTTGTCGCCGTCCTTGCCGCGCCAGCCGATCAGGAAGCCCACGCCCGAGCCGGGCGCCGTCTGGTGATTGATGATGAAGTCCGGATAGTCGCGGTATTTGCGCGTGCCTTCGGGCGTCGTGAAAGCCGGCAGTTTCAGGCGGCTTGCCAGTTCGACGAGCACTTCCTGGAACGGCTTGCATTCGCCCGTCGGCGGGACGACGGGCACGCGCACGGAGTCCACCGGACCGTCGAATTCGGAAATGGGCCGGTCGAGCATCGACATCGCGTCGTAGCGTTCGAGATAGGTCGTGTCGGGCAGAATCAGGTCGGCGAATGCCGTCATCTCCGACTGGAACGCATCGCACACCACGATGAACGGAATCTTGTAGTCGCCGTTCTCGTGCTTGTCCGCGAGCATCTTGCGGACTTCCACCGTGTTCATCGACGAATTCCACGCCATGTTGGCCATGAAGATCAACAGCGTATCGATGGGATACGGATCGCCCCGCCACGCGTTCGTAATGACGCTGTGCATCAAACCATGCACGGCGAGCGGATACTCCCACGAAAACGCCTTGTCGATGCGCACGGGAGCGCCGTTGGCGTCGACGAACAGATCTTCGGGCGCGGCGGGCCAGCCCAGTGGACCGTTTGCGAGCGGGGTGTTCGGCTTCACGTCGTCGGGGCTGTTGGGCGGCTTCGCCGAGGGCGGCACGGCACGCGGATAAGGCGACTTGTGCCGAAAGCCGCCAGGCCGGTCGATGGTGCCGAGCAGCGACATCAGCACGGCAAGCCCGCGTATCGACTGAAAGCCGTTCGAGTGAGCGGCGAGCCCGCGCATGGCGTGAAACGCAATGGGCGCGCCCGTCACGGTTTCGTGCGTCTCGCCCCAGGCGTCGGTCCACTGAATCGGCAACGTGACCTTTTGATCGCGCGCGACATCGGCCATTTCCTGAGCCAGCCGGCGGATCGTGGCTGCGGGAATGCCGGTGATCTGCGCCGCCCACTCCGGCGTGCAGCCGGCAACCTGCTCACGCAGCAACTCGAACGATGGGGCGACGGGTGTACCGTCTGCGAGCGTATAGCGCCCTTCCAGCGCGGGACGCACGCCCGGCGCGTGATGCGGCACTTCGCGCTGGCTCGCGGCGTCCCACCACATGTGATTCTGCGGAAAGAGCGGGTTGCGCACGTCGACCGCCGGGTCCTGCACGAACAGGCCGTAGGTGTCGCTGTCGGCGCGCATATCGAGCAGTTCGCCCGCATTCGTATAGCGCTCGACGAACTCGCGGTCATACGCGTTACCTTCGATAAGCTCACGCATGAGTGCCATGAACAGCGCGCCATCCGTGCCGGGGCGGATCGGCACCCACTCGTCGGCAATTGCCGCGTAGCCCGTGCGGATCGGATTGATGGCGATGAAGCGCCCACCCGCGCGCTTGAACTTCGAGATCGCAATCTTCAGCGGATTCGAGTGATGGTCCTCCGCAGTGCCGATCATGAAGAACAGCCTGGCGCGGTCGAGGTCCGGTCCGCCGAACTCCCAGAACGAGCCGCCCATCGTATAGATCATGCCGGCCGCCATGTTCGCCGAGCAGAAGCCGCCGTGCGCCGCATAATTCGGGGTGCCGAACTGTTTGGCGAACAAACCCGTCAGCGCCTGCATCTGGTCGCGGCCCGTGAAGAGTGCGAATTGCCTCGGGTCGGTCGCGCGCAAATGCGCGAGGCGCTTTTCCAGCATGTCGAACGCGACTTCCCAGGAGACAGGCTCGAACTGGGCGGTGCCGCGCAGGGCGTCCGGTTTGCGCAGGAGAGGCTGCGTGAGGCGCGCCGGCGAATACTGCTTCATGATGCCCGACGAGCCTTTGGCGCAGATCACACCCTGATTGAGCGGATGCTCGGGATTGCCGTCGATATAACGAACCTCGCCGTCGCGAAGGTGCACGCGTATGCCGCAGCGGCACGCGCACATGTAGCATGTCGTGGTCTTGACCTCGAGCTGTTCGTTCTGCGTGCGGGGCTGATGATCCATCGCTCCATTCTCCAGATGCGCTTGCGGTGCAACGGCACAAACTCTGTGCGGACAATGAATATCGTATAAATGAGCGGCAAATAGGAAAACTCGCAATTTGCGATCTCATTCATCAGCCCACCCGATAGTTGCGGGCGGCGCGCATGGAAATGGCATCTGGATTCGAGGCTGGACCGGGCTGCTCGGAGCGAGGCCGCCCGGCGGCAGAGCGCTTTACGCGCCCACGAGAGCGGGTTGCGTCACTTCGTGACTGAACAGGAGTCTGACGATTTCCCGGGTCGGCACGCTGGTGATCAGTGTAGAGACCTTCTGGGGACGAAACCACCGGCACCTTAGAATCTCGTTATCCGGCGCAGGGCGCGCGTCGTCATGCAGCACGGAGAAAAAGACGTGGTGCCGCTTGTTGAGCCCGCCGAACTGGAACAGGTACCCCAGCTCGCAGCCCTCGAGCGTCGTTTCTTCGCTGAGTTCGCGCGCGGCAGCGTCCGCCGGCGACTCTGCGCGCCGAATCGTGCCGCCGGGCAACGACCATCTCGATCGTCCCCGTTCGACGAGGAGAATCCGTCCTCGCTGCCAGCACACCACAGTTGCTCGTTCTTTCATGCTGCGCGTTTCATGACAGATGCCGTCTGTTACGTTTGAGTCCATTGTTGCCCGCCCATGTGCGCCCGGTTGTTAGCCCGGCGAATCCGCGCTGTGGTGCAGCAACTTTCGAGCCCGAAGTCAGGTTGATACGGGGTCGGTTCCAAAGCGTGCTCCCAGGAGGTTCGGACGGTCATCGGTTCGAGCAGGACGATGTCGCTCCAGCCGAGTTTCGCGAGATGGTAAGCCACGCAGTCACTGCCAGCATCTGCGTGTATCTCCCGGTATTGTGGCAAATAGTGGCATATTGACTGTTTTTGTTGCGCAACCTAAAGTGAGTTCAACGCGCAGCCACCCCGTCAAAACAGACCATCACGGAGACACCCCATGACGGCATCTTCCACGGCCTCCTCCCCTGCGGCTTCAGAAACCGGCGATCCGCTGCTGCTCACACCCGGCCCACTCACCACGTCGCGCACCGTCAAAGCCGCCATGGTTCACGATTGGGGGTCGCGCGATGCGAACTTCATCGAAATCAACCGCTCGGTACTCACGCGACTCGTCAGGATTGCGAATGGATCGGACGACTGGGCGAGCGTGCCCATGCAAGGCTCGGGCACATTCGCCGTGGAGGCAATGCTCACGACCCTCGTGCCCGCCGATGGCGAAGTCCTCGTGCTGATCAATGGCGCCTATGGCAAGCGGGCGAAGTGCATTCTCGACATCGCCGGGCGCAAGACGGTGGTGCACGAAACCGCCGAGGACACGCCGCCGGACCTCGCCGCGGTCGAGGCGCTGCTGGCGAGCAACCCGTCCATCACGCACGTGTTCGCCGTTCACTGCGAGACGACCTCCGGCATTCTCAACCCCATTGCGCAGATCGGCGCACTCGCGGCCCGGTACGGCAAGGGTTATCTCGTCGATTCGATGAGTGCTTTCGGCGCGTTGCCCATCGACGTGCGGGCCATGCACATCGATGCGCTCGCCGCATCGTCCAACAAGTGCATCGAAGGCGTACCGGGTCTGGGCTTCGTGATCTGCCGGATCGAGGCGCTCAAGCGCACCCAGGGCAACGCCACCACGCTCGTGCTCGACCTGCACGACCAGTGGCTGAACATGGAGAAGACGAGCCAGTACCGGTTCACGCCGCCCACGCACGTGATCGCTGCGTTCCACCAGGCGCTCGACGAGTTCGATGCCGAAGGCGGCGTTGCCGGCCGCGGGGGACGCTATCGCAACAACTGCCGGATCCTGCTCGAAGGCATGCGCGCGCTCGGCTTCAGGCCGCTGCTCGCGCACGCGCTGCAGGCGCCGATCATCGTCACGTTCCACATGCCCGAGAACCCACGCTTCGTCTTTGCCCGGTTCTACGAAAGTTTGAAGGCGCGCGGCTTCGTGATCTATCCGGGCAAGCTCACCGTGGCCGACTCGTTCCGCATCGGCTGTATTGGCCGGATCGGCGAAAAGGAAATCCGCGCCGCACTCGCCGCAATCGGCGAGGTGCTTCAGGAAATGGGCGCAACCGGCATCGGTGTACACGACCCGATCGAAAAGACCGCCTGAACGGAGACGCAATGAGCACGCTGAATGACACCGCAGTGGCCGTGAACGGCCGCGAATACCGCTTTCCCGCCGCGCCCGTCGTCGTGATCTGCCTCGACGGCTCAGAGCCGGCA
Organism: Paraburkholderia heleia NBRC 101817; assembly: GCF_000739775.1. GTDB lineage: Bacteria > Pseudomonadota > Gammaproteobacteria > Burkholderiales > Burkholderiaceae > Paraburkholderia > Paraburkholderia heleia. The sequence goes on along the minus strand of NZ_BBJH01000008.1, from coordinate 145,365 downwards.
TATATCGAGGAGGCCGTCAAGGCAGGACGCACGCCGCATCTGGCGAAATTGCTGCGCACCGGCACGAGCCGCATTGCACAGTGCGTGATTCCGAGCTTCACCAACCCGAACAATCTCTCGATTCTCACGGGCCGCCCGCCGAAAGTACACGGCATCGCGGGCAATTACTTCTACGACCGCGCGAGCGGCGAAGAAGTCATGATGAACGACGCGCGCTTCCTGCGCGCCCCGACGATCTTCGCGGCGTTCCACGACGCCGGCGCGAAGGTGGCAGTCGTCACCGCGAAGGACAAACTGCGCACGCTGCTCGGCAAGGGCCTCGACTTCGCGAGCGGCCGCGCCATCGCGTTCTCGGCCGAAAAGGCCGATCAGGCGACACGCGAGCAAAACGGCCTCGGCGACGTGCTCGCGTTCGTCGGCAAGCCGTTGCCCGACGTCTACTCCGCCGATCTCTCCGAGTTCGTGTTCGCCGCGGGGGTGAAGCTTCTCGATACGTTCCGCCCGGACCTGATGTATCTCTCGACAACCGATTACGTGCAGCACAAGGCCGCGCCGGGAGCGCCGAAGGCCAACGACTTCTACGCGATGTTCGACCATTACGTGGGCGAGCTCGACGCCGCCGGCTGCGTGCTCGCGATCACGGCGGACCACGGCATGAACGACAAGCACCGCGCGGGCGGCGAGCCCGACGTGCTCTACCTGGAGGATCTGTTCGACGAGTGGACCGGCAAGGGCCGTGCGCGCGTGATCCTGCCGATCACCGACCCCTACGTCGCGCACCACGGGGCGCTCGGCTCGTTCGCCACCGTCTACCTGCCCGAGGGCACCGACGCGGCTGCCGCGGCGACGCTGCTCGACAAGCTGCGCAACACCGAAGGCGTGCAACTCGCGCTGACGAGCGATGCGGCATGCGAGCGCTTCGAGTTGCCGCCCGACCGGATCGGCGACATCGTCGTGGTCGGCACGCGCGCCAAGGTGTTCGGCACCAGCGCCGCGCGCCACGACTTCTCCGGCCTGACTGAGCCGTTGCGCTCGCATGGCGGGATCTCGGAGCAGGACGTGCCGCTCATCGTCAACCGCAAGATCGACTGGCCGCAGGGACGCCCGCTGCGCAATTTCGACATCTTCGACGTCGCGCTGAACCACGTCGCACAAGCCGCCGCCGCTTGACACCCGTATCAACACGAATACTCCCGCACGCCGCCGCTCGCATTCGCGCGCGGGGCGTACCTAACCGGATCATGGAACGAGGTATGCGATGAACGTCATGACCAAACCCGCATTCAGGCAGGAGTCCATGCGCATCGCCGGCCGGCAGGTCTCGACCGACGAAGTGATCGAAGTCTTCAACCCCTATACGAACGAAGTGGTCGGCACCGTGCCCGCGGGCCGCCCCGAACACGTGCAGGAAGCGTTCGCCAAAGCCCACGCCGCGCGAGCGCACCTCACGCGCTTCGAGCGTCAGCGCATCCTCCAGACCACGGCCGAAGCGCTGCGCGAGCGCAAGGAGGACTTCGCGCGCCTCATCACCGCGGAGTCGGGTCTGTGCTGGAAAGATTCGCTCTACGAAGCAAGCCGCGCCTATGATGTCTGGTCGTTTGCCGCGCAGCTCACCATCAAGGACGATGGCGAAGTCTATTCGTGCGACATCAGCCCGAACGGGAAGAACCGCAAGATCTTCACGACGCGTCTGCCGCTGCTCGGGGTGATTTCCGCCATCACGCCGTTCAACCATCCGCTGAACATGGTGAGCCACAAGCTCGCGCCGGCCATTGCGACCAACAACCGGGTGGTGCTCAAGCCCACCGAACTCACGCCGCTCACCGCGCTCGCGCTCGCCGACGTCCTCTACGAAGCGGGCCTGCCGCCCGAGATGCTGAGCGTCGTCACCGGCAATCCGCGCACGATGGGCGACAGCATGATCACGGACCCGCACTGCGACCTGGTCACGTTCACCGGCTCGGTACGCGTGGGCAAGTACATTGCGCAGCACGCGGGCTACCGCCGCACCGTGCTGGAACTGGGCGGCAATGACCCGCTCATCGTCATGGAAGACGCCGACCTCGACCGTGCCGCGCTGCTCGCGGTGACGGGCGCGACGAAAAACTCCGGCCAGCGCTGCACGGCCGTCAAGCGCATTCTCGTAGTGCAAAGCGTGGCGGACGCCTTCGTCGAGCGTGTGCTCGTGCACGCGAAGAAACTCAAGTGCGGCGACCCGATGGACCCGAGCGTCGACGTGGGGACGGTCATCAACGAAGCGGCCGCGCAACTGTTCGAGCGCCGCGTGGCCGACGCCGAAGCGCACGGCGCACGCGTGCTCTACGGCGCCCCGCGCCAGGGCGCGCTGTTCGCCCCCACTGTCGTCGATCACGTGCCCTACGACTGCGAACTCGTGCACGAAGAGACCTTCGGCCCGGTGATCCCGATCATTCGCGTTCCTGACCAGATACAGGAAGTCATCCGCATCTCGAACTCGACCGCCTACGGCCTCTCCTCGGGCGTCTGCACGAACCGGCTCGACTACACCACGAAGTTCGTCAACGAACTGGAGGTCGGCACCGTGAACGTCTGGGAAGTGCCGGGCTACCGCACCGAGATGTCGCCGTTCGGCGGCATCAAGGACTCCGGCAACGGCTACAAGGAAGGCATGGTCGAGGCGATGAAGAGCTACACCAACGTCAGAACCTGGTCCATGCCATGGGAGTGACTGCGGCATACACGGCGGCAACGTCATGAGCACATCGAGCGCCACCTCGAACGGCTGCGCGACGGCCAGCCGGACAGCATGGCCTCGAGTTGGCTGAACCTCGACGTGCTGCGCGATCTCGTGCGCATCCAGTCGCACATTTGCGCGCTCGCCTATCCGCTGCTGGCACGCGACAAGGCGCATGAAGCGGCGAGGCGGGCCTGAGGAGCCGAGTCAGCGGCGCTCGCCAGGCGGTTCTCATACGGGCGCAAGCGCCGGTTGTCGCTGGCGATTCTGGGCCATCCACTCGCTGAAGCGTTTCACCTTCGGCTGATGCGCCACGCACTCGGGATAGACAAAGTAATAGCGCGCGCCCGTTTCGATCACCTTGTCGAACGGCATGACAAGCCGCTTCGCGACGAGATCGTCATCGACCAGCGTCCGGTCGCCGATCGCGATGCCGAAGCCCTGCATGGCCGCGTTCGTCGCCAGATCGAGTGTTTCGAAACTCGGCCCCATGTTCGCATCCACCTGGGTCGCGCCGACCTGATCGAGCCATTGCCTCCAGTCACGATGGTCTCGCGTCGGGTGCAGCAGCGTGAATTGCGAGAGATCGTCGAACTGTGCGAGCGGCTTGCTGTTCAGCAGTTCCGGCGCGCAGACCGGCGTGATCCGCTCGTCGAAGAGCGGCACCGCGTGAACGTCGGCCCCTGGGGACGAACCGTAGATAATCGCGGCGTCGAACAGCTCGACCTGGAAGTCGACGTCATGCTGCCAGGTGGCCGTGATCTGCACCAGCAAATCGGGGTGCTCCGCCTGAAACCGCATGATTCTCGGCAGCATCCAGCGCATGATGCAGGTCGGCACCTTCATTGCGAGATCCGTGCGCTGCCGCGTCAGGCGCAGCGACATCTCTTCAATGCGCCCGAGCCCCTCCCTCACGACGGGCAGCAACATCTCGCCTTCGGTCGTCAGGGTGAGCCCCTTCTTTCCTCTGATGAAAAGCGGAAACTTGTAGTAGTCCTCCAGCGAGAGGATCTGCCGGCTCACCGCTCCCTGCGTGAGACACAGATGCTCCGCAGCGCAGGTGAAGCTGCGGTGGCGGGCCACCACTTCGAATACCTGCAGTGCGTTGAGTGGAGGAAGGCGTCGCATGGGATTCGCGTGTCCGGACTCGCGTGTCCAGGCTAATGAAGGATCTTTGAAAGGAAGTCTTTCGCGCGGCTGGACTTCGGCTGCGCAAAAAACGCCTCCTTGAGATCGTCTTCGACGATACACCCCTGATCCATGAAAATCACACGATTCGCCACCTTCTTCGCGAAGCCCATCTCATGCGTGACGCACATCATCGTCATGCCTTCCTGGGCGAGTTCGACCATGACGTCCAGCACCTCGTTGATCATCTCCGGATCGAGTGCCGAGGTCGGCTCGTCGAACAGCATCGCGATCGGGTCCATCGACAACGCCCGGGCAATCGCAACACGCTGCTGCTGACCGCCGGAGAGCTGGCCGGGAAACTTGTCCGCGTGCGCGCGCAGGCCGACGCGCTGCAGCAGCCCCAGGGCTTTCTGGGCGGCCTCGTCCTTGTGCCGGCCAAGCACCTTCACTTGCGCGAGCGTGAGGTTTTCCGTAATCGACATATGCGGGAATAGTTCGAAATGCTGAAAAACCATGCCCACTTTCGAGCGCAGCTTCGACAGATTGGTCTTCCTGTCGCCAACCGACTCGCCGTTGATCCTGATCTCGCCGTTCTGAAACGGTTCGAGGCCGTTGACCGTCTTGATGAGCGTCGATTTTCCCGAGCCCGACGGGCCGCACACCACGACGACCTCACCTTTTTTCACTGTCGTCGTGCAGTCGGTGAGCACCTGGAACTGCCCGTACCACTTCGATACGTTGCTAATGCCAATCATGTCGAGACCTGCTTCTGAAGAGCGTTGATATTCATGCGTTCAGCGGTGACGGGCGCGCTGGTAGCGGCTTTCGAGCACACGCGCATACCACGTGAGCGGAAAGCACATCGCGAAGTACAGCAGAGCGACCATTGCGTAGATCGGGAACGGACGAAACACGGCGTTCGTGATCATGGTTCCGGTCTTGGTCAGCTCGGTCAGGCCGATGATCGACGTGAGCGCCGTACTCTTGACCACCTGCACGAGGAAGCCGACTGTAGGCGGCACGGCGATCTTCCATGCCTGCGGCCAGACGACGTAACGCAGTTGCTGAGGCCATGCCATGCCGAGACTGGCCGCGGCGCTCCACTGCCCTCGTGGCACGGCTTCGACGCACCCGCGCCAGATGTCGGCCAGGTAGGCGCTCGTGTACAGGGTGAGCGTCACCGTTGCGGCCAGCCACGGCGAAACTTCGACGCCCACGAGCGGCAGCCCGAAGAACGCGAGAAAGAGTTGCATCAGCAGTGGCGTGCCCTGAAACAGCTCGACGTACAGCACGGCGATGCGACGCAGCCAGGCGACTGGCGACACGCGCATTGCCAGCAGCACGAGGCCCGCGATGCCGCCTCCAACGAACGCGCAAAGCGAGAGCAGAGCGGTCCAGCGCGCGGCGAGCAGCAGATTGCGCGCGATATCCCAAAGCGTGAACTCGACCATTACGAACGCTCCTTCGAAAGGCTGGATGCCGCCATGCGGGCGCGACCGGAAAACCACGAGCCCAGTGGCGTGCGCGCGGCGCCGGCGCCGCGCGCCGTACGTCCGGCAAAGAGGCCCTTGCCGAGCCGGTTGATAAAGAGCCGCAGCACGATCGACAGCAGGAGATAGATCACCGTGACGATCACGTAGCTCTCGAACGAACGGAAGTTGCGCGACTGGATGAAGTTGGCTGCGTACGTCAGGTCGGGCACGGAAACCTGCGAGACGACGGCTGAGCCGAGCATCACGATCAGCACCTGGCCCAGCAGCGCCGGAAAGACGTTGGCGAGCGCCTGGGGCAGCACGACATGGCGGAATACCTGCCGCTCCTGCAAGCCGAGCGCCATTGCCGCCTGGCGCTGGCCGCGGGGGATCGAGTCGATGCCGGCGCGCACGATCTCGGTCGCATACGCACCCAGATTCACGGTCATGGCCAATACCGCCGCCTGCATCTCTCCGATCTGCACGCCCAGACCCGGCAGCCCGAAAAACACGAAAAAGAGCTGCACGAGAAATGGCGTATTGCGGATCAGTTCGACGTAGGACGCAACCAGCGCGCGCACCCACCTCGGGCCCGCGACGGCAAGGCTCGCGCCGGCAATGCCGAGCAGGCCGCCCAGCACCGTGGAGACCGCCGTCAGGCCTAGCGTCACTTCCACGCCGCGCGCAAGCATGCCCGCGTAAAGACCGAAGTCACTAAAGTCGAATGTGTAAGGCATCGCTGCGCCGTCTGTTGTTCAGGTAAGCGGGAACCGCAGCGCATTAAAGACTGGCCGGCAGCGGAGCACGCAGCCACTTGAGCGAGATGGCGTTCATCGAGCCGTCTTTCTTTGCGGCCGCGATGGCGTCGTCGACCTTCTGCTTCAGGCGCGGCTCGTTCTGGTTCAGACCCACGTGATCGGGAGAGCTGAACAACGAGAGCTTCTGCTCAGGATCGTTGGCGGGATGACGGGCCATGATGGTCGCGCCGACATCGTTGCCAACCACGAGCAGTTGGGCCTGACCGGACAGGAATGCGGAGATCGCGCCGTTTGGATCGTCGAAGCGCTTGATGACCGCGGAGGGCGGCGCCACCTTGGACACACTGAGATCTTCGAGCGTGCCGCGCGCGACGGCAACCGTCTTGCCGGCCAGATCGCCCGCATTTTTCACGGGCAGCGATTTCGGACCGAATACCGCGAGATAGTACGGCGCATACGGCTGCGAGAAGTCGATTACCTTCGCGCGCTCGGGTGTCTGGCCAACCGAGAGCAGCAGGTCCGCCTTGTGGTCCGCCAGATAGGCCATGCGGTTGTCGCCCGTCACCTGCACGAGTTCGACCTTCGCGTTCAGGGCCTTGCCGATCAGATTGGCCACGTCGATGTCGTAACCCTGCGGCTTCATGTCGGGCCCGATCGATCCGAACGGCGGATAGTCCTCGAATACGCCGACACGCACGACGCCCGATTTCGTGATCGTGTCGAGGGCATCCGCATGCGCGAGCGGTGCGAATGCGCTGAGGCCGGCCACGCCGGCAAGCACGACGGCCGCGACGGTGCGAGCCGCAAGGCGCTGGATGGGGTTCGTGGTGACGTGAGGGGTGTTCATGACGGGTATCTCCTTGCAGCTGCTTGACATGGGGGTAAAGGGTTTCAACGGTGAAGGTCAGTGCGTGGTGTGCGCCGGAATCAGCCTGCACGCATGGGCCGGCATCTCGGCCAGCACTGGCCGCCCCACTTCGAGGTCCGGCGTCTCGCGCGGCGTCGTGGCGGCGGTGAGCGTAAAGCCGTCGCAATCGATCGTCGCTTCGATCTGCGCGCCCACATCGCGGACAAACGTCACCGTGCCGGCGACGGCGTTCGGACCGGGATTCGCAGTCGCTGGCCGCACACACACGTCCTCCGGGCGAATCAGCAGGCGAATGTCGCCCGTGCAATGCGGCGCGCGCATCGCCGCATTGACGGCGATCCGCTGACCGCCCGGCAGCGCGATGCCGGCATCGTCAGCGAGCGTTACGGGCAAGATGTTGCCGAGGCCGATGAAGTCCGCCACGAATTCGTTCACAGGGTCACGATAGATATCGAGCGGCCTGCCGACCTGAGCGATGCGTCCTTTCTGCATCACGACGATCTCGTCGGCCATCGTCATCGCCTCGCGCTGGTCATGCGTGACCATGATCGTCGTAATGCCAAGCCGCTGTTGCAGCAGGCGAATCTCGACCTGCATCGCTTCACGCAGCTTGGCGTCGAGCGCCGAAAGGGGCTCGTCGAGCAGCAGCAGCTTCGGCGACGAGGCAATCGCACGCGCAATCGCCACGCGCTGGCGCTGGCCGCCGGAAAGCTGCGTAACGGGCCGGTTCGCCATGTGCGGAAGCTGGATCAGTTCGAGCAGTTCGGCCACGCGCTTCGCCTGTGCGCTCTTGTCGACGCCGCGCAAGCGCAGCGCATAGGCGACATTCGCCGCAACGGTCATATGCGGAAAGAGCGCGAGCGACTGAAACACCATGCCGAAGTCGCGCCGGTTGGCCGGCACATGCGTGAGGTCGCGCCCCGCGAACATCACCGATCCGGACGTCGGCGTCTCCAGACCCGCGATGATACGCAGCAGGGTTGTCTTGCCACAGCCGGACGGCCCGAGAAAACACACCAGTTTGCCGTCCGGAACGTCGAGGTCGACGTGGTCGAGCGCGAACGTATTGTGAAAGCGCCGGCTGATGGCTTGCAAAGACAGATGGGTCATGAGAGTTCCTTTGTGCCCGGGGACCGCGTGAGAGGGTCGATCAGAGCGCCACGCCTTCGTCGCCGACGAGCTTTTCGAGCAGCCAGATCAAGGCAAAGTCGATCAGCACGATGAAGACCGCGAACGAAAACACGGTTGGGTCGAGCGACGAAACGGTGCGGCTGTAGAGCCAGACCGGCAGCGTCATCGTGTTGATGCCATAGAGAAAGAACGTCACTGTGAACTCGTTGAACGAAATGATGAACGCGAAGAGCATGCCGGCGAGAATCCCGGGGCGCATGAGCGGCAGCACGACGTCAACGAGCGCGCGCCGCGGACTCGCGCCCATCACGCAGGCGGCTTCCTCGAATTCCGGTCCGATCGACGCAACCGATGCCGCGCAGTTCTTCACCGTGAACGGCAACGCCAGGATGACGTGTGCAACGACGAGCCGCCCCACGCCCAGATCCACCGGCAGGACATTGAAAACGAGCAGCAGCGAAAGCCCCAGCATCACCAGCGGATAGACGAGCGGCAAGGCGACCAGTTGCTCGATCACTGCCTTGCCGCGAAAGCGGTAGCGCGAGAGCGCATAGGCAGCGGGCACGGAGACGGCCGTGGCGATGAACATGGTCGAAACCGCCACGACGAGGCTCGTCGTGAGCGCGGTGCCCATGGACAGCACGTCGCTCGCATCGGGCGACACGAAGGTGTGCCATGCGGCCCGATACCAGTGCAAGCCGAAACTTTGCGGCGGAAATTCGAGCGTGTCCGCATTGCCGAACGACATCGTGATCATCGTCAGGATCGGCAGCGCGGCGAGGAACAGCACGATGGTCGCGAACCATCCGGTCACGCGGCTGAGGCGGCTGGGCATCGTCAGGGGAATACGCAAGGCATTCATGAGCGGGACTCCGCATGGCGTTGCAGGTTGCGCACCAGCCGTTGCGAGACAGCCATCACCGCAAGCGTCGCGGCCATCAGAACGACTCCGGAGGCAGACGCGGCGGGCCAGTTCAGCAACGGCGCGACCTGGTCGTGCACCAGCACGGCGAGCATCGGCACGCGGCGTCCGCCCAGCAGCAATGGCACCGCGAACGCGCTCGCGTTATAGGCGAACACGAGCAGCGCGCCTGAGACGACGCCTGGCATCGCCAGCGGCAGCATCACGTGGCGCAGCGTCTGCCAGCGGCTTGCGCCGAGGGTGGCCGCCGCCTCTTCGTACGAGCGCGACACCGCGCGCATCGCGCTCGACATGGGAAGCACGGCGAGCGGAAAAGCCGTTTGAATCAGTCCGAGCAGCACGCCGTTCTCGCGATACAGCCACAACACCGGACGCCCGATCAGGCCGGCCGCCATGAGCGTGTGATTGACGAGGCCAGCCGGTCCCAGTATCACGAGCCACCCGTAGCCCTGCAGCAGCAGGTTGACCAGCAGCGGCAGCAGTACGCCGGCCAGCAGGAGGCGCCGCGCGGTGCGCGACTGGGTACGCGCCATCGCGAGTGCCACTGGAATCGCCAGCACGACGGCAGCGATCATGCTCTGAAAGGCAAGCCGCAAGGTCAGCCAGAGCGAGCGCAGAAAGTAGGCGTCCCCGAGGTCGACGTAGTTCTGGAGCGTGAAGGCATGCCACTCGTTGCCCTGGACACCGAAGCTCATGCGCAGTACCGCGAGCGCCGCCGCGATCAGCACCGCAAGAAACGCGAGGATCGGCGCGAGCAGCAGTAACGGCGGCACGCGCGGCAGCGCAGTTGCCGTGCCGGGCTGGGCTGCCGATTCCCCGGCCGGCGCCGGCGCGTCCGCGCGGCGTGAAGAGAGGGCTGACATGGCGCTCACGCGGAAAAGATCTCGGTAAAGCGCTTGATCCACGCAGGCTGCAACGCGGCGAGCGCTTTGTCGTCGTGAAGCACGGCCTTCTCGGCGATCTGCTGCGGCGACGGCACGAAGGCGCGGCTCTCGGCGGGAATGACCGCGCGCGAATTCACCGGACCGTTGAGCACGTCGGCAGCCATGCGGCCCTGCACGCCGGCATCGAGCGAATGGTTGATGAATGCGTGGATGAGATCGGTATCGCCGGGATGCGACTTCGGAATCACCGTGAACATCAGTTGGGTAGCGAAGCCCTCCTTCATGCCGTAGGTCACGGCCATCTTGTACTCGGGCTTGCGGATCTGCTCCGGGAAGAACGCCGGCGCATAGATGCCGCCGATGTCGAGCGAGCCGGTGCGGAACAGATCGGCGACCTGATTCGGGTTTTCGCCGAGCGTCAGCACACGGTCCTTCAACTGGGCGAGCTTCCTGAACCCCGGATCGATACTCTGCTGCGAGCCGCCCGCCATCTTCGCCGCGATGATCGCGAGATCGACCGCCTCCGCCCACTCGGGCGGCGGCAGGAACAGGCGTCCTGCATACTTCGGATCCCAAAGGGCTTCGTACGTCGAAGGCGCGGTCCTGACGGTCGACGTGTTGTAGATGAGGCCGTCCGACCACAGCAGGTAGCCGACGCCGAATCCGTTGGCGCCCGTGCGGTACTGCGGCGCGACGTCTTTCAGGTTTGGCAGCCTGTTCAGGTCCGGCTTCATCAGCAGGCCCGCATCGGCGAGACCGGAGGCACCCACCCCGGCAAGCGTGATCACATCGTAGGTCGGCCGGTCGCCGGCAGCCTTGAGCTTCGCGACCATGCCGGAGGTGCCGTCGGCGCGGTCGGCGATGACCTGCGCGCCGGTCTTCTGGCTGAACGTGGCCGCGATGTTGCGCAGGGCCGCCGCGCCGGTATCGTCGGACCAGGTGAGCAGCCGCAGGGTCTTGCCCGCGTGGCCTTTCTCCTGTGCCCTGGCAGTACTGATGAACGGCATGGGCAACGTCGATGCCGCCAGAGCGGTGCCGATTGCCTTCATGGCCTGCCTTCTCCCCAGCTTGATCCCCTGCATGGTCATCTCCTGATTGAACCGTATGGGCACTGCCCAATGCGCGCTGCCATTACCAGAAATCACGCGAATGTGCTGCGTGAATGGACTCTACGTGCGTCAAAAACCCGCAACAAACGAAATCTCTGCATGCGCGCCATGACAAAAGCTCATGCACCGTGAATGCAGTGCGCCGTGCCGGCGGCCCCGGCAGGCATAAGCACCTGCTTGATCTCCTGGAAGGCGGCGAGCCCGAACGGACCCAGTTCGCGCCCGATGCTGCTGCGCTTGTAGCCGCCCCATGAGGTCTGAGGAAAGATGATCTGCGGCGCGTTGATCCAGACAACGCCCGCTTCCAGCCCGGCCGCCACTCGCCCGCCCCGCCCGGCATCGCGCGTGACGACCGTGGCGACGAGGCCGAACTCGGTATCGTTGGCCGTTGCGATGGCCTCGTCCTCGGTATCGAAACTGCGCAGGCACAGCACGGGGCCGAAGATTTCCTCGCGCCACAGCGGGCCTTCGGTCGGAATATCGACGAACATGGTCGGTTTCACGAAGTAGCCGGGACCGGCTGGCGCCTCGCCTTCGATCACGAGCCGCGCGCCGTCCGCCTTGCCTCGCGCGATGTAACGCTGCACGCGTTCGTACTGCGCGCGGCTGGCGAGCGGCCCCATTTGCACGCCGGGCCTGAACGGATCGCCCACGACCGTGCGCCTTGCCCGGTCGGCAAGACGCGCGGCGAGTGCGTCCGCTAGCGGTCGCTCGACCAGCACACGCGAAGTGGCCGAGCACATCTGGCCGCCATTGAAGAACGCACCGCCCGCAACGAGATCGGTGGCAAGATCGAGATCGGCATCGGCGAACACGATGATGGAGGACTTTCCGCCCAGCTCCAGGCTCACGCCCTTGATCGTGTCGGCAGCGGTTTTCATGACCTGCGCGCCGACGGCCGTGCTCCCGGTAAAGGAAACCTTCGCGACGAGCGGGTGCGCCGCCAATGGCGCTCCGACTTCGGCGCCCGTGCCCGTCACGACATTGACCACGCCTCCCGGCACACCCGCGTGTGCGATGATCGCCGCGAGCTCCAGCTCGGGCAGCGGCGTTATTTCGGATGGCTTGAGAATGACCGTGCAGCCGGCCGCAAGCGCGGGCGCGAGCTTCCACGCCGTGGTGACCATCGGGAAATTCCATGGCACGATCAGCGCGACCACGCCTGCCGGCTCGCGCCGGACGGTCGCCTGATAGGCGTCGCTGGGAATCGCGACGGCGGATTCGCCGCTTGCGTCGAATTGTTCGGCGAGGCCCGCGTAGTACTCGAACGTGGCGACGACATCGCTCACGTCGCTTCTCGCTTCGTCCAGCGGCTTGCCGTTGTTGAGCGACTGGAGCGCCGCCAGATGCTCGCGCCGGTCGCTCACGCCGCTCGCGATCGCACGAAGCAGCGCTGCACGCTGCGCGCCGGTCGTCTTCTTCCAGCTGCGTAAAGCGCGTGCGGCGGCACGCACCGCGCAATCGACATCGGTGGCGTTGCCGGCCTCGACCTGGGCAATCGTCCCTTCTGTCGATGGGTTGACGACCGGCAGGCGGTGGCCGCCCTCGCCCGCACACCAGAGGCCGTCGATGTAGAGCTGCGTATGCAGGGTCGCGCCCGGCTCGAACCCATCATGCATGTTTCATGCCGGCACCCTTGCAAACCAGTCGGCCTCGTTCACTTCGATCACGGTGGGGATGTCGCGCGATACGGCCTGCCTCAGCTCGGCAGCAAGCGCCTCGGGCGTATCCGCGCGAGCGGCGACACAGCCGAACGCGCGCGCCAGCGCGAGAAAATCTGGCGTGTGGATATCGACGCCGACCGGCACGATATCGCGCGCCGTCATGTAGCGCCGTATCTCGCCATAGCCGAAGTTGTTCCACAAGAGAACCACTACGGGCACCCTCGCTTCAACCGCGCTGGCGAGTTCCGGCAGCGTGAACTGCAGCCCGCCGTCGCCGATCAGGCAAACCACGGAGCGATCGGGCGCGGCGAGCTTCGCGCCAACCGCCGCGGGAAGCCCATAGCCCAGCGTGCCGTAGCCGGTCGACGAGTTGAACCATGAACGCGGCTGCGGTGCGTCGTGCACGAAGTTGCCCGTATATACGGGGCTGGTCGAATCGCCCGCGACGATGACGTGTGGCAACGCGGCGGTGAGGGTGTCGACAAGGCGCTTCTGCGAACGCGTCGGCGCATCGTAGGCAGCCTCCACTGCCTGCCTCGCGAGCTCGACCCGCAGCGCGCCCCAATCGCGCTGACGCGCCGGGGCGATGCATTCGTGCAGCCGCGTCGACAGGCTGCCGAGCGCTTGCCGCGAATCGGCGGCGATGGCCACGTCGGGACTGAAGTTGCGCATCAGTTGCTGCGGGTCGATGTCGATGCGGATCAGTCGGCCTTCAATCGAAAAGCCGCCGTCGAACACCACGTCGTAGTCGGTTTCGCCCAACTCGGTGCCGACTGCCAGCACGACGTCTGCTTCGCGGGCCAGCGCCCGCGTTGGCGGCAGCGATTGCGTCGAGCCGAGCAGCAGCGGGTGTCCCGGCGGCAGCAGGCCCTTCGCGTTGATCGTCAGTGCAACCGGCGCCTGCAGACGCTCGGCGAGTTCCCGCAGTTCGGCCGCGGCATGCAACGCGCCACCGCCTGCGAGGATCAGCGGCCGACGCGCCGTCGCAAGCAGGTCTGCCGCCGCCGCAAGGGCGGCCGGGCACCCCGCCGGCTTCGCTGGCAGCACGGCTGGCGTCAGGTTCACGCCGCGCGCGGGCGCGACGATCACGTCCAGCGGAATCTCGATGTGCACGGGACGCGGCCGCGCGCCGCCGAAAACGGCAAATGCCCGGGCCAGCACTTGGGGCAGTTCCGCGGCGTCGAGCAGCGTATGCGAGAACGCGGTGAGCCCGGCGAACACGTTGCGCTGCGACGGCAGTTCGTGCAGTCGTCCGTCTCCATTGCCGAGGTCGCGGCGCGCATTCACGCTCGATATCACCAGCATCGGAATGGAGTCGGCATAGGCCTGCGCCATCGCGGTCGCGATGTTCGTCATGCCCGGCCCGGTGATGATGAAGCACACACCCGGCTTTCCGGTCACGCGCGCATAGCCGTCCGCCATGAAGCCCGCACCCTGCTCATGGCGCGGCGTGACGTGGCGAATCGACGAAGCGGCGAGACCCCGATAAAGCTCGACCGTATGCACGCCCGGGATCCCGAAAACGTACTGGACACCGTATCCTTCGAGCAGGGTGACGAGCGCCTCCCCGCAGGTCAGTCCCGTGGGATGGGGCCATTGAATCGGCCGCGCGCCGGCTTCCTCGAAGCTGGCGGTAAATTCCGGATAGTTCATGGATGCTCGCGTTCCTGGTTGGTGCCGCCCGATGCGGATGCCGGCCCGGTTGACCTATGCACACGCCGTTGCGTCGTTGTCCAGATCATTCTCGGCGGCGCCACGCGGCGCGGACAATCGATATGTTTTCATGAGGTGTATGAGCTTCCTGCATGACCAGAGGAAAGCCTTGGGGTTTACGCCGATCCATGACTGGCAGACATGCGTGGCATGAAATTCTTTCGATTGTTCGTGTGCCGCCCGCGCGCGGAAAATGCATTCAGTGACGGGTTTTAGGCGTCTAACCGAATGAAACTGGAGCGAATCATGGATATGGAGTACTTCCAGCCGCTGGGCGGCAACGCGATGCCGCGCTGCGGCGGGATCGCGACGATGATGCGTCTGCCCAACGTGCAGAATGCCGAAGGGCTCGATGCATGCTTCGTCGGCGTGCCATTCGATCTGGGCACATCGAATCGCACCGGTGCACGCTTCGGGCCGCGCCAGATCCGCAGCGAGTCGGTGTTGCTGCGCCCGTACAACATGGCGACACGCGCCGCGCCGTTCGATTCGCTGCGCGTCGCGGATATCGGCGACGTCGCGATCAATCCGTACAACCTCTCGGATTCGATCGCACGGATCGAGACTGCCTACGACGCCATCCTGGGTTACGGCGCAACGCCGGTCACGCTAGGCGGCGACCATACGATCACGCTGCCGGTCCTGCGTGCCATTCATCGCAAGCACGGCAAAGTCGGCCTGATACACGTCGACGCGCACGCGGATGTCAACGACACGATGATGGGCGAGAAGATTGCGCACGGCACACCGTTTCGCCGGTCGGTCGAGGAAGGCCTGCTCGACTGCCGGCGCGTGGTGCAGATCGGTCTGCGCGGCACCGGCTACGCTGCGGAAGACTTCGACTGGTGCCGCGAACAGGGTTTTCGCGTGGTGCAGGCCGAGGAGTGCTGGAACCGCTCGCTCGAACCGCTAATGGCGGAGGTGCGCGAGCGCGTTGGCCCAGGACCGGTGTATTTGAGTTTCGATATCGACGGCATCGACCCGGCTTACGCGCCCGGCACCGGCACGCCGGAGATCGCGGGCCTGACGGTCCCGCAAGCCCTCGAAATCATTCGTGGCGCATGGGGGCTCGATCTCGTGGGCGCAGACGTAGTCGAAGTCGCACCGCCGTACGATCCGTTCGGCACCACTGCCCTGCTTGCCGCCAATCTCGCATACGAAGCGTTGTGCGTGCTACCGGGCGTGAAGCGGCGCGCGTGAGTCGGCCTTGCCGAAAGCGTCTCTTAAAGCATCCATGGCATCGACGGCAACGTCACCGGTGGTGATATTTCGAATCCACCTCGTTGATCGCCGCGACGTTGCCCGCGCTTCGCCCGTTTTCGTCGAACGTGTTGTCCAGAAAAGCGTCGGCAATGGCCTTGGCCACCTCCGGTCCGATCACGCGCGAACCCATCGTGATGATCTGCGCATTGTTCGAAAGCGCCGCGCGTTCCGCGGAGTAGGTATCGTGGCACAACGCGGCGCGAATGCCCGGCACCTTGTTCGCCGATATGCTGACGCCGATGCCGGTGCCGCATACGAGAATCGCGCGGTCGTACGTGCCGCTGATCACGCCGGATGCCACGCGGTCCGAGAGATTCGCGTAAAACTCATGCGGATTCGCTTCGTTGCTCGACACTTCAAAAACGTCGAAGCGATCTTTCAGATAGTCGGCCAGCACGCGGGCCAAACCGACTCCGGCGCTGTCGCCTCCAATGGCCACCTTCATGACGATCTCCTTGAGAATAAGGGTTTGCAAGCCCGCATCGAGGTCAAAGGACTGCCCCGACACGCTTCAGAATGTCCAGATACCCGCTCACCTCCCACGCCGAACGACCGATGAAGAGCCCGTCGATATTCGGGCAGGCCGTGAGTTCGGCGCAGTTGCCGGGGTTGACCGAGCCGCCGTAAAGGCACGGTACGCGGCGGCCGAGGATCGCCTGGGCGACCTGACTGATTTCCGCCTGGCGCGCGTCGGCATAGTCGGGGCTCGCAGGCACGCCGTGTTCGCCGATCGCCCACACCGGCTCGTACGCGAGCAGAATCGGCGCAGCGCGCTGTTGCGGACCGAGTCTTGCCAGCGCGCCACGGACCTGGGCAGCCAGCACTTCTGCAGCGCGGCCGCTTTGCTTGTCGGTCAGCGTCTCGCCGATACAGATCAACGGCGTCAGCCCATGGCGCACGGCCGCCTCGACCTTGAGGCCAACGGTGTCGTCGGTCTCGCCGAAATGCTCGCGCCGTTCGGAATGGCCGAGTTCGACCAGGTCCATTGCGCAATCGACCAGCATCGGCGCAGCAATTTCGCCGGTCCAGGCGCCGTGCTCGGCCCAGTGCATGTTTTGCGCGCCGACCTTGACGCCGGTCTCCGCGAGAATGGATTTGACTTCCCGAATCGCGGTGAACGGCGGAATCACGAAGCACTGAATGCGCGGATCGTCGGGGCTGGCAAGCATGCGCTCGGCAAAAGCGATCGCCTCCGCCAATGTCTTGTTCATCTTCCAGCTCGTACCGACCCAAAAGAGCGAATCATTCATGGTTACCTTGTTGCATATATGCGCTCATCCTTTGCAGCGCATGGCGCGCCGGAACCCGCGGAAGCGGCTCGCACCGCTGCTCCGGCGCACGAGTCAATACGGCTGGCGGCTCACTTCGACAGCACGAACGGCGCGGTGTACTTCGACACATTCGCTTTGGTGATCAGCACGCAGTCGAACAGCTGCTTCTCGCTCGATGCACCCGTCTTGCCGGTCTTCAGGTACTGGTCCGCCTCCTGCACCGCCTTGGCGGAGAACTCCGCCACCGGCTGCAGCACCGTGTACTGCAACTCGCCGGCCTTGACCGCTTCGACCGCCGCGGGCGAACCGTCGAAGCCGCCGACCTTCACGCTCTTGAGCTTGCCTGCCTGCTTGAGCGCGGCGATCGCGCCGAGCGCCATCTCGTCGTTGCCGCTGATTACGCCGATTACGTCCGGATGCGCCTGCAACAGGCTCTGCGTGGCGTTGAAACCTTGTGTGCGATCCCAGTTGGCCACTTGCGAGCCCACCATCTTCAGATCCGGATACTGACTCAGCACCGATTTGTAGCCGTTCGAGCGCGTCGCCGCGTTGTTGTCGGACGGCGCGCCGAGCAGCTCGACGTAATTGCCCTTCGAGCCGACGTCCTTGACCCATTGCTGGGCGCCAAGCGCGGCGCCCTGGGCGTTGTTCGACACCAGCTGCGCCTTGGCAAGGCCCGGCTGATTGATTTCCGCGTTGACGAGGAACACCGGAATCTTTGCGGCGATCGCCTTCTTCACGGCGCCAATCGAACCGCTGGCGTTGGCCGGGTCGAGAATGATCGCGACCGACTTGTTGGTAATGGCCGTGTCGATCTGCTGACTCTCGGTATTCGTGTCGCCTTTCGACGCGGAAACATTGGCGGTGTAGCCGAGCTTTTTGGCTTCGGCAGAAGCAATGTTGCCTTCGGCCAGCCAGTACGGGTTCGCAGGATCGTTGACGATGATGCTGATGAGGCCGCCGGCTGCGTGAGCCTGTCCGGCGAACAACGGTGCGGCCAAAGCCAGGGCCGCAAGGATCGTGGTCTTTGTCTTGAACGTCATGAGAGGTCTCCTCCTCAGTGGATGATGGTGTAGCGCTTCAATTCACTTCTCGCTTGCCGGCTGCACGGCTCATGCCTTGCCGCCGCCTTGCGAAGAAGCCAGTTGTCCACCGGTCGGCGCGGGACGCTTGACGCGGCGGCGATATTGAATGGCGTTCAGCAACACCGCGAGGACGATGACCGCGCCGGTGAATACGGTTTGCCAGTAAGACGAGATGCCGATGATCACGAGACCGTCGGACAGAAAACCGATCACGAACGCGCCGAGCAGCGTGCCGCGGATATTGCCGGTACCGCCCATCAGCGACGCGCCTCCGATCACCACGGCCGCGATGGCCGTCAGTTCGTAGCTCGTGCCGGCCGTCGGACCCGCGGAGGTGAGCTGCGAGGACAGAATCAGCCCGGCGATCGCCGCGCAGACGCCCGAAAGCATGTACACGCTGATCTGCACGTGTTTTACCGGCACGCCGGAGAGTTCTGCAGCGCGAGCATTGCCGCCCGAGGCGTAAAGCCAGCGCCCGAATGCCGAGCGATTGAGCACGACGCTGCAAAGAACCGCGATAACCACCAGGATCAACACGCCCACCGGTACGTTGAACAGCCGGTCGAAGCCAAGCCAGTCGAAGCCGGTATTGCCCAGGTCGGCCTGTCCACCCAGGTTGTTGTAGGTGAGACCGTTGGTCATCAGCAGCGCGAACCCGCGCACGACATACATGACGCCGAGTGTGGCGACGAAGGCCGGCACCCTGAAGCGCGCGATGAGAATGCCGTTGACGAGGCCAATCAGCGCGCCGAGCGCACAGCACAGCACGACCACCACCCACACCGGCGGGTACAGCACGACGCCGAGCATGTTCAGCGTCACGCCCTGCATGAAGAACCCCGCGACGACACCGGAGAGTCCGAGCGTGGAGCCGACCGAGAGGTCGATTCCGCCGTTGATGATGACGAGCAGCATGCCGATCGCAAGGATTCCGTAAATGGCCACGTGCGAGGCCATTGTCAGGAAATTTTCTAGTGCGAAATAATTGGGTGACAGAAAGGAAAAGATAATGACGATGGCGATCAGCGCGAAAAACGCACGTCCTTCGAGCAGGATCTTGCCAAAGTCAAGCCCTTCTCCGCCGAAGCGACTGGATCCCGATGTTTTGGCGGCATGGTTCATGTTGAATGTCTCCTGGCATTGCTTCGATCAGACGACAACGGCTTCGCCCGAGGCGGCCATGATGTCGTCCTTGTTGGCGTTCGGCGCGAATTCGGCGGATATCTTGCCGCGCCGCATCACGATGATGCGATGCGCGACGCTCAGACATTCCCCGACTTCCGAAGTCGAATAGACCACGGCCAGACCTCGCTTCGCGTTCTCCGCGAGCAGGCGAAACACCTCCGCTTTCGCGCCGATGTCGATGCCGCGGCTGGGTTCGTCGAGCAGGATGACTTTCGGCCCGGTCGCCAGCATCTTGCCGATCACCACCTTTTGCTGATTGCCGCCGGACAGCGAGCGGATCGATGCACCCGCGCCCGAGGTCTTGACGTGCACGTTGCGGATCGATTCGCCCACGAGCTCGCGCTCGGCGCCAGGCGACATCAGGAAGCCCCTCACAAAGGCGCGGATGCTCGCGAGCGACAGGTTCGAGCCCACGCTCATGGTCGGCACGAGGCCATCGCGCTGCCGGTCCTCCGGCACCAGCACGAGGCCTTTCGCGATGCGTTCGCTGATGCTCAGCGACGCCATGTCCTCGCCTTCGAGCAGCACCTTGCCGCCCGTCACGGGAAGGTGCGTGCGCCCGGCCACGGCCTCGAGCAGCTCCGTGCGGCCGGCGCCCATCAATCCGTAGATGCAGACGATTTCACCGGCGCGCACCTTGAGCGACAGATGATCGACCGCCGGCGCGCCCGCGCCCGATTCGTCGGCGACGCTGATGTCGTCGATGTCGAGCGCGACGTCGCCGAACGCGTAGCCCGTCGGCGGCGCGCCGAGATCGAAATTCTCGCCGACCATGTTGCGCACGATCCACCCCAGGTCGATGTCCTTGCGCTGCGCCGTGGCGGTGATCCTGCCGTCGCGCAGGACCACGGCGTAGTCCGTGACCTGCAACGCCTCTTCGAGATGATGCGAGATGTACACGATCGAAACGCCGCGGCTCGTCAGGTCGCGGATCACCTTGAAGAGCACCTCGACCTCGGAGGCGCTCAGCGCGGAAGTCGGCTCGTCCATGATAAGAATGCGCGAATCGACCGAGAGCGCGCGTGCGATCTCGACCACCTGCTGCTGGCCGAGGCGCAGGTCCTGGACCAGCGTCATCGGGTCAATCTCTTCCTCGAGGTCGGCCATCAGCGCCCGCGTCTGGCGCGCCTCTTCGGCAAAGTCCACGCCGGTCGGCGTGCGCAGTTCCCGGCCCATGAAGATGTTGTCGCGCACGCTCAGATTGGGCGCGAGGCTCAACTCCTGGTGAATGATCGAGATGCCGTGATCGCGCGCATCGCTCGACGAGCCGAAGGCGACGCGCTCGCCGTCGAGTTCGATCTCACCCGACGTGGGCTTTTCCACGCCGGAAAGAATCTTCATCAAGGTCGACTTGCCTGCACCGTTCTCGCCGAACAGCGTCGTGACCTTGCCGCGATGGACCTCGAAGTTCACGCCCTTCAGGGCATGCACGCCGCCGTATGACTTGACGATGTTGCGCGCGCAAAGCAGTACGCCGTCCTTCGTTGCGGCAGGCGTCGTGATGGGGGTCGCGGTGCTCATTTGACGTCCAGCTTCACAGGCGTGACGAGCCAGCCGTTCGGATTGATCAGCTGGAACACGCCGACGACCGAGACGGTCTTGCCCGTCAGTCTGGTCGTATCGATTTTCGACAGGACCGCTTTCTTCATTTCCGAATTGATCGCGTAGCCGGCGTTCTGATAGTCGATCTGGTTGGTGAACTGCCCGAAGCTGATGTCGCCGGTGGCATCGCGCAGATCCGTGCCGTTGATGGCCGGCCCCGTTTGCACACGCACGACGAGCGAATCAGGCAAACCCGGCACCTTCACTTCGTACACGCCCGCATCTTCCTTGCCGGCCACGCCGGTGAACTTCACCGCCATCTCCGGTCCCACGCCGCCGCCCGCCACACCGTACTGCTTGCCCGCGGCGTCCTGATCTTTGGCGATGGCCGCGGCCAGCGTGGCGGCATCGACCGCGCGCTTTTCGATGGCTGCCTGGGTCTTCGGGAATTGCTTCTTGCCGTAGGCGGCCGGTTCGAATTCCTGAGTTTGCGAGTCCGCGCCGGAGCCGATCTGCACGACCTTCGTGCTCGTCGCCATCGCGACCAGCAAAATCACCAGCAACCCCACCTCGATCACGAGGCGAGCCTTGTGCCCGGACTGACGTTTCGTCGAGGGAGCCATGGCGCTCATTGGGTCACCTCGCTTGCGTCGGTACGACGGCATTGCCGTTCGTCTGCCCATTCAATCTGTGCCATGTCTCCTCCAGTTTTCTGCGATCACATTGACCACCATCGCGGCCGACGCCGCGCCCGGATCCATGTGTCCGATGCTGCGCTCGCCAAGACGCGACGACCGCCCCCTGGTCGCGACCATCGCTATCGTGGACTCGGCGCCCGCCGTTGCCGCCTCGCCCGCGCGCGTCATGATCTCGCCCACCGGCAAGCCCTCCTGCATGCCTTGCTCGATCGCCGCCGCAGCGGGCGCCCAGGCGTCGACCATCGTTTTTTCGCCGACTTCAGCCCGTCCGCGCGAGCGGATGCCTTCGGCCATCGCGACGATCAGGCCCGGCGCCTCGTTCAGCGGTAGCGCCTGGCGCGCACCGGCCACCTTCGCCGCGCGCATGAATGCGGTGGCATACAGCGGACCCGACGAAGCGCCAACCGCGTTCAGGAAACCCTTTGCCGCCGCGTTCCACTGATCCGCGAGGGTGGCTTGTGCCGGCAGCGTCTCGATCGCTTTCGAGGCCGCAGAAAAGCCCTGCTCCATCGCGATACCGTGATCCGCGTCGCCGATCTCGCCGTCGAGCCGGCAAAGCTCGTCGCGCGCCTCCGCGACGGCGCCGGCGAGTGCGCGAAAGAGGCGTGCCGTATCGGCAGTCGTCAGCGCGGGCATCATGCGGCCCTCTGCTGAAACATCGCGCATTCGCACGGGTGATCGATGAGACGCTGAAGTTCGTCGTCCAGATGCATCACGGTGATCGACGCGCCCGCCATTTCGAGCGACGTGCAAAACGGCCCGACCAGCGTGCGATGCACCGTGAGCCCTGCTTGCCTCAGCCGCTGCGCAACGCGGCGGTTGAGGATGTACAGCTCCATGAGCGGCGTGGCGCCGAGCGAGTTCACGAGCACGGCGACGCGATCGCCTTTTGCGGCCTCCATCTCGGCGAGGATGGCATCCATGATTTCGTCGCTGACGGCGTCGGCCGTGCGCAGCGCCTCGCGGCGCATGCCCGGCTCGCCATGAATGCCCATGCCGATTTCCATTTCACCAGGCGCGATCCCGAAGTTGGGACGACGCGTTTGCGGCAGCGAGCATGGCGCGAGCGCTACCCCCAGCGTGTAGGTGCGCGCGTTGGCATGGCGCGCGACGCGCTCCACCTCGTCGAGCGGCATCATCAGATCGGCCGCGGCGCCCGCCGCCTTGAAGATGAACACATTGCCCGCCACGCCGCGCCGCGTCGCGCGCTTCCCGCGCGGCGCCGAGGCAATGTCGTCGGTCGTCAGCACCGTGCGCGCCTCGACACCCTCGAGTTCGAGCATCTCCGTGGCCATATCGAAATTCATCACGTCGCCGGCATAGTTGCCGTACATGAACAGCACGCCCGCACCGCCATGCGCGGCGAGCGCGGCGTCCACGGCCGGCTGCGGCGGCGGCGACGCGAAGACGTTGCCGATCACCGCCGCATCGGCCAGCCCCTTGCCGACGAAGCCCAGAAACGTCGGCTCATGGCCCGACCCGCCGCCGATCACGAGCGCCACCTTGCCGGCGCGCGGCCCGTTGCGCGCGACGATCGCGCGCGGCGCACTGTCGTTGCGCGTCAGCAGATCGCCGTGGGCGGCCATGATGCCTTCCAGCATCTCGTCGACGGCGGCGTCGCCGTCGTTGATCAGCTTCTGTGTCCTCGTGCCGTGCATCGTCTGATCTCCTCAGATATTCAGATCGGCAACGCCGGAATCGAAATGCGGCGCCCAGAACGCCACCGATTCGGCGATCTGCTCGACGACTTGCCGGTCGGCCGGCTCGCGCTCCTTGAACGACAGCTCGAGGCAGATCTCGTTGTCGCGTCCGCCGCCTTCGTGCAGCGCCTTGATCAGCGGCTCGGGCTGAATACGGCCTCGCGCGTTGAACTCGGCGGTGAAAGGATGATGGCCGCCCTTGTCCATCAGCGACTGCTTGATGTGAATGATCGGCGACACCCGCGGCACGGCGCGCGCCCACGCATACGGGTCGAAGTCGTCGGGATTGGGGCTGGTGACGTCGCCATGGTCGATATCGGCCATCATCCACATGGGGATCGCCATGTTCGCGGCACTCAGCTTGTCCTGAAGCGCCATGCACGCGGCAATGGTCTCGCCGAATTCGCGGCCGATCGACATCGGTTCCCAGAACACGTATTTCAGCCCCGCCGCCTTCGCATGCCCGGCGACTTCGGCCCAGCAATCGATCGCGGTCCGGATCAGCGCGTCGCGGCGTGCCCGGTCGTCGAAATCCTTGTAGGTGAAGATGGCGAACTGCGTGCCGATGGAATCGCCGCCCAGGTCGGCGATGATATCGGCGAAGGTCTTGAACCAGTCGACGTAATAGCGGCGCACATCGGCATCCGGATGGCCGAAGTGGTTCAGCCGCCCGTAGGGCCCCGTCATGCCGGACGTGATACGCACGCCGGTTCGCGTCATCGCCGCGCGCATCTCGCGCGTGAGCCTGCGCGTGGTCGCTGCCGGCCACGACGGATTGATGAACTCGTGAGTCAACTGCACGTCGCGGATCTTCATGTCGTGCGCAATGGCGTCGACCAGGTCGCCCGGCTCCGCAAAGCGGTTCACCAGCGGATTCGTGTTGAGTGCGAGTGTGAATGCCATGTTCGTCTCGTGTCGTATGGGGCGCGGCGGGGTCCGCCCCGCTTACGCGGATTTCCTCACGAGGCCGTCGAGCCAGACTCCGAAGGCGGCCTTTTGCGCGGCGCTCATGTGCAAGCCGTGCTTGGTGCGCCGCGTGAGCATGTCGTCGGCCGACTCGGCCCATTCGTTAGCCATCAAATAACGTGCCTCCGCCTCATGAAAGGTCGGCCCGAACTGCTGGCCCAGACCGGCAAGCGAGGTCGCGCCGTTGATCACGCTGGACGTCAGCGTGCCGTGCGTCTGGGCGTAGTGGCGCAACAGATTGCGCGGCAGCCACTCGTACTGCGCCTGGAGTTTCGCCATGAAACGCGGCACGTCGGCGCCTTCAAAGTCGCCGCCCGGCAGCGTCGCGGCTGCGGTCCAGTCCGCGCCCATCTTCGGGAAGGCCGGCTGCAGCTTTTGCAGCGCGTGCTCGGCGAGCTTGCGGAACGTGGTGATCTTGCCGCCGAAGACGTTCAATAGCGGCGCGCCGCCGGTCACGTCCAGGTCGAATACGTAATCGCGCGTGACCGCCGACGGGTTGCCGTTGCCGTCGTCGTAGAGCGGACGCACGCCCGAGAACGTCTCCACGATGTCCTGCCTGCGCAGCGGATGCTTGAAATAGCGATTCACCGCGGAGAGCAGATAGTCGATCTCGTCGTTCGTGATCGCCACCGTTTCCGGGGCGCCGTCCCAGGCGACATCGGTCGTCCCGATGAGGGCCTTGTCGCCTTCGTACGCGTTGATGAAGATCACGCGCTTGTCGTGGTTCTGCACGAGGTACGAATGCGGACCTTCCCAGAACTTCGGCGTGACGAGATGGCTGCCCTTGACGAGCCGCACCTTGCGCGTCGACTGCGCACCCGCGCGCGCGATCACTTCGGATACCCAGGGGCCGGCCGCGTTGATCAGCGCCCGCGCGCTCACCACCCGCGTCGAGCCGTTGCGCGCGTCGCGCAACTCCACGCGCCACGCTGCGCCTTCGCGCCGCGCCGAAACAAACGCGGTGCGCGTGAGCACTTCGGCGCCGCGCCGGGCGGCGTCCATGGCGTTGAGCACCACGAGGCGCGCGTCGTCGACCCAGCAGTCGGAGTACTCGAAGCCCCTGCGATATTCGTCCTTGATCGGCGCCCCTTCGGGGTTGCGCCACAGATCGAGCGCGCGCGTGCCCGGCAGCCGCTTGCGGCCGCCGAGATGGTCGTACAGGAAAAGGCCGGTGCGCACGAGCCAGGCAGGACGATCACCGGGACTGTGCGGCAGTACGAAACGCAGCGGCCAGATGATGTGCGGCGCGGCGTTGAGCAACACTTCGCGCTCGATCAGCGCCTCGCGCACGAGCCGGAATTCGTAGTACTCCAGATAACGCAGCCCGCCATGAACCAGCTTGCCGGAACGCGATGAGGTACCCTGCGCCAGATCGTCCTTCTCGCACAGGATTACCGACAGCCCGCGGCCCGCCGCATCGCGCGCGATACCCGCGCCGTTGATGCCGCCGCCGACGACACAGAGGTCCACCATGTCCTTCTCGCTCATCTCACGTTCCATGTTCGACGTTCGTTGAGGCTTGCGGAAACCGCCTCGGGCCGATGCCGATGCTGCGATTTCAGCAAGCGGGCCGTTTCCGCCCACGTCGGCACCAGCGCCTCGCGCGCTTGGCGATACGCGGGAAAAAGTTGCGCATACAACCGGGTCAGCTCCGCATCGGGCGACTCGGGCTGCCCAAGCAGCGGCGTGACCCATTCGGCGATGCACGCATTCATGTCCGGGTACACGCCGAGCGCAACCGCAGCCATCATGGCCGCACCGGCCGCGCCCGCTTCCTCGCGGGTGGAGATCCGCGTGGGCGCGCCGACCACGGCGCCGAGCACGCCGCGCAAGGCGCGCGAACGCGTCGCGCCGCCGGTCAGGCGCAGTTCGTCCGGCATCGGAATGCCCATCGACGTGTAGCAGTCGCGTGCGGCCATCCCGAGCCCTTCGACCACCGCGCGAACCAGGTCCGGATACCGGCTCTCGCTCGTCAGTCCAATGAAGTCCGCACGCGCGTTGGGCTCGACAAACGGCCCGCGTTCGCCCGCATCCGAGATATAGGGGTGATACAGCAGCGAGCCCGGCCGCCCCTCCTGCAGCCAGCCGTCCATGCATTGGATGCGGTCGCTGCGCGAAAGACTCGTGCCGAACTGCGTGAGCAGATCGCACGCGAGATTGAGCACCCAGTCCACGTTCAGCGTCGCCGCCATGTTCGACTGCACCTGCGCCGACATGCCCGGCAACGGCAGCGCGATGACATAGCCCGTGCCTTGCGCGTTCAGATGCACGTTTTCGTTGCGCATGGCCCGCATGTGCATGCCCGTCGAACCGACGATAGAGCAGCTCGCACCCGCCGCGCCTTCGGTGTGAATGCCCGCGCCCAGCGCCGTCAGCACGATATCGACGAAGCCGAGGCACACGGGCGTGCCGGCCAGCAGGCCCGTCGCTGCCGCTGCCTGCGCGGAGAGCGGATGCGTGAGCCCGGTCCCGTCGATGATCTCGGGCAGCAGGCCACGCCGCGCGCTCAGGCCGAGCGCGTCGATGACCGCGTCGTCGTAGCGGCGCGTGCGGAAGTTGCCGTAGGTAAAGCTGGCCTCCGACGGATCGGTCGCGCGCACGCCGGTGAGATTGAGATACAGCCAGTCCTTGCAATGCAGCGCGACTTCGGCGCGCGCCAGCACGTCAGGCATCGTCGCGGCCATATGGGCGATCTGCGCGCCCTGGCTGCATGCGGCAAGCCCGGTGCCGGTCGCCTCGAAGCGCGCGCGACTCGCGGGGCCCTCCTGCAAGGCGCGCACCGTGTTCGCGGCACGCGCGTCGAGCCACAGCCACGCGTCGCTTGCGGGCTGGTTGCCCGCGCCGACGAGCCACGTGCCGTCGCCCTGGCCCGTGACCGCCAGCGCCTGCGTGCGCTGCGCGAGCCCTTCGACCTTCACGCCGAGATCGCGCACGGCTTGCGCGCAATCGGCCCAGGTTTGCGCGAGCGACTGGACCGCCGCGCCGTCGGCGCTGGTCGTGTAGCGGTTGGGCAGCGAGGCCACGGCAATCTGCCGTCCTGACAAATCGAAGGCCACGGCCTTGATGACCGAGGTGCCCGCGTCGATGCCGACGAGGAGATCTCGGGCCGCGCTGCCATTGACTGTGCCCCTGACTTCGCCCATGCCGTTATCCATCACGGCGCTTCCTGCGCGGCAGGATCCCTGCTCAGCGCGAGCGCCGTGGCCTCGTCGGTGATCAGGCCGCTAAGGAGGCCGCTTTTCAGGACCGCGCGGATGGCAGCGATCTTCGACGCGCCTCCGGCAATGGCCACGATGCGCCGGCTCGTCAGATCGGCCAACGGGGGCGCCACCGTGCGCGCCGCCAGCGACGTTTCGACGGAGTCGCCGGCTTCGCTGAAAAAATGGCCGAGCAGTTCGCCTTTGCCACCCTTGCTGCGCACTTCTTCGATTTCGCCCGGCTCGATCATCTGCGACGCGACAAGCTGCGCGTCCGCGTCCACCGAGCCGATGCCGACGACCATCAAGTCCGCATGCGCCGCGAGATCGAACACTTCGCGCACGCCACGCTGCGAGAGCAGCACCTCGCGATCCTCCGCGGTATTGGCGAAAAACGGCAGCGGCAGCACGTACGACACCGCACCCGTCTGGTCGGCGAGCTTGTGAATGACGTCATACGGATTCGCGGTGTACTTGCGCGTCACGCCGCCCAGCAGCGACACGAAGCGCACCGTGCCCGCGTCCATGCGCGGAATGTTCGCTACCGCGGCGGCGAGCGTGCGCCCGTGCCCGATGCCGATCACGCCGTCCTGGCGCGCCGCGATCTCGCGTTGCAGGAAGTAGGCCCCAGCGACGCCCAGCGCACGCAGCGGCAAGTCGCCTTCGTGCAGATCCGGCACCACTTCGCAATAGCTCAGCCCATAGCGCTGCGCCAGTTCGGCTTCGAGCACGACGCACTCGGCGACATCGCCGTCGATGGTGAACTTGATCGCACCGCTCTGATTGGCGCGCGTGATCAGCCGATGCGCCTTGACGCTGCTCACGCCGAGTCGCGACGCGACGTCGGCCTGGGTCTGCCCGGCTGCGTAGTGCAGCCAGGCCGCGCGTATCGCGAGACTGTCCTCGGCGTCACGCTTTCCGGCGATTTTCGTCATGTTGTCTCCATACACACACGAAAAGTGATATTTTTTTCGTGCGATGAAATTTATTTCAGTGACCTCAAGGTAAGCATTCCTTTCGGCGACTGCTATCCGCGATAACCCTGGATGGCTTCGTCTGTTCAAGGGGCCGGAAGGGATCTGTTGCAACGCACCAAAACAAGCATGGAGACACGATGGAACGCTATCTACTCGGCGTCGACAGTGGGTCGACCGCCACCAAGGCCGTCGTTTTTGATACATCCGGACACACCGTCGCGCTAGGAAGCCGGCGCGTCGAGCAACGTCAACCTCGCGCGCGGCACGTCGAACGCGACATGCAACAGGTCTGGGAAGCGGCCTGCGGCGCCATCCGCGATGCGTTGAGCAAGATTCCGGCTAACTCGGTTGCGGCCGTGGGCGTGACCGGGCACGGTGACGGGCTCTATCTCGTCGACAGCGCCGGCGCACCGCTCGGGCCGGGCATCCTGTCGCTCGACAGTCGCGCATTCGACGTCACCGAACACTGGCGCGAGGCAGGCGTGCTCGAAAAAGCGCTGGCGCGGACGGGTCAGCAGCCCTATCCCTACGCAGCCGTGAGCCTGCTCAAGTGGATCCAGCTCAACGAGCCGGAGCGCTTTGCGAGGATCGGCCATGTGCTCTTTTGCAAGGACTGGCTTCGTCTCTGCCTGACCGGCGTGCCGGCCACCGACCCGACCGAGGCGAGTTCGTCCTTCACCGATGTCGACACCCAGACCTACAGCGACGATGTCCTCGCGCTCTACGGCCTGACGTCGATCGGCCGTACGCTGCCGGCGATCACCGCTTCGGCGGCGGCGGCCGGCCGGGTCACCGCGCAGGCCGCAGCGCAGACCGGTCTCAAGGAAGGCACACCCGTTGCCTGCGGGCTGCACGACGTCACGTCGAGCGCCCTCGGCATGGGCAACATCGAAGCGGGGGTTGTTTCGATTACGGCGGGCACGTTCAGCATCAACGAAATCCTGTCCGATCGACCGCGCCGGGATCCGCGCTGGTCGTGCCGCAATGGCACGCGCCCCGGCCAGTGGATGAACATGTCCATCTCGCCCGCGTCGTCCAGCAACGTCGACTGGGCGTTGCGCGAACTCTTTCAGCACGAAACGCAGGAAGCCGCGCGGCGTGGCTGTTCGTTGTTCGACCTGATCGGCGACGAAGTGCAGGCGGCCTTCACGCAGCCGAGTTCGGTCATGTTTCATCCCTTCCTGTTCGGCTCGCCGTTCGAGCAGCCGGCGAGCGCGTCGTTCTTCGGCCTGCGCTCGTGGCATCGTCGCGCCCATCTGGCGCGTGCCGTGCTCGAAGGCATGGTGTTCAATCACCGTTGGCATGTCGAAGCGTTGACGAGCGCGTTTCCTGCGCGTCGGGCGGGTCTGACCGGCGGAGGCTCGTCGAGCCCCCTGCTTGCGCAGTTGTTCGCCGATGTCCTTGGCGTTGCGATCGATATTCCCGAGAGTCCGGAGGCCAGCGCGCTTGGCGCTGCGCTGTGCGCCGGTGTCGGCGTAGGCGCTTTCGCCTCCCTTGCCGATGCGACCGCGCGCGCGTGCCGGGTCGCGCACACGTATGTTCCGGACATCGAACGACATAGCCGACTCGACGAGGCGTATGCGCTCTGGTCGCGACTCGCGGCAGCCATACAGCCTTTGTGGCCCGCGCTCGACCATGCTGCCGTCGCGCACTGAAGGAGGAAAACATCGATGCCAGAACGAAACCGCAAATTCTTTCTCGACCGCTTGAGGCAGCAACCAAAGGTCAGCGTGTTGATTATCGGAGGCGGCATCAACGGCGCGGGCCTTTTTCGCGACCTCTCATTGCAAGGCGTCGACTGCCTGCTGATCGACAAGACGGATTTCGCCGCCGGCGCGAGCAGCGCGCCGTCGCGGCTCATTCACGGCGGCGTGAAGTACCTCGAAACCGGCGAGTTTCGCCTCGTGGCCGAATCCACGCTGGAGCGCAACCTGCTGCTGAAAAACGCGCCGCATTATGTGCGGCCGCTCGAAACCGTATTGCCGATACATTCCTGGTTCGGCGGCACGATCGCTTCCGCGCGCCGTTTCTTCGGTATGAAGGCAAAGCTCGCCGATCGCGGCGCGGTCATCTCGAAGATCGGTCTGGCGATGTATGACTTTCTCGGCCGGCATGACCGCACGATGCCGCGGCACCGTTTCGCGCTCAGGAAGCGATCGCTGCAGAGCTTGCCGCTGCTCGATCCGACGATCAAGGCGACTGCCACGTATTACGACGCCAAAGTGACGCAAGCCGAACGCTTGAACTTCGAACTCGTCGCCGACGGCCTCGCCGCCTGCGAGCATTCTGCCGCGGCCAATTACGTGAGTGTCGATCGGGTGGAGAACGGCGTCGTATGGCTGCGTGATCTCGTGACGCAGGAACGCCTTGCCACAGCGCCTGCTGTCGTCGTCAATGCGGGCGGCGCGTGGATCGACAGCGTCAACGGTGCGCTTGGAATCGAGCGGAAATACATCGGCGGAACGAAGGGGTCGCATTTGATCGTCGACCATCCCGAACTCCATGCGCAATTGCGCGGCCGCATGGTGTACTACGGCTCGAAGGACGGCCGCATCTCGCTCATCTATCCGTTCATGGACAAGCTGCTCATCGGCTCGACCGATATCCGCGTCGACGATCCGGACGGCGTGCGCTGCGACGACGACGAGGTCGCCTACATGCTCGACGTATTGCGCGAAGTCTTTCCGGGTGTGGATCTCAAGCAATCGGACATCGCCTTTCGCTATAGCGGCGTGCGGCCGCTGCCTTATTCAGACGCCGCGAATCCGGGCGATGTGAGCCGCGATCATGCGGTGCGCGTCGATCACCTGCCGGGGACGCAGGTCCCGGTGCTTTCCCTGGTGGGCGGCAAATGGACGACCTTTCGCGGATTCGCGGAATCCGTCGCCGACGATACGCTCAGACGCCTCGGACGCGCACGCAAGATCGGCACGCGCCACGAGCCGATTGGCGGCGGCCGGGATTATCCGCGCGATGCAGACAAACGGGCCGCGTGGATCGGCGCGCTCGCACAACGCCACGCGATTGCAGCCGCAAGGGCCGAGACGCTTTTCACCCGATACGGCACAGCGGCGGTGGCAGTCGCCGCATATTGCGCCCATGCGCGCGACACATGCGCGGATCATTCGCTCCCGGGCGAGTCGGGCTACACGGCACATGAGATCCGATACCTGTGCGAACACGATATGGTGACGCATCTCGCCGACCTGATTTTCCGCCGCACGACCATCGCGATCTCAGGGCATCTGACTCACGCCTTGTTGCTGGAAGTCTCCGCCATTGCCGCACAGGCGCTGGGATGGGATTCGGCACGCGCGCTGCAGGAAATTGACGCGACGCGTGAAACGGCGCGTGAACGTCATGGGATTGCGCTTTCCAGCATCGAGTTGGCGCGGCAGCCAGGCGCTTGATCTACCAACACGTAAGTCGGACGTCAAGCTAATCGCACAAGGCTTGCAGGCAGGCGGGCGCGAGTCTGCGCCCGTGAGTCGTTGCCCGATCGACAACGCAGGCGTCAGACTTTGCCGGCGTCCGTGAGCGCCTTGAGCCGACGGTACAGCGTGCGCTCGCTCATCCCGAGCCGGGCAGCGAGTTCACTGCGCTTGCCGCCCGATTCCGCGGCAGCGCGCGCCAGTTCCGCGTCCGACACCTTGCGAGGCAGAACGAAAGCCGTTGCGGGCAACCGTTCGGGCGGCGCCGTGGTTTCGCGCCTGAGTGACTCCGGCAAATGGCCGGGCCGAATGACCCCATCGTCGGCGAGGAGGCTGGCCCGCTCGAGCACGTTGCGCAGTTCGCGGATGTTGCCCGGCCATGAATACGCACGCAGCAGTGCAAGCGCGTCCGGCGAAATCAGGGCTTTGCGTGGCGAGCCGTGTCCCGCTGAGGCTATGCGCGCCAGAATGGAGTCGGCGAGAAGCGCGATATCTTCCACACGCTCACGCACCGCAGGCAAATGAATGGGGAAAGCACTGATCCGGAAATAGAGGTCGGCGCGAAACTGGCCCGCCGCGATCATCTGCTCGAGCGGCTTGTGTGTGGCGGCGACGAGCCGGAAATCGGCACGCTGGACCTCGGTGCCGCCGACACGCCTGAAGGTGCCGGTTTCGATGAGGCGCAACAGCTTCACCTGCATCGCTAGAGGCACATCGCCAATCTCATCGAGAAACAGCGTGCCGCCCTGGGCCGTTTCAACCAGCCCGGGTTTTCGACTGGTGGCGCCCGTGAACGCCCCCTTCTCGAACCCGAACAACTCGCTTTCGAAGAGCGTTTCGGTAATACCCGAGCAGTCGACGACAACGAATGGCCGTTGCGCCCGGTCGCTCGCTTCGTGAAGCGCATGGGCGAACAGTTCCTTGCCCGTACCGGACTCGCCGAGCAGCAGTACCGGCAACGTCGACGGCGCGACGCGCTGCAGGGCGGAGATCGCCTCATTGAACGCCGGCGCGCGACCGACCAGGCCTTCCGCACTGGGTCGTGCCGATGCGCCCCGGACGGTCGCCAGCCGCTCGACGTACGCGATGATCTCGCCGCGGGCATCGATAATCGGCCGCAACTCGACGTCCACGTGTTCCGGGCCGCGCGGTGTGTGATGAATATGCAGCACGCGGTCCGCGCCGCGACTCTCGGCCGCACGCTTCATTGGGCAGTGCTCACCGGCCTGATCGCAGGGCACATCGTAATGATGGGAAACCTGGTAGCACCGGCGGCCAACGTGCGCCTGCCCCTCCACCCCGAATTGCCGCTGATACGCCCGGTTCGCGGCCAGAATCTGGTACTGCGGATCGAGCACGATAGCGGGCAGCGGATCGTACTCCAGGTACGACACCAGCGCGCCGACATCCGGCGCCATGTCCGGCAACGGCGAACCGGTCGGTGTCAGGTCAGGCAAAGTCATGGTCGTCGGTCCCGGCTCTTGCAGCCGATATTTTCAGACTGCCAATTATGCCACTGACTGCCATTTGGCAGTCCCCGCTGTCATTCGCGTCGCACGCATGCGCACGCGACGCGGCGCGTGCGCCGATCGCCATGCACCGAAAAGCGGATGTAGATCATGGATTTAACAATCAATAGCGCCGCGGCTAGCAAGGCTGGCACGATTATTGGATTGTCTTTCCTCGCCAGGACCGAGCGTCCGTCATTTGCGAGGAATCACCACAATGTCTGCCTGCAGATTTTCCGTCGAAGGGTTCTTCGATCCCGCCACATGGACCGTGAGCTACCTGCTGCTGGATATCGGAACACGACGCTGCGCGCTGATCGACACCGTGCTTGACTACGACCCGAAATCGGGGCGCACGCGTACTGTCACGGCAGACCGGCTCGCGAGCCGCGTCGAATCGCTGGGCGCACGAGTGGACTGGCTGCTTGAAACCCATGTCCACGCCGATCACCTTTCCGCGGCGCCGTATCTCAGGGAAAGGCTCGGAGGCAACGTCGCCATCGGCGGCGAGGTCACGCGGGTACAGGGCGTGTTCGGCAAGCTGTTCAATGCGGGTCCGGACTTCCGCACCGACGGCTCGCAGTTCGACCGCCTTTTTGCCGATGGCGACACGTTTCATGTGGGCGAGCTGGAGGTCCGCGTGATGCACACGCCGGGCCATACGCCGGCATGCGTGACCTACGTGGTCAGCGACGGCACCCAGCAGGCCGCCTTCGTCGGCGACACGCTGTTCATGCCCGACTACGGAACTGCCCGCTGCGACTTTCCCGGTGGCGACGCGTCAACGCTCTACCGGTCGATCCGCCGAGTCCTCAGCCTGCCGCCCGAGACGCGCCTGTACATGTGCCACGACTATCAGCCAGGCGGTCGCGCCGTCAAATTCGAAAGCACCGTGGCTGAAGAACGCGAAGCCAACGTCCATGTGCACGACGGCATCGACGAGGCGTCGTTCATCGCCATGCGCACGGCCCGCGACGCCACGCTCGACATGCCCGTTCTCATCCTGCCGTCCGTGCAGGTAAACATGCGCGC
Source organism: Paraburkholderia heleia NBRC 101817 (assembly GCF_000739775.1). Taxonomy (GTDB): domain Bacteria; phylum Pseudomonadota; class Gammaproteobacteria; order Burkholderiales; family Burkholderiaceae; genus Paraburkholderia; species Paraburkholderia heleia. The sequence goes on along the minus strand of NZ_BBJH01000008.1, from coordinate 111,145 downwards.
CGGCCACCTGCCGGAGCCGGAGAGCAATGGCGTTTCATACATCAAGATCCCGATCAACGTTCTTTGATCGATAGCGGTACTCAATGAAAATGCAAGAGGCAAGCATGGAACTTAAAAAGCTCACGGATACGTTCTCCGTTTCCGCTCAGATCCGCGTTCCGGATCTCGCCGCACTGCGCGAGATGGGCTTTCGGGCGATCGTCTGCAACCGTCCCGACGGCGAAGGTGCAGACCAGCCCACGTTCACCGAAATCGAGCGGGCCGCGCGGGAACTCGGTATCGAAGCGCACTACCTTCCGGTGGAATCGGGCAAGGTGAGCGATCAGGATGCCGAACGGTTCCGCGGCTATCTGGACACCCTGCCGCGCCCCCTGCTCGCCTACTGCCGCAGCGGCATGCGCTCGGCGACCCTCTGGGCGCTGGCCAGCACGCCGGCCATGTCGCTCGTCGAGATCCTTGCCGCAGGCAAACGCGCCGGGGTCGACTTGAGCGGGCTCGCGCGTCGCATCGGCTCGCCGCACCAATCCGCAGAGGAACAACACGACGTCGTGATCATCGGCGCGGGAGCGGCCGGCGTCGCCACCGCTTCGAGCCTGCTTGCCCGCGCTCCCGGTCTTGACATTGCCATCATCGATCCCGCCGACGTGCACTACTACCAGCCCGGCTGGACGATGGTCGGCGCCGGCGTATTCCGTCCCGAAACGACAGCGCGTCCAATGGGCAGCGTCCTGCCGCGCAACGTGCACTGGATCAAGGCGGCAGTGGCAGCGTTCGAGCCCACCGAAAACGCCGTGATCCTGGAAGGCTGCCGCGTCGTGAAATACCGGCAGCTCGTTGTCTGCCCTGGCCTGAAGCTGGACTGGAATGCCATTGAGGGACTGCCGCAGACACTCGGCCGCAACGGCGTGACCTCCAACTATCGTTACGACCTTGCGCCCTACACCTGGCAACTGGTGCAGCAGCTCAAGGGAGGGCGCGCGCTGTTCACGCAACCGCCCATGCCGATCAAATGCGCGGGCGCACCCCAGAAGGCCATGTATCTCTCGTGCGATCACTGGCGCCGCACCGGCAGGCTCGACCAGATCAATGTCGAGTTCTACAACGCCGGCGCGGCCCTCTTCGGTGTCGCCGACTACGTGCCCGCACTCATGAAGTATGTGGAGTCCTACGGCATCGATCTGAACTTCGGCTTCAACCTGACGGCCGTGAACGGCGAAGCACGGCGAGCGACCTTCACGCGAGCACTCCCGGGCGGCGGCAGCGAAACATTCGAGACCGGTTTCGATCTGCTCCACGTCGTGCCGCCCCAGAAGGCGCCCGATTTCATCCGCGTCAGCCCGCTCGCCGATGCCGGCGGCTGGGTCGACGTCGATCAGGCTAGCTTGCGCCACAAGGCCTACGAAAACGTCTTCGGACTGGGCGACGCGACCAGTACGCCGAACGCAAAAACCGCCGCCGCGGCGCGCAAGCAGGCGCCGGTCGTCGCTCACAACGTGCTGGCTGCCCTGGGCGTCACGCGCGGAGCGGCGACCTATGACGGTTACGGCTCCTGCCCGCTTACGGTCGAGCGCGGCAAGATCGTGCTCGCCGAGTTTCTCTACGGCGGCAAGGTCGCACCGACCTTTCCCTCATGGATCATCGACGGGAAGAAGCCCTCCGGTCTCGCCTGGCTGCTCAAGGAGCGCATCCTGCCGCCGCTTTACTGGCGTGGCATGCTCAAGGGACGGGAGTGGCTCGTGCAACCCCAGGTGGCCGACTGATATTCGTGTATTTGCCGTCCCTCGAGGTAATCGATGCTGGTCTCGCTTTTACTCGGCGCCGTAGTCGGCGCCATTCTTGGACTCACGGGCGCCGGTGGCGGCATCCTCGCCGTTCCCGCGCTCGTGTTTGGCATGGGCTGGCCCATGCAGCAGGCAACGCCAGTCGCGCTGGTCGCCGTCGCGGGCAGCGCGGCAGTGGGCGCGCTCGAGGCGTTCCGCAAACGCCTCGTCCGCTATCGTGCCGCCCTGCTGATGGCCGCCCTCGGGGTTCCCGCCACGGCATTGGGGGCGCGCCTCGCACGCGCCCTGCCTCAGCGGCTGCTGCTCGGCTTGTTCGCCTGTGTCATGCTTTTCGTTGCCTTCCGGCTCCTGCATCAGACGCTCAGGCGCAAGGCACCGGCACAACAGGCGTCGCCGCTTTGCGTCGCTCATGTCAACCCGGCAACGGGCCGGTTCGACTGGTCGTGGCCCACCGCATTGGCACTGGCGGCGACCGGGTCGCTTACCGGACTGATGACGGGGCTGCTCGGCGTGGGCGGCGGATTCATCATCGTGCCGTTGATGCGCAAGCTGACCGATGTATCGATGCACGGCATCGTGGCAACGTCGTTGATGGTGATTGCGCTGGTTGGCAGTGGCGGCGTGCTGGCGACGGCGATGCACGGTACGGCGTTTCCGTTCGACGTCGTCCTGTGGTTCAGCGCCGCCACCGCCGCGGGGATGCTAGGCGGACGCCTCGTGTCGCATCGTCTGGCCGCTCATCATGTCCAGTCCGGCTTTGCGGCCATCCTCGTATGCGTGGCTCTCGGCATGCTCGCCAAGGCCGTCATCGCGTGAGCCGGGGGCGCCTTTTGGCATGCATACGGCGCCCGCCGTGAGGAACCGCGGCCCGTTGCCGTGGACGTCGCTTACGCCCGCTGCATGCCCGATTTCGTCCGTTCGACGAGTTCGAAGACGACCATACCCGCCACCATGGCTGCCACAAATCCAATGGCCTTCGGATAGCCCGCGCCCAGCGCGACGAGCGCGGGCCCCGGGCAAAAACCCGCCAGGCCCCAGCCGATACCAAAGGCGGCACTGCCGAGGACGAGCCTTGGCGTAATCGTCGTGCTTGCCGGAAGCTGCATGGGCAAGCCCAGGAGCGAGCGCGTGCGGCGTCTCGCGACGAAGAATGCGAGCGAGGCCACGACGATGGCGCCCACCATCACGAACGCGAGGGACGGGTCCCAGCTGCCGGCGATATCGAGGAAGCCCAGCACCTTGGCCGGGTTGCTCATGCCGGAAACCATCAGTCCAACGCCGAAAATCAGTCCTGAAAGCAGTGCGGTGAGGATCGCCATGTCAGCCTCCGATCAGATGCCGTTGAACAAAAACCGTCAGAAATCCCGCCGCCATGAAGGTCAGCGTGGCAACGAGCGAACGCAGCGATCCGCGTGAGAGACCGCACACGCCGTGGCCGCTCGTGCAGCCGCTGGCATAGCGAGTGCCGATCCCCACCAGGAAACCGGCAACCAGGATGACGCCCCAGCCCGCCTCGATATCCGCAATTGCCGGCCTGCCGAGCAGGCCCGCAATGACAGGGGCAAGGACGAGGCCGGCGACGAAGGCGATGCGCCAGCCGCTGTCGTTGCGCGGCAGGCTCAACAGGCCACCGAAGATGCCGCTGATGCCGGCGATGCGACCGTTGAGCAGCACGAGTCCCGCGGCCGCGAGGCCGATGATGAGTCCGCCGGTCAATGAGAGACCAGGCGTGAAATGCGTGAAGTCAATCAACATGATTCGTCCCCAGAAGGATTCGCGCAGAACTGCTGATACAGGACCGCCATGACGGCGAGCGCTTGCGGACTCGCCACCGAATAGAAGATGTTCTTGCCCTCGCGACGCGTTGCCACCAGGCCGTTTTCACGGAGCAGCCCCAACTGCTGGGACAGGGTCGGCTGCCGGATGGCGAGCGCCTCCTCGAGTTCTCCCACGGACAGCTCCCCCTGGGAGAGGCGGCACATCAGCAGCAGGCGGTCGGGATTGGCGAGCACCTTGAGCAGTGCGCACGCGTTTGCCGCGGCAGCCTGCATGGTCGCCAGGTCGATGATGGGGTGGCTTGGGTCCATTGCGCCCTCACTCAATTCACACACAAATAATATATCAATAAATATATTATCAGTAAATAGAGTGACTTCTCCGGCGAGATGCCCTCCTGCTATCTGCTCAATGTCACCGGGTCAGGAACCGACTGGGCCTGCGTCGTTGCGGTCGGCATGCCCTACGGGCCGCCGCCACTTCAGTTTTCGCTTTTCGAGGAGCAGTTTCCAGTCGAGCTTCATGAGTGCGTACACGAGTCCGAGCAACGCCAGTTGCGAAAGCACGAACCCGACGCCGAGATACTGCCCTTCAAACAGCGCCTCGGGATCGACGAACGATGACGCGAGCCGTCCCAGGCGAGCCCAGATCGTGTAGCTGATCATGCGCCCGGCAAAGAACGCTGCCCCGACGAAGCCGAGCGGCAGCCCCGACAGCCCGTAGGCAATGAACAGGTAATTGGACGGAAACGGACTGAGCGCATACACGAGAAAGGCGCCAGCTGTCTTCTTCCTGTGCTTGCCGAGCCACGCGCTGACCACGTCAATGTTTTGTCGATCGGCCTCGCGCAACCAGCGCCTTCTCACCAGCGACCGGGAAAATGCGGCAAGCGTGAGTCGACCTGCCGTTGCGGCACTGGCCGCAACGGCAGCAACAAGCAGCATATTGCTCTCGTGGAAGTTGAACCCAACCCACGACATCGCCATCCATGTGGGAGGCGCGAAGGCTGGCATGAGATTGATCAGCAACACGATGACGAACAGGAACGCCAGTGCTTTCACGTCAATCCTCCACAAGCGCGTGCACGCTCGTCGGGCGGCGAATCCAGCGAAACCCGCGGCCTCGACCGAAGCTGGCCACGCGTTGCGGGCTTCGATTTCGCGTCAGTATTCGCGCAGCCGTTCGCGCTGCTCGCGGGTCAACAGGGCGTCGATACGCTTGTGTTCGTCGGCGGAGATCGCATACATCTGCTTGCGCAGGTCGCGCATGGTGGCGTAACTGGCGTCGATGGCGGCCTGGTCGCGTTTGGGCGACGCATAAAGACCGCGAAGCGTCGATTGTTCATCGAGCATCTTGCCCATCAGTAGCCAGCGCGCCTTGCGCGATTGACCAACGATCGCATTCATGCGCGTTTGCTGGTCGCGCGACAGTTTCAGGCCGGGGTCCCAGCCGACGTGGCCGACGCCACAGCCGTAGCCATCCATCATGCCGGCGCCGCCCATGCCGGCGCCGCCCATGCCCGAACCCATCATTGCTGCGCCCATGCAGTCGCCGTCGCAACCTCCCATCATGCCGGGGCCGCCACCGTATGGTCCGTTGCCTCCGGCGGGCGGACTATCGGCTGGCTGCGCGAGGGAAAATGCACATGGCAAAGCAACCAGCACCGCGACGACGCAATGTCGTAACGCACGCGAAGAGAAAAACCTGGGGTTCATCATGTACCTCCGCATCAGGCCAACCCACATTCCGATAACCCGATATTCGGCGTATGGCGTGGCGGGAAACGCGATTGATTCGTATCGCTTCATAACGAGCGAAACGATCGGAGCCAGCGGGCATCCATGGCGAATCGCAACGTCATCGTATGCACGTCCACGACTCCTCGATTGACATACATCAAGCGTTCGCGCCCCCTACCTTGATGTCATGGCGGCCCCTAACGGCCTAACTATCGGCCGGTGGCACGAGCAAAAGCGGAACCGACGTCAGTCGCAGCGTTCGTTCAGCGACGCTGCCAAGCAGCCAGCGTGTAAGACCGCGTCGCCCGTGTGTTCCGAGGACGACAAGCTGCGCCTTCCAGCTCCGCGCCTCGCGGTCGATCGCATGCGGCACGTCGTCATACGTGCTGTCAGTCCTGATCAGCGCCGTCTCCACAGCCCAATCGTTTTGCTGTTCGTACGCGGCAAGTTCGTCGCCTGCCACCTTGAGGGCGACCTGGCCGCCCTTCGTCAGCGAGTCTTCGAACTGTTGCTCGAACGGTCCGGTCCCGGGTGCAAGCAGTCGATCGACGACGTAGACGACGCGCCACTCCGAGCGTGGCGCCACGAGCCTCGCACCCGCACGCAAGGCGTTCATGGACGCGTCGCTACCGTCGGTCGCGAACAGGATCCGCGCAGGAGGGCCGTCGAGCCCACCTTCATATTCGACCGGGACGATCAGGATCGGCGCGTGAAGCAGCCGCGTGAGCGGCGCGGATATCTCTCCCTCCACCCAGCGCATCAAGGCTCGATGATGACGCGCTCCGAGGACGACCAGATCGGGTGACCAGTGCGATATCGCTTCGGCGAGCGCGTGGACAAGGTCACCGCCTACCCTGCAAAGGTCGATGAGCTGGTCCTCGAGTTCCGCGCCGCAGCCATCCAGTCTGGATCGCGCGGTCTTTATCGCTGCCTCTGCATCAAGCCGCAGTTCGTCCCTTGCCGCCTGGAGCTGCGCCCCGGCCCAGCCCCCCAGCGGCACCAGCGTGCGCGGGTTCTCGGCCACGGCCACCATGCGCACGGTAGCGCCCGGACACAGGAGACCGCGCAGGTAACTGAGCGCTGCCGCCGACGCGGGCGTGGAATCCACCGCGACGAGGATCCTCGTGAACGGAACGGGGGTGTCTCCAGCAGTCATAGCGGACCTCACGATCGATGGGGGAGATTCGCTTTCATACTGCCGTGGAGCGGTCACGGGCATTTGACGCAAGTCAACGCACTTCGCAGCGTAACCATCAAGGCGTGCCGTGTGGCTTTGCCGGAATGGGTCTTGCGGCAATCGGCGCGCCGGACAGCCGGACGCTGATACCGGGTTTCCTGGTTATTGCTCCGTCTGTTGGCGCCGGTACTCCTGTTGTTTCATTTCCATATACTGCTGCCGATCGATTTCGTGCAGCTGTCGCGGATATTGCTCACTGGCGCTAAACCAGTTGCTCAGGCGTTGCTCGAGGCGCGTGTCGGGCGTGCCCGGCGGCTCGCCCAGCCAGGCATCGATGGCCAGGTAGTAGCGCATGGTGTTGCGCTCCACGAGGCCGCGCATCCCATCGACGTATTCCGGCTGTTCCGCGGACGGATCCGCGACGTTGGTGAAACCGACCTTTCCGCTGCCGAAAGTCGAAAGATAGGCTTTTATTGCAAGACGCCCTATCGTGCCGTAACTGTATGCGTAGGTCAGATGCAGGAAGGTATGCTCGCTATCGAGTGATGCCGCTTCGAGGGCGATCTGATAATCGCGGGTGTCAAGCGGGCCACTGTCTGCGTGGAGCGTTACGTGAAAATATCCCGGACCCGTGATCGGCGCATCATACGCGAAACGCAAGCGATAAGTAGACCCAAGTTCTTCCGGGGCTTCCTTCCGGCTGATGTTCACGGTCAGGACGTTGCCGTTGTTACTGCCGGAAACACTGCAGTACTTGACGTTGGGATGTAAAAACAATACATCGCACCAATTGGTCGCGCCTTTTGACGGGTCGCCAAGAGCGGCACTCACGGTTGCGAACGGGTGGTCCATGACAGCGTAGATTTCGCCCGTAACCGTGGATGGAGATTCCTGGGAATCGAGATACAACCGCCGATGAAACGAATTATGGTCGAGCAGCCGGTTCATGCTCTGGTATGTGACCCGCAGGCGGGCGGCATCGTCGGATGCCTGGGCCGACAGCCTCGGACACAGCAGGCAGGATGCCGCCAGACAGGTCAGCGTGCACAGCGTCCTGCGGACCCCGATGCTTGCTGCGCGAGCGCGATGCGTTTCGCGATGTCCGTCACAGGGTGCCCGGCGTCGCAGATTGGATACGCTCACGCTCGCACCGCTATCCGGTTGACCACACCTCCCAGGGTGTCCAGACACCACGCGTCCATCTCTGCCTGGCGCCTCTCGGCGTCGGTCGCCACACACCCGGCGAGCGTAATCTGGTTCCTTTCCACGTTGATCGTGATCTGTTCAGCGTGAACGCGGGGATCGGATTCGAGCACGAGCGCCATGGCCTCGTGAATCTCTTCGTCTCCATCCGCTTGAGGCGGTACGCACTCCAGCAGGTTCGCCACGTCCCGGCACCCGCCGACCCACCACGCGATCACACTGGCGAGCCGTCGATGCGACAGGCTCATCACCTGGCCCGTCAGCGTCACGACGCCGCCTTCTACGGTTACCTCCACAACGCCCCCGCCTTCCTCGCCGGCCTGGTCCATGGTGCCGCGCAGCATTTCGAGCTGGCCTTTCACACGCGCACAAATTACGCAGTTGCGGAACTCCGTCGTCTGTAAAATCCTTTCGCAGATCCGCGTGCGCAACTCGCCGTCGCCAAGCGGCGGCTCAGCGCTGACGCGCAGCTCGTCGACGAGTGGTTCGCCGTCGCTGTAAGTCCGGGTCAACCGAATCAGCCGCTTCCTGGACGCCACGTCCGGCACTTCGCCTGCAACAGTCAAGACACCGCTATTGCGGCTGATGTGAATGGGAGAATGGTGGAGCTTCAGGTGCGATTCGCGTTCGAACGCCGCCATTACCTGCTTGAGGATCGCATCGGTGCGTTGCATGATCTGCCTCGCGCAAAGGGGGGACGAAGCAGCACCCTCACTGCCCCGCAGCCCAAAACGCGTCATGCGAGGCGGGCGCTGCCCAGTTCATTATAGTTATTGCGTCCATCCTTCTCCGCATGCGGATGACACTGTGTGCACGGATGATCAGACGTCGAAGTACAAGTAAAACTCCCACGGGTGCGGGCGCAGCCTGATCGCGTCGATCTCATGCTTGCGCTTGTACTCGAGCCACGTGTCAATGACATCTTCAGTGAAAACATCGCCTCTGCGCAGAAACTCGTTGTCGGCCTCGAGCGCATTCAGCGATTCATCGAGCGATCCCGGCACCTGACGGACGTCCTTCGCCTTCTCTGGAGGCAGGTCGTAAATATTGACATCGAGCGGGTCGCCTGGGTCTGTCCTGTTTTCGATGCCGTCGAGCCCCGCCATCAGCATTGCCGGGAAGGCGAGGTACGCATTGGCCGACGGATCGGGACACCGAAACTCGACGCGCCGCGCCTTCGGCGAATCGGAATACATCGGAATGCGCGCGGCCGCCGAGCGGTTGCGTTGCGACATTGCCAGATTCACCGGCGCTTCATATCCGGGCACGAGACGCTTGTAGGAGTTCGTGGTCGGCGCGCAGAACGCCATTAGCGCAGGCGCATGCTTGAGCAGGCCGCCGATATACCATCGACACATGGCGGACGTGAGCGCCCAGCCGTGCGCATCGTAGAACAGGTTATCGTCGTCCTTCCACAGGCTTTGGTGGCAGTGCATGCCGCTCGCGTTGTCGGCGAAAAGCGGCTTCGGCATAAACGTCGCCACCTTGCCGTGCTGGCGCGCAACGTTCTTGCAGATGTACTTGTAGATCATGACGTTGTCGGCCATGCGCGTAAGGGTGGAAAACCGCATGTCGATTTCGTTCTGTCCCGCTGTCGCCACCTCGTGGTGATGCACCTCCACCTGCACACCGGCCTGCTGAAGCAACAACACGATCGCCGAGCGGATGTCCTGCAACGTGTCATGTGGCGGCGCCGGAAAATACCCTTCCTTGAAGCGAGGCTTGTAACCGAGGTTGCCCCCGCCATAGGCTCCTTCGTCACGACCCGAATTCCAGTCCCCTTCGGCAGATTCAACATAAAAGTAGCCGCAATGGGCATCCTGGCCAAAACGGATCGAGTCGAATATGAAGAACTCGAGCTCGGGCCCGAAGTAGCACGTTGTCGCAATTCCGGTCTGCTTCAAGTATGCTTCGGCCTTCCTCGCGATGTAGCGCGGATCGCGCGAGTACGGCTGATGCAGCACGGGATCGATCACGTCGCAGATCATCGAGAGGGTGGGCGCTTCGCTCACAGGATCGATGAACGCAGTCGTGGGATCCGGCTTGAGAAGCATGTCGGATTCCTGAATTTCCTGAAATCCGCGAATCGATGAACCGTCGAAGCCGATACCGTTGGCAAAGAGGTCTTCGTGCACCTCGGGCAGGGTGATGGAAAAGTGCTGCCAAAGACCGGGCAGATCAGTGAATTTCAGGTCGACGATCTGAATCTTGTGTTCGCGTAGTAGTTCGATAACCTGCTGCGGGTTATCAGGACGCGCGACACGATAACTGCCGGCGTCGACGGCTACGTCGAACGCCGATGTACCTCGTTGACCAGACATGAGGACTCTCCCTGCGCGGCTACTGATCGTGCGCGAGCGCTTCGAGACGGGCGTAGCCCGCGTCTTTCGCCGCGCGTTCCGTGGAGAACGGTTCTTCGGCCACGAGCGAGCGCCGGACTTCGCGCGCATCGAAGTCGACAAGCGAGATAACCCACACCCAGCCGCCGATCTGTTCGGCCGTCTGCACGAATGCGCGCACATTGCCTTTGTCCCTGGTTTTCATTTGACCTCCTCACAAAATAAACACAAAGGGGAACGTGGGCGACGTCGGGCTTGACGGGCAGCCTACGCCGGGAACAGCCCCCTTTGTTTCAGCCAGTCCAGATTGAAAAGGCGGGATCGGTACAACTCACCGCCGTCGCACAGCAGTGTGACGATCGTATGCCCCGGCCCCATCTCCCGGGCAAGCCTGACGGCAGCCGCGACGTTGATGCCTGTCGAACCGCCGACATAGAGCCCTTCTTCTCGCAGTAACCGGTAGACCATTGTGACGCATGACTGGTCATCGACCCGGTAAGCGTCGTCGATCGGCGTGCCCTCGAGGTTCGCAGTCAGGCGGCTGGAGCCGATCCCTTCGGTAATCGAGTTGCCTTCTGCGTGAATCTCGCCCGTCTTCACGTAGCTGTACAAACCGCTACCGTACGGGTCGGCGAGAACGATCCACACATCGCGGTTCTTCTCTTTCAGGAAGCGGGCCACGCCGGCGAGGGTGCCGCCCGTGCCGGTGGCACTGACGAACGCATCGACCGTGCCAGCGGTATCGCGCCAGATTTCAGGGCCGGTCGTCTCGTAGTGAGCCCAGCGATTGGCAAGGTTGTCGAACTGGTTCGCCCAGATCGCGTCGTCCAGCTCCTGCGCAAGCCTTCCAGCAATCTTCTGGTAGTTGTTCGGGTCCTTGTATGGGGCAGCCGGAACCGCATGGACTTCAGCACCAAGGACGCGCAACAATTCCATTTTCGCGGGAGACTGCGTCTGCGGAATAACGATAACGCAGCGATAGCCGCGAGCCGCGCAAATATGGGCAAGGCCAATGCCGGTATTGCCGGCGGTTCCCTCCACCACCGTGCCGCCGGGCTTGAGTTCGCCACGCCGCTCGGCGTCCTGAATAATGGACAGCGCGGCCCGGTCCTTCACCGAACCACCCGGGTTCATGAATTCGGCCTTACCGAGAATCTCGCAGCCGGTTTCGTCGCTGAGACGCGCGAGCCTGATAAGCGGCGTGTCGCCTACGCACCCGACAAAACCCGTCCGAACATGCATTACCTTCCCCCGTAATCGCAAGTCTGGCAACCGCCACTCTCACACTGGAAGGATAGGCAAAGATCCGGCGCACTTCCCGAGGTTTGATCTGCAATCGATGAGGATGACCACGAAGTTCAAACGAGGGCTCACCTGCAAGAAGCTTGCCAATGATTGGTCTTCCGTACCGGCCGATCTCTGTCGTTACGAGGATCGGCACGCAAAGGCGAGCCTCGGCTCGATTCCCGTGAACAATGCGCCGTGAAGCGGTCCCGTGCTGCATACTCGGAGTTCACAATCCCCAAAGGCCCAAGGACATGGTTGCAGACCTCGCACGCCCCTGGCTGACATTCAGCGCGTCTGTAGCCGCTGCCAAGGCCGCCGGCCGCCCGCTTGTCGCGCTGGAGTCGAGCATCATCGCTCACGGCATGCCCTATCCGGAGAACGTTCGCACTGCGCGTGAAGTGGAGGCCCTGATCCGTATGGCGGGAGCCGAACCCGCGACGATTGCCCTGATCGGCGGGCGAATCCACATCGGGCTCGCTGACGACGAGCTGGAACGGCTCGGCCGCTCGGGTCATGTACACAAGGTTAGCCGCCGCGACTTGCCGGCCGTGCTGTCCGGCGGCGGCCTCGGCGCCACAACGGTGGCCGGCACGATGATATGTGCCGCGCTGGCCGGCATCGAGGTTTTCGTCACTGGCGGCATTGGCGGCGTGCACCGGGGCGCGCAGGAAACCTTTGACATCTCGGCCGACCTGCAGGAATTGGCGAAGACCTCAGTGGCGGTGGTTTGTGCCGGCGCGAAGTCCATCCTGGACATCGGGCTCACGCTGGAATATCTGGAAACGCACGGCGTGCCGGTGCTCAGTTGCGGGCAGGACAATTTCGCCGCGTTCTACACGCGCGACAGCGGCTTTCGCGCGGACTTCCGGCTGGACGACGCAGCGGACCAGGCGCGCTTCATCCGCACCAAGTGGGACCTGGGCCTCGAGGGCGGTGTCGTGTTGAGCACACCCGTGCCGGAAGCGTCGGCGATGCCGTCAGCGGAGATCAACGCGCTGACTCAGCAGGCGCTTACCGAGGCCGCGGCACAAGGCATCACAGGCAAGGCCGTGACGCCCTTCCTGCTGGCTCGCATCGAGACATTGACGGGTGGACGCAGTCTGGCGACGAACATCGCGCTCGTGAAACACAACGCCGAGGTCGGGACACGACTCGCGTTGGCGTTGGTCCATGCGGCACGCGAGACAGGCGCGACGTAGCCACCGGAACGCCCATCCTCCACTACACGCCGGCCGACGCTCGCCTCCTGGGCCCGAGTCGGGATGACGTATGTCTGCTGCATTTATTCCGGCAGATCGATCCCGCGCGATTGCTTCATATGCGCTTTCCACCTTGCCATCAGTGTTCTTCTCCGCACCGCGTGCGGCTCGTTGAGAAACGCGGCGTCGACAATCCGGTCCGTCCTGAAGTGACGAAATGCCTGACGTAGTTCGCACCACGCAACAAGCAGCCGGACAGCATCCGCATAACCAATGAGCAGCGGCCATATGGTGCGTTCGCTCGCGCGTCCAAGCTCGTCGCGGTAACGGATTCGAAGCTTGCGACCCACGCGGATCCACTCGCGAACCTGCGCGATGTCCAGCCTGTCGGCCAGCGACGATTGCGGCGGCGGCGCGCTGACTGTCGGCTCCGCGATGTAGGGTCTCAACGGGTCCGGCACCGCTGCCGTTATTTTGGCGATCAGATCTTGAGCGGCTCGTGCCAGCGCCGGATCGCTTCGCTGGGCGACCCATTGTGCGCCGAGCACGGCGGCCTCCAACTCGTCTGGCGTCAGCATGAGGGCAGGCATGTCGTAGTAACGGTCGAGCACGTAACCAATGCCTGCCTCACCGGAAATGGGCACGCGCTGGGCCATCAGATCGGCGATGTCGCGATAAACAGTCCGCACGGAGATTTCCAGCTCATCGGACAGAACGCGTGCGGTCACCGGACGCTTTGCGCGTCGCAGAATCTGGATGATCTGGAAGAGTCGATCTGCTCGCCGCATGACGGAGTTTCGCTGCTGACAGCATGGTGGCAGCAGGCCTTTTGTAGGATGTTGGAACGCCGTCTACTGCGTTAGCGGCGACACGACTGCCGGACCTCGAGCTTGCCAATGCGGGTCCGGATATGGGTTTAACGACTTGAGGAAGAAAATGGACTTCGTCTCCGTTCGCATCATCACCGACGACATCAAACGGCTCGTCCAATTCTACGAGGACATCGGGCTGAACGCTATCTGGTACACGGAAGAATTCGCAGAGTTGTCCACATCCACCGCTACGCTCGCAATTGGCAGTAAGCGCACCATGGACCTGTTCGGATCAGGGGCTGCGATACCGGCAAGCAATCGCTCGCTCATTCTCGAATTCCATGTGCCCGACGTGGACGAGGTGTACAGCCGGCTCGGCGGGTGGCTCAAAGACGTCGTACAGGCGCCTGCCACCCTGCCATGGGGCAATCGCTCGTTGCTCTTTCGGGATCCGGACGGCAATCTGGTCAACTTCTTTACGCCGGTCACCCCGGAGGCAATTCGCAAGTACTTGAAGAGGTAAGCCGTCAGTCAGGCCGGCGCTAGCTGGCGAGCCACGCTCGCCATCCACCAGATTCGGTTATATCGGTGCCCGAGAGCACGCCATAGGGCTCGCACAAGAAGCCGGTCACCCACGAGCCGTCCGACAATTCGACTTTCCCCAGCACCAGCGGAGACGGCACGGTGGCAATGAACGAGCCCAGCTCGGCGCTCGGCATTTCCCAGACTTCGACCGCAACCTTCGAGCCGTTCCCGGCAACTCGCCACAATCCCGGGCGTCGGGTGCCATCCGCAGAAGCCGGCAGCACGGCCAGCCGATAATGGGCCGCCGTATGCGTTACCTGCATCCGCTGCGCGCCTCGCGAAACCAGGTCCTTGTTCAGCGGCAGCCCCTGCATGTGGGCACCGCACACCGCGACGCGAATCCGGTCGTTGGCCGCTACGCGCCGCGCGGCAGGCTCCGGGTGGCTTGCGCCGACACATGCGATGCCGCTCGCCGTCTGCAACACGTCGGCAACACCCAGCAGATACTGGTCGGTGAACGCGCGGCCAAAGACAGTGACGCCCCATGGGAGTCCGTTCTTCATGAACGCTGCCGGCACGGCGACAGCCGCGTAATCCAGCAGATTCATGAAGTTCGTGTAGTAACCGAGCAATGAGTTCGGTCCAATCGGGTCCGCTTCCAGTTCGGCCAGCGTCACCGGGCGCGGATAGGTCGGTGTCAGCACGAAGTCCAATGAATCGACCACCGCGTCACAGGCTGCCTTCAACGCCTGCAGGCGATATTGCGCGCGAAACAGTTCGACCGCCGTCGCACCCGGCGCCCTGGCCAGCACGTCCCGAATGACGGGCAGCACAGCGTCTGGCTTCGCTGACATCAGCTCGCCGGCCACGCTGTAACGCTCCGCAACCCACGGGCCCTGATAAAGGAGATTCGCGGCCTCGACAAAGGGTTCGAAATCAATCTCCACGGCCTCGCCGCCTGCCGCTTCCAGAAGCGCGCGCGCCGTTGCGAACAGCTCCGGACTTTCGGCGCATCCTGCGAATTCAAGCCGTGCCGGAACCCCGAAGCGAAACGACGTGGGCTTGCCGAACGCGCTTGCCGAGTTCCACTGAGGGTTTTTGCGACTATATGCATCGCGAGCATCGGTTTGCGCGGTCAAGGAGAGAAGCTCGCTGGCCTCGCCGGCCGTGGCCGTGAAGAACGTCACGCAATCCAGCGTGCGGCAGGCGGGAACGACACCCGCCGTCGACACGATGCCCCGGGTCGGCTTGAGTCCGACGAGATTGTTCAGACCGGCGGGCACGCGGCCCGACCCCGCCGTGTCGGTTCCGAGCGCGAAACTCGCCACGCCCAAGGCAACGGCAAGCGACGAACCCGCGCTGGAGCCGCCCGACGGGTAGTCGGGATGCACGCTGTTGCGGCATTTGCCGTATGGCGAACGCGTGCCGTTCAGGCCCGTAGCAAACTGGTCCAGGTTGGTCTTCCCAAGCGGGATTGCGCCAAGCGATATCAGTTGACTGACGACAGTTGCGGACGCCTTCGGCGTGTATGCAAAGTCGGGGCATGCAGCGGTCGTTTGGACTCCTGCAAGGTCGATGTTGTCCTTGATGGCGAACGGCACGCCATACAACGGCAGACGCTCGAAGTCTTGCTTCTCGAGCCAGTCCAGGTACGGCGCGACTTCGCTTTCGGTCAGAAGATGAATGAAGAGATTGAACGCTGGATTCAGCGCACTCGCTTTTCCGAGCAGCTCAGCCACGAGCTGGCGCGGCGTGAGGCGCCCATCACGATAGGCACTACGGAGCGTGGAGAGTCGCAGATCGAATGTCGGCATGATTTCCTGTCCTTGCAATTATCGGCGTTCAATAACAGCGACGCGCTGCCCGGCGCGCACAGGCGAGCCAGGGGCCACGTAGATTTCGCCGACGGTCCCTGCACACGAGGCAAACACCGAGATCTCCATCTTCATCGACTCGATAATGAGCAGTACGTCGCCGGCGGCAACGATGTCTCCCGCCTTCACCTTGACCTGCCAGAGGCTGCCGGCGATTTCGCAGTCCACGGCGACCTGCCCGTCCTTTAGGGGGGCCAGTTGGGTGTCCTCTGCGCCCGTTGCCTCGATGGCCTCTTCCGGGCTGCCCGCTGCGCGCCAACGCTCACGCTCGGCCTCGAAGGCGGCTTTCTGACTTGAACGGAACGCGCCGATGCTGGCAGCTTCGCTCTCAAGAAACACTTGATAATCCGCCAGCGAGAGTTCGGACGCTTCAATCTTCAACGGATACCGCCCAAGCGGAAAATCGGCGCGGATGCGAAGCAGTTCGTCGGCCGATACTTCGTAGAAGCGAATCTGGTCGAAAAAGCGCAGCAAATAGTGCTGACCGGCGAAATCCGCGACCTTGCGATAGCGATTCCACATCTGCAGCGTGCGCCCGACGAATTGATAACCACCGGGCCCTTCCATGCCGTACACGCAAAGATACGCGCCGCCGATGCCGACCGAATTCTCCGCGGTCCACGTACGGGCCGGGTTGTACTTGGTCGTCACGAGGCGGTGACGCGGGTCGAGCGGTGTCGCGACAGGCGCACCCAGGTAGACGTCACCGAGGCCCATCACGAGATAGCTCGCGTCGAAAACGATCTGTTTTACGGCATCGATGGACTCGAGGTCGTTGATCCGGCGAATGAACTCCAGGTTGCTCGGGCACCAGGGTGCGTCTTTGCGCACCGTGGTCATGTATTTCTCAATCGCGAGCTGACACGCCGGGTCATCCCAGGAGAGCGGAATGTGAACGACTCGCGACGGCACGCGCAGATCCCTTTTCAGCAAGACCTGCTCCCAGGCCTCGCGTACCACAGCCAGCAGTTGCGCGAGCGCCAGTTGCTCCGGTCGATAGTGAATCTGGAGAGAACGGATGCCTGGCGTCAGATCGACGACGCCGGGAAGCGCCATGGCCTCGATAGACTGCATGAGCGCGTGACCGCGAAAGCGCGAAACGAGGTCCAGCTCGGCAGGTCCGATCTCGAGCAGCAGATGCGTATCGCCGGACACGCGCGCAACAAGCCGCTCGCCGCCCGAACCCATGTCGAGCACGATGGGCGATGTCAGCGACGACCGTCTCCGAATCGGCGCGTTCGACTCGACCTCGAGGCTCTCCAGTTCGCGGGCGCGCTGGCGTGCGGCCTCACGCGCTTCTTCAACCTCCACCGGAACAAAGCGAACTTTGTCGCCGGCCTTCAACTGCCCGATGTGCCAGAGGTCGGCCTCGATGATGGTCACCGGGCAGACGAAGCCGCCGAGACTCGGCCCGTCGGGTCCGAGAATCACCGGCATATCGCCGGTGAAGTCGATGGCGCCGACCGCATAGGGATTGTCGTGAATGTTCGACGGGTGCAGGCCGGCCTCGCCGCCGTCCTCGCGTGCCCATTCCGGCTTCGGGCCGATCAGGCGCACACCGGTACGGCTCGAGTTGAAGTGAACTTCCCAATCGGTGGCGAGGAAGCGTTCGATGTAGCGAGAGCTGAAGTACTCGGGCGCGCCATGCGGACCATAAATCACGCGGAGGCTCCGAACGTCTTCGAGCTTCGGCACGGCATTCAGCGTCTTGCCGGCCTGCGAATTCTCGAGCGCATAGAGATGAAGCACGTCGCCCGCGCGTATTGCGCGGCCGCCATGGCCCCCGAACTGACCGAGCGTGAAGGTGCTACGACTGCCGAGATACACGCCGACGTCGAGACCTCCGCGCACGCACAGATAAGCGCGCGCGCCGGCACCGCGAATGGTGCCGAGCGACAACGTCGAGCCTGCCGGCACAAAGAGGCTCGTATTCAACGGTTGCGCGATATCGTCGAGCAGCACGGGAATTTCCGCCCCCGTGATGGCGACGACCGCGTCCGTATTGAAACGCAGCGTCGGGCCGCTCATCGTGATTTCGAGCGCAGCGGCATCGGGGCCGTTGCCGAGCAGGCGGTTGCCCAGCCGCATGGCGCGGTCATCCATCGGCCCCGAAGGCGGAATGCCGACCGCCCAGTATCCCAGACGGCCGGGGAAGTCCTGTACCGTCGTCTGCGTGCCGCCGCCGACGACCTCGACCACGCTGGCATGGTACTTGAGTTCCGCAAGGCAACGCGTCCATGGCTCGCCGGAGGCAAACGGCTTGTCGTCCAGGATCTGGCGCAGATAGTCGCGGTTCGTCTCCACGCCGTAGATACGCGTGTTTTCGAGTGCGTTCTTGAGCGCGGTGCGCGCCTCGTCGCGAGTCGGGGACCAGGCGATCACCTTGGCGAGCATGGGGTCGAAGTACGGCGGCACCTCGCAGCCGGCTTCAATCCACGTATCGATGCGTAGCGCGCGGCCGTCGGCTGGCGGGAACGCAACGTCGGTCAGCAGACCGGGGCTCGGCTTGAAGTCCCGGCCGGGGTCTTCCGCATAGAGCCGCGCCTGAATCGCATGGCCGCGCGGCGCCAGATTCGCTGCGAGTTCCTGCAACGGTCCGAGCGTGCCCGCTGCCAGTTCGATCATCCAGTGCACGAGGTCGATGCCCCACACCTGTTCGGTTACGCCGTGCTCCACCTGCAGGCGCGTGTTGACCTCGAGGAAGTAGAATTGTTGCGCCGCGCTGTCGTACACGAACTCGACGGTGCCCGCGGAGCGATAGCCCACTGCCTTCGCGAGCTTCACGGCAGCCGCGCACAGTGCCTCGGAAATCCCATCCGGCAAGCACGGCGCGGGCGTTTCCTCGAGCACCTTCTGGTTGCGCCGCTGCACGGAGCAGTCGCGCACGCCGAGTGCGATGGCATCGCCCTTGCCGTCGCCGAAAACCTGCACTTCGAGATGTCGTGCCCGCTCGATGTACTTTTCGAGGAAAACGCCGGAGTCGCTGAAATTGTTTTCACCAAGTCGCTTCACGGCATCGAAATGCGCACTGAGTTCGGCTGCGTTCCAGCACACACGCATGCCGATCCCGCCGCCGCCGGCCGTGCTCTTCAACATCACCGGATAGCCGATGACTTCTGCCGCTTCGAGTCCCGCCATCAGATCAGCGAGCAAGCCGGTGCCCCTGAGCATCGGCACGCCTTCCTTCTCCGCGATTTCACGCGCCGTATGCTTCAGGCCAAAGGCACGCAGCTGTGCGGGCGTGGGCCCGATGAAGGCAATCCCCGCCGCTTCGCAAGCTTCGCCAAAGGCGGCGTTCTCGGAAAGGAATCCATACCCGGGGTGAATCGCCTGCACGGCCTCGCGGCGAGCGATCTCAAGGATTTTGTCCGTATCGAGATAGGTCGTCGCGGCGGGGCCATCGCCCAGGCAGTGCGCGATGGGCGCCTCGCTCACATGACGGCTCGCTCTATCCGCCTCCGCAAAAACGGAGACGCCGGTGACATCGAGTTCGCGCAGCGTTCTCAGAATCCGGCACGCAATGGCGCCACGATTGGCGATAAGAATCTTCTCGAACATGGGAGAAATCGTGATTCAGGGGCGGGCCGTCCCGCCGTGGGAGAAGCGAGCCGCGGTCGTCCACGGCCGTATTCGCGTCAGCGATCTGTCGGGGCGAGCGCTTCGCGCGTGAGCGTGAAATGACGTCCCGCGCGCACGAGCATGAGCAACGAGATCCAGCTGCGCAGACGCTTCAGTCCCATATCAGCAACTCCGCTGGCGTCGGGTTGTAGGCATTGCACGGATTGTTCAACTGCGGACAGTTGGAAATCAGCACGATGACGTCCATCTCGGCACGCAGTTCGACGTACTTCCCCGGTGCGGAAATGCCGTCTTCGAAAGTAAGCCCCCCTTCTGCCGTCACAGGCACGTTCATGAAGAAGTTGACGTTCGCGCCGATGTCCTGCTTCGAGAGGCGGCCGTCATGCGCGCAAGCGCGCAGGAAGTTGTCGCGGCAGCTGTGCATATAACGCTTTCCCAGCGCATAGCGCACGGTATTGCTCTCCTGTGCGCAGGCGCCGCCGAGCGTATCGTGGCGGCCACAGGTATCGGCAACGACGGTCAGCATGGGATTGCCGAGATTCGAGTACAGCACCGAGCCAGTCGTCAGGTAGAGCTTCTTCTGTCGACGCAGCGTGCGTTGCGGGTCGAAGCGCTCGCGCGGGTGGGCGAGGCTGTAGAACAGCGTATCGACCGCCTGGTTACCCTCCAGATCGACGATGCGCAGCGTCTGGCCCGCCTTCACCTCGTGAAGCCAGGGCTCACCCGCGGCAACTGTCTCGCGGTAGACCGCGCTCTCGGGCTGTTTGTCGCTGACGACAAGCGTGCTCATCATGAAGTGGCCTCCGCTCAAAGAAAGAATCGCTCTGTGTTGATAAAGCCGCGCACGTTTTCCTCGCATGCGGTACGGCACACTTCGGCCACGCCGGGCTGCGCCTCGCTCAATTCGAGTTTCACCGCTTTGGGTGCATATTCAGGGTTCGGGTCGAGCGGGTGCTGAATCGCGGTGAGCACGACGAGCGTGTTCATTGGCGCATAGAGTTCAACGTAATCGCCAGCCTTCGAGTTGTGGCTCACAAAATTGAGTTCGCCTTCGCCGGTGACATCGACGCGGCTGAAAAGGTTGAGCGTCATCAGCAGGTCTGAGATCCCGAGCCCCCACTTGCCCATCTCGACGAGCAAATTGTCCGTGCCATTCCGGTAGAACGCGTTGCGCAGTTCCTGATAGCGGCCAGCTCCATACCGCACCGCGACCTCCTCGGCGTTCGAGACGCCGCCGATGCTGTCGTGCCACCCGCACGTGTCGTCGACGATGGCAGCGAGAACACGCCCCATATCGGAGTACAGGCAGTGACCCGTCGTGAGTTTTGCGGTGTGCTGGCACTTCAGCGAATCCGGGAGGTTCAGTCGCTCGCTCTTCT
This sequence comes from Paraburkholderia heleia NBRC 101817, assembly GCF_000739775.1. GTDB lineage: Bacteria > Pseudomonadota > Gammaproteobacteria > Burkholderiales > Burkholderiaceae > Paraburkholderia > Paraburkholderia heleia. The sequence continues at coordinate 90,475 of NZ_BBJH01000008.1, read as the reverse complement.
CCGATGCATTGACCATCATGACGCTGACATTGGCGCCGCCGTGCAGGTCGGTCACGCGCAACGATTGCCCGCGCTTCACGATGAGCGAGGTATGGCCGCCACCCGGTACGGTTTCTTCAAGCAATAACTTCATGTTCGAATTCCCTTCATGAAACCACTTCGATGCTGGACGCGCCTCGAACCGCCGCGCGCGCCAGATGAACCGCGGACACCGATTCGCGGCTGCGGTCGAGTGGAATGTTGTAGGTAATACGGGCTCCGTAGGCGCCCGGCGCCTGGGGGTCCACGCGTACCTTGTCGAAGACCAGCACACGGCTTCCCAGCGTGAAGCCCTCTTTCAGGTCATGCGTCACCATCAAAATGGTTAGCCTGGCTTCGCGCCACAGGTCCGAGAGCAGCGCATGCATGTCCTTGCGAATACCGGGGTCGAGTGCGCCAAACGGCTCATCGAGCAGCAGGACGCGCGGCTTCATAATCAAGGCCTGCGCGATGGCAAGGCGTTGCTGCATGCCACCGGAGAGTTGCTGCGGGTACTTGTTCAAGGCGGCACCGAGTCCCACCCGCTCGAGCATTGCCGCTGCTTCGTCTCGCGCGGCGCGCCGCTGCGCCCCGAAGAGTCTGCCCGTGAGCTTCGCCTTCGGAAGTTCCAGCCCCAGCATCACGTTGCGCAATACGCTAAGGTGCTCGAACACCGAGTAACGTTGAAACACCACGCCACGATGGGCATCCGGTTCCCCGGGCAGCGGTTGACCGTCCAGCAGGATCTCGCCGCGCGTGACTTGCTCCTGGCCCAGCAGCAGCCGCAGAAATGTCGACTTTCCGCAGCCGGAAGCGCCGACCATCGAACAGAACTCGCCCTCCTGGATCGTCAGATTCAAGCGCTCCAGCACCACCTGGCCGCCGTACTCTTTCCATACATTGCGGACTTCGATCATCGCCCACCTCCGCCATACCATGGAAACGACCACTGCGTGATCCGCCGAAGCAGTTCGTCGGTGAGCCACGCGAGCAGCGTTATCCAGGCGACATACGGCAGAATCAGATCCATGGAGAGGTAGCGGCGCACGAGGAAGATGCGATAGCCCAGGCCGTCCGTCGATGCGATCGCTTCAGCGGCGATGAGAAACAGCCATGCAGCGCCGAGCGACAGACGCATCGCCACCAGCAGGCGCGGCAGGAGCTGGGGTAAAACGAGGCGCAGAATCACCGTCCAACTCGTCGCCCCCAGGGTTTGGGCCTTGACCCACAGCTCGGCGGGAATGTCGCGGGCGCGGGCATGCAGGTCCCGAATGATCATGGGCGTAATGCCGAAAACAATGAGCACGACCTTGGATAGCTCATCGAGCCCGAAGACAATGAAAAGAATCGGCAGCACCGCCAGCGGAGGCACCATCGAGACGACGGTGATGAATGGCGAGAGCGTTGCGCTGACGAGCGGAAACGAGCCGGTCGCGATAGCGGCCACCAGTGCAATTGCCGCGCTCACCACGAGACCGATACCCAGTCGTCGCAAACTCGACAGGGTGTCGTCCCACAACAGATATTCACCCGTGCGCTTGTCCTCGGTGAATGCAACCGACTTCACGGCATCGCGCATTTGCACCGCGCCCGGAAGCAGTTTGTCATCGGGATTGAGCTTGAGCCGCGCCGCGGACCCCGTGAAATACACGGCAAAGAGCACGACGAACGGCAGCAGGAGAAGCATCATGCTGCCGATTCGGCTCGGATGTCGATTGATGAGTCGCATGGTGAGCGCCTGGTGAATGCCTCGAAATCAGTCTCAGAGCTTGCCTGCAGCGGCCATCTCGACGTAGGTCGGGTCGAAACGCAGCTTGACGTTGTTCTTGTCGCCGACGATCACGTTCTTGTCGAACGCCATGCCGACAGAATCGGCACTCTTCGCATCCTGGCCGAGCAGCCCGTGGTCAAAGGAGAACTTCGCTACGCGCGCCATGATCTTCGGCATGTCCGGGCTCGTGACGAAAGCGACCGCCGCCTGGGGCGTGTAGAAGAGCGCGGTGGTCGACAGTTGCCCCTTGAAGTTCGCAAGGTCGGTACCGGAGGCCTTCGCCATCGACGTCAGCGCGCTGGTGCTCGCCGCCGAATTGCTGTGCATCAGCGCAACCATCTCGAACCATGCGCCCGTCAGTGCCTTGCCGAGCGCCGGGTTCTCCTGCAGCGTCTTCGTGTTGACGACCATCATGTCCATGATTTCGCCGGGAATCTTGCTCGAATCGAAGACTTCGGTCACGTTCGGCTGCGCTTTCAGATCGGCGAGCATCGGGTTCCACGTCACCGCGTTGCGAACAGTCGGCGTCGCGAATGCGCCTGAGATATCGGCATCGGATGTGTTCACAACCTTGAGATCGCGCTCGCTCATATGCGCGCTTTCCAGAGCGCGTGCGAGCAGGTAGTGGGAGACCGAGAACTGCACGAGGTTGACCTGCTGCCCCTTCAGGTCGGCGATCTGTTTGCCCTTGCCCTTCATGAGCACGCCGTCGTTGCCGTTCGAGTAATCGCTCACGATCAGGGCAGTCGAATCGACGCCGCCCGAGGCCGGGATGGTGAGCGCATCCATGTTGGTCATCGCGCAGCCGTCGAACTTGCCGGCCGTGTACTGATTGATCGATTCAACGTAGTCGTTCAGCTGGACGACATCGATCTTGATGCCATACTTCGTGGCCCACTTCGAGATGATGCCCTGGGTTTTTGCTTGCCCCCACGGCATCCAGCCGGCGTAGATGGTCCAGCAAACCTTGAAGTCGCTGCGGCCGGCGGCGAAGGCGGCACTCGAAGCGAAGGTGGCGAGGGAGACGGCGGCGATGCCAAGACAGCGAACGAGCTTGCGCATGAGGTTGACCTCGAAAGGGACGGTTAGCAACGGCAGGGAGCAGCGCGAACATCGCGTTCTCTCCCGGGCTTTTATCCCGCCGTGTAACCTCGCCTGAGGTCGCCAGCTCTCGGACCAGCACCTGCGAAAAGCAGGCCGGAACCCTAGCTGTCCATTTCCAGATTGTCTGACGAACCGGATACTGCGCCGGCTCCTTGCGCACTCTTCAAAGCGAGAAGCGTGCCAATGAAAAAAGCACGATTTCGTGGCGCGGGAGGCGTTTGCCTGCCCTGTGCTGGCAACAACGCGCACTAATTTGCGTCACGGCGCACCCGTTTCGGGCACTGTCCGCGTCGATCTTTTCAAGCGCGTCCCGCGAGATGAGCCCACTCGCGAAGGCTATACCTTCAAGGTCGTGAAGCCCGGATCGAGCGGGCGCAACAGGCGGGGGTAGCGATTAGTCATGTTCACGCAACTGGCTGCATGACGGCGAGGTCGACAATGCAACCAGTTGCACGGACAATCAAGCGAACGGGAGGATTCCGAAAACCTTCTCTACCACCGGCCTGACCCTTCTCTTTGTCTAGCGCGCTGCGATCCCCTGGGCTCCAGCCGGTACGCCGGTCACTGACCCAATCGGTTCGAGCGCGCCGTCGGGCATGACGTGAAACCCGGTTACCGCGCCGTTGCCCTCCCGCACATAGAGGAATTTGCTGCGACTGCTGAGCGCCATGTCGAGCGGAGCGCTGAGCGTACCCGCAGCTGGATTGAGCAGAGTTAGCTTGCCGTCGGCGGCAATGCGCAAACTGCTGATCGTGCCGCTGCCGGCATTGGCGGTATAGGCGAAACGTCCGTCGCCGGTTGTGACGAGCCAGCAAGGCGCGGACTGGCCCAGCGGGATTGCCGCGCTGATCGAATCCAGATGTTTGCCGTCTGCTACTTCGTACGAGGAAACCGAACCGGACCCGGCTTCGGAGACGATTGCATAACCGCGTGTCGTGATGGAGAAGCCGAACGGCGTCACGCCGTTTGAGGCATGGGGGGTCGACGTCGAGGCGTAGCCGGTAAAGGCGACGGAATACGTGTCAATGAGCTGCGTGCCCTTTTCGGTCACCAGCAATTCGTTGCCTTCCGGTGCGAACCGGACTTGCGCCGGCTGGGCGGAGGTTCCGCCGGCAAGCGGCCGCTGCGAGCCGGGTAACGCAACGAGGCGCTTGCCGAACGCGTCGACGAGATAGCCACTGATGTTCGGCGTGCCGCCGGCATTGAGCACATATGCAACGGGTCCCTTGACCGTCACGCTGACGGGCATTTGACCGCCCGATGGCTTTCTGTCGAGCAGCGTCAGTTTGCTGCCTTCGATTGCGAAAAGGGAAACATCATTGCTTCCGGCATTCACCGCGAGCAAAAAGCCCGAGTCCAACATCAGCGCGCCCTGCGAACCTAGCGGATCGGCTCCCGTGCCCGCTCCTTTTCCGCCGGTTTGATAGGTGGCCGTGTAGGTCAGTGTCCCGTTTGCGGCTCGAGTATAGACAAGCACCGAGTTTCCGGATGGCTGGTTCGACATGACATAGACTGCCCCGGGCGGATCGACCTCGGAAGCGGCTTGCGCAAAGCTGCTTGAGGCAAAGCCCAGCGCGAGGGCGAACGCGATGGTCCGCAATGGAACCGGTGAAAGGTACGTGACAAATGACATGACGAACTCCTTGCCTGATAGACATGATTTCGTTAAGGGAACTGCCACTGCACTGCGCACTCGTTCTCTTCTCGTAGCGTCGTTTTCGAATATGGAAAGCACACCTTATTAACGACAGCGGATAGACCTGACGACGTCATCCCCGGCGGCTCAAGGCGCGCCATTGGCGACTCGCGCCGCGCCAATGATTGCCCCATCCGTCGACTGGATCAGTATTGCCGCCTGCTCACCTGCCGGCGACGCAGGTTCCAGCTTCAACGGAGCACCTGTCCATTCGCCAACGGCCTGTATCGAGCGAACGATGTTTGACTCCCTGAGCGCTCGCCCTGTGTTTTCGCCTCGCCCGACCTTTGTCACGTGCGCGTTGTCATAGCCGACCAGCAAGACCACACCGTGGCCGCCGCCGCGCCCTACCATGACCGATAACGTCCCGCCGTGGCGCACCCCACTCACCTCCACCCCAGCCTCGTCCGCTTTCCGCGCGATCGCGATTGCCGCCTCGACTGCACGTCGATTCGAACCCACCAGTCCCTTCTGCCCGTCGATCACCATTTCGGGGGTGTAGGCGCTCTCACCAAAACGAGCGCTGTACTCAGCCTGGCGCTGCGTGGCGGCTTCCAGCGAGTAAGGGTCGCGCCAGCCCAGGCCGTCCCAGTACGTCACGTGAAACGCGAGGGGAAGCACCTCCCGACGCTCGCGCGATAGCTCAGACAGGTAGGCATCCGCTGGAGGACACGAAGAACATCCCTCCGAGGTGAACAGCTCGACCACTACGGGCCTGGCTGACGCCACGACGGGTGCAACCAGAAAAAGGAACGCCAAGGCAACGAGCCGTACGGGCATGATCTGTCTCCAGAACGACGGGACTGCCTCTTAATTCGTTCGGATACACATCCCGGTTACAGCCGGAGGGAATTTATTTCGCCGGGCCCGGTCGCCCTTACGGATTGACGTCGTATGCAGCGCCTGGATCGGGAAAACGGGGAAGCAATGCCATGGAAGGCTTTGGCAGCGGCGCGCCGTAGAAGAAGCCCTGCGCAATCTCGCTACCATGAGCATCGCCGGGTGCTGAATAGCCGGCGCCGATATCAGTTGTTCACCGGGAAATACCAGAGATTGCGGTCGGTATAGCCGAACTGCCTGATGATCGATCCCAGCGTGCCGTCGGCGCGAAGTTCGTCGAGCGTTCGCGACACCGCGTTGTTCAGATCGACATCGCCCTTGCGCAACGCGTAGCGCGCGTATCCGTACTCCTGCGGCAGCGGCCTGTAGTCAGCCACCATTTGCATTGCGGCAGCGGGATGCTGCTTCAGGAATTGGCCGATCTTGATGTCGTCTTCCATCGCAACGTCGATTCGACCCGCGATCAGATCCGAGAACTCCGCTTCGTTGCTCGTGTAGAGCTTGAGCTCCTTCAGGTCCTTGCGCCCTTCGAGCAACTGATGATTGATGCTCCCGCGCACCGTGCCGACGATGTGCCCGGCAAAGTCGTCCCACCCATGAATCTTCGCCGGATTGCCACGCTGTACCGCGATACCCGATCCGTACCAGTATGCCGGGCTCGTGAACGCCACGACGCGTAGCCGCTGCTCGTTCTCGTGCAGGTTGTCGACGACGACGTCGGCGCGGCCGGCGAGCAATGCCGGAATCATCGCGTCGAACGGCACGATGTCCCACGTGACCTTCGTGATCTTGAGCCGCTTGGTGATTTCGCGGAAGATGCGCACATCCGCGCCGTCGAACGTACGTGTTTTTTCGTCCCGGAAGGTCGATGGCGGATCGGCGGCGATCACGAGCGTGATGCCGTTCCTGATTGCACGCGCGTACGAGCCGTCGCCGCCATCGAAGCGCACGTCGCTGATTGCGCTGCTATCAGCCGCGTGGGCATTGGACAACAATGTTGCAACACCCAACACAATCGATGCAAATGCCAGCGTAGCTTTGCGCATGAAACACCCCGAATTAGCTGGTTATCCAGATCTGGCGAATCGGCCGTATTATTCGTCTCACTGCCTTCGTGCGAGCGTACCGGTCATCGCGGACGCACTACCGCGTTCGCCGTGCGTGTGGCGCCCATCTTCCGCTCGAGCCAGTGCACGACCATGGCGCTCGGCCACGAAAATGCCAGATAGAGCGCGCCGACCAGCGTGAATATCGTGACGTACTGGAAGTTCGTCGACGAGATGATCTGGCCGGTGAACATCAATTCCTTCACCGTCACGATCGACACGAGCGAGGTGTCCTTGAAGAGCGAAATCGCATAGTTGCCGAGTGGCGGCACGACGATACGGATGGCCTGGGGAAGCACGATCAGGCGCAGCGTCTGGCGGCCGGACATGCCGAGCGCCTTCGCGGCTTGCGTCTGGCTCTTCGGCACGGCTTCGATGCCCGCGCGATACACCTCGGCGAGATACGCTGAGTAGTTGATCGACAGTCCGATCACACCCGCCGTGAACGGAGCGAACCGAATTCCGAATGAGGGCAGCACGAAGTAGATGTAGAACAGTTGCAGCAGCGCGGGCGTGCCGCGAATGACCTCGATATAGATCGATGCGATTGCTCTCGGCAGCCGTGCCCGGCTGATTCTGGCAATGGCGAGCAGCAAGCCGAACGGCAGGCTCAGCGCAAGGATGCTGAAGGTCAGCTCGATGCTCGTGAGCGCCCCTTTGAGCAGATCGGGCACATAGCTGCTCGCGTCGTGCAGATCGAACAGATCGAAGAAGGTGGTCAGCATGAGGTCCTCGCCCCGTCGCGGGGGCATCAGTGATCCGCCGGGAAAACGCGCGCCAGCACGCCGCGTTACGGGCCAACCTGCGCGCCGAGCATCCGGCTGATGCGCTCCGCATGGGCGCGCAGCGTGCGTCCCAACGCGTGCAGGTCGTCGCCATCCAGTCCGTTCTTGAGCGTCGTCACGCTGATCGCAGCCACGCCTTCGCCGTCGCGGTTCGTAATTGCCGCTCCGACGCAAACCACGCCCAGATTGTCTTCTTCGTCGTCGAACGCGTAGCCGCGCTCGGCGACCAGGATCAGATCCTTCATCAGCTCCGCGGGTGTCAGGCGGGTGTACTCGGTGCGGCGCGGCATGCCGGTATGGGCCAGCAGCTTGACGACCCGCGCCGGCGGCAATAGCGCGAGCAGGGATTTGCCGAGCGCCGAGCAATGCGGAAGCTCGCGTTGTCCGAGGGCGGATGCGATGCGCACGATGCCCGGCGCTTCGACGCGACTGATTGCGACTGCGTAGCCGTTGTCGTCGAGCACCGCAAGCCGGGATGTGAGGCCGGTCGTGTCGGTCAGCTCGCGCAGAACCGGCATCGCAAGCTGGGATATGCCGACGTCCGCCGCCGCACGGTCGCCGAGGTGCACGAGCGCAAAGCCGAGGCGATAGCGCCGTGAGCCGCCGAGGCGTACATCGGTGACGTAATGACGGGCGAGCAAGGTCTGCAATATCTCGAACGCGGTGCTCTTCGACACGCCGATTGCCGTCGCAATCCCGGCAACGGTAAGCCCCTCGTTATCGCTGCTCCCCAGCGCCTCCAGGACATCGAGCGCCCGGCTGACGCTGCGAAGCGCGTTGCGCTCCCCAATGGTTTGGTCCGTTTGTGTCATTTGTATTTCGTCTCTTGTCCGCTAGCGGGCGGTCGAGCGTTTCAGCCAGCTTAGCGCTGCCAATATTGACAGTCATCAACGTGGAAACTACCATAAATACACCGCCGAACCGCGTTCGGCCTAGCCGAACAGAATATTCATTCGGCATTCAGTACGCCTGATTCATGGCGTGCCTTCCCAGGTCAATGACAACAGGAGGCCGCAGGCCGGTGGTGCGCTCGGGGCATGCATGCGCGGCACCGTATTCCGACGGCAAATAAAGATGGGAACAGTGTCAGAAAGGGGCGTGGACGGTGGCGGGCAAACGGGAAGGCTCGGCGCCTGGTCGTCGCAAGCCGCTCACAGCGATATCCTGCACATCAAATCCGTGATTCAGCGACTGTCTGCAGAAGACCTGAACGAGTCGCGTTTGCCGCCGGCTTATTGGCGAAAGCGCTTGCAGGAAATCATGCAAAGCCACCAATTATCGAAAAGCCAGTTCGAAGAAATCGACCGGCTACTCGCGACATTGAAGGAGTAACGGCGCACCGCATCGGCGATGGCTCGCCCGGCCGTCTTGCGAACGACTAGCAGGCAAACAGTGAATTCGCGGCGCGCACCGATTTACGGTCAACAGCCTGCAACCGCCACTGCCATGCTGTTTCTTTGCACGCGCTGTCGTCCGGCCAGCTCGCATCGCCATGGCCCGCGCGGACTTCCTGCCACTTGTTCAGGCTGAGACCGCGCATGATGCAAAGCGGTGCATCGGTTCGTGGAGCGCAGAGGACCGTTTCATCGCCGCCGGCGCGGACCTCGCCCCACGAAGGCAGGTTGAGTCCTTCATGCGACTCGCGCGACCAGCGTTTCTGGTCGAGATCGATCCACACGAGGGCGAATTCGTGATTGACTGCCGGGTCGGAACCATTGATCAGGATGGTCAGTCGCATGAGCACTCCGTGCAGTGCGGCTAGTGAATGGGATCGCGGCTCGAATCGCAAGTTGTCAGTCTAGAAGTTCCGCGACGGAACGCAAGCGGATTTTCCATATATTGGGAAAACTCCGGGGTGCGCATGCGCACATAGCGCGAAGGTCTAGCCGAGTCCGGATGACGTCGGCGCCGCTGCGGATCGCCCTGGCGTCGCAATGCGTTCTCTACCTTCTGGAGTCCGATCTGGTCTATTCTCCTGAAATCATATGATCTGAATCGGGGAGACGTCGTGCTCACGTCCGCCAAGGGCGAAAAGTTCTGGACCGCCGGCCTTTTGCGCCGCATTTATGTTCTCAGGGTCCTCGGCTATGCGATCGGCTCCATACCCGTCCTCTCCTTGCTGCACGTGCAACATGCGCCGGCGCTGCTCTTCGCCGGCGTCCTTGCCATCTGTCTCATCTGGCCGCATGTCGCCTATCGGCGCGTACGCAATGTCACTGACGATGCACTCCGCAAAGAGAAATGGAACCTGCTCTTCGACTCGGCGTTCGGCGGCTGGCTGACCGCCGCGGTTCATTTCGAGCCTGTCGCAACCGTCGTCATCCTGTTGATGTTTGCGCTCGACACCATGGCGGTTGGCGGTTGGCCGATCTTCGTCGCCGGGGTGGGCGCGAGTGCTGCCGGCCTGATCGCCGGGGCGGCAATCTTCGGAATCGCCACAACGCCGCTGGTTGTGCGGATCGCGCCGGTTTGGCTGCCCATCATCTTCATTTATCCGCTCCTTTTCGCCAAAACGACCCATGACGTGTCAGTCAGGCTTCTCGACCGGTCGCGCCGGTTGCGCGAACTCAGCGAGTGCGACAGCCTGACCGGGCTTGCGAATCGGTCCGCGCTTGGCGCACGATTGCATGCACTCCTTACTGCCCCTGCCCGCCACGGCGAATCCGTCTATGTCGTTTTTCTCGACCTGGACACGTTCAAGACCGTCAATGATGCGCTCGGGCACAGCGTCGGCGATCAGCTGCTCGTCGAAGTTGCCGGGCGTCTGCGGACCTGCGCCCGCCCGGGTGACATTCTCGGCCGCTACGGCGGCGACGAGTTCATGATCGTTGCGCCGCGCGGGCGTGACGACACGCACTTCGACCTTCCCGATGCCGTCCTCGCCGCGATCGCGAAGCCAGTGCTCGTTGGCGGCAATGAACTCGTGGTGAGCGCGAGTGTCGGCATCAGCGTGTTTCCGGCGGATGGAGACAATGTGGAAGCACTGATTTCGTGTGCCGACATGGCGATGTACACGGCCAAGAGTCATGGTCGCAATTGCTGGGATCGCTATCAACCTGAAATGCGCGGAGACGCCGACGCCAAGCTCATCCTTTCAGCACGTCTCAGAAAGGCGATCGAAACCGGTACGCTGCGCGTGCACTACCAGCCACAGGTCGACATGCGCAACGGCCACGTGCTTGGCGTCGAAGCACTTGTCCGCTGGCACGATGATATCTACGGCGAGATCGACCCGGCCGAATTCGTCTCGCTGGCGGAAGCATCGGGATTTGTCGCGATACTCGGCGAGTGGGTGCTGCATGAGGCTTGCCGTCAGTCGGCGCTTTGGATACACATGGGTATTGCGCCCATGCGCATATCGGTCAATCTGTCGCCACTCCAGTTGCAACGCACGGACATTGTCGAGACATTTCAGACCATTCTGCAGGAGACGGGCGTCGATCCGACGATGCTCGAACTCGAGGTCACCGAAACTGCGTTGATGAAGCAACCGGAGATCGCCGCGCGCCGCCTTCACGAATTTCGCCGTGCGGGTATCCGTATCGCAATCGACGATTTCGGCATGGGCTACTCGAGCCTCGGTCAATTGCGCACGCTGCCGGTCGATCGCATCAAGATCGACCGTGCCTTCGTGCAGGGCGTCGGGGAACCGGACAGTGGCGCGATCGTGAAGGCGATCGTTACGCTTGCGCAGGCGCTCGGCTTGGCCGTCATCGCCGAAGGCGTGGAGACGCTCGATCAGCAGGAATTCCTGCTCGCTCTCGGCTGCGTGGAAGCGCAGGGATTCCGTTTCAGCAGGCCGCTCGATGCCGGGTGCATCACCCGTGTGCTCTCCGACGGCGGACCGCTGCCGCGGCCTTCGCTTGCTGTGAATATGCCGCCCGACCCGGATCGCGGTCCACACACCATTGATACGCTGAAAACGCAATGACAAGCGCCATGCACAAGCCGTTCTCCATTCTTTTCGTCGACGATGACGAGATGTCCCGCACTTATTTCGCACGCGCCATCCAGGGGCTCTACCCGATTCATCTCGCGCGCAACGCGGACGAAGCCATCGACATACTCGGGCAGCATGGAGCGGACATCGCAGTCCTGGTGACCGACTTCCGAATGCCGGTCAACAATGGCGATCAGCTACTGCGCGAAGCGGCGCAACGATATCCCCGAATCGTGAGGATTCTGGTCACTGCCTACGCCGACAAGGACACGCTGTTGCGTACGGTGAATACGGGCGGCGTATTTCGTATCATCGAAAAGCCGCTGCGGATAGAAACAGTGCGCGAGACGCTGCGCGAGGCGATTGCGCAATGGACCGAGCGCGAAACGCGTCAGCATCAGTTGCTGGCGATGGATGAAACACTTGCGTTCCTCGCGCACGAACTGAACACGCCTCTGGCGACGATCTCACTCATTGCGCAAACCATCGAAAGCGGCGGTACCGGCGCGTCCGATCCGATGCCCCAGAGCAAGGTCGCCGATGCGGCGACGTCGATGCTCGCCAATGCGCAGTACTGCATGACACTGATCTCTTCATTCTGGGCGAGCTTGCACCAAAGCGGCGGCGCGCGGTCCTTATCGCGCGCCGGCGCCCGGGAAATGCGCGCGACACGGCTGATTGCCGCCTTGCTCGACACTTACCCGTTCTCAGCCTCGCAGCGCGACTGGATCACGCTTGACGTGCAGGACGACTTCGTCGTGCGTGCGATGCCCAATTGCGTGACGCTCGTCCTCTCTTCGCTGCTGTCGAACGCCCTGCGCGCGCTCAGCCACATGCCCCGCCCGGCGTTGCGCATTGAAGTGCGCGACAATCCCGAAGCGCAAATCCGCGTGCGCGACAACGGTCCGGGCATTGCTCCCGAAATAAAGGCGCGGCTCATGCGCGACCCCATCACGACGCACGCCGAAGAAGGTGGCCACGGCATGGGCATGATCTTCTGCAACCGTATCATGCGATCTTTCGGCGGCGGCCTGGAAATCGACTCCACATTGGGCATCGGGACAACCGTGACCATGCGCTTTGGCACCCGCGCAGAACGCGCGAAAGCGACTGACGTGCAACGGCCGCTCGAACCTCAGTCCTCGCTCGATACGCCCGGCTGATCGACCGCACTTATCGCAGCCACAAAATATTGATGCAACGCGTCGGCCGAGCGGTTTCCCAGCGCGGTGGTCTGGTCGAACCAGTCGGTCTCAACCGGCCATTGACCATCGAGTACCCGCGCATAGATCTGCTTCACATGCAGGTGCAGCGCTTTCGCGCCGATATTCCCGCTGATACCCAAAAGAAGATGCAGCGCCGCGTGTACTGCCCGGATGTCGCCGGCCTCCACGCTGCCTGCAAGCTGCGCCAGTAGCGAGCGGATTTGCGCAATGCCCTTGAGAAAGGTCTGATCCAGCATGTCGAGCGATGCCAGTTCGTCGAGATGGGCCTCGTCGAGCAGGTCGTTTTCCGCGCTCGCCGCCCGATTGGCGGCCCGATCTGCCGCGCGCATGACCGGCACCGCCGGCCGCTCGCGTTTCTCCGGTGCGTTCGCCGCGCGCGAATGCGCAAACTGTCGCGCGAGACAGGCATAGAGCACGCCGACCTGCACGGGTTTAGTCATGACCTCGTTCATGCCCGCTGCGAGACAGGCCCTCACGGCCGCCATATCGGACTGGCCGGTCAGGGCCACAATCGGCATCTCGCCATACTCGTCCACCCGGGCGCGAATCCACGCTGCCGTCTCCACGCCGCCCATACCGGGCATGTTCATGTCTATCACGATGGCGTCGACGCTCCCGCCGCCCTGCAGGCGCGCCAGCACGCCCTGTCCGTTCTCCGCCTCCACGACGCTCGCGCCGCAGCGCTCCAGATAGCTCTTCGCGACCATCCTGCTGTAGGTATCGTCGTCCGCGACGAGAATCGTCTTGCCGGCGAATCCATCGAAGCGCGGGTGGCGCAAATGGCGATCCCCGCTTTCCATGAGTTTCTGCAGCGTGCTCAACAGTTCCACCATGCGTATGGACTTGCTGATCGTTGCGTCCATGCCGGCGCCCTTCGCGAGTACGCGAGCCAGGTTGTGAGCCTCGGCGGTATAACCGACGACAAGAAGGCTCCCGCCAGCCAGGCCGGCATCGGAACGGATTTTCTCCGTGGTCGTGTAGCCGTCGAGACCCGGCATATTGATGTCCATCAGCACGAGATCGTAGGCGCAGCTTTCCCGAAGAAGCGTCAGCGCGCGTTCACCGCTCTGCGCTTCGACAACCCGGGCGCCGACCCCTGAAAACGCATGGCAGACCTTCTCGCGTATCACCGCGTCGTCATCCACAAACAGTATCGCCTTCCCGCTAAAAAACTCCGTGGCGCGCGCGAGGAGCGCCTGCCGGTAAGCCGCGATTTCGCTCTCCGGTATGGCGGGAAACTCGAGCGTAAACTGGGTAAACCGGCCGGGTTCCGAACGGCACTCGATCGTCCCGCCGAACGAACGCATCGCACGCTGGCAGTAGGCGAGCCCCAAGCCTGTGCCGGCGGCATTTCCCTGCGTACGGAACGGCTCGAACAGATGCGAGATCATCTCGGCTGCGATGCCCGGTCCCGTGTCGTGAACGATCACCTTGTTCCGGTCGACAGTCAGCGTCAGCGTTGCCGTGGGATGCGCCGCCATGTGATGCAGCGCATTCTTGATCAGATTGAACAACGTAAACAGATAGACGGTCTCGTCGACCTTGAACGTAAAGTCTTCGAGGACCATCAGTTTCACGCGGCTGCGCTCCTTCCTGCCACTAAAGCCGTACTCGTCGAGTGCCTTGCGTGTCGCCTCTGCCGCGCTCGCATAGTTGAGATTGTCCGACTGCATGGGCTTGGCGCTGACTTCGTCGAGCGTCATCGCAATGATTCTGAGCCCGCGGTCGATCGCCAGCTGCCCATGCGCGACGTGCTGGGAAAGCGAAGCCACCGCGTCGACCGGCAACGCCGGCGAGGGCCTCGACTCAGCCATTGCGGGCAGCGCCTCCTCGACGCGATCGAGCACGTACCTGAGCTGGCTGAGCGGATTCCTCATTTCATGGGCGATCGTGCCCGCGAGCGCCCGAAGCGCGCCGTTCTTTGCCTGCGCCGTGATCCCCCGCATATTGCTGTAGCTGAACGTGAGGCCCGCGCTGATGCCGAACGCGAAAACCGGCAGGTAGGTGTAGAGCAGCAGATGGCCGTCGACGTGAAGGGACGCCGGATCGAGCATCCACACGCATAGGATGGCGAGGCCAACCCCGAGGGCGAGATTCAGGGCCAGCGCGACGAACGACGGAAATATCGCGATCAGGAAAAACATCATCCCGACTTCCGCCATCGACCAGATCATCGAATAGTGGCCGGTTATCAGGTAGTAGGTGAAAAAGAACGGTAGCGAATAAGCTACCGTAAGGAAGTAATACCACGGCAGGAAAGGCACCGCTGCTGCGGGCCAGAAGCGGCGCAGCAGCAACAGCAGACAGGCGAGCGCGCCGATGACCCGCATCAGCGTGCTTTCATTGGGTTGGGGGTCGATGTACGTCCACCACAGCCAGTACAGCGGATGTCCGATGGTCCCGATGACGCCCACCGCCAGCACGCTGAGGTCCGACAACCCATACGCGTCGCGAACCCGCTGCATCAGATAGCGAACGCCGCCTGCAATGCCTTTCATATCGTTCTCAATAGACTGATATCGAGCCTCAGAACCGGAAGCTGCTCACGTTGAACGACATGCCGGCGCTGCCGACCCAGCACAACGCCCTGTCTCCCCGCTTCAGCTTCCCAGTCTCCTTGGCCATGGAAATCGCAGCCGGAATCGAGGCGGAAACGAGATTTCCGGTATCCGGATAGATGTGATACATCTTATCGTCGATGCCTGCCTTCACGCCGTAGCCGTGCCACGCGGCCTTCGAGGAGGCGTGAGTGAAAACGATGTCGATGTCTTTTTTGGGAACGGCCAGTCGGGAGAAGACCTCGGCAAGCTCATCGGAATTTTTGTGCAGTTCGTGGCCGAACGAGGTAAACCGCATTTCCCCATTCTTGCCGATACGCTCGGTAGGGTGGCAATATCCCTCGTAGCCGGGAATCGGAATCGTGCACAGGTCCGACACGTCCGGCTTGCCGCGAAACGCAAAGCTGAAGTTGTCCGGCTCCTTCGCCACCACCAGCGTGGCCGTTGCCGCTTCGCCTATCGTAAACGACGGCAGGGTGTATTCGACCTGGGCGTGATGCTTGAGCGCGAAATTCGAAGGATAGAGCGGCCCCCCCGCGAGCATATTGAATTCGGCATTCACGATCATCGCGTTTTTATACTGGCCGGTCTTGAAGAGACTGTCGACGATCGACATGGCCCGCGTCCAGCTCATGCAGGCATCGACAACATCGAAGCATTCGGCATTGCCAAAGCCGAGCGTGCTCGCCATCATATGACTGTTGCCCGGCTCGAGGAACCCTCTGCCGATGCCGACGAAGATGAACAGTTCGATGTGCTCCGGCCGCAGATACGTTTCCGACAACACCTTGCGCGTCGCCATCGCAACGTGATCGATGGGCGACTCATGGCTGTCGCACCAGCGACGATGGACCAGACCGCTGCGGTCGAGCAGTGTCTTGATGGTTCGGACTGTTCTGTCGATGTCGCCATCGAAAGCCGTAGAGTGGGACCGGATCATATCGACGACTTCCTCGTTCGAGACGACCCTCGAAGGGAGACTGACTGCGACGTTCTTGATTAGCATAGAGAATCCGTGAATCGCGAAAAGATGGAGAAATAAAGGTCTCGCGCGTATGGCACGCGGATACCTGGACACCCGATATCCGGCCGGACGGCCCCCGTACGTTAGCGCCCCCACCGTTTATCACGAATTCCCCCTCTTCCCTACGCGCTGACTTTCGGCGCAAGGGTCTCGATTGCCTCGGGATTGCACCATGCTCCCGGGAGCCTGCCTGCCGCCCCCAGCCCCTTCCATCCTTTCGATCCTTTCAATCCGCCTTCCGACTTGCGAAAGTCATTCGGCAACGGCTCAGACTTCGCAATTCATGTCCGATGCATACTTTGCGGAGTCACCCTGAACGGATTATCGGCAACGGTGAATGAAGCTTGAGAGCCGAGCGATCCCGCGCCGCGCACCTGCGTTGACCGGCTTAATGAGCTGAAGCCTGATCCGGCGCGCAGTCAGGAGATTGAGCAAGCGCGGCCAGGCCAATCTATCGTGTAACTGGAGGCGGTCGATCGCGGCGACCGTGCAGTCGCCGCGATCCGGGAGGCTACCGGTCCGACGCGCGTGTCTCAGCGAAATCGGGCGGGCAAATAAGGCGTGGGATCGACGAACGGCGTTTCGCCGACGATTTGCTCGGCAACGAGGCGCGCCGTGACTGGCCCGAGCGTGAGCCCATGATGATTGTGGCCGAACGCGAACCACAGCCCCGCATGGCGCGGCGCAGGCCCAAGCAGCGGGCGCATGTCGGGCGTGCAGGGACGCAGGCCCATCCACGGTGTTTCGTCCAGCCGCGCGCCGAGGCCGAACACGGGACGCGCCTCGCGCTCGGCTGCATCGAGCTGCCTGTAGTTGGGCGGCCGCTCGCGCGTGGCGAGTTCTACGCCCGTGGTGAGACGCAAGCCGCGGCGCATCGGCGCGACGACGTAACCGCCTTCGATGTCCACCACCGGACGCTCGAGCGGCGCACGCGCCTCGCTCGCGTAGTGCATGTGATAGCCGCGCTTGACCATGAGCGGCACGCGGTAGCCGAGCGGCCGTGTCACGAGATCCGACCATGGGCCGAGCGCCACGACCACAAGCCCGGCGCTCAACGGTCCTTCGTCGGTTTGCACTCGCCAGCCCTTGCCGTCGGGCATCAGCGTGCGCGCATCGCCCCGTGCAAACGCACCGCCTTCACGCAGGAACAGTTGCGCGTAGCCCTTCGTCAGCGCGCCGGGATCCGCCACGCTGGCCGGATCGATCCAGTGAATCGCGCCCGCATAGCCCTCGTTGAGTGAAGGCTCGAGTGCGAGCAGGCCCGGCGCGTCGAACATCTGCACGTGGAGGCCGTGTGCGTCGGCCACGTTCTGCGCCGTATGCATTTCGCGTTCGAAGCCGGCGGGCGAGCGCCACGCTTCGAGCCAGCCGATGGGCCGCACGATTTCTCGCAAGCCCGCGCGCTCGATCAGCGCGTCGTGCTCGGCCACGCTGCGCTCGATGAGCGGC
This sequence comes from Paraburkholderia heleia NBRC 101817, assembly GCF_000739775.1. Classification (GTDB taxonomy): domain Bacteria; phylum Pseudomonadota; class Gammaproteobacteria; order Burkholderiales; family Burkholderiaceae; genus Paraburkholderia; species Paraburkholderia heleia. The sequence goes on along the minus strand of NZ_BBJH01000008.1, from coordinate 72,958 downwards.
AGCATATCGCGCGCGGCGTGCGCGAGGCGCGCCGGCGACGACTCGCGCCAGAACCTCGCGAGCCAGCGCGCGTAGGCGGGCAACGAGCGCACGTCGTAGCGCAGCGCGGTCGAGTCGTTGCGTACGAGGCGCAGCAGGGTGCGCCAGTCGCGCGGAAAGCCATAAGGCGCGACCGACGACGACTCGATCAGCCCCGCGTTGCCATGGCTCGTTTCCTCGCCGGGCCCGCGCCGGTCGACGAGCGTGACCTGCACGCCGCGCGCCTGCAGATGCAGCGCGACGCTCACGCCCACGATTCCCGCCCCGAGAACGATCGCACTCTTGCTCATGAATCTGCTCTGGATGCCGAAGTAATCGACATCACTTCGCGACGATATCGCGGCCGAAATACTTCATCGACAGCTTCGTGAGCGTTCCGTCCTGGCGCAGCGAATCGATCGCGGCCACCACCTTCGCCTTGAGCGCCGCGTCGTCCTTGCGCATGCCGAAGCCCGTGCCTTCGCCGAGCGTGGCCGGGTCCTGGAGCGGCGAGCCCGCGAATTCGAAGCCCTTGCCCTGCGGTTTCGAGAGGAAGCCGTCGGTGGCGGTCTGGACTTCCTGCACCGCGCCGTCCAGGCGCCCGGCCGCGAGGTCCGCGAAAATCTGGTCCTGGTTCTCGTAGGTGACGACGTTCACGCCCTGCGTGCCCCAGTGCTTGCGCACGTAATCTTCCTGCGTCGAGCCTTGCAGCACGCCAATCGACTTGCCCTTCAGGCTCGCGGACGTAGGCTGCAGGCCCGAGCCGCGCTTCGCGACCATCTGGATCGGCATCACGTAGATGGCGGGGGTGAAGGCGATTTGCTGACGCCGCTTCTCGGTGATGTTCATGGCCGAGTTGATGACGTCGAACTTGCGCGCCTCGAGCGCAGCGATCAGGCCGTCGAAGCTGTTCTCCACCCATACGCACTTCATCTGCAGCTTCTGGCACACCGCATTGCCGATATCGATGTCGAAGCCTTGCAGATCGCCCGCGGGCGTCTTGCTCTCGAACGGCGGATAAGACGCCTCTACGCCGAAGCGCAGCGTTTTCGGGTCCTGCGCGTGCGCCTCGCCCGCGCTCACGCCTGCGAGGCATGCAAGGCTGGCCGCAGCCGCAAAGCGAATCATCTTCCTGTTCATCGTCGTCACCCAATTCGTAATAAGTGTCTGTTCAAGTGTGCTGCGCTTCGTGCGGCGCCCATTTACGCGGGCCGCGGCCGCAGGAGGAATATAGACGAAAAATAAAAATAAAGTCTAGAATAGACAAAAATGTCCACATCGAGACTCCGGAGCCCTAACATGAACGAGATGTCCCAAGCCCTCGCCGCGCCGCTCGTCGTCGACGCCGCCCAGGTGCGAGCCGCCCTGCCCAGCCTCGACGTGCGAGGCGAACTGGCCCGCCTGTTCGCCTCGCTCGGCCGCGGCGACGCCGTGCAGCCGCCGCAAACCCTGACGCTATTTCCAAAGCAGGCCGGCGACTTCATCACCTATCTCGGCGTGCTCGCCGAAGCGGGCGTGTTCGGTGCGAAGCTCTCTCCCTACATTGTCGGCGCCGAAGGCGAGCCGCCCATCATCACCGCCTGGACCGCGCTGATGTCGATGAAAACGGGCCAGCCGCTCATGTGGTGCGACTCGGCGCTGCTCACTACCGAGCGCACCGCCGGCACCACGGCGCTCGCCGTCGACCAGCTCGCGCCGCGCGAGGCGAAACGTCTTGCCGTGATCGGCTCGGGCGCGGTCGCGCTGGCGCACGTTCGTCACGTTGCGCCGCTTCGCCCGTGGGACAGCATTCGCGTGTTTTCGCCAAAGCTCGCCGGGGACGCACACCGTCAGGCAGAACTGCGTGCGCTGGACTCACGGGCGAGCGTGGCGCACACGGCCGAAGCCTGCGTGCATGACGCCGACGTGGTGATGCTGTGCACCTCGTCGGGCAAGCCCGTGCTCGCGCTGGACACGCTCACGAAACCCGCGCTCATCACCTCGATCAGCACGAACGTCGCACACGCGCATGAAGTCGATCCGGCCGCGCTACCCTCGCTCGACGTGTACTGCGACTATCGCCACACCACGCCGCACAGCGCGGGCGAAATGGTGCTGGCCGCGCGCGGGCACGGCTGGTCGCCCGACGCGATCGCGGGCGATTTCGCGGAACTTGCCAACGGCGTATGCCCGCGCCCGGCGTACGCGCGCCATGCATTCTTCCGCTCGATAGGCCTTGGCCTCGAAGACATGGCCGTCGCGTACGCGCTGTATGAGCATCTGCGCAACGCCCGTTGATGCGCGGCGCCGACTGATCGCAGTATCATCGATGTCCTTTCTGCCGCCACCCCGTCCCAGACCGATGCCGAAACGAGAAGACGAGAAAAACCGCGTGAAAAAGATCGCCAGCCCGAAGACCGCGCGCGACATGCTGCTCGCGCGCTACGCGCACGTGGCGGACAGCATCACCACCCTGTTCTTCCCGTTCGCGGAGGTCGTGATTCACGACCTCTCGGACCAGACCGTGGCGTATCTCTCGAACAATCTCTCGAAGCGCGAGATCGGCGACGACTCCGCGCTCGAAGACGTCGAAGAAACCACGCGAAACAAGCTGCTCGGTCCCTACGAGAAGGTGAACTGGGACGGCCGGCGCATGCGTTGCGTGAGCACGGCGCTGTTCGACGACGAAGGACGCGCGGCGGGTGTCATGTGCATCAACTTCAACATCGCCGCTTTCGACGACATGCAGGCCACCCTCAGCCTCTTCCTGCGCGGCGCCGGCGTGATCGCCCAGCCGGAAGAGCTATTCAGGGACGACTGGCAGGAGCGCATCAACACCTTTTTGCACGGCTGGCTGCGCGAGAGGCAGATCGCGCTCAACTCGCTCACGCGCGAACACCGGCGCGAACTGGTCGAGGCGCTGCACGCCGAAGGCGCGTTCAAGGGCAAGAGTTCCGCCAATTATGTGGCGAAGGTGCTGGGCATGGGGCGCGCGACGGTCTACAAGCATCTGCGCGAAATGAAGGCGGACACCGAATAGCGCGCAAGCCGCGCCCGGCTGGAAGCGTCAGTACAACGGCTCAGCACGCCGATCTCCTGTCACCCCATACGCTTCGGTGAGGGGCGCGTTCCTGATTCCCGACTCGTGCCCGGCGTTTGCCGGCGCTGACACAGGCATGACCGTTTAGCGAACCGGCCACTGTCCTCGCCTTTCGCTTGAAAGTCTGCGCTGCCGCTCGACCTCGCGTCTGAGCAGGTCGCGGTGCAGCGTCATCGTCTGCATGATGTCGCGCATGACGCAAAGTAAATGCTCTCCTGCCACGTCGGCGGCACCCTGATCCCGTTGACGCCGGATGCACGCCGTGAGTGCCGCCAGCCTCTTTCGAGCCTGCGCGAGGTGAAGGTCTGCGGTAAGAAGCTCAAGATCCTCGGTCGATGGATCGTTCATGATGCTCCTCTCCGGATTCGCCGCAATCGGCCGCAACGAAAGACAGCGCTGGCACCGCGATCAGCCCAGTATATGCCTCGCTCAAGTTCGCCGCGCACGCCGGAAGGGATGTGCCTGCACCTGCCGCAGCCGCGTTGAAGATCGACGTCGTCGACGCACGATCGGCGAGGCAAAGGCCTGCTCAAAACGCGCACACGGTTACCGAACGCGCAGGAACGCAGGTCGAAACTTTCTCTGTACAAGTGAAGGCGTCGGGGTAGTATGAAAACATCCGTCGACTGCGACCGATCCCGCCGCTCCTCCTGCTGCCAGTTCTCAGGGATCGCGCCGCCCCCCTCCATCGCAGACCACGAATGCGGCTCGCTGCAGTCTCGGGCGGCCTATGGACTCCTCACTGCGATTCAGGGAGAGAAATATGCCTTCAGATCCGGACCGTTTTTATATCGACCCAACGCCGCGCCGGGCGGACGGGGAATATATGGCGCATGCGCGCATCAGCACCAGCCGTAGCGATGGGAGCGAGTGTGAAGTCCACTCCAGCGGCGATCTCGCGGGTTTCGACGCACGCGAAGATGCGATTGCCTACGCGGAAAACTGGGCGAGGCAATGGCTGGATGCCCGCTTCGGCTAGATTCTCCAGCCGCCGGCTATCGCGCCCCATTGAGATGGGGCCGTGTCAGGTTAAGGGAAATCCCGGTCTCGAAGCTGTTCGCGCCGCCGCTGTACGAAGCCCTGGCGCAGCGCTTCCTGAAGCAGTGACGCGCGCTCGCGCGCGTTGATCGGCACGCGTCGTTACCAGCGCAGCAGCCGCGGCCCCAGCCACGCGCCAATGCCAGCTGGCAACAACATGCCGATCACATACCAGACGCTCCAGAACGCCGGGCTCATCTCGGGGCAATGGAGGCAGTAGGCAAGGGTCGCGAGCGCGCTCGCCAAGAGCCCGGCTGCCGCGCCCGCCGCGCGCAGGCGGGTGGGCGCGAGACCGCGCACGGCCCAGAATACGGCCACAAACGTGGGCACCGAAAGCAGCACGATATTGAACGGGCACGTGCGCCATGTGAGCCCCATCACGAGCGGGATGCGTTGCGCGGGCGCCGCGTCCCCCAGCACGAGCCACGCGCCCGCCAGCACCGCGGCGAACGGCAGCGCCACCAGCGCCCACGCATAGCCGCCGCGCCGGCCCGGCCGCCCGAGGCGGCTGACCGCGAGCGCCGCAGCGGCCGCGACGCACAACGGGAACGCGACCTTCGCCCAGAAGATCGGCGTATGCATGACACTCATGAGATCGTGCCGTATGCCGAACACGACGCTCATCAGCACGACCGAGCCCGCAAAACCGGGCACCAGCGCCCGGGCGAAGCGGCGCAGCACAGCTCTGCGGTCCACGCGCGCATCGCCGGCGGCGAGCAGGTTGATCAGATCGTCGGTTTTCATCGCGCTCCCCTGATGCGCGCGGCAAGCGCCTTCAAACCGCGATGAATGCCCACCTTGACCGCCGATTCGGAGAGTCCCGTGAGCTTCGCCGCTTCCACGACCGAAAGCCCTTCGAGCTTCACGTGGAGGATAGGCAGACGCTGCTTGTCGGGCAACTGCTCGAGCAGCTTGCCGATATCGCGGCGCGCCTGCGCCGGTTCGTCGTCGGGCGCGGCGAAGAGATCGGTGTGATCGTCGAGCGGATCGTTGAGCATGTCGCGGCGTGCGCGCGAACGGAAAAAGTCCATCAGCTTGTAGCGGGCGATCGCGTGCACCCAGGCCGTGAGCGGTTCGTCGGGCCGCCATGTGTGACGCGCGTTGTGAACCGCCAGCAGGATCTCCTGCACGAGGTCCTCGACGTCGTCGCGCAGCTGCGGAATGCGCCGGCGCAGGTAGCCGCGCAGATGGCGCGTGAGTTCCTCGAGGAAGTCGCGATACGCTTGCGCGTCGCCTTCCAGGCCGCTGACGAAAAGCGCTTTGAGACGGGTTTCCGCGGATTGCAAAGGTGGTCCTGGATGGTCGCGACGATAGGTGAGCGGGCTTGCGGGCATGGCGCTCGCCTCGTCCTGTGAAGGCGATCTTTCAAAAACATTACGAACGCCGCCGCATTCGCGCCCGTTCGCGTGAGCGTAGCCGAACGCTTCGTACCCCGCAACGGCATGCGCGGCGCCGGCGCGCGCGCCGGGCGTCGCCCCTGCCGTCATCGTCGCCAATGTGCTGGTCAAACCCACCTTGTGCCTCTTTTGCGCGGCGCGAGCGCGTGCGCCCGTAGCGGCTAGTTCGTTCGCGACGCCCGTTGGGTTACAGCCAAAGCAGTTTATTTTTAGGCCCCCCCGTCTCGCGGATTTATTCCCGGTGCGCTGTAACCGGCGAGCGCGCCACAGCGAATTCACTGTCAACCCTGCGCTAACGAGGAGTCGCCATGCACACGTCGATGGGAGAATCACCCGCACTTGCCGCCTGCGTGCGCCGCCCGCGCGCAATCCAGCCGCTCTGGCTGCGCATCACGCATTGGCTCAACGCGCTCGCGGCGCTCGTCATGATGTTCTCAGGCTGGCGCATTTACGATGCGTCTCCCGTGTTCGCGGGGTTTGTCGTTCCCACCTCGATCACGCTCGGCGGCTGGCTCGGCGGGGCACTGCAATGGCATTTCGCGGCAATGTGGCTGCTGTTTTTCAATGGTCTAGTCTATCTCGCGATGAATCTCGCCACAGGGCGCTGGCGCACCACATTCTTCCCGCTGAGCCCGCAGGCCGTGCTGCGCGATCTGCGCGCCGCGCTAACGGGCCGGCTTTCCCACGCCGACCTGAGCCAGTACAACGCCGTGCAGAAACTCGCTTATCTCATTGCAATCGCCGATCTCGTCGTCCTCGTGCTTTCGGGCCTTGCGATCTGGAAGTCGGTGCAGTTTCCGCTGCTGCGCGAGTTGATGGGCGGATACGACCGCGCGCGCGTCGTGCACTTTTGCGCGATGTCCGTGCTCGCCGCGTTCGCGCTCGTTCACGTGACGATGGTCGCGCTCGTGCCGCGCTCGCTGCTCACCATGCTGCGCGGACGCTGAACACGCCGGCCGATGCCACTCGAGTGGCCGCCCTTCGATACCGATAAGGATTCCAGATGAATACGCCCGACCGCAAGATCATCGCACTCGACCGTGCGGCAATTCTCGCCGACGCACGACGCGAACTCGACATGCCGTCACGGCGACTGTTCGGCAAGCGCATGCTCACACTCGGCGGTCTTTCGCTGCTGACAGGCTGCACGATCACCGACGACGCCTCGGTCAACACGTTCCTCACCGCCGTTTCCCGGCTCAACGATCGCGTGCAGGGCTGGCTGTTCGATCCGACCCGGCTCGCACCCACGTACGCCGAAGCCCAGATCACGCGCCCCTTCCCCTTCAACGCGTTCTATAGCGAAAGCGAGGCGCCCGTGGTCGATGGCAGCGACTATCGGCTCAAGCTCAGCGGGCTCGTCGAGGGCCAGCGCGTCTGGACGCTGCCCGAGCTGTACGCGCTGCCGCACGCCGAGCAGATCACGCGGCACATCTGCGTGGAAGGCTGGAGCGCGATAGGCCGCTGGGGCGGCACGCCATTCGCGCACTTCCTGCGCCGGGTCGATGCGGATCTCACCGCGAAATACGTAGGCTTTCGCTGCGCCGACAACTACTACGAAAGCATCGACATGGCCACGGCGCTGCATCCTCAAACCTTGCTCGCCTTCGATTACGACGGCGAGCGCCTGCCCGCGAAATACGGCTATCCGATGAAGCTGCGCATGCCGACGAAGCTGGGCTACAAGAACCCCAAGCACATCGTCGAGATTTTCGTCACGAATACGTATCCAGGCGGCTACTGGGTCGACCAGGGCTACAACTGGTTCGGCGGTTCGTGACGTATTCCCGCCGCCGCGTGATACGCCACTTCATGCGACGGCTCCGTTTCACATCCGCCCAATAAGGGGCAACGGCTTTTTCCACCCAGCAAGGAGCAATGCAAATGAACACAATCCGATTCGCAGCAATCGCCATCTCGGCCGCCCTGTTGAGCATGAGCGCGGGCGCTGCATTCGCGCAGGCAAGCGGCGCGATGTCGAATGACGCCATGTCGAAGGACTCGATGCACAAGGACACCATGGGCAAAGGCGCCATGTCGCAAGATACCATGAGCAAGGGCGGCGCGATGAGCCATGATCAGATGAAAAAGCCGACGAAGCATGACGCCATGGGCATGGATCATCCGGCATCGGGCGCCATGGCGCACTGAGCCGTCGTAACGCGCTCCGGGTGCGGCTTGCGCCAGGGGCGCATCGCGCGCCTCGCCATCGTGCGTTCGCGATGTATGATTTGCCGCGGGGCCGCCCCCTGCACCGGGAGTACGTGATGGGAAGCGAATGGCAACGCCGCGTGAAAATGTTCATTCAGCGCTTCTGGCAGCCAACCAGTGCGTGCATGACCTGCATGCCGGGAAGCTGGGGCAACGTCATGAGCCTGACCCATTGGACTATCGCATTCAAGACGGGACTGTTCACCGGTGCGCTAGCCGTGCTGCTCACCTTCACGCCAGCGGCGAAGTGGTATGCGAATCGCTATGGCAATGCGCTGCTGGTGGGCTGCCTGACCATCATCGGCGATGCCTACGCTCACACGAGTCTCTATCGCTTTCATGTTCTCGAACACATTGCGACGGGCGTGGTGTCCGGCCTGATCGCGCTCGCAGCGTCGTATCTGGTCGACGACCCCGCGCGCCGCATACGGACGCTGTGGGCGCGCCTGACCGCGAAATTCACGAGACGAAGCGAACCCCCGCATAGGACATAGGTCCGATTGACTGGGCATGCGCACATGGCACCCTTCGACAAAGCCGTCCGTCGGCTCATCAAAGGGGAACCCGATGCGCGCCTGCCGATATGTGGTCCTTTGCGCTTTGCCGTTCATGATCGTCGGCTGCAACACGCCGCCGATCCCGCCGGGCAAGCCAGTCGATATCCCGACCGCCCTCCAGCAGGTTCTCGAGGGGGTGTGCAATTTCAGGAAGGAACAGGCCGGCCGGAAGCAGGATATGGGCGTCGCAATCGACTCGGTCACCGTGGAGCTCGACCTGACCGTCGACGGCGCAAGGAATCCCCCTGTGGCGGTTGCGCCGGATATCCAGTTCATTCCCACGGTGAGCTACGGGCAGATCATCACGGCGAACCGGGGCAGCCGCCTTACGCTCACCCTGAAAAACACCGGCTCCCACGGCGGCTGCGACGTCATGACGTCGGCGAAGTAACGGCTGTTCACTTTCGCTATAGGACCATGGGCCCATAGCCAGCCTATGCGGTTGTGACATGATGGGAAGGCGCGGAACACCCGGCCCTGCCATCATGCGTATTGTTCATACGTTGCTGATCGTCCTGGCTTTCGGGATGACGATTGCCGGCCGGCCGACAAGGTGCCTCGCGACCCAGGGAACGCCTGCGCAGGCCGTGGCGTCACAGGCCGCGACGGCTGCGCCAGCCAGTGCGCCATCGCCCCCCGCGGCCTCCACGCCCACCGCCACGCGCCGGCTCGACCTCGCCATCCAGCCGAAGTTCGGCGATTTCGATGCCATGCTCGACCGCAGGCTGATCCGTGTCCTCGTGCCATACAGCAGGACCCTCTATTTCAACGAGCTCGGTCATGAGCGCGGACTGACCGCCGGACTCATGCGCGACTTCGAGCGCTACCTGAACAAGACCTACCAGCGCAGCCTCGGCAAGCGTCCATTGACGCTCGTGATCATCCCGACGACGCGCGACCAGCTCATTCCCGCTCTGCTTGCCGGGAAGGGAGACATCGCCGCCGGCAATCTGACCGCCACCGAAACGCGGCTCAAGCAGGTCGACTTCGTCGCGCCACGCGAGCGCAAGCCGGTCCGGGAACTGGTCGTCACCGGTCCGAAGTCGCCCGCGCTCGCCGGGCTCGACGACTTGAGCGGCAAGACCGTGCACGTGCGCGCGAGCAGCAGCTACTTCGAGAGTCTGACTGCCCTGAACGCGCGCTTCAAAAAAGACGGCAAGCCGCCGATGAAGCTGGTATTGCTGCCCGATGCGCTCGAGGACGAGGACGCCATGGAGATGCTCAATGTCGGGCTGGTCCAGATTCTCGTCGTAGACGACTGGAAGGCGAAATTCTGGGCGCAGGTGCTGCCGGACATCGTGGTGCACGACGACATGGCCGTGCGCGACGCTGGCTATATCGGCTGGGCGATTCGCAAGCAGAGTCCCAGGCTCCAGCAGGTCATCACCGACTTCTACATTGGCTACGTGAAAAAGCAGAGCGTGGCGGAAGTGCGTCTGCAGCAGGAATTGCAGCGCGTCAAGCAGATCACCAGCAATACCGAGGGGCCAGAACTGAAGCGCTTCACGCAAACCGTCGGTCTCTTCGAAAAGTACGGCGCGCAATATCACTTCGATCCATTGATGCTCGCCGCACAAGGGTTCCAGGAATCGCAGCTCGATCAAAGCGCGCGCAGCCACGTTGGCGCGATCGGCATCATGCAGCTCATGCCGGCAACCGGCAAGGAGCTGGCCGTCGGTGACATCCGCGTGACGGAATCGAACATCCACGCCGGCGCGAAATACCTGGATCTCCTGATGTCCCGCTACTTTCCGGATGCGCGGTTTTCCGACTCGGACCGCGCCCTGTTCGCGTTCGCGAGCTACAACGCGGGTCCGGCGAGGATCGCGAAGATTCGCAAGGAAGCGGCCGCCCGGGGGCTCTCGCCCGACAAGTGGTTCAACAACGTCGAGATCGTGGCCGGCGAAAAGATCGGGATCGAGACAACCACCTACGTGCGCAATATCTACAAGTACTACGCCGCCTACCGGCTCGTGCAGCAGGCGCAGGCGGCGCGTGAACGCGCCATCGGGCAGGTTCGCAAGCAGGGCTAAGGCATGCCTGTGCGTCAGGCGTCGAGGCGTTCGTGCCGGTCTGATGTCTTTGCGCCTGTGCGGAACGGCGCTTGCGGGAATAAGCGAGTCACTCATCAAGGAGAACCGAAATGCCCGAGAAGAAAACGATCGAGCGTGCGCGCGCCGACAAGCGCGCAGGCAAATCCGCAAGCACCCAGGCCGGCGAATTCGTGAAGGAGGAATTCGATCGCGTGCGCGAGGGCAAGCATGGCGTGCGTTCCGCGAAGCAGGCTGTCGCGATCGGCCTGTCGAAGGCACGGCGCGCCGGTGTGGACCTGAAGCCGCCGGCGCCAGGCAAAACCAGCGAAGCGACGCGCAAGAAGGCTGCAAAGGATAACGCGGCGGGCCACGGTGCGAAGACTGCCCGCGCGAGCACGGAATCGAAGGCCAAACGCTCGCGCACGACGACTCAAGTGCTCAAGGCCGAAAGCCGGGCGGGTGCATCGCCAGAAGCCGCGTCAAAGCAGGCGAAGACCGCGGCGGCGCGCCGGCCCGCTGCAAGCCGTTCGGCGGCGGCGAAAAAGGCGGCGCAGACCAAGGGCGCCGCGGGCCGTTCCGCCGCGGCCAAAAAGGCGGCGAAGACACGCGCCGCACGTGCGCAGCCCACCCGCCACTAGCGGGGCGCGGGGTTATGAGACTATGTTCCTCATTGCCCCGCACGCGCATGCCGCAAATCCGCCGATGTCATCACCCGCTCTGCTGCTCGAACAGATCCTTCGCGACGTCCCACGCCGTTATCGCTTGCGGCAAGAGCCCCCGGCTTCGACGCTTTCACTTCGACACGCCAATCCGGCTCGGGCGCTGGCATGTGTCATCGAACAGGCGCGCGAAGCCATCGCGCGTGGCGCAGCACCAGACGCGGCACTGAAGCCGCGTTTCATCGACGCGCTCGCGGCCGTGATCACCGAGGCCATGCACGCCGATTCCGGAGACCGGGCATTTCAGGCGATGGTGCTGCGGCACCGCGCCCCCCAGGTGCGCGAATTTGCTTCGCTTTCGGCACAGGCCGACCAGGACCGCCGGCAGATCCATGCCGCGGTCAATGCGATTGCGCATCCGGCCAAACAGCAGCGCGCCGTGCAAGCCTGGCAGCGCGAAGCACTTGCGCGGCTGCATGCGTCCGCGTCTTTGGCGCACAACGAGGCGCACTACGCGGGACTTCACGCTACTGTGCGGAACCTTCTCGCTTTGCCGGCGCTTGCGAAGGGCTCGGATTTCGAGCCCGCGCTGGCGGATCTGCGGGACAGTCCGGCACTTGCGCGCTTGTGCCGGCTCGAGGCCCTGGCGCCCGATCCACTCGTGCAGCAGTATGTATCATTGCTGGACGCGTATGGTCCGCGTCCGGGTACGCCGGCGGCCGTGGCGCAAGGCCGGGCGTCCCAGCGACGCGGCGCGGCTGTCGAAGCGCTGGCCGTACAGGCGCTCGAAGCGCTGGCTCAAAGGCTCAACGCAGCGCAGGAGAACCCGCACGCGTACCGCGTCGTCAGTTCAATGCGCGTTCCGGCCTCGATACCGGGCACGCACGAGCGAGCCAAGACGGAATGGGACGTGGTCCTGCTGGAGCGGCTGCACGCGAAGACCTGCGATATCGCGCCCGTCTGGAACGTGCGCCTGCTCGTCGAAGCGAAGGCGTCCGTCGAGTCCGCGACGACCGACCTCCCGCGGCTCATGCGCGGCTTGCGCTTGCTCGCACACGCCGAAGAAAACGTCGTGTATACGTTCGAGACCCGGCAGGGGCCGGTACGACTGCACGGCGCATCGCTACGCACACAAGGTATCGACGAATCCGGCTTGCTGAACACCGTACTCTATTGCTGCGATGCGCCCGCCGGCGGCGCTTCGCGAATGCTCAACGCCGCGAGCCGTATGCAGCTTTTGTCCGCGCCGGCGAGCCTCGAATACGCCAGCGCCCGGTGGGACGGGCAACATGCGGATCCGGAAAGACTGGATGCTGTCTGGCAGCACCTCACGCAATCGCCACGCTGGCAAGCCGTACTCGACCAGTATTCGATGCTGCGCCTCGTGCGCGAATTGATGGTGCACCCCGAAGACCTGATGTCCACGATTCGCGATGCAACGGGGTGTTCGCCGGGGTGCTCACAATACACGGCGAACGAACGGCCCTGTTGACGTGTGCGTGCGCTGCGCTCGCGGAAGAGGCGCGCCGACGCCTCAATGCTCCGTGCTCGCGCGCTGCTTCAGTTCAGCCACGCGAAGCTGATAACTTTTCAACAAGCACGCCTTGTCGCCGCACGCATTACGCGAGTTTCGAAGCCATGCTCGCTGCTCTGCCCTTAGCCGGTCTTTGTTGGTCGATGCCTTCAGCTTCTGGTTATAGGCTTCGGCCATGGTCTTGTCGATGCTGGCAAGCTCCGAATCTCCGCAAACCAGTTGCGCCTGGGCGGACATGAGCTCGCTGCAATTGAAGCTTTGCGTCAGCGCCGCTTTCGTTACGGATTGCGCTTCCAGCAGCCCCGGCCTGCAAAGCCCGCGAAGCAGGGTGCACGCGATATTGCGCCCGACCCACGCCATGCCTGACGCGCCATATTGCTCGACGAAGCGATTGATGCCGGCGTGGCTCACACCTCGTTGCATGGCGTTCGCCGCGATAATCTCGTTGCAAAGCGAGTCTTCGGCGTAGGTGCTCCCGGTGCGACGATAACAACTATGAAAGCCAAGCTGCCCCGTGCCCACGACGCTTCTGCGCTCCCCGGAGGCGAACAGAATCGAGGCGCATGCGGACGCGCACCTCGCATTGTCCGCAACGATCGTATAGACCCTGACCTGATCCATGGCGTCCACCAGGCGAAAAGCCGCTTCGACATTTCCGCCGGGGCTGTCCAGGACCAGGGGAACGAGTCCTTCGCGATCACGGTTGGCCAGTTTGGCGGCTGCCAGAAACTTTTCGGCGTCGCCGCTCTGAATCCTTCCCTTCCCGACTACCATTTTGAGTTTTAGATCGGGCTGATAGTAGATCTTGAACTCCATTGCCGGCAAGACGCCGGGCAGCATGAACAGCGCAGCCAATAGCCACGCATGCGCGAGGCGCTGCGGGGTCATAGAATGCCGGGCGCTACGCATACACGCCTGCGTGTGGCGCAGGCCTCTGAACGGAATCTGGTCTAGAAGCCGCGCCTCAGGTTCCGGTCGCGCAACGGATCCGTCGTCTTCTGCGTGAGCCGCAAGACGCCCTGATCGTCGAAGTAGAAGTGGAACATCATGTAGTCGATATTGTTCTCGATGTAGCGGTAGGACCAGACTTCCCGCTGCATGCGCGAAAAGTAGGCCGTTTCCGCAGGCCTGCCGAAATTGATCAGGACATCATTACGCGTCCACTCGTTGACTTTCGCGCGATAGAACTCGCTCTCCTGCAGGACCTGACGCACGCTCAAGACCTTGCCGCCCGCGTCGACGTCGGCAACGGTGTTCGTCGACCCCATTGGCTGGGTCGGCCACATGAGCCGTTTGCCGCCGTCCGGCAGATTATAGGTTTCGCGCGGCGGCCCGAGACGCGCGATCAATGCGGACTGGTCGGTGCCGGGCTCGACGCTTTGCCACGGCTGGGCGCAGCCGGCCACGAGCGCCATCACGGCCGCAAGCCATGCGTGCTTCACGAAGTTGGACAGCGTCTCCATTCATACTCCCCCAAGCAGCAAACCCGGCGAGCAACACGTGCAGATCATGGCGGCCGCGCGGGACACGGACAATCGGACCATGGTCCTACCGGCAAGCGAGCCGTGGCTGCGCCGGGGAAGGGCTGCCAACGCGCTTGCCCGTTGAAAACGAAGGGCCGAAGTGTATGCTTTGGTCTGGAGTTCAGGCTCCCGGGCATGGGAAGCGCCGCCGCACGTGTGCGTCCAGTCTGTGGTTCGTTGCCTAACGTTCCATCCCACCGGGTGCGAAATGATCAAGCGCATCACGCTGATTTCGGCTTCGGTCGCACTCGGGTGCCTCGCCACCCTCGTCCCCGTTTTCACGAGTCTTTACGTCGCGGACAAGGACGTCCAGCGGCGCGATCGCGCCGAGCTCAGGGAGTTCGCCGAGAAGGCGGTCATGCGCACGGACCTCGTCACGTACCAGGCCTTCGCCGCGCTTTCCGATCTGGACCGGGAACCGGGCGCGCCCTGTTCGCCGTCCAACCTGGAACTGGCCGCACGTGTCATCTACAACTACCGCTATGTTCAGGACGCCGGCGCATACGCCGAGGGGCACTATCTCTGCTCTCCGCTGCTTGGCGACGTGCGCAACAACCAATTCACCCTGCCGCCGCCCGACTACCGCAGCAACGACGGCTACCTGGTGTGGTTTCAGCAGAAGAGCCCGCTAAGCGACGTGCGCAAGGATATTCAGATTGGCCGCAATGGCCGTTACGTCTCTATCGACCCGGGCTCCTATGTCGATCTCATCGATCCGGCGAGGCGCCCGATCGCCGTGATCCAGATTACGACGGGAAGACTCCTCGCCGTCTCGGCCGGCGCGGATCCGGACGACATGCTCGATGCGTGGAAGCGCGGCGGCAACGTGAACAGCGACGACTGGAACTACGCTGTCGCGCGATCGTCGACACGCCCGCTCGGCGTCGTGGTGAAGTCGCCGCGCAGCAGCGTGGCGGCCGACTGGCCCAAGCTGCTCGCCGCGTGGCTGACCATCGGCGTGTTCGCGGGCGCCGCGCTCGGCTGGCTCGCATACAAGCGCGTTTCGCGGCAGCTCTCGTTCCCTTCAACGCTGCAGTGGGCCATTTCCCGGCGCAAGATCGACGTGGTTTTCCAGCCCATCGTGAGGCTCGAGGACAACCAGTGTACGGGCGCCGAAGCGCTGGTGCGGTGGACGCTCAACGAGCGGGCCATCTCGCCCGAGGTCTTCGTGCGCGTGGCCGAAGACAATCATCTCATTCAGCCTCTGACCGATCTCGTGCTCGAAAAGACCATCGCGCAGCTAGGGAAGCTGCTCACGGCGAACCCCGCGTTTTATGTCTCGATCAACGTGGGCGCCGAGGATCTGCAGAGCTTGCGCTTCCTGAACCTGCTTGGCGCGTCGCTCGAAGGAACCGGCATCGCACCCGCGCAAATCCGCATCGAGGCGACGGAACGCAGTGTCATGAACGCAGAAGCCACGCGCAGCGTCATCGCGGCATTCCGGGCCGCGGGCCATCCCATCTATATCGACGACTTCGGAACCGGCTATTCGAGCCTTTCGTATCTGCAGACCTTCGAGATCGATGTGCTGAAGATCGACAAGTCGTTCGTCGATACGATTGTCCAGGATACCGCCTCGAGCGTGGTCGCGCCGCACATCATTTCGATGGCCCATGAATTGGGTCTGGAGATCGTCGCCGAGGGGGTGGAGACGGGCGCA
This sequence comes from Paraburkholderia heleia NBRC 101817, assembly GCF_000739775.1. Taxonomy (GTDB): domain Bacteria; phylum Pseudomonadota; class Gammaproteobacteria; order Burkholderiales; family Burkholderiaceae; genus Paraburkholderia; species Paraburkholderia heleia. The sequence continues at coordinate 57,249 of NZ_BBJH01000008.1, read as the reverse complement.
CAGGTGGCGTGGCTGCGCAGCAAGGGGGTCCAGTACGGCCAAGGCTGGTACTACTCGAAAGCGATGTCCGCCGCCGATCTCGCGAAATGGCTGGGCAAGCAGCGCGCACCGCGCGAGGCGAACAGCATGCCGGCGAATCAAAGTTGATAATTCAACCATATTCGTGATTGCCATCTTCGCACATGGGCGCAGCCGCCCGCTTCAGGCACCCGCTAGCCTCAGTACCGATACCGCCTGCTGCAGCAACTGCGCCGCGTACTACTGAATAGCGCCAGCATTTCCAGCGCCAAAACGAACGCCCCCACGTCGGAGCGCTTTTTTTGCTTTGGATCTACTATTTTTTCAATTACCGTTAAATATAAGGTTACCTTGACGAATAGCATTCGTCACGACATTGCGCATCCAGGTCAAATCGGATAAATACGCTAATTCCACATCTTTTCTATCAGGATCATCCGACTGATCGCGAATGAAATCGAAGGAAATTAACCTTTTTCAAGGGGTGTTTTCGGCATGCCAATTCCCGCATATCGGGGCGGCTGCACGGCGGTCCCTGATAATGGCCCAATACCTGCCGGTAAATATTGGATCGTAGACCGTCCCACGGGCGGCATCGGGTCTCGGGCGCTTGCATGGGCAAAAGATGAGTGGAATACCGCTTTTGGTCATCCGTCGAATCACGGTGAATGGTTCGGCTTGTATCGGGATGATGGGGCGATCGATGATGCAACGTGGGTTAGTGGTGTCAAGCGAGGGCAGTTCCGGTTGCATCCGGCAAGTGGTCACGGCATCTCACTCGGCTGCATCACGCTGCCGAGCCGTGTCGATTTCCTGAGAATCCGCACGGCACTTCTGCACACCGGCAAAATCCCCGCCAGAAATTCGGGGCTTCATGCATATGGAACAATTGAGGTCATCACGTATGGCAACACTTGCCCGTAGGGCTTTCAAGGTTGCGCTGTTTTTCGGTCTGTTCGCTCTTTCGACTCGCTATGTCCACCCGTATCCCTATGAGTGGACAGAAAGCGAGATGCGCGCGTGGTTGTACACTTCGCAGGCGCCAGGTATCCGTGACCCCGAAGATTTGTATTTCGTGGTGTGGCTAACTATCGAACTGATTGCGGCAGTGCTTGCCTATATGACGATCATGAAGCTATGGCGACACTACCGAACGAGGCCATAGGCGGCCGGCACGAGCCTCAGCGTATGCACCGCCGCACCCGGCAGGAACGGCGCCGCGCCGCCATGCACCCACGTTTCATGCCCCGCGAGGAAATACGGCGACATGGGATTGCCCGACTGTCCACCCGGCATCTCGAAGATGCCGTCCTGCTCGCGCCCCGGCGATACCGCGAAACGCTCGGACGCGCCGAACGCCGGCGCCTGCACGCGCGGCATGTTGATGTCGCCCGGCAGCGGGTCACGCGGCGCGCTGAGCGAGGCGCGAACCCACGGCAGCCACGCCGGCACCATCCGCGCGAACGGATGCGCAATCGCCGAGCGGTTGCGTTCGCCCCAGCTCGCCTCCTCGAGCTTCGTGCCCCTGGACAACGGGGCAATCGCATGATCGATGCGGTCCAGCATGAACGCGCGCCAGTCTGCGAAGCGGCCCGGTATCCACGCGCGATGGTCGGCCAGCGTCTCCATCGTCGCTTCGTAACGTGAGTTTGCTGCGCGATAGCCGAGGTTTGGCGCAATCGCGGCCATCTGCTCGTCCAGTGCACCGAACCATGCTTCGTAGAGCGAATCGTAGAACGCGCGCACCAGCCGGTAGCCGACGGCATTCACGTCGGCGCGGCCATCCCACGTTTGCACGAGGCGCTGGAATTCGGCGCGGCGAGGATGGCCGTCGAGCGCGCGCGCATCGAGGGCGTCGAGCGCCACGCGTCGCCAGTACTCGATCCAGAACGCGCGGTCGTCGGTTTGCACCGCGAGCAGGTCGCGCTCGCTCGCACGCGGCAGCGCGAGCAGGTCGTCGCGAATCTGTGTGGCGCGCGCGCCGAGGTCCGTGCCGGCGTCGCCGATCTGCGCCACCTCCTCCAGCGGCAAGGTACGGTTGTTCGCGGTCCAGATGCGGCCGGCCGGCGGATCGACGCGCACCGGGTAGGCATCGGGTGTCCGATACCCTTGCCAGCCGATGTACGTCCCGGAGCGGTACGGCAGGCCCGCGAGCGCGGCCGCCCCGCCGTCTGGATCGGCATTTGCGAAGCGCGGCAGCGGCCCGGCAAGCGTCCAGCCGACATGGCCTTGCGCATCGGCCACCATGAAGTTCTGCGTAGGCATGCCGAAGGTCTGCGCGGCACGCAACGCGTCGGCGACGTTCGTGATGCCTTCGAGTCGCATGAAGTTCATGTTGGTCGCCTGCGGATCCTGCGCCACCCAATGCAACGCATAGGCCTGCTCGCCGACCGCGAGCTGCGGCCCCCAGCGCGTTTGCACGACCGGCAGATCGACGCTCGCGCCGCCGTTCACGTCGAGCCGCTCGTGGATCACCTGCGCGCGCTCCCATCCGCCGTTCGGGACGCGGTAGCGCAGCGGATCGGCCGGATCGCGCTGAAGTTCGACCAGATCGACGAAGCGCCCATAACTGTTCGTGAAGCCCCACGCGATATGGCCGTTGCTGCCGGCCACGACGAACGGCGTACCCGGCAGGCTGACGCCCGTGATACGTCGTTCGCCGCCCGCGGGCGCGGGATAGACGAGCGAGATCCGGTACCAGATGTTCGGCAGTGACAGGCCGAGGTGCATGTCGCTCGCGAGCAGCGCGCCGCCGTGTGCGCTGTGCGCGCCGTCGACCGCGAAGCCGTTGCTGCCCACACTCGAATCGACCGCGCTCCCGGCGTCCGCGAAGCCGCTCACGAAACCGGGCAGGCCGGCGAGTCGCTCGGCGGCGTCCGGCTTGGCATCGGCAGCGGACTGCGTTGACGCAAGCCAGGATGGCAGCGCTGCGGGCGGCGCCGCCGGCGGCTGCGCCAATGCGCGCTGGCCGTCGAGCGGGGCGTCCCAATGGCTCGTCTCAGGGAGCAAGAATGCAAGCAGATCGGCCGGCACGCGCTCGCGCAGCGCCGCGCGCGAGAGCACGCGCCTCACCTGGTCATACTGCAGATCGAAGTACATCGCGTAGACGGCGAGCACCGTGTCTTCAGGACGCCACGGTGCCGGTTGCGCGCGCAACAGCCAGTATTCGAACGGTCGCGCGCGAAGCGAGCGCAGACCATCGTTGACGCCCGCCGTGTAGCGCTCGATCAGCTCCCGCTCGTCGGCGGAGAGCGCAGCAAGCGCCGCCTGCGCGTGTTCGCGAAAACGTAAGGGCCGGTCGCGGCGATCCAGCGGCAGCGCCGCCGGGCCGATGAGCGCCGCCATCTCGCCGGCGGCGACCCGGCGCAGCAAATCCATCTGGAAGAAGCGGTCCTGCGCGTGAAGAAAGCCGCTCGCATACGCAACGTCGCCACGCGTGCCGCCCTGCACCGTCGGCACGCCAAGCGCGTCACGCCCGATCGTCACCGGTGCCCGGAGCGGCGCGGCACGCGTGCCGTCGAGCTGCGGCAAGCTGCCGCGCAATGTCAGCCAGCCCGCCAGCACCATGACAGCCAGCACGACGACGACGGCACACAAGAGCCTCAGCGGCCACGCGCGGCGCAGCTTAGGCGGGAAAGAACTCGAATGGGTCATGGAGAAGCACGCGGGTCGTTGTGTATAGTGCCGCCAGGCGCGGCGACCGGATCGGCCGGACGCCATACGACCATAGCATGACCCTGTGGCAACAACACGCAGGCAGAGCCTGCGCGACCTTTTCCCTTCACGGCGCTTCCTGGGCGCGACACTCTGCCATCTGCCACCGTGCCGCGGGAGGACGACAATCTCAATATTGCGTTCTGTCCGGGATCGCACAGGGGCGACATCATGGCAAAGAAGTTTCCGATTCACCCGCTGCACCCCGAGCGCCTGTGCTGGGGCTGCGACCATTACTGCCCTGCCAGCGACATGCGATGCGGCAACGGCCAGAGCCGCACGCAGCATCCGGCCGAACTGCTCGGCGACGACTGGCTCGAACAGGGCGACTGGGGTATCGAAGTCGACGCCTCCGGCAAAAGCGTCACGCCCTGACCCGCGAAATCAAATATGAATGCCGCCAGCCACCTCGATGCGCTGCGCGTTCACCCAGCCAAAGTCATCCGACAGTAGACCCGCAATCACGGGCCCCACGTCAGCCGGCAATCCCGCGCGGCCCAGCGCGGTATGTTCCGCCACCGCCTTGTTGACCTCCGGATTGTCCCGCACGACGCCGCCGCTGAAGTCGGTCGCAATCGCGCCCGGCGCCACGACGTTGACCGCGATCCGGCGCGGCGCGAGTTCGAGCGCCATATAGCGCGTGAGCGCTTCCACGGCCGCCTTCATCGGGCCATAAATCGCGCGACCCGGAAACGCGAAGCGCGCAAGGCCCGATGAGAGGTTCACAATCCGGCCGCCGTCGTGGATGAGCGGCAGCAGCTTTTGCGTCAACAGAAACGGCCCCTTGAAATGCACCGCGAACTGCGCGTCGAGCTCCGCTTCGGTGCCGGCCGCGAGCGTGGCCGTCGAAGAGATACCGGCGTTGTTCACCAGATAATCGAAGCCCTTTGCATTCAGCGTCCCAAGCGCTTCTCGCAGGCGCGCGACGAAGTCGTCGAACCCGCCTGAATTCGCGATGTTCAGTTGCAGTGCGATCGCGCGGCCACCCGCTTGCGCGACCTCCGCACACACCTTTTCTGCCTCGGCGCGATGGGTGTTGTATGTGAAGACCGAATGGACGCCGCGGCTTGCGAGCCGCAGAACCGTGTCGCGGCCAATCCCACGGCTGCCTCCGGTGACGACCGCGATCTTCGGGCTCGACTCACTACCGTTGTTCGTTGCCATTTGGCATCTCTCGCTGTGTTGGATTGCGTCGATTCTGCGCCTGACGCCACCGGCGAGTGAATACCCGAACCTGCCCGATTCTTGCCTGATCCTGCTTCACTGACTAAGATGGGTCGGCGCGCACTTTCCATCGCGCGTTCCTTATCGAACCGCCATGACGAACGAACTGGCCGCCGCCCTGCTGCGCTACACGCAAACGCAGCCCGGCACGAGCCCATACAGCACCGCTGTCGACGGAATGCTCATCCTGCGCTCCGATCACCCCGCGCCGCCCACGTTCCGCGCGGCGCGGCCGGCTTTGTGCATCGTCGCCCAAGGGGCCAAATGGGCCAGTTTCGGCGGGACGCAACTGGAGTACCGGGCCGGTCAAGCGCTCGTGGTCGGCGTGCAAACGCCGTCGCGGGGCCGCGTGTTCGAGGCGAGCCCGGACCAACCTTGCCTGGTGCTGATTCTCGAACTGGACCTGGCCATGTTGCGCGCCGTGGCAAAGGAGATGTCGCCTGCGCCCGTCCCTGCGGCGGACGCAAGCCGCGGCGTGTTCGTCGCGAACTTCGACGGCCCTCTCGCCGATTGCGCGCTGCGCGCCGTGCGCCTGCTCGACACGCCCGGCGCCATCGGCATGTTGTACCCCATGCTGATGCGCGAGATTGGCTACTGGTTGCTAAGCGGTCCGAACGGATCTGAAATCGCGAGGCTGGCGTCGGCCGAAAGCCCTTCTCACAGCCTGCTGCGCGCGGTGGATATTTTGCGGGCGCGGTTCGCCGAAACCGTGAGGGTGGAAGACCTGGCGGCAGTCGCCCAGCTCAGCGCTTCGGCATTCCATCGGCAGTTCAAGGCGCTGACAGGGCTGCCGCCCCTTCAATACCAGAAGCAGTTGCGGCTGCTGGAAGCGCGCAGACTGCTGCTCGCGCTGTCGATGAGCGTACAGGCCGCCGCATTCGAAGTGGGATACGAGAGCGCCTCGCAGTTCAGCCGCGAATATACGCGGATGTTCGGAGCGCCGCCGAAAAAAGATTCATCTCGAGCGAAGGCGATGCGCGAGGCCGCGTAGCCTGCTCCGGCGACACGCGGCGCGAGAGCGGTGCGTTCGCTCCCGCGCCGTGCACACGTCACGCTGGACGCGTTACATCATTTGCCGTACACGTCGAAGTCGAAGTACTTCTTCTCGATCTTCTTGTACGTGCCGTCCTTGATGATGCCGGCGATCGCGCCGTCGATCTTCGTCTTGAGCGCAGTGTCTTCCTTGCGCAGGCCGATGCCGGCGCCATTGCCGAGCGTGGCCGGGTCATCGAGGTCGCCGCCGGCGAAGCTGTAGCCCTTGCCGCGCGGCGTCTTCAGGAAGCCCACGTCGGCCTGCACCGCGTCCTGCAGCGCGGCGTCCACGCGGCCGGCCAGCAGGTCCTGATAGACCTGGTCCTGGTTCTGGTAAGGCACGACCTCTACGCCCGCCGTTGCCCAATGCGCCTTTGCGTAGGCCTCCTGAATCGTGCCCTGCTCCACGCCCACGCGCTTGCCCTTGAGCGATTCGGCGGTCGGCATGATGCCCGAGCCCGTCTTGGCGACAAGACGCGTCGGCGTATTGAACAGCTTGTCCGAGAACGCGATCTGCTCCTTGCGCGCCGGGGTCATCGACATCGACGAAAGCACGCCGTCGAACTTGCGCGCCTTCAGCGCCGGGATCATGCCGTCGAAGTCGTTCTCGATCCAGACGCATTTGGCATTCAGACGGTGGCAGATCTCGTTGCCAAGATCGATGTCGAAGCCGACCAGTTTGCCGTCCGGTGCTTTCGATTCAAACGGCGGATAGCTTGCATCGACACCAAAGCGAATGGTGTCCGCCGCGAAGGCTGCGGCGCTGGCCGTGGAGGCGATCAAGGCAATAGACATGGCTGCAAACAACTTTTTCATGGGATCCCCCTCGGTTCTGGATATCAGGGTGGTCAAGACATGGACACCGCCCGCATGGTTGCGGCGCGGACATTCCCCCGCGGCGCACGCGGCAAGCGTGATCGACGCTGCGGGTGCACCTGCGCCCGGCAAGGTAGCAGTCCAGAATGCCCGCGTCGAGTCGTCAAAAACCGGCGGAAACACCTATGGCAGGGAAGGCCGGAGAGGAAGTTGAAGGCCGCAGTTGAAAGCGGCAATTAAAGACTTACCTGAATGTCCCGTTGCCCTTGCCAGCGCGAGCCGCATGCGAACTCGTCGCCGCCAATGCGCGCGAGCAAACCGCTATCGGAAGCGAGCCTGCTGCCGCATTAGAGGCGGAGACCCGGGCGAACTTCATGGCGAAAGTCGCGGCGAACTTCGCGCAGCCTCCAGACGCGGCGGCGCGAGCGGGCCGCACGCATGCCCGCACTGTCACGCAATCGGGACAGGCCGCTTTCCCTCTCGATGGCGGCGTCGTCTAGCGCGCTGTATGAGAAATCGACCAGAGCGGGCAAGTCGGGATTTCGCCCAGCAGGGACGAAGACTCGGGCGAGTTCGGAAAAGAGGCGTTTGAACATGGGCAGTTACCCGGCATGACCACCGTTGCGGACGCCATTGCCCGGGAAATGATTGACCTGCCCGGTACGACGCGCCGGGTCGCAGGAAGCCAGCTCCGATGCCGACTTTCGTCAGCGCGAATTTTCCCTGGAATAAATTTGCCGGGCAAGCATTTCTTTAGCGAGATTCGGCAAGGTAACGGACTTCGCCTTCTTCGGCGTCCGGTGTCATGACGACGCGATTGCGCCCCGCCGCCTTCGCGACATAGAGCGCTGCGTCGGCGCGCACCATCGCGCTCTCCAGCGTATCGGCCGCCACGAACCTGCCCACCCCGGCGCTGAGCGTGCAGCACACGCCTTCGGCGGACGAACGTTCGAGAGCGAGCCGCAGCGTATTCGTCAGCGTCGCTGCGTCGTGCTTTTGCGCGTATGCAAAGAGAATCGCGAACTCTTCGCCGCCCAGCCGTCCGAACAGATCGCATGACCTCAATTGTGCGCTGACGACCGAGGCGACGTGCGCCAGGATACGATCGCCGACCGCATGGCCAAAGCCGTCGTTGACTGCCTTGAAGTTATCGATGTCGAGAATCGCGATCGCCAGGGGATCGGCCTTCTCCCGCGCTTGTGCAAGCAGGACCTGCGCCCTGTCAATGAAGGCGCGCCGCGTGAGTGCGCCCGTCAGTTCGTCGATCGTCGCGAGCTTTTCCATGCGCCCAAGGAGCCGGTCGTGAGCGAGCATCACCATGCCGATCGACATGCAGGGCAACGTGACGATGGCGAGACCGAGCAGCGCCACGTTCCAGGGGGACGGCTGCACGAAGGTAAGCGACGGCGCGGCGCCGAAGACGATCGCGCCGATCCGCGCGACATAAACGAGCGCACCGATCCCGGCGGCCACGGCGATCAGCCGGCATGCGTAGCGCGTCCCCTCGCGCGAGGCATGCCGCAGCACCAGCGTACCCACGGCGAGCCGCCCATACATGAGGCCCAGCGAAACGAGCACGCCTCTCGCGCCGGCACTGGGCGACACCCACGTGTAATAGAGCAGCGCAGCGCCCATCATGACAAGCGCCACGGACTCCGTGCGCCACGCGGCACGCATGCCGAAGAACTGGCGCGTGCCCTGGACGAGCAGCGCGACCGCGCCCAGGCTCGCGACCGACGTCCCGACGATCGTGATGCCGCCAGGCTGCGGGCCGGCGAGCGCGATCCACGTGGAGACCGCGGCCACCAGCGCGTAGCCAAGACACCAGCGGCCCACGCCCGGTACGGCGGTTCGGATCAGCGAGCCGAGGATGGCGACGCTCATCAGGCAAGATACGATCAAGATCCCGAATAGAGCGAAGGCGCTGAGCATGAGAACGGGCCGGGCAACGAAAGGAAAGGAAAGGAGTCAGGACGCGTGAGGCGGCGCGCGGTCAGTGAAAGCTAATTGAAATTATTTTCAACGACGGGTAGATCATGCCGTATAAGCGTCAGTGACTTATCGTATCGCAGGTTGGGGCCGAATCATGCAATCCAGATCGATTCGGTCGACTTGTCCCGCTCGAGCACGCGAATCGAAACCGGGGGACCGGCAAGAGCCGGGCACACGGCGGGGCACACGGCGCGAAACCCGCGACGGATCAACGCTACACTAAGCGGCACCTGCGGACTCTACGGGACGAGAGGCTTGCTATGCCATCACCTGAGGCCTGGCGCTCAATGCGACTTTTCTGCATCTTGCTTTGTGTGCTGTTCTGGCTTGGCGGCTGCGCGGGGTTAATGGGAGAGCCGCTGCGGGTCAACGTGGCGGGTCTCGAGCCGCTACAGGGCGCAGGCATGGAAATGCGCTTCAACGTGAAGTTGCGCATCCAGAATCCCAACGACACGCCGGTCGAATTTAGCGGCGTGTCGCTGCAACTGGACCTGAACGGTCAATCGTTCGCCAGCGGCGTGAGCGATCAAAGCGGCGTCGTGCCGCGCTACGGTGAAGCGGTGATCGTCGTGCCGCTGACCGTGCCGGCATTCGCCGCCGTGCGCCAGGCTTTCGCCTTTGCTGGCAGCGCAGAGGCCGGCAACATTCCCTACGAAATACGCGGACGCCTGGCAGGCGGCATTGGCGGCGGCACGCGCTTCGTCGATCACGGCAAGCTGTCGCTGCCGACGCAGGGCCTGCTCGGCCCGTGAGCGGCGCCAGTGCGCCAGTGCGCCGATCGGGCATGTCGCGGCTCGCCTCGGCGCTCAAACGTCACGGCCATCGACGCCGAGCGCGGGACGCGCGTCGTCCGGCGGAAAGATGTACCAGCTGCCGTCACCATGACGAAAGAAGAACATGCCCGATTCGCCCACCGCGCCGACCGCGCTCACGTAGACGCACGACCGGTGCTTCCTCGCATCCTGCGCAACACGCCTGACGTGCACTTGTGTGTCCGGCCGCAAAAAGAGCCATTTATCGGCCATGGCTCGCAATGATCGAGGTTTCCTGCGCATTGTCGTTCCCCTCCCGGACTTTCCCGATGTTCCAACCCCGGAACCCCATTTATCGGGGGCATTCGGCACGCAGCCATGGTCAGACAATCGGCCCTATCGGATACCCCGGAAATCGCATCGCATGTTCCTGCGCAGCGCGCTTTTCCGGCATCGAAATGAGTCAGGTCCAATGCGCTCTTCACGTTGGAAAGTGCCGTGCCGGTGGCCTCGCACTTGCACGCGAGCGCTGATGCGCCGTTGCTTCGCCGATCGCCTCGCGATGGGCATTAGCGTTGCTCCAGCGTGATTGCGCGAGTGGAGCGCGCATATTCAACGACCCACCCTGAGCACACAGGAGCACGATCATGGACACGAGACACGCACGCGCCGTCGCGAACGAGGTCGCGGGAGGAGCGCAGCACCTGGCCAGCCGCATGCTGGGCGACCCCGCCATGGGACTGGCCGGCAAGGCAAAAATGCTATATGGCAAGTCCCAGCAGGCCTTGAACAATGCCGCCGACGCCACGCGCGACAACGTCGCCGACAAGCCGATGACGGCACTCGGGCTCGCCGCCGCCGTTGGTTTCGCGCTCGGCGCGGCTTGGGCGCTGAACCGCAGTAAATCCGCAGTGTGAGAGAGAGCCGGCGCGGGAACGCTTTGTGCGCCGGCTCCTGAAGCGGCCTCATTGATGCGAATCGTGTGCCGTCGCGAGGCGTAGTCAGGGACGCTAGTCCTGCTATTGCCCGGCGCGTTCGGCATCGCGCTGCCTTTCCTTCCCTTCGGTATGCTAATGATTGTGCGACTGATCGATTGACGACACCGGGTTCGGCGGCACGTCATGATAGGAGTGTTGCAGCCGATATTCGCGGCGCTGAGTCTGTCCCAGATCGGAGAGGAAGACGAGGCAGGATGCGCGCGGCAGTGTCACGGCTGCTCGATCAACGCCTTGATGCGCTCGGCCTGCCCGGTATCGACCGGGTTGTAGACGATCATGTTCAGGTCCGGCCGGCCATCGACGGAAAATGCCGACTGCTCCAACGCAATCAGGCCGAGCACGGGATGGTGCAGGCGCTTCACATGGTCCGCTTCCGCATGCGCGAGCACTTCGTTCTCGCGCCACAGGGCGTCGAACTCGGGGCTGACGCTGCACAGCTCGTCGACGAGTTCGCGCACGGCTGAAACGAGGCCCGCGCGCGCCACGTCGGCCCGGAACGCGCCCACCACGAAGCGGGCCACGCTGTCCCAGTCGTGCTGCTTGGCCCGCACGTCCGGGTTGCAGAACAGGAAGCGCAGAATGTTGCGCTGACCGGGCGGCAGCTTGCCGTAGTCGGTCAGCACGACGGCGGCGGCGCGATTCCAGGCCACGACCTCCCAGGTGGCTGTCTTGACGATGGCCGGGCTGTAGCGCATCGAGTCGAGCAGGCGTTGCAGCCGCGGATTGACCCCGTCCACGGGTCGGTAGCGCAGTTCCGGCGGCCGCCCGAACCCCAGCATGAAGAGGTGCTCGCGCTCCGGATCGGTGAGCATCAGCGCGCTGCAGATGCGCTCGAGCACCTCCGGCGAAGGCGCGCCGCCGCGCCCCTGTTCGAGCCACGTGTACCAGGTCGGACTGATATTGGCCCGCTGCGCCACCTCTTCGCGACGCAACCCCGGCGTGCGCCTGCGGCCGCCGAAACCGAAGCTCGCAGGGTCGAGCCGCGTGCGGCAGCGCCTCAGGAAGTCGCCGAGCGAGCCCGCCGAATGGATCGGAATGGAAAGCCTGTTAGTCATCTTAATAGGATGAACTCACTACTTTAACGGTATAGAGAATTTGGAGATAGTACGCCAGTCATGACCCAGGAGAGATGACCATGCGTATTTTTCTGACCGGCGCGACCGGCTTCATCGGCTCGGCGCTCGTTACGGAACTCATCGAAGCCGGTCACGAGGTGATCGGCATGACCCGCTCCGAAGCCGGTGCCCAGGCGCTCGCCAGGGCCGGCGCACGCGTGCATCGCGGCACGCTGGAGGAACCGGCAAGCCTGCGAAGCGGCGCGGAGCAAGCGGACGCCGTGATCCATGCGGCTTTCGATCACGACTTCTCGCGCTTCGTCGAAAACTGCGAAAAGGACAAGCGCGCCATTGCGGCGCTCGGCGCCGCGCTCGCCGGCTCCGATCGCCCGTTGCTGATCACGTCCGGCACGGGTATCGGCAATGGCCCGCACGGCGAGCCGGCAAGCGAAGACGTCTTCAACACGAACCATCCCAACCCGCGCATTGCCTCGGAGCTGGCCGGGCAGGCACTGCTGGACCAAGGGCTCAACGTGGGCGCGGTGCGGCTGCCGCAGGTCCACAACCCGTTCCGGCAGGGGCTCATTACGCCGCTCGTTGCGATCGCGCGCGAGAAAGGCGTTTGCGCCTACGTGGGAGACGGCCAGAACCGCTGGCCGGCCGGCCATCTCTCCGACGTCGTGCGCCTTTATCGGCTTGCCGTGGAAAAAGGTCAGCCGGGCGCGCGCTACAACGCGGTCGGGGAGGAAGGCGTGACGAGCCGCGAGATCGCCGAGGCGCTGGGCCGCGGGCTCGGCCTGCCGGCCGTTTCGATCGCGCCGGAAGAGGCGCCCGCGCATTTCGGGTGGATGGGGATCTTCGTCGGCATGGACATGCCCGCCTCAAGCGCGCTCACTCAGGCGCGGCTCGGCTGGCGCCCGACGGGTCCCTCGCTGATTGCCGATCTGAACGAAGCGCGCTTTGCGCAGCTGTGAGCTTCAGAATGAGCCGATAGTAGCCGATAGTCATCCTGAATATCCTCACCTCACCGTCTCGTGGTCAATCGCGGCCACGAGACAGGCCCTGTGCACGCCGAGTTCATCGCCACGCTCACGCGGGGTCGCGCCGCGCGCCCTGCATGCGCAACGCCTCGGCGAGTCTGTCCGGCTCCCAGTCCTCGCGCAGCGCGCGCTGCATGAGGGCCTGCTGGCTTTCCGGCGCGAGGCCCCCCAGGGGCGGGTCGCGGTCGAGATTCGTGGGAAACGGATAACCCTCGGCACACGACGCGATGACCGCCGCTGTCGCGAAGTCGACGGCATCGCCGAGGCCGTTCCGACGCCGCTCGCGCAGCACGGGATAAACCGCTTCGCACATGCTCGTGCGGTCGAGCGCTTCCATCGCGCGGCCCATAGCCGATGAAACCTGCAACAGGTTCGCCATGCGCTGCACATCGGCTGTGCGGTTCGCGCCCGCCGCATGAAATAGCGCGGGATTGAAGAACAGGGCGTCGCCCCTGGCAAGCGGCAGCTGCACGCAATGCGCCTCGAAATACGCGCGGAAATCGGCTCGCCGCCACGCAAGATAGCCCTCGGCGTAGCGTTGCGAGTACGGGAGGAGTTTCGTGGGCCCGCTCTCGACCGGCATGTCGCTGTGCGCCACCGCTCCCTGGAGCGTGAGAAAAGCGCTGACGCGATGCACATGCGCCGGGTAACGCTGCGCCTCCTCGATCGTCTGGAATCCCAGGTGATAGTCGCGGTGCGCTTCCTGCGCCGCGCCGCCCGGACGCACCACGTTGACCTGCGAGGTCATCTGATAACACGGCCCGAGCCACGCCTCGCACACAGCCATGAGCGGCAGGTTCGCGAAGTAGTCGACGAACACCGCGGGCGCTTCGAGGCAGAGCTTCTGTTGCGCATTCCAGATGCGATCGTTTGCGCCCGCCTTCGCAAAATGGTCCGCGCCGCTCGTGCCCTGCTCCCGCTCGCCCCGGATGATGGATTCGAACACGGCGGTCGCGTCGTCCACTGGCTGCGTGTTCGCGTAAGCGCGTTCGAGCACGAGCACGCCGGCGCCGTCGCGCAGCACGTGCGCCCATTCCGCCTGCAATTGCGCGCGCTGCGGCGCGTCACGAAGCACGTCGTCGAGCAACGCGCAATCGTACACGGGAATGCGCTGCCGCACTTCGCAGGCGTAGTGCAACGGGCTGCCGTCGTCGCGCAGCCGGTTCACGAATGCCTCTAAAGAACATTCGCTTTCGAGGTACCATTGCCGCCCCCAATCCGCCACAGGTGTTTCGCGCCGATCCATGCGTCTGCCTCCATTTTGGGTCAAGGATAACGTCGGCACCGGGCGCCGTGGATACCAAAAATCTATCGAAAGCGCCTCGGGAAGGCGGCGCCGTGGCTGCGTGCCCGATTCACGCCAGCGGAAAGCCATCCTTGAACGTCTGCCGCAGGAACTCCGCAAAGTGCTTGACCGCACGCGGCACCTGCGCCCCATATGGCCGCACGACGTGCAATTGCGAAGCGAACGCGCCGACGGGGCGCCAGTTGGCCAGCAGCACGACGAGCTTGCCGGCCTGCAGCGCGGCTTGCGCGCTGAAATCGGGCAACAGCGCGATGCCGAGATGCTCCAGCGCCGCATCGCGCAACGCTTCGCTATTGTTCGCCGAGAACGGCCCGTTCACCGTCACCGTCTCGCGCGCGCCTTCCGCGCGGCGGCCGGCTTTCTCGAACGACCATACGCCCGCACCCAGCGCGCGCGGATAGAACAGACAGTCGTGCTGCGCCAGATCGGCGGGCGTTTGCGGCGTGCCGCGCTGCTTGAGGTAAGCCCGCGTGGCGACGATAACCGAGCGCGTGTCGCAGAGTTTCCACGCCACGTGGGTTTCCGGCACCTGCGCGCTATGGCGGATCGCGAGATCGAACCCTTCGGTCGCAATCGAGCTGAGCCGGTCGGAAAGCTCCAGCTGCACGCGCACTTCGGGATGCGCGCGCGAAAACTGCGCGAGACGCGGCACCAGCTGCTGACGCGCGAAGGCCACCGGCGCGGTGACGCGCACGGTACCGCGCGCGACATCGGCCATCTCGCGCACGCTCGCAAAACTCGCGGCAATACTGTCGAACTGGGCGCGCGTGTCCTCCACGAGGCGCAGCCCCGCCTCAGTGAAGCGAACACTGCGCGTGGTGCGCTGCACAAGCGGAACGCCTGCCACACGCTCCAGTTCGGCGATGCGCTGGCTGACGGCCGCCTTGCTTACGCCGAGGCGCGCCGCCGCCGCGGTATAGCTGCCCTGGGTGGCCAGCACACTGAGCCAGTGCAAATGCGTCCAGAGTGCTTCGACTCGCTGTGTATCCATCGATGAAAAGCCCGCGTCAAAACTCGTGATCCCCGCGCCGATACTAGCACGCCGATCGCGCACTTTTCACAGACTGCGCAAGCCATTGTTCACAACTGAAAACAATCAATTCAGCGCCGGGGTCTTTCCTCGCCCCCGCACCCTCCGTAGACTGGCGGCACACTCACCAAACGAGGAGATGACATGCAGCCCTACACCGATTCCGCAGACGTGGTCCACTTCATCGGCGGCAAGACCGGGCGCGGCGCGGGCGAGCGCACGCAAGCGGTCTTCAACCCCGCGACCGGCGCCCCCGCGCGCCGCCTCGTGCTGGGCGACGTTGCCGACGTGGACGCCGCCGTTGCGAGCGCGAAAGCCGCGTTCCCGATGTGGCGCGACACGCCGCCCATTCGCCGCGCGCGCGTCATGCTGCGGTTTCTCGAACTGATGAATCGTCACGCGGACGAACTCGCGGCGATCATCACGGCCGAGCACGGCAAAGTCTTCTCCGACGCGCAGGGCGAAGTGGCGCGTGGCATCGACGTGATCGAATTCGCCTGCGGCATTCCGCAACTGCTCAAGGGCGATTACACCGAGCAGGTCTCCACGGGCATGGACAACTGGACCGTGCGCCAGCCGCTCGGCGTGGTGGCCGGCATCACGCCGTTCAACTTCCCCTGCATGGTGCCGTGCTGGATGTTCCCGGTGGCGCTCGCAGCCGGCTGCACGTTCGTCCTCAAGCCTAGCGAGCGCGACCCTTCGGCTTCGCTCTTCATGGCGCGTCTGCTCAAGGAAGCCGGCCTGCCCGACGGCGTGTTCAACGTCGTGCAAGGCGACAAGGTCGTGGTCGACGCCCTCCTCGCCCACCGCGACGTGAAGGCCGTGAGCTTCGTGGGCTCCACGCCGATTGCGAACTATATCTACGAGACCGGTGCGAAGCACGGCAAGCGCGTGCAGGCGCTCGGCGGCGCGAAGAACCACATGGTCGTGATGCCCGACGCAGACCTCGACAAGACCGTGGACGCGCTGATCGGCGCGGGCTACGGGTCGGCCGGCGAGCGCTGCATGGCGATCTCGGTGGCCGTGCTGGTGGGCGATGTGGCCGACAAGATCGTGCCGCGCCTTGCCGAGCGCGCACGTAGCCTCGTCGTGAAGGACGGCATGCAAGCCGATGCCGAAATGGGCCCGATCGTCACGAAGCAGGCGCTCGAGCGCATCGAAGGCTATATCGCGAGCGGTGTCGAAGAAGGCGCGACGCTCGTGGTGGACGGGCGCGGCCTCAAGGTGCCGGGCCACGAAGAAGGCTTCTTCACCGGCGGCACGCTGTTCGACAACGTCACGCCCGAGATGCGCATCTACAAGGAAGAAATCTTCGGACCGGTGCTCGCCTGCGTGCGCGTGAAGGACTTCGCACAGGCCGTGCAGCTGATCAACGATCACGAGTTCGGTAACGGCGTTGCCTGCTTCACGAGCGACGGCAACGTGGCGCGCGAGTTCGGCCGCCAGATCGAAGTGGGCATGGTGGGCATCAACGTGCCGATTCCCGTGCCGATGGCATGGCACGGCTTTGGCGGCTGGAAGCGCAGCCTCTTTGGCGACATGCACGCGTATGGCGAAGAAGGCGTGCGCTTCTATACGAAGCAGAAGTCGATCATGCAGCGCTGGCCGGAAAGCACCGAAAAGGGTGCGGAGTTCTCGATGCCGGTGGCAAAGTAACGGAAACCTCGAGGAGATTTCGTCAATTTCCGTTCAGGTCGATGGGGTCTGTCGGCTCCATCGGGTCCGTGCGGTCGGCTTGGGCGCCGAGCATGCGCGAAATATCCTCGACGAGCGCATCCACCGCCACGCGCACCTTCGACGGCATGTGCCGCGTCTTCTGCCGCACGACATGAACTTCGTCGCCCATCACGCTCTTGCTGTCCATGACGAGTTCGAGTCGTCCGTCGCTCAAATACGGGCCCATCAGCCAGCACGGCAGCCACGCGAGACCGGCGCCGGCCGCGGCCGCATCGGCGATCGCCAGCAGGTCGTCGAAGCACAGCCGCGACGCTAGCCGGCACTCCTCGACTTCGCCGCCGGGGCCGCGCACGCGCCACGCCGGGCTCTGCCCCGCGCGGCCATACGCGATGCCAGTGTGCGTGGCGAGGGCGGCGACGTCGGCCGGCTTGCCGTGCTGCGCTAGATACGCAGGCGACGCGCAAATACCCATGCGCTGCACACCAAGCCTGCGTGCGACGAGCGTGCCATGGTCGGGCAGTGTGCCGATGCGCACGGCCAGATCGAAGCCGTCCTCGACGAGATCGGCCACGCGGTCGCTGAACGAGAGTTCGACGTTCAGACGCGGATGCGCCTCCACGAGCCGCCGCACCACCGGCGCCACGCACTGGCGCCCGAACAGCACCGGCGCGCTGATCCGCAAGCGCCCCGCAGGCTCGCGCCTCCCGTGATCGAAGGCGGCCTCCACGGCGCTCAGCTCGCCCAGCACGCGGCGGCACTGCTCGTAGTAGGCATGGCCTTCGTCGGTGAGGCTCAAGCTGCGCGTCGTCCTCTGCAGCAGGCGCACGCCCAGGCGCTGTTCGAGCCGCGCGACGATCTTCGCGACCGCCGAGCGCGTCACGCCAAGGCGCTCGCCCGCGGCGGAGAAGCTGCCTGCGTCGACCACGTCCACAAATTCGGCCACGCCGCTCAGGCGTTCGTTCATATCACCCCCTCTTGTATCCTTTACGGCAACAACGAAGCGCCGGAATCTCACCAATGTCGCCTGTCAAGCAACACTATCATAGGTACTCCCACTTGTACTGGAGCAGCCATGAACGCATGGAAACTGAAGGCCGGAAGCGGCTATGGCGCACTCGCGCGCACCGATTTCACGCCGCGCGCGCCCGGCCTGCATGACGTAGTCGTAAAGATTCACGCGGCCTCGCTCAACTATCGCGACCTGATGTTCGCGCGCGGCGATTACCTCGGGCTTGGCGACGCTGCGCTCGTGCCGGTCGCCGACGGCGCGGGCGAAGTGGTCGAAATCGGCGCAGCCGTCACGCGCTTCAAACCCGGCGATCGCGTGATCAACACCTACTTCCCGCATTGGGTGGACGGTCCTCCCGCGCCGTGGAAAGTGCGCGAGTCGCCCGGTGCGCAATTCGACGGGGTGCTAGCAGAACGCTTCGTCGCTGCGGAAAGCTCGCTCGCTTCGATTCCCGCGCACCTGAGCTACGAGGAAGCCGCGACGGTCTCGTGCGCCGGCATTACCGCCTGGAATGCGATCTTCGCCGATGGTGGCGCACAGCCCGGCGCTACCGTGGTGCTGCTCGGCACTGGGGGCGTGTCGATCTGGGCACTGCAGCTTGCCCACGCGGCAGGGTTGCGGACCATCATCACGTCGTCGAGCGACGAGAAGCTCGAACGCGCGCGCTCGCTCGGCGCGAACGAGACGATCAACTATCGCTCGCATCCCGAATGGCAGGACGAGGTGCTGCGGCTCACGGGCGGCGAAGGCGCGGATATCGTCGTGGAAGTGGGCGGACGCGATACGCTGCCGCGCTCGGTGGCCGCCGCGAAGATGGGCGGGCTCGTTTCGATCATCGGCGGCGTGACGAGTTTCGCGGGCCCCGAACTCGGGCTGCTTCCGGTGATCGGCGGCTTCAAGCGCCTGCATGGCCTCATGGTCGGCAGCCGCGCGATGCTCGACGACGTCACGCGTTTCGTCGCCGCACGGCAGATTCGGCCGATGGTGGACCGCGTGTTCGCTTTCGACGAAGCGCCGGAAGCCTACGCGTGGCTGGAAGCCGGCAAGCATTTCGGCAAGGTGGTGATACGCGTGGCGTGAGAGCGCGTCGAAATCTGATCGGATTCCTGATAAAAGAGGAAACTGGCTCGGTGGTGGTCTGAAGGCAGATCGTTTTGGCCGCGAAGCGGCTGGGGTGGGTTGCGCTGCGATTGACAGTTAGTTGCACATCTGCCGGCGCCCCGCACCCACGGCGGCCCTCGCCCAGCACCGGATACAACCTGCAGGCTGTATTTGTAAATTACAGCCTGTGATTTGTATTTTCACTTTACAGGGTATAGACTGTATTCGACTGCGCCGCGCGTTTGCGTTTGCATCGGCCGTCTGCATCGGCATTTCGCCGCCCGGAGCTGCCGTGGACTACCCTCTCAAGACCCTGAGCCAGCTGCGCCCGATTCTCGTCGGCTTCCGCAAGAAGGCTGGCCTGACCCAGAAAGACGTCGCCGCGCGGCTCGGCATCTCGCAGCAAAGCTATGCCGCATTCGAGGCGAATCCCGAAGGGGCGAGCGTCGAGCGGCTCGTCCGGGTCCTGCGGCTCGTCGACGTCGAAATCAAGTTCGGCGCGCCCGAAGACAAGGCCGGGCCGGTCGCGGCGAAAGCCGCGCCCCGCCCGGCCGGAACCCCTGCGGCCGCCGCCAGGATGTCGAGCGCGGCCAAGCCCTCGCCCGAGAGCAAACGCACCCGCGCCACGCCAGCGGCCGCAGCCCCGCAGCGCCAGTCCCCCGCCCGCAGCAAGCCAAGGGAGAACTGGTGAGCGCACGCCAACGCCCGCCCAACCGGCTCGACCTGTGGATGAACGGCCTCCCGGTGGGCTACTGGGAGAATGTGCGCGGCAACGAACGCCTCGTGTACCTCGACAGCTGGCTCGACGACGAGCAAGGCCGCCCACTCTCCCTTTCTCTGCCGTTTACGCCCGGCAACCAGCCCTACCGCGGCCAGATCGTCGCCGATTATTTCGACAATCTGCTGCCGGACAGCGACCGTGTCCGCAGACGCATCGCCGCGCGCTATCAGACAGGCGGCACCTCGCCGTTCGAGTTGCTCGCCGCGCTCGGCCGCGATTGCGTGGGCGCGCTGCAGATTCTTCCCGCAGGCGCTGCGCCCGCCGGCCTGAAGAGCATCAAGGGGCGCGCCCTGAGCGAAGGCGACATCGCGCAACTGCTGCGCGAAATCACCGCCACGCCGCATGCGGGCGAGCACGATGCCCTGGACAGCCTGCGGCTGTCGATCGCCGGGGCGCAGGAAAAGACCGCGCTGCTGCGGCATGGCGGGCAGTGGCTGCTTCCGCAGGGCAGCACGCCGACCACGCACATCCTGAAGCTGCCGCTCGGCCTCGTCGGCAACATGCGCGCCGACATGCGCACCTCGGTGGAAAACGAGTGGCTGTGCACGCAGATCGTCTCGGCCTACGGGTTGCCCGTCGCGCCGTGCGAAATCGCGCAATTCGAGGACGCGAAGGCGCTGGTCGTGGAACGCTTCGACCGGCGTCTTGCGAGCGACGCCAAATGGATCGTACGCCTGCCGCAGGAGGATCTGTGCCAGGCCACCGGCACGTCCGGCCTCGCCAAATACGAAGCCGACGGCGGCCCTGGCATCGACGCGATCATGCAGGTGCTGGACGGCTCCGCGCAGGCCACGGTCGACCGCCGCCACTTCTTCGTCACGCAGGTCATTTTCTGGCTGCTCGCGGCGACGGACGGCCACGCGAAGAACTACAGCATCGCGCTGCTGCCCGGCAGCCAGTACGCGGCCACGCCGCTCTACGACGTGCTCAGCGCGCATCCGATCGTCGGCCGGGGCCGCAATCATATTGCGCCGCAGCGCGTGAGCCTTGCGATGGCCGTGCGCGGACGCAACCGGCACTATCGCGTCGAGGAGATCTATCCGCGGCAATGGATCGCGCAAGGCCAGCGCGTGGGATTCGCCGCGGCAGAGGTCGAAGCGATGCTCGCGCAGGTGGCCGCGCAAACGCCCCGCGCGATCGAAGCTGTCGCAGCGCAGATTCCCGCCGGTTTCCCCGCGGACGTCGCCGACACCGTTTTTGCCGGCATGCGCCGGCTCGCCGCGCGGCTCACCGCGTAGGCGAAATCAGCCACAGGCAGGCTCATCGCCGTCGATCGCGCGCGTGAGCAGGTCGAGAAAGGCCTGCATGGTCTGCGGCAGCGTGCGGCCCGCCATCGTCTGGATCTGCAGCGTGCGCTGATGCAGCTCCGGGTTCGTGAGCGGCACAGCGGCAAGTCCCTCCACCTCGAGACGGCCGCGCACGGTCAGAAAGCCGGTGAACGTGACGGCATCGGTCAGGCGTACGAATCGTTGCAACGCCACGTGATAGTTGCTGACGAACACCGGCTCGAAGATCAACCCTTCGAGGCTGCACGCGATGTCGAGCAACTGGCGAATCGTCACCCCCTGGCTGTTCATCGCGACCGGCCACGGGACCAGATCGCGCAGCGACAGCGACTTGCGCGCCGCCAGCGGATGATCGCGCCGCATGAGCGCGAAGATCGGCGCGCGCTGCGAACAGTGCACGGCAATCTCCTTCTCGGGCGCGACGCTGAAGCACAGCGCGATATCGGCCGTGCCCTCGCGCACGCGCTGCGTTGCAACAGAAGGTGCCGACACGTCCAGCTGAAAATGCGTTTGCGGATAGGTCCGGAGAAAGTGAGCAAACATCTGCGGCAGAAAATCCGGCGCGAGGCCTTCGGAACTCGCAACACGGATGGTCGCGCGCCCGCCCTCGCTCAGCCCGCGAATCTCGCCGACCACGCGCTCCGTTTCGAGCAGGCTGCGCCGCGCGTGCTCGGCGAGCATGCGCCCCGCCTCGCTCAGCACCATGCCGCGCGGGCGCCGCTCGAACAACGGCGTGCCGAGTTCTGCTTCGAGCCGGGCGATCTGGCGGCTGAGCGCGGAAACGGCGACGTAGAGCCGCTCGGACGCCTTGCTCAGCGAGCCGCTGCGGGCCACTTCCAGAAAATAGCGCAGTGCGGTGTTGTCCATGTCGATGAGCGCGGTCTCGTCCGCTTTGCCGTTTCGGCAAAGATAGATCACAAATATTGTAATTGTGCAGAAATATCGGCGGTTGCAGGATCGTTCGACGGCTTCAGACGGCCTCAAACAGAGGGAGACGCGCGTTGACCCGTGACATCGCCATTCAAACCGCAGCCGCCCAATACGATTCGGGCCGCTTCCTGAACGATCTGCGCCGCCGCGTGGCGTTTCGCACCGAGAGCCAGGAGCCGGAGAGCGGTGGCCGTTTACGCGGCTATCTGGACGAGGAGCTCACGCCGCTGCTCGCTCAATGGGGGTTCACCTGCCGGATCGTCGAGAATCCCGTCAACGGCGCGGGCCCCTTCCTGATTGCCCACCGCCATGAAGACGATGCGCTGCCCACCGTGCTCAGCTACGGCCACGGCGACGTGGTGCGCGGCTACGACGCGCAATGGCGCGCGGGCCTCACGCCGTGGGACGTGACCATAGACGGCGAGCGCTGGTATGGCCGCGGCACCGCCGACAACAAAGGCCAGCACAGCATCAACCTCGCGGCACTGAAGGCCGTGCTCCACGCGCGCGATGGCAGGCTCGGCTTCAACCTCAAGCTGCTGTTCGAAACGGGCGAGGAAGTCGGCTCGCCGGGCCTGCACGAACTGTGCAGCCGGTTGCGCGACGAACTCGCCGCCGACGTGCTGATCGCCTCCGACGGGCCGCGCCTCTGCGCGGACCGCCCGACGATTTTTCTAGGCTCGCGCGGCCTCGTCAATTTCAAGCTCGAACTCACGCTGCGCGAAGGCGGCCATCATTCGGGCAACTGGGGCGGCCTGCTGCGCAACCCGGGCGTCGTGCTCGCGAGCGCGATCGCCTCGATGGTCGACGCACACGGCAAGATCCTCGTCGATGGCCTGCGCCCGCCGCCGATTCCGGAATCCGTGCGCCGCGCACTCGCCGAGATTCGCGTGGGCGGCAATCCGGGCGAGCCCGAAGTCGATCGCGACTACGGCGAGCCGGGCCTCACGCCAACCGAGCGCGTGTTCGGCTGGAACAATCTGGAAGTGCTCGCGTTCCGTACGGGCAATCCCGAGAAACCCGTGAACGCGATTCCGCCACACGCTATCGCTTACCTGCAGTTGCGCTTCGTCGTCGGCACGAACTGGCAGGACCTCGAACGCATCGTGCGCGCGCACCTCGACGCGCACGGCTTCGACATGATCGAACTCGAAGTGGAGCGCGGCGCACCGGCCACGCGAGTCAATCCCGACAACGACTGGGTGCAGTGGGCGCTGCGCTCGCTGCGCGAGACCACGGGAGCCGACCCCGTACTGTTGCCGAACCTGGGCGGCACGCTGCCCAACGACGTATTCGCCGAGGTGCTCGGCATGCCCACGCTCTGGGTGCCGCATTCGTATCCGGGCTGCTCGCAGCACGCGCCGAACGAGCATCTGCTCGGCCCGGTCGTGCGCGATGGGCTGCGCATCATGGCTGGCCTCTTCTGGGACCTCGGCGCAAGAGATGCCGGCGCGTCCAACCCCGCACCGCATCCGACAACGCTTGCATGAGGACGTCCCAATGAGCATCGAATCCCTACCCGCGCACGGCGGCGAGCACTGGTCAGAGCCCGCTCAAGGCACTTCAGCCAGGCACGTCTCACGGCTCATCGCCGCGACTTCAATCGGCAACGCGCTCGAGTTCTACGATCTGCTGGCATACGGCTACTTCGCCTCGACGCTCTCCAGGCTCTTCTTCCCCGTTCACAATGCAACGATGTCGCTGCTGCTCACGCTAGGCACGTTCGCGCTCTCGTACCTCGCGCGGCCCGTCGGTGCGCTCGTGCTCGGCTCATACAGCGACCGCAAGGGTCGCAAGGCATCGCTCACGCTCTCCATTGCGATGATGACGATCGGCACCGGCATGGTCGCGCTGATGCCCACCTACGCGACGATCGGCATGCTCGCGCCCATCGGCATTTTTGCCTCGCGTCTTCTGCAGGGCTTTTCGGCGGGCGGCGAGTTCGGCAGTTCCACTGCCTTCCTGATCGAGCATGCGCCGCAGCGCAGCGGTTTCATGTCGAGCTGGCAGTTCTCGAGCCAGGGCGCGAGCACGCTGCTCGTCTCCCTGTTCGGCGCAGTGCTTACGGGCACGCTCACACAGCCGCAGCTCGAAGGCTGGGGCTGGCGCATTCCCTTCCTGTTCGGTGTGCTGATTGGTCCGGTGGGTCTTTATATCCGCCGACGCATCGACGAAACGCCGGAATTCGAGCGCATCGAAAAAGCCGAGTCGCCCGTGCGTGAACTGTTCGCCACGCAGAAGTCGCGCGTCATCGCATCGATCGGCGTGCTGATCCTGACCACGTCGGCCCAGTACGTGCTGCTTTACATGCCGACCTATGCCGCGCGGCAGCTCGGCCTCGCGCCTTCGTCGGGCTTTATCGCCACGCTCGTGGCCGGCCTGATCGCCATCGTGCTCACGCCGATCGTGGGCCACTGGTCGGACAAGGTGGGCCGCACGCGTATCATGTTCGTCGCGGGCGTGCTGTTCCTGCTCACCGTCTATCCCGCGTTCATGTTCGTGAATGCCCATCCTTCGCTGCCCTCGCTGCTGGCCGCCGTGGTCTGGATCGCGGTGCTGAAGGTCACCTATTTCGCCTCGATTCCGGCGCTCATGGCCAGCTTCTTCCCCGCGCGCACGCGCACCACCGGCATGGCGCTGGCCTACAACGTCGGCACGACCGCGTTCGGCGGCTTCACGCCGCTCGCCGTGGCTTCGCTCATTGCGGCGACGGGCAACAATCTCGCGCCGGGGCTCTGGCTGATGTTCGCGGCCGTGCTGAGCCTCGCTACGCTGACCTGGGCGCGTCTGCGTCTCGACGCCCGCTGAACCGGCGCCGGACAGGAACACAAAAAGGAAACACGCACACATGCAATACGACTTGCCGCAGGAAGTTCAGGACGCCATTCAGTTTTCCGTCGATCACGAATCGGCATGGGACCGTAACGCCGATGGCAACTTCGGTGTGCACGTGAACGACCCGCCGCCCTGGAACCGCTTGCTCGGCCCCATTCACGATCGCGGACCGGTATCCGGCGCTGTCGCCGTGAATGGGCGAGTGCTCGCGCAATGGGGCGCGCCCGATCGGCCCGATCTGACCTTCAGCATCGCGAAGACGTATCTGGCGCTGCTCGCCGGTGTGGCGCACGACCGCGGCCTCCTGCCCGATCCCGACGAGCCCGTCCACGTGCGCGTGCCCGGCATCGGCTTCGACGACAACCACAATGCGCAGGTCACGTGGACACACCTGCTGCAACAGACGAGCGAATGGCAAGGCACGTGCTTCGGCCTTTCCGATCAGGCCGATCACTATCGCGCCGTCACGTTCGGCGAGCCGCCCGACGGGAAAAAAGGCGACTTGCGCCCGTTGCGCGCGCCCGGCACGTATTGGGAATACAACGACGTGCGCATCAACCAGCTTTCGCTCGCGCTCCTGCGTTTGTTCGGTCGTTCGTTACCCGAAGTATTTCGTGAGACGATCATGAGACCCGTTGGGGCGAGCGAGAACTGGCAATGGGTCGGTTACGACGACGCCTGGATCGATCAGGGCGGCAGGCGCGTGCAGTCGGTGCCGGGCGGCTCGCATTGGGGCGGCGGCATGTCGGTGAGCGCAAACGACCAGCTGAAGGTTGCGCAAATGCTGCTCGACGACGGCTTGGCCGCGGGCCGCCGTGTGCTCTCGGGCGAATGGATCGCGCGCATGCGCACGCCCTGCCCGCTCGCGCCGTTCTACGGCTCGCTCGTCTGGCTCAACACGGGGCAGCGGATGTTTCCGTGCGTGCCCGAGTCGAGCTGGTTCGGGGTTGGCGCGGGCAGCTCGTTCATGTGGATCGAGCCCGGGCGCAAGATCGCGTTGATCGTGCGCTGGATCGATTCGCAATTCGCCGATGCGTTCTTCGGCAAGATGCTGCATGCCGTCGATGCCGTGCACGCACGCCAGGGCATGAGCACGCTAGCCTAGCGCATCGCCATTTCCAGCACCCGCGCCACGTGCAGCGCCGTGGCGTTTGCGCCGTCATGGATCTGGTGGCGGCAGCTCGTGCCATCCGCCACGACGAGATCGGCGCGATCCGCCTTGCGCACGGCGGGCAGCAGCGCGAGCTCGGCCATCGCCAGCGAGGCTTCGTAGTGCTGCGCTTCGTAGCCGAAGCTCCCCGCCATCCCGCAGCATGACGATTCGATCGGCTTCACCTCCAGGCCCGGAATCCAGCCCAGCACCGTGAGCACAGGCCGGAAGGCGTCGAACGCTTTCTGGTGGCAGTGGCCGTGCACCCAGGCGCGCGGCGCGTCGAGCTGGTGCAACAACTTCACATCGAACCGGCCCGCGCCTTTCTCGCGCACGAGGAATTCCTCGAACAGGAACGCTGCAGCCGACAGCTTGCGCGCTTCGTCACCGTAGCCGTATTGCAGGAATTCGTCGCGCATCGAGAGCAGGCACGAAGGTTCGAGCCCGACGATCGACACGCCGCGCGCCACGAACGGCATGAGCGTATCGAGCAGGCGCCGCGCCTCGTGCTTCGCCTCGTCGACCAGTCCCGCTGCGAGGAACGTGCGGCCGCAGCATAACGGACGCTCTTCGCCGCGCACGTTGAAGTGCACGCAATAGCCGGCCGCTTCGAGCACCCGTTTCGCGGCGCGGGCGTTTTCGGGCTCGAAGTTGTCGTTGAAGGTGTCGACGAACAGCACCACTTCCTTCGTCGCCGCCGCCGGGTCGGGCTTTGCGGCCGCGACCTCCGCAAGGAACGAAGGCCGGAACTGCGGCAGCGAACGTTGCGGCGCGAAGCCGAGTACGCGCTTCGCCCACCCGGACACCACAGGGATGCGCTCGCCCGCCGCCACAAGGCCGCCGGCTTGCGCCACACGATGCGCATAGCGCGGTAAAAACGCAGTCATCTTCTCGCGCAGCTTCAGGCCGTGCTTCGTATTCCACGCCGCGCGCGCCTCGATCTTCAGCTTCGCCATGTCCACGCCGGTCGGACAGTCGCGCTTGCAGCCCTTGCACGATACGCACAGGTCGAGCGTGTCCTTCACGTCGTCGCTTGCGAGTCCGTCCTCGCCCAGCTGTCCCGAAATTGCGAGCCGCAACGTGTTCGCGCGGCCACGCGTTACGTGCTTCTCGTCTTTCGTCACGCGGTAGCTCGGGCACATCGTGCCCGCGTCGAACTTGCGGCAGTGGCCGTTGTTGTTGCACATCTCCACGGCTTTCGCGAGGCCGCCCGTCAAGTCGTCGCCGCTGCCGGGCGGCGTTTGCTCCCCCGTGAGCGGATCGCGGCTCACGTCCCAAGCCGACCAGTCGAGCGCCGGTCGCATCTGGCGCTCGCGATATCCCGGCGCGAAGCGGAACAGCTTCGCGTCGTCCATCTTCGGCGGCCGCACGATCTTGTCGGGATTGAAGCGGTTCTCGGGATCGAACAGCTGCTTGATTTCCATGAACGCCTGGTTGATCTTCGGTCCGTACTGCCAGGCAATCCATTCGCCGCGGCACAGACCATCGCCATGTTCGCCCGAAAACGCGCCCTTGTACTCGCGCACCAGTTCCGCAGCCTCCTCCCCTATCGCGCGCATTTTCGCTGCGCCGTCGCGGCGCATGTCGAGTATCGGCCGCACGTGCAGCGTGCCGACGCTCGCGTGCGCGTACCACGTGCCTTCGGTGCCGTGCCGATGGAAGATTTCGGTCAGGCGGCTCGTATACTGCGCGAGATGTTCGAGCGGCACGGCGCAGTCCTCGATGAACGAGACGGGCTTGCCGTCGCCCTTCATGCTCATCATGATGTTCAAGCCCGCCTTGCGCACCTCCCACAGCGCCTTTTGCTCGTTCGCATCGGTCATCTTCACGACCGCATCCGCCAGGCCGAGGTCGCCCATCAGTTCGACCAGTTCATCGAGCCGGCGCACCTGGGCGTCGCGCTCGTCGCCCGCGAACTCGACCAGCAGGATCGCGTCGGGCCTGCCCACCAGCGCCTTTTCGATCACCGGCCTGAAGCCCGGATTGCCAAGCGCAAGCTCGATCATCGTGCGATCGACCAGCTCGACCGCGGTCGGCTTGAGCCTGACGATGTGCTGCGCCGAGTTCATTGCCTGCCAGAAGGTGGGGAAGCTCACTACCCCCAGCGTTTTATGCGCGGGCAGCGGCGCGAGCTTCAGCGTGATCTGCCGGCTGAACGCGAGCGTGCCTTCGGAACCCACGAGCAGATGCGCGAGATTCGCCACGCCGTCGTCGGTATAGGCGAGCGGGTTCTGGCAATCGAACAGGTCGATGTTGTATCCGGCCACGCGGCGCAGCACCTTCGGCATGCGCTCCGCGATCTCGCCGCGCTCGCGCGCGGCGATGCGCTGCACGCCTTCGAGCAGGGCCGTAAGCCGCGCGCCTTCATGCGGCATTTTCAACGACTGGAAGCGCGCTTCGCTGCCGTCCGCGAGAATCGCGTCGATGCCGAGCACGTTGTGCACCATGTTGCCGTATTCGATCGAGCGCGAGCCGCACGAGTTGTTGCCCGCCATGCCGCCGATGGTGCACTGGGCGGCCGTCGAAACATCCACGGGAAACCACAACCCGTGCGGCTTGAGCCACGCGTTCAGATGATCGAGCACGACGCCCGGCTCGACCGTCACCGTGCGCGCACCCGCGTCGAAATCGACGATATTGTTGAGCCACTTCGACGTGTCGATCACGAGCGCTTCGCCCACCGTCTGACCGCACTGGCTCGTACCCGCGCCGCGCGCCAGCACGGGAGCGTGCTCGAGGCGCGCCACTTCCAGCGCGGCGCGCAAGTCGTCCTGATCGCGCGGCACGGCCACGCCAATGGGCATGATCTGATAGATCGAGGCGTCGGTTGCGTAACGGCCGCGGCTCGCAACGTCGAACAATACGTCGCCGCGCAGGGCTTCACGCAAGTGCCGCGCGAGCGGCGAGCCATGGCCCGCGCCCGAAGGAACGAGATGAACCGGCTTGACCAGCATGGCGGAGCTGCGTGCGCCTTCCATCGCCGTTCACACTCCCTGATGGGAACCCGCCGCCTGGTCAGCCTTCTTGCCCAGCTCGAAGCGGCTGTCCGGCTGCATGCGAAACGCGAGAATCACGCCGCACCCCATCAGCACCATGCTGCCTACGAACGGCAGGTCCCAGTTGCCGAAGCGGTCGATCAGAAAACCACCCACCACGGGCGAAATGATCGCGGCCAACGCGGAGCCCGTGTTCATCATGCCGCTCGCCGTGCCCGAGAACTCCGGTGCGATATCCATGGGAATCGCCCACATCGGCCCGATCGTCATTTCGGCGAAGAAGAAGCCCGCTGCGAGGCACGCCATGGAAATGACGGGATCGTGCACGAACATCAGCGGCACGAGCACGATCAGCGTGACGAGCATGCACACCGAGACCATCCAGCTGCGCGCGCGCTTGAGGTTGCCCGTGCGCTGATAGAGCCAGTCGGTCACGAGGCCGCCGAGCGTGTCGCCCACCACGCCCGCGAGGAACACCACCGAGGCGAAGATCGCCGACTTGCCCAGCTGCAGGTGATAGTTGTGCAGGAAGTATTGCGGAATCCAGCTAAGGAAAAGCCACAGTGTCCAGCCATAGCAGAAGTAGACGATCGTCACCGGAATCATGCGCCTGAAGAGTGCCATCCACGGCAGGCCCGTCGCGCGCGGCCTGGGTTGCGGCAGGATCGCGAGTTCGGCCTCGGTGATGCGCGGGTGATCCTTCGGGTGTTCGGTGAACGTGAACGCCCACACCACCACCCACAGCAGGCTGAGCGCGCCGCAAACATAGAACGATTCGCGCCAGCCGTAGCGCGCCATCACCAGCACGACCACCGCGGGTGCCACCGCATTGCCGATGCGCGAAGCGGAGTGCGTGATGCCCTGCGCGAAACCGCGCCGTTCTTTCGCGACCCAGCGCGACATGGCCGAGGTCGAGGCGGGAAACGTTGCGCCCTCACCAAAGCCGAGCAAGAGGCGCGCGGCGAGCAGGGTGGCGAGGCCGCCCGCCATGCCCGTGAGCACGGTGGCCACGCCCCACAGCGCGCCGCAGAACAGCAGCGTGCGGCGCGCGCCGAAGCGGTCGCTCACCCAGCCGCCGATGATCTGAAACAGCAGATACGGATACGCAAAGGCCGAAAAAACCAGCCCGACCTCGGTGTGCGAAAGCTGGAACTCCTTGCCGAAGCCTGCCGCCGCCGTGCTCACGTTCACACGATCGAGGTAGGTGATGAAGTACATGATGCAGAGCATGATCAGCACGATGCTGCTCGCGCTCGTCAATCGATACCGTTTCATCGTCTGTCTCCGTTGCTGGTTCTATCGGCCGCATCGCCCTTCTCGAAGTGGCGTCCGGCATGGGAACGACCTGGCATCAC
Source organism: Paraburkholderia heleia NBRC 101817 (assembly GCF_000739775.1). Lineage (GTDB taxonomy): Bacteria > Pseudomonadota > Gammaproteobacteria > Burkholderiales > Burkholderiaceae > Paraburkholderia > Paraburkholderia heleia. The sequence goes on along the minus strand of NZ_BBJH01000008.1, from coordinate 27,152 downwards.
CCGGAATCGGCCTGACCTGCCGCGCCCCGTGCGCGGCATGGGCAAACGCACCGCTTCAGGCGGCTTTCAGCGACACCACGTTGGGTTGCGCCGCGAGATAGTCCATCGCGGCGGGCAAGCCGCTGTCCTTCAAGGGCACGCCCGCGATGCGCAGGCCCATCTCGCAGCCGGCCAATGCCGCCAGCAGCGTGAGGTCGTTGCAGTCGCCCAGATGCCCGATGCGGAACATGCGCCCCTTGACCTTGCCGAGGCCCGTCCCGAGCGAAAGATCGAAGCGCTCGTAAATGATCTTGCGCACCGCATCCGCATCCACGCCTTCGGGCGTCATCACGCCCGTGAGCACGGGGCTGTAGACGGCGGGATCGGCGCACTGGATCTCGAGCCCCCACGCGCGCACCGCGCGCCGGCACGCCTCGCCTAGCCGCCGGTGCCGCGCGAACACGTTGTCGAGCCCTTCGTCCTGCAGCATGTCGAGCGCTTCGGAAAGACCGTAGAGCAGGTTCGTGTTGGGCGTGTACGGCCAGTACCCGCTCTTGTTCATCTCGATGATCTCAGCCCAGCCCCAGAAGCTGCGCGGCAGCCTTGCGTGCTCGCTCGCGGCCAGCGCCTTCGCCGACACGGCGTTGAAGCTGATGCCAGGCGGCAGCATGAGACCCTTCTGCGAGCCCGACACGGTCACGTCCACGCCCCATTCGTCGTGGCGATAGTCGGCGCTGGCGAGACCGGAAATCGTGTCGACGAGCAGCAGCGCCGGGTGACCCGCGGCGTCGAGCGCGCGGCGCACCGCAGCGATGTCCGAAGTCACGCCGGTCGAGGTCTCGTTATGCACCACGCAAACCGCCTTGATGGCGTGCTGCGCGTCCTCGCGCAAACGCTTTTCGATCATGTCGGCCTGCACGCCGCGCCGCCAGCCTTCGATGCCGGGCAGGCCGAGAAACTCAGGCTTCAGGCCAAGACGCTCGGCCATCTGCTTCCACAACGTCGCGAAATGGCCCGTCTCAAACATCAGCACCGTGTCGCCGGGACTCAGCGTGTTAGTGAGCGCGGCTTCCCACGCGCCCGTGCCGGAGGCCGGGTAGATCACCACCGGCTGCTGCGTCTTGAAGATCTTCTTGATGCCTTCCAGCACCTTGAGTCCGAGCACGGCGAACTCCGGGCCGCGATGGTCGATGGTCGGATAGCTCATCGCGCGCAGGATGCGATCCGGTACCGGGCTCGGGCCCGGAATCTGCAGGAAGTGGCGGCCGGCGGGATGGAAATCGAGCTTCAACATGCAATCGCTCCTGTTTTGAATTTTGCATTCAAAAAACTATAATCCAGCCAGCTCATAGGTAGACAGACAATTCTGACGTGGTTTACCCCAATCCCGACTCACTTCTTTGGGGTCCTGTCCTTGGGCTAGAATTCGCTGGAAATCGATGGAAATGCCTTTTGCATGCAAAACCCGAACCTGAACCCCTCTGCGATCAGCCCGGAACTGCCGCCCATTCCGCGTCAGCAACTTCATGACACCGTCGTCGACCATCTGCGACGGTTCATCGTGGAAGGCGTGCTCGAGGCCGGGCGCAAGCTCAACGAACGCGAGCTGTGCGAAACCCTGGGCATTTCGCGCACGCCGCTGCGCGAGGCGTTGAAGGTGCTCGCGTCCGAAGGGCTGATCGAGATTTCGCCGAATCGCGGCGCCTCGGTCTCGAAGATGTCGGAGGCGGAACTGCGCGAGACCTTCGAACTCATGAGCGGGCTCGAAGCGTTTTCAGGCGAACTGGCGTGCGAACGGATCACCGCGACCGAAATCGCCGAGATCAAGGCGCTGCACTACGCCATGCTCGCCTGCCGCGCACAGAACGATCTGGCCGGCTACTACAGCCGCAATCAGGCGATTCACGACAAGATCAACGAAGCGGCGCGCAATTCGGCGCTGCGGCAGACGTATATCGCGGTGAATCGCCGTTTGCAGGCGCTGCGGTTTCGCTCGAACTTCGAAACCGCCAAGTGGGACCGTGCGATCCGTGAGCATGGCGAGATGCTGGAGGCGCTCGACGCGCGCGACGGCAAGCGGCTCGCGGCCATCCTGCGGCAGCATTTGCTCGCCAAACGCGACGCGGTGTTGAGGATCGGGGACACGCCGCCGGCACAGGACACCGGCAACTGATTCGTTGCGCGCGCCACGTCTTTCGGCCACCTTCATGGGTCGAGTTTTTCGTCGATGCCATACCCGGTCCCTGGCTTGCGCGCAAACCTGTTCCAATAAAGGAGCCCCTCGTGAGCGAGCGCCGCTACTGCAAAGTCGCCGATCTGGCCGAAGCCCGATCGGAACTCGACGAAATTCGTCATCACCTCCACCAGCACCCCGAGCTGTCGTACGAGGAAGCCGACACGTCGCGCTTCGTCGCCGGGAAGCTCGAGTCCTGGGGCTACGAAGTCACGCGCAACGTGGGCGGGCACGGCGTCGTGGCGTCGCTCAAGGCGGGCACGAGCACGCGCACCGTAGGCGTGCGCGCCGACATGGACGCCCTGCCGATCCAGGAGCTGACCGGCCTCGACTACGCAAGCGTCCACCCGGGCAAGATGCACGCGTGCGGCCACGACGGCCATACCACCGTGCTGCTCGGCGCAGCGCGCCAGCTCGCCAGAACGCGCCATTTCGACGGCACCGTCCATCTGATCTTCCAGCCCGCCGAGGAAGCCGGTTCGGACAGCGGCGCCGAGCGCATGATCGCCGACGGCCTGTTCGAGCGTTTCCCCTGCGAAGCCATCTTCGGACTGCACAACCATCCGGGCATGCCCATCGGCACGTTCGGCTTTCGCGCCGGCCCGCTCATGGCCGCGTGCGACACTGTCAAGCTGCGCGTTCACGGCAAGGGCGGCCATGCGGCGCGCCCGCATCTGGCCGTCGACCCGGTGCTCGTGGGCAGCAGCATCGTGATGGCCCTGCAGTCGGTGGTGGCGCGCAACGTCGATCCCAACGAAGCCGCGGTCGTGACCGTCGGCGCGTTCCGTTCTGGCCATGCGCCGAACGTCATTCCCGAAGACGCCGTGCTGGAAATGAGCGTGCGCTCGTTCTCGCCCGAGGTGCGCGCGACACTCGAGGCGCGCATCCGCGCGCTCGTGCAGGCACAAGCGCAAAGCTACGGCGCAACGGTGGACATCGAATTCATCCGCGGCTATCCGGTGCTGATCAACAGCGAAGCCGAAACCGGGTTCGCGCGTCAGGTCGCCGAGGAACTGGTCGGGCCGGAACACGTCATCGCACCGTTCCCGCCGATCGCCGGCAGCGAGGACTTCGCGTACTACCTGCAGCAGCGCCCCGGTTGTTTCATACGCCTTGGCAATGGCGAGGGCCGGCCGATGCTGCACAACGCGCGCTATGACTTCAACGACGAGAACCTGACCATCGGCGCTGCGTTCTGGACGCGCCTCGTCGAACGCTTTCTCAGCCATGACCGTGCATGAACGCCGCCACCGCACCGCTGATGAGAGCGGCCAAAGAAACGCCGGTCTTGAGTGACCAGTCGATTGAAAAAAATGCGGCCTTGAAAAAGGGCGGGCGAACGCAGTGTGCGTCGCCCGCCCTTCGCGCTACATCCCCGTTTCTTGTTCCCGCTTCTTGTACGATAGTTAGTTTAACTACGCACCCCGTCCTTACTGGCTCCCCTGCGAGCCGCCGTCAGGCTGTGTGCTCATCCCGCCATTGCCGTAACCATTGTTGTTATACGGCATGGTCTGGCGGGTTCCCGGCGCCGGCGCGGGCGCCGCGCCAGTTCCCGTTCCCTGGCCCCCGCCCGTCGCGGTAGTGCCGGGTGCGCCGTAGCCGCTGTTCTCATAACGGGTGCCCGCAGTGCTGCCCGGCGGGCGCGCCGTGTTGATGCCCGCCGCGCCCGTCGTGCCGCCGCCTGCACCGATGCCATTGCTGCCGCCGCCGGCGCCACCGGCTCCCCCGCCCGCGCCCTGCGCGAGCGCGGCAGCAGAACACGTTGCGATTACGACCCCAGCCAGCAGTTGCTTGATCGATCCATTCATTTCGCTCTCCTTGATGAGGGTTGTGGATGGAACTGCTGCGTGGCGAACCGGTGGTGCCACGCTTGTCTCCTGTTTCGCAAGCGCCATGCCACCGCCGAATCGAACCCGGCTGCGCACCGATTGCGTCGATTCGCATTGCCCGCGCCGCGCGGCATCCGTCTTGCTGCGGTTGAGAACAGTTTCAACCGAGGAGGAAATCGCAATGGCCAACATGCTCGACAACTGCAAGGTCGCAATCCTTGCCATGGACGGATTCGAGGAAGTCGAACTTACCGAACCGCGCCGCGCCTTAAAGGAAGCGGGGGCGCAGGTGGACGTGATCTCGCAGAAAAGCGGTGAAATCCAGGGCTTTCGTCACGTCGACAAGGGCAGCAAGATCAAGGTGGACCGCACTTTCGGCAGCGCGAAGGCAGACGACTACGACGCGGTCGTGTTGCCCGGCGGGGTGGTGAACTCAGACGCCATCCGCCTGATTCCGGAAGCCCAGGCGTTCGTGCGCGCGGCTAACGACGCACACAAGACGATTGCCGTGATCTGCCATGGCGGTTGGCTGCCGGTCTCGGCCGGGATCGTCAAGGGGCACACCATGACGAGCTGGCCCACGCTGCAGGACGATATCCGCAACGCGGGTGGCAAGTGGGTGGACGAGACCATGGTCCACGACGGCAACTTCATCACGAGCCGCAAGCCCGACGATCTACCCGCCTTCAACGCGGAAATCATCTCCACGCTTTCGGCGGAGGCGGGCACGGCATGACAACGCTGGCCGACGTCATGCTCATAGCGCCACCTGCACGCCTAGCTCGACCACATGCGCGGGAGCCAGACCGTAGTACTCGGCGCTCGAGGTACAGTGATACGACATGAACGCGAAGAGCCGCGCGCGCCAGCGGCTCACGTCCTGCCGGGCGTGCTCACGCAGTACCTCGTCGCGCGGCAGATAGAACGTGGTTTGTTGCGGGTCGAAACGCCAGTCGCCCAGCCGGCCCTGCAGGATGGTCAAAAGGCGTGGCAGATCGGGCCGCTCGACAAAGCCGTGATGCGCGACGATCTCCCAGCAGCCCGCACCGAGATCGCGCGCTTCAATGCGCGTTTCATCGTCCGCCTGTGGTGCGGACTCCGAAACGTTGGCGAATACGATCACCGTACGATGCAGGACGTGATTGTGACGCACGTTGCTCACGAGCGCGGCGGGCGTCATGCCGGGTGCGTTGCCCGGGTACACGGCCGTGCCGGGAACACGGGGCAGCTTCGGCTCGGCGGCGCAGATGCCGCGTAGAAAGGCGTCCACCGGCTCGCCGCGTGCCGCATGGCGCGCCTCCAGTTCGCGGCCCCGGTTCCAGGTGCTCATCGTGATGAACAGCAACGCGCCCACGGACACCGGAAACCAGCCGCCCGTGGGAATTTTCGGCAGGTTCGCGGCGAGCAGCATGCCGTCCACTATCAGCAGCGGCACGCACGCGAGCCATGTGGCGATGCGCGGCCAGCCCCATACTTCGCGGCACACGGACAGCATCTGCAGCGACGTGGTCACCATCGTCATCGCCACAGCGAGGCCATACGCGGACGTGAGCCGCTCGGAGCTGCGAAAGAACAGCACAAGAAACACCACGGCCACCAGCAATCCCGCGTTGACTGTCGGAACGTAAATCTGCCCGTGCCGCGTGCTCGAGGTTTCGATCGTGCGCATGCGCGGCAGGAAGCCCAGCTCGATGGCCTGGCTCGTCATCGAAAACGCGCCCGAAATCACCGCCTGTGAGGCAATGATGGTGGCCAGCATGGCGATGCCGACCGCTGGAACGAGCGCCCAATGCGGCACTGAGTGAAAGAACGGCTGGCCGGCGCCGCCCGGCTCGAACAGCACGGTTGCGGCCTGGCCGAAATAGCCCGCGACGATTGCGGGCAGCACGACGCAAAAGAACGCGACGCGAATCGAGCGCGTGCCGAAGTGGCCGATGTCGGCGTAGAGCGCCTCCGCGCCCGTCAGTGCAAGAATCACTGCGGCGAGCACGCCAAACGCGAGCCCCGGATGCGCGAGCGCGAGCCGCACGGCCCAGACCGGCGACGCCGCGGCGAGAATCGCCGGATAAAGCACGATGTGATACACGCCCGCCGCGCCGAGGCTCAAAAACCAGAGCGCCATGACGGGACCGAACGTGCGGCCGACGACGGCGCTGCCGCGTGACTGGAACAGGAAGAGCGCCACGAGAATCGCCAGTGAAACCGGCAGCACGGCGCTGTCGAACGCAGGATTGATCTCCTTGAGGCCTTCTACTGCGGAGAGCACTGAAATGGCGGGGGTGATCATCGAGTCGCCATAGAACATCGCCGCGCCGACGAGCCCCGCGAGCACGAGCAGACGCGGCGCGGGACGCCCCGCCTTCGCGAACCCGGCGCGCACGAGCGCAGTGAGCGCGACGATGCCGCCCTCGCCTTCGTTGTCGGCGCGCATGACGAAGCAGGCGTACTTGAGCACCACGACGATCAGCACCGCCCACAGGATCATGGAGAGCACACCCATCATCACGGGCTGCGCCGTGGAATGCGCCGTCTGGACGGCTTCGCGCAGCGCGTAGATCGGGCTCGTGCCGATGTCGCCGAAGACCACGCCGAGCGCGCCGAGCATCAGCGCGCGCTGGCCGGCGTCGTCGGCCGGCTTGCGCGGCTTCTTTCCCGGTGCGTTTCTGAGCGGATTGAGGCGTTCCTGAAGCATGGCCGCGCGGCGTTCGTGGAGGCTCTGCCTTCTCGCAATTGGCGTTCCTCTTGAGCCCAGGCGAGTCAAGGGTCGAACGGCAATTTCGCGGCTGCGTTGCGAGCTTGCGTTCCCTGCCGGGCGCGCCTATATTCCGTTCTAATGGTTGCGAGTCGCAACCATTAGAACGGAATATCATAACGGAGACCATCATGGATTTTGTCGACGTGCCCGCGCAGCCCCGCGAGACGACCATCCTCGAACTGCGCGAGTTTTCGCGGCGACTGGTGCGCGAACTGGGCTTCATGCGCGCGACGCTCGCCGACAGCGACCTCGCCCCGTCCGCCGTGCACGCCATCATCGAGATCGGTGCGCGGCCGGGCATCAATGCGAGGGCGCTGGGCGACGTCCTGCGGCTCGACAAGTCGAACACGAGCCGGCAGGTCGCGCGGCTCGAGGCGGCCGGGCTCGTCAAACGCAAGACCGCCGACGACGCGCGCTCCGCCGAACTGACCCTGAGCGCGGCCGGCCAGAAGCTGCGCGCGAAGATCGACCGCTTCGCCACGGACCAGGTTTCGAATGCGCTGCGCAGACTCGTGCCCGCCGACCAGCAGGCGCTCGTGCGCGCGCTCGCGCTCTACGCCGACGCGCTCGCGCACGACAACCCCAACGAGACCGGCGCAACCGCGCCGGCGGCGGGGGTGCAGATCGTCGAGGGCTACCGGCCCGGCTGCATTGGCGACATTGCGAGCCTGCACGCCCGGTTCTACGCGGCGAACTGGGGCTTCGGCGCTTACTTCGAGAAGAAGGTAGCGACGGAACTCGCCGAATTCGCCGGCGCCTTGCCAGCCGTTGGCAAGGCGCTCTGGCTCGCGATGGAGCGCGATCGCGTACTGGCTTCGCTTGCCATCGACGGGAACGAAAGCGGCAACGCGGGCGTCGCCCACCTGCGCTGGTTCATCGTGGACGACTCGCTGCGCGGCACCGGCATCGGCAGGCAGTTGATGACAAACGCGATGCAGTTCGTCGATGCGTCCTACGCCGAGACTTACCTGTGGACCTTCAAAGGCCTCGACGCCGCGCGGCATCTGTACGAGTCGTTCGGCTTCCAGCTCGCGCAAGCGTTCGAAGGCGACCAATGGGGCACGAAAGTCACGGAGCAGCGTTTCGTGAGACGCCGCCCCGATTGACTCGCATCACACGGAACTTGCCGGGCGCCCGCGGCCGGGGGGCGTCGTTCAGTCCTTCGGCGCGTACTCGCTATCGAGCCGGTCAAAGAGCGGCTTGTTCACGAGACGCTGGCGCTCGGCGAACGGCGCGACGATCGTCGGGTCTTCGTCCAGGCGGCCGTTTGCGCGCAACTGCCCAAGTGCGCGCTGCATGCCGACCACCGCGCCCTGCAGCGCCGCGTTCGCGTACAGCACCAGTGCGTAGCCAAGGCCCGCCAGCGCTTCACGCGACTGCACCGGCGTCTTGCCGCCAATCACGATGTTGATGAGCTGCGGCGCGTCGATAAGCCTGGGCAGGCGTTCGATGTCTTCGAGCTTTTCCGTGGCTTCGATAAAGAGAATGTCCGCGCCCGCCTCGATGAACGCGTGGCCGCGCGCGATCGCGTCTTCGATGCCGTGCACGGCGGCCGCGTCGGTGCGCGCCATGATGAGCAGGTTGCCGTCTTCGCGCGCGTCCACCGCCGCGCGGATCTTGCCCACCATCTCGCCCGCGCCAATCACCTCCTTGTTGGCGAAGTGGCCGCACTTCTTCGGCATCACCTGGTCTTCGAACTGGATCGCGTCGGCGCCGCTGCGCTCGAGCGTGCGCACGGTCTGGCGCACGTTGAGCGCGTTGCCGAAGCCCGTGTCGGCGTCGACGATGAGCGGCAGGTTGACCGCGTCGCGCACGCGCGCCGTGTGCTCGGCAATGTCGCTCAAACCGATGAAACCGAGATCGGGCAGGCCGAACGACATGTTGGTGACGCCCGCGCCCGTAAGGTAGAGCGCTTCGAAGCCGGCGTCCTCGATCACGCGGGCGCTCATGGCGTTGAAGGCGCCCGGCACGAGCAGGCCGCGGCGTTCGTTGACTTTGGCGCGGAAAGCGGCGCGGCGTGCGGCGGTGGAGGTGGTCATCGCGGTGACTCCGTTCAGTGGGTTTTGGGATGGTCCTGACTTTCGCACGTTGTAAGCCAACCTGCGCAAGCCGGACACCAAGCCATGTAAAACGATACCTTAAGCGGCCCAGCGTATGACTGGCCGCGGCGCGGGATGCGCTCGTCGCGCAGTGCATCGCATCGCATCGCCCGGAGTATCATGCCAGGCATCCACGATGCGTCGATTGAGGCCGCATCGAACCTGCCGCGGAACCTGCCATCATGAACTATTTCAACGTCCTGCTCGCACTTTCGGGCGTCCTGCTGCTGAGCGTCGCCAGCCCCGGGCCGAACTTCGTCATCGTCACCTCCACGGCGGTCGCCTCGCGGCGCGCGGGCCTCGCGACGGGTCTCGGCCTCGCGGCCGCCTCCGGCACGTGGGCATGGACAGCCATGGCGGGTTTGAGCCTGATCGTCGCGCACGTGGCCTGGATCGGCACCGGGCTGCGCATTGCAGGCGCGGCCTATCTGATCTGGCTCGGCGCGAAAATGCTCCTTGCCGCGCGACAGCCCTTGCAGATTGCGGCGCAGGCGGGTGCATCGGGTTGGGCCGCAGCGAAAAAGGGCTACGTCGTCAGCATGACGAATCCCAAGGCCATAGCGTTCTACGGCAGCATCTTCGCGTTGATGGTGCCCCCCGCCGCGCCGCGCTGGCTCGAAGCGGCCGTTGTCGTGATGGCGATCCTCATCTCGTGCGCCTGGTATTGCTCGATGGCCCTGCTCGCCTCACATCCCGCCGTGCGCCAGTTCCTCGTCCGGCGCAAGGCCGCGCTCGACTCGGTGGTGGGCGTCGTGCTGATCGGGCTCGGCGGGCGCATGCTCGCAGGGCGCTGAACCAGGTCACGCGGCCATGAGCGCTCGCATGGCTTCGCGCTGGCGGCGCGGCGCGCCGCTGGCGTCGGCATTGACATTGGCGTTCGTGCTCGCAGCGTCGTCCTTGCTGGCCCACGCGCAAAGCGCGCCCAAGGTCGTCGATATTCCCACCCGGCCCGGCGTCACCCAGCGTTTCCTCTTCATCGCGCCCGCAGCGCCAAAGGCGGCCGCGATTCTTTACGCGGGCGGCCACGGCGGCCTGCAACTGGACCCGCAGGGAAACTTCGGCTGGGGCGCCAACAATTTTCTCGTGCGAAGCCGCATGCTGTTCGTGAACGACGGCATTGCCGTGGCGGTCATCGACGCGCCGGGCGACCGGCAATCTCCGCCCTACCTGGACGGCTTTCGCCAGACGCCCGAACACGCCGCGGACGCCCGCGCCGTGATCGCATGGTTGCGCGAACAACTACACGTGCCGGTATGGCTCGTGGGCACGAGCCGCGGCACGCAGTCGGTCGCGGCCGTCGCCATTGCGCTCGCGAACCCCGACGCAAACCCCGGCGCGGGCCCGGACGGCATCGTGCTCACCTCGACGATCCTGCGCGAAAACCGCGGCGGCGACCCGGTCACGGGCATGAACCTCTCCGCGCTCAGGATTCCCGTGCTCGTCGTGCACAACAAGGACGACGCCTGCAAGCTCTGTCCGGTATCGGAGACAGACACACTCATGCAAAAGCTCACGCAATCGCCGGAAACCAGGCTGATGCTCGTCTCCGGCGGCGCCTCGCGGGGCGACCCGTGCGGGGCGTTCGCCCATCACGGCTTCAACGGCATCGAAAGCGAAGTCGTGCACGCCATCACGGCGTGGATACTCGCGCCTTAGCGCGGTTTTCGCGCCGGGCGCCCCCTCTTCCCGCACCTCGCTTCTTAGCCAGTCACGAAACGCCGTCAGGCGCGGCAAACTCGCGCACTCGGGCCGATAGACCACGTAATACGCCAGCGCCGACGTGAAGGCGGCCTCCGGAAAGAGGCGCACGAGCCGGCCGGCCGCCACGCCTGAAGCGCCAGCGGCTAACCGGTTTTTCACCCTATGCTGGAGCGCCGGCTACGAAGAGCCGCCTGAAGGCAGCGCGCTGCGGTACCTCGCATGACTAACCGCCCTTCCTTTTCACGGGTGGACTATTGTGCCCGAACGATCCCGGCGGCTCCGCCCGGCCGTGATGGCCGAGCGGCACCTCCGCGGTCTGCTCCGGGTGCGGGCCGCCCTCGCGCGGCATGAACTCAGGCCGCGACTCCGGTTGATCGAAGCTGCCCGGCGCACCCCGTGCGGGTTTCTTCTGCGCCGGTTGCTTGCCGGAGGCGCGTTCGTCGCCGGTTTCGCCGGACTCGTCCGGCGTGGGGTTTTGTGTCGAAAGACCCATACTCGGCTCCTCAAAGGGGTGGATGCGAGGCATCCTGCTTACGGTTTCGGGGTGCTCGCCGGCGCCATTTGCGCGCCGGCCGGCGCCGGCATCTGGCTACTCGAAGCGTTCACGGTTTGCGGGCGGGCGCCTTCGTCCGCACGTTTGCAGGCCGTACAGCCGAATGCCAGCGCGAGCGCGCCGGGCAGCCACAAAAGGAGCCACGAGCGGGCGCGCGGCCTGCCCGGACTGGCAGCCGATTTCGCAATGCTTTTCATTTGATCCCTCCCTCGTGCGCGGCGGTTGCAATTCCGCGCGCCGCGCTTGTAATTCTTTTACCTCGCCCGTCGGGCTGATCTTCACGATTGCGCCGGCGCGCTCGCTCCTGCGCCGGTCTTGCGCCGCCTTCATTCCCGATAGGCCGCCATCACGATCCACATGTCGCGCTCGCCGTTGCTCACTTCTGCAGCCAGCGCATAGCGATCGTGCGGGCTGCAGGCGTTTTGCAGCGCCTTGCGCGCCTGTTCCGTGTTGTCGTACTCGCGCTTTTCCAGCGGACGCACCTCGTTGCGTCCCTCAAACATCTTCTGGTCCTTGCGATAGATAAGCGTCTCATTCTTCCATTCGCGAAAGCATTCCCGGACATGCTGGAAATTGCCGCCGCAGACATTCACTTCATAGCGTGGCGTTGACTTCATGATCGCCTGCCTCCCTTGCCGGTTCGACGCGCCCTCTCCGCGTGCGTATACACCGTGTGGCCGCATAGGGCGTGCCGGACGCCGCCGCACGGTGCAGCCGGTATTGCATTTGCGCAGCAAACGAATCGTCTGATGGGAGAAGTCATGAACACGAGCCAGCCTCCTTCTACGCGACGCAAGGGCGGCCGCCCCGCGCGGCAGCGTCATGCCCGCGCGCGCGCCGCCAAAGGTCAAAGGAAAAGCGCCGCGAGCGGCACCACGAACAAATGGTCGAAACACGTGAACGAAACGAGCGACGCCATGGACATCGAGGCCGGCGTATTCAGGTCCGGCAGCGCCGAAGCGATCGCCCGCTCGCTCAAGGAGTCGTCGCTGCACAGCCGGCGGCGCAAGGGCACGCCATTCCAGTCGGCCATGTCGATGCTGAACTTCTACATCAACCGCGCGGGCAGAAACCTGCCCAAATCGCGGCGCGACACGCTCGTGAAAGCAAAAGGAAAGCTGCGGGAAGCGTTTGGCCGCAAGCCCTGAGGGAAATCGCAGGTTTTTTGACGCCGGCATCGGCGTCGTGGCCAACTCTTATATAAGACATAAGACATTTGACGTTATATCGTATTGCGCTTAAAATCCCGCTCAAAGCAGTGTCTGGAAAAGCCTCGGAGTGCCTGAAAAGCCTTCGCCTTCAAACGCAATACCAGTAGGTCCCCCAATGCTTGAAAACTATCGCGCTCACGTAGCCGCACGCGCCGCGCTCGGCATTCCTCCCCTGCCCCTCACGGCCCAGCAGACCGCCGAACTGGTGGAACTGCTGACCAACCCGCCCGCGGGCGTTGAGCAGATGCTGGTCGACCTGATCACGAACCGCGTGCCCGCGGGCGTCGACGAAGCCGCTCGCGTGAAGGCCGGCTTCCTCGCTGCCGTGGCCAAGGGCGAAACCGCCTGCGCGCTGATCTCGCGCGCTCGCGCGACCGAACTGCTCGGCACGATGCTGGGCGGCTACAACATCGCCCCGCTGATCGAACTGCTGTCCGACGCCGAAGTGGGCACCGTGGCTGCCGACGCGCTGAAGAAAACCCTGCTGATGTTCGACCAGTTCCACGACGTCAAGGAACTGGCCGACAACGGCAACGCCAACGCGCGCGCCGTGCTGCAAAGCTGGGCCGACGCCGAATGGTTCACGAGCCGTCCGGAAGTGCCGCAGAGCCTGACCATCACCGTGTTCAAGGTGACGGGCGAAACCAACACCGACGACCTCTCGCCTGCCCCGGACGCGACCACGCGCCCGGACATCCCGATGCACGCGCTGGCGATGCTGAAGAACGCCCGTCCCGGCATCACGCCGGAAGAAGACGGCAAGCGCGGCCCGGTCAAGTTCATCGAGTCGCTGAAGGAAAAGGGCCACCTGGTCGCCTACGTGGGCGACGTGGTCGGTACCGGCTCCTCGCGCAAGTCGGCCACCAACTCGGTGCTGTGGTTCACGGGCGAAGACATTCCCTACATCCCGAACAAGCGCTTCGGCGGCGTGTGCCTGGGCGGCAAGATCGCCCCGATCTTCTACAACACGATGGAAGACGCCGGCGCCCTGCCGATCGAGCTCGACGTCTCGAAGATGGAAATGGGCGACGTGGTCGAACTGCGTCCGTACGAAGGCAAGGCGCTCAAGAACGGCGAAGTCATTGCCGAATTCCAGGTCAAGTCCGACGTGCTGTTCGACGAAGTGCGCGCCGGCGGCCGCATTCCGCTGATCATCGGCCGCGGTCTGACCGCCAAGGCGCGTGAAGCGCTGGGTCTCGCCCCGTCGGCACTGTTCCGCCTGCCGCAGCAGCCGGCCAACAGCGGCAAGGGTTTCTCGCTGGCGCAGAAGATGGTTGGCCGCGCGTGCGGTCTGCCGGAAGGCCAGGGCGTGCGCCCGGGCACGTACTGCGAACCGAAGATGACCTCGGTCGGTTCGCAGGACACCACGGGCCCGATGACCCGCGACGAACTGAAGGACCTCGCGTGCCTCGGCTTCTCGGCCGACCTCGTCATGCAGTCGTTCTGCCACACCGCCGCGTATCCGAAGCCGGTGGACGTGAAGACGCACCAGACGCTGCCGAACTTCATCAGCAACCGCGGCGGTATTGCGCTGCGTCCGGGCGACGGCGTGATCCACTCGTGGCTGAACCGCATGCTGCTGCCCGACACCGTCGGCACCGGCGGCGACTCGCACACGCGTTTCCCGATCGGCATCAGCTTCCCGGCAGGCTCGGGCCTGGTCGCCTTCGCGGCCGCCACCGGCACGATGCCGCTGGACATGCCGGAATCGGTGCTCGTGCGCTTCAAGGGCAAGATGCAGCCGGGCGTCACGCTGCGTGACCTCGTCAACGCCATCCCGCTCTACGCCATCAAGCAAGGCACGCTGACGGTCGCCAAGCAAGGCAAGAAGAACATCTTCTCGGGCCGCATTCTCGAAATCGAAGGCCTGCCCGATCTGAAGGTCGAGCAAGCGTTCGAGCTCTCGGATGCATCGGCGGAGCGTTCGGCCGCCGGTTGCACGGTGCACCTGAACAAGGAACCGATCATCGAATACCTCAACAGCAACATCACGCTGCTGAAGTGGATGATCGCCCAGGGCTACCAGGACCCGCGCAGCCTGCAGCGCCGCATCAAGGCGATGGAAGCATGGCTGGCCGACCCGCAATTGCTGCAACCGGATGCGGATGCCGAGTACGCCGCCGTCATCGAAATCGACCTGGCCGACGTGCATGAGCCGATCGTGGCCTGCCCGAACGATCCGGACGACGTGAAGACGCTGTCGGACGTTGCTGGAGCCAAGATTGACGAAGTGTTCATCGGCTCGTGCATGACCAACATCGGTCACTTCCGTGCCGCGTCGAAGCTGCTCGAAGGCAAGCGCGACATTCCGGTCAAGCTGTGGGTTGCGCCGCCGACCAAAATGGACCAGAAGCAGTTGACCGAAGAAGGCCACTACGGCGTGTTCGGCACGGCTGGTGCGCGTACCGAGATGCCGGGCTGCTCGCTGTGCATGGGTAACCAGGCACAGGTGCGCGAAGGCGCAACGGTCATGTCGACCTCGACGCGCAACTTCCCGAACCGTCTGGGCAAGAACACGAACGTGTACCTCGGCTCGGCGGAGCTGGCGGCGATCTGCTCGCGTCTGGGCAGGATCCCGACCAGGGAAGAGTACATGGCCGACATCGGGGTGATCAACGCCAACGGCGACAAGATCTACCAATACATGAACTTCGACCAGATCGCCGACTTCAAGGAAGTGGCCGATACGGTGACGATGTAAGTGTCATGCCGGAGTGCGGCGCGGGGTTTGGATTGAGTTCCGCGCCGTAGCACCGGACAGTGGCGCCGCAGGCTTTCAGCCTGCGGCGCCATTTTCTTTTGCTCGCCGGGTTGCTGCGTGACAAGCCGGGGTCGAAGGAGCCGCTTCGGGAAACGCTGACTGCATCCCGGGCAATCCGCGCGCGAATCCCAACGTGGCGAATTCAACCGTTCCCGCCGTGAAAGAGCGTCAGCTTGTTCGTCACCGAAGTCACGCCCTGCACCGAACGCGCAACGTCTTCCGCCTGACGAATCTGGTCGCCCGTGCGAACCGTGCCGCTCAGCGTCACGGCGCCGCCGCGCGCGCGAACGAAAACGCCGGAAACATTGAATCCCTGTGCCCTCGACAAGGCGCGCCGCACGGCTCGGGCGAGTGCGCGGTCCGCCTTCGTCGTGCTGGGCGCCGCCTGGGTCGTGCCCGGCGCCATCGACGCGTCCATGGGCGCATTTGCCGATTGGGCATGCGCCACGCCAGTGACGGTCAACAGAAAAGACGCATACAAGGCGCATCGCAGATTCGATTTCATGACCCACTCCTGAATTTGCCGCGCAGGGACGCGCCGGCCGCGATCCATATTGCACCACCAGGCGAACACCGGCTCCGGCGGCGTGCGAATCGCGCCGCCGCACGATTATTCATTTGACTGCCGACGGGTACGCGCTCTAAGCTCGGTGCCGTTGCGGTTCTGGCGCATCGCCTTTTTACGCCCGGTGACATTCGTCATGAGCAAAGAGATCGACTACCTCAATCCGGCCCTTCCGCGAAACCTGCGGCGAGTGGCGATGCCCGTGGTCGAGGCGACTTCGGCAACGCTGAACGGCTATGGCAAGCTGGTGGACGACCCGCACGCGTGCCAGGTGGAAATCGTCCAGTGGCCCGCAGTGGGGTCAAGACCGATCGACCCGGGAACCGGCGACGAAGCGGGCACGACCGAAGGCACGTTCGTGAGCGAATGGCGCGGCGACATTCTTTACGGGCGAAACGAAGCGGTTGGCGGCAACTATGTTCTCGCGTACGCAACGGAGCCAGACGACGCACACGAAGACAGCGCTGCCACACCGGAGCGCATGTTGATATGGCATGCGAACTATCACCCCGACGGCGGGCAACTATTCTTTCCGCTCGATCGTCGCCCGTTTTATGTTCCGCTCGCATTGCCGGGAGACGACATTACGCCGGAGAATTTCGTGTGCTTCCGCTTCGACGGGCGGCACGGTCTCTATATCCACCCCGGCATCTGGCATGAAGGTGTGTTCACGCTAGCCGGGACGCAGCGATTCTTCGACAAACAAGGCGCCGTGCATGCACGCGTCTCGGTCGAATTCGCTTTGGAATTCGGCTGTTTGCTCGAGGCCGTCATTACGCATGACTAACGCGTAGCGGCGTGGGCGAACGATCGGTTCGTCAGCGTGGCTCCTTGTCTGCCGGAGGTTGCCGGGGTTTCGGCGCCGGCTCGTCTGCGGAGCGCACCGGCTCGCGCGTACAGGCGTCCGGAGGCATGACAAAGGGAATGTCGTCGCGGCAACACGCATACACCGGAAACCCGTACGCGTTCGTACCGACGATGGTCGTAGGCCCGTGCAGCGGGCACACCGCCTTCATTGCGCCTCCCGAAACTCATTGCCCGATGGCCTGTAGCATACCCCTCGCGGGGGCATGGCTCAGGCCTTCTTCACGTAGGCATTGCACCAGCCTTTGGCGTCGACGATCTTGCCGCCATAGGTTGCGCACGGGCCATTCGGCGCGCCCGGCTTGCCCTGAAACAGCTGGCAGTTCGCGCAGGTCTGTCCTGTCTGGAAGCGCGGGAATTTGGTCTTGTCGACTTTGCTCGCGTCGGTTTTATAGCCGAGCGCCATGGCGGTCGGATCGCTCTCGGAGAGCACGGGCGCGTCGGCGCGCGATTCGCTGGAGAGTGCCGCCGTGGAAGCCACGGAGGCGGCAAGGATCATGAAGCGACGACGGGAAAGCGGCATGGTGGGGCTCCTGAGCATGGAACGTACCCGGCTCTCGTGGTTGCGGATCAGCAGGCCGGTTCGTTCGCGTTTTTTCCGTGTGCTGTTTATTTATATCACTTCGTGATGCGGTGTAAAGAACGGAAACATTGCGCCTCGCATGGCGCTTTTAATCATTTTGCCATGCAAAGCAATTTGCACGACGACCGCCTACGCGCGCCCCATCGGCGCCACGTTGGCCTCACCAGGCCGCGCAGATCTTGCCGAAATGCGCCCCGGCCTGCTGATGACGAAACGCGTCGGCCAGCTCGTCCAGTCCGAACGTCCGGTCGAGCACGGGACGAATGCCGGCCTGGTCGAGCGCCGCGACGTAGTCTTGCTGCTGGCGCCGACTGCCCACGATCAAGCCCTGCAGGCGCGCCTGCTTCGCCATGAGCACGGAGGTCGGCACGGTGCCTTCGCGTCCGGTCAACACGCCGATCAGCGCGATGTGGCCGCCCACGCGCACCGCATCGATCGACTGGGCGAGCGTGCCGGGGCCGCCGACTTCGATCACGTGATCCACGCCCTTGCCGCCCGTCATGTCGCGCACGAGCGCGCCCCACTTTTCGTGTTGCCGGTAGTTGACCACCTGGTCCGCGCCCAGCGCTTTCGCCCGCGCCAGCTTCTCGTCCGACGATGACGTGACGATGACCGAAGCGCCCATCATCCGCGCGATCTGCAGCGCCGCGATCGACACACCGCCGGTGCCGAGCGTCAGCACGGTGTCGCCGGCCTTGAGGCCGCCTTCGGCCACGAGCGCGCGCCATGCGGTGAGCCCCGCCGTCGTGATCGTGGCCGCCTCGGCGGAGGTCCAGCCGCGCGGCGCGAGCGTGAAGGCGCTCGCGGACCGCACGGCGTGCAAGGTCGCGAAGCCGTCCACGCCGTCGCCGGGCGTCTGCGCAAAGTTGCCCACGGCCTGCCACGGCAAGCCGTCCGCCCATTGCGGGAAGAAGCACGACACGACGTGGTCGCCGCGCTTGAATTCCGTCACGCCCGCGCCGACCGCCGACACCACCCCTGCCCCATCGGCCATCAGCACGCGCCCATCCGCCGTGGGGATCGCGCCGTTGGCCACCAGCAGGTCGTGAAAATTGAGCGACGTGGCGTGAAGCTCCACGCGGATCTCGCCGGCGCCGGGCGCACCGGGCTCGGCGATGTCGCGCAGTTCGATCCGGTCGAGCCCGCCCGGCGCGCGCACCACGGCGGCCTTCATTGCCGTGCTCCCTGCGCCTTGTGCACGGTATCGACGAGGCGGCCGTCGAGCCAATCCCGGTGCCCGTTGAACACCGGATTCGGGCGCGTTTTCGCGAGCGTCACGGCCGGTTTGCCCTTCTGCGATACCTGCGTGAGCGCGCGCCCGCCAGGCAGCGGCCAGACGTCGGCCATGGAGAGGCCCGCCACGGTCACTTCGTTGGAACAGCAGCAATCGGCCGTGCCGGGCAAGTCGTCTTCGGGCCCGAAAATCTCGTTCATGTGCGTTACCTTTCGATGCTGTCGGTTTAGGTGCGGTGGACACGAGAAGTCATGCGGACTATGCCGGAATCAATCCAATCGCGGCTCATTATTTTTGTCACACACCGTATTGATATCAGAATGCCGGATCTGAAGCTCTTGCGGGTACCCGACGTCCTGCTCGACAAACGCAGCGTCACCACGCCGCAATTGTGCCGGCGCAGCATGCGCGCCTGCAGGCATAGATCGAAAGCGGCGGAGCGGATCTGGCCCTGATCACGGCAGCACGGCAACGCGCACGATCTCGCTCGCTGCACGGGGCAACGGCACTTCGCCGTGCACGGCCCCTACCGATACCGGCACTACCCGGCAACGCGCGAACAGGACGTCAGCAGGACGGGCTGCGATTGGCCGTGCAGAACGCCGCGGGCGCGCCCGCGATGAGGGGAAGCGGCGCGACGGGTCCTGGCACTGGCGGCACAATCCTCACTGCGCCGCACCACGAGATATGGCTGTGTCGCGCGCCGGGCACGCAGGGCGCAACGGCCGTGCGCATCTCCTCGGCCGCTTCCTCGTTCAGTTCGTTGCGCTCGCGCGCTTCGAGCGCGGGCCGCAACTGGTTGTCCAGCCACGACGCGAACGCGACGACACAGCCCGCCGCGACGGCCAGCAGCATGACCCGCGCCTTGTGCTCGCGCAGCTTGATGAGCAGGTACACCGCCGCCGGGCGGCCTGCGATGGACGCCTCGCGCCCGGCGGCGGACCGCGCTGCCGCTCCTTCGATGATTCTCGTTGCCACTGTCTATTCGTTTTGCTCTTGTGGTTTCGCCAGACGCCCGTATCGAGGCATACGGGTTAACGGCAGGTCGGCGCAATCCGAAAGGGGCGCAACAAAAATATTTCAAAGCGTCAGCTGTCCTCGCGCGAACGCGCCACGAACGCGAATACGGTTTCGCGGAACCGCTCCACCGCCGGATTAGGCGCGGCGGGCTTTACAGGTGGAATTCAACGTGCCGTCAGGCTTTACGTTCGAACGCCCACATCGCCGGTTGCGGCCGGTGCGCTCCGCTGCGGTCCGGAGCGAAAACGTCGGGCATTACATCGCCCTGCTTTACCAGCACACCCGGTACATTGAATCCTTGCGCTTTCCAGACACCCGTCTCCGGGCAAATCTGGCCAGTTCGGACCGTGACGGGCCCGGTAGTCGGAGCCCCGCTCGGAGCACTCTCCTGGAAACTACGCGCAAAGTCGACGAGGTCCTTGGGGTAGACGATGTGCTCGCGCAGCGAGGTGTCGTCCAGCTCCAGCAGATACGCGAGCGCGGCCGCCTCGATTGCCCAGTAGCCGAAATAAAGCCCTTTGTCTTCGGACAGGTCCAGATGGTTGTCGTGCCATTGGACGCCGCGCATGGACGCATACCACTTCTCAAGATAAGCATCCAGGTCCGTCAAGCTCTCTTCATCAGAATCGCCGTAGACACTGTTGATGCAGTCCCGATACGACTCATGAAACCACGTATCCACGTCTACACGGTCGTCGATGCCGTATGCGAGAAGGTCCTCATACAGGGTATCCTGGGCGCGATACATCGGGTCTTCCAGTGCAGCAATACGAGGAAGGAGGTCCTTTCGGTGAAGCAGGTGGCAGAGCCCGATGAGCTGCATCGCACGCTCGTAGTCGGCGAGTTCGTTGAGAAGAAAAGCGGGCCAGTCCGGCCGACCGAACTCCTGACCTCGGTATTTTGCGACCTGTTCGTACTCTACGACCACAGCGTCGAGTTCGTCACGCATCGCTGCAATAGGCTCGCCTGCCGTGTAGCGGAGCAGGAGTAGTTCGAACCGTCCGTCTGCACGAGAAGACGCAGCATTGGCCCGTTTCTGTGCCTCGGTACCGTTAGCGGGCAGCGTGTTCGACCATTTGTCTATGGACTGAACCAGAAAACCTGAGAGCCATTTGAAGTACGGCTCGCTAATGAAGCGCTGGCGTCGTTTCTGCGAAAAATCAGCCATCCTTACGTCCTTCCAAATTTTTTGTCGAGCCGCGCCTGCTTTTCTTCTACGGCCTTCGCCACTTCCGCTTCGGTGTAGTGAAGGGATAGGTGGTGATTGCCGTGGTCGTGCTCCCGTCCCTCCAACAAGGCAGCCACATGCTCAATCGCGCTTGGCAGATAAAACGGTACATAGAGAATATGCCGCGCATACCCGTCGTCTCGAATCGTTTCGGCCAGTTCGCGGCCCACTGCTGCGGGAAGATTTTGATACACCCATTTATCGGACATCTGCACAATCTTACCTCCGGTTGGTACGGAAGCTGGGGTACTGCCGCTGCTTGAGGCCTGCGTACTACCGTCATTTGCAGGAGTATCGCCATATGCCACGCGTTTGACTGGCGCGCCCGCAGTGACTTTCGCGCGCTCCTTTTGATGCCAGGTCTCGCGACGCGTATCAGAAAATCTGCAGTGGGTAACTCCAGCATTAGCGATTGTCCTGTTGAATAATCGCGCGGAGACGCAACTGTCTCCGTACGTCGCAAGTCCGTCGAAAAGCCAGGACTTGAGTTTCAGGAACCTGGACCATGCGTCCGACATTCCGAATTGGCCTGCTTTTTCTCCCACTGCTAATCGCTATACTTATTGCGGGAAGCGGCGCGGCAAGCACGGCGCGCAGCGCAGGCGGCGCGGACGATTGAAGCGGGCGGCCGTCGTATCATAGCGGCTCGATTCCCGCCGGGTGTGCACTCGCCCGGCCGCCCAACGACCGCCATGAGACGCCTTCCTCCGCTCAACGCCCTGCAGATTTTCGAAACGGTCGCTCGCTACGGCAGCTTTACGCGCGCGGCCGAGCACCTTTGCCTCACACAAGGCGCAGTCAGCCGGCAAGTCCTCGCGCTCGAGCAGTACTACGGCCTGCCGCTCTTTCGCCGCTCATCGAAAGGTCTCACGCTCACCGCCGAAGGCGAGCAACTGCTGCCCGCCGTGCGCGACGGCTTCGGCCGCATCGAGGAAGCCTCGCAGCGCCTCACGCGCCAGCGCACCGAGCTTGCGCTCAAGGTCCCGACCTGCGTGATGCGCTGGATGCTGCCGCGCATCATGCGCTTCCAGAACGAGCACCCCGACCTGCAGATCCAGATCACGACCACGTGGGGGCACGAAGTCGACTTTCAGGCGGAGCCTTTCGACGCGGCGATCATCTATGGCTCGTCGCCCGGCGCCGACGTGCATGCGGTGCCGCTCTTCGACGAATACCTCACGCCCGTCTGCACGCCCGAGGTGCTCTCGCGCCACCCGCTCGTCAAGCCCGACGACCTCGCCCATCAAACCCTGCTGCACCCCACGCGCGATCACGCCGACTGGCGTCTGTGGCTCGCGCGCGCGGGCGCGAAACAGGTCGATGCCGATCTCGGCCCCACGTTCGAATCGCTCGATCTCGCAGCCACTGCCGCCATGCAGGGCTTCGGCGTCGCGATTACCGACCGCACGCTCGTACGCGAGGATGTCGAAACACGCCGTCTCGTCATGCCCTTCGATCTCGCCGTTCCCACAGGCTCGCGCTACTATTTCGTGTACCCCGAGTGCGTAGCCCAACAGCAGAAGGTGCGGCTCTTCAGCGAGTGGATGGGTGAGGACCGCACGACGCCGTAGTGCGCCATGAGGGCAGCGCATGGCGGGCATGAGAATTAATCGATTGCATGCGGGTCGCTCTTTCGGCGTAATGGGGCGCTCAGCGCAAGGCCCGATCTTCCGGCAACCTCGCATTTGTCACACCATGCGGCCGCGCGCCGCCCAGAGGGAGACCGACCATGCAGAGCGCCGCGCAGGCCCGCTCCAAGCTGCCCGATGTAGGCACGACGATTTTCACGGTAATCGGCCAGCTTGCCGCCGAACATCAGGCGCTGAACCTCTCGCAAGGCGCACCGAATTTCGACCCGGCTGCAAAACTCATGGATGACGTGGCCGCCGCCATGCGCGCAGGCCACAACCAGTACGCGCCGATGGCGGGCCTCGCCGACCTGCGCGAAGCGCTCGCCGCGAAGTTCGAGACGCTTCATGGCGCGCATTACGACCCGTCGAGCGAAGTGACCGTGCTCGCAAGCGCGAGCGAAGGCCTGTACTCGACGATCAGCGCGCTCGTGCATCCCGGCGACGAAGTCATCTATTTCGAGCCCTCGTTCGACAGCTATGCGCCCATCGTCCGCCTGCAGGGCGCGAAGCCCGTCGCGGTCAAGCTCGCGCAGCCGCATTTCCGCGTGGACTGGGACGCGGTAAGCGCAGCCATCACGCCGCGCACACGCATGATCATCGTGAACTCGCCGCACAATCCCACGGCCACGATTTTCGGCGAGGACGACATCGCGCGGCTTGCGGCGCTCACGCGCGGCACCGACATCGTGATTCTCTCCGACGAGGTGTACGAGCACGTGGTGTTCGACGGCGCGCCGCACCGGAGCATGGCGCGCTATCGCGAGCTGGCCGAGCGCAGCGTGATCGTCTCGTCGTTCGGCAAGTCGTATCACGTCACAGGCTGGCGCGTGGGCTATTGCCTTGCCCCCGCCGCGCTGATGGACGAGCTCCGCAAGGTTCACCAGTTCATGGTCTTTTCCGCCGACACGCCCATGCAGTATGCGTTCGCGCAGGCGCTTGCCGAGCCGCAAAGCTATCTGGGCCTCGCGGCCTTCTACCAGCACAAGCGCGACCTGCTCGCGCGCGCGCTGGAGGGCTCGCGATTCGAACTGCTGCCAAGCGAAGGCAGCTTCTTCATGCTCGTGCGCTTCCGGTCTTTCTCCGACGAGCGCGACAGCGATTTCGTGCTGCGGCTCATTCGCGACGCCCGCGTGGCGACGATTCCGCTCTCGGCGTTCTACACCGACGGCACCGACGAAGGCATCATCCGCCTGAGCTTTGCCAAGGATGACGAAACATTGCTCGAAGGCGCACGCCGCCTTTGCGCGATCTAGCGCACCGCCTTCGAAACACAACGAGCCTGATAGGCAAGGAGATCATCATGAAGCGACGCAACGCGCTCCTCGCGCTGGCGTGCGTATACGGCGTACTCGGCCCGGCATCGGCATTCGCCGATGCGAACCTGTTGCGCTTCGGCGTCGAGGCGCAGTATCCGCCGTTCGAAACCAAAGCCGCGGACGGCACGCTGCAAGGCTTCGATATCGACATCGGCAATGCCGTGTGCGCGAAGGCGGGCATGACCTGCAAATGGGTCGAAACCTCGTTCGACGGCTTGATTCCCGCGCTCCAGGGCCGCAAGTTCGACGCCATCAACTCGGCGATGAACGCCACCGAAAAGCGCCGCGAGGCCATCGATTTCACCACGGTGATTTATCGCGTGCCGAGCCGCCTGATCGCGCGCAGTGACAGCGGGCTCGTCGCCACCGCCGCGTCGCTCAAGGGCAAACGTGTCGGCGTGCTGCAGTCGTCGATTCAGGAAACCTATGCAAAGGTGCACTGGGAGTCCGCCGGCGTGACCGTGGTGCCCTACCAGGACCAGAACCAGATTTACGCAGACCTCGGCGCCGGGCGTCTGGACGCGACGCTCGTGCTCGCACCCGCGGGCCAGAAGGGCTTTCTTTCGCAGCCCGAAGGAAAAGGCTTTGCCTTCGTGGGCGAAGCCGTGCGCGACGACAAGATTCTGGGCAGCGGCGTGGCGTTCGGCATCCGCAAGGGCAATACGGCCTTGCGCGAGCGCCTGAACGCCGCCATCGCGAAGATCGAGTCCGACGGCACGGTCACATCGCTCGCGCATAAGTACTTCGGCGACATCGACGTGTCGCCCAGGTAATGCCGAAGTAATGCCCACGTAACGCCAGGTAATACGCGGCGCTCAGCGGCAGCTGTCCGGCCTGAGCGAACTCAGCGCCGCCCCTCTCGCGAATTGCGGTTCACATGGGCGTCGTTTTTCGTGCGCTCCTGGTACGTATCGCCGCCCCAGCGGTCCGTGTCCTCCTGCCCGCTTTCCACGTCGCTATGCCCCTGGCGGCCCACCGAGCGCGGTTCGTGCGGGTGACGCCGCGCGAGCGGCTCACTGCTTTCGTGCTGCGGACGCTTGACGTGCTTGCCGTCGTCGTCCGGGCTCTCGCGATGCTTCATGTCGTCCTCCTTGTCGGCGCAACGTGCCGCCCCTCATTCGCGCAGCGGCTCGACGCTGCGGGTCGGGTCGAAGTCCGCCCAGTGCCCTTGCTGCCAGCGTCCGTCCGCGCGCTCGATCTCCATACCGCCTGCCGTACCCAGCACCTGCGCCGCCGTGTGCTGGGTGCCGGGGCTCACGTGCACGGCCACCAGCACGCCGGACTCGCGGGCCCTTGGCGTGCCGTCGGGCTCGTGGCCGATGTCGGGCGGGCGCGCCTTGCCGCCGCCCCTCGTCTGCCATAGCGCGCCCGCCAGCGTGCCCACATAGGCGCCCACGCCGGCGGCCACCGCCAGCACCACCAGCGAGTGGAACACGACGTACGAGATCAGCACGCCGAGCACGAGGCCGATCACCGCGCCCGCCGCCGCGCCCGTGGCGGCGCCGAGCGACGACCCGCGCGCGCCCGGGTCGACAAACTCGTCGCCGCCCGCCGGATAACGCGCGTGCTGGCCGCTCGGATTCACGAAAAACGAGGCAATATCCTCGCCGACGAAGCCGTTCGAACGCAGCTTGTCGACGGCCACTTCCGCTTCGTGCAGCGTCGTGAAGCGGCTTGCAACGATCATGGACATGGCTCCCTCCTTGCAGGCTTCGATGAGTGACAGTCCCTAAGCGGGCGCGCATGCGTCGTGCCATTCGTGTGGCGCTACGCGGCTTGCGCGTTCGCCTGCCGCTTGCCAATGGGCGCATCGTGCGTGCCCAGGCACGGCTGGAACGCCCGATGCGCGCTGCGAAGTGTGCGGGAATCAGCCATCGAGACGGGAGCCCTTATGAACACCTTCGATTTCGCCCAGCGCCTGGAGGAAATCCAGATCGCCGTCGCGAATATTTTCGAATCGCCCAAGCGGCCGGCGGTCAGCCTCATCGACGAGGGTGAGACAATCGTCATCCAGCTTTCGTGGGTCGTGGACTCGCACCGCGACACCACGCTCGACGCGCGCTGCGCCGCCACGCTGCACTTTTCGCGCGAGCAACTCGACCGCTACGCCGCGATGGACACGGCGCGCCGGCGCATGATCCATCAACGCATTCGCGAGCGCGTGCGCGAGCGCTTCGCGGCGCAACAGACGCCGCCCGCCATCGAGGGAGCCTGCTCGGCCGATATCGAGGTCGACGATTCGGAGTTCGAAACGCCGGAAGGCTTTCTTTGAGCTCGCGTTTCATTGCGGACCGCCCGCGCGTCGGGTCAAGCGGCCTCGCGCCGCTGCGGCACACGCGCCGCGCCTAGCGCGTGCGAGCGTTGCACCCGTCGGCCCGAAACCGGCGACCGCGACGTTCGTGCCCCGCAAACCCCGGCGGCACCATGCAAAACCGCCGCATTGCAAGGCACGCTTTACGCGTCCCCTGCAATGCGGCGGTCGGTATGGATTACCGCTGCCCCATGCGCCGCGCATCGCCCAGCGAAAGTCGCCTGACATCATTCATGCGCGATACATGTTTAGCATAGCGTTACTGCATATGCTGGCCGCCGTTGATAGGAATATTTGCGCCCGTCACGAAGCCCGCCTCATCCGAGCACAGGAACAGCACGAGCGCCGCGACTTCACCGGGGTTGCCGAGGCGGCCCATCGGGATCTGCGGCAGGATCTTCGTATCGAGAATATCCTGAGGAATGGCGGTCACCATTTTCGTGGCGAGATAGCCCGGTGAAATGGTGTTCACGGTCACGCCCTTGCGCGCCACTTCCAGCGCGAGCGACTTCGTGAAGCCGTGCATGCCGGCTTTCGCCGCGGCGTAGTTGGTCTGGCCGACCGAACCCTTTGAACCGTTCACCGACGAAATGTTGATAATGCGGCCCCAGGCGCGCTCGACCATGCTGTCGCACAGCGGCTTCGAGATGTTGAAGATCGAATCGAGATTCGTGCGCAACACGGCGTCCCAATTGACCTTGTCGAGCTTGCGGAACGTCATGTCGCGCGTGATGCCCGCGTTGTTCACGAGAATATCCACAGGGCCGATCTCGCTCTGGATCTGCTTCGCGCCGCGCTGGCACGAATCATAGTCGGCCACATCCATGCCGTAGGCGTGGAATTCGCGGTCGGTCTCCTTCATGCGCGCCAACCAGTCCCTGGCGCCCGCGTTGTCCGGCGAGTGCGTCACGACAACGCGATAACCCGCGTCATGCAGTTTCACGCTGATGGCCTCGCCGAGGCCGCCCATACCACCTGTCACCAATGCAATACGATTAGTCATCCTATATATCCGCGAGAGTTGAGCATCGTTCAATCCGTGGCGTTGCGCGCTACGCGTGCAGGCGCCACATGCACTGTTGCCCGGCTTCATCCTTCCACCCAGGACAAAGACAAGGCGAATACCGCGCGGCTTCTGATCAGTTTCTAGTATTGCGCGTGGTTGCTGCTGCAGGCGGGTCGCCGCTGCTGACGCGCGGCGATCCGCCTGATACTTCCTGTTGCTCTGCTTGCTGTCTTGAAAGCGGGATCAAGCGGGATCAAGCGTGATCGAGCGGGA